>NZ_JACHHK010000001.1 GCF_014202755.1 Catenisphaera adipataccumulans
TGCTTCGGGTTCTCACAGATCACCATGACTCTTCCCTTGCGTCGAATCACACGACACTTATCGCACATCGGTTTTACGGATGGTCTTACTTTCATTGTGACTTCCCCCTTTATTTCTTTCTGAACGTAATGCGCCCACGTGTTAAATCATACGGTGAAATTTCCACGGTCACACGGTCGCCCGGTAAAATGCGAATGTGATGCATACGGATTTTACCGGAAACGTGAGCGATGATCTCGTGTCCGTTTTCTAATTTTACCTTAAATGCCGCGCTCGGCAATGTATCGACAACAACGCCGTCCAGCACGATCATATCTTGTTTTGACATGAAAAACGAATCCCTCCTTCATCAGCATATGCGTACAAAATGCCAATTATTATTATAACTGATTCTGTAAAAAATGAAAAGCATGAAAAAAAACCAACCCGAAGTTGGCTGCATACAATGGAGCAGGTGATGAGAATCGAACTCACGTAGTCAGCTTGGAAGGCTGAAGTTCTACCATTGAACTACACCTGCATAAAAAAATGGTGACCCGTGGGCGATTCGAACGCCCGACCCTTTGATTAAAAGTCAAATGCTCTACCAACTGAGCTAACGGGTCACGTGGTGCCGACTAAAGGAATTGAACCCTCAACCTACTGATTACAAGTCAGTTGCTCTACCAATTGAGCTAAGTCGGCATGGTGGAGGTTAACGGGCTCGAACCGCTGACCCTCTGCTTGTAGGGCAGACGCTCTCCCAACTGAGCTAAACCTCCGTGCAATTCAAACTATACCAATCCTGAAACCATCTGTCAAATTAAATGGAGCAGGTGATGAGAATCGAACTCACGTAGTCAGCTTGGAAGGCTGAAGTTCTACCATTGAACTACACCTGCACGTTGCAGTTTCAAAAAAGTGGCTGGGGTAACTGGATTCGAACCAGTGGAATGCAGGAGTCAAAGTCCTGTGCCTTACCGCTTGGCTATACCCCAATATAAATAAAAAGTGGTGGAGGAGGGCAGATTCGAACTGCCGAACCCGAAGGAACTGAGTTACAGTCAGCCGCGTTTAGCCACTTCGCTACTCCTCCAAAAAGCTGGTGGAGGTTAACGGGCTCGAACCGCTGACCCTCTGCTTGTAAGGCAGACGCTCTCCCAACTGAGCTAAACCTCCGTAGCGCTTTTATATGTTATCAAATCTGCTTATCTTTGTCAATTTTTTTCTCGACATTTTTCAGCAGACGCTGATACTCCCGGCGCAGCACAAACCGAAATAAATTCGCGATCCCCGTTTCGCTCATCCGACGCTGGATCATCAAACATTTCCCCTGCTCCATCACAAACGCATAACTATAAATAATCTTCACGGTCCGGCCGAATACCGACTTATCTTTGATCACACGCATTTCTTCATACGCGGTCCCATCCGGACACCAGACAAAGAAAAACGGCGAAAGAGAATGAAAAGGAACACGCTCCGGCGTTATAATATACACAGGTATGCGGATCTTTTCAAAATATGGCTGCCACGTCAGCCAACGGTCCAGCACCGCCTGCACCTTCGCCTTTTTCAGCGAATCCAGCAGGACCAGCACACACAAAGAATCCGGCAGCTGCACCGGATCATGATGTTCATCAAAAACGTTCATAATTTATATACCATTTCCATTGTAGCATGACAGGAGGAAATATGAAATATTACGCATTTGATTTCGGAACCACCCACATCCGCCTATTCAACGAAAGCGAAGTCCTCTTTGATGAGCCGTCCTTGGCCGCATTAAACGACAAAGGTTCGATCATCGCCATCGGCAAGGAAGCCCGGCAGCAGCGCGGCAACCGCCGCGTCGTCAATGTCACCCGCCAGAAAAACGCCGATCTGCTCTGTCAGTACATCGACGAACTTTGCCGCCGTTATCGTCTGTTCCGCCTGCTGACCAAAACCGGCATTCTCTTTACCGGCGGCCGATTTACCGAAGAGCTCCGCCGGCATTTCCGTGAGATCGGCGCAGCGGATGTGTTATATGAAAAACAACTCTGGGTTGCCGCATTGGGCACCCAGATCAGCTTGAACAACGGCTATACTTGTCTGCTTCACATCGGTGCAGCGGCGACCGCTATCGGCGTCTTTGCCGACAATCAGCTGCTGCACGATGATACCAATTCTTATTCCGGCCTGCACATCGACCAAATGATCCGCACATGGATCCGCAGAAACTATTCCTTGAATATCACCGATGAAATGGCCGATACCATCATCAAGACGATCGGACAAACCATGGCCCAGCCGCAGCCGGCCCGGATGTACGTGCAGGGATTCGACCGTACCACGCAGCAGATCCGGACATTCTTCATGGATGAAAACCAATTTGCCTCGATCATCGATCCGATCCTGAATGAATGGGCGCGCTGGATCTATTCCTTCATCGTCCATCTGCCGTCCTTGCAGGAGCAGGAAATCACGGTCAAAGGCATTGTCTGCTGCGGCGGCGTGCTGCGCTATAAAAATTTAACCAGATCATTCCAGGAGCGGCTGCACATTCCGTTCTATACTGTCAAAAACCCGGAACAAAGTGTACCGGCCGGCCTGATGCACATCCTGCAGACATTAGAAAACTAAAAAAAGCAGAGGTCAGATATTCTCAATGACCTCTACTTTTACTTTATCATCCGGTTCCAGATCATATGTGATCTTGGCAAAATCTTCCAAATGGTTCTCAATGATATCATGAACGGCCTCATAGACCTCATCTTTTGCGGTATCATCTTTACAATCGTATTCAATGGACGTTACAACATGTTTCTTGAACGACACATCTTTCAGCTCATCTACTATATTCTTCATGGTTCTACCTCTGTTTCAAATAAAGTGTAATCGACTTACGCACGTTTGTCAAACCTCATAGAAATGAATAACATCCTCCGGCTTCAGGGCACTTTTTTCTGCACCGCTGAAATCTTTGGTGATCCGGCCGTCATGGAAGATCAGCAGCCGGCTGCCATTTTCCAGCGCATCTTTCATATTGTGGGTGATCATCAAAGCGGTGATCTGTTCCTGTTTGATCAGCTGATTGGTAATTTCTAAGATCTTGTGCGCACTTTTCGGGTCCAGTGCCGCGGTATGTTCATCCAGAAGCAGGATCTTCGGCGGATTCAGCACGGCCATCATCAATGCCACGGCCTGCCGCTGGCCGCCCGACAATAAACCAATTGGTGTCTTCAGACGGTCTTCCAGCCCCATATCCAGCGTTTTAAGATGTTCTGCAAAGAACTCCCGATCTGCATTCGTGACCGCCCGGGAAAACATTCCCCTCTGAGAGTGCGAATACGCCAATGCCAGATTCTCTTCCACGCTGAGCTCTCCGGCCGTGCCCATGGCAGGATTCTGAAACAGACGGCCGATCTGACGGGCACGGATATGTTCTTTCTGTTCGGTAATATCCTCCTCATCCAGAAAGACTTTCCCCGATGTGACCGGGATCTTGCCGGCGATCACATTAAAAAATGTGCTCTTGCCTGCCCCATTGCTGCCGAGGATCGTCACAAAATCCCCGTCATGAATCGTAACGGAAACATCCGTCAGGGCTTTTTTCTCCAGCTGTGTGCCGGGATGGAACGTGACCGATACGTGTTCAAGTTTAAGCATATTCACCCCTCCGTTTCTTGCGGATATATGGAATCGAAATCGTAATGGCGACCAGCAGGGCCGAGATCAGGTTCATATCGCCCGAAGGCACACCAAACTGCAGGGCCAAAGTATACAAGACTCGATAAATACAAGCGCCTAAAATAGCCGAAAGGATCCCGAAACCAATCGTCCGTTTCTGGATGATCGCTTCACCGACAATAATTCCAGCCAGACCGATGACCATCATGCCCGTGCCGCCGGTCACATCCGCAAAGTGATTGTACTGCGCAAAGAGCGCACCGCTTAAAGCCACCAGCCCATTGGATAAACCAAACGCGATGAACTTCATCCGGTCCACATTGATACTTGACGAACGGACCATCGCTTCATTGTCGCCGGTCGCACGGATCTGCAGGCCTAAATTTGTTTTAAAGAACCAATACAGGACCAGCGCCAGCACCGCAATCAGCGGGATCAGCACCAGCAGCGGCTGATCGACCGTATCAAACATGGAAGCACAATCTGGATCCAGTGAAAGCAGCGGCATGTTCGGCATGCTGCCCATGATCCGCAAGTTGATCGAATACAGGCCCGTCATCGTGATGATCCCTGCCAGCAGCGGCTGGATCTTCATTTTCGTCTGCAGAAACGCCGTTACCAGGCCGCAGACACAGCCGGCCAAAAAGGCCCAGCACAGCCCCAAATACGGCTGACCGGCCATGGTCGAAACCGCCACGACGGCAGCGCCGGTGGAAAAACTGCCGTCCACCGTCATATCCGGAATATTCAAGATCCGAAATGATACATATACACCTTCCGAAAGCACGGCTAAGATCAGACCTAGTTCCAATGCTTTCAATAATACATTGACTGTCATATACGCTCCTATTCTATCCACTGCAGCTTTGGATTGTCTGCCACCGAATCCGGCAGCGTCATGCCCAGCTGCTTCAGCACACTGCGATTCACATAAATATACAAATCTTTTTTATAGACTTTCACCGGAATGGATCCGGCTTTGGTACCGTTCAGCACCTTGTCGGTCATATCGGCTGTCTCTTTGCCCAACTGTGCATAATCGATCCCGACCGTTGCCAGGCCGCCGTCCTTGACCATCGAATCCGCACCAACATAATACGGAATGCCCGCATCGATCGCTGTTTTGGATAAAGACGCCATCGCGCTGGCAACCGTGTTGTCATTCGGCGAAAGCAGGATATCGGCCTTCTGTGCCACGACCGATGCCGCCGTCTCCAGCTCGGTAATATCTTTGCCGGTGCCTTCAATCAATGTCAGACCATGTTCCGCACAATATTTTTTTGCCTTCTGCAAATTTGAAACCGAATTGGTCTCCGAAGCATTGTACAAAAAACCGACCGTTTTCATATCCGGGTTCATTGCCTGTGCCAATTCAAGAATCTGATCCATCGCTACCTGATCGCTGGTGCCGGTAATGTTTCCGCCTGGATGTTTCAGATTCGATACCAGCTGCGCACCGACCGGATCGGATACAGCAGAAAAGATCACAGGAATATCCTTGGATACCCTTGCCGCCATCTGCGCCGTCGGCGTTGCGATGGCCACGATCACATCACATTGTTTGTCTTCAAATTGATTGATGATGGAATTTAGATTCGCCATCTGTCCCGAAGCATCCGCATAATAAAATTCCGCATTCTTGCCGTCTTTATAACCGAGCTTTTTCATTTCCTTGGTGAAATTGTCCCGGATCAAATTCAAGGAAGGATGCGATACCAGCTGCGCAACACCGATCCGTACGGTTTTCTTCTGCGATGAACAGCCGACGGACGAAAGCAGCAGACAGATGCTCAGCATCCATGCAGCAATTTTTCTCATAAGCAACTCCTCTCTTCAAAAGAAAACGCCCTGTGTCGCAACACAGGACGAAAATTTCGCGGTACCACCTGATTTGACATGAACCTCTCATGTCCGCTTATCATCTAACGTGTGATCACGTCCCGGTTCACCGGGCCCTCCGAAGTCCATCACCCAACACAGATCATCCGGCTTCCACCCTCCCGGATTCGCTGCAGACTGCTTCCATGGGATCCTTCTTCTTCAGCGGTTTCAATTATTTTATCATATTACGCAAACATCTGCCAATAGCCTTGAATGAAGATCAATAAAATGATCAGCGGGATCACGACACCGCAGTAGACACGGATCGATCTTGGGAACCGAATACCTGTTCCCGTATTGGCTTCGGCCAGGAAATTCTTCCAGCCCCAGCCGTTTTTCGCCGTGCAGAAGAACACATAAAACATCGAGCCAAGCGGCAGTAAATTGTTGGAGACAATAAAATCTTCCAGATCCTGGATCGTTGAGCCTGCGCCCATGGGCTGAATAAATGACCAAAGATTAAATCCCAATGCACACGGGATCGAAAGGACGATCACCAGAACAGCGGATGTCTTCAGCGTGCGCTTCCGATCCCATCCGGTCAGTTCCTCCAACATGGTCATGATATTCTGCAGCACAGCCAAGATCGTTGTATAAGCCGCAAAGCTCATAAACAAAAAGAACAAGGAGCCCCACAGCCGGCCGCCGGCCATATTCGCAAAAATATTCGGCAGCGAAATGAAGATCAATCCCGGACCTGAACCTGGATCGATATCATAGGCAAAACAGGCCGGGATCACGATCAAACCCGCAACCAAAGCCACGAATGTATCTAAGCAGACAACCTGGATCGCTTCACCGGTCAGACGATGCGTCTTATCAATGAAGCTGCCGAAGATCGCCAATGCGCCGATCCCCAGACTCAACGTAAAGAACGCCTGTCCCATGGCCGCAAATACAACCTCATTCCAGCCATATTTCTGGATCTTGGAAAAATCCGGCACCAAATAATACCGCAGGCCCGCTTCTGCCCCCGGCAGCGTGACCGAACGGATCGCCAGCACGACCATCAGCACCAACAGACACACCATCATAAATTTGGATACACGTTCCAACCCATTTACCAAACCTTTGGATAAAATATAAAAACCAACAACCACCACACCGATCATAAAACCCAGATTGACGGCCGGACTGGCAAGCATGCCTTGAAACTGGCTGAGGATCTGCGCTTGATCCGCACCGATGAACCGGCCGGTCAAATTCAAATAAAAATAGTAGAACATCCACCCACATACTGTGGTATAGAACATCATCAACAGGAAATTCCCCGCCAGGCACATGTATTTCATCCAGTGCCAATGTGTTCCTTTTGGTTCCAGTACATTAAAGGACAGGGCAGCACTTTTCTGGCTGGCACGGCCGACCGCATATTCCATGACCATGACCGGCAAGCCGAGAATGACCAAAAAAAACAAGTAAATCAGCACAAAGGTCGCCCCGCCGTATTTTCCCGTAATATACGGAAACCGCCAAACGTTGCCCAAACCGATGGCACAGCCGGCACTGATCAAAATAAATCCGAGCCGGGAAGAAAATCGATCTCTCATTTGTCTCTCCCTTTCATTTCAAACATGAAAAATTTTATCAACTTCATTGAAAAAAATCAACGTAAATGAAAAATATGATATACTGATTGAGTTATGAGGTGAACACAAATGAACTTAATCATTCCGGAACAATACAATCCGATCCTTTCCGTACGCGAAACGGAAAAAGCCATTAAATACATTCGCGATACATTTCAGGAAGAACTGTCTTCCGCATTGAATCTGACCCGTGTCTCGGCACCGTTATTCGTTACCGAGCGCTCCGGATTCAACGACAATCTGAACGGAACCGAACAGCCGGTCAGCTTCACGATGCAGTCTCTGCCCGGCGAAGAGATCCAGATCGTTCATTCCCTGGCCAAATGGAAACGATACGCCTTAGGCCATTACGGCTTTCAGATCCACGAAGGCTTATACACAAACATGAATGCCATCCGCAAAGATGAAGATGTCGACAATTTACATTCTGTCTATGTCGATCAATGGGACTGGGAACGCGTGATTGCCAAAAACGAACGAACCGAAAACATCCTGCGCCAGCACGTACGCGAGATCGTCAAGGTGATCAAGCATATGGAACATGAAGTATGGTATAAATTTCCGCAGGCTGTTTATCATCTGCCGGATGAAGTGACGTTCATCACTTCCCAGGAACTGCTGGACCGTTATCCGGATCTCAATGCAAAAGAACGCGAAAACGCCATCACGAAAGAATATGGCTGCGTATTTTTGGAACAGATCGGTGACCGGCTTTCGAACGGAGAAAAGCATGACGGCCGCGCGCCGGATTACGATGACTGGGCATTGAACGGCGATCTGCTGTATTGGTACGAACCCCTGCAATGTGCCTTTGAGATCAGCTCCATGGGCATCCGCGTCGACGAGAAGTCGCTGGTAACACAGCTGGAAAAAGAAAACTGTACCGAACGTCTGAAATATCCATATCATAAGGCGATCCTGAACCAGGAACTGCCTTATACGATCGGCGGCGGCATCGGTCAGTCCCGATTGTGCATGATGCTTTTAGGCAAGGCACACATCGGTGAAGTGCAGTGCAGCTTATGGCCGGAAGAAATGAAAAAAGCCTGCCGACAGCACAATATTCAGCTATTATAAAAAGAATGGAGAACAAAAGTTCTCCATTTTTTATTGATTTACTTTTTGGATACGGCCGCCTGTTGAATGAACAAAACGGGTGATATGATCAAACATCGAAGGAGAAACTTCTTTGCCTTTGATGTAAAAGGTCAAGTCCGAGACCCTGACTTTTCCGTCGCAATGATCGACCGACGTTCCTTCCAGCACCACAGCGCCGTCAAAAATGAACGCATCCATCAGTGTCTGGGCATCCACTGTATATTCTTGATACTCAATGCCTAACGTCACCCGGTTCTTGCCGGTGATCTGACGCACATAGGTTTGGAAGCAGCGTCCCAGTGTATAGAGGCTCATAAGGCAAAATGAGGCAGATTACTCCGCCTCATTGTTCTCCGTTTTCACTTCTTCGCGATTGGTCTCGGTCACGATCTTATGAAATTCTTCATTATCGTCCTTCTTCTGGCGTGCAATACGCTGCTCACGCAGTTCTTTGGCCTTCGCTTTGACCAGTTCATTCTGCGGACGATTGCCCTTGCAGCCAGTTCCGGCCGGAATCAATTTACCGATCATGACATTTTCTTTCATTCCCAGCAAGTGATCGACTTTTCCTTTGATCGTCGCATCCGTAAGAACTTTTGTCGTCTCCTGGAAACTTGCAGCGGACAGGAACGAATCCGTCTCAACGGAAGACTTCGAAATACCCAGCAGCACTGGTTTGAATTTTGCCGGTGTTTTGCCTGCCAATAAGGCATCGCGGTTGATCTTCGTAATGTGGCTGCGTGAAAGCTGCACGCCTACATTCAGATCCGTATCGCCGCTGTCGACAACGATCACTTTCTTCATCATCTGTGTGATCATGACTTCCAAGTGTTTATCGCTGATATCAATACCTTGAGACTGATATACTTTCTTGACTTCTTTTAGGATATAGTCCTGTACTTCACGGACACCGGCAACCTTCAGCAGTTCTTTCGGATCCAGCGGACCTTCAGTCAGCGGGGTACCCGCTTCGATGGAAGCACCGACCTTGACCCATGTGCGCAGCGTCTGGTTGGCGTTGACTTTATGTGAAACACTTTCCTTTTCGCTGGTAATGATGATCTCCTGACGCATCGTACCTTCAATTCGTTCAATGGAAGTGATCTCGCCGGAAATCTGTGCGATCACGGCAACACCTTTCGGGCGGCGCGCCTCGAACAATTCTTCGACACGCGGCAGACCTTGGGTGATATCTTCGCCGCCGGCACCGGCAACACCGCCGGTATGGAACGTACGCATGGTCAGCTGTGTACCTGGCTCACCAATCGACTGTGCGGCCATGACACCGATGGCTTCACCGACTTCGACATCTTTACCAGTTGCCATATTGCGGCCGTAGCATTTACGGCAGACACCCATCTGGCTCTTGCAGGTGAAGACGGAACGGATATACATTCCCTTGATGCCGGCTTCCACAATTTGTTTAGCAATTTCATCCGTGATGTATTCATCACTGCCGATGATCAGCTCTCCGGTATTCGGATCGATGACATCCTGTTTCGAGTAACGTCCCTGCAGACGATCCTGCAGCGGTTCGATCACCGTACCGGTCTTGCGGTCCACCAGATCTTCGACCCAGTAGCCTACATCGGTGCCGCAGTCATCTTCCTTGATGATGACACCTTGTGCAACATCGACCAGACGACGGGTCAAGTAACCGGATTCAGCCGTCTTCAACGCGGTATCGGTCAGACCTTTTCGTACACCGTGGGTCGAAATAAAGAACTCACTGACGTTCAGTCCTTCACGGAAGCACGAGTAGATCGGCACCTCGATCAAGCTTGGCACAAATTCTCCGTGGGTCGATTTGGCATGACCCGGACGGGCCATCAAACCACGCATACCGGCCAGCTGGGTAAAGTTCGAACGGTTGCCTCGGGCACCGGAATCAGCCATCATATAGATTGGATTCTTACGGTCCATATTATCGACCAGGTTATCGGCAATCTGGTCCTTGATGTCATCCCACAGCTGATTCAAATGGCGTTCCCATTCTTCCATCGTCAGCATGCCTTTGCGCTGTAAATATTTTAACTGGTCGGCTTTCTGCTTGCCTTCCTCGACTTTTTCTTCTTTATTTGGAGCGACCTCGATATCACTTAAGGCAACCGTGATACCGGCAACCGTCGAATACCGGAATCCCAGAGATTTGATCTGGTCCAGCACTTCGACCGTCTGATCGACCGTATAACGGCGGAATACTTCCGCAATGACTTTTCCTAAGTCTTTTTTCTTGACAGCACCCGGACGTTCACCGTTCAGATAATACTGATTCTCGGCGATGAATGCATGCGGATCCTGTCCCGGACGGATAAAGTAACGGTCCGGTGTATTTTCAAAGTTCTCTTTTGAAACTTCCTCGATGAACGGGAAATCGTTCGGGAACATACTGTTGAAGACGATCTTTCCTGGTGTCAGCACCAAATAATCGTTGGCATGGATCGGATCAAAGGAATCCTTATGCAGACCGCGGACCGGCACCGCAATACGCGAATGCAGATGGATCTGCTGCGTATCATATGCCTTCATGACTTCGTCCGCATCGGCATAGACATGGCCTTCATGATTGGCAAAACGACGCCACATTTCGGCTTCCTTCGGACAGTCGGCATCCTCATAACGAGCGGCTTCCTTGAGCAGTTCGTCCTTGGTCTCCTCCATGGTCAGATAGTAGTTTCCCATGACCATATCCTGGCCCGGGGTAACGATTGGTTTGCCATCTTTTGGTCCCAGAATATTATGGGAGCCTAACATCATGACCAGCGCCTCGGCACGGGCTTCTTCGCTCAGCGGCACGTGGATGGCCATCTGGTCCCCATCAAAATCGGCATTGAACGCAGTACATACCAACGGATGCAGACGCATCGCCCGGCCTTCGACCAGCTTCGGCAAGAAGGCCTGAATACCCAGACGGTGCAGCGTCGGGGCACGGTTCAGCAGCACCGGATAGCCGTCAATGACTTTCTCGACGACATCCCAGATGCGGGTGTCACGGCGTTCGATCATCTTTTCAGCCGTCTTCGAATTGGTTGCGACTTCTTCGTTGACCAATTCATTGATGATGAACGGCTTGAACAGATTGACTGCCATTTCACGCGGAATACCGCACTGATACATCTTCAGATCCGGTCCGACGGCAATGACCGAACGGCCGGAGAAATCGACACGTTTTCCTAACAGGTTCTGACGGAAACGTCCCTGTTTACCTTTCAGGGAGTGCGACAGTGACTTCAGCGGACGGCCGCCGGCACCGGTAATTGGTTTTGAACGGCGTCCGTTATCGATCAATGCATCGACAGCTTCCTGCAGCATTCGTTTTTCGTTCTGAACGATGATGTTCGGTGTTCCCAGATCCAGCAGCTTACGCAGACGGTTGTTGCGGGTGATGACCCGACGGTATAAGTCGTTCAGATCACTGGTCGCAAACCGGCCGCCGTCCAGCTGCAGCATCGGGCGCAGATCAGGCGGGATGACCGGGATGTTCGTCAGGATCATCCATTCCGGTTTATTGTCACTGTGACGGAAGGCATTGATCGTATCCAGACGTTTGATCAGCTTTTTGCGCTTCTCGCCCTGTGCCTTCTCCAATGCTTCCTGAATGCCTTGGTATTCGGCTTCCAGATCCACATCCTGCAGCAGTTTCAGGACCGCTTCAGCACCGGTCTGAGCCGTAAAGGCATCGCTGCCGTAAATGGCAACATTCTCCCGGTATTCGCGTTCCGATAAAATTTGTTTATATTCCAATTCCGAATCCTTCGGATCCGTTACGATATAGCTGACAAAATACACAACTTCTTCCAGTTGTTTCGGTGTCACATCCAGCAGCAGCGCCATCCGGCTCGGGATTCCGCGCAGGTACCAAATATGAGCGACCGGAGCCGCCAGATGAATGTGGCCCATGCGCTCACGGCGCACGCTTGATTTTGTGATCTCAACGCCGCATCGGTCGCAGACGACACCTTTGAAGCGGACTTTTTTATACTTTCCGCAGGCACATTCCCAATCTTTGGTCGGGCCGAAAATACGCTCACAAAATAATCCATCCCGTTCTGCTTTCTGTGAACGGTAGTTAATGGTTTCTGGTTTGGTGACTTCACCGTGCGACCATTCCAGAATTTTCTCCGGGCTCGCTAAACGAACCTGGATCGAGGCAAAATTATTGACACCCATCTTGACTACTCGCCTCCTTCTTCGCCCTCAGGCAAGGACTTATCATCCGATGATCCGGTTTCATCCATTTCCATATCATCGACTAATTCTTCTTTTTCTGTTTCAGCTGGTTTTTCTTCCGGTTTCGGTGCCGGTGCAATTTCATCATCAGTTTCCGAAGTAATGTTGACTTCATTGCCGTTTTCATCCAGACAGCGGACATCAATGGCCAGGCCTTGCAGCTCATGGATCAGCACACGGAATGCCTCCGGCACACCTGGCTCCGGAATATCATTGCCCTTGATAATGGCTTCATAGGTCTTGATACGGCCTTGAATATCATCGGATTTGATGGTCAGGATCTCCTGCAGCGTATGAGCCGCGCCATAAGCTTCCAGAGCCCATACCTCCATCTCACCGAAACGCTGACCGCCGTTCTGCGCTTTACCGCCTAACGGCTGCTGCGTAACCAGCGAATACGGACCGGTCGCACGGGCATGCAGTTTATCATCGACCATGTGCGCCAGCTTGATCATATACATGACGCCGACACTGATCCGCTCATCAAACGGTTTGCCGGTCAAACCATCATACAGAACTTGCTTGCCGTCTTTGGTCATGGATGCTTCCCGCATGACTTCCATCAGCTCTTCATTGGAGACGCCGTCAAATACTGGTGTCGCAAATTTCACGCCGCCCAGTTTCTTGGCTGCATAACCCAAATGGATCTCCAGGATCTGTCCGATGTTCATACGCGAAGGTACACCGAACGGGTTCAGGATCACATCGATCGGCTGACCGTCTTCGGTAAACGGCATATCTTCGATCGGCAGGATCCGCGAAATGACACCTTTGTTTCCGTGACGTCCGGACATCTTGTCACCTTCGCTGATCTTCCGTTTTTGTGCAATATATACTTTGATTCGTTTTAAAACGCCCGGCGGCAGCTCCGCACCGTCCTTGCGCTCAAATACGCGGACAGAATGCACGATGCCGGCACCGCCATGCGGTACTTTCAATGAGTTGTCACGCACTTCGCGGGATTTCTCGCCGAAGATCGCCAACAGTAATTTTTCTTCCGGGCTGACTTCGCTCTGGCCTTTCGGTGTGACTTTGCCGACCAGAATGTCACCTTCCTTGACTTCGGCGCCGACCATGATGATGCCGTTTTCGTCCAGTTTGCGGACCGCATTTTCACCGACGCTCGGAATATCGCGGGTGATCTCCTCCGGTCCCAGTTTTGTATCACGGCAGTCAATGTCGTGTTCCTCGATATGGATCGACGTATAGACATCGTCGCTGACCATGCGCTCACTCATGATGATCGCATCCTCATAGTTATAGCCGTACCAGGTCGAGTAAGCGATGACAACGTTCTGGCCCAAAGCCAGCTCGCCGTTTTCCATACTTGGTCCATCTGCTAAGATATCACCTTTTTCGACTTTATCGCCGGCCTGCACGATCGGATGCTGGTTGATGCATGTCGAAGCATTGCTGCGGGCAAATTTACGCAGCTGATATGTATGCTCCGTGCCGTCTTCTTTTTCGACAACGATGCGCAGACTGTCGGCATACTTCACGACACCGTCTTCCTTGGCAACGATGCCGACACCGGAATCCTTGGCGATCTTATATTCCATACCGGTTCCGACATACGGCGAATGTGGGTTCAGAAGCGGCACCGCCTGACGCTGCATGTTCGCACCCATCAAGGCACGGGAAGCATCATCGTTTTCCAGGAACGGAATACAAGCGGTCGCGACCGAAACGATCTGTTTCGGGGAGACATCGGCCAGTTCAACTTCCGAACGGTTGACCGTCACGGTCTCACCGTTCTTACGGGCAACGACCGTCTCATTGATCAGACGTCCGTCCTGCACCTCGTTGGCCTGAGCGATGACGTAATCGGTTTCTTCATCGGCGCTCAGATAGACTGCCTCATCACGAACCGTGCCGTCTTTATTTACGATACGGTACGGCGTCTGGATAAAGCCGTATTCATTGATCTTCGCATACGTCGTCAGGTTGGAGATCAAACCGATGTTCGGACCTTCCGGCGTCTCGATCGGGCAGATGCGGCCGTAATGGGAAGAGTGCACATCGCGCACTTCAAATCCCGCGCGGTCACGCGTCAGACCGCCTGGGCCCAATGCGGAGATACGACGTTTATTGGTTAATTCAGCCAGCGGATTCTGCTGATCCATGAACTGCGACAGCTGCGAGGAAGAGAAAAACTCTTTAATGGCAGCCGTCAGCGGACGGATATTGGTCAGTTTCCGCGGCGTCAAGGTATCAACTTCCTGAATGGACATCCGGGCATGGACCACACGTTCCATACGGGACAAACCGATCCGGAACTGGTTCTGGATCAATTCACCGACGGAGCGAATGCGGCGGTTGCCCAACATATCGATATCATCCGTTGAGCCGATGCCGTCCATGACATTCAGATTGTAATCGAAGAATGCATACATATCACTGATCGTGATGGTATGTTTATTCGCAAACGGATCATTGCCGATGATCTTGATCAGATTCTGCTCGGCATCGGTCACATAAATTTCCTGTACGCAGGCACCGATCACCCATGCCGTTACCGGTTCATTCAAAGCCCGCTGTTCGATCGCCAGCTTGCTTTCCGGATCCAGACGGTAGGCGGTCTCACCGTGCAGGCTGCCTTTTTCGTTGACCGGAATATCATCACGGCCGACTTCATAGCGATCCACATACAGTTCCAGGTTTTCGTTGACCAGATCCGCTCCGTCAGCGTTGGTCAGACGGCCTAAAGAATACATGAACTGTCCATAGTTCAGGACCGCATCGCTGTTTTCTGCGGTCAATTCGACCGGCTGAGCGATCAAACCGGCAAAAATCGGCACTTCTTCGATGCCTTTCAGCACTTCGACATCCTGTTTTGTCAGGACCGTGCCTCGTTCATAATATACGCCGTCGATTTCAATATCTTTTGCCAGAATACGGCCGATCAGACCGGTATTATAGGCTGTCGGGATCGAGACGATATCTTCTTCATGGAACTCACTGCGGAACGGGAACGCATGGCAGTAGGTTCCTTTTGCCAGCTCTTCGCGCAGCGCATTGCGCTCATCGCGGTGAATGAGCGTTCCTTTTTCCATAAAGACATTGCCGTCGACATCGATGATATCATCCGCCAGGTAATTGCCTTCGACACGATTGATCGCATTCAGTTTTTTACGCAGTTTATAACGGCCCGCTTTGGTCAGGTCGTAGCGGCGGTGATCAAAGAACTTCGCCTGCATCAATGTGATCGATCCTTTGACCATCGGGATCTCGTCGCTGCGCTGGTTTTCATAGAAACTCAGCAGCGCTTCATGTGTCGTTTTGACTTTATCGTTCAATAAGGTATTTTCAATTTCTTCATATTTACCGAAGAACGCCGTATACATCAATAAATACATGTTCATGTAATCGCGGTCTTCCGGATCTTCCGCCAAGTCTTCCGGCCAAGTGCGGCCCATGGCGCGCAGGAAGGTCGCCAGCGGTTTCGTATCCTGCGGATCATCCACATCGCCTAAGTTCAAAGACATGCCGATGGCTTTGAATAAGATCGAAAAAAGGATCTTACGGCGTCGGTCAATGGATACATTGATCTGACGGCCGTGCGTGGTCTTCTTCTGCTCCATCATGAACTCCAGCCACGTACCGCGGCTTGGGATCAGTTCGCAGTTGTAGTTTTTCCGGCCGGTCTTTTCGTCATAGCTGTCCGAAAAGTATGCGCCCGGTGAACGAACGATCTGGCTGACGATGACACGTTCGGCCCCGTTGATGATGAAAGTTCCGGTTTCGGTCATCAATGGAAAATCGCCTAAGAAAACATCTTCGCTCTTTTCGACGATCTCTCCGGTCGTCGGATCTGTGATCTGAAGCTGCATTTCCGCATACAGAGGGGCTGCGTAGTTGCATTCTCTGTACATGGACTGTTCCGCATTGTATTTTGGTTTCTCCAAATGATAGCGGATAAAATTCAATTTAATATTTTTACCATAGTTTTCAATCGGATAGATTTCATCGAAAACTTCCTGGATTCCTTCTTTGACAAACCAGTCAAATGAATCGGTTTGGATTTCAACCAGGTTCGGCAGCTCAAGATTTCCGCTTACTTTCGTGTAATCCCGACGCTGTGCTTTTTTGCCGCAATTGACAATTCGATATGCTTTATTGCTGTCCATGCATGCCATCCTTTCGTTTCAAAAGCTCATTCCACTCTTAAAAAAGGCGCAATCCCCCTAAAGAGTATTATGCAATTTATTATAATACAGAAGTTTTACATTGATGTCAATCTGAATTAAAAAAAATCTCCTTGCGGAGATCAAAGATGATAATAACGTTTCAGGAATTGTTCCTTAAATTCTTCATAGCAGCCGTCCAAAATTGCCTGACGGGCTTGTTCCGTCAGCCGAATGATAAAGCGCAGATTATGCACCGAAGCCAGATTGAAATAAATTTCATGATCATCGCGGTTCGGTGATTTCAGCAGATCCCGCAGCTGTCCGCGGGTCCAGCCTGCCTGACACGTCGGACAGTCGCAGCACGCATCCAGCAGTTCAGTGCTGCCGGCACACTTGCCTACATTGTAGTAGCCATCCAACGTATAGATACGGCCATGACGGGCTTCCCGGGTCGGTGCCACACAATCAAACGTATCCGCTCCCTGTTCTACACCGATCAATATATCGTCCGGCCTCGACAGTCCAAGTAAATGCCGCGGTTTCTTTTCCGGCAGCTCTTCACAACACCAGGACAGGATCTCGCCCAGGTCTTCTTTCAGAAAAGCACCGCCTAAGCCATAGCCGTCGAAGTCCATCTGTGCATATTTTTTGGCCGTCGAACGCCGCAGATCTTCCCAGCGGCCGCCCTGTAGCACACCGTAAAGCGCTTGATAATATCCTAGGTCCATGCAATGCCGACGATGCTCCGCCAAAGAGCGCAGGGCCCACCGTTCGGTACGGGCCAAGGCTTCTTGATTGTACTCATAGGTGTCCGCCAGCGAAGTCAGTTCATCAAAAGCCATGTGGATATCGGCCCCGATGGCACACTGGATCTGCATCGATTCCTCCGGACCGATCGCATCGTCCTGATCGGTAAACGGATCATGAAAGTGAACGGCTTCTTCTGTTACCAGGGCCAGTCGTTCTTTTTTATCGGTATTGACCACTTCTTTTTCCCGATCCATACTGACGACCTTCCCCAGACCGGATCCCAGTGACATCACTTGAAAGCCGCCGGAATCGGTTACGGTCGGTCCGCTCCAGCCTGACCAGGCTGCCAGGCCGCCGGCCTGGGCAATTTCGGTGCAGGTATTACGCAGGTGATACGCGTTCGAAAGCATCGCCTGGGCATGAATGTTCCGCATGTCCGGATTGCTCACATAACGCACGAATCCGCGGGTGCCCACGGTAATGAACGTCGGCGTATGAATGTCACCGTGCGGGGTATGGATCGTGCCTGCCCGGCCGAGATGGCCCGGGATGCGGGCATCGATGTCAAAAGAAAAGGCGCGTTGTTCATTCGGCATGGCCCATGCTCCTTTTCAAATGTTTCTGGATCTTGTTTTCGACCGGCGATAAAGCGCACTCGATCGCAAAACCTGCAACATAAGCAAAAATAGCTTGATGCAAAAAATCACCGAACGGCAGGACCCCAAAGAAGGCGACCGTCTCAAAGATACCAGAGTCGATGATCCGGGCAACAGCCGATGAACCCAGGGCACGGGCAATAAAATGGTGAGTAAATACCCCGCCGCTTTCTTTCATCTGTACGAACACATGATTGTTGAAGAGGTTCGAACAGACAAACGACAGCAGCGAAGCGGCAATGATGCGCGGGGTAAAGCCGAGCACCGAAGCATATGCTTCCTGCATCGTCCAGCCCGGATAGGACGGCAGTGCGATCACGATATAAAAGACGACAGCTGCCAGAATGTTGACGACAAGCCCCGCATAGACCACCTTTTTCGCAAGGGTCTTTCCATAGAATTCGACGATCAAATCCCCTAACATATATGTGATCGGGAAACAGACCAGACCGCCGTCGACCGGAATTCCGGCCAGATTCCACAATTTTACTGCGGCCAGATTGGAAATCAGCAGCACCCCGGCCGAAAGTGCCGTGAAATAGATTAGATATTCTTGTTTTCGCATGCGTCTATTATATCATCCTGCCGGCTTTGCGCAAGTACTGTCAGTCTGCGCGCTTCCTGCAGACAGATCTTCAGGGTCGTCAGATCGGGAGCGGAATCCAGCACGGCATACACCAAGGCCATACGGTGCAGATACGCTGGATCAGCTGCCAGCCGCCGACGATCGACATGGGAAACAATATCCATTAGTTCATTTCGGATCCTGCGGATCTCATCCATACGGCGGACGGCCTGCAGCAGCTCTTTTAATGTCCAGGTGCTGTTATCGGCATTCTGCACCGCCATCAGCGGCAGTTCAATGCCGGCTTTGACGAATGCATCTGCCGCAGTCTGCAGATGCCGCTTTTCATCGATCGTGAAATATAAAAAGGGCTGACCATGGCAGCGGGACATCTGCGGATGGGCACAAATTTCCTGCATGGTACGCGGAAGAGCCTTGGCACCGATGTATCGGTAAGTCATTCCGATCTGCTTGATCGTCGGTGCGATCCGGCGGCTGCCGTCACCTAAATATACGAGAACCATATACTTCCCCCTTCCCGAATATGGTATACTATCCCCAATAGGAGGAATTCTATGAAAAACATTTTATCACTTTTTCTGTCCTTCTGTCTGTGCGTCGGCCTGGTCGGCTGTTCTTCGAAAAACGATGATGACATCCTCAAATTCTTTCAGGCATTCGATCATACATTGGATGCAGATTCCGCCGAGATCATCGGTAAAGTCACCATCGACACCAACGATTCCTACGCGATGAACCTGACTGCACAGCTGAATCAGAAAGAGGACCTGCAGCTTGCGGTCCGCCTGGGACTGGAAGCAGGAGATAACCGGCAGGATGATTATTTGGATTTTTACATCAAAGACGGAAAGACCTATTTAAATAACATGGGCACCAAGACCCAAAGCACCGCCGATAAGATCGGCATCACCGGCGATGAGAAATTATCCGCATACAACCCGTTCCTGGATTATACCGATGACGAACTGACCGAGTTCTTTACCTCCAGTTCCCGTGACGGTGACAACTATTCATTTGATATCGATACCGGCAAACTGGCAGATGCCCTGGATTCTTTGGGCACGGTCGAAGTCAAAGAAGCTCACCTGGATGCAACGATCAAGAATAATACGATCCGCAAATTCAAGCTGACCGTATCCGGCACCCAGAACGCCAGCGATGATTCAGCAGATTTTTCCTTCTCCATCAGCGCCCGGATCCAAAACTACAATAAAGATGTAACGGTCGATTTCCCGGATGATCTGGACAGTTATTCGACTTCCGATTCATCCGATACTTCTTCATCGGACACATCAAATTCGGATTCATCCGATGCTTCTTAACGCTGCAGATGCAGCGTTTTTTTGTACAAAAAAAGCCGATCGCTCGGCTTAGATTCCCGTGATCATTTCGCAGATGTGCAGGAAAAACGCAAGGATCCCGACTTCGGCATTCTGTAAGAACGTATCAAATACGCCGGTATACAAAATAATGATGAATGCGATCAAAAAAACCGGCGATCCGCGGTTGACCCGGAAATATGTTTCATCGGGCAGGAATACATACAAGACTTTGGCACCGTCCAGCGGCGGGATCGGAATCAAGTTGAAAATACCAAACCCCACCGATAATATGGCAGTACGTGACAAGACCATGCTCAGAATGTATGCCAGGGCCGAACCGTCGGCCGCCGACAGCAGCAAAGTTCCCAGCACACAAAGAAATCCCAGCACAAAGTTCGCAGCCGGGCCGGCAAAAGCCGTCCAGGCCATGCCGCCTTTCGGATTGCGGAAATAACGCGGATCCACATCGACAGGTTTTGCCCAGCCGAACCCAAAGAACACCAGACAGATCAAACCGAACCAATCCACATGTTCAAATGGATTCAAGGTCAGGCGGCCGTTCTGTTTCGCGGTCGGATCTCCCAATTTCCAAGCTGCCCAGGCATGTCCGGCCTCATGGACACCCATGGCCAGGATGACCGCAAGCAGGGTCGAAAGCAGATTGAGCGGCTGAAATAATTCACTGGCGCTATACATTGAATCGGAAATGCATGATATCGCCGTCCTGTACGACATAATCTTTGCCTTCCAGGCGCAGCTTGCCGGCTTCCTTGATGGCCTGCTCGCTGCCGTAATGATCGATATCCTCAAAAGTATATACTTCGGCACGGATGAAACCTTTTTTAAAGTCAGTATGAATGATGCCGGCACAGTCCGGTGCTTTCATGCCGCGGCGGAAGGTCCATGCCCGGCATTCATCCTCGCCGGCGGTCAGGAACGTACATAGATCCAGCACCGCATAAGCTTTTTGGATCAAGGTATCCAAACCGCTGTTCGGTAATCCTAGATCTTCCAGGAATAAATCCTTTTCTTCGGTGCTCATGCCCGAGAGATCTTCTTCGATCTTAGCACAAAGCGGCACTACTTCGGCATGCTCCTTTTCCGCCACTTGTTTCAAAGCTTGAAAATACGGATCGGCTTCCGGATCCGTTATGCCGACCTCATCCATATTTGCGACATAAATTACCGGTTTTGCGGTCAGCAGATTATAACTTTTTAAGAAGACGGCTTCCTCTTCGCTGATATCCAGTGAACGGGCCGGCTGGCCGGCTTCCAAATGCGGTTTCAGCCGTTCGAGCAGGTCCATTTCCGCGCGGGCTTCCTTATCTTTGGTCGTTTTTGCCTTCCGTTCGACCTTTGCGATCCGGTTTTCGATCGTCTGTAAATCAGCCATGATCAATTCCAGATTGATGATTTCCGCATCACGGGCCGGGTCAATGGAATCTTCGACATGGGTGATGTTCTTATCTTCAAAACAGCGCACCACATGGCAGATGGCATCCGTCAGCCGGATGTTCGATAAAAACTGATTTCCTAAACCTTCGCCTTGGCTGGCCCCTTTGACCAATCCGGCAATATCAGTAAATTCAAATGTCGTATAGATCGTCCGTTTTGGATGAAAAAGTTCCGCCAGACGATCGATGCGATGATCCGGCACTTCGACGACACCGACATTCGGCTGGATCGTTGCGAACGGATAATTGGCAGCTTCGACCTGTGAATTGGTGATGGCATTGAACAATGTCGATTTACCGACATTCGGCAGGCCGACGATTCCAGCGGTCAACGGCATGATGCATCCTCCCCTTCTGTTTCATTGGCCTTGCGGACCACGCGTTTTAATTTCTTTTCAAATTTGGAACGCGGCATCAAAACACTGGCACCGCAGCCCAGGCATTTGATGCGGATATCTGCACCCATGCGGATGATCTTCCATTCTTTGGATTTATGGCACGGATGCTCCTTTTTCATTTCCACGATATCATTTAAATCATAGTCTTTTTCAACCATCGTCTACCCTCTTTCATGAAGCTGATACGCTTCCAACGTATTCGATAGTAACATACATACAGTCATCGGTCCAACCCCTTTCGGCACCGGACTGATCGCGGTGACTTTATCTTTGACATCATCAAAGTCCACATCGCCGCATAATTTGCCGTTTTCCATGCGGTTGATGCCGACATCGATCACGACAGCGCCCTTTTTGATCCAGTTTGCTTTGATCATCTTCGGCCGGCCGATGGCGGCAATCAAAATATCTGCTTGTGAAGTAATGGATTCAATTTCCGGTGTACGGGAATGTACGATGGTCACGGTCGCATTCTTATTCTGCAGAAGCAAAGCAACCGGTTTGCCGACCAGATTGCTGCGGCCGCAGACGACCGCGCGCTTACCGGACAGATCATCCAGTCCGACCGACTCCAACATCGCCATGATGCCTTTTGGCGTACAAGGCACAAAACCCTTGCGGCCGGTCAGCAGACAGCCCGCATTGACCGGATGCAGCCCGTCAACATCTTTCGACGGATCGATCGCATCGATGGCTTGATCAGCATCTAAATGTTTCGGCAGCGGCAGCTGCACGAGGATCCCATCCACAGCCGGATCGGCATTCTGTCCGGCAATGACTTCCTGCAGTTTTTCCTGGGTGATATTCGCATCCAGATGAATGGTGCGGTTTTCCATCCCGACCGCATAGCACGCTTTGGCTTTCGAGCGCACATACGACTGACTGGCCGGATTGTCTCCGACCAGGATCACGGATAAAATCGGCACACGTTTTCCCTGCGCTTTATATTGTTCCACTTCGGTTTTGATTTCCGACTTGATTTTCTTTGATAATTCGTTTCCCCAAATAATCTCCATTACTGAACCTCCTCACTGTCCAGGATGATCGTCACCGGTCCGTCATTGTATAATTCAATTTTCATATCAGCACCGAATACACCGGTTTCAACCGGAATATCATAGGTCTTGAAAGCTTCATTGAATTGTTCATAAAGCGGAATCGCCTGATCCGGTTTTGCGGCTTTCACAAAGCTCGGCCGGTTGCCCTTTTTCGCATCCGCATACAGCGTAAACTGCGAAATAGACAGTACCGATCCGTGGACGTCCTGGATCGACACATTCATTTTACCATTTTCATCATTAAAAATGCGCAGCTTCGCGATCTTCCGGACCATTTTCGTTACGACCTCCGGCGTATCACTTTGTGTGAAACCAACAAACAGGCAGTATCCTTGGTCGATCTGCCCAGTGACACGGCCGTCAATGGTACATTTGGCATATTTACAGCGCTGTACGACAACTTTCATTCTGTTTCCCCCAGTAAACAAACACAAAGGCACTGAATGCCTTCCTGGCGGCCGACAAAGCCTAGCTTTTCCCCGCGGGTCGCCTTGACAGAAACCTGATCGATCCTGCAGTGCAGGCATGCGGCAATATTACGGCGCATCGTTTCGATATACGGCGCCATTTTCGGCCGTTCCGCCATGATCGTCGCATCCAGATTGATGATCCGATATCCTTTATCGTGCATGAGTTCATAAATATGCCGCAGTAATACCTGGCTGTCGATGCCTTTATACCGCGGATCGGTATCCGGAAAATGATGGCCCAGATCACCTAACGCAAGCGCGCCGAGAATGCTTTCCCCGACCGCATGCAGCAGGACATCGGCATCCGAATGACCGTCGCAGCCTTTCTCATGCGGGATCCGGACGCCGCCCAGGATCAGGTTGCGGCCATCCGTCAGCGGATGAATATCCACTGCCTGTCCGATGCGCATCATAGATCCCAGACCACCTTTGAGGTAATTTCTTTCTCACCAGAATGATCCTCATAGCCAAGCACGCAGTGCCCAATGGCCTGATACGACTGGGGAATGTTCCACTTTTTACGCATGTCATTGGTTTCCTCATTTTCAAATTCTTCTCTTGCCCGATGGATCCAACAGGAACCAATATGCATCTCATGTGCCTGATTCAGCATATTGCCGATGGCCAGTGCTCCGTCCTCGATATAGGTCGGATCATTGGCATCCGCAAAGACCACAATGATGGAGGAACTGCCATAAAATGGATCCATCTCCGGTTTTCCCATGATCTGAGCATTCAGCTTTGAAAGCCGTTGAATTTCTTCCCGATCCTGCAGGACCACAAAGATCAAGTGCTGCCGGTTCATCCCGTTGGCGGCACATTGTCCCGCATAGACAATTTTTTCTAGATCTGATTTTTTTACTGTTTTCTCATTAAAGTTCCGCACACTTCGGCGCGTTGTAAATGTGTTCATTGTGTGCTCCTTTCTAAAAAAAAACTTGGCTTGCGCCAAGTTTTTCATTAACCGTTATACTGCAGATAAACCGGATCTGAACCGTAATACAGAGTGGCTGACGTATAAACCGTCTTGCCGTCATAGTTACCCTGTACGGCCATTCCGTTGCCTTCGTAAATAGCGATGTGGGAATAACCCGTTCCGCCGTCGGCATAATAAATCAAGTTACCTGCAACTGCCTGATCAGCACTGACAACGGTACACATTGCCAAATACTGTTCCGGAGAATAAACTGTTCCGTCATATCCGGCTGCGGCAAGTGCTGCTGCTACAACTTCTGTACACTGATAACCATCCGTTGTTCCGACCAGACTCATTGCTGCAGAAGCAATGGCTGCATTGTTGACGCCGTTGACATTTGTGTTCGATGTCGTAGTTGTTGTCGTCGAAGTCGATGCAGAAGTATCCGTCGCAGCTGCTGCCGTAGTTGTACTTGTATTGGTATTGGCAGCTGTGGTTGTAGTGGTATTAGTGGCTGCAGTCGTATCCGTCGCAGTTGTAGTGGCTGCCGTAGTATCAGCAGTCGTTGTCGTATCAGCCGTCTGCAGAGCAGTTGCTGCAACTTCTGTTTCCTGTGCTGCAGTCTCAACAGTTTGAGCATTAACTGTTGAAGCTTCAGTTGTGTTTGATGCGTCAGTGGTCTGTGCATCACTTGTGTTTACTAATGCGTCCACAGGATCGGTAGCAGTTGTTGCAGTTGCTGCAGTTGCTTCCGTTGATGCAGTAGTTTCCGTTGTCTGAGCGGTATCCTGTGCCGTTGTATCTTCAGCAGCGGTTGCTTCTTCTGCCTGAGCAGTGGCAGTTTCTGCTTCCGTTTGTGCATTCGCCTGATCGATACGCTGGTTTTCCGCTTCAACAGTCTCTTTTAAAGATTCTTCTACTGTTCCCTTGATATCTTTAGCGATATCCGTGGAAACGTTGGCTACGACAGCACTCTTTGTTTTCTTCTCGTTGACGGTTCCGTCTTCTTCGAAGTAATACATCTTGCTGCCGATGTTCTGCCAGCCTTTTGCTACCGTTTTATTCGCATTAACATATTTGTCACCGTGCCATCCCGGCGCTGTTCCCTGTGCGTAGATTCCTGCTACGACCGGAAAGCATGACGCCACACAGAGGATCGCGGCAACCTTTTTTCCGTTGCTTTCTACAAAATTCATAACATTACATACCCCCAGTCAGTAATTTTGAATACAACAATACTTTAACACGTCAATTTGTGTATTTCAAGTTTACATTTCCAATTTACCCGCAAAAAAGCTATATTTCTTTCCTATTTCACTTCAAAATCAGAATGATAACTCACAACACAACGTGTTTATGATACACAACTTTGATAGGAAATGCAAGACAGAAAAAAACCGCTGTGATCAGTCACAACGGTTTTCATACATCTTACTTTGTTTTTTCGATGATTTCGATAAAGCTGTCAGCTTTCAGGCTGGCGCCGCCGATCAATGCACCATCGATATCCGGCTGTGCCATATACTCAACAACATTGTTCGGTTTTACGCTGCCGCCGTATTGAATGCGGACCTTATCGGCTGCTTCATCACCAAACATATCACGGACCGCATCACGTACGGTCTTGCAGCAGTTTTCTGCAATTTCGACCGATGCGCTCTTGCCGGTTCCGATTGCCCAGATCGGCTCATAAGCGATGACCATATTCGCAACAGCTTCCGGTGCCAGGTCTTTCAAAGAACCTGCCAATTCATCGCGGATGACTTGTTCTGACTGTCCGGCATCAAATTCTGCTTCAGTCTCACCAATGCACAGGATCGGTGTGATACCGGCTTTGATCAGACGATGCGCCTTCTTGTTTACAGTTTCATTCGTATCACCGAACATCTGACGGCGTTCCGAGTGACCGATGATGCAGTATTTCAAGCCCAGTTCTTCCAGCATCGGTACGGAAACTTCGCCCGTGAATGCACCAGCATCTTCAAAGTGGCAGTTTTCAGCCGCAACGATCAGATTCTTTGCGTTGGCAATAGCTGTCTGCAGATCCGTAAACGGTGCACCAATTCCGTATGTCGCCGTATCTCCGGCTGCTGCTGCGTCAACCGCTTCAAAGAATGCCTTTGTTTCGGCATTATTTTTATTCATTTTCCAGTTTCCGACAATAATAGGTTTTCTGCTCATTTAAATTATCTCCTTTTTCAATTAGTCCTCATCTGCGATGACCGCAATACCTGGTAATGTTTTACCTTCCATGTACTCTAAGGAAGCGCCGCCGCCTGTAGAGATGTGGGAGAATTTATCGCGGAATCCCAGTTTGATGGCTGCTGCAGCACTGTCGCCGCCGCCGATCACAGTGGTCGCACCCGGTAATTCAGAAATAGCAGTGCAGACTGCCAAGGTACCTTTGGCAAATTTATCCATTTCAAATACGCCCATCGGACCGTTCCAAACGACTGTCTTAGCGCCCTGCAAAGTTTTCTTGAACAATTCAACGCTTTCCGGACCAATATCCAATCCCTGCCATCCGTCAGGAATCTCTCCGGATGCGCAGATCTGGGTGTTGGCATCTTCGCTGAAGGCATCTGCACAAACATTATCAACCGGCAGCACGATCTTGTCGCCGCCTTTTGCCAATGTTTCCTTGGCAACTTCAATGCGGTCGTCTTCGCACAGCGAATTACCGATCTTACCGCCCTGTGCCTTCATGAACGTGTAAGCCATGCCGCCGCCGATGATGACTTTATCGGCTTTCTCCAGCATGTTGCCGATCACAGTGATCTTATCCGAAACTTTCGCACCGCCGATGATGGCTACGAACGGATGTTCCGGCGTATCCACTGCTTTGCCCAGCATCTTGACTTCCTTTTCAACCAAGAAGCCCAATGCGTTATCTTTCAAATATGTAGGAATTCCAACTGTGGAAGCATGTGCACGGTGAACAGAGCCGAATGCATCTTCGACAAACATATCGCCTAAGCTTGCCCAGTATTTGCCCAGTTCCGGATCGTTCTTGGTTTCGCCCGGCTCATAACGGGTATTCTGAACCAGAACGATTTCACCATCATTCAGTGCAGCAACTGCATCTTCCAGTTCTTTGCCGCGGGTAACCGGTACGAATGTAACTTTTGTATCCGGCAGCAATTCCTGAAGGCGGTCAGCGACACACTTCAGATTATTTTTCGCCTTATCCTCTTCCTTTTTAATTTTTCCTAAGTGAGAGAACAATACGATCTTCGCTTTGTGCTCGATCAAATATTTGATCGTCGGCAAAGCCGCCTGAATACGGTTATCATTGGAAATCACACCGTCTTTCTGCGGCACGTTGAAATCGCAGCGAACCAGTACTCGTTTACCGGCAACGTCAAGATCTCTTACAGTTCTTTTTGTCATTTTTTTTCCTCCTACTGTATTACTATCAGTAGATATTATACCACTGGAAATTTGTATTTCATAGATAAAAAGCCACGAAAAAAGCGCTTTCGGCAAGCGCTCTTCATTTCTTCCGTGTTTTCAAACAATAGAATATATCTGCTGCGCAGATGATCACCAAAAAAATATCCCCCGGCAGGCTCAGGCAGTACGTATGACTGTGCACCCACGCATATCCGATGACCTCATATAAAACAATGACTGCGACCAGAATATTGACAATCACCAATCCCCTATAGAACTTCATTTTTATCCCCTTATTACTAATGATAAAATAGCACAAAAACCAAAGAAGTTACAATACTTTATTTATGATAATTTCGGCCCGCATTGATCATGAAACTTCGGTAAATTTGTTCCAGCACCAGGACCCGTGTCATCAAGTGCGTAAATGTCAGATCGGACAGTTTCCAACGCACATCAGCCCGCTGCACCAATGCTTCGCTCGGACCAAGCGAACCGGCGATCACAAATACCAGACTCGCATGGCTGGTCTGCCATTTCTGCATTTTTTCCGCAAATTGCTCGCTCGACCACATCTGGCCGTGCAGATCCAGCAGGATCACAAAATCATCTGCTTTCAATTTACCTAAAACGCGGACACCTTCTTTTTCCTTGATGGCGCGTGCCTGTCCGGGACGTTCTGCATGCACATCGGCCTCATCCTTGACCTGCACGACTTCCACCTTACAAAAAGCGGACAAGCGCTTGAGATATTCCTCCTCAAGCGCCTGCAGTGAATGGTCTTTATTTTTACCGATGGCAATGATCCGGATCAAAGAACAGCCTCCGCCGGGAACTGACGCGTCAGTTTCACGACATTTGCCTTGACCGCTGCTGCATGATCCTCATCATCATGTTTCAGCACATCCACGATCCAATGACCGACTTGTTCAAACTCAGCGTCTTTGAATCCGCGGCTGGTCATGGCAGCCGTACCCAGACGGACACCGGATGTCACAAACGGTTTTTCCGTTTCAAACGGGATCGTATTCTTATTGACGGTAATGCCCGCCAGATCCAATAAATGCTCCGCCCGTTTTCCGGTCATGCCCAAACTGGATTTGACGTCCATCAAAATCAAATGGTTGTCGCTGCCGCCGGAAACCATCCGGATACCGGCTTCATCAAAGATCGAAGCCAGGACCTGCACGTTCTGCAGCGTCTGTTTCATGTATTCTTTGAACTGCGGCGTCATCGCCTCATACAAGCAGACCCCTTTTGCCGCGATG
Organism: Catenisphaera adipataccumulans; assembly: GCF_014202755.1. Classification (GTDB taxonomy): domain Bacteria; phylum Bacillota_I; class Bacilli_A; order Erysipelotrichales; family Erysipelotrichaceae; genus Catenisphaera; species Catenisphaera adipataccumulans. The sequence goes on from NZ_JACHHK010000001.1 coordinate 28,848, forward strand.
ACATGTTCCAGCGGGCCGCCCTGGCAGCCTGGGAAGACGCTTGAATTGATCTTCTTGGCATATTCTTTTTTGGCGAAGATCATGCCGCCGCGCGGGCCGCGCAGGGTTTTATGCGTCGTAGTTGTCACAAAATCGGCATACGGGATCGGGCTTGGATGCAGGCCGGCTGCGACCAGGCCGGCGATATGCGCCATATCGATCATCAGATACGCACCGCATTTGTGTGCGATCTCACCGAAGCGTTTGAAATCGATGATGCGCGGATACGCACTGGCACCGCCGACTATCAATTTCGGCTTAATTTCCATGGCCATGCGTTCCAGCTCATCGTAATCGATGCGTTCTGTTTCTTTGTTTACGTTATATTCTGTAAAATGATAAAGCTTACCGGAGAAGTTAACAGGCGAACCATGTGTCAGATGACCGCCGGACGTCAGGTTCATTCCCATGACCGTATCCCCCGGCTGCAGAATCGCATTGTAGACGGCCATATTTGCCTGCGCACCGGAATGCGGCTGCACGTTGACAAACTCGGCACCGAACAATTTCATAGCACGGTCTTTGGTCAGCTGCTCCGCCCGGTCAATATTGACACAGCCGCCGTAGTAACGTTTGCCCGGCAGACCTTCCGCATATTTATTGGTCAGTACACTGCCCTGTGCTTCCCGGACCTCAGCTGAAACAAAGTTCTCGCTGGCAATCAATTCCACATTGTCACGCTGACGATTTTCCTCGTCTTCGATGATCTTAAACATTTCTGTATCTCGCATTTTCGAATCTCCTTTTCGTCTAGTATACCGCATTTAAACGGGATTTTGCATCAGAATAAACGCATTTGATTTAAATCATCCAAATCTTCCAGCGCCCCCATCGCATCCATCGTCTGCATCAACGATTTCGAAAGCTGCGTACGCTTGAGCACATCTTCCTTGGAAAGGAACGCTTCTTCTTCGCGGGCTTTGACAATGGAATTAGCAACATTCGCTCCCAGGCCGTCAATGCTTGTGAACGGCGGCAGGATACTGTTCTCCTGATCCGGATCGATGATAAAATCCGTTGCCTGCGAACGTTTGATGCTGATATTTGAAAAGCGGTAGCCGCGGCAGTACATTTCCAGCGCCAGCTCCAATGTGTTGTAGATGTCGTTGTCCTTTTTCTCTGCCGTGTTGTTGGACATTTTCGTTTTCAGTTCAGTCATCCGCGCCCGGATTGCTTCTTCTCCGGCAATCATCGTCTGAATATCATACGCATCACAGCGGATGCTGAAGAACATGCAGTAGTAAGCCAGCGGCTGATGGACCTTGAACCAGGCAATGCGCACGGCCATGGTCACATAGGCGACCGCATGCGCTTTCGGGAACATATACTTGATCTTCAGACACGAATCAATGAACCATTCCGGCACATCATGCGCCCGCATTTCTTTGATCCATTCATCCTTCAGACCGCGTCCTTTCCGGACACTTTCCATGATCGTGAATGCCGTCTTTGGCTCCAGACCGTAACCCATCAAATCAACCATGATGTCATCACGGCATCCAATGACCTCGCTCAGCTTGCATGTCCCGTTGTCGATCAGCGTTTCCGCATTGCCCAACCATACATCCGTACCGTGGCTCAGACCGGAAATCGTGACCAATTCCGAGAACGTCGTCGGCCGCGTCTTTTCCAGGATGCCGCGCACGAACGGCGTACCGAATTCCGGCAGGCCGGCCGCACCAGTGATCTGATCATAACGCGTCGTGTCGATCTTGAGCGTCTCGGTCGAAGAGAAAATCGCCATCGTATCTTTATCGTTCATCGGCAGGGTCGTGACCTTGATGCCGGTGATATCTTCCAACATGCGCATCGCGGTTGGATCCACATGACCCAGAATATCGAATTTCAAAATATTATCGTGAATCTGATGGAAATCGAAATGCGTTGTTTTCCATTCCGACATCGGGTTATTGGCAGGATACTGCACCGGCGTAAAATCGTGCACATCCATATCATCAGGCACGATGACAATGCCGGCCGGATGCTGACCGGTCGTCCGTTTGACACCTTCACAGCCTTTGGCCAGATCCATCCGCTTCGCTTCGCTGAATGGCTCCAAGCCCATTTCCTCTTCATATCCTTTCACATAACCGTACGCGGTTTTTTCCGCGACCGTGCCGACCGTACCGGCACGGAATGCATGTTCTTCGCCGAATACCTCTTTACAATAATTATGGGCGACCGGCTGATATTCCCCGGAAAAGTTCAAATCAATATCCGGCACTTTTTCGCCCTCGAAACCAAGGAACGTTTCAAACGGAATATCCTGTCCGTCGCCGCGCATCGTTGCCCCGCAGACCGGACACGTCTTGTCCTCCAGATCAAATCCGGAAGATACAGTTCCTTCCTCCAAGAACTCGTAATGATGACATTTTGGACAGATATAATGCGGGATCAGCGGATTGACCTCGGTGATCCCGGACATCGTGGCGACGAAACTGGAACCGACCGAACCACGGGAACCGACGATGTATCCGTCTTCGTTGCTTTTTTTCACCAACAAATGCGAGATGTAGTAAACGACCGCATATCCGTTGCCGATGATGCTGTCAAGCTCACGGTTCAGCCGTTTCTCTACGAGATCCGGCAATTCTTCCCCATAGGTATGATGCGCCGTCTCGAAACAAATATCGCGCAGTTTTTGATCGGACCCTTCCATCTTCGGCGGATAGGTTCCCTTTTTCAACGGATAAATGGTTTCCGCTTGTTCCAGGATCTTTTTTGGATTTTCCACAATGATCTGATACGCTTCTTTATCCTCCAGCCAGTCAAACTCCTTGAACATCTCATCCGTCGTACGTAGATGCTGGCTTGGTGCAGAGGTCATCTTACGCTTCTGCGCATCGTAGATATACAGCGGGTGGCGCAGGCCGCCGATAGCTTTGGCATTGATATAGATATCCCGGATCCGCTTCTCATGGGGATCGACATAATGCGCATCTCCCGTCGCTGCGACTGGTGTGCCTTTCTTTTTGGCTGCATCCATGATAAACATCAAGATTTGTTTTAAATCATCGACTGAACGAATGGTATGCCGGTCGATTAAATTCTTGTAGCACTCCAGCGGCTGGATCTCGATGTAGTCATAAAAATCCACCGCTGCTTCCAGATCGGCTGCCGAGCGAGTCTGAGCAAGTTCGAACACTTCTCCGTTCTGGCAGGCGGAACCAAAAAGCAGATTGCCTTTATCGTGGGCCGCTTTGAGCACGGAGCGCGGAATGCGCGGTTTGCCGCTGGTCTTTGCCGAAACAGATTTCCGATTATAAGCCAGATAGTCGGTATGCGAGGCTGTGATCAGTTCATACAGTTCTTTCAGACCGTCTGCATTTTTCGCATAGACTGCAATATGATATGGATGCACCTTGCGCAGGCTGTCGCTTGAATCCACATGTTCCAGGACATCCAGCGAGGCATCGCTAGGATATTCATTTAGCATATGACAGAAACACTGGCTGAGCACCTGAGCATCGTAATCCGCGCGGTGCGCGCCTTCCCCGTCATACGGCACATGATAAAACCGGCAGACCGAACCCAGCCGATAGGATTTCAGATCCAGCAGGCTCTGTGCCAGCGGCAGTGTATCGATCCACGGATTACGAAGTTCCGGCAGGCCGCACTGACGGCAGGCCGCATTCATGAACCCGACATCAAATGTTGCATTGTGCGCGATCAAAACCGCATCCCCGATGAACTCCAACAATTCCGGCAAGGCTTCTTCGATGGTCTTGGCATGTTCTACATCGGTCTGATGGATATGCGTCAAGGCAGAAATCTGCGCCGGGATCGGCATCTGCGGATTGATGAACATCTGCTTGCGGCCAATTTCCTCGCGGTTTTTCATCTTGACTGCACCAAATTCAATGATCCGGTCCAGACGATTGGAAAGACCGGTCGTCTCCAGGTCAAAAACCACATAGGTTGCCTCCGATAAAAGGCGATGATCGTTATTATAGAGGACCTTGAACTGTTCATCGACCATGTCCATTTCACAGCCGTACATGATCTTAAATTTTCGGTCCGGATGATTTTTCAACAAACTGTCGACCTTATTCTGAGCGAACGGAAACGCCTGCACCACATCGTGATCACAGATCCCCAATCCTTCCATGCCCCAGTCAAATGCCGTCTGGATGAACTCTTCAATTTCGCACACACCGTCCATTTCTGAAAAATTGGAATGGATGTGCAGTTCGGTCCGTTTTTCAGCGGCTTCATCCATACGCTTGGATGCGGAAATCGGTTCGATCCGATCGATCATGACACTCAGACAATGCAGAAAAGAGTCATCATCGACCCGTCCGGTGATCCGCACGGTCTGACCGTTTTGTATCGCTTCCAGCTCTTCGCGGCTGTTCCGTTTATTTTCAAATCGTTTAGCAACGATCGCATCATCATAGTCGCTGATATACAGTTCCTGCAGCAGTTTTCCGCTTTTCAGCTCCCGGTTTTCCAAAGCGAAGATATGCCCTTCAAAGCAGACATTGGTCATTCCGGCCTGAAGATCCCGGATCGGCAGCATGGTCGGCGCCTCACGGCGGTAGCTTGTGCGGGGCTGTGGCTTTTCCGGCATCGGAACGGTTTTCGGCAGATCCATCTCTTTGACTTCGATCGTATCGTCTTCTTCAATTTTCTGACAGACCATATGCATCGTGATGCCGTAGGTTTGCAGCGCTTCGGTCAACTTCGGCATTGCCCGCTGCATCTTGGAAAAACGCTCTTCTTCCATGGTGTTAAAGACCACGGTGTCGTTTTCCAACAACGGATGCAGATACTGAAAAGGCCGCAGGACCGGCTGCCGGCCGGCGGCTGCGTTGACATATGCATCCAGGTCGGCCAATGAGACCGTGCCCTGATCCGCAGTGATCTCCGCCTCGATCGCGACATGCAGCGCGATCTGCAGCTGATGTTTCCATGCTCGATACACATCAAAAGGAAGCGCCTGTTCCACATGCACTTTAAGTTCAAGGGTCTGCCGTGTTTTATGATACACCGGCACATCCGACCACGTAGCGGTCTTAAAATAGGAAACAATATCCTCACTTAAAATTTTCTCAAACGCTTCGTATACTTCCATCATTTACTTCCTTTTCTGATCATTGTGCCATTTTCTGAAAGGCATCTTTGGCGGCCATCTGTTCCGCCTTCTTTTTCGTGGTGCTCGTACCTACGCCAAGCAGAATATCGTCCAGATAAACGCCCATCTTAAAGGTCGGCGCATTGCTTGGACCGGTTTCTTCGAGCAATTTATATTGGATGGTCTTGCGTGAATCTGCCTGAATGACCTCCTGTAAATGGGTCTTGTAGTCGGTGACATCGTCCCCCTTCACCTGTGTGAAGACCGGTTTCATCACTTTGGTCAGGATCTCATCGCAAAGACCGTATCCTTGATCCAGATAGATCGCACCGATACAGGCTTCAAACTGATCGGCCATGATGCTGCGGCGATGCCGGCCGCCCATCTTCTCTTCGCCGACCCCCAGCATCAAAAATTCATACCATCCAAGTTCTTCGTTCAGTTTTGCCAAGGTAGCTTCACAGACAGTCTGGGCCCGAAGCATCGTCATCTGTCCTTCATGCATTTTCGGACGCATATGCATCAGCTGATCGGCGCTCCACACCTGCAGGACCGCATCCCCCATAAACTCCAACCGCTCATTGTTGTCGATATGCGAATGATGTTCATTGGCATACGAAGAATGTGTGCAGGCTTCCGTGTAAAGATCCGGATCACTGACCGCATACCCCTGGTTTTTCATCCAATCAATCAAAGTTTTCATTGTTTTTGACTCCCTTCCATACACAGTCCGGCACAAAATGGGAAATATCTTGATGATATTTCAGCAGTTCTTTGACGTTGGAACTGGAACAATACTGGTATTCCGGGCGCGTAAAAAAACAAATCGTGTCCAGATTTTCATCGATTTCATGATTCATGAAATCCATGTTTTGTTCATAACTGAAATCATTCTCATTGCGGATGCCGCGGATCAGCACATGAACACCTGCCTGGCGGCAGGCATCTGCTGTCAGACCATGCTGAACGCGCACAGTGACATTGTCCAGATCGGCACAGGCTTCTTCGATCCACTGCCTGCGCTGTGCTTCTGAAAACATCTGGTTTTTCAATGAATTCGGTGCCACAAAAACAACCACCTCTTCAAAGATGCGGCTGGCTCTTTTTATGACATCCAGATGACCGAGCGTGATCGGATCAAATGTTCCGCAGAAAGCAGCTTTTCTCATTCTGTTCCTTCCTTTCTATAATACGTTATTTTACAAGCCCGATAGGTCTTTTCCTTATATTTGACAAACCCGGAACAACGCTCGGGCAGAACATCTTCCGGCAGGCTTTCGATGACCACGCGGCCTTTATCCGCCACATGATCAGACAGCTTCGCAAGCAATTCAACATTCCGCTGTTTGGCATACGGCGGATCAATATAAACCACATCAAAGGCGGGCAGCTGCGGCAGGATCATAAAGATATCGCCTTGATAGACTTCACAGGCATCCTGCGCCTGCAAGGACGCAATATTCTTCTTGATCGTACGTACGGCTTTACGGTCCCGGTCGACCAGAACGACGTGATCCATGCCTCTGGACAAAGCTTCCAGCGCCATGTTTCCCGTGCCTGCATAGCAATCCAAAAACCGGCCGCTGATCGGACCGAGACTGGAGAAAACGGCGCCTTTGATTTTATCTGCTGTCGGCCGGGTCGCCTGTCCCGGCACGCTTTCCAGACGGCGGGATCGATACTTGCCGGCAATGATCCGCATTACTCTTCCTCCCGCCGGCGGATCTTACTGATGCAGTTCTGGCTGATGCCCATCGCGGCACAGATACCGATCAGACTGGAACCGCCGCTGGAAATAAACAGCAGCGGCACGCCCGTAAACGGAATGAAGCAGGCGACGCCTCCGACATTCAAGAAAAAATGCATGAACAAGTACATGGCTGTACCGCCTAATATGACACGATAGCCGGTGTCGTTGGTGACCATTGCATAATGAAACAGGCGTGATAAAATCGCGATATAGAAAAAGATAATATAGGCTAAGCCGAAAATGCCCGTTTCTTCGATGACGATCGCCAAAATGTAATCATTGTCTGCCTGGGTCAGATAGCCGTATTTCCGGCTGGAATTGCCCAGTCCGCGGCCGATGATATTGCTTGATGCGATACCATAAAGCGAGTTGGCCGGCTGATAGCCTTCGCCGTAAATATCATTATATGGATTTTTCGCATTGGCGACCCGCGTCGCAATGTGTGAAAACGGTGTCTGGGCAATGATATTGGTTCCGATATCGGTGACGCCGAACAATAAGATTGCGAGGCAGATGCCGGCTGCCAAAAGCCTCTTGATGTGTTTCTGCATCACTTTCAAAGAAGGAACCGACGGAATCAGCAGACATGTCAAAAAGATCATCAGTAAAATGACCAATGTTCCAATATCGCGCTGGGCCAAGATCAAAAGGCCGAAGACCCCCATGACGATCAGCGGAAAACGAAACAGTCTGCCAGGATGATTCAGCAGGCCCTTTTTTCTCTTTCCCTGATAAAGCGCCGCCGCAACGACCGCGATCATATAGGATTTAACGAATTCCGATGGCTGAATGGTAATGCCGCCAGGCAATCGGATCCACGCCTGACTGCCGCCGGATGCAGAGAACAAGAATGTCGCTGCCGTCAGCAGAAAAAGAACGACCATGAAGCCGTACTGCCAAAAGGCAAAACGGCGGAAGCTGAACCATTTGGAACAAGCACACATCACACCGTAGCCCACCGCCATAAAGATCACTTGTTTGACAATATTCATCAAAACGACCAACGGTGCCGTGCCGGTTTCTCCCATATCCGTGGAAACGATCATCAAGCTCCCGAACACCATCAGTGCCAGGACCGACAACGTAATATAACCGTCGCTTTTCGGACGCAGTTGTATGATACGAAGCAAGCTTCGATTTTTTTTCTTTGGCATAGATTCCCTCCGGTCCCCTTATAATAACTATGAATCAAAAAAATTGTCAATGAAAACAAAATAGACTAGAATACTCCATAGGTGATAAAAATGAAAATACATGCAGAAGATATAATTCTCGACAGCAACCCGCTGATCCGCAGACACAGCGAAAAAGTCAGCCTGCCGCTCAGCGACGAAGACCGCGGGATCCTGCAGGCGCTGCTCGACTACGTGCACCGTTCTCAGGATGAGGAGACGGCTGAAAAAGAAGGCATCCAGCCGGCAGTCGGCATTGCGGCCATTCAGATCGGCATCCCCAAACAGCTGATCGCGGTCGTTGTTCCGGAAGAAGACGGCGTCAAGGAAGCGGCCCTGGCCAATCCGAAGATCATTTCTGAATCGGTGCAGAACAGTTATCTGCAGAACGGCGAAGGCTGTCTCTCGGTTCCGGATGAACACGAAGGACACGTGTTCCGTCATGCGCGTGTGACAGTGCGCGGCTACGATTTGATCCAGGATCAGGAAGTGAAGATCAGAGCGTCGGGTTACTTTGCGATCGCGCTGCAGCACGAGATCGATCATTTATCCGGTAAATTGTTTTATGACCGCATCGATCCGAAAGATCCATGGAAAAGCGATCCCGAAGCAGAAGTTATTTAACTTCTGTTTTTTTTCGATACGGAAATTGCTATAATAGGATAGAAAGAAAGAGGTTCAATATGCCAAACAAACAATACAAGAATCTTGGGCATACGAACACCAATCGAAACACGTATCATGTCGAAAAAGGCGATACGCTCATTTATGCCTTGGGCGGCTTAGGAGAAGTCGGCAAGAACATGTACTGTTTCGAACATGACAATGAAATATTGATTGTCGATTGCGGCGTCTTATTCCCAGGCGACGATTTGCTGGGTGTGGACTACGTTATTCCGGATTACCATCATTTGATCCGCATGAATAAAAAACGCAAAGTCCTTGTGATCACCCACGGCCACGAAGATCATATCGGCGGTATTCCGTTTTTACTGCGTCAGGTGAAGATCGACGCCATTTACGCACCGAGATTCGCAAAAGCATTGATTCAAAAAAAATTAAGTGAACATAAAGGCTTGGAACGAACAAAGATCATTGAGATCAACGGCGATTCCAGCATCAATATGCGCTATTTCCAAGTCGGCTTCTTTGATACGATCCACTCGATCCCCGACAGTCTGGGCGTACTGATCAACACCCCGAACGGCCGTATCGTAGAGACCGGTGATTTCAAATTTGACCTGACACCGGTCGGCACCAATGCGGATTATCAGAAGATGGCTTTTATCGGCGCATCGCACTGCGACCTGCTGATGTCCGATTCCACCAACTCCGGTGTCGAGGATTTCTCCATTTCGGAACGAAAAGTTGCCGATGAGATCCTTGAGATCATGCGCCGCACAAAAAAGCGTCTGATCGTCGCGACTTTCGCGTCGAATGTCCATCGTGTCTCGCAGATCATCGAAGCGGCCTTGAAATGTGACCGCAAAGTGATCGTCTTCGGCCGCAGCATGGAGAATGCCGTCGACATCGGCCGGAAAATGGGTACCATCCACATCAAGAACAACCAGATGCTTTCACGTGAAGATCTGGCCCATACCCCGGATGAAAAGGTCTGCATTCTCTGCACCGGCAGTCAGGGAGAACCGCTGGCCGCTTTATCGCGGATCGCCAACGGCACCCATCGTTTCATCCATGTGAAACCGGGCGATACGATCGTCTTCTCCAGCAAGCCGATCCCGGGCAACCAGTCCAGCGTCAACCGGGTCGTGGACAATCTGTTCCGCGCCGGTGCAACGGTATTGAATAAATCGGTTTTGAACAATCTGCATACGACCGGCCATGCCAGTAAAGAAGAACAGAAGCTGATGATGCAGCTGATCGAACCAACCTATTTTATGCCGGTGCACGGTGAATATAAAATGCTCATGCAGCACCGCATCACAGCCATGGAAGTCGGGATCCCGCCGGAAAACATCTTTGTATGCGCCAACGGCGATATCCTGATCCTGCGCAACCATAAGGTGCTCCAAAGCAACTGGCGTTTCCAAGGCGATGATATTTATGTGGACGGCAATGATATTTCCGGTTTGTCCACCGCAGTCCTCAAGGACCGCCGCATCTTAGCGGAAAACGGTCTGGTCGCTGTGATCGTCGCCATCGATTCCAAGGCCAATTCACTGCTGGCGCAGCCGATCATCCTGTCCCGCGGGTTCGTTTTCGTAAAAAACAGCCAGGGACTGATGAAAGAAGCTTCCTTCATCGTCAATAAAGCCCTGCAGGAGCAGATGAAAGAAAAGACCACGTTCTCGGAACTGAAGAACTGTGTCCGTTCTGCACTGGAGCCTTATCTATATAAGAAGACCCACCGCAACCCGATCGTGATCCCGGTCATCATCAATTCCCGTCAGGCGATGGAAGAAATGCAGAATATGCGCCGGAACAAACGTTTCCGCAAAACAAAGTCATAAACAGCCGTCCGTTTGGACGGTTTTTTGATCGGTGGCAACTTCACAGGAAAAATGATAGAATGATTGCGTTATGACAAAGCTTCAAAAAAGACTCATCGTGATCCTGAGCATTCTGCTGGTGCTGGTGCTTTGTTTCGATATTTCTCTGGCCAACGCATTTTATCGGGCACCGAATCAGCTGCAGGTCAACTATATAACTTTGGAAAGTGAAGACATTCCCGAGTCGATGAATGATGTTTCGATCCTGTATTTCACCGATCTGCAGTACGGAACATTCGAAAATAAAGAACGTCTGGAAACGCTGGAAAAAGAAATCGACTATCTGGAACCGGACATCTGCATCTTCGGCGGTGACTTGTTCGATACCGATACCGTCTTGGACAGTCAGACAAAGAAAACGATCCGGAGTTTCTTAAGCAACATCGATGCACCGCTGGGCAAATTTGCGGTCCTCGGCGAGAAAGACACGCAGGACAGCGCCCGGAAACAGGCGGTTCTGAAAATCTACAAACAGTCACAAGTGGAAGTACTGACCAATCAGTCGGTCCTGCTGACCAATCGCTCCAGCGATGGGATCCATTTGGTCGGTCTGCAGTCTTCGGCACACATTGCCAAGGCGACCGCACATACTTCCGGTAAGACATACGACCTGCTGGTCTGCCATAAACCGGATCTGCTGACGGATGAAAGCCTGGCCGACCGTTCGATCGACTTCGCTTTGGCGGGACATTCCCACGGCACGCAGATCACCTATCCGTTCTTCGGCGGCTATCGGACCGAGAAAGGCGCGGAGAAGCTGAACCGCAGCGAAAGTCAGGATCTTTCCTTTGATTATGAAATCAGCGCCGGAGTCGGCTGTACGCGGGTCAATGCCCGCTACAATGCGGATCCGGAAGTCGATTACATCATTTTGCAGCACAAATAACACAACGGGCAGAAACTTTCTGCCCGTTTGCATTTAGATGCCGGCTGACGTATAATATCCACTGTCAAGACAGGGGCGCCTTCGGGCTGAGATGCACATGCTGTCCCTTATGACCTGATCTAGGTAATGCTAGCGTAGGGAGTTCTGAAAATCTTAGTATTCTCTTTACGCACCTAATTTGGAGGTGTTTTTTTATGAAAAATCAAAATCAGATCAGATGGATCACGTATTTGGCATTATATGCCGCGTTATCCGTTGTATTAAAGTATGCGTCGCAGATGATTCCATTTCTGCAGATGCCGCAGGGCGGTTCCATCGAGCTGGAATATTTGGCGATCTTCATCGCTTCGTATCACCTAGGATGGAAAAACGGCATCATTGTCGGCTTGCTGGCATGGCTGCTGGGCTTTATTTTCGGCTTCAACAACTGGTTCTTAAATCCAATGCAGTATTTGCTGGATTATATTATTCCTGTGCTCGTCTGCGGTGCGGCTTCCGCATTGTGCCCGTCTAAGAACGAAAAGGTCCGTCTGTACGGCGGCGTGACGATCGCAATGATCCTGAAATATGCCAGCACCGTATTAAGCGGTGTTTACTATTGGCCGCCGGAAGGTTCCGTTGCCGGCACTTCTGCAGCTTGGTTATATTCCTTATCCTATAATGCCTGGTACAACTTGGCGACATTGATCGTCTGCATCATTCTGGTGCCGCTGTTATATAGAGCACTGGCACCGGTCATTCGAAGAAACGCATAACGCAAGGAAACTTGCGTTTTTTTCTGACAAAAAAAACGACTTACGTCGTTCATTTAAATCGTTTGTTGCGCGAAAATACGATCCAGGCAATGATACAGCTGATCAAGCAGACCAACGTCGGGAACCAAACATACGGCACCGGCAGTTTGACGTTCATGCCATAGAACGCAAAAATAATATTCGGAATGGACATGATGATCGTGATGATCGATAAAAACTTCATGACATCATTCATATTGTTGTTGATGACACTGCTGAAGGCATCGCGCATGCCCGATAAAATACCCGAATAGATGGAACACATCTCAACGCCCTGCCGGATCTCGATCAAGATATCTTCCAGCAGATCGTCGTCTTCTTCGTATAATTTAATAGCCTTGCCCCGGCGGATCCGGTTCAGCGTCGCTTCATCAGATTTCAGTGAAGTTGAAAAATAAACCAGAGATTTTTCCAGGTCCAGCAGCTGCAGCAGTTCTTTATTGCGCACCTGCTCCAGTAATTGATTTTCGATCCGGTTGGTCAGCTGATCAATTTCCCGCAGGCATAACAAGAATCGCTGTGAAATGCGCAGCAGGATCATCAACGTAAAACGGGTCTTCAGCCGCGTGTCGATTCCCTTGAACTGACCGCGCATCAACTCCGAAATGGTCCAGCTTTCATACAAGCTGATCGTGACCACAAAGCCTTTGATGATCACGATGCCCAGCGGATACGTAAAATATTCATAGATATTCGGTTCACTGCGTTTGTTGTCCAAGCTCGGGTAATCGACAATGACCAAAGTTTGATGCAGTTCATCATCAAAGTCAATATGTGAGCTTTCTTCCGGGTCCAGTGAAGATTTCACGAATTCCGGCAGCACACCGATCGTATCGATCAGATAGTTACGTTCATTTTCGGTCGGAGCGATGACATTGATCCAGCAGCCTGTTTCCGGCTCAGAAATCTTGATCGTTCCAATATCGGTCGTTTTATAAAATTCAATCATAGGTTTCCTCCTTTAATCGAAGGAAACACTTCCTTCGATGATCGCGGCAATAAAAAAATCGTGACTGTAGGGATCTTCTTTCATGTCCGATCATCTCCTCTCATTTAAAAACAGGCAAGGGACAAACCCTTGCCTCATTTCCGAATTCATAAGCCATGTTCTGTAACTAGCAGCCATTTATCTATAACCGAAGTTATCCAGTCTTCCTTTCAATTCATTCCGACCGGCTCCCCTACCAAATTTGGGTTTCTCGCTTGCGGGGTTTACCCGTTCCACCCGGCTGTTTTCACAGCCGGCTCGTCTCTGTGGCACTTTCAAGTTCGCTTCCTTAGTTTCCCTTAGGATCAGAACTGCCGTCAGCTTACGCTGCCCGGACTTATGACTTCGTCCGGCACAAACACTACGGTCATCGCAGACCGTGCGAGCATGGACTTTCCTCTGGCAAAAGCCAGCGACTGCGTTTTCGGAATTAGTTTTCCTGCGGTTTTGCGGATTCCGTATGCGGCGCATTGTCGCGGCGCTGATTCGAGTGGTTCTTCGAATACGGCTTCTTCTGCCGGTAACCCCGGCGGCCATTGTACGTGCCCTGATTGCCGAAGACCGCTGCCTCCAGACGGGACAGACGTTTCAGGATATCGACCTGATCGGTATTCGGTGCTTCGATGTATCCAGCTTTTAATTTTTCCTGTAATTTTTTATTTTCATTATTTAATGTAAAGATCTGCTTCTGCAGTTCTTTGATCTTTTCTTCATAACGCAGGATCGCCTGATTGCGGCTTTCCAGTTCATCATCATAGTTCTGATAATCCTCGATGACTTGATCCAAATATTCGTCGACTTCTTCCGGCGCATAGCCCTTCAGATCGACATGGAATTCTTTTTCATAAATATCCTGAGCGGTCAGGTTCATATTATTTGCCATGGTCTATTCCCCCAATACTATTCAGTATTATGACTTGTTTAAGTCAAAAAATCAACACCAATTTGATTGTTCGCATGAATTCATATATAATTATTCCGATGAGTACGATTAAGTATCCGACTGCTGTAAAAAGCCGAAAAGTATCGAATATACAGGACTTTCACAGCGGCCGCGGCATGAACCTTGAAAACGAAATTAACGAATCCAACAAGTTCTATCGTGCCGGCGATTATGCGCTGATCTACAAGAAACCGACGCCGGTCCAGGTCGTGCGTGTGGACTATCCGGAACGCCGCCGCGCCAAGATCGTCGAAGCATACTACCGTACCCCTTCCACAACGGATTACAACGGTGTTTACCGCGGAAAATATATCGATTTTGAAGCAAAGGAAACAAAAAATAAAACCAGTTTTCCGATCTACCTGATCCATCCGCATCAAATCGAACATTTGAAAAAAGTGAAATTCCATGGCGGAATTGGTTTTTTTATCATCCGCTTCACATCACACAACGAAACCTATCTGGTAGATGCACCGTTATTAATTGAGAAAATAGAGACCATCAAACGGGAATCGATTCCGTATGATTGGTTTCGTGAAAACGGTCATATAATAAAAGAAGGATATCAACCGCGGCTTCAATATCTGAAGGTCGTGGACAAACTTTATTTTTCTTAAGGAGGAGCCCCTATGGCACGTAAAACAAATAAGTCTGCCCGGCCGCCGCGAGTGAAACACCGGCGCCTGGATATATGGAACCGGATCGCGATCGTGATTCTTTCACTGTTTCTGATTGCCTGCATCACCGTGTTCTTTGTCCTGGTCAACGTCATCAACGACCCGGAAGGTATGCGTTTTTCGGAAGATGGGCTGACCACTGCTTCTTCAACGCGCATTTACGACACAAACGGCAAGCTGGTTTATGAAGTCGGCGATGAAATTCGCGATGATGTATCCTACGATGAAATTCCGCAGAGCGTGATTGATGCGTTCTTATCCATCGAAGACTCGCGCTATTTTGATCATAACGGATTTGACCTGCCGCGTTTTCTTGCGGCCGCCATGGCCAACCTGCGTTCCGGTTCTTTTGCGCAGGGCGGTTCGACTTTGACGATGCAGATGATCGATAATGCATTTACGAAAAACCAGGAGCAGAAGATCATCAATGAAAAAGGATCGGAAAGCACGTTCGATCAGGTGCGTCTGAAGATCCAGGAAATTTATTTGTCGCTGGTTGCGGAACAAAGCTTGACCAAGGAACAGATCTTCGAAAATTATGTCAATCGAATATGGTTCGGTTCCGGCAACAATACCCGCGGCATCGAGAAAGCTTCAGAATACTACTTTAATAAGAAAGTCTCACAGCTGAATTTGGAGGAAGCCGCCTTCCTGGCCGGCGCGGTCAATGCGCCAGGTACATATAATCCAATGGCCAATAAATATGATACCGAAACAGACCACCTGGCCGCGGCGACCAACCGAAGGAATACGACACTGAAGCTGATGAAGCAGCATGGCTATATCACGCAGGAAGAATATGATCTGGCATCGAACCAAAAGCTGGAATTCAGTCTGAAATATACCGAAGATACGTCGGAAGACCCGAACCAGGCCTACATCGATCAGGTGCTGGAAGAAGTCAAAACGCTGACCGGTCAGGATCCGACGGTCATTCCGATGGATATCTACACCTGCCTCAATACCAAAGTGCAGAAACAGGCAGATAAGATCTGCAACGGCGATATCATCGACTTCCCGAATGATGCCTTCGATGTCGGTTTCGCGGTCGAGGACAATTCCAACGGTGAGATCATTGCGGTCGGACCAGGACGACGATATCATACCGATTCGGTGAAAGTGGATAACTCGACTGACCGTAAGCAGCCAGGTTCCAGTATGAAACCGCTGCTGGCTTACTGTTCGACCTTCGACTTGCTTGGATGGTCAACGGAACATACGGTCGTCGATGAGAAGAAAGACTATTTCGGAACAGGTTCTTATGTCAATAACTCAGACGGAACTTTCTCCGGCCGGATCAGTCTGAAGTATGCGTTAGGTGTTTCTAAGAACGCCCCGGCAGCAGCCGCCATGGTGGAACTGATCGATGAGAAAGGCACCGATTACTGGGTCAACTTCTGTAAGAAGCTCGGCTATGATGATGATGTCGCAGAGAACTTCAATGCCCAGTATGCGATCGGCGGTTCCGATATGTATGCGTCCCCGATCCAGCAGGCCAATGCCTATTCGATCTTTGCCAACGGCGGCAGCCGTGTCAACGCGCATACCGTGCGTTACACGATCCGACGCAGCGATAAAAAACGAACGACGACTGATACATCGTCGACAGAAGTCATCAGCGATGACGCAGCATTTATGATGTCTTATTTACTGTACGACGTCGTTCACGGCGGTTATCAAAACTTCAACAACATTCTGGAATCGGATTATCCGGTTTATGGTAAATCCGGTACCTCCGACTGGGGCACGGCCGGTCTGCAGTATGGTATCCCTTCCGGTGCCATCAAGGATGAATGGTCATTGGGCTACACAAGCAAATATGTCGTCGCCTGCTGGTCCGGCTACACCAAGCAGTATCAGCAGATGGGCTACTATATCCCGACGTCTTCCGTTTCCTCGTATACGCAGGCGTTCCAGATCACGCATTATCTGTTGGATTACTGTGAGAAATACGCTGATTATGAAGAAATCAAGAAGACGGACGGTGTATCCAGCTACAAAGGCGGCTACATTGAAACGAAGTATCTGTCGGAAGGTGATTCAAGTTCTTCATCGTCCAGCAAATATGACTACGATGTAGAATCGTATTGTGATTCCATCGGCGGAACCTACGATTCCTCGACGGATCAGTGCTACCGCAGCTCGACAACCACCGATACGACCACCGATACAACAACGGATACCACGACCGATACGACCACCGACACGACCACGGATGGTTCAACGGACACAACGACCGATACCACGACGGATGAGTCAACGGATCAATCCAATGGTCAGTACGACAGCGGTGATGCCTACTATAACTGGGGATTCATTGATTTGTACAATGCATTCCTGCGGAAATGGCTGAGATAAAAAAATGAGGCTTGATCGATGATCAAGCCTTTTTTAATGCTTCCTTTACCCGTTCGACATCTTCTTCTCCGGCCGGCCGTACACCTTCCAGCGGATAAGGCAGTCCTAATTCTTTCCATTTATAAGCGCCCAGCGTATGATATGGCAGCACATCGATCCGTTCGACATTATGCAGCGTCTTGATGAACTGACCAAGTTCCTGCAGCTCCGCATCGCTGTCATTGATGCCCGGCACGGTGACATGCCGGATCCAGACAGGCACGTTCTGTTCGGACAGATACTGTGCAAAATCAAGAATGTTCGTATTTGGATGTCCGGTCAGATCACGATGTTTCTCATTGCGGATCTGCTTGAGATCCAAAAGCACCAGATCTGTGACGGCCAGCAGCTGCTTTATCTTGGAAAAAAATGGTTCCTTTCGGGAAAAAGGCTGCCCGCTCGTATCCAAAGCCGTATGGACACCTTGTTCATGTGCCAGCGTAAATAAATCAATCAGGAAGTCGATCTGCAGAAGCGGTTCCCCGCCGCTGACGGTGATACCGCCGCCGTTTTTCCAGTACGGACGATAGCGAAGCGCTTTGTGCAGCACTTCATCGGCCGGCTGATCGGCTTCTTTTCTTTCCCACGTATCGGCATTATGGCAGAACGCACAGCGCATCACACAGCCTTGCAGGAAAATGACATAACGGACGCCGGGTCCATCCACCGAGCCAAAGGTCTCGATGGAGTGGACGGCGCCTTTTTTATAAGCGGTCATGGCACGTTCTCGCAATGACATCCAGCTGCTGTTCCCGCGTCAAATCGATGAACTTCACCGCATAGCCGGATACCCGGATGGTGAAGTTTTGGTACTCTTCTTTTTCCGGATGTTCCATCGCATCTTTTAGTTTTTCGGTACCGAACACATTGACATTCAAATGATGCGCGCCCTGTACAAAATATCCATCCAGCACACGGACCAGATTGTCTGCTCGTTCTTCATCGTTGTGGCCCAATGCATTCGGATTCATCGTCTGCGTGTTGGAAATGCCGTCCAATGCGTATTCATACGGCAGTTTGGCCACGGAATTCAAAGACGCCAGCAGGCCGTTTTTCTCGGCTCCATAGGCTGGGTTGGCTCCCGGTGAAAGCGGTTCGCCAGCCTTGCGGCCGTCCGGCAGCGCACCAGTTGCCTTGCCGTAAACAACGTTGGAGGTAATCGTTAAAATGGATGTGGTCGGTTCACTGTTGCGGTAAGTCGGATGCTTACGGATCTTGGTCATGAATGTTTTCAGCAGCCAAACCGCAATTTCATCGGCGCGGTCGTCATCGTTGCCGTAGCGCGGGAAGTCTCCTTCGATCTCATAGTCTTTGACGATGCCGTCCGCATCCCGGATGGTTTTTACTTTCGCATATTTGATCGCTGATAAGGAATCTGTCACATGCGAGAAGCCGGCAATGCCGGTCGCAAAGGTCCGGCGGACATCGGTATCGATCAAGGCCATCTGGGCCGCTTCATAATAATATTTATCATGCATATACTGGATCGCATTCAGCGTATTGACATAAATGTCAGCCAGCCAGTCCATCATCCGATCATACGCCTGCATCACTTCATCATAATCCAGATACTCGGATGTGATCGGACGATAAGCCGGGCCGACCTGTTCGCCGGTCTTCTCATCGATACCGCCGTTGATCGCATAAAGCAGACATTTTGCCAAGTTGGCACGTGCCCCGAAGAACTGCATCTCCTTTCCTGTCTGAGTGGCGCTGACGCAGCAGCATACGCTGTAGTCATCGCCCCATACCGGACGCATCACATCATCGTTTTCATACTGGATGCTTGAGGTTTTGACAGAGATCTTTGCCGCATAGCGTTTGAAGGTTTCCGGCAGCCGATCGGAATACAATACAGTTAAATTTGGTTCCGGGCTCGGTCCCATATTTTCCAGTGTATGCAGGAAACGGAAACATGTCTTAGTCACCTGATGGCGGCCGTCGCTGCCCAGTCCGGCTACATCGACCGTTGCCCAGACCGGATCGCCGGAAAACAGCTGATTGTAGCTTGGGATCCGCGCAAATTTGACCATGCGGAATTTCATCGTGATATGATCGATCAGTTCCTGTGCTTCGGTTTCAGTCAGTACGCCTGCTTTCAGATCCCGTTCCATATAAATATCCAGGAAGGTAGAGATACGGCCGACGCTCATCGCCGCCCCATTTTGTGTCTTGATCGCTGCCAGATAGCCGAAATAGAGCCACTGCACCGCTTCTTTCGCATTGGCCGCCGGTTTACTGATATCAAAACCATAATCTGCAGCCATTTCCTTCATTTGTTTCAGGGCTTTGATCTGCTCCGCAATTTCTTCACGCAGACGAATGATTTCTTCGTTCATCATCCGATCTGTCGTATTGGTAAAATCTTTTTGTTTCTGTGCGATCAAATAGTCAATACCGTACAATGCCACCCGGCGATAATCACCGACGATGCGGCCGCGGCCGTACGTATCCGGCAGACCGGTCAAGATCTTATTGTGACGGCATTTCTTCATTTCCGGGGTATATACCTGGAAAACAGCGTCATTGTGGGTCTTGTGGTATTTCGTAAAGATTTCGTGGATCTTTTCGCTTGGTTGATAGCCGTACGTTTCACAGGCTTCTTCGCTCATGCGAATACCGCCGTACGGCATGAAAGCACGCTTCAGCGGTTTGTCCGTCTGCAGACCGACGATTTGTTCCAAGTCTTTGTCCATATAAGCAGCTGGATAGGCCGTAATGCCGGAAACGACCTCTGTTTCCATGTCCAGGACACCGCCCTTGCGGCGTTCTTCTTTCTGCAGTTCCTGCAGCTGGGCCCATAATTGATTGGTCGCATCGGTCGGTCCGGCTAAGAAGCTCTCATCGCCGTCATACGGTGTGTAGTTGTTCTGAATAAAATCACGTACATCGACTTCTTCCTGCCACTTTGTGCCTTTAAAACTTTTCCATTGTTCTTTCATTTCTTTTCCTCCTGGTTGACCCGGAGGGACAAAAAAACGACCGTCCGGGTCTTATCAGCCCAGACGGTCGGCTCTTTACTTTCTTATACTCCCATGTGGTAGGCTCCACAATACCGTCAGTCATATAAGATACTCACACTTTAACAAACTTTAGTTGAACCGTCAACCATCATTTTTAGTCTTTTGGCATTCCAAATAAAGCTTCCACATCTTTCCAATATTTCTGCGTATCGTTTTCTAACAGAATGTTAAAAACCTGCTCATCGATCTGATCCAGAACCGATGAAATTTTTGCTTTGGAAATATGAAACTCATTATCATCGACAGAAACGACCAGTTCCCTGTCATTGTTTTCGACCGTATAACCAGAGGCTTTCAGGAATGCGGTCAATGCTTCCGTCCGCTCCATTAAAACCACTTCGTGATTTCATCGACGGTCTTGCGTTTCGGCATGGCTGGATCAATATCCGGGATCCCGACCGAAATCACAGCGGTCACTACTTCATTTTCCGGGATGGCAAGCAGTTTACGGCAGGCATCGGCATCACGAATGCCCATCACCAGCGTGCCATAGCCCATATCCTCCGCTTTGAGCAGCAGGTTCTCACTGGCCAGTCCCAGATCGTAGAAACCCCAGGCATCTCCTAATTCATTGTCCTGTGATCCGTCGCGGGAGAAACCGGCCAGACCTTTTTCAAATGTCATCACAAAGTAACAAACCGCATTCACACAGTTTGCGGGGTTGTGATTGAGCAGAACTTCGGTGCGAAGCTTCTCTTTCATGTCCTCACTGTATACGACATAATAGCGTGGGCACTGGGAATTTTTCCAGGACGGTGCCAGATTCGCAGCCCGGATCATTTCCGTAATTTCTTCTTTCGAGATGGTTCCTTCCTTATATTTTCGAATGCTTCGGCGTTTTTCCATGACCGTGTTTACATCCATATCCATTCCTCCTTTTTCCTCATTATACACCAAATGATAAAAAACCCGGCGGACCGGGTTTTGTTTATTTTGTCTGCAGTACGAAGTTGACTTTGCATTCCGCCCCTGTTGGTGCACCCGCAAAATCGCTGTTGGCATTTGTCATCGACTTGATGCCGTTGAACGTATCGGTCAGCACAGTGACTTCTTCGGAAGTCAGGTCAGCCATTTCTTTCAAAGGGGCCATCGCTTCGGCAGAGAACTGCTGCTCACCGCTGTACAGTTCGGCTGCACCGCTGTTCAGCTGATCCAGCGCCGTACCGACTTGCGTCAGTCCGGAGCCCATGGAATAGAGCGTTTCTTGTTCAGCTGCCAATGACGAAGTACCGTCTGCTAACTGCTGCGTACCGTTCACTAGACTGGAACTATTGCTGGAGAGCTTCGAAGTGCCCTCATTGATCGCATCAATACCGGCTTTTGACTGCGTTGAAACCTCTGTCATGCTTGTGTTCAGCGTCTGAATGCCGGCTGTCAGCTGCTGTGAGCCTTCATCCAGCTGTTTTGCATAAGTCTGCAGTTGTTTGACGGCATCCGAATAGTCGACTGTACTGCTGGCTTGGTATGCCTGGATGGTTTGATCCATTTTATCCAATGTATCAATGGCGTTATTCAAATCTGTATTCATATCATCCATACTTGTTTTCGCATCGGTCAACTGTGTATTTAAACCACTCAGTGTTGTAGACAATGTCGAGATCGTCGTGCTCAGCGTTGATAAATCTTTGCTGACGGCCGATGTATCCAGTTTCGACAGTTCCTCCAGCTGCAGATCATCGGCACTGATCGTGGAGATCGTCTGCTTGTTATTGCTTAGATTGGTACGGGCGGTTTCAATTGCCGCTTTGGCCGTTTCATCATCGGTCGCTTCCTCGGCACTGGCCAAGGCAGTATCAGCCGTACTGTATGCACTGTTGATCTGACTGTTGATCGTGTTGATCTGATTGTTGATGCTGTTGACTTCGTTATTGATCTTTTCGTTGTCGGCCGTTACCGTACTGTTGTTGGTATCAATATCTGAATTCAAATCTTGGACATCACTATTCAACTGATTCAGTTCTTTTGTCAATGTTTCATCTTTTTCCAAATTGCTTAAAGCCGTTGACGCGGCACTCAAGCTGGACTGAAGACTTTTCAAAGAATCCTTATCATCTTTTAATGTTTTCTGCATCGCTGTCAGCGTTTCCTTATTCTGTTTGATCTGCTTATCCAGCTTCTCAAAACTATCCGGATCCACATTCTGCAGCTGCTGATTCAATGCATCCAGACCGCTCTGCAGCTGGGTCGCTCCGCCCAATAAACTGGTTGAAGTCGCTTGCTGCATCTGATCCAGCGCGGTCGTGATACCATACAATGAACTTGTATTCGCCGCCAGCAGATCCACACCATTTGTATATGTCTTCACACCATATAGTAAGCTCTGCGTACCATCGTTCAGCGTCACCAGCGCATCGGCCAGCTGCATCACAGAACTGGATGCACCTGTCAGCGGCAGGCTTGCAGAACGCAGCGCGGAAGTACCTTCATACAATTCTCTGGCACCTTCGGTCAGTTGATCCTGCGCTGCAACGATCTTATCGACACTGCTGGCCAGATCACTGATCGAGTCGACCTGAGTGATCTTATTCAAATCGAAATCATTGGTGACACCGATCATGATCGAGCCCAGATCAAAGTTTTCGCAGTCGGCTTCGATGACACAGTCATCATAGGCACTCAATTGATCCGACACGGCGCTTAAACCAGCTGAATTCAATGTATCCTGCAGGCCTGGGATCGAAGCAAACGTCAAAATCTGATTGGATCCATCCGCAATGACCTTGCCCGTATTGCATGTGACATTACTGTAGTTTCCGGTTTTTAAATTGAGCACGCCGCCGGCTAAATAAGCCGGATGGACGACGACGCTCCGGCCGCCGGCTTGAATGGTCTCGGACTCTTTGCTTGTGAACGATACGGAAATTTTGACATGACCGCTCTTGCCGGCCATCTGTTCGGCAGTCATTTGTTTGCCGTCCAGCTCATAAGTGATATTTACACCGATCGGCAGATCCTTATGCACATCGCCTTGGTAGTAAACATCGTTGCCGCTGACGTTCCATGTATAAGTCTTGCCCTTGACGGTTGGTTCTTCATCGGTCTTGACATTCTCGACATTGGTCAGATCCAGTTTTTCAGAAATGTTATGAATGCCGTCGTCATTGTGGAGCCAGCTGGAGTCGACGACTTTTCCGGTCTGGGTGCCGTCGGAATCGATATTGGCATAGACGGTCTCGGTTTTCTGCGTCAGGCTCGTGCTCGTGGTCTCATCGGCGAATACCGGGCAGGTACACAAACTGGAGGCCATGGTCGTGGAAACCAGAATACTGCCCACAATGTTCAATGTATTTTTCATGGTCAATTTATTGTTCATCTTCATCGTGAATTTATTCTTCAACATTTTCAAGTCTTCCTTTCTCTACGACCGCTTTCGGCCAGTTCTTTGTGGTTTTTTCAATAAATTTATGGAATGTCAGCAGGAACGACGGCAGCACGATCAAGATACATGCAACAGAGATCAATGCACCGCGGGCCAGCAGGAAGCACATGCTTTTCAGCAGGTCCATGTCCGCCACGGCCGCCACACCAATGCAGGCAGCGAAGAAAGAGAAGCCGCTGGTCATGATCGACGTACTGGAATGCTTCATCGCCGAACCAATGGCCCGTTTGGCTTCCTTGCCCTTCTCCAGTTCTTCACGGAACCGGGTCGTCAGCAGGATCGCATAATCGACCGTAGCGCCTAACTGAATGGTACCGATGACGATGCCGGCTATAAACGGCAGCACCGTTCCGGTAAAATATGGAATACCCATATTGATATTGATCGCAAATTCAATGGTCAGCACCAAGATGATCGGCAGGGAGAATGATTTAAAGGTAAATGCGATGATGATAAAGATCAGGACGATCGACAGGACGTTGACCACTTGGAAATCGACATCCGTCGTTGTGATCAGATCGCGTTCCATCGCACCTTCACCGCCGATGACCGCGTTCTTATCGTATTTCTTGATGATCTTATCAATTTGATCCAGCTGCTTGTTTTCCTTGCTTGTAGCACCTTTGTAGTCACTGTTGGCAATGATCAGCTTATAGTGACCGTTGTGGAAGATCTTCTCGACGGCTTCCGGTTCAAAGGCATTGGAGACCGCCGGACCGACGATTTGTTCATAGGCGATCGTGTTCCGGATGCCGTCGACATCATCGATCTCATCACAGATTTTTTCAATATCTTTGGCTTCCACACTGTCATCGACCAGGATGAAATGCGTCGTGGTCATATGAAATTTTTCTTTCAGCTGATTGGTGCCGATGATACTGTTGAAATTCTGCGGCATATTATCGATCAAATTGTAGTATTTTTTCGTATTCGCCTGGGCGTACGTCATCGGGATCATGACGCAGATAAAACCAATCAAGATCTGTTTCCGATGGTTGATGACCCAACGCGGCAGCCGTGTCATCGGACGGATCAGCACTTTATGCTTCCTGCGTTCGATTTGTTTATCGAAAATCATCAGCAGGCTCGGCAGAACGATGATCGTTGAAACGACACCGAGCACGACCCCTTTGGCCATGACGATACCGATATCCCGTCCCAGTGTCAGCTGCATGACACATAAAGCAACGAACCCGGCGATCGTCGTGATCGAACTGGAGGAAATGGAAACGAATGTTGCCTGGATGGCTTTCGACATCGCTTTCTCATTCGAATCATTCTTTTGTTTTTCTTCTTGGTAACGATGCAGCAGGAAGATGGAATAATCCATCGTGACCGCCAGCTGCAGGACCATCGCCAGTGCCTTGGTAATATAGGAAATCTGACCGAGGAATACGTTGGTGCCGAAGTTGTAGATAATTGGGAACATGATGCCCAACATGAATACAAACGGCGCAAAATTGGATTCCAGGCCCAGCCACAGGACCACCAGGACCAACGCCACCGCAATGGCACTGAAGACCGGCATCTCCCGGTCGACCATATCTTTTGTATCTTCACTGATTGCGGATGTACCCGCTAAGTAACAATCCTTTGACGCTGTTTTTTTGATCTGTGTGATCGCGTCCATCGTCCGCGTCGATGATGTCCCTTCCTTAAATGTGATGATCATCATGGTCGCACCGTCCGAATATAACGCATCCTGCACCTTCTGCGGCAGGGCCTCTTTCGGGATCGTGATGTCGACCGCATCATCCCGCCAATAGACTTCGTCCACACCGTCAATTTTCTGGATCTTCTCTTCCAGCTTCGCCACATCTTTATCTTTCATGCCGTTCACGACCAGAAAATCAACACTGGCTAGATTGAAATCATCGCCCAGTATTTTCTGCGCCTTCATCGACTCGGAGCTCTGCGGCAAATATGACAGTAAATCATAATTGACCTTCGTGTTCACATAACCGAAATAGCTTGGGATCAGCAGCAGAATGGCCAATACCAGGATCTGGTTACGGAAACGCACGATAAAATCCGAGATTTTCTCCATATCTTTCACCTCATATCGACGGTAGTATAAAACAAAACTGACCATCAGTCAATTATTTTACGTGAATAAACCTCAAAATTCATACAAAAAAGGCCATATAACCAAATTTTCAAAAATATATTTGACCAATCGTTCAATTTACATTTATATTATAAATATGAAATCAAAGATTATCGAAAACAAAAAAGAAAAGGAAAAAAAGATCCTCAGCGCATCCTTTGATTTATTCACGCAGAAAGACATTCATCAAGTCTCTGTGTCTGAGATCGCCCGCAAAGCCGGTGTCGCCAAAGGCACGATCTATCTCTATTTCAAAGATAAGTACCAGATCCGCGATGTATTGATCTCACAGGAAAGCGTTCGGATCTTCTCCGATGCACAGAAAAAACTGGAAGAAAACGACATCCGCAGTCTGGAAGATTCTCTGGTCTTTTTGATCAACCAGATCCTGATCACATTGGAAAACAATCCGGTCCGTCTTCGGTTCATCGAAAAAAACTTATCGCTGGGTGTGTTCTCCAGTCATCTGCATTCAGCGATCGATGACAATACAATGAATATCAAGAACATCTTCCGAGAGAAGGCAAAAGAAAACAATTATCAATATCAAGACCCGGACACGGTATTATACATGATCGTTGAATTGGTCGGCAGCACGTGCTACAACAGTATTCTCTATAACAATCCCCTGCCAATTCAAGAATATAAACCCTATTTATTTGAGGCCATTCGCTCGATCTTAAAAGGTCTGCGCATAAATAAAGAATTCGCAAAATAATGCTTGCGTTTCAGATAAGGAAATGCTATTATAAATAAGCGCTAAGCAAATGCCTAAGCGCTAAGCAAATGCCTCAATAGCTCAGTCGGTAGAGCATCCGGCTGTTAACCGGCAGGTCACAAGTTCGAGTCTTGTTTGAGGCGCCATTTTAAAAAGAAAACTGCGGAACTTCCGCAGTTTTTTTCTATACCCAAATCAAAAGGCTCTGCATGGCAGAGCCTCTCTTACATATCCGCTATCTCATCCTGGGTCAGGATGATCAAATCATGTGCACGCAGCGCTTTTTCTGCTGCTTTGACATCATCAACCTTAAAGATCATCGTCGCACTGTGATCTTCCGGTGCATCCAACATCGCATACATATATTCGACATTGACCGATGCCGCTTTGAACATCTGCAGCACACGATTCAGACCGCCCGGTTCATCCGGGATCGGTACGACAACGACCGGGATCATCCGGCAGATGTAGCCCTCATCTTTCAGGACCGTGGCTGCTTCATAGACATCGTTGACAATAATGCGGCAGATGCCGAAGCCTTCGGTTTCAGCTAAAGACAGCGCCCGTAAATCAATCTGATGATCGGACAGTTTCTGCGTCATTTCCTGCAGCGTGCCCGGTTTATTTTCCAAAAATATTGAAAGTTGTTTTACACTCATAGAAAATCCCTCCTGCTAATCCAGCAGTTTTCGTTTATCAATGACACGGACCGCCTTGCCTTCGCTGCGCGGAATGGTCCGCGGCGCAACCAGCTTCACATTAGCCTTGATTCCCAGCATCGACTTCAGATCCGCAACCAGATCTTTCTGTCGGCGTGATACTTCACCGACATTATCCGTAAACATTTCCGGCGTCATTTCAACCAAAATATCCAGCGTATCGGAGTTGTTGACGCGGTCGACGACCAGTTGATAGTTGGCCGGATAGCCATTGTTCATCAATACGGTTTCGATCTGCGACGGGAAGACATTGACACCGCGGATGATCAACATGTCATCCGTACGGCCGCGCGGCTTGCACATCTTCATGAACGTCCGGCCGCAGGAACATGGCTTTGTGCTCAGGGAGCAAATATCCCGTGTGCGGTACCGCAGCAGCGGGAACGCTTTTTTATCCAGCGAGGTAAAGACCAGCTCGCCTTCCGATCCTTCCGGCAGCACTTCCCCAGTTTCCGGATCGATGATTTCCGCAATAAAATGATCCTCATTGATATGCATACCATCCTGCGCCGAACAATCATACGCGACGCCCGGACCGGATAATTCCGTCAGACCATAAATATCGTAAGCTTTGATTCCTAAGGTCGCTTCAATATCATCACGCATTTCCTTGGTCCATGCTTCCGCACCAAGGATACCGGCTTTTAAAGAAATGTCCTCAGGACCTAGACCCATGCCTTTCATTGTCTCAGCCAGATACGCCGCATACGACGGCGTACAGCACAATACCGTTGCCTTCAGATCCTGAATGAACATGATCTGCCGCTCGGTATTGCCGCTGGATGTCGGTACGGTCAGGCTGCCCAGTTTTTCCGAACCGCCGTGCAGACCCATACCGCCGGTAAATAAACCATAGCCATAAGAAATCTGTACAACATCCTCCGGTGTCGTGCCGGCAGCTGCCAGCGCTCTGGCGCAGCAGTCTGACCACAGATCCAGATCTTCCTGCGTATAGAACGCAACGACGCGTTTGCCGGTCGTGCCGGAAGTAGAGTGGATCCGGACACAATCTTTCAGCGGCGCACCAAGCAGTCCATACGGATAGGATTCTCTTAAATCCGCCTTTGAAATAAACGGCAGTTTATAAAGGTCTTTGGTAGAACGGATGTCCTCCGGCTTCACGCCTTTCTGTTCCATTTTTTTCCGATAATACGGCACGTTGTCCCACACATGCTGAACCTGCTTCACCAATTTTTCATTCTGCAGATTCTCGATTTCATTGCGGGATGCACATTCGATTTCCTTTTGAAAATATTGACTCATACTCTTCCCCTAGGCATTCTTTCCTAACTCGAATGCGACTTTATTCATGGCCAGGAATTTCTTCGGCACGACAGTTTCTAAAGCTTTCTGCCATACTTCTTCCGGGAAGTCAAAGTAATGCGAGAGCCGGCCCATCAACACGATGTTGACGGCTTTCGGTGAACCAGCCTGTTCAGCCAGCGACAAGCAGTCGATCGCATCGACCTTCGCGCCGGCCGCTTTCATTTTTTCTTCGAGATTTTCCGGATACTGCATCGCACCGGTGATGACCGGCATCGGATCGATCTGCTGCGTATTGGTCACGACCTGGCCGTCCTTGCGCAGATACGGCAGCCAGCGGGCTGCTTCCAGCAGTTCAAACGAAACGATAAAATCCGCTTCGCCTTTATCGATGATCGGACTGGCTACATGATCGCCGTAACGCACATACGTAACGACGCTGCCGCCGCGCTGCGACATACCATGCACTTCCGAAACTTTCACATCATAGCCTTCGTCCAAAAACGCTTGGCCTAATAGTTTACTTGCCAGCAGTGAACCTTGTCCGCCCACGCCGACGATCATGATATTCTTGGTTTCCATTATGCGGTCTCCTTTCCTGTACGTTCAAACGCACCGAATTTACACATCTGCTCACAGACACCGCAGCCGACACATAATGTTTCATCCACATGTGCATGACCGTCCTTGAAGGAAATCGACGGACAGCCGATCTGCATGCAGGAGCGGCAGCCCACACATTTTTCCGGGTCGACGCGCAGCGGTTTATCATGCTTGACATATTTCAACAGCGTGCACGGCCGGCGGGAAATGATGACCGACGGCTCATCGGCAGCCAGTTCTTCTTTGACCACGCGGTCGCAGGCAGCCAGATCATATGGATCGACCACAACGACACGATTAAAGCCCATCGCCCGGCATAATGCCTCCAGATCGATCTTGCCGGCCGGATCGCCTTTGATATTGTATCCAGTCGTCGGATTCTGCTGATGGCCAGTCATACCGGTAATGGAGTTATCTAAAATGATGACCGTAGAATTGGACTGGTTATACGCAATATTGGCCAATCCGGTCATACCAGAATGACAGAAGGTAGAATCACCGATCACGGCAACGGTCTTATGTTCATTTTCACCGTCGCCGGCTTTATTGAAGCCGTGGATCGAGCTGACGGAACCGCCCATGCATAAGGTCATATCCATCGCATTCAACGGTGCAGCAGCACCTAACGTATAACATCCGATATCACCCAATACCGTACACTTATTTTTCTTTAAGGTGTAGAACAGTCCGCGGTGCGGGCAGCCCGAGCACATAGCCGGCGGCCGGTTCGGGATCTCATCCGCTATAGCCGGTCCAGTTTCAGTTTTCTTGCCGAACGCTTCCGCAACGATATTCTGTGAGAATTCATCACACATCGGCAGCACATCTTTGCCGTGGACCTTCAGGCCTAACTGTTTACAATGGTTTTCAAAGATCGGATCCAATTCCTCTACCACATACAGTTCGTCTACCTGATCGGCAAATGCTTTCAGCAGGCGATCCGGCAGCGGATTGACCATGCCTAGTTTCAGGATCGAAACGGTATCGCCGAACACTTCTTTGACATATTGATAGGAAGTGGATGACGTGATCACACCAATATGTTTGCCGCCGTTTTCAATGCGGTTGATCGGCGCTGTCTCTGCCCATTCAGCCAATTTTTTCGTACGCTCTTCAACGATCGGATGGCGCTTTTTGGCAAATGCCGGCATCATGACATATTTCGGTGCATTCTTTTCATACACTTTGCGTGCCGGCACCACGCGTTCATTGGTTTCAACGATGGACTGAGAATGAGAGACCCGCGTACACATTTTCAAAATGACCGGTGTATCAAATTCTTCGGAAATTTCAAAAGCAAGCTTCGTGAAAGCCAGCGCTTCAGCGGAATCCGAAGGTTCGAGCATCGGCACTTTGGATGCGATCGCATGATGGCGGGAATCCTGCTCATTCTGCGAGGAATGCATACCGGCATCATCTGCCACACCGATGACCAGACCGGCATTGACGCCGGTATACGACATCGTGAACAGCGGATCGGCCGCAACGTTCAGACCGACGTGTTTCATGCCGCAGAACGAACGGCGTCCTGCCAGCGAAGCACCGAACGCCGCTGCCATTGCGACCTTCTCATTCGGTGCCCATTCACAATAAATTTCATCATATTTGGCCGCCTCTTCCGTGATTTCCGTACTCGGCGTGCCTGGATAACTGGATACAAAACAGCATCCGGCTTCATACAATCCACGGGCTGCCGCCTTGTTTCCAAGCATCAATTGTTTCATAAATGCTTTACCTCCATGTTTTTCTGTAATCTATTTAATATTGTAAGGCTTTTCTATGATTTTTGTAAATAACTTCCTGAACCGTTGTAATTTTCTGAAACCAATTGACATCCTTTTTAAAAAGCTGTACCTTTTTTTTAGTACGTTATAATATATTTGTATACTTGGAGGTTAACATGCCGATTACTTACTTACTTGAGCGCAATGCGCGGCTCTACGGTGATGAGACCGCATTAGTCGAGATCAACCCCGAAGTCACCGAACCGCAGCGCGTCACCTGGAAAGAATACGAACTGATCCAGCCGACTTCGACATCGTACTACCGCCGGGAAATCACCTGGTCGGTCTTCGATGAAAAAGCCAACCGGGTCGCTAATTTATTACAGAAAAAAGGCATTCAGAAAGGACAAAAATGCGCGATCCTGCTCATGAACTGCCTGGAATGGCTGCCCATTTATTTCGGAATTCTAAAATGCGGCGCCATTGCCGTACCGCTGAACTTTCGTTATACAGCGGATGAGATTGCCTACTGCATCGATAAAGCAGATGTCGATGTGCTCTTTTTTGGAGAGACATTCATCGGCCGGATCGAGTCGATCGCTGATGAAATTGGCCAAAAACGGCTGCTCTTCTATGTCGGCAATGATTGTCCGTCCTTTGCGGAAGACTATCAGGAATCCACTGCCAACTGTTCCAGTCTGGCACCGAAGGTGCTGATCGAAGATGAAGACTATGCAGCCATCTATTTCTCATCCGGAACCACCGGTTTCCCGAAAGCAATTTTACTGCGCCATCAGGCGCTGATGCAGTCGGCGCACATGGAACAGATCCACCATGAAACGACGCATGACGATGTGTTCCTGTGCATTCCGCCGCTTTACCATACCGGCGCCAAGATGCACTGGTTTGGTTCGCTGTATACCGGCAGCAAGGCCGTCTTGTTGAAGGGAAACAAGCCAAAAGCCATTTTCCGTGCCGTTTCCAACGAACGCTGCACCATTGTCTGGCTGCTGGTCCCATGGGCACAGGATATCCTGACGGCCCTGGATTCCGGCGAACTGAAAAAAGAAGATTACCATCTGGATCAATGGCGCCTGATGCACATCGGTGCGCAGCCCGTACCGCCGAGTCTGATCCGTCATTGGCAGCGCTACTTCCCGGGCCAGAAATACGATACAAACTACGGTCTGTCCGAATCGACCGGACCGGGCTGTGTCCATTTGGGCATGGATCACATTGATAAAGTCGGTGCCATCGGCCTGCCAGGTTTCGGCTGGAAAGCAAAGCTGATCAATGAAGACGGCTCCCCGACGGCCGACGGTGAAGTCGGAGAACTCTGTGTCAAGGGGCCGGGCGTCATGGTGGAATACTATAAAGATCCGCAGGCAACGGCAGAAACGCTGGTCGACGGCTGGCTGCATACCGGTGATATGGCCCGCCAGGATGAAGACGGTTTCTATTATCTGGTCGACCGGAAAAAAGACGTCATCATTTCCGGCGGCGAAAACCTTTATCCGGTACAGATCGAAGATTTCCTGGCTGCCTATAATAAGATCCAGGATGTTGCCGTCATCGGTACACCGGATCCGCGCTTAGGCGAGATCGCTACCGCTATCATCGAAATCAAACCAGGCATGACCTGCACCGAGGATGAGATCAACCAATTCTGCATGAAGCTGCCGCGTTATAAACGGCCGCGCCGCATCATCTTTGCGGATGTACCGCGCAATGCGACCGGCAAGATCGAAAAACCAAAACTGCGTGAGACCTATAACGCAGTTCGGCTGGTCGAAGAAGAAAGCAAAAGCTAGTCATCCTGCTTTTCAAGCGGACCGATATCCGCTACAATAGAATTGTATTTACAGGAGGAACAAAAATGAAATACGTATGTAAATTATGCGGCTGGGAATACGATGAAGCAGCCGGCGATCCGGATAACGGCATTGCACCGGGCACCAAATTCGCTGATCTCCCGGCAGACTTTACCTGCCCGCTGTGCGGCGCCGGCAAAGACGATTTCGAACCACAGGCATAACGAAAAAAGATCGCAGATGCGATCTTTTTTTATAGATATTTTTTCGATTCCGCTTCATATTTTTCGGCATTCTTTTCATCGCCGCGATTGCGGTATTGTTCCGCGATCAAGTATGCATACATGCCGCGGTTCAGCGCATCGGCATCCTTTGAAGCTTCTTTTAGTTCATTGATATGATTGGACTTTTTCAAAATGAAGATGTCCCAGATCAGCTCAGCATGGGCCTGCGCTTCCGGCACATTCAGCATCCGGATCTCATCTAACAGCGGTTCGCTGCGCTCTTTATTGCCGTTCATCGCATAATATTCAAACGCCCGGGTATAAATATCCAGTCGGGCCTGCTTGGTTCGTGCCAGATTGATCAGTTTGTCATACTGTTCTCCTAGTTTATCGTCTTCGCCTTTGACCAGATACTCGTTCAGCCGCGCGTATTCGATGTTGTAAGGGGTGAAGACCCAGCGGCTCATCGGGGACTCCAGATCTTTCTCAAAGTTTTCAAACTGTCCGTACTGCAGTTCATTCTGCAGCCGATTCAGCCGCATCCTGCGGAACGGAACTTTCAGCAGCGGATAGATACCAAAAAGAATGCAGATAACAGCCAATAGGATATAGATGTTCATAGGTGTATACTACCAAAAAAAAAGATCTGTCACAAGGACAGATCCTAAATTTTTATTCACCAAAATAGCGTTTCAGCAAGCCGGCAAATGCTTTGCCATGACGAGCTTCATCACGAGCCATTTCATGAACGGTATCATGGATGGCATCCAGGTTGGCAGCCTTAGCACGTTTTGCCAGATCTGTCTTTCCTGCCGTTGCGCCGTTTTCAGCTTCTACACGCATTTCCAAGTTCTTCTTTGTGGAATCCGTGATCACTTCGCCCAATAATTCAGCGAATTTCGCAGCGTGCTCTGCTTCTTCATGCGCTGCTTTCTCGTAATATAAACCAACTTCCGGATATCCTTCGCGGAACGCTACACGGCTCATTGCCAGATACATTCCGACTTCCGAGCACTCTCCGGTAAAGTTTGCACGTAAATCTTCTTTAATATCTTCCGGAACATCCGATGCGATTCCCACAACGTGTTCTGCTGCCCAGCTCAATTCTTCTTCGACCGGAACAAACTTCGACTTCGGCTGACCGCAAGTCGGGCATTTCCAATCTTCTGGTAAATCTGCGAATTTAACTCCTTCTTTTTCTTCGTCATAAATATGACCGCATACTGTACATCTGTATTTCATCATTCAGTCTCCTTTCTCTTATTGACTTTTGACATCTTCATTATTAACAAAACCATATGGAAAGTCAAAAACGATGCTCAAGTTTTAAAAAAAATTGTCCGCACAAGTGCGGACTCTGGATCGTGTCAATTCATCAAAATGTCAAATGTCTGTTTGGCAGCCGTATCAGGAAAGATCCAAATGATTTTCTCAAACGAACCCGGATGCTGCATCAAAAAATCCTCTACTGCACCCTGTGCCACCAACGCTGCCATTTTATCCGGAAAGCCGCTGATCTTCGACGGAAGCCCGATGGTTCGGATCTCATTTTGCTTCGCCATCGCCAGGACATCCTGGTAGCAGCGATACAGCCGCAGTGCTTCATTTTGTTTTCCGCCGCTCCAGATCGGACCGGCAGCGAGGATCGTGTACCGGCAAGGCACTACATTTGCCGGATCGCCGGGACCGTCGTATGTTTCCAAAGAGCAGGAATTCGTACGATCGGTATTTTCGTCTGTGGAAAATCGCACTATAGCAGCTTTGTCAGCCCGCTTGATCAGCTCACTCAGCTGTGTCGTCATTACAGTCCCGTGCTTGTTCATAACTACACCCCCCTGTAAATGAATCTTGACACCATCCTTTCTGTTTTCATTATAAACTGTGTGCTTTACATTTCAAGTCAATTATTTTCAGAAAATCTATGCTTTTTTCGTCATCTCGACCATATGATGAATGACCGAATGTGTCTCAAACGGACCGACGGTATAATTGGCGGCCGCGATCGCTGAGGGGCTCGCATTACTTGGGGCATACGAATGATCAAATGCCTTCAGCATCTCGATATCATTGCCGCCGTCGCCGTATACGGCCACCTCATCGCTGCGAAAATGCAGGCGGTGCGCCAGCCATTGGATCGCTGTCGCTTTATTGACATCGGCCCGGGTCAGTTCGCAGAAATGCTTCGCATA
The DNA here is from genome assembly GCF_014202755.1 of Catenisphaera adipataccumulans. Classification (GTDB taxonomy): domain Bacteria; phylum Bacillota_I; class Bacilli_A; order Erysipelotrichales; family Erysipelotrichaceae; genus Catenisphaera; species Catenisphaera adipataccumulans. The sequence continues at coordinate 63,838 of NZ_JACHHK010000001.1, forward strand.
CGGCGCGTTGCAGATATCTGGATGCGCCGTCACAAAACGATCGATCTTTTCCTGCAGCGGATCATTGCGCACGCTCCAGTTAATTTTGCATACATTGATCCCCTTCAGCTGATCGGGGGAATCCAAAAATTTCACGAACTGCCGTTTATACGTCAGAAACTTCTTCACCCAGTCCGGATCGCCTTCATAGGATTCGATCTGCCGGCGCTCATCTTGGGCATATTCTTCCCGCGTGCACAAACGATAAATGCCGCTGTCTGAGGCAAAATCTGCCTTTGCCTCCGGAAACGCCTGCACAAATTCGCGAACGGTCTGCTCCGACATCGGGCTCAGCTTTAATGTCTGATGATCCGGATCTAAGATCTGGGCCCCGTTCATACAGATGACATACGCCTTGCGGTCGACCGGACCGAGATCGGCCAGCTGAGAATCCCGGCCGGTCGCAATGGCGAAAGACCGGTCAGCTTTCAGCAGCTGATCGATCCCGCGGACGATTTCTTCATCCCACTGATGCGATTGGTTGAGCAGCGTCCCGTCCAAATCACTGACAAACAATTGGATCATTAAACCACCTCATATTTCTGGATCACAAATACCCAGTTGTCATCGACCTTCTTCAACACACCGGTTGCTTTGACACTGCAGTTTTCGTCATTGATCGTTGCGCCGGAAACTGTGACTTCACCGGAACCGTCCGTTGTTTTCATTTTCTTATCGGATGCCGTCTTAATGCCGGACGGAAATTTGCCTTTGACCACGATCAGCTTGTTGGCATACTTGTCCGGATTGGAGAGCACATCCTTCAGTTCAAACTCTTCCTGTACCGTAACGGTAAATTCCTGGATGGACTCATGGCCCAGACTGTTGACCGCAACGACCATTGCTTTATAATTTCCGGTTTTATCGGTATTCAGATTCTTGGTCAGGATCGTATAGAACGGCTGGCCGCCCGCCTGCTCCAATAACGATTTGTTTTCGGTCACGCGCGCTGCCGTATCGTAATCCGTCTGTACATTTTTATACGTCAGTGTGCCGTCGACCGGATCGACGACCGAGGAAACGTTACTGTTGAGATCGGCATCTTCCCCCTTGGCAACGGTCATGGAAGAACCATTGAGCGTGATGACCGGCCGGATGGCCGCATTGTCCTTGATCCGCACCCGGAACGTACGGGTCGTGACATTGCTGTTTTGATCTTCGGCCTTCACCGTAACGGTATAAGAGCCGACCTTCTTGGTGTTGACCTGGGAGGAATCGATCGTATAGGTTCCTTTCTTCAATTCGTCGGCCTTGACCAGATCGCCGTCGACCGAATCGGTCACCGACTTTACATTCCCCTCAATATCAACATCCTCACCAACGGTACTTTCAATCAATGTCTTTTTGAATTTAATTTTTGGTTTCGCGGTATCAGTCACCTCGACCTTCAGCGTCCGCGTCACTTCCTGACCGAGTTTTTCAGCCGTATAATCGACCTTGTACGTGCCGACTTTCTGTGTGTTCAAATCGCTGGAATCGATGGTCAGATCGCCTTGTACAGACTTGACGAATTTTTTCAGATCTTTATCAGAAACCGAATGACCGTATTCCAGTTCATGGGATCCGGAAGTAAATTCGAGTGACGGCGAAATATATGCACAGCCACTGAGCAGGATCGCCCCGCAAATAATGAACTCTATGTATTTCATGTTCCCATTATACCATATCCAAAAAAAATGCTGCTTTTCAGCAGCATATTACTTTTTCAATAAAGCGACCAGACGGCGTCCGGCTTCCTTGGTATCCTCCGGATCACCGAAGCACGATAACCGGAAATTGTGTTCACCGCAGGCACCAAAACCTTCGCCCGGTGTACCGATGATCTGCACTTCATTCAGCAGATAATCAAAGAACTCCCAGCCAGTCATGCCGTTCGGGCAGTCCAGCCAGATGTACGGCGCATTTTTGCCGCCGACATACGTGATGCCCACCTCATCCAGGGCTGCCATCAAATACTTCGCATTCTGCTTGTAGACGGCGATGTTCGCCTGCCATTCTTTCTTGCCCTGTTCGGTAAAGATCGCCATGGCACCGCGCTGAATGATGTAGGAAACACCGTTGGTCCGGGTCGTCCGGTTGCGCACCCACATATCATGCAGGACCATATCTTCACGCACCAGCTCATGCGGCACGATCGTATAACCTAAACGCGTACCGGTAAAACCGGCTGTCTTGGAAAAGGAACAAATTTCGATCGCGCATGTTTTCGCTCCTTCGATCTCAAAAATGCTTTTCGGCAGATCTTCTTCGATAAACGCCTTGTAAGCCGCATCGAAAATAATCACCGCATCGGTCGCATTCGCAAAATCGACCCATTCTTTCAATACTTCGCGGGTCATGACGCTGCCGGTCGGATTGTTCGGTGAACAGATATAGATCAAATCCGGATGCAGGTCCGGATCCGGTTTCGGCAGAACGCCGCCGTCGTAATGAATGATCTTACGGCCGTCCATCACATTGGCATCCACATACGCCGGATATGCCGGTTCCATGATCATTACGACGGCATCGCGGTCAAACAGATGCAGAATGTCACCGAGCTCATCGCTGGCGCCGGAAGAAACAAAGATATCATTGACATCCAGATCGATGCCTTGTGCGGCATATTCATTCTGGATGGCTTCCCGCAGCGGCTGATAGCCGACTTCCGGCAAATAACCATGGAACGTTTCCTGGTGCGCCTGATCGTCAACGCCCTGATGCAGAGCGGCAATGACACTTGGAGCCAACGGCAGAGATACATCTCCGATGCCCATGCGGTACATGTGCTGATCTGGATGTGCCTCCTGGTATACTTTTACTTTCTGAGCGATGTTCGCGAACAAATAGGAATCCTGTAATTCGCTGTAATGGTGATTGATTTTCATTCGACTGTCTCTCCTTCATAAACGACAGCGGCCGGACCGGTCATTTCGACCGCACCGGAATCGGATACAGAAATGTATAAAGAACCGCCGTCCAGTTTTACCTCAATTCGTTCATTCATCGGAACCAAATGGTGCGCTGCTGCCGCTGCCACGCTGGCGCAGGCGCCCGTTCCGCAAGCCATGGTGATGCCGCTGCCGCGCTCCCAGACGCGCATGCGCAGCGTATGCTCGTCGACCACTTGTACAAATTCAATATTCGCACGGTCCGGAAACTGCGGCGCGCATTCCAGGACCGGCCCCAGCGTATCGACCGGTGCTGCTTCGGCATCTTCGGTAAAGAGCACAAAATGCGGATTGCCCATCGAAACATAGGTTCCCGTATGGCCTTCGGCTTCCAGTGCCGGATCAAGGATCTCACGCTCTCCCATGTCTACGGTCACCAGATCGACTTTATTTTGTGCATTCGTATGCAAAGAAAGATGCTTGATCCCGCTCTTGGTATCGATATCCAGCTCTTTCTTTTTCGTATATCCTTTGTCATAAACATATTTACCGACACAGCGGATGCCGTTGCCGCACATCATCGCTTCGCTGCCGTCCGCATTAAAGATACGCATTTCAAAATCCGCTTTCAGGCTCGGCATGATGTAGATCATCCCGTCAGAACCGGCACCGAAATGACGTTCTGAGAGCTTGATCGACCGTTCTTCCGGATCCACCGGAAAACCGTACACATACAAATAATCATTGCCCAACCCATGCATTTTGGTAAAGTGCATTATTGCTTTGCCTCCTTTGCCGCTTTGACCAGGCCCATGAATAATGGATGCGGCCGATTCGGACGGGATTTAAATTCCGGATGGAACTGTACGCATTCAAAATACGGGTGATCTTTTAATTCAATGGCTTCCACCAGACGGCCGTCCGGCGACAGTCCCGCAATGACCAGACCGGCATCAACCAGCTGCTGACGGTATTCATTGTTGAATTCATAGCGGTGACGATGCCGTTCATGGATCTCACTCTGCCCGTAGCATTCTTTCATATGCGTTCCTTCCTGCAGAATGCACGGATACGCACCCAGCCGCAGCGTGCCGCCTTTATCCATTTCTTCGTTTTGATCCGGCATGAAATGGATGATCCGGTGCTGACATTGCTCATCGAACTCATATGAGTTCGCATCTTTCAAGCCGACGACATTGCGGGCAAATTCAATGGCCGCTACTTGCAGACCTAAACAGATGCCCAGATACGGAATCTTGTTTTCCCGGCAGTACTGCACCGCCAGGATCATGCCCTCGATGCCGCGGTTGCCGAAACCGCCCGGTACGATAACACCGTCCACATTGCCGAGCACTTGATCCAGATCTTCTTTGTGCAGATGCTCCGAATCGATCCAGTCAATATCAACGATGACGTGCTGGTATATTCCCGCATGCTGCAGCGCTTCTTTGACCGACAAATAGGCATCATGCAGACCGACATATTTACCGACCAAACCAATGCGGACATGTCCGTCAACTTGTTCGATTTTTTCGACCATAGAAATCCAGTCGGTCAGATCCGGTTCTTTCGTCTCCAGTTTCAGCTCACGGCAGACGATCGATGAGAAATTGTTCTTCTCCAATGCCAACGGCACTTGGTATAAATTCGGCAGCGTGCGGTTTTCAAACACGCAGTCACGTTTGACGTTGCAGAACATCGAAATTTTCTTGAAGATCGACGGTTCCAGCGGCCGATCACAGCGCAGCACGATGATATCCGGCATCACGCCCATGCCCTGCAGCTCTTTGACGCTGTGCTGGGTCGGTTTTGTTTTATGCTCATTGCTGCCGCTTAAAAACGGCACCAAGGTCACATGAATGAATAAACTATTTTCCGGTCCGACTTCCAGGGCGACCTGACGGATCGCTTCAATGAACGGCTGCGATTCCATATCACCGATGGTGCCGCCGACCTCGGTGATCACCACATCCGCATTTGTGGTCTTGCCGACCCGGTAGATGAATTCCTTGATCTCATTGGTGATATGCGGGATTACCTGGACCGTTGATCCCAGATACTCGCCGCGCCGTTCTTTGTTCAGCACGTTCCAGTAGACCTTACCGGTCGTCAAGTTGGAATACCGATTGAGGTTTTCATCGATGTAACGTTCGTAATGTCCGAGATCCAGATCGGTTTCAGCACCGTCTTCTGTAACATAGACTTCGCCGTGCTGATACGGACTCATGGTACCTGGATCGACATTGATATAAGGATCCAGCTTCTGCGCTGCGACTTTCAGGCCGCGTGCCTTTAAAAGACGGCCCAACGATGCAGCGGTAATGCCCTTGCCTAAACCGGAAACCACGCCTCCGGTCACAAATATATATTTTGTCATAAAATGACCTCCCGTATTCGAAAACAGGGTAAAGAGTCTGATTGCCGACACCTTTACCCTTAACATTAAAAATTTTATGCCATGAAAAAAACGATGTCAATAGATGAAAACGGCTTTTGAAAGTTTCATAGTTTTCTTTCAAGGCGAAAACGAGTACACTGAAGACATGAAATTATTTGCGAGCGACTTCGACGGCACGCTCTACCGTCATAACGAAATCACAGCGGCCGATCAGCAGGCCATCGCCGCTTTTCAGAAACATCACACCTTTGCGGTCAGTACCGGCCGATCCCTGACCGGTATCGATTTTGCGGTACAGGGCGTCATCCGTTTTGACTACTATATCTTAGCCAGCGGTGCCTTGATCCTGAATGCGGAAAAAGACCCCATCTTCATGCGCACCATCGACCGGCCGCTGATCAAACAAATCTATCAACGCTGGAACGATCTGCCGATGGTATTCCATGCCGAAGATACTGTCTTTACGCTGGATGCCCCGCTGCCGATGCAGAAGCACGTCGACCATCTAAGCCAGCTGCCGGACCAGATCTATGGGCTCTCCATCGCTGCACCGAATGAGGCAGCAGCCAAACAGATCGTTCACTTTATCAATGAACAATATGGCGAGGTCATGCATGCTTTTCAGAACCGTACCCACATTGATGCGGCCCCGGCCGGCTGCTCCAAAGGCAACGCCATCCGCATCCTGAAACAGGCCGGATTCTCTTCCTGCGAAGCCATCGGTGATTCCTATAATGATATCCCGATGTTAGCGGCAGCCGATGTCGCATATACATTTCCGTATGCGCCTGCCTTTGTACAGAAAAACGCAGACCGGATCGTTGAATCCGTGGCCTGCGCCCTTTCGTATTCATTATAATTGATTGGCTTCCAGCCAGGCATCGCCGGCTTCTTCCACTAAATCCGGAATCTCGTTGAGATACATCCGGCCGGAGTAAGCCACCCGCGGCAGTGCAATGAACCGTGCCTGTGGCGGACAGATCGGCCGGAGCAGCGGATCCGCGATCACGATCTCTGCATCAGCAGCAGCCTTCGCAATTTCTTCTTCAAACTCCGTCTGCACCATATTCCCGACGTGTTGTTCCGATGCACTGACGACACGGAACGAATCCCAGCCGCGCTGTTCCAACACCCATGCCAAAGTGTGCATCTGGACCGGTTCCCCGATCAGCACGATACGATGCCCCGGTTTCCGCGAATGCAGGAAGCCTTTTTTGTGTTCGATCAGCTCGGACATAGCTTTGGACCCGGCAGTGCCGATCGGCACACCGACACAATATGGGATCCCGAACCTTTCTTCCATCTCTTCAGCTGCCGCCAGTCCGTCTGCGGAAACCACCACATTGACCGCCGCCTGGCCCGCATCGGTGATTTCCTGCCAGATACAACCCATCGACCAGCACGAAACCATTCCATGGGCTGCGCCGAAACGGCGCAGATGAACGGCGCTGCCGTAATGATCCAGCGGCGTCACACCGAGCAGATTGATGCCGGTATGATGATCCGATGGTTTTACGAAACGTTTCACCAACATCTGATATGCCTGAGAAGCGCCATGAATGTACGAGTTCATCCCGCTGGTCTTCAATCCGAAGGCTGGTATGCCGGTGATGGTTTCAATTTCCCGGGCGATCCCAATAAAATCTGTGCCCATGACCGTAGCGATCGGCGATCCATATAAGGCAATAAAACGCGGCTCCAGTTCCTCTGCTGCTTCAACGACTTGATCGATCAGCTTTTGATCGTTGCCGAGGATCGCATCGTATTCGGTCAAGGCAGAAATAAACATCAGGCTCGGGATCTGATCCCAGCGCGGTTCATCATGGGTCGCATACGTCGAGTTGCATCCGGAGGCATCATGCACGATGACCAGACCGCCTAGTTCATATAAGGCGGAATTGGCGCCTGCCCAGTCGGCTGCCTCATTGACTGTTTTCTTGGTTGCCTTTTTCATCCGAAACATCCTTTCGCTTTGATTTCGATCATCGCCGGATCTTTTTCATAAAACAGCGCATCCTGCATCTGTTCGCACAATTTACGGATGCCAGTATAGCCGTATAAGCCGTCATTGGCGACCATGTTCACAAAATGCCGCGTGCCGGAATAATACGTCGCTTTCTGTCCGATTGCCAGACAATCCGGATCCAGATCGTGCCATAAACGGCAGCGGTAATGCACCGCCGCCCGCAGTTCCATCTCCGGAGCCAGCACGCGTAAGCGCTGCAGGGCATCCTGTTCTCCTGGCAGAACGGCATCGCTGTAGACCGTGGTCACATTCATCCCATGTTCTAAAAGCAGACAGGCCAGTTCGAGCGGCCGCGGGGTCGCACTGTAATCGATCTGAACGGCCCGGCCGTGTAAAAGCCGTGCTGTTTTACGCAGGGCTTTTTCTGCCAGTTCTTTCTGACGGGAAAAATCTTTCCGCTGAATACCTAACGTATCCGCCAGCCGGTCCAGATCGGCTTCGATTTCCTTCATCGACCAGGTATAAGGTATATAGATCGGGATCTGGCCATTGCGTGCCTGCAGATCGCGGGCGGCTTCTTTGGCGACCGGCATATTATAGATGAGATATTTTGCGTGCGCCATTTCTTTGTATTCGGCATATGTTTCACACAGCGGCAGATCGTAAATTTTCTGATCGCTCAAAAGACTGTAGATCTCACTGTCCGGATCCAGCGCAAAGTAATTGCCGATGATATCCACTTGATCCGGGTCTTTTTCCACATTCCCTAACGGCGCATACCACTGGCGTGCCGTCACTTCTTCATAATGCAGCTTGGACTGCCGCATGGTGCAGTTCATATAGTTTTCGATCCAGTCCACCTGCGGATACCGTTTTCGCAGATGCGTCATAACATACGGCAGATCGATCGCGGTAAAATGATGCACACAGGAGGTAAAGACCATGACACAGGGCGGCAGTGTTTCCATGGCATCCAGAATATCACAGACCCCTTCATAGAACAGCTTTTCCATATCGCCGTCCACCGCATCTTCTTCTTTGACCGTGACCATCGCAAACCGATCAAGCAGCCGGTCTTCCGCCGCTGATAAAACGACCCCGCGCAGGCAGCCTTCCGGGCAGACAAAGATTTCTAACAAGCCCGGTACAAGCATCGGCGTATGCGCAATGGTCCAGGTGCCGCGGGTCTGCGGGGTAAATTCCAGGCTGGATTCAAACGGAGCGTCGGATGTGACCCGACCGATCGGCAGTACAGGTTCAGTCATGGGCATTCTCCAATAACTCTTCAGCCAGCCGGCGGTACATGTTGGCCGCATAACTGTCCGGGAACGCTTCGATCACGGTCTGATGACGGTCATCGGCTTCCTGCACCGTTTTGGAGAAATCCAGGATCCCGACGACCGAAGAATGAATATCTTTGCACAATTTGGCAATGCGTTCTTCTTCCTGATTGACCATACGCCGATTGACAATAACTCCGCCTAATGTCGCATAGCCGCGTTTCTGGAACATCTCCACCGCCAGGGCAATATTCATGGCTGCATGAATGGACATCGCCTCACCGGAAGTCAGGATATAGACCTGATCGGCATAGCCTTCACGGATCGGCATCGCAAAACCGCCGCAGACAACATCGCCCAGCACATCAAACAACACCACATCCGGGTGATAGACTTCATAGGCTTTCTTATCATCAAGAAACTCCATCGCCGCAATGATCCCGCGGCCGGCACAGCCAAGTCCCGGAGTCGGGCCGCCGGCTTCCACCAGCAGCACATCCCGATAGCCGCGTGTCACGACTTCCTCCAATGTAGTCTCTTGATTTTTTTCACGCAGCAGATCCAATACGGCTGCTTTTTCCGGTTCGCGCCGTAAATTGATCGTACTGTCTGCTTTGGGATCGCAGCCGATCTGCATGACCGTATAGCCTTTTTCTGCTAAAGCGGCGGAAACATTCGAAACCGTTGTCGATTTTCCGATGCCGCCTTTGCCATAAAATGCGAGCTTGATCATCAGCAGATCCTCGGAAGCAGTTCGCCGCCCGGACGCGGCAAAATGGTTTCACTGCCGATCGCTGTTTTCATCGTGACCACACCTTTTCGATCGGTCACCGTACCGATGACGGCCGCATTCTGCGAATACGGACAATCATGCAGGATCTCGATGACTTGATCCGCCTGATCCTGCGGAACAAACATCACCAGGCGGCCTTCACAAGCCAAATAGAGCGGCTCCAGCCCGAGCATGCCGCAGACGCCGCGGACCGCCGGATCGACCGGGATGGCTTCCTGATTCAAACGGATGCCGATACCAGATTGATGGGCGATCTCATACAACACCGTACCGACACCGCCGCGGGTGGCATCCCGGATCACATGTACATCCGGAACCGCATTCAGGACCCGTTCCACCGTTTTTCCCAATGGTGCACAATCGCTGGTAACATCTGCCTGGATCTTGAAATCGTTGCGTGCCAGCAAGATCGTGCAGCCATGCCGGCCGACATCTCCAGTCACGATCACCGCATCGCCTGGTTTTGCGTTGGCGCCGGCGGGATGGACGCCCTCCAACAATTCACCGACGCCGGCCGTCGTAATGAAGACACCGTCCACCTGTCCTTTTCCGGCGACTTTTGTATCACCGGCGACAAAACGGACACCCGCTTCCTGGGCTGTTTTTCCCATGGCGGCCGCCAGCTGTTCCAACGTATCCATGGAAAAGCCTTCCTCGATCACAAAGGAACAAGTCAGATACAACGGGCGGGCACCCATACAGGCTAAATCATTGACCGTGCCGCAGACTGAAAGCTTGCCGATGTTGCCGCCGGGAAAAATGGCCGGCGAGACAATAAAACCATCGGTCGACATCGCTATTCTGCCGGCCGGCAGATCCAATACCGCCGCATCATCGGCTGTCATATCCGGATTATCAAGATTTTTTTTAAAAATGCGGTCGATCAGATCCGCAGTCTGTGCACCGCCGGCGCCATGCGCCAGCGTGATCGTTTCACTCATTCTTGCGCCTCCTTACCATATGTATAAAATGCGGAGCAAGCCCCTTCATTGGAGACCATGCAGGCTCCCACCGGATGTTCCGGCGTGCATACGCGGTCAAACAGCGGACAGTCAAACGGCGTACAGTCGCCTTTCAGCACATCGCCGCATCTGCAGGCCGGGTTGGCATGGCCGCTGATATTTTCCAAATTATATTTTTTCCGCGCATCAAAATCGGCATATTCGGATCGCAGTGCGAGCCCGGATCTTGGGATCACGCCCAGTCCGCGCCATTCACTGTCGATCGGTTCCATGATCTCATGGATCAGTTTCCGTCCCGGCCGCGATCCTTCATCGGTCACGACCCGCGGATACGCATTGACAAAAAACGGTTTTCCTTCGGCACATTTTTTTGTGATGACCGTCAAAGCCGTAATAATTTCCGGTCCGGTAAAGCCGGTGATCACGCCGCTGATGCCGTCGGCACACAACTGTCGATAAATCGCTGTTCCCGTGATCGCGGATACATGTCCGGGATACAAAAAGGCATCGGCACTGTCCCGCAGCGCATAATATGCTTGATCCATGGTTTTATTGGCCGTTAAGATCGAAAAATTGCGGACCGCTTCGTTTTTTGCATTGCGTACGGCCATGCAGGAAGCCGGCGTCGTTGTTTCAAATCCCACTGATAAAAAGACAACATCCTGATCCGGATTGGCCTTCGCAAATTCAAGCGCATCCAACGGGCTGTACACCATTTTGATCACAGCGCCTTCTTTCCGGGCATCGGCCAGCGAAGCTTCACTGCCCGGCACCCGGATCAAATCACCGAATGTGCAGATGACCACACCGCGCCGCGCCAAAGCGACCGCCTGATCGATATAACCGACCGGGGTCACACAAACCGGACAGCCCGGTCCGGAGATCAGCCGGATCTTTTCCGGCAGCAGGCTGCGGATCCCCTGACGGAAGATTTCATGCGTATGCGTTCCGCACACTTCCATGATCCGCAGCGGGCGTCCGTCATAGGCTTTCAGCTGTTCAACAATTTCCGGATTCACTGGTATTCCTCCAGGATGGATTCACTTTCTGCCTCATCGGTACCGTTGATCTTCGCAATGGCTGCGCCGGCATGGACCATCACATAATCGCCGACTTCCAGATCCTCGACCAGTTCAGCCGAGACCTCACGCACGGCACCGGTCGCATCGACCAAAGCCTTGCCGTTTTTGATTTTCTTTACTTTTGCGGGTAATCCTACACACATATTATTCTCCTTTCTCCGGGTTTGCCGCCGCATAATATGCCTGCCCCAGCGCGATCCCGCCGTCATTGGCCGGAATCATCTGATGGGTGTAGACCGCAAATCCGTCTTTTGTCAATTGTTCTTTTAATTGATGCAGAAGCACCTGATTCTGCGCACAGCCGCCGCTGATGCAGACCCGTTTCAATGCCGCCGCTTCACGTATCTGCCGGCACATGGCCGCAATGCCCTGTGCCAGCCAGTGATGAAAAGCCAGAGCCGTATCGGCAGCGGGCTCACCATCCAGATGACGGCGGACCAAAGCCTGAAGCATCTCTTTGACCATCAACTGATGATCTTTGATCTTTACCGGCAGCGGATCAGATGGGTGTCCCTGCATGGCCGTGAACTCCAGGACCATGGAGGCTTCCCCTTCGCAGGTGTTGGTCAGACGCAGTCCTAAGATCGCACTGACCGCATCAAACAGCCGGCCGACGCTGGTCGTCGGGATCGTATGGATGTGCTGTTCGATCATCGTACAAAGCACATCCTGTGTGCCGGCATCGCATAGATGTAAAGCAGCCGCCTGATCCATAAGCCGGTGCTGATGCAGCAGAGCGACTGCCGGCCGGTAACATTCCACAGCGGCCCGGTCGCCGCCGGGCAGCACAAAGGGTTCAATGGATCCATAACGGGTATAATTATGTTCATCACACACGAAGAACTCCCCGCCCCAGATCGTTTGATCCGTTCCGTAGCCGGTGCCGTCCATCGCAATGCCGATCACCTCACCGGACAATTGGTTTTCTGCCATGCACGAAAGCACATGGGCATAGTGGTGCTGGATCTCCACGACCGGCAGTCCGAGATCATGCGCCACAAGGCGTGAATTGTACTGCGGATGCAGATCGCAGGCCACGACATCGGGGCGGATCTCCAACAAATCTTCCATACGCTGGATGGCCTGCCGTAAGGCTTCCACACTGCGGATATCGCTTAGATCCCCAATATATGGGGAAAGATAAAACAGATCCTTATTGGTGAGACAAAAGGTATTCTTCAGTTCGCCGCCGATGCCTAGGATCTTCCGGTCCGTCTGCACCGGCACGGCGGCCGGCAGCGGCGCATAGCCCCGGGACCGGCGGATCATCATCGGCTTGTCATCAAACCAAGCCATCACGGAATCATCCGCCCGCAGCCGGATCCGGCGGTTGTTGGAAAGGACCAGATCGCAGATCGACATCAGGTTCTCTCGGACATCCTCGTCGGTCCGGCAGATCGGTGCGCCCTTGGGATTGGCACTGGTCATCACCAGACAATCCGGTGTCTGAAGATCGTCCGGATATTCAAATAAAAGCATCTGCACCGGTGCGTACGGCAGCATCACTCCGACATACGGATTATCCGGTGCAATGGCGCGGCATAGCTTTCCGTTTGGTTTTTTCTTCAGCAGCAGGATCGGTTTTTGTGCACCGGTCAGGATCTTTTCCTGCGCCGGACTGACTTCGCATTCTCGGCGGACCACATCCATATTTTTCATCATTACGGCCAGCGGTTTGAACGGCCGAGTCTTACGCCGGCGCAGCGTCATGACGGTTTCTTGGTTTGTCGCATCACAGCACAGATGGAAGCCGCCGATGCCTTTGACAGCGGCGATCCGGCCATCGCACAATGCCTGCCGGCAAGTCTTCAACGCCGCATCCCGCCGGATATCGGTGTCCATGATATAAAGCTCCGGACCGCATTCGTTGCAGCACACGGGCTGGGCATGATACCGCCGGGTTTCTTCATGCGTATATTCGTATTCACATGCCGGACACATTGGAAATTCTTTCATGCTGGTGCGTTCCCGGTCATACGGCATACCGTCTAAGATCGTCAGCCGCGGCCCGCAGGCCGTACAGTTGATGAACGGATGTAAATAACGACGGTTGGCCGGGCCATACAGTTCTTTCTGACAAGTCGGACAGATCGCAATATCCGGTGAAACGAAAATATCCCCCTTGACTTTCATACTGTGCAGGATCGTAAAGTCGGTTTCGTCAATGGGCTCGCACGGCTCGGTTTCAATTTTCAAGATCATCGACCGATCCGGTGCTTTGATTTTTAAATCATGAATGAATGCTTCGTTTTGTGCCGCAGTTCCCTGCACGAAAATTTCAACATACGGCCCTTTGTTTGTGACCGTCCCCGTGACGGCATTGGCATGGGCGATGCGGACCACGAAAGGCCGGAATCCGACACCCTGGACAATGCCGAAGACCCGGATCCTTATTCGTTCCATAGCGCCTTTCTCCAGGAAGCCTCGTAGGCTTCGGCTGAATCAGCTTGATGCATCTGTCCGGATACCGCAAACTGCGGCAGCGGAATATAGGTGCCGGAAAAATCCGGGATCGCCTGCTGAAACATCGGATCGCCCATGATCACATCGTAGTCCCCGTTTTTGACCAGCTGGATCCATTCTGTTTCGCCGTCCAGCTGGATGTCGTTTGTTTGTTTATATTCGGCGTCCATCGTAAAGAAGGATGCAACATCACCGGTGCCGATGCAGTCGCGCACATAATCCGCATAAATTTGTTGATGAACGATCAGGATCCGGCGGTCTTCTTGATGCCGGCAGGTGCCGCGCAGACGGTCATAAGGGATCCCGAAACGTTCTTTCAAATAGCGGGCCGTTTCCAGACCGGAAGGTGAAAGCACAAGATTTTGTTTCGTACCGCCGGCCATCGTCCAGTCTTCCCATTGATCAAAGCACAAACCATCCCTTTGGCCGGGCAGATCCAGCGGCGTTGCGCCCCACTGGCCGATTTGATCGGTCGGTGCCGCCTGGATCATCGGACGCAGTGCCCGATAAGCTTTCTGCTGACCGATTTCATAGGTCTCCATGCCGGTCGTATCAATATAGATGCACGGCAGACCGAAGCGCTTTTCACCGATCCGGCACAAGGCCGCATAATCCGTAGCGATCACAGAGGGCGCTGGTGTGCCGATCAGCGCAAGAAAATGCGGCTGAAACGAAGTCAGCGCTTTTTCGATTTTATCCAGTAAACGGTCATCCCGTCCCAGGATCGCATCCAGATCCCGGAGGCCGGCAGAAAAGACCGCACTTTTTTGTGTATACCAACGCGGTTCATCAAAGCCGCACGTGTTGCCGGTGCAGCCGCCCGCATCACAGATGACGATCATGCCGCCTAACCCGAATAAAACGGAACAGGCGCCGGAGATATCCGGTGCAAACGGCGACAAATAACGAAACAATCCTTTCATGCGGACACCTCCTTGATCCGGTCTGCCAGCTTGATGAAGCCATCATAACCAAAGGGCTGTTTTTCACTGTTCCATTCGACGCATGGTACGTTTGGATACCATTGACCGGCATCCTTGCCGATCGTCAGATCCGGATGGGCATCCGCCTGAAAATTGATCATCGAAGGCGAGATACCCGTGTAAACCTTGGTTTCCGGACTCAGTTTCGCCAGCCGTTTGATGGTCGGAAGGTTCCGGGAGATGACATTGGAAAAGATCTCCGGAATGACATATCCTTGTTCCGCCAGGAAGGCTGCCAGTTCAAATGGATCAGCGTTGCACATTTCCCCGATCACGATGCGGCGGCCGCCCGGCAGCTCGGCTTGTTTCCGTTTGCCCTTCGCATACCACTCATCATCATCGATCGTAATTCCGACCGCTTTGGCAAGCAGCTGATACACATGATGGATCCGATCCGGCGCATAGACCCGCGGTATTTCCAAATAGGGCATGCCCAGCCGCTGATAAAGCTGTTCGCCGGCATACGCTGCTTCCGGATCAAGGATCAGATTGAAATTGGCTTCGCCCATCTTCTGATAGGCATCCAAGGTCTTCATTTCGGCAGCCTGCCGGATCTTAGTCAGGCCGGCTTTCTGAAGCAGCGGAAAAAGATCGCTTTCCGGATCGATCGGGCTGAACCAGCCCAATAGGTTGACCGCATGCGGGTCGACCGGCTTTCGTTTTAATAAAGAGAAAACCGTGTCATGGACCTGCACCATCGGCGGTTTGCGGCCTTCCCGTTCCAGCGCGTACATCGTGCTGGGCACAAGGATCAACCCGGTCTCCTGTGCTGTCTTTTCACAGATGCTTTCCAGATCGGTTGCGAGCAGAGCGTCGACACAGGTGATGCATAAGATCACAACTTTCGGATGACAGAGTTCATCGATTTCCTTCACTGCCTGCGTGATCTTGCGCAGATGACGGCTTGTGACCAAGTCGGTTTCATTCATCAATAAATAAAACATCCGATCCCGATAGTGTTCTTCAGCTGAGAGAATGGTCGAATTGCGGCCGCAGCTGGCCGGCGCGATCAGTAACATCACCGATTCGGGGATCGTCAAAGCAGCCCGTTTCACACCGAAGCCGATGGCGCCCGGTGAATTATAGGCCAGCGTTGCCGGCGAACTGTAGATCAAATGCGCGGACGGATCGTATTCGGCCGGAATTTTTTTGCCGGCAGCCAAGTCGGCCGCAGTGGTATAAAAGGCGTTCATCGGTTGTCCTCCCACAAGGTATCCGCCAGATCGCAGAACGTTTTCGTCAGCGGATCCTCCGGCATCGCTTCCACGACAGTTTTACCCTGTTCCTCGCACACATTGATCGCATCGCTGCGGCCGATATCCGCCACGATCGGTAAGCCGCGTTCTTTGGCAAAGGCGCGGACTTTTTCTTCTTCATTCGGTATGTTGCGGCGATTGAAAAGGATGCCGCGGACCGTCGCATAACTGCGGTTTTTGAAATTTTCCACGGCTTTCCAAATATTATTGGCCGCATAAAGTGCCATTTTCTCTCCGGAGGTGACGATCAGGATCTCATCGGCATAGCCTTCGCGGATCGGTGCCGCAAACCCGCCGCAGACCACATCACCCAATACGTCAAACAAGACCACATCCGGCTGTTCCCGTTCGAACAGCTCTAAGTCTTCCAGCAGCGCAAAGGTCGCCATGATGCCGCGGCCGGCACAGCCTAGGCCCGGCGTCGGTCCGCCGGTTTCCAGACAACGGATGCCGTTGTAGCCGATTTCCATGATATCCTCCAATGTCGGATCCTCATCATGCGCGCGCAGATAATCCATGACCGGTGTAATGGCTTTGCCGCCTAATAAAGAAAATGTACTGTCGGCTTTGGGATCGCAGCCGATCTGAATCACTTTTTTGCCCTGCCGGCTGAATGCCGCGGCCAGGTGACTGGTCATAGTTGATTTACCGATGCCGCCTTTTCCATAAATCGCAATCTTAAGCATAATTCCTCCAAAAAAAGACACTCCTTCCAAGTGAAAAGAGTGTCATTGCCAACTTCCTACTTGGAAAATTCCTTGTCGTCAGATGTTCTTTTTGTCACCGCGGTCGGTGACGACTTGATAACCAATGGAAAGCATGCGCCGTTCCAGGCAGCCCCGGCACTGCGCACTTTCTTCCCCGGTACAAATTTTATTATCATAAAGCTGATAGTCCTTCCGCACTTCGGTCGGTGATAAGTTCGGCATCACCACGTTGGCGCCGGACAGCACACCTTTTTCCCGTCCCTTCGGATCCATCGTTCCCAATGCCGTCGTAGCCGGCAGCAGGACATCCGGACAAATCAGCCGGATCAGCGCCAGCAGGTAACAGGTCAGATCGACCGAGCCGGCCGGAAAGTCTTTCAGCGGTGTCTGGCCATGCGGAATGAATGGGCCGATGCCGCACATCTCCGGTTGAAAGGTTTCAATAAATTTCAGATCTTCTGCCAGATGACGTGCTGTCTGATACGGTGCACCGATCATCATGCCGATACCGACCGCATATCCGATGTCCCGCAGCGTACGGATACAGTCCATTCGATGCGCAAACGACATCGTTGAAGGATGCAGGAGCCGGTAATGATCCGCGTCGGCGGTTTCATGCCGCAGCAGATAGCGCTCCGCTCCAGCTTCATACAAGCGCCGATAGCTTTCGGCGCTGCGTTCGCCTACGGATAAAGTGATCGCACAATCCGGATAGCGCTCATGGATCTCTGATACAATGGCACACAGCCGGTCGTCCGTAAAATATGCATCTTCCCCGCCTTGCAGGACAAAAGTCCGAAAGCCCAGCGCATGACCGGTTTTGCAGGAGGAAAGGATCTCTTCCTGGCTCAAGCGGTAGCGGCGCACGTGCGGGTTGTCTTTACGGATGCCGCAGTAATAGCAGTTGTTGCGGCAGATGTTGGTAAACTCGATCAAGCCGCGCACATAAATGTCCCGTCCGTATATCGAACGGGTGATCTGAACGGCTTTATGCCGGATCCAGTCATCGGTCTCCGGGGTGCGGTTTTCGATCAAATATTCATAATCTTCAATGGCCAGCGCATGTTCTTTTTCCAGTTTCTGGATGCGCTGGATGATTCCTTCTCTGCTTGTGATATTTTTCACGACCTCATTGTAACATAGGTCCTATGTTTTGCAAAGGAAAACGGCTTTATAAGCCGATCAATGTCATTTCATCATATTGCTTATATACGTCTGCCGCCCAATCCTGCATTTCCGCAAACACTTCACTGCGGGCGGCCAACTGTTTCCATTCATCCGCAACGACCGTCGTGATGCCGTATGAATCGAATTCCGGAATAATTTCTGTGATCAATTCTTTCAGTTCGAGATCATCAAAGATCTCTACATTTAAATATAAGGAGTCTTCGTTGCCGGTACGGCCGTCATACGGCCCCGGCATGAACTCAAAATAATCGCCGTCTTCGCATTCATCAATATGGTTCGCGTATTTCATGTCCTCATCATAACATACTTTTTCTTTTCTTGCGGCGCTTTTCGGAAGTATAGACTATAGGTTAAAACTTTGGTAGAATTAAGTATTATCAGGAAGGTGATCTTTCATGGAAGAGACGAATAGTAAAAATTTTATCGAACGGATCATTGATCAGGATCTGGCTGACGGCACCTACACCAAGGTCGTGACCCGTTTTCCGCCGGAACCCAATGGTTATCTGCACATCGGTCATGCGAAATCGATCCTGCTGAACTACGGTACGGCGCAGAAATATCATGGTGATTTCCATCTGCGTTTTGACGATACCAACCCGACAAAAGAAGATACGGAATACGTGGATTCGATCGTCAAAGATGTGGAATGGCTCGGCGCCAAGTATGTCGGCGGCGTCCGTTTTGCATCCAATTATTTTGATCAGATGTACGAAATTGCCGAAAAACTCATTCAAAAAGGAAAAGCTTATGTCGACGATCTGACGCCGGAGCAAATGCGCAAATACCGCGGCACGCTGACCGAACCGGGCAAAGAGTCGCCTAACCGCAATCGCCCGATCGAAGAGAGCCTGGATTTATTCCGGCGGATGAAAGCCGGCGAGTTTGAAGACGGCGCTCTGGTGCTGCGGGCCAAGATCGATATGACCAGCCCGAACATGAACATGCGCGATCCGATCTTATATCGTGTTGCTCACCAACATCACCAGAATACGGGGGATAAATGGTGTATTTATCCGATGTATGATTTTGCGCACCCGATCGAAGATGCGATCGAAGGTGTGACCCATTCTTTGTGTACGCTGGAATTCGAAGACCATCGGCCGCTGTACAACTGGGTCGTACGGGAAGCCGAATTCCCGAATCCGCCGAAACAGATCGAGTTTGCGAAAATGTACGTGACCAACGTCATCACCGGCAAACGCTACATCAAACGCCTGGTGGAACAAGGCGTCGTGGACGGCTGGGACGATCCGCGGCTGGTGACCATCGCTGCCCTGCGCCGGCGCGGTTTCACACCGGAATCATTACATAAATTCATGGAGATCACAGGGGTTTCCAAAAGCAACTCCTCTGTGGATTATGCGCTGCTGGAATACTGCATCCGTGATGATCTGAAACCAAAAGCACCGCGGATCATGGCTGTGCTCGATCCCATCAAGCTCATCATCGACAACTACCCGGAGGATCAGGTGGAATACATGGATGCCAAGGTCAATGTTGAAAATCCGGACCTGGGCATGAAAAAGATCCCGTTTGAACGAGAATTATATATTGAACGCAATGATTTTATGATCGATCCGCCGAAAAAATACTACCGGATGTTCGTGGGCAATGAAGTTCGTTTGATGAATGCCTACTTCGTGCGCTGCACCGGCTATGAAACGGATGAAGACGGCAATGTGACCGTCGTACACGGCACATACGATCCGGAAACGCGCAATGGCAGCGGCTTTAAAGGACGAAAAGTCAAAGGGACGATCCACTGGATCCCGGTCCATCACTGCATCGATGCGGAAGTTCGTTTATACGAAAATCTGGTTGATGAAGAAAAAGGCGTCTACAACGAAGACGGTTCTGTCAATCTGAATCCGCATTCTTTAACGATCAAGGAACATTGCTTCGTCGAAGAGACCGTCCGCGCCAATAAGCCCGGCGATCAATTCCAGTTCGTGCGCAACGGATACTACAATATCGATCCAAAAGATACCACAGATGATCATCTGGTTTTCAACCGGATCTGCGAACTGAAAAGCTCCTTTAAATTACCGAAAAAATAAAGATCGACCTCTTCGTAAGAAGAGGTTTTTTTCTATTGTATTCATAGAAAGATGTATTATCATATAGTTAGATGATACTACATCTTTCTAAGGAGGAATTCCAATGGACCATACCATCCGTGACATCACAAAGATCGCCCGTGAGGTGTCCAAGTTTACTGCCCGGACCATGCGGGCGGAAGGCATCGGAACAGCAGAATTTGATTTTCTGCATGTTATCCGTAAAAATCCAGGCATCACCCAGGCAGAGATCCGGGCGATCCTCGGGCTGGATAAAGGCGCCTGCGCCCGACGGGCATCGAGCCTGAAAGCTAAGGGATATATCATAAGCAAACAAAATCCGGCAGACGGGCGCAGCCAACTGCTCTATGCGACCGAAAAAGCCGACCGACTGAAACTTTCCAAAGCAACTATCGAAGCCATTTATTACGACTGGCTCTACGAAGGTCTGTCCCCGGAGGACCGGCAGACGTTCTCCCGTCTGCTCCGCCAGCTTTATCTGCGCAATAAACAGGAATCAAAAGGCGGATTTGAACATGTAACAGAACGAATCGAAAAAGAGGCGAAACTGCATGAATGAACCGATGAAACATCCGGATCAGATCGCATCCTATTTTAAAGCCGAGATCCCCCTGCTGATCGTCATTACCATCTCAGGACTGATCTATAACATCGGTATGGCTGCCGGGCCGTATTTTGAAGGCCAGCTGGTCCAGTGCCTGGCCGATATCCTGCAGCACAAACGATCCGCTGCAGCTATGGTTTCCATTGCCGGCTGGTATGTCGGCGTGATCCTGCTGGTACAAGGCATGCGGGCCGTCAAACGCTTCGGGGTCCGCCGCTTCGCAAACAACACCAGCCGCCGGATGCGCGGCATCCTTTATGATCACCTGATCTATACGCATGATGCAGCGGAAGACAGCGGTTCCTTGATGACCAAAGCCATTGCCGATGTGGATGCCTGCGCGGAAGGAATGCGGAAGTTTACGACCGAATTGTTTGATACCGGCGTGGTCATGATCACCTACATTGTCATGCTCCTGCATTACGATGTCCGGCTGACGCTTTTGTGCTGCGCCTTCACGCCGCTGGCCTATTTGGCAGCAGACCGTTTGAAGGTGCGGGTCACCGCTGCCAATGAGGCATACAAACAAAGCCAGTCAAGTTTAAATGATGACACGATCGACCGCATCGAACATGCGCTGACATATCGCCTGTTCGGACAGGAACAAAACCGGAATGCGCATTATGAAAAAGCCCT
Organism: Catenisphaera adipataccumulans; assembly: GCF_014202755.1. Classification (GTDB taxonomy): domain Bacteria; phylum Bacillota_I; class Bacilli_A; order Erysipelotrichales; family Erysipelotrichaceae; genus Catenisphaera; species Catenisphaera adipataccumulans. Next base: position 85,146 of record NZ_JACHHK010000001.1, read on the forward strand.
GCAGGATTATGAAACCAAAAGTGCTGCAGCGAACCTATACGAAAGTGCATTAGCTCCTTTGTATGATGCGATCGCGATGATCGGTGCAGTGATGGTCATTTATTTTGGTGCCCGCAATGTCATCGGCACCGGATGGACCGCATGGAATCTGGCCGCCTTTACGACCTTTCTTTCCTGCTTCACGAAACTCGCCGTAAAGACCAGTCATGCCGCAAATTTGTTTAATGCGGTACAGAAAGCGGAAGTATCCTGGCAGCGGATCCGCCCGTTTATGGCCGAGCCGGCTGCCGATGATTTCGATCCGCAGCATGAACCGCTCCAGCCGGCCGTCCTGAGCTGGCAGGATGTTTCCTGCGGTTATCAGGCACCGGATCAGCTTTATCATGTTTCTTTTACCGCACGCCCCGGCCAGATCATCGGCATCACCGGCGCCGTGGCATCCGGCAAGACGCTGATCGGCAAAGTACTGGTGGATGAAGCCGTCTATACCGGTTCGATCACCGTCAACGGACAGGAATTCCGCTCTTTGAGCGAAGCACAGAAGTGCTGCTTCTTTTCATACATGGGGCATGATCCGGAATTGTTGGACCGCAGTCTGACTGAAAATATCGCTTTAGGGCGGTCTGTCGATGTCCCGGAATATGTCCATCAGACCGCACTGGACGAAGATCTGAAGAGCATGCATAAAACAGCAGCCGATTCGATCGGTTCCCAGGGCAGCTTATTATCCGGCGGCCAGCAGGCCCGCGCCGCCCTGGCCCGTACATTGGCTCACAGCCGTTCGATCCTCGTGCTGGACGATCCTTTTGCCTCCGTTGATCAGCAGACTGAGACAAAGATCCTGACCACACTGCGGACCCGTTATCAAGATCGTACGATCTTGATCCTCTCCCACCGGCTGTATCATTTTCCTACGTTCGATCATGTCTTGTTTCTGCATGACGGCACCGCTTCTTTTGCGGACCATGAAACATTGATGCGTGAACAGCCAGCTTATCGGGCTTTATTTCAGAAACAATCGCAAAGGAGCGATGAACATGCATAGCGAACACTGGATCCGTCGTTCTGCCGGTCAGGTCATCCGCCGGCATAAAAAGCGCACTATCTTGCTTGGTGCTGTGATCATCGGCGCTGCCGGCACATCGCTTCTGCCGCCGCTGGTCCTGGAACAAATCGTCAATCGATTGAGCCAGCATCAGGCGATTTCCTTTTCACTGGCTGCCTTCTATCTGTTATTGATCGTGCTGGCCGATGGCTTGACGGCCATCCAAAATGCCTGGATCACGATATTTGGACAGAAGCTTACCCATGAGATCCGTTCGGCATTATGCGCGAAGCTGGATCGGCTGCCGGCAGATTATTACCATCATCATCCGGCCGGCAAGATCACCTCGCTCTTCATCAATGACGGGGATGCGATCGATGTTTTGTACAGCGACGGCGTCATCAGTATGTTTGCGGACAGCCTGCGCGTGATCGCCATTCTTTGGGTGATCTTCACGCGTTCAACGGGTCTGGGTCTTTTGATCCTCGCGGTCCTGCCGGTGCTGTACGTGTTTACACGCATCTGCAGAAAGCGGATCCGCCAAGCCCAGCTGGACAACCGGCGTGCTATTGCCAAAGTCAACAACCATGTTCCTGAGACACTGCGCTGTATGCGGATGATCCGTACGCTGCATGTGCAGCGCTATATGGAACGCTCCTACGATGAAGCGATCCGGGAAAGCTACCAGGCCATGGATCGTTCCAACTTCATCGACAGCATCTATTCGCCGGTCATCTTGTTTGTACAGGCTTGTTTGTGTGCCCTGATGATGGTGCTCGCGGTCCGCAGTCCTGCCTGGCGTGCCTGGTTCGGCATCTCGGTCGGTTCGGCCGTGGCGATGATGGCCTATATCAGTCAGATTTTTTCCCCGTTGGAAAACATTGGTATGGAGATCCAGAACATCCAGGCAGCCGCCGCCGCGATCCGGCACATGGAAGAATTCTTCAACGAACCCAACTGGCAGCCTAGATGCACCGATCCTATCCCGAAATCCGGGATCCTTCTGGATCATGTGACCTTTGGTTATGATCCGGCCCGTCCTGTGATCCGAGATCTGTCCTTTACGGTCCGCCCCAATGAGATCGTCACCTTGACAGGCCGGACCGGCGCGGGAAAATCAACAATATTCCGGCTGCTGACCGGGCTCTATCAGCCGCAGCACGGTTCGATCTATCTGGCCGGCCAATGTCCATGCGCGATCCCCGAACACGAAAAGCGGAAGATCTACGGCTGCGTGGAACAAGATTTTCCAACGGTGCCTGGTACGGTACGTGATCAAATCACGCTTTATGACGGCACATTGAGCGATAAAGATGTCCTTCAGGCCTTAAAACTGGCCGGCTTGAAAGATACGGTCGATCAGCTGCCGCAGGGACTGGATACCCCGATGCATGAAGAACTATTTTCCCAAGGGCAGATGCAGATGTTGGCGATCGCCCGCGCGGTTGTCGCCGATCCGCAGGTCCTGCTTCTGGATGAGATCACGGCCAATCTCGATGCCCAGACAGAAGCACAGATCATACAGGCGCTGAAGGAGGCATCCGCCAATCGGACCGTGTTATCTGTTTCTCACCGGATCAGCTCAGCCATCGGTGCTGACCGGACCATCGAGATCCCTACTTTGGATCCATAAAAAAATCCCGCTTCGATGCGGGATTTTACCTATTCTGGATCGTTCAGATCTGCTTCCAGGCGGTCGATGCCCAGCTGCAGACGGCGCAGACTTTCTTCTTTGCCTAACATGTATGCCAGTTCGATCGCACCGCCCGGCGTTACGCGTTTGCCGGACAGCGCCGTGCGGATCGGCCAGAGCACGACGCCGTTCTTGACGCCGAGCTGCGTCGGCAGCGCCATCATCGTTTCCTGAAGAGTTTCTTCGTTCCAGTCGGTCAGCGGCTGCAGCGCGTCGACTGCGGCTTTCAGTGATACGACTGATTTCTCCTTGGTGGATTTCTGCCGTTTGTGGCGGTACATTTCCAAGTCATAGTTCTCATCGAAGTGATCGAGGAAATCCACGGGTTCGGAAATGTCATCCTGGTTCAGACGCTCAATGCGCGGCTGGATCAATTTGGCAATATAGCGCAGATCATATTCTTTTTCGACTGCTTTTTCCAAGTACGGACGGACCGCTTCATAGAATGTTTCATCATCCATGTTTCTTAAATATACACCGTTCATCCATGTCAGTTTTTCAATATCGAAGATCGCCGGACGCTTGGAAATACGGTGAATATCAAAGATCTTGACCAGCTCATCCAGCGAATAGATTTCTTCATCGGTTTCCGGGGACCAGCCCAGCAGCGCAATATAGTTGATGATTGCTTCCGGCAGATAGCCTTTGGCTACCAGATCCTGGAAGCTGGCATCGCCGTTGCGCTTGGACAGTTTGTGTTTTTCATCTTTCATGACCGGCGGCACATGGACGTAGGTCGGGCGCTCCCATCCGTAGGCATCATAAAGCATATTATATTTCGGCGTACTGGATAAATATTCGTTGCCGCGGACCACATGAGAAATTTCCATCTGGTGGTCATCGATGACATTCGCAAAATTATAGGTCGGATAGCCGTCTGATTTCAGCAGCACTTGTTCGTCTAAATCATCCGCATCCACATCGATCGTTCCATATACTTGATCTTCGTAGGAGGTCATCACATGTTCCGGAATGGTCTGACGGATGACATAGGGTTCGCCGGCATCCAGTTTGGCCTGGATCTCATCCTGGTATAAATATTTACAAGGATCATCGAATTTAAAGGAATCCCCCTGCTCTGCTCGTTGTTTTTCGAGATCTTCCTCTTTGCAGAAGCAATAATGTGCACCGCCCAGTTCGATCAGCTTTTCGGCATAGCCTTTGTACATCGGCAGCCGTTCGCTCTGGATATACGGTCCGAAGTCACCGCCGATGTCCGGTCCTTCATCCCAATTCAGGCCGCAGGTTTTCAAGGTATCATAAATGATCTCAACAGCTCCTTCAACCTGACGTTCCTGGTCGGTATCTTCAATGCGCAATAAAAAATCGCCATCATCATGTTTGGCAATTAAATATTCAAATAACGCGGTCCGTAAATTTCCGATATGCATATATCCCGTCGGACTCGGGGCAAATCGCGTACGTGTTTTTTTCATGATCGTTCTTCCTCTCATCAACACGCTCATTATAATGGAGTTCGGAAAAAAATACAATGACGGAAACACAAGGCTGCGTGCTACAATGTAAGTATGAATGAAAACGATTATGGACTGGTTTTTGCGGGCGGCGGCACCAAAGGTGCCTATCAGGTCGGTGCCTGCCGGGCCTTTGATGAGCTGCATCTGCCGATCCGCACCGTGCTCGGTGTTTCGATCGGTGCTTTGAATGCAGCGCTGTATGCCCAGGGGGATCTGGATCTATTAGAAGAACTGTACCGAAACGTTGAGATCGATGATATTATCGGACTGCCGTCTTCCGTCGATATCGATCCGGAAAAGAACCTGCTTTCGCCGGGCAATGCGGTCGAACTGGCACATGCCAAACTGCGCAATGAGATCCCGAACAATGAACCGCTGCGCCGCCTGCTGGAAAAATACGTGGATGAAGAAAAGATCCGGAAATCGCCCATCGAAATGGGTCTGATCACTTACAATACGGAAAAGAAAGCCGGTGACGAATTATTTATCGATGATATACCGGAAGGCATGCTGATCGACTACCTGCTTGCCTCGGCTTGTTTTCCGATCTTCGCGCCGCAGGAAATCGATGGTGTGGCTTACCGGGACGGCGGCTACTACGATAATATGCCGGTCAATACCTTGGTCAAACGGCACTTCAAGAAGATCATTCTGGTGGATATTGCGGGCGTCGGCCGGATGAAAAAAACAGAGGATCCCCACGTGAAAGTCAAAACGATCCGGCCGAAGGAAGACCTGGGCGGTACCTTTGATTTTGATCGTTCAAATATTGATAAAAACATCCAGCTGGGGTATTTTGATACGCTGAAAGCTTTTCATGATCTGACGGGCCGGTACTATTATTTTCCGGTTGCCGAATATGAAAATTTATTGGAACGTTTTTCCCTGGATGAAATTGATGGGTTGGAAGAAGCCGGCGCGATGTATGACATTGAACGGTTTAAAAAGTGGAAGGCCGATGATTTTCTGAAACAAGTCATGGCGGCCTATCAGCAGGAAGAGGCTTTGTATCAGGCAGATAAAAAAGATCTGCATCTTGCTTCGGTGCGCAACTACATCCGCAAAGGAACCGGTATTGCGGTCACGGTGGATCTGCTGCGCCATTACCCGGCTTTGATCAAGGATCTTTGGATCCAGAAAGCGGTGGAGAATTACCTGAAAGCCGCGGCTGGGATCATTGCCTGCCAAAACGAACAATAGCTGCCTTACGGCAGCTATTTTTTTCACTTCAGAAATGGATCATCATGTGTATAAATATCGATCATTGCACGTCTAGATCATAAAATATAACATGGCCGTCATGTGACAAAGCGAAGCAGCAATGATCAGCAAGTGCCAGATAAAATGGAAATAGCGCTTTTCCGGAAAACTGTAGAAAGCGGCACCGATAGAATACAGCAGGCCGCCGGCGATCAGCAGACCGATAAAAAGCCATGAAGTTTCCCGCAGCAGCACCGGGATCAGGAAAATTGCCATCCAGCCCATGACCATATAAATCGTCATCGACAATTTTGGATGCGATTGGGAGGATCTCACTTTCAGCAGGATGCCGAATAAGACCATGCTCCATTCCACGATCAGAACGATTTTCTGGATCGGTCCGGAAAGCATCGTTAGGCAGACTGGCGTATATGATCCGGCAATCGCAAATAGGATCATAATATGGTCCAATTTTCGGAAAACCAGTTTATAACGTGTACCGTACGGCGCCAGATGATAAAGGCAGGAAGTCATGAACATGAGCCACAGCGACAGCAAGAAGATCGAACTGCCCAGTGCATAAGGGACACCACCGATCAAATAGCTGCGGACCGCAAAATATGGCAGTGCCAGCAGCAGTAAAAACGCCATGACACCATGGCTGACAGAGTTGGCGACTTCTTCGCCGAAGGTCAGCTGGAATGGATGCGCCATATCGGGATGGTCTTTGCTTGCCTGACGGCGGCGCAGGCGTTCCTCTTTTGTTTCATATTTTAAATCCATCATATTCATATGAACCACCTTCTTTTATTCGTATTCTAGTTGACTGAGTTCTAATTGTCAATACATCTAGTTTTAAAAACTAGATGATTTCGTAAATTATTCTTTTTGTATCTTGTAGTCATTCCTTTTATAATAGTGAACGGAGGCCCACTATGAATCAAACTCAAAATCGGGATGCCCTGATCGTGCGGACAAGCGTTGTCGGCATCCTTACAAATTTATTCCTCGCTGCATTCAAGGCAGCCATCGGCATTTTATCGAATTCCATCGCGGTGACACTGGATGCGGTCAATAACTTGTCCGACGCGGGCAGTTCGATCATTACGATCGTCGGCACCAAGCTGGCGGCCAAGCCGGCCGACCGTCAGCATCCTTTTGGCTACGGCCGTATCGAATATCTCACTGCCGCCATCATTGCGGTGATCGTGCTGTATGCGGGGATCACGTCCTTATCCGAATCGATCCAGAAGATCATCCACCCGGAGACACCTTCCTATTCCATGTTGGCGCTGACGATCATCACGGTCGGTGTACTGGTCAAGTATGGTTTAGGTAAGTATGTGAAAAAGAACGGACAGATGGTTCATTCTGATTCCTTGATCAATTCCGGACAGGATGCCCTGCTGGATGCGGTCATTTCTGCTTCTACCTTGGCAGCTGCCGTAATTTTTATCTTATTCCATGTTTCATTGGAAGCTTATCTCGGTGCCGTGATCTCCGTTTTCATCATCAAATCGGGTCTGGAGATGCTTCGGGATACGCTTTCGCAGATCCTCGGCCAGCGTGCGGATCCATCATTGATCGTGAAGATCAAAAAGATCACGGACAGCTTCCCTGAGGTACACGGCACGTACGATGTCGTGCTGCAGGATTACGGTCCGGACTATTATACCGGTTCGCTGCACATCGAAGTAGATGATACATTGACTGCCTGTGATATCGACCGGCTGAATAAACAAATCACGTATCGTGTGTACGAGGAACTGAATATCATACTGACAGCCATCAGTGTGTACGCCGTCAATACCCAGGATGAAACCATCATCACGATGCGCAAGACCATTGCGGATATTGCCTTCCGCCATGAAAATATCCTGCAGATGCATGGATTTTATGTCGACCAAAGTGAAAAAGTCATTCGCTTCGATCTGGTCATCAGTTTTGACGAACCGGACCGCATGGCCTTGTGTCAGACGATACGGTCAGAGGTTCAAAAAGCTTATCCGGACTACAAGATATATATCGTGGTCGACAATGACATCAGTGAATTGATCCAGAAGGATGCGTAGTGCATCCTTTTTTTATAAAAACACCTTCGGCCGGCTGCCGGCCGAAGGTGATCTGCTCGTCATTATTTTTCCTTAAAATAATAAACTTCCAACGGTTCGTTCTTGTCTCTCATCTTACGCTTCCAGTCGAAGTATTCATAGACGGCCAGAGCGATCAATCCAAGAATGGCAACGACGATGCGGGCCGTCGTGCTCGTGCTGGCCGTATAGACTTCGTTGACCGCCGTACTGCTCGACGGCAGTACATACCAGCTGATAAACAACATACATACGGACAGCAGGATATTATAGGCAAAATTCTTGCCGAATCCGCCCGGCGTCAGGGTCGCAAATGCGATCGACGAAGCGACCAGGACCGGCAGATGGAAATAGTTGATCAGAAAATTTGTGATGATCGGTACAAAGATCAGCTGCAGCACAATGAAAATAATATTGTGGTGCGGATTTTTTAATACGCCGATGTAGGCTGAGATCTTGCTTGAAACAATGATGACGATCATGGCCAGACCGACCCAGTGGATCAATGTCCACGTTTGGGTCAAATAAATGGTCGGATCGATGGCCAGGATGATGATGGCTACAGCGATCGTCAAAAAGATGGTGATTTTATTGATATATTTACAAACGGTTTGAGCCGTTGTCATTTTGGATGCGGCTTGTTCAATGTTATCCATGTGAAACCTCCTCGTTGTTAATGGATGATAGTCCCCTTTTCCAAGAAAGTCAACGGCCAAATTGATGAATGCCTTTACATCGAATTTCGTGCCCAAAGCCAGGCAAGAATGTGAATAGCTTGTTCAAAATGGCCTTCTTGGGTCATGTTCTGCAGCTGTTCATCGGTACACGTCGATACTTGCAGGAATTCTGTGTCATCGAGGTGCTGCCGGCTGACTTTTCGGCAGTTTTCCGCTTTAAAAATATAGGCATAGTTATCAGCTATTGTCGCATACGACGGTACCGCCAACAAGTATTGCCAGGAATCCGATTCATACCCGGTTTCTTCTTTTAGTTCCCGGCGGGCTGCCTGTTCCAGCGTTTCGCCGGATTCGATGCCGCCGGCTGGAAATTCTGTCGTCACCTTGCCCAATCCATGGCGGTACTGATGCACACATAGGTACCGGCCGTTTTCATCCGATGCGACGATCACGACATAGTTCTGCCGGCTGATATTATAGAAAGGTCTGCCGATGGTGCCGTCGGGAAAACGGTAAGCCGTCTCACGCAGGTCGATCCATTGATTTTTGATAATTTGTTTTTCTTCGATCCGTTTCCATTCCAAGTCTTTCTTGTTCATAAAATCTCCTTTAAAAAAAATCGGGACAGTCCCGATTTTGTTTACATGGCGTCCCCGAGAGGATTCGAACCTCCGACCTACCGCTTAGGAGGCGGTTGCTCTATCCAACTGAGCTACGAAGACAAGCCTAGATCACTTGTGTGAAGTCATTGATCGTCTCCACGTTCAAAGCTTCCATTTCTGATTTATTATCTTCATTTACGATCCCGATACACTGAATCCCTAGCTGCCGGGCTGTATCGATCGCGTAGGCAGAATCCTCAAACATCAGTGTCTCCTGCGGTTCGGTCTGAAAATAATTGAGTGCCATTTGATAAATTTCCGGTTCCCGCTTCGTCAGGCGCAGATCCTGAGCAGAGAAAATGCGGGCAATATCTTTCTGCAGATCAAAACGATTCAATACGGTCTCTGTGAGTGCTGTTGAGTTTGACGTCACGACTGCCATGTCCATATCCTGGGCAAACTGTGTCTGAATGAATTCTTTTACGCCTGGTTTGAGCGGCACATGATACCGGTACTCGCTGTCGATATAATCGGCAGCTTCATGGATCATTTCTTTCATCGAAATCTGCGGCATGAACTTTTTTTGGATGTTCTGCAGCACTTCCGGATAGGTCATCTGAAAATAATGGGGTTTGTCCGCTTCAAAGTCCGATGGAATATGATACAAATCATATAAGTGACGAATCGAATTTTCCCACACGTACATGGAATCAATAAGGGTTCCGTCTAAATCAAAAAGAATCGTATTCATATTTTTTCCTCTAACTAAAAAATGGTGCGCCTGACAGGGGTCGAACCTGCAACCGCCAGAATCGGAATCTGATACTCTATCCAGTTGAGCTACAGGCGCATCACTTATTGCATTATACAAAGTTTCTTTGGATTTTGCAAAAAATATGTTATAAATGAAAAGGTTTAGGAGGAGAAAAAATGGCTAAAAGAATTATTCAAGTGGATGAGAAGGTCCCTTTGAAACAGAGCATTCCGCTGAGCATCCAGCATATGTTTGCGATGTTCGGTGCCAGTGTCCTGGTTCCGTTCCTGTTCGGCATCAATCCGGCCATCGTGTTATTGATGAACGGAATCGGCACCTTGTTGTTTATATTCATCACGAAAGGCAAGGCACCGGCCTATCTGGGCAGCAGCTTTGCCTTTATTGCGCCGGCCAATATCGTTATCGCTAAATTTGGATATCCGTATGCGCTGGGCGGTTTTGTGGTCACCGGTTTCTGCGGCTGTCTGCTGGCCTTGCTGATCAAGAAAATCGGTACAAAATGGATCGATATTGTGCTGCCGTCCGCTGCTATGGGCCCGGTCGTTGCATTGATCGGCTTGGAATTGTCCAGTTCGGCTGCCAGCACGGCAGGCTTGCTGGATAAGACCGTGGATCCGCGCAATGCCTTGGTGTTCTTCGTCACCTTAGGAGTTGCCGTGATCGGCAGTGTTTGTTTCCGGAAGTTTCTCAGCGTCATTCCGATCTTGATCGCGATCATCTGCGGCTATGTGACCGCATTGTGTGTCGGCATCGTCGATTTAAGTCCAGTGATGCAGGCATCCTTCTTTTCGCTGCCGCATTTCCAGGCACCGAAATTTGATTTCAATGCGGTCATGATGATCCTGCCCGTATTATTGGTCATCACTTCAGAACACATCGGACATCAGATCGTGACCAGCGAAGTAATCGGCCGGGATTTACTGAAGGATCCAGGTCTGCATCGCTCGATCTTTGCGGATAACTTTTCGAGCATGCTTTCGGGTTTGGTCGGATCGGTCCCAACGACCACATACGGCGAAAATATCGGTGTCATGGCAATCACCGGCGTCTACAGCGTACAGGTCATTGCCGGTGCGGCGATCTTATCGATCATTTGTTCGTTCATCGGTCCGCTGTCAGCTTTGATCCAGTCTATCCCAGGACCTGTCATCGGCGGTATCAGTTTCTTATTATACGGTATGATCGGTACCAGCGGTCTGCGCATCCTGGTCGATAATCATGTAGATTATGCCAAGTCATCCAATCTGGTGCTGACTTCGGTGGTCTTTGTGACCGGGCTGAGCGGGGCTTCGATCTCGATTGGTGCGACCGTCTTAAGCGGTATGGTGCTGGCCTGCATCGTGGGCATGCTGCTGAGCTTGTTGTTCTATCTGCTGGACCGCGCTCATTTACTGAATCCGGATGCGTAAGCGATCAAAAGGACTCGATTTCAAATCGAGTCCTTTTTTATGTGTCTTAGTTGATTTGCAGCATTGTAAAAAAAAAGATACCTTGCGGTATCTTAATGATTGAATTGATCGGCCTGATCTTCCGGGATCGCGAATTCATCGGTTACTTCCTGGTCAGCATACTTGGTCTTGCTCATCATTTGTTTGACAAGATTATCCACATGCAGACGGTTGGTTTTATCCGCTGACTCTGGTGCCAGTAAATACGCCGTAACCATGTAATAGTTATTGTTGTCGGCATCAAAAATGCAGTACGATGTCTGATATTGGAAGGAACTGGTATCTTCCGGAATGGAACGGATCACTTCGCAGTAGTTGTTCTCATCCCCGCGGAACGTATAATACGCCGCCGCATACTGTGAATCCGCCTGCTGGGTCTGAGAGGCCATTTCGCTTTTGGTCAAGATCGGCATTTGATCGAAATTGCCGCCGTTGGAACTTTCCATCTTCGTGATCGAAATAGCAACTGTTTCATTTGTGTACAGTTTTGTCTGTCCGTAACTATAAGTGATCGAACCTAGTTCGTCGTTCTTTTGCTGATCCTGGATCTCCATGCCTTCCGGCAGCAATACTGTCTGGCCGACACCTTCCAGTTCAACTGTGTTGTCTGGATCTACATAACTGTTCGTGGTTTTTGTTTGTGTAGATTCGGTTTGTGTTTGTTCCGTAGAGGAATCTTGAAATATATTGGATGCCATTCCGAGCGCCATGCCTCCGACGATCACAACAGCAATGATCCGGATCACCCAGATCCTGAATTTCTTTCCCATTGTATGCCTTCTCTCTTAAATAAAAAAATGGTGAGGCCGATGCGACTTGAACGCACACGAGATAACCTCACAGCCCCCTCAAAGCTGCGTGTCTACCGATTCCACCACGGCCTCATAATTCCCTTGCTTATTTTATCCTATTTCCGCAAAATACTCAATAAAAAAAGAGAGCCTGTGCTCTCTTATGCTTGTGCGTGTTCCAATGCGTCCGCTGGTTCCGTTTCTTTCCGACGATCCAGCCAAGCAAAGAATCCTGCCAGGATCGTTCCGGAAATCGAGTGCCATACACAAGATACAGCGGCGATGATGGCTGCATCCGGCATCGCGGCAAACTGCGCAGTGGTCGTTGCCAAGTTCGTCGCCATTCCGGCATTCTGCATTCCGACCTCGATCGAAATCGTACGGCGTTTGGCGACATTCATCCGTGTCAGGATACCGACACCATAACCGATCAAGTAACCCAGCGCATTGTGCAAGAAAACCGCTAAGAAGATGATGACGCCCGATTCAAAGAAGCTGGCTCCCTGCGAATTGATGACACCGCCGACGACAAAGGCCAGGCCCAATACCGCAACGCCCGGCATCAGTTGTTGGAAATCACGGAACCCGGCATACTTTGACAACGTTGCATTCAATGTAAATCCAACAGCGACTGGTAAGATGACGGTCTCGATGATCGAAACAAACATCGGAAAAGCCTGAATGTGGACCGTAGCACCGCTGGCCAGCATCGAAACCAGCAACGGCGTCATGATCGGTGACAACAAGGTCGATGCGGTCGTCATGCCGACAGAGAATGCGACATCTCCATGGCAAAGATACGACATAACATTACTGGAAACGCCGCCCGGGCAGCATCCGACCAGGATCAGTCCCAATGCCAGCGCATCCGGCAATTGAAGCAGATGAACCAAAGTGTAAGCAAGAAACGGCATGACCAAATATTGTGCGGCTGCACCGATAAAGATATCCAACGGCCGCTGCGCCAGGATCTTAAAATCCTCCGTTGTCATGCTCATGCCCATGCTCATCATGATGATACCGATGATCAATGTCTGACTGGTAAAACGGTTAGAGGCAAAATCCGTAAACCATGCATGATTGACCCAAGCCATCCAGGCCGGAACGATAAATGTGATGACCGCAAATCCGATCACGACTGCCGAAGTGTGATCGGACATCCATTTTGCGGCTGCTTGTAATGTTTTCATATCTGACTCCTCCCCACAAAAAAATCCCTCTGACTCTTTCAATCAAAGGGACGAAAAATATTCCGCGTTACCACCCTAATTCCGCAGGCATGCCTGCGACTCTTTACGTACCAACATACGCTTCCTGATGACGGAGGATTCCGGCGATGCTTACTATTTTCAGCACGCTTCTTAGAGAGGATATCGACAAACTGCGAACGATCTGTTTTCACCAGCCACAGACTCTCTGCACGTTCCTGCATCTTTGCGACGTGTTCTCATCAACGAATTTGAGGGATTCAATTGTTTACGGTTGAAATTATATCACTGTGCTTACATTTGTCAAATGAAAATTTTCATTTCATGCTTTACATTCGTTACATTCAAAAAAAACGGGCAGGAATTCCTGCCGTCTTCAATTACTTCGAGATACGTTTTCTTCGGATCATGATGACCGCAAGTACCGCTGCCATCATCAGTACCAAATCTGCCAGGATCGGCATAGCCACACCGGTCTTCGGTACCGCTGCTTTTTTTTTCTTTGCCTTTGGCTTGTTCGTTTTTTTCGTATCCGTTTTCTGTTCCGGGTCTGCCGGGCTTGTATTCGTGATCGTAAAGCCGTCGTTCATATTGCCGTCATAGGACGCGTTGTATTCATCGCCGTTTTCTTCGGTAACCTTATACTTCATTTCTTTGCCGTCTTCACTGTATTTATTGGCTTTAAACGATGCCTTCCAAGCCCTGGTTTCGGTTTCATCGGTCTTACCATCCAATGTGATCGTCTTGCCCGTATCGGCCCATTCTTTGCCGTCTGTGCTTGACAGCAGCTTGACCGTCACGGCTGCGCGGGATTTACCGCCTTTCCATTTCTTCACAACTGGAATCGTTACCTGCTTCGTGCTCGGCGCATTCGTGATGGTGAATCCGTCTTCAACTGAACCCGTGATTTCAGAATCATATTCTTCATTTTCTTCTGCCACGGTATATTCGTATTCATCGCCGTTTTCATCGTATTTTTTCAAGCCTTTGAAGGATGCTGTCCAATCATTGTCCGCATTCAGAGTCAATTGGTCACCGGTCTTTTCACCGTTTCGAAGCAGATCCACAGTAACCGAATCACCGGATGCACCGTCTGTCCAGATCTTGTTGACAGATATTGTAAGTCCAGTGTTGGTAATCGTAAAGCCTTCCTCTGCCGAGCCTGTAACGGTTGACTCATACCCGGTGTTTTTTTCTTCCACGGTATACTTGTATTCATTGCCGGTTTCATCATACTTTTTCAGGCCTTCAAACGATGCTTCCCAGTTATTATCCTCATTCAAAGTTACTTGGTCACCGGTCTTTTCACCGTTTCGAAGCAGATCCACAGTAACCGAATCACCGGATGCACCATCTGCCCACTGTTTATTAACCTTTACTTCGACAGCTTTGTTCGTAATCGTAAAGCCTTCCTCTGCCGAACCTGTAACGGTTGACTCATATCCGGTGTTTCTTTCTTCCACGGTATACTCATATTCAATGCCATAGGAATCATATTTTACCAAATCAGTAAATGAATCCGTCCAACCATTATCCGCAGTCAGAGTCAAACTATTTATTTTCGTACCATTTCTAAGCAAATCTACAGTAACTGAATCGCCGGATGCACCATTTTCCCAAACTTTATTAACATTGATATTTATTTTTTCATAGTTGGTTACAGTAAAATTGTAACCGTTGCCCTCATCAATTTTAACTATATATTGATCTGAATTCCTTTCTTTTACACTATATGTAATTTTCTTTCCATCATTATCATTTCCCGGCCATGAACCAAAATCAGCAATCCAGCCATTGTCTGGACTTAGAGTTACAGAACTTCCGGTATATTCTCCATTTTGATAAAGATCTATGGTGACAGAATCAGCTGGTGTACCATACCAAACTTTCTGTACAGAAATTTCCTTAGTAGAAACATTTTTTAGCCTATACCCTTGTACACCATTAATGATTGCCTTTTGATATGTCGGCTGATAACCGATCTTTTCAGCACCGACTTCACGGACCGTATACTGAATTTCATTGCCGTCCGCATCATATTTGGGTAGATTATCCCATTGATAAATACCACCGTTGTTCATGACTTCCTGCAGCGTCACCGCTGAAGTATCTGCCTTTTTTGCGGCTTTGCGCAGTCGTGAATTCTTCGTGCTCTGCAGCTGGCTGATCGGCTTTTCGTTGCCGGATGTATCAATATAGAACAGCTGCATCGTTACATTTTCCGCATTCATCGATTTCTTAGCGCGCCGCACAGAAGTTCGCGAACTGGATGAAAGAAATACTTTATTGACTGAGATACTGGTCGTTTGATTCAGTTTTGCGGCACTGCGTTTTGGTTTGGCAGATGCCTGATAATGGAACACAATTGTTTCGTTTTCAGTTAACTGCGCACGAACCGTACCGGAATCATCCACAGCTTCATAGTAGGTCTTATCATTTTTATCTTTCTTTCGCACCACATCAGTGACTGCCGTTCCATCTTCCAGTGTAATGTCCGAAAGTGTATAACCATCGACCTTTTCCGCATTGTTCGATAACGATTGTTTATCTTTATCCTTAAATAACAAGATAAACGTACCCGTGTCTGAAACTTTTCCGTCTTCACTGACATAAGATGCTTTCAACGTGATTTGATCCGACGTCGTCAGGACCGTTGTCTGAGTTGTCTTTGAATCAGCTGTCGCCGCCGAATCGGACGTTGCTTGTTTTGACGTCGATTCAGAACTGTCTGCTGAAGGATCTTCTGTTGCCTGCGTCTCTTCATTGGATCCAGACGTTGCCTGTGTTTCATCACTAGATTCAGTTGTCTGCGTCTCTTCATTGGACCCAGAATCGGAAGACGTCTGTGTTTCATCATTCGTTTCAGAAGATGTCTGTGTTTCAGTCACTTCTGTTGTGCTTTCTGATGGATCTGCAGTCGATTCTGCAGATGTTACGGACTGCACCGTAGGAACACATAAACTCAGTGCTAAGATCCATGCCATCAATACGCGCAGAAACCAAGATACACTTCTGCTGCGTCGTTTCTTCATACTACCACCCTCTACTTCCTAATGGTTCTAAGTATTATAGAATCTTTTATCTGTTTTGTACAATATATAATTACTATGCCTTATATCATTTTTGAAGAGCATGAAATATTTTAGCTGCTCTTTTATATTTAATATCAACAATGGACCATAAATTTGCTCATTATTCGTCTTTTTGTACTGCATCCTGACAGGACAAAGTCAGTATACATCTTTTATCGAATACGATTGTGGAAGTTCAAGAAGATCATTATTTACATTTATCGCATTAAAAAACGGACAGGATTTCCTGTCCGTCTTCAATTACTTCGAGATACGTTTTCTTCGGATCGTGATGACCGCAAGTACCGCTGCCATCATCAGTACCAAATCTGCCAGGATCGGCATAGCCACACCGGTCTTCGGTACCGCTGCTTTGTTTTTCTTTGCCTTTGGCTTGTTCGTTTTTTTCGTATCCGTTTTCTGTTCCGGGTCTGCCGGGCTTGTATTCGTGATCGTAAAGCCGTCGTTCATGTTGCCGTCATAGGACGCGTTGTATTCATCGCCGTTTTCTTCGGTAACCTTATACTTCATTTCTTTGCCGTCTTCACTGTATTTATTGGCTTTAAACGATGCCTTCCAAGCCTTGGTTTCGGTTTCATCGGTCTTACCATCCAATGTGATCGTCTTGCCCGTATCGGCCCATTCTTTGCCGTCTGTGCTTGACAGCAGCTTGATCGTCACGGCTGCGCGGGATTTACCGCCTTTCCATTTCTTCACAACTGGAATCGTTACCTGCTTCGTGCTCGGCGCATTCGTGATGGTGAATCCGTCTTCAACTGAACCCGTGATTTCAGAATCATATTCTTCATTTTCTTCTGCCACGGTATATTCGTATTCATCGCCGTTTTTATCATACTTTTTCAGGCCTTTGAAGGATGCTTCCCAGTTATTATCCTCATTCAGAGTCAGCTTGTCTATTTTCTTACCGTTTTGAAGCAGATCCACGGTAACCGAATCACCGGTTGCACCGTCTGCCCAGATCTTATTGACTGATATTGTAAGTCCAGTGTTGGTAATCGTAAAGCCTTCCTCTGTTGATCCGGTGATCGTTGTGTCATAACCAGTGGTTTCTTCAGAAACTTTATATTTCAGCTCTTTACCATCTTTACCATATTTATTCGCCTTAAACACTGCTTTCCAAGCTTCGGTCTCTGTTTCATCGGTCTTGCCGTCCAGTGTGATCGTTTTGCCTGTATCGGTCCACTCTTCACCATCCGTGCTCGACAGCAGTTTGATCGTCACGGCTGAACCTACGTTGTCATTTTCCCATTTTTTTGTGATAGGAATCGTGACTTGCTCCGTACTTGGTGAGTTACTGATGATGAAACCGTCTTTAACTGAGCCTGTGATTTCCGTATCGTATTCTTCATTTTTTTCTGCCACGGTATATTTGTATTCATCACCGTTTTCATCATACTTTTTCAGGCCTTCAAATGTTGCTTCCCAGTTGTTATTCTCATTCAAAGTTACTTGGTCGCCGGTCTTTTTACCGTTTTGAAGCAGATCCACGGTAACAAAATCGCCGGATGCGCCGCCTGCCCACTGCTTATTGACCTTGACTTCGACAGCTGTGTTGGTAATCGTAAAGCCTTCCTCTGTTGATCCGGTGATCGTTGTGTCGTAACCAGTGTTTTCTTCAGAAACTTTATATTTCAGCTCTTTACCATCTTTACCATATTTATTCGCCTTAAACGATGCTTTCCAAGCTTCGGCTTCTGTTTCATCGGTCTTGCCGTCCAGTGTGATCATTTTGCCCGTATCGGTCCACTCTTTACCGTCCGTGCTCGACAGCAGTTTGATCGTCACGTCTGAGCCTACGTTGTTGTTTTCCCATTTTTTTGTGATAGGAATCGTGACCTGCTCCGTACTTGGTGAATTACTGATGGTAAAACCCCTTTCTGCTGAACCCGTGACTGTCGTCTCATAATGTCCATCGGTCTTTTCTTCTATAGTATATTCATAGGTTTCACCAGTATCTATATCGTAAGGCATCTGATATCCAAATGACCCTGTCCAGCCATTATCTGCACTCAGAGTCAAACTTTTTATATTCGTACCATTTCTGAGCAAATCTACAGTAACTGAACGGCCGGATGCACCGTTTGCCCAGTTTTTACCAACTGTAATATTAAGCATCGGCGTATTTGTGATCTTAGATCCCCATACACCATTAATCATTGCTTTTTGATACGTCGGCTGATAGCCGATCTTTTCGGCACCGACTTCACGGGCCGTATACTGAATTTCGTTACCGTCCGCATCGTATTTTGGAAGATCATCCCACTGATAGGTGCCGCCGTTGCTCATGACTTCCTTCAGCGTCACTGCCGAAGTATCTGCTTTTTTCGCTGCTTTTCGCAGTCGTGAATTCTTCGTGCTCTGCAGCTGGCTCACCGATTTCTCATTGCCCGATGCATCAATATAATACAGCTGCATCGTCACATTTTCCGCATTCATCGATTTCTTGGCACGCCGAATAGAAGCTCGTGTGCTGTATGAATCAATAGTTTTAGTGATTGAGTAACTCGTTGTTTGGTTCAATTTTGCGGCACTGCGTTTTGGTTTGGCAGATGCCTGATAATGAAATACAATTGTTTCGTTTTCAGTCAACTGTGCACGAACCGTACCGGAATCATCCACCGCTTCATAATATGCTTTATCATTTTTATCTTTCTTTCGTACGACATCAGTAACGGCTGTTCCATCTTCCAGAGTGATATCCGAAAGTGTATAACCATCGACCTTTTCCGCACTGTTCGATAAAGGCTGTTTGTTTTTATCCTTGAATAACAAGATAAATGTACCCGTGTCAGAAACTTTTCCGTCTTCACTGACATAAGATGCCTTCAGTGTGATTTGATCCGATGTCGTCAGGACTGTTGTCTGAACTTCCTTTGAATCAGCTGCCGCCGTTGAATCAGATGTTGATTGTGTTGGATCCGATTCAGAACTGTCCGCTGAAGGATCTTCCGTTGTCTTCGTTTCATTGTTGGATTCGGACGTCGTCTGTGTTTCATCACTGGATCCAGACGTCGTCTCTGTTTCGTCATTTGTTTCCGATGTTGTTTGTGTTTCAGTCACTTCCGTCGTGCTTTCTGATGGATCTGACGACGATTCTGCAGATGCCGCAGACTGCATCGTCGGAACACATAAACTCAGTGCCAGGATCCATGCCATCAATACGCGAAGGACCCAAGACATACCCTTGTTGTGATGCTTTTTCATAAACTACCTCTCTATCCAAATTGTTCTTATTATATAGTATCATTTAATATATTACAATAGACATTACATTATAATATGCCAATAAAAAAACCCGCTTCCGCGGGTTTAGACATTTATTCAGCTTTCGGGCTCCGGACATACGCCCGGATCACACCGATACGATCCTTTGTATCATTTACGATCTTATAACCATGGCATTGTGCCGGAACAATAAATGTCTCCGCATAATGCACAGTAAACGGCGCAAACGAACCATCCGTACTTTCGATCATACAGTGATCTCCTTCGATCAAATTCAGCATATTCACATTGTTCCGGTTATCGATCTGGACTTGATCCTCGATCCAGTACCGACGTGATTCCAAAAATTCGAGTTCATGCAGACCAGTATGTTCCTCCGTATAATGTTCGTTGGATTCAATGGTCTGGAACGCATCTACCAGGTTATCCATGACCCAAGGGGTCGTGCGGTCCCACTGAATAACTTTTTCTCCATGGTCAATGTGCACCGGACGCGGCAGACCGTCCAATCCGACCCGGGCCCAGTCCCAGAGCTTGAACGTAAAATTATACGGCGTCGCACTGATTTCCAGCACCATCGCGTTCTTTCCGGAACAATGGATCGTACCGGCCGGAATCAAGAAATGGTCATGTTTTTTGGCCGGTATCTTATTGACATACTTCTCCGCATCAAAGAGACATTCCCCGCGGTTGGCGCGGCGCAGTTCTTCCAACATCTCTTCGCGGTCGACATTTTCTTTCAAACCCAGATAAACACAGGCATCCTCACCGGCATCCAACATATAATAGCTTTCATCCTGGGTATAGGCCATTCCGAACTGGCGGTGGATATATTCTGTCACAGGGTGCACCTGCAGCGACAGGTTCTGTCCGCCCATGGTATCCAGGAAATCAAAACGAATCGGGAATTCCGCACCAAAACGTGCATACACCTGCGGACCGAGCAGTTCCTTCGGATGACGTAAGACCAGATCCATACACGGAATTTCCATCACCGCATTGCCAAAATCCAGATGCAAGGCATTCTCTTCCGGCACGCCGTCAAATGACCATGCATAATTATCCGCTTCCGGATCCAAATTGCATACCTTTTTCATCCATTGACCGCCCCAGACACCGGGATCAAAATACGGCACGGTACGGAATGGCTGGTTTGCCACTTGACACAGACCTTCCCGCAGCGCTTTGCCGCTGACCATCTTCGGATGATCCGTATCGTTGGTGTCGATGAAATAATCGACGCGGTCAAAGATCGTCATCTTATGCTTATCGGCAACGCGCCATTCCACATAGTAACCGCGCTTGATCTTCTTCAAACTGTCTTCTTTATAATTGGTACATTGATAATTCGGCATGCCGTCACGATAGCGCAGGGTGATTTCCCAACGTGCCATATCCAAATAACATAGTACATCGCCCGGATGGACCAGCGCTGCGCCAAATCCATATACGACAACACTGCCTTCTGCTTCCTGCACCGTTTTTTTAGCCTTGGCCAGGCGCTGCTCATCAATGAAATCCATCAATTCGCCATAATACATATGCGCAAAGACACGGTCGTCTGTCAAATAATATTTCAGCTGTTCATACAGCGTTTCTTCCTCTTTCCAGACATCATGCATATCAATCAGCACATCTGGATCCAGCTGCTGACGGATCTGTTCCAACAGTACGCTGTCATCCACACCTGGATACGCATCCATGCACAGTACCTTGGCCGTCTGCATTTCTTCTTTCAGCTTACAGAAAATGTCCGTATACCCGGTGACGGCAGCATTTTCATAGCCGACCACCTTGGTTTTCGGAAAACGATCGTAGTTGCTCATATTATGCCTCCTTAAACTCTATTGTATATTCATCTAAATCAAATCCGTTGGAAAAATAACCACGTAAGATCTTTTTCGCATTGCTTCGGGCATTCTTATACAAGCCGTTGGCAATGGCATCTTTCTGCGCATTTTTCTTCATTTCTTTCAGCGCTTTATTGTTTTGGCTGATCTTGATCGGTGTAAAAACGCTCTCTGATTCTTCATAGACCTTCAGTGAATCGGTATCGATTTCCGTGCTGAGGATCTTCACTTTCGGCAAATGCACCGTAATTTTCTTTTGATTTTCATCCACCGACCAAGTGATCTTGCTGAAATCATAACCGGCCTTGATCTTTACATCATAACTGTATATATATGTACTTTGCGTGAACGGGACACTGACACCAAACAGCGTTTGTTCATCTTTGGTCACATTGATTTCCGTTGCATCCGCTTCCTGTGTCGCCAGTTCCCCAATATCTTCAAAGCCGAGCTTCGTCGTCTTCTGCGAACTCTGCGGATCCTGCACATGTCCGATCGCCAGCACCAGGGCAACGGCCAGAACCATGATCGCGATCACACGATTTAAGATCTTCACATTTTTCATTGAACACCTCCTGTTACTGATTTGAACGAGATTATATCATGTTCTTTGAAAACACGCACCGGGAAAGGATGTTTTTTTACACGATCATAATCATGTCCGCTGTCCGACGGCCAATAGGCTTCAAAGCGAAGCGGCTCACTGCCCGTATTGATGACCCGATGCGCCCAATGTCCATCAATATGATGAAGCGATCCACTTTGCATCCGTTCACACCAACACGTTCCTTTTTCATCCATGAGCATCAGCAGTCCCTGCCCGGACTGGCAGCGATAATATTCTTCACAGTTTAGATCCTGATGAAAATGGCCGCGTGTCATGTTGCATTCACCAGCTACCAACAGCGGATATAATATCGTGATGCCGCAGTTTAAATGACCAGATCCCGGCTTTGCCGGCACCATATAGACCTCATACATACACGTCTGATCAACAATCGTACGATCTTCATTCAAATAAAAATCCTTAGCCTGCGCATAAGTCTTCACGCTCTTGATCACATGGGCACCCTTTGGCACAGACAGCCAGTCAAAAGTCAGTTCCGAATTTTTTACTTCCATATTGTCTCCTTTTACGAAAAAAACAGGACCGAGATCCTGTTTTTCACGAGTCCGTCCCTAATGTCGAGTGCATCGGAGGATGTGAAACAGATTGATTGTACTACTACCTGACTCGACGAGGCGCGAATTCGATTATGGCAACAGCTCAAAGTGCGAACTGTTTCCTTCATTGATTACTTACAATATAACACGTTTTGGCCTTTTTATCTCCTTATTTTCATGTTTATTTCGATATTTTTCCGATTTATACCTTATTCTTTATGTTTTAGATGCAAATCATAACCCAAACATAAACAAATCCCGAACATTGTTGCCAGCGGTGCCGCCATACCAATATGCATCAGATCCGCGTGCGGACGGATGCTTTGCATATACGCAAACGGCAGCCGCACGAGAAATGTCTGCAGAATGCCTGAAACCATCACAAACAAGCTTTTATCCCTGCCGTTATAATACCCGTTATAACTGAACATGACCGCGGTCACAATAGCTTCCGGTGAAAATCCTTTTAAATAGGACCAA
Source organism: Catenisphaera adipataccumulans (assembly GCF_014202755.1). Lineage (GTDB taxonomy): Bacteria > Bacillota_I > Bacilli_A > Erysipelotrichales > Erysipelotrichaceae > Catenisphaera > Catenisphaera adipataccumulans. The sequence continues at coordinate 107,964 of NZ_JACHHK010000001.1, forward strand.
CTGTTGGCAATGACCGTCTGATCGGTCGTAAAGAGCGCCGATACGATATCCCCCTTCAGCCAGATCAATGCGACGATCACGATACCGATCGACATGCCCAGACCGATGCCAAAATGCATGGCCTGCCGGGCCCGGTCCTGCCGGCCGGCACTGATGTTCTGCGAAACAAAGGAAGACATCGACTGCATCAGCGAGGTCGGCACCAACATGATGAAACTGACGATCTTGCAGGCGACACCGTACCCGGATGAAGCTTCCAGTCCCAAACGATTCACAAAAGCACACAAAGCCAGAAACGAAATCTGCGTCAGCAGTTCCTGCAGGGCCAACGGAAAGCCGATTTGTAAGATCCGGCGTGTTTCAGCATTGAACCGGATCATTTTTTTCTGAAAAGTAAACGGCAGGTTTTTATGTTTCATCATGATAATGCCGATCACCACGCTGATAGCCTGCGCTGTCACGGTTGCGATCGCCGCACCGGCGACATTCATATGCAGACCGGCAACAAGAAACAAATCCCCGAACACATTGACCAGGCAGGCGACGAAGACAAACTTCATCGGCGTCTGGCTGTCTCCGAATCCCCGGAAGATGGCCGCGATCACATTGTAAGCTACAATAAAATATATACCGGCACCGCAGATCCGGATGTACTGCACCGTCAGATCCAGTGCTTCCGCCGGCGCCTGCATGAGCTGCGCGATCGGTCTGGCAAACCCGACCATGATCACACACAGTACGACCGCGATGACCGCAAACAACGCAATGGTTGCGCCCAGCAGTCCGCTGATCTTCTCCGGATGCCGCTCACCGAGAAAGTGGCCGATCGATACCGTGACTCCCATCGCTAATCCAGTAATCACGAACGTGACCAAGTTCAGGATGCTTGAACCGGTGGAGACCGCCGATAATCCAGCCGTTGAGCCAAAACGACCGACGACCAACAGATCGACAGCGCCGTACATCGCCTGCAGCACCAAAGCCCCCAGCACCGGCATCATAAATCGGATCATCTTTTTCGGAATGCTTCCGACGGTAAAATCCGTTGTATCATTCATTGTATCGATCCCCTTTCATTGCTTGATATAACACCTGGATCACTTGAACAGCCGTTTGAGCGTCCTTCTCGTCAATTGAATGCAGGACCTGTGATAAGTGGACATAATAATCTGTCACATAATACTGCAGCCAGTTTTTTCCTTGTTCCGTCAGATAAAAACAAATTCCCCGTTGATCTTTTTGACTGGCCGCTTTACGAACAGCACCGGCTTTTTCCATCTCTTTGATCGTGCGGGCCACCGCCGGCGGTGACAAATGCAGCAGGCGGCTGAGATCCCGTCCGCGCACTTCTTCCTGCTGCTTGGATAAATCATCGATTGCTTCCAACATCCGGATCGACAAGGGCGTCATTCCCGGCGGCAAGGCCGGCTGCAGCCGGGTGATCTCCCGGGCCAGCTGACAGGCCTGCATTAAGTCTTTTGCGGTTTTCGTGTTCATGCTTCCTCCATTTTATTAACATTGTTAACGTTTTTATGATAGTCACTTTAACACAATTGTTCAAGTTTTTTTCATTATTCATAATTTGTATAAAAAAATCTTTGACATTCATGCGTTATATTTCTATAATTTTGTTGACCGGACAACAAGTATGAACATACGCTATGAGCATTTCACGACAGACATTACTCGGGTATATGTCCTGATGAATAAAATCAAGACGGCAGGGGTGGAACAATATCATCTGTCTGCCCGTCATGTCCATTGTATTTATGTTCTGGCGCAGCATCCGGAAGGCATCACGGTCAGTGAATTAGCACGGATCTGCGGCGAAGACAAAGCCGCCATTTCAAGAACAGTGAATTCGCTGATCAAAAAAGAAATGGCATTTCGCGATTGTCCGGACGGACATTGTTACAAAGCACCGATCAAACTGACGGAGCAAGGCAAGACCGTTGCTGAAAGAATCGCTTCCAAGATCAACTGGGTCTTCGATCATGTCGGCAAAGGGATATCCGAGGAGCAGCGTGAAAATTTTTATGAAACGCTTTCTTATATTGCCGATGAATTAGAAGCCTTGATCGATCATATTGAACAAACAAATCAGTAAACCCACTTGCGTCATTTTCTATAGGATCACACCGGACGATGGCGCAGGGTTTCCGGCTCATTGATGATTAACCTCCCTTATTTTTTTAAGGGGCCAACCCTCTCTATCCAATTCGGATTCTGCCGCCAACGGAATCCAAAAATGTATCATGAATCTATGAGTCGGAGAAAGCGGATCGAAAGATCTGCTTTTTTTGTTACGCAATAAAAAAGCCGGGACTATGCCCGGCGCTTTTCATGCCTGCCCGCAAAATAAGCCAATGCACCCGTGATCAATAAATCCGGTAAGGTATTGCCGCACGGAATATCGATCCGCATCAGGCAGCGGTAAAGAATAAAACCGATGATCCACACGATGATCGCACGTTGATTAAGTGATTCTTTTTCATGATCTTGATGTAACAAAAAGTAATCGACGATCAAAACCGCCGTCATCGGCGCAAAGACGGAACCAATGAAATAAAGGAAGTTCGTGATGTCATCCATGTTGAAAAGAATGGCACCGACCGTTCCGATGATCGTAGCCGCCACAGCCATCTGTTTTCCAGTAAAACGGCGGATCACCGACTCCCCGGAAATTCCTGCCGACAAGGCATCCAAAAAAGTCGTCGTCACCGTGGAAAAAACAATGATCAAAAGACCGGCGATTCCCAATCCGGCCTTGACCATGATCGTCGCTATATCGGACGAACCGGTATAGATCGATGCACCCATGCCGATCACGAACATCCAGATACTGACCAGACTATAGACGATCGTGCTGGCCCACGTTGCTTTCACGGGGTCTTCTGCCTCCCGTGTATAGTCACCGATGACCGGCAGCCAGCTTAACGGCATGGACACAGCCAATTCCACCGCAGCTCCGAATGAGATCGCCTCGCCGGCATCCTGCGGCTGCAGACCGGAAAAGAAAATGATCCGGCATAAAACCAATGTCAGCACAAACAATAAAATCATGGCTGCCGTGTTGACTTTTCCCAGATTGGTGATGCCGATCAGGATCCACACCAAAATCAAGCCGCCGATGACCAGACACCAGATCCACTTACCGCCGGATATCGCCGCCGCCGCCGACAAGGAACCATCATAAATCATGATGGCCGTCCAGCCAACCAGCTGAATGATGTTCATCAACGCAAAGAATTTACCGCCCAGCACACCAAAACTGCGCTTGACCGTTTCCATCGCACTTTTGCGGACCTTGCCGGCAATCAATCCCGTCAGAAAAAACGGTACAGCACCAATCAGGTGACCGATCAAAATGGCCAGTAAGCCTTTCTCAAATCCCAGACCCGCAAAATAGGTACCTGTCAGAATTTCCGCGATCGAAACACCGGCACCGAACCAAATCAACCCGTTTTCAACGGTACTGGTCCGCCGGCTCACTGATTGCCTCCGGCGCACCGGAATTCCGGCGATGCCTTGCCGTCGCTGTTGTATACAAATTCCCCATTTAAATCAAACGCATGATTCATCGGACCGCTGCCCTGTCCTAGATCCAACATGGCCTGCAGCGCACCGGAAATGTACGCTTTGGCTCGCTGCACGGAGTCTGTCAAACTGAAACCCTTAGCTAAATTCGCCGCAATTGCCGAAGACAATGTGCACCCTGTGCCATGCGTATTCGGATTGTCGATACGGCGGCCTTTGAACCATTGCACAGAATCTTTCTGCACAAGCAGATCATCCGCATCATTGACATGATGACCGCCTTTGCATAAAACGGCACACGGATAGTCCGACGCGATCTTTTTCGCTGCCGTCATCATATCATCAGCCGTCTTGATCGGCATGCCGCTCAAGATCTCCGCCTCCGGAATATTCGGCGTGATGATCTCGGCAATCGGCAGTAATTCCTCTTTTAATGTCTCGATTGCTTCATCATTGATCAGCTTTGCGCCGCTGGTGGCTACCATGACCGGATCGACCACGATATGTTCGGCATGATAAAACTGCAGCCTTTCACTGATCACACGAATCAAAGCCGATGAAGAAACCATGCCGATCTTCACCGCATCCGGGCGAATATCGGTAAAGATCGCATCAATTTCCTTGGTCAGAAATTCCGGCGATGCCTCCATAATATCAAATACGCCGGTGGTATTCTGCGCCGTCAATGCGGTGATCGCACTGGTCGCAAATACACCATTCAGGGTCATGGTCTTTAAATCAGCCTGAATTCCGGCGCCTCCGCCGGAATCTGAACCGGCGATTGAACATGCACTGTACATTTCTTTTCCTCCTTATGCATATTTTTTTCTTAAGCGATCGAAAGTGGTGCCCCCGACCGACCGCATAAAATCATTCTTTAAATGTTTGAAACCAATAATCTGCTTCATTTTTCATGCGCGGCATATCTTGTTCACTGGCCGCATCATAGATCGCAGCCGTCACAAAACCCGCAGACCCGGCCGCATGGATGGCTTGGTATATATCTTCGACGACCAGCACATGACGCGGTGCCAGATTCATGGCATCGGCCGCAATTTGATAGATCTTGCTTTCGCGCTTGGTCGTATGATACGTTTCACAGACAAACATCTGTGAAAAGTATTGATCGATCCCCAGCCGATGCAGTGCCGCCTTTTCCAACGAAGGATCACCGATGGTCGCCAGCACCAGCATGATACCTGCCTGGTACATCTCTTTGACCACCTCAGCGGCTCCCGGTTTCAGCTGCACTTCCTGTCGGTAAAACTGCTCCATCTGCGCATTTAATCCGTCACGGATCGAATCCTCTGACTGGGATAAGGCATAATGACTTTTTAAATACCGTACGCCCTCAGCCACGGTCATCGGAAACAGGACCTGACCTAATTCAGGTTCCGGTTCGATGTGCAGCGAACGTAAATACCGAGCGCCCAGTTCATCCCAGATCGGCATCGAATCAATCAAGGTGCCGTCAATGTCGAAGATCGCGCCGCGGATCGAATGATCCCGGCACATCTGCATCCAGCGCGAATTCACAAGTTTAATGCCTTTCGGGTCTGTGTTTTTAAATCCGCCGCTGCGGCGCGGATGTCGTCCTTGGCAAAGATCGCACTGATGACCGCAATACCGACGATCCCTGAATCCTTCAACTCAGTCACATTGTCGCGGGTAATGCCGCCGATCGCGATGACCGGGATCGATACCGCATCACAAATGGCTGCCAGCGTTTTGGCGCTGACATCATCGGCATCCTCTTTGGATCCGGTCGGGAAAACCGCACCGACGCCTAAATAATCGGCCCCGGCAGCTTCGGCTTTCAGTGCTTCCTCAACAGTTTGGGCCGATACACCGAGGATCGCATCCGGACCAATTTTTCCCCGCACTTGGCCCGCTTCCATATCGTGCTGACCGACATGTACCCCGTCAGCCTTGACTTCAACGGCCAGATCCACATCATCGTTGATCACAAAGGGGATCTTGGCCTGTCGGCACAATTTCTGAATGTCCAATGCTTCTGCCTTGAATGCTTCATGATCCAGGTTCTTTTCACGCAGCTGAATGAAGGTCGCACCGCCCTCGATAGCTTCCTGGACCGCCTGCGCCAGTGTCCGGCCGTTCAGCCAATGCCGGTCGGTCACCGCATAAAGCAATAAATCTTCTGTTTTCATTTTGATCTCCTAGTATTTTTCGCATTTCGCAAACTTTTTCAACGTTTCACCATCCATGTGGTATACCGCATCAATGATGCGATTGCGGTATGTTGAATTGCCGTCGGTTTCATTCATATTCATCCAGCCAATTTCTCCGGCGACACCCATGGTCACCACAGCCGCAGCCGCAGCCGCCAACGGCTGATCCGGATTTGCGGCCAAGAACGCAGTCATCAAACCAGATAACTGACAGCCTGTGCCGGTAATGCGGCCCATCTCCGGCCGGCCGTTGCGGATCACGTAACATGCCTTGGCATCAGCAACCAAATCAATGGCACCGGTGATCGCAACAATTGCGCCGGTTTTTTCCGCATAACGTTTCGTAAATGCGATCATCTCCGATAAATTCTGATCCGTGACCGCATCGGCAGCATCGGCATCAACGCCCTGAGTGGTCGCACTGCCCATCGCCAAAGCCTTCAATTCGCTCACATTGCCGCGGATGGCCGTAAAACGATAGTTGTCGATCAATTCAGCAGCCGTTGAAGTCCTCAGTTTCGAAGCCCCGGCGCCGACCGGATCCAGCAGCAGGACATGATGCAGTTCCTGTGCCTTGGCAGCTGCCCGATGCATCCCCTGGATCGAGCGCTGGTTCAGTGTACCGATATTGATATTCAAGCCGGCACAAATGGAGGTAATATCCTCTACATCTTCCGGTTCATCCGACATGATCGGACTGGCTCCGATGGCTAAGATCACATTGGCCACATCATTGACCGTGACATAATTCGTGATGTTATGGACGAGCGGCGCTTGACTGCGCACTTTTTCCAAACATTCTGCTAACATATTGTCTCCTTTCCCGTCCGTAAAAAAGGACGCCCCTGATCCGGAAGCGTCCTCGTATGTGCATATGATCCCTACGTTGGCATTATCCAAATCAGGTTGCGGGTCGAAACCATGTCAGTTTCCTCTCAGCTCGCTATGGCGGGCTCCCCGTTTGTATATAAGTATAGTATGACGATTACTGTGGTTTGTCAAATACACGCAGAGGCGGACATTTGCACAAAGATGCCGTCACATTGATCCAGCTGCGGCACCGATCCAGGATCACCGAATCCGATGAGACGACATTTTCTCTTGTGCCGAGCACCCGGTCCACATCCCGCACGATCTGGATATCGGTCTTAACGTGCATGGCTTCAGCCACTTCCGCGATCCGCGTTTTCAGCCGTCCGGAATTGGAAACCGGCTCATCCAGCAGGATACAGATTTTTTCCGCTCGATGCAGCACCGTAAATAAATCTTCGATTGCATCCTGGGTTTCGTCGATCAGCCGGTACGTTCCATGCAGCGAGGCCAGATCCCGGATACAGCCGTCCTGCCCCTCAAACAATACGGAGCCGCAGTGCAGCACTTCCAAAGTGATGATTTCATTGAACCCATCGACCCATACTGTCTTGCCCGTCAGCTGCGCCGGCTCGATTTCTTTGGCTTTCCGGTTTTCGGCCTGTGCTTTCGTGCACAGACTGCGCTGGATGGCCAGGCGCTGGCGTTTGGATAAGAGAAAATGGTTGCCCACAAACGTCACGGCCGCTTTCAAGTCATATCCTTCCTCAAGCAAATAGCTGATATGACGGCTGGCCTGCCGCAGGATCTTCAAAGCATCCGATGAAAATTCTTCGGTGTCTGCCGGTGCCGATCCGCGCCGGTTCATAAACCGAACTCTTGGCGCAGATGCTCATAGCGGGCTCGTTCCTTTTCTTTGATTGGTTTGTCCAGATCGTTCATCGTATGATGCATGACATCTGCATCTTTCAGCACTTCATCAAACGGTGCATCCGTGACCAATTTATCATCATGATGATAGATCGCGGAACAAATTTTATCTGTTTCTGCCGGCGTCGTCAGCTGCAGCTGTTCCAGGATCGTCCGGGCCAGCGCGGCTCCTTTGTGGGCATGATCTGTATAGGAACCGCTTTGATACGCATACAGATCATGAAGCATCGCGGCCATACAGGCAAGTTCGGTATCTTCGCCGCGTTTCTGCGAGATCAACGTTGCGGCTAAAGAGACACCATACAAATGGACAAAGGCTCCGTTACGTTTTGATTCATTCTCTATTTGATCCAGCTGGGCATCCACATATGTCCGCAGTTCTTTTAAACGTCCCATTTTTCCTCCTATTACGATTCATTGACCAATTTGCCGGTCATATGTTCAATTTCAATTTGAGTGATGCAGACAGTCGGTAAATATTTCTGAACTTCTTTATCAATATATTCCGGCTCTTCCGGAAAATATTTCAGTCCTAACTTGCGAAGTTTATCTTCCCGTACTGCATGGTCATGTACAACACTATAGCGGCCGAAGACCATTACGCTGCGCACATTCAATCCGCGTTTTTCCGGATCTGGCCGGCCTGGTTCGATGACCGTAAAGCACACTTTATCGTTTTTTGCGGCACTGTCCGCTTTCTGCCCCTGCGCGGCCCCATGAAAATAAATTTTGCCGTCATCGTATAAAAAATTGATCGGCACACCATACGGATAGCCGTTCTCCCCCACGAAGCAGAGCGTTCCGCGCCCTTGTTCCCGCAGCAGTTCTTCACATTCCGCATGGGAGATTTCTTGTTTAAATCTTCTCATTTTTCGAAACATATACATTTCTCCTGTTCAAAAATACTATAGCACACTTCCTGGGCATCTGAATTCCCTCCGCATTTCAAGTATGATACAGTAAACGTAACAAGGATGTCATAAATCCACTTACCATACTTTTAATATTTTTTCCGGGTTCATTTTCAGAATCACAATATCACGATCCGGATAAAAATATAATCATAAATAAGCAATAAAGGAGGAAAAAAAGTGCTATTTAAACCAACAGAAGCGCACGAACAACTACGTGCCGAGATCCGGGAATTTGCGGAAACGAACATTAAACCGTACGCATTCCAATGGGATCGCGAAAACTACTTCCCGCGCAAGGAAGTTGTCGAAGGCTTGGCAGCCCGCGGCTGGATGGGCATTCCGTATCCGAAAGAATACGGCGGCGCCGGTCTGGACGTTGTGAGCTATGCCATTGCGGTCGAAGAACTTTCCCGCGTAGACGGCGGTTCCGGCGTTATCCTTTCTGCCCACGTCTCACTGGGCAGCTGGCCGATCTTTGCGTTCGGTACCGAAGAACAGAAACAAAAATATCTCGTGCCATTGGCAAAAGGCGAAAAAATCGGCGCCTTTGGATTGACTGAACCCAATGCCGGATCCGATGCCGGCGGTACGGAAACCACTGCGGTCTTAGAAGGCGATCATTATGTATTGAACGGTGAGAAAATTTTCATCACCAACGGCGGCGAAGCCGATACTTATGTGATCTTCGCAGTGACAACACCGGGCATCGGCACCAAAGGAATCAGCGCATTCATCGTTGAGAAAGGCTGGGAAGGCTTTACCATCGGGGATCATTATGACAAGCTGGGCATCCGTTCTTCCGCAACGGCACAGCTGCTGTTTGATGATGTCATCGTACCGAAAGAAAACTTATTGGGGCAGGAAGGCCAGGGCTTCAAGATTGCCATGGCGACCTTGGACGGCGGCCGCATCGGCATCGCTTCCCAGGCGTTAGGCATCGCTCAGGGGGCCTATGAAAGCTGCAAAGAATATGCATTAGATCGTATTCAGTTCCATAAGCCGATTGCTTTCCAGCAGTCCATCAGTTTCAAGATCGCCGATATGGCGGCCCAGATCCGGGCGGCACGCATGCTTGTATACAGCGCGGCAGAAATGAAAGAAGCACATGAAAAATACGGCATGGAAGCAGCCATGGCCAAACAATTTGCCTCCGATACGGCCGTGAAGGTGACCGAAGAAGCCATCCAGATTTACGGCGGCAACGGCTATCTGAAAGGTATGGATGTTGAGCGGATGTACCGTGATGCGAAGATCACGCAGATTTATGAAGGAACCAATGAAATCATGCGCGTGGTCATTTCATCCTACTTACTGGGAAAACCGCCGAAACAGGAAAATACCAATTTATTAGCGGCATCCGGTCCGACCAATATCACCGGTCCGCGCAAGAAATTGATTTATAAAAAAGGCAGCGCTCAGGAAAAAGTTGATCAAGTCGTTGCCAACCTGAAAGCAGACGGCTATGACTTTACGGTCGGCATCCCGGCCGATACACCGATCACGCAGGCAGAGCGTGTGGTTTCTGCCGGCAAAGGCATCGGCCCGAAAGAAAATATGAAGCTCATCGAAGATCTGGCTGCTGCTGCCGGTGCCGCCATCGGTTCTTCGCGTCCAGTCGCTGAAACGCTCCAATATGTCACGATCGACCGTTATGTCGGCATGTCCGGACAGAAGTTCCGCGGCAACTTATACATTGCCTGCGGCATCTCCGGTGCCGTTCAGCACTTGAAAGGCATCATCGATGCCTCGACCATCGTGGCGATCAATAAGAACGCCAATGCGCCGATCTTCAAGAACTGCGATTATGGTATTGTCGGGGATGTGAACGAGATCCTGCCGTTATTGACAGCGGCTTTGGATACGGGTGAAAAGAAACCGGCACCGCCGATGGTCAAGATCAAGCGGCCGACGCCGAAAAAAGAAAAACCGCCGTATAAGATCATGGTCTGCGACGGCTGCGGTTATGAATACGATCCAACGATCGGTGATCCGATGAATGATATCGCACCGGGTACACCGTTTGATAAATTACCTGAAGACTGGACGTGCCCGATGTGCGCCGAGCCGAAAGATCATTTTACGGAATCATAAAAAAGGAGTAAATTATGCATATTGTCAGAAAAGTAACCGATGATTTATATTGGATCGGTGCCAACGACCACCGACTCACATTGTTTGAAAATATCCATCCGATCCCCGAAGGCGTCAGCTACAATGCTTACGTCCTGCTGGATGAACAGACGGTCCTGTTCGATACGGTGGACTGGGATGCCTGCCGTCAGATGATGGAAAATCTCGAATACGTACTGGACGGCCGGGACTTGGATGTCGTAGTCGTCAATCACTGGGAACCGGATCATGCCGCTTCTTTACAAGCTGTTCTGGCGCGCTATCCGAACGCGAAGATCGTGAGCACAGAAAAAGGCTTCATGATCTGCCGCCAATTCGGCTTCCGCACCGAAGGGCACGAAACTGTTGAAGTCAAAGAAGGCGACACGATGAGTTTCGGAACGCATACTGTTACGTTCCTGGAAGCGCCGATGGTCCATTGGCCGGAACCGATGGTGACCTTGGATCTGACCAACGGTGCCTTGTTCTCCGCGGATGCGTTTGGTTCCTTCAAGGCGCTGGACGGCAAATTGTTTAACGATGAGGTTAATTATGAAGAAGGCTGGATCGATTCCAACCGCCGGTATTTGGTCAACATCGTCGGAAAATACGGTCCGCATATCATGAAACTGCTCGGCAAAGCAGCACCGGTATTGGATCAGGTGAAGTTCATCTGTCCGCTGCATGGCTTGGTATGGCGAAACAATTTTGATTATCTGTTGGACAAATACCAGCACTGGGCAACCTATGAACCGGAAGAAAAAGGTGTTTTGATCGTCTATGCGTCCATGTACGGCAACACGGAACAAGTCGCACAGGCACTGGCTCTGGAACTGGTCGAGAAAGGCATGACCAATGTCCAGGTCCGTGATGTATCGAATACCCATGTTTCTTATTTGATCGCGGATGTCTTCCGCTATTCACATATTGTCTTTGCCTCCTGCACGTATAATCTGGGAATCTTCCCGCCGATGCACAACTTCCTGCTGGATATGAAAGCACTGAATGTACAGAACCGTACCTGTGCGATCGTAGAAAGCGGTTCCTGGGCAATCCGCTCCGGTGATCTGATTCATGATATTCTGGACAAAGAAATGAAACAGATGACGATCTTGAATGAGCGGCTCTCTGTGGCTTCGCATTTGCATGAAAGCGAAACCGAAGACCTGAGCATCCTGGCCGACAGTATCCTGGATTCCATGCGTGAATAATACAAAACGGGCTTGCGCCCGTTTTTTTTTAGATCATTTTTTCGATTTCCGCCTCAGTGTACCCAAGCGATCTCAATATTTTTTCTGTCTGTGTACCAGCCGGATACCCCGCATGACGATAAGCCGGCGGGCATTTTGATAAACGGATCGGGCAGCCCATCTGCCGGATCGTTTTGCCCGTTTCCGGGATCGGAACATTCGGCCACATGCCGCGGGCATTGGTCTGTTCATCCTGACTGGCTTCCCGCAGATCCAGCACCGGCTCCACGCAGGCATCCGCATCGCGGAAAATTTCGATCCATTCCGCCTGTGTCTTCTTTAGAAATTCTGTCTTCAGTCCAGCTTTGACGTTCTGGCGGTCCCATTCTGGATGGCCCATGGTCTCACACAATCGTTTGAAAAACTTCGGTTCCAGTGAACCGACGCTCATATAGCGTCCGTCCTTGGTTTCGTAAAAATCATAGAACGTGCCGCCGTTTAATGTCTGTGCTTCCCGTTCCGGTTGTGCGGCACCGGCCAGATAGCAGGCCCCGTCCATCGAGTTGAACGGGATCAAACCATCTGTCATCGATACATCCACTGCCTGCCCTTGCCCCGTGCGGTCGCGATAATGCACCGCGCTTAACAGACTGACCGCCAGATTCATGGCTCCCGATGCGACATCGCCGATCTGGAAATTATACAATGCTGGTCCGGAGGATTTGCGGCCGGAAGCGGAAGCGATGCCGGAGCGCGCCAAATAATTGATATCATGACCGGCACGATGTGCCAGCGGCCCTGTCTGCCCATAACCGGTCAAGGAACAATAAATTAATTTAGGATTGATTTTTTTTAGGTCCTCATAACCTAGATGCAGGCGGTCCATTACGCCCGGACGGAACTGTTCGACGACAATATCATATTCCTGAACCAGTTTTTCAACCGCTTCAACTGCTTTGGGTTCCTTTAAATTCAGCCACATCGTCTCTTTGTTTCGATTCAGCCATGCCCAGGTGGCAGTTGTTTTTGTACCTTCGATCTGCGGCGGCCAGTCTTCCACCAGATCTTTGCGGGTCCGCGAAGTAATTTTTAAGACCTGTGCACCCATATCCGCTAACATCAATGTGGCATACGGCCCTGGCAGGAGGGTCGTAAAGTCCAATATCTTCAAATCATCCAATGCGCCCATATTGTTCCTCCTTATTTCTCGGTCCAAAATAAATCATCCAGCGTGCGGTCCAGCGCTTTGCATATGGCGATGCAAAGCTTGATGGTCGGATTGTAATCGCCTTTTTCAATGGCATTGATCGTCTGGCGGGAAACCCCGACACGGGCAGCCAGCTCCTGCTGCGACCAGTCTTTCTCCGCCCGGGCAGCTTTCATTTTCAAATTTTTCACGCTTCTTCATCCTCGCGTTTTTGACTCAGCCATGCAGTGATCAAAACCGTGACGAACGGGATCAAAACGATGCCATTGGCCGTAGCGATAAAGGACAGCTGACCTTTGTAGAAGAAATCGCCGGTGCGGAAATGATCCATAAAGATCACCAAGTTAACCAATCCTATAATACCGATAAACCACATAAATCTTTTTGGATGGCCGTGCAGATGAAAATAGCTGCCGTGCAGGATCCGGTATCCGACCGAAACGGCAACGCCGATCATCGCTGTCAAAAATACCATCACTGCAGGCTGGATCGGTACGCTTATACATTCTACGATGATATCGATGAAGCACAACCATAACATCACACGAAAAGCTAAATGTTCCGCAGTCAAAGTGATCTGATCCTGTCGTTCGTCATAATCGTGGACCGGGATCCCTTGCCGACGACATCCTCGTTGTATCCAGGCATGAATCAGCAGACCGGCTACAATGCCGATGAGCATTCCTGTCAAGACACCCATCATTTCGTCATTCATCTTACTGTCCTCCTTCTTCACTTTCTTTATATCATGATCCTTCCTTAAATATCAATTATATTTTACATTTTGACTATTTATTTTGATATTTTCGCAAGAAAAAAGAGCAGGTTTCCCTGCTCATTGATGCCTCTGACGCCAATGTTCCGCAAATGGACACGTTGCAGTCCATTGACTGCCCTGTTCCTTAATATAGGCATCAGCCAGTTCGACCAGACGGGTGCCGATGCCGCGGCCTTTCAGCGATGCATCCGCAAACGTATGATCGATCACATACGTGCCGTCCGGCTGCTGAAAGAACGTGATTTCTGCCACGCACGTCCCATCGACCTCGGCATAGATGCGGTGCGGTTCAGTTTGAAAGTGAAGCGGTCTGCACAAGCCGACTGCTTCCGCGTCCAGTGTCACTGTACCGTCTTCCCGGATAAAGGCCGGAATGCCGATCTTTCCCGTACCGCGGATCTCGTCAAAGGCTGGGTCCTGATCGCGCAGATCGATAAATGCATGCATATAGCGGACATCTTCACCGATATCGATCATCTGATAACGGTCGCTGCCGCTGATCTGATGCAGAATGTCGGCACAGTCCGGGCAGCTTTTCATCCCATAAATTTTGATCATCCGTTCCTCCTGACAATCAATACAACGTGGTCTCGGCCGGCTTGGTTGATGCGATGGTCCTGCCGTTTCGTACGGAAAGCAGTACGGCTGCATCATTTTTCAATGCTTCATAGTAATTCGGCGCATCCATGATCACAAAGCTGGCCGGATTACCTGCCTTGATGCCGTAATCGGACAAATGCAGCGTCCTGGCAGCATTTGTGGTCACAAATTGATAGCCGTTCATCAAATCCGAATAACCCATCAAACCGCCGGCCAGCAGTCCTTCATAGACAACATCGCGCATGCTGCCGTTGCCTAGCGGATACCATGGATCAAATATATCGTCCTGACCGAAGGAGACATTGCATCCGGCTTCGCGCAGTTCCTTGACCCGGGTCAGACTGCGGCGCTTCGGATAAGTATCGGTCCGTCCGCCTAGATGAACATTGACCAGGGGATTGGCGACAAAGTTGATCTGTGACAGTTTTAACAGACGCATCAGGCGCAGTACATACGCGTTGTTATAGGAGTGCATCGCCGTCGTATGCGATGCCGTGACCTTGTCAGTCAGCCCCAGTTCATAAGCCCGGGCCGCTAATGTTTCCAAGCCGCGGCTGGCTTCATCATCGATCTCGTCACAATGTACATCGATCAGCAGATCGTGTTCCTTGGCCAAATGGCAGACAAAATTCAGTGATTCGACGCTGTATTCACGGGTAAATTCATAATGCGGGATGGCCCCGAGCGCATCGACGCCCATATCAGCGGCTTGACGCATTAATTCTTTGCCGTTGGGATAGGAGAGAATCCCTTCCTGCGGAAAAGCCACGATCTGGATCGTCATTTTATCTTTCAGCTCTTCGCGCAGTTCGATCATCGTCTTCAATGCGACCAGCGACGGATCCGTGATATCCACATGGGTACGAATGTACTGCACACCATGCGATGCGTACAGATCCACAGCCTTGCGCACACGCTGCCGGATATCCTCCGGGCTTAGTTTTTCTTTTCGTTTTGCCCAGCATTCGATGCCTTCAAACAAAGTGCCGCTTTCGTTCCAGACCGGATCACCAGCTGTCAGACAGGTATCCAGGTGTACATGGGATTCGATAAACGGCGGAAGCATCAGATGCCCGTTCGCATCGATGATTTCTTCGCCGGCTTTTAGCTCCAGGTGTTCTTCGATTGCCTGAAATTTTCCCGCTTCGATCCGTACATCAAAAGGGCCTTGATTTTCGATTACCGCATTTTGAATGAGCATACATTACCTCCGATTGAAAATGAAATAAAATACGATGGCTGTAAGCATCGCATTGATGCTTGCGATACCGAACGGTACAAAGTTGCCGACCAGCGCGCCAGCCAGAATGCCAAGCACCGCACCAAGATTCACCGTTTTCAAACCGCTTTCTTCCGCATAGCGATCCCGGTGCATAAAGTAATCCAAGATCAGGATGGCACCGATCGGCGGCAAGGTTGCGTTCAAAAAGCTCAGCCAGGATACGAAATTATTATACAGCCAAATGGCCGAAACCGTACCGATGGCACCGGCCACCAGGACCAGCGGACGTTTACGGATCTTGGTCAAATTGGACAGACCCAAGGCACCGGTATACAATGCGTTGTCGTTGGTCGTCCAGATGTTGGCACCCAGCACGATCAAAGCCGGCACGGTCAGTCCCTGTGCGATCATGACATAGAAGATATCATCTTTACCGGAGAATGCGCCGCCTACTGCACCGAAGGAAAACATCAACGTGTTGCCGATGAAAAATGCGATCACCGTGGTCACGACGGCAATTTTTTTGGTTTTCGCAAAGCGGCTGAAATTCGGCGTGGCCGTACCGCCGGAAATAAAGGAACCGATGACCAGTGAAACACCAGTCAATAAGTTCATCGAACCGGCAGATTTTGCAAAGATCGCGGTCAGACCGCCGCCCTGCGTCGTCGACAGGACCATCGAATAGATTCCCAGGACCGCGATCAGCGGCACAGAAATATACGAAATGATTTCCATGCCCTTGATGCCGAAATACGCGCTGGCCGTCATGCAGACGCCGGCGATCGCCACCAGGATCCAAGGAGAAATACCCAGCAGTTCCGCAGCCGGGATCGCAAACATCGCCGCACCGACACCGAACCAGCCGATCTGGGTCAAACCGATGAACAGCGACGGCAAATAGGACCCTTTCGTTCCAAAGGCATGCCGGCACAATAAATCAAAGCTCAGACCGGAATCCGCGCCGATGTAGCTGAGCAGACCGGTATAAACAGCTAAAAAGATACCGCCCAATACGACCGCCCAAATAAAGTCGGTCAAATTCAAACCGTTGCCTAATTTAGCACCTACCGACATCGAAGCGGAAAAGAATGTAAAACCAAGCATGATGAAGAACATCGCGAAGAAACCTTTTTTTGCCTTGGACGGAACTTTTTCAAACGTGTAGTCCGTATCCTCATGCGCAGGCTGCTTCACATCTTGTTCTGGATCATCCACACAAATCGTCGTCATTGTATCTCTCCTTCCGTGCAGGAATCCTGAAAAAAAGACGCTCTGTTCCCTGAACAGGCGTCTGACTTCATTGCCTAACACCAGAAAAAGAATAATCGAATAAGCTTTGCCTGTCAAGACATCAGACAAGAAATATTGTCTAAGTCCGCTTGCTTCAAAAACCGCCGTTCGTACGGTTCCATGGCCGAAGGCAAGGCCGCCGATGAATCCAGGTGCAGCTGCCAGATCAATTTTCTATATGCCATCAGTTCAGCCGGATCATGAAACAGCAGACGGACCATATCGGTGCCTTCAGATTTGGTGCAAGGTTCAGTTTCCTGTCCTGATATATATTGCGCCGGCACGATCACGTATGATTTCTTTTTCATGATCCGTATTTTGATGGGACGATAGCCGCTGATGATTTCGACATAATTGGATTTGGTCCGATACAGGCGGATCTTTTCCGGCGGGCAGCCGTGATCTAACAGAATTTGAACAATAACTGAGGCCGCAGCCGTTTCTTTCCGCGAATATTGCCGCTGTGTCAGATCGATGCGCCGTTGTTCGATATTTTCCTGATTCAAGGAAAGTAAGCGATCCAGGGTCCGGCCGCACGTTTCAGCATCCGCCGCCGCCCGGTGCGCCTGTGGATTGACGATCTGAAAATATTGAGCCAACGCTCCCTGACTGTAGCTGTATAAACCTTTGACCGTTCGGCGTGAGAGCTTCAATGTGTCAATATACTGCAGACAGCCGCTGTAATCGTACCGACTTAATGCCCGGCTTAAAAATCCCATATCAAAATTCGCATTGTGGGCACAAAGCAGAGTCCCGCCAGCCAAAGCATCGCCAAAAAAATCGATCAGCTGCTGGTAGGCTGCGGCAGGGGCCGTGCCGTATTTTCTAAGCATCTGCGTGGAAATATGATTCACTTGGTAAGCGCCGTACGGCACCGGTACGCCTTCATCGATCAAAGTTGTAAACGTATCTGTGACGCTGCCGTTTTCAAACTTCACGGCACCGACTTCAATGATCACATCGTTCTCCGGCGACAGTCCGGTCGTCTCGGTATCAAACGCAATGAAAGACTTCTGCAGACGTTCATACGTTTCGATGTTCAAAAAACGTTCATCGGTCAAGATCTCATTCATAGATTGGCTTCGCCCCATTCTTTTAATTCCATCAAGATCGGCACCATGCTTTCGGCTTTCGGGGTCAATGAATATTCGACCCTTACCGGCATTTCATCGTATTGTTTCCGCTGTACCAAACCGTCTTTGTTCATTTCTTTCAAGGATTGTGCCAGCATCGTATTGGTGATGCCGACAATGGTTTTCCGCAACTGGCCATAACGCATCGGTCCTTGGTTTTTCATCGCGCACAAAATAAGGATCTTCCATTTGCCGCCGATGATATCCAATACTTTCTTCAGGCCGCAGCCATCGCCGCCGACCGTTTCACAAATCACGTCTTTTGTCATATTCTCACTCCGTTTTTTCTGAGCAGATAAATATCATCTGCGTACTTGATAAGAAAATTATACCATGTATAATAAATTTATCAAGACAGGAGGTCATAGATATGGAATATACATTTACACAAGAAAACTTTTCAAAAGAAGTCCTTGGCAGCAAACAGCCGGTTTTGATCGATTTTTATGCGGACTGGTGCCCGCCTTGTAAAATGATGGGCCCGATCGTCCGCAAGCTGGCGGATAAGTACGACGGCAAGGTCAAGATCGGCAAGGTCAATTCAGACCAACAGCCGGAATTGGCCCGTCAGTTCGGTGTCATGAGCATTCCGAATTTTGTGTTCATCAAAGACGGCAAGCTCGTCGATCAGGTTGTCGGCGCAATGCCCCAGCATGTATTGGAACAGCGCATTCAAAACATTTTATAAAAGGAAAAGGCCGAATTTTCGGCCTTTTCTTTAGGAAGAGAATTTATAGCAGAGGGTTTCAAAGAGGGTCTGTTCATCCATCGCTAACAAGCGTAAACGCAGCGAAGGATCCTGACCGATCTTAACGATTTCATTAAACAATTCAATATACTCGTTCACGCCTCTGGAAGCGAAGCAGAACAAAAAATTAACACGGGTTTGATGATCAGAGAACACGATACCCGGATGATTCACCAGCAATCCCAGGCCATCTCGGATCACACCGCTTTGTTTCGATGCATGGGCCAGTGCCACACCTTGACCGAGAATAATATAGTCACCGTATTATTCTACGTTCGCAATGGCTTGTTCCGCAAATTCCGCGGTGATCATTTGTTTGTGGATCATTGGCTGCGCAGCTTTGCGGATCCCATCCTGCCAGGTGTGATCCTCGTCATCGATTTGTAAACAATCCCTCTCTAATAGTTGACCGATGGCGGATTTTTCTTTTTTCCCTGATTTTTTATAGGACTGGATCAATTCGTTGATTTGTTGGACCAGATCTGCAGGCAATTCATCCTGAAGACGGTCGACCACATTCTGCTTTTTCAGCAGCGGCTGTTTCTGCAGCGTAAATAACTGCGATTGAATGTGATTCATATCTTCCATATCCAAGACCGGGTGCACCTGGATCACCGGCACCGAAAGTTTCGGCAGCTGGACCGTGGAAATGATACAGTCAACACGGCTTTCATCCATATGATCCAACTCCTTGACCGGGAGGACTTGTATTACATTCAGGTCAAAATAATTGCGGATCTGGGCTTCGACATACCGTCCTGTCGCCATGCTTCCTGGGCAGACAACGATCACGGACGGAGCGCGGCTGCGGTTGCGGCTGCGCAGCAGAGAAACACAGATATGGATCATGATCGAATGCAGCATATTTTCCGTCATCGTATATCCTAAATATTTTTCCACGATCGGAATATGGGCCGACACCGCCTGCTCGATCATTTGATATTCCGGGATGTACTGCTGTACATCCGGAATATCCACGTCTAGATCGCCCCAGTTCCGAATGTTCTTGATGTGCATGAACAGAGAATCAATTAACTTAGGATCTTGACTGAGAGAAGTCTGCAGCTGCTGGTCGATCTTCGTCAGAAAATGGGTGATCACTTCATAAAGCTCGATTTGATCAAGACTGCGTACATAGGATTCGATCGCATGTTTCTTTCGAAAATTCCGGAATAATACCAACATCTGCATTTGTACAACGCAGTTGATTTTATAACCGACGTACATCATGATATTATCAATTTCATTCAGTGTGATGTTGATGTTGATGGATTCGACTTCCGATTTTGGCCGATTATATAAAACGTACAGACAGAGAACCAAATCATAGAGAGAATCATCGCCGAACATCAAGTTATTGATTTCCAAATAGTCCTGCACATGAGCCAGAATAACGGAAAATGGATATTCAATCTGCAAAGACTCCGCGATCATATTTTGATAAAATCCATTTTTGACAAATTGGAACTGAATTTCATGAAAATAACGGACCAACATATCCAATCGTGTCAGATCGCTGCACTGCACAAAAACACCTCGTCCGGGATCGCTGATCAGCTGCACATCTTCTGTATTCTGAAACACATCTTTTACTTTTTCGATGTCATTTAAGATCGTGATCCGGCTGACCATCAGATCATCGGCAAACGACTGCATCGTTATGATCCGTTTTTCCCATAGTAAATGGACGATGATATAAATTTGACGCTCTTCTTTCGAAAGCTTGTAATCGTAGACGCTCATTTGACTCAAATGGGCAGAAATCTTTTTTACATCAAAATCAGGTCCGTAATTTAACTTGCCTTCTGCATCAAAATATAAATCGGATATATGCAGTTTCCGCAGAAAATCGTTGACCTCGCTGATATCATTGCGAATGGTACGCTCCCCGATTTTATACTTCTTTTTAAATTGGATGATCGTCAGTTTCTGAGATGGATTTGCCAGTAAGCTTTGCAGGATCTCTTCTGACCTCTTTTTCAAATAACCACCTCCGCATAGAGGCGTTCGATATCGAACGCCTACTCATTCGCCAATTTTACAAGCAGATCTTTGACTTTTTTCTCGGTGCCGGCTCGATTTACATTGGAGATCAAGCCGAAGACGCTTAGATAAGGTTTATTCAAAGGTTTGCGGTAATTTGCGGTGGTGAAAACGACATCCACATCGTTCTGTTTGGTCGGAACTTCGGCAATGGTTCCTTTCACGATCCGGACGTTGACACCGGCATCTTTAGCAATTTCTTTGATTGCCTCCTGCGCGATCGTCGACGATGCGACGCCGCTGCCGCAGGCAACGAGCACTTTTACTTCTTTTGACATGTTTGGACTCCTTTCTATTCTATACTGGCATGTCTTTGTGCCATTTTCTTATTGGTATCGGCGCTTTTTTCGCTCATTTTTAATATAACAGCATCAAAGATCATCAGTAACATTTGTTCAAATAAACTGCCCAGCGGCTGGACGCTGACAGCTGATTCCGCGTATTTTGAAGCGGATTCGATCTGGATCAAGGGCTTGTGATTCCGGGATAACGAGGAAGGTTTATCGCCTGTGATGACCAAGACATCGACTCCTTGTTTGGCACCGTTGTCGGCTGCATTCACAACGCTCTGCGTCTCACCGGATGCACTGGCAACGATCAGCAGATCCCCTTTTCCGACGGATGGCGTCGTCGTTTCGCCGACCACATAAGCCGTCCGGCCGATCTGCATCAAACGCATAGCCAGTGCCTTCAACATCAGTCCGGACCGTCCGGTTCCATATACGAAGATACGGTCGTGGCTGTCCACCGCATCGATGAAGGCATCGATTTGTGCATCTGTGATTTTTTTCGATGCTTTTTTTAATTCCTGATTGATCGTTAATAATTCATTCATAAGGTTACCTCAGTTTAATTGTTCGTTCAGTGCTGCAATGTTTTGTGCAATATCACCGCGGAAAATGAAACCGCCGGATACGAAGACATTGGCGCCTGCCTTTTGGCAAAGGGCAATGTTCGTATTGTCGATGCCGCCGTCCACTTCGATCTGGATATCGCGCGCACCGCATAATTCTCTGGTCTGACGGATCTTATCCAGCATGCTTGGATGGAACGATTGGCCTGCTTCCCCTGGATTGATGGTCATCAGCAGGATCATATCGATCTGATCCAGAACATATTTCAGTGAGTTTTCATCGGTTGCCGGACTTAAGACCACACCGGCTTTTTTATTGTTCTTTTTGATGCGTTCTATACAGCTTGCCAGACGTGCCGTCGACTCCTGATGGACCGTCACCATATCGGCACCGGCATCCATGACGGCGTCCAGAATACGTTCCGGCTTTTCAACCATCAGATGAACATCCAGCTTCAGAGAGGTCATTTTCTTCAGCATGCGGATGTGATCCGGACCAAAAGCCATTTTCTCGACAAAATGTCCGTCCATAACATCCACGTGGAGCCACTGAATGTTGTTTTGTTCCAAAATTGTCAGTTGTTCTTTTAAATTTCCTAGATCTGCACCGAAAACCGACGGAGCAATAATGTTCTGCATGTTTTCACCTACCCTACATTTTCCTGCAGACATGCGATGATTTCTTCATCGCTTTGTTTGCGCAGCTGCTGCAGAATTTCGGTATTGTTTAAAAATGTCATCATGTTCTGCAGTGCTTTGATATGTTTATTCGGATCTTTGATGGCTAGATTAAAGATCATATCCGTATAAATTTCCTGTGTATCATCATCCATGCGGCGGAACGCGACTGGTTTTTCTAATTTTAAGTAGCAAATTGCGTTGGCTTTGATGCCTTCATCCTTCGCATGCGGGATCGCGGTCGGAATTTCCGTCGGCAGACCGGTCGGATATTCCTTTTCCCGTTCAATGCACAACTGCGCAAAATTCGGACTGGTGATGCCCGCTTGATACAGGGCATCACCACATAGCTGCAATGCTTCTTCTTTCGTATTTGCCTTGCCATGTAAAACAATGTATTTATTTTTTTCCATAACGTCCTCCTATCCGAGCAGTTTATGGAATAAGCAAACGATCAAGTTTCCTGGGTTCCATCCAAAGTGAGAAGCCGTTACCGTACCTGAGAACGATACGCCCGTTACCGACAGCATCTGTGTGGCTTCCGGTGCAAACATGTTCGCAAAGAACAAAGTGAAGAACATGATAATACTCATGCAGATCAATGTACGAACGACGTTTCCTTTACTTGCGACCACGCACATCGGTGATAAGTAGCATACTTCACCAAGAATGCCCAATGGGAAGAAACGCATGCCCGGCACTAAGAAGGATAACAGTACTGTGACCGGGATCATGATAGCGGTACATGTGATGCAGGCCGGATCGCCTAAACCTAAGGCAATATCCATACCGATATACAGTTCTGCATCATCGCCGACTTTCTCATGCATATAGTCGTTGGCAGCATTGCCTAATGGAGTCAGACCTTCCATCATGATCGATACCATGCGTGGGATCAAGACCATCGCGGCGGCAACGCCCATTGAAATTGTCAGCAGGCTGCCCAGATCCTGTTTGGTCAGCAGAGATAAGAACGCACCAACCAATAATCCGATGATCGCCGGATCTCCGAAGATGCCCAGCTTTTCTCCCAAACGGTCAATATTCGCATCCAAGTGGTTCAGTCCCGGAATATGATCGATGATCTTATTCAGTCCGACACTGAACGGATAAACATAGGCGACAAAGGAGAAGGTCGTACAGGTCGTTCCTTCCAGACCGAAGAATTCGCCCCATTTCGGTGCGACCCATTGTGCAAAGAACAATGTGACCACGCCGCAGACAATCGCTACGACAAATCCTAAGATCACGTTGCCGAACAAAGCGTAAGCCAATGCGCCCGGCACCAGGAAGTGCATAAAGTTCCAAATATCGACATTCAGTACTTTTGTGACTTTAAACTTCACCAGCAGCAAGTTGACAATGATCAAGGTCGGAATGACGAAGACCGCAAATGGTACGGTCCAGGCTGCCGCACCTAAGGCCGCGAAACCAATTTCCAGTACATCGTACCCTTTTCCCAGCGCAGAATAATAATCCATGACTGGCTGAACGGATTCAATCAGTAAATTGACCGCCAGGACCAGACCTTGGAAACCGATGCCGACCATCAAACCAGCTTTGATGGCCTTGCCCCACTTCATCCGGAAGAATTTACCGAGGATCGCGATGACAACCGGGAGCAGGACCGCTGCTCCTAGGTTGACAAATTCCTGAAAAAAATCTAATAAAGCATCCATTGGTTTTCTCCTTTATGCCTATGCGATGGTCCTTCCGCCGTCCATCAGGATCGTCTGACCATGGATATAAGAGTTTGCCGGATCGGCCAGGAATACAGCCAGATTCGCTACATCTTCACAGGTTCCGAAACGACGTACCGGAATTTTCTGCAGCACTGCATCCAACGATTCTTGTGTCGGATAATTGACACGCATCATATTGCCGGAGTCGATCAAACGTGGTGCGATCGCATTGACATTGACGCCTTTCGGTCCGAGTTCTTTTGCCAGACCGCGCATCAGTCCTTCACCGCCGGCTTTTGCGGCTGGATAGCTGACACCGCCGCCGGTACCGCTCAATGCCGAGCCAGAACTGATATAAACAATAGAACCATGATTGGTCAGAAAATCATTATAGAATGCCTTGACGGTCGTATAGAGTCCAGTCAAATTGATATCGATCACTTTCTGCCAGTCAGCCATTGAAATTTCGGATACTTTCGCACGCTGTGCAATACCGGCATCCAGGACCAGGATATCGACCCGTCCGAATGCTTTGAAGGTTTCCTCACGTACCTGAAGCATATGATCGTAGTTGGATACATCAGCCTGTACAAAAATGGAACGAGTGTATTTTTCACTGATTTCTTTTGCGCTTGCCTCACCATTTTCTTTGTTATAGTCGACAATTACAGTATTGGCACCTTCCTGTGCGAACTGTACGGCAATTTGTTTGCCGATGCCATGTGCGGCGCCCGTGATGACTGCTACTTTTCCATCGAACTTACTCATATTTCTTTTCTCCTTTTCCACTTATTTGGTTTTTTTGTGTTTTATAATTCATGAATTATTTACATTTTCATTATATTTTGTATGGTTTTTCCCTCAAGTTAAAACCCTTTCATAGCAATCGAAAAGAATTTACAAGAATTAAAAAAACTGCATCGATTTCGATGCAGTTTTAATGGGTCATTCGGCTTGGCTCAATGGCTGCTGCTGGGTCACGCAGTGGAGCATGCCGCCGTTTTTATACAGTGCTGTTACGTTAATTGGTACGATCGTATGATCCGGATATAAGTTCTGCATGATCGTCACAGCGGTTTGATCATTGGCATCGTCGTATACAGGCAGCAGCAGGACTTCTTTGCCCAGATAATAATTCAAGTACGAGCCTTTATAATCCAGTCCGGTCACGTTTTTGGATGTCAGCGGAACTTCCACGATCTTGTACCGTTCCCCGGATGCATTCGTCGCTTCCTGCAGTGTGTCATAGTCCGAAGCTTTGATGTTCTCATAAAGATCAAAGAAGTCCTCTTCCGGCACGGTCAAGATCGTCTGTGCATCATAGAAACGCGCAAAACCGTCAATGTGGGCATCCGTGATATCTTCATCCGTCACGCCTTCCAGCCAGATAAATTTTTTTGCGCCGAGATATTTCTTTAAATAACGCTCTGCCTTTGCTTGTGAACAATGCGGATTGCGGTTCTTACTGATGACTGCGCTTTTCGTTGCCAGTACAGTGCCGTCCGCGGCAATATCGACGGAACCGCCTTCCAGAACGAATTTCGAAACATCGATACGCGGAATACCGGTTGCTTTGGCGACGGTCTGCGGGATGCGGTCATCTTT
This sequence comes from Catenisphaera adipataccumulans, assembly GCF_014202755.1. Lineage (GTDB taxonomy): Bacteria > Bacillota_I > Bacilli_A > Erysipelotrichales > Erysipelotrichaceae > Catenisphaera > Catenisphaera adipataccumulans. The sequence goes on from NZ_JACHHK010000001.1 coordinate 133,482, forward strand.
TCGATAGGGCGTCTTCTTTCCCCATCCGTCAAAGCCAAAATCAACAATATGCAGCTGGCCTTGGGCATCATAGACAAACATCGGACCGGTATCCCGGGCCCAGACATCATCGGATTTTGCGATCACAAAATCAACCTGATTCCGATCTACACCTGCCTCATTCAGTTTTGAAACAATGTGTTTCTTCAGCTTTTGATCATAAGCGATGATATGTACATGTTCGCCTGGTGCCAGCGCCTTGACCATTTCGATCCAGATCGGTTCGATCGAGCGGGCATAGGCTTTTCCGTAGGTGTGGGCATGCGGCCAAATCAGCCAGGTGCCTTCATGTTTTTGATTTTCATCTGGAAATGTGTAGGTGGTTTCTTTCGCATTTGCCGTGAGGATCTGGTTCCCCATCAGATTGATACTCACCAGCAGGCACAAGACGATCTGCACCAGTTTACGACAGGCGCCTTCTTTCCGTCGGATCCGCTCGTTCATGCGGCGCTCCTTTCGCCGTATACATTTTCTAACAGCTGCCGGCCGGTTTTGGTTTGAAAGACGCGGTCCCGGAATGTTTTGATTGTTTCGTGTTCCAAATTGGATTCATCCGCATTGACCAGAAAATCTGCTTCCAGCAGGATCTGATAATCTTGTCCGTCCACGTTCTGAAAGCTGTGATGATGGCCGACCAGATAGACAATGCGCTCCAGCTGTTCGGCCGGCAGATCAAAATCTTCAAAGAACGTACGAGTCAACGGTTTTCCTTCCATTTCCTGATATCGGCCGTTGGTGCTGCCGTATTTTTCCCTGCACAGCGGACAGGCAATATCGTGCACGACCGCCGCCAGCTCCAGTGTTTCCTGCGTCCGCGCATCCAATCCTTCGGCAATGCCGATGGTATGCGCAAAGCCCCATACTTTCAAAAAATGATTGATATCATGGCGGCGGGCATCACTGGTTTGTTGATAAAATGCGTTCATTTTCATGATCGCTTCCGCAACGATTTTCTCCATTTTTTCACCCTCTTGTCGGCATCATTTTATCATATCCGGATCGCAAAGGAAAAAATGAGAGACCAAGCTGATCTGTTCGTTGTTCCACGTAATTCTGACAAGAATAAAAGGACGATGTTTATGACATCGTCCCTTTCCTAAAGGTTTCCTTTCAATGCGATGCCGATGGCAACGCCGATTCGATACATGAAAAATCCAGCGATACAAATGATCGAAATGGTAAGAAGCAAACGGGCCTCCGGCGATAAGTTGTTATAATAAGATCTTAATTTTTCAAGCATGATCGGAACCTCCTCAATCATACTGTACATCGGTGACCAAAAAGATTCTGCCATGCTATGTAAAATGGACGTTAAATTTTATAAACAATAAATTTATTGTATGATAATTGCCGTATGAAGAATGAAAAACATGATTCACAAAATAAGATCCTGCCGATCATCTTGTTCGGTCTGATTGCCTGTGTTTTATATGGATTAGCTGCCGGGATCGCAGTGATATTGGGATCCTTTTAAAGCCGCTGGCAGCGCATAGTGGTTAGTCTTATGACCAGGTGAGTTTCTGCATTGCTGTCATGGAACTGGTCTTCGGACTAACACAGCCGCTGTTTGGGATGCTGGCAGCCAATAAGACCAATCGTTACGTATTAAATCTAGGTGCTGTGCTTCTGCTGCTAAGTTTTACGGGGATGTTCATAGCTCGGTCCAAACTTAGTTTAGTGCTTTCACTGGGAATTCTATTCGGTTCCGGAGCTGGTGCCCTGGCCTTCGGATTGATCCTCACATCCGCCATTCATTTTGTCGGCAGGCAAAATGCGATGTTGATTTCAGGCATGTTGAATGCTTCGGCAGGCATGGTCGGTTTTATCTTATCGCCTGTTCTGGTTGCCTTATTTGTGCTGAGCATCCTGGCGATCGGACTGATCCCGATCGCGCGGATCGATATAAAAAAGACGAAAAAGCTGTTCAGCAGGAACCACGTCCTGAAACCGAAAGGACCGGTGCCGTCATTCGTCAGGCAGTCGAAAACCGTACTTATTGTCTGCCGATGGCTGGCTTTTTTACCTGCGGTTTTCACATGATCATCATTGAAACTCATTTATTTTCGCAATTTACCGCTAACGGTCTTTCCGACCAACGTGCCGGCTGGGCATTCTCGCTTTATGATTGCCACGATCTTCGGTGCCCTGCTTTCGGGCTATTTATCGGCACGGATCCGAAAAGGATTTCTTTTGTGGTTTTACTACGGTTTTCGGGCAGTCTGGATAACTGCATACATCTTTTTGATGCCGAAGACCTTTGCGGCGGCTGTCCTTTTTGCGATTGGGCTGGGCATGACCGGCGATGCGACGGTTTCACCGACATCTGGATTGGTCAACGATTCTTTCCCGCTGCGGCAGGTTGCCACATTGGTCGGCTTGTTGTTTACACTGCATCAGATCGGTGCTATCCTCAGTGTTTGGATCCGCGGCATCATCGTCACACAGACTGGCAGTTATACCTTGCTTGGGCTGATCGATATCGTACTCTGTCTGTTTGCATCCGCATGCAGTTTTCAAATTGAAAGAAAACAAATCAAGGATCCCAATTAAGCGGGATCCTTACGTTTTTTCTGGAAATAATGAAACATCGCTGCCAAGATATATAGAGAAAATACATTGGGCATGATGTATCGGAAATAGGCATTGACCGGTGAGGCAAGGCAAACCAAGAAGGTCACAAAAGCCGGCACCAGACAAAGTATTGCTTTGTATTTCTTTCGGCAAATGTAATACAGCACCATGAACCCGACGATCCAGGTATTAAATCCGATATTGATCAATAAACCAAACGGCAGGATCCACACAAAGGAGTTTCCGTACGCCCGTAAAACCGCCCGTAAATTTGCAAGAGAATTGTGCTGGTAATCAAAACCGAATTGATTGAGGATATATCGATCTCTGAAATACACATACGGACGATATTTCAGCGGCGAATAATAGCCATATGTATTAGCGATGGTGGCTTCAAAATACACCAATGGATGCTTGGTAAACTCGTATGCCCATGTCTTAAAATAATTTTTCAGATCCTGCGTCGTAGTATCTGGATTGTATTTGTTTTTGACAGGATCAGCTCTTTCTGGATTATATCTTTGCGCCAGATCACTCAGATCCAGCACACGGTCGATACTTTTACGTTCGTCGGCGCTCATTTCATCGCCATAGTACTTTGTGTAGCGGGCGGTTTGCTGAAACGGGATCGACAGCATTTCCCGCGGACTTCCTGGTGTGATATGAAAATACGGCAGGATCGCCTGGTTGTAGATCGTATAGAAAGAAACAATGCACACCAGCAGGAGCATCACTTGTTTTCTGTGGACCCGCGACAATAACAGAACAAAAAGCGTGATGGCCACCACATAGATCCCATTTTTTCTGGCCAGACAAACCAGGATCATCAGTCCGATCATCGAAAGTATTCTTTTCCAGTTCCACTGGATCTTTTGCGTGACCAGCCGAAAGACCATGATCTCAAACAGGATCACATAACAGGTATAAAATACATCTTTTACATCGGTCACCGCATAAAACGGAAAGACCGGAACGAAGCAATAACACAGCAGAGTCAGAAAGCGGAATCGGTAAGATGTGCCAATTTCTTTCATGAATTTGATCGTATAGGCAAGCGTCCCCATCAAGACGCTCGTTTGTACGATCGTATAGATGAACAGACCAATGTTCGTACTATGAAAAAGCAATAGACCAAGTTTGACACAGCTGCCGATAAAGACCGCATGCAAAACCGGATGATGACTGGTCAAAAGTTGATGCGGATCGATCAAATTTACATAACTGGAATATTTATTGGGAATCTGAAAAAACTGAACGATTTCATAAGTCGGATCCGGTGATACAATGCCAGGATAAAAGGCGATGATATAAATGAGCCAAGTTACAGATAAGGACACAATGGTCGTACGCATCGGATGTTCTTCCAACTGTGCCTTAAATTTCCGATACAAATGCCCATGCTGGCGGTGAAACCATTTCCATTCATGCGGCTGATCGACAGCATGAAGTAAACGGATCAGCAGGCGGTCAAATAAAAAAATCAGACACAGAAAACCAGCAGAAAACAGCACTGGATATTTCTGGATACTGCTGAAACTGTCGTCCACCAGAAAACTGATTCCTAGTATCGTGCATAAACTATATAAGATCGCAAATAGTAAAATAATCCGATTGTTTCTCTTCATATTCTATGTTCTCCAATCGAGGCTATCTTATCAATCACATATTAATTCCATATTAAATAAATAAAAAAAATCACTTAATAATTTGTTAATAATAAAGATCAATAAAAACCCATTCATCCAGATTGATGTTTTTATTACTTTCATAACTATTATTTTCAAATTATTGATAATTATTAAAAAGAATCGAAATAATCTTTTATATTATATATCAGTGAATTTTATCGTAATATAAAAAAACAGCACGAATGATCGCGCTGTTATTGTAAAAATAAATATCAAAACATTAAAACTGCATGAACTTCCGCCACTGTTTATAACGTTTCAAATCATCCGAAATGGACTTGAATACATAGGCAAAAGCTGCTGCATCATCCACAAAGCCTGCCGCCGGAATAAAGTCCGGGACCAAATCCAACGGGACCAACGCATAGATCAATACAGCCGTCAGTGCGACAATTGTTTCCTTCGGAATTTCACGATACGTACCGTCCGCATAGTCCTGCAGGCAATCAATGCCCAAAATGATCTGATCGGAAATCTTCCGCAAACCAGGTACATTGCCGACTTTATCCATCCAGTCTTTTATTTTCTCCAGAAAATTATTCAGTTTTCCTTCTTCGAGAATTTTCTCAGCCGCTGCCCGTTTTTCTGCTAACGATTCCTGCAGCTGTGTTTTGGAAAAAAATGTGTTCATACGAGGCATCCTTGTTTCCTCCCCGTTTCAATAAATCATTGATAAGCTGTTTTGTCAATAAAATCGTAAAAATCGGTGAATCTTTTTGATCAGCAGTACGATACACTATACAGTATTGATTGGTCGAAGGATTACTCTTTGCGATTTTACCTGTCATTCATGTTAATATAATGTTGTGAACACAACAAATATTCAAAATCATTGGTCCCCTGAAGAGCTGGCCGTCATGCAAAAATCAAAGCTATTTTCTAATATTTCTAAACCGGAACTGATCACTCTGCTGCCTTGCTTGAATGGTCAAAAAAAGACATATACCAAAGAGGAATATATTTATTGGGCCGGAGATACCATCACGAACGTCGGTCTGCTGCTCTCTGGCCGCGCACACATCGAACGATATGATTACTGGGGCAGCCGCCATATTGTTCATGCTTTGCAGCCTGGTGATTTATTTGGTGAAAGCTATGCCGCTTCTGCAGATTCAACGTTAAATGTCTGTGTACAGGCCGATGAGGATCTGACCGTATTGTTTCTGGAACTGCCGAAGATCCTGCATATGTGCCGCTCAGCCTGTCCGTTCCACGCCCGCTTGATCGATAATCTGGTCAGCTTGCTGGCAAACCGGAACGTGATGCTGAACGAGAAACTGACCTATATCACCCAGCACTCGCTGCAGGATAAGATCTTGGCTTATCTTTCCGCTGAATCGATCCGGCAGCACTCGGCGTATTTTGATATTCCATTTGACCGGCAGCAGCTGGCGGATTACTTAAATGCGGACCGCAGTGCATTATCCAGTGCATTGTCTAAATTAAAAGCCAAAGGGATCATCGACTTTCAGAAAAATCATTTTCACCTTTTGATCCCGGCACGCCGCGAAAGCTGATCGGTATTCCGCTTCACGCGATGTCCGTGATGTCTTCGACAACTTCCAGTACGCCAAGATATTCTTTTTGTTTCGATCGTACGGCCAGATAGCGCACCAGCGTTTTCCGGCCTTTTTTCGTGGTCACAAAAGAAATTGCATTTTCTTCGCCGGACTTTAGTTTTTGAATGACATTCTGGACGATCGGAATCACTTTCGGCGGGTGGCACTCATATACCTGGTGTCCCAAAGCCGACACCGCCCGCGGGAACAAGGAAGAGTCTTCTGAAAAATAACGGTTGGTATCGTTGGCATCGATAAAAGTCAGTTCAACAGGCAGCGTACGCAAAATGCCTTCCAGTTCTGCCAGAGAAAGCGTTCCGCCGGGAAGTTGGATCTCTGCCTGTTCGACAGAACCGTCCGCTCCTTCGATCGAGATCTGTTTCTTTTCTGGCTTTGCATCCTGCCACTGCGGGATTTCTTTGATCCACGCATAGCCAAAGCGCGGCAGATCTTGATCAATCATCTGCCATTCTTCTTCGGTAAAATATTTTTCCGCCAATGGATACAGGATCTTCTCCTCTTTGAAGATCATTTCCTGCATACGTGCACAAAGTCTGCGGATATCATCTTTTACATTCTGCGGCAGCTCCGGCTCGTCTGTTTGTTTTAACTGACGAATCAACGCATTCACAGACTGGCGCAGTTCCCCGTCTACATTCCACATCACATCAGCCGGTCCGGCAACGCCATGACGTTTCAGCGGCGGCAGGATCAATTCATCCTTCTTATCATAATGGACCGCCGCCGCTTTTAGATCGTTAAGAGAATTCAGGATTTGTTTGGTTTCCGCATTTTGTGTAAGCAGCTTCCGCATTTGATTCAAACGTTTTGTGAATTCTTCGTTTTCCATAGTCAAGATCTGCAGCGGATGGCCTTGGATTTCTGCGCTTTTGGCCGACGGCATGTCCTGCATTTTGCGTTTTGTTTTTATCGAGGCGGCGACAGATGCCTCTGCCTGCGCAATACACTCCTGCCGTGTGTTTCCATGGAAAAGAGCAGAATGCAGATCGCATAATTTCTGCACTTGCGATAAAGGCACACCGTTCTGCATCATTGTTTTTTCCGCATCCACAATTTCTTTTGCGTCAACGGATCCAAATGTTTCCCGAAAATCATTTTGAACACTTTCCCATGCTTCGCCGTTGTTCAGTCGTTCGATATAATTCATGAGCATTTCTGTTCGGTTGATTTCATTTTGATTTGTCTGCATCATATCCCTGCTTTCTATTTACAGAGATACTATAAAAGCGATTCGTTGTTTTGTATGTTGTGCAGACAACAAAAAAGCATCGAAATCAAAGATTCAATGCTTTTTATTCCGATCAGATCGGATATTTATTTTTATCAGCCGGCGTGATCGGCCGGATCACCCGGCACGGATCGCCTGCCGCTATCACATCTGCCGGAATGTCCTTTGTCACGACACTGCCGGCACCGATGATGGAATTATTTCCAATGGTGACGCCTGGTAAAACCGAAACATTGGTTCGGATCCATACATTGTCACCGATCTGGATCGGCTGTGATATTTCCAAACCATCGGCTCGCTGCTGTGCATCGATCGCATGTCCGGTCGTCGAAAAGACGCAATTCGGTGCGATACAGACATTATCGCCGAACGTAACTTTTGCGCCGTCTAAAATATTAACATTGTGATTGGCAAAAAAGTTCTGCCCGACCGAGATATTGCTGCCGTAGTCCGCATAAAATGGTGCAACCACTGTGATGGTCCCTTTGATTTCACCAAATATTTGATGCAGCAGTTCGTTTTGTTTATCCGTATCGGAAGGCCGGCAATGATTAAAATCGTAGCATAGGTCCTTGCACCGCATCCGGCGCCGTAATATTTCTTCATCGTTGTTGGCATTATATAAATAGCCTGCCTGAGCTTTTTCCCACTCTGTCATGTTATACACTTCCCTTTTCTCAATCTAACGGAAGGTACATAAGATGTCAATAGACCGATGTGCATAGATTAAGCCTGTCAAAGAGCTTGGATCACCATCATGATGATCGGCGCAACGACCGCAAATAAGATCGTACTCAGCGCTACAATACTTGTCGCGTAGTGAACGTCTCCCTTTCCTTCATTCGCCAGCACCGGCAGAACGGTCAGGGCCGGAACGGCCGACTGCATGATCAATGTGCTCTGCTCAGCAGACGGCATGTTATATCCTGTATGAATCACAATTTGGATCACCAGGATCATTGCCGCCGGTGCAATGACAAATTTTCCGATCAACGCAACAACTGTATCTTTATCAAACCGCAAGGATTTCAAGCCCGCATTGCATAACACAATGCCGATATAGATCAAAGCCAGCGGCGTGACCAAATTGCCGAGGTACTGCGTTGTGGTCGTGATCGGAGCCGGCACTTGTACGTTCAGGAGCACCAGAATGATCGCCAGCAGAAAGGCAATCAAAGGCGGTGACAGAATTTGTTTCCAAGCCCCTTTTCGGCTGCTCTTTTTCGTTGTTCTGTTTTCCTCGAGCGGATCGCCGGTAATCAGAAATGAGCCAAACGCCCACGTAGAAACCGTATTGATCACGTAATAAATCAGGAAATAGGTTTCGGCGGCCGCACCGAACAACGCAAGATTCAGCGGCATACCGATAAAAATCGTATTGGCGTTCGCGAACGTATTGATAAACGTTCCCCTTCTGCCGCGCTTGACTTTTATGATCTTCGCCAGAACGAATGCAGCCAGATAACTAATTAACACAGCCGTCCCGCCGATCAGCAGACCGTCGGCAAAAGAAGCCAGACGAGAAGCCGTCAAATGACTGATCACAGAAGTAAAAACGGAAGCCGGCAAAGCGATCTTCATGATCAATTTTGAAATATTTCCTGCAAAACTGTCATCAAACCAATGGCTGTTCTGAAGCAGGTAGCCAATCAATATGATCGCAAAGATCGGAAAAATGCTTTTGAGAACCTCAAGTAATATGTTCATTTTCTATGCTCCATTTCTTACTTATATTTTGGTTCCCATTTATATTTCTTCACACATTCATCCGGATCCGATACGTCATTTCGATTCAGTCCCTCTTTCTTTGCTTCTGCCGCAACAGCAGAGGCTACGGTTTCCGAGAAACGATCCAGCTGCGTGACTGGCGGAAGCACGGCTGCCCCTGGCTGTGCCGGATCCACGATGCCGCCGATCGAATGTGCCGCAACAGAAATCATACGATCCGTCAGCAGTTTGGCCCCGGAAGCTATGACACCCAACCCAAGTCCTGGATAAATCAAAGCATTATTTGCCTGACCGATTTCATAGGTCACGCCCTTATAAGTTACAGGCTGTGACGGAATACCGGTTGCCACCAATGCCCGGCCGTCGGTCCAGTGAATCAGATCTTCTGCTTTGGCCTCAGCTAACTCGGTCGGATTGCTGAGCGGGAAAATAATCGGGCGCTTGGTAAAGGAAGCCATTTCTTTCACGATTTCTTCCGTAAACGCACCGGATTGAGTCGAAGTGCCGACCAAAATCGTCGGATGAATCGCTTTCACTGCAGCGGCAAGCGTCGTAAGCTCGTCTGCATTATCAAATTCAGACCTTTTTCGGACAAACGGTTTCTGCTCCGGCGTAAGATCGGTCATGTCGTCAAATAACAAGCCTTGTCGATCCACCAAATAGAATTTCTTTTTTGCCTCCGCTTCGGAGAGTCCTTGATCCAACATTTCTTGATAAATGCGCTTGGCAATGCCGCATCCAGCTGTTCCGGCTCCGAAACACATATATGTTTGATCGGACAATTTTTCGCCGGAAATATTCAAACCGCCAAGAATACCGGCTAGTGAAATAATACCCGTTCCTTCAATATCATCATTAAAGACTGGATAGGTATCCACATACTTATTCAGAATATTGGCCGCATGTTCCCTGCCAAAATCTTCAAAGTGAAGATAGAGATGCGGAAACATGTTTTCAACCAGTTTTACGAACTGATCAACAAAATTATAATAGCGGTCATCGATAATTCGTTTTTGATGGAGCCCTAAATACAGCGGATCATTCAGAAGACTTTCCCGGTTGGTGCCGGCATCCAATACGACAGGCAGCACTCGTGCCGGATCCAGACCAGCTGCTGCAGTATAAACCATCAATTTGCCGACTGAGATGCTCACGCCATTTGTTCCCCAGTCACCAATACCGAGGATCGCTTCCGCATCCGTCACAACGATCAAATCAATATCGCGTCCTTCTGCCGCATTCCGGATCGATTGTTCCATTTGTTCCGGATGGTCAATGGAAAGATAAGCTGCATTTTGTGGTGTGATAAAAAACTCACTATATTCGCGGATGCTTTCTGCAATGCCTGGATCATAAACGATCGGCATAAATTCCGCAATGTGCTGCTTAAAGACATGAAAAAACAACGTTCGATTGCGGCTGAAAATATTCATCAAATAATGGCGCTTTTCCGTCACGTTGGGTTTGTTTTCGACATTTTTATACACTTGTTCCGCCTGCGTATCCAGAGACTGGACTGTCGGCGGCAGAATACCGACCAGACCATATTTTTCTCTTTCCTGCATCGTAAAAGCTGTCCCTTTATTTAAGAACGGATCATTTAATAAGTCATAACCTTTTTTCATACTGTACCTCCTTCAGTGAAAGCGCATCCAACATCCTGTTTTTTTTATTTTATGTAAAATAAAAATACTTTAGAAGTATCAAAATGACATATCAACCATGTTAAATCGACATATTACACAGCGAAATAAGGTATGCTATGATGAAATTAGAAATGTTGAATGAAAGGTATTTATATGATTACGTACGATTACTATCGAGTTTTCTATTATGCTGCGCTTTTCAAAAGCTTTTCCAAAGCTGCCGAAGTGCTCTACAGCAATCAGCCAAATGTTGCCCGGATCATCAAGCGGTTGGAAAGCGAATTGGGATGTCAATTGTTTATCCGTTCGAACCGCGGTGTCACTTTGACCCCGGAAGCCGAAGTGTTGTATAAACATGTCGCTGTTGCCTGTGAACAGCTGGCAGCCGGTGAAGAAGAAGTGTACGAAATGCAGGGACTGAAAACGGGTTTTGTCGCGATCGGGGCAAGTGAAACAGCGCTGCGATTATTCTTGCTTGAACGCATCGAAAAATTTCACGAACAATACCCTGGTGTGCATCTCAAGATCCGCAACAGTCAGACACCGGATACCATTCAGGCGCTAAAAAATGGTCAGGTCGAATGTGCCGTCATCACCGCCCCATTTAAGATCAGCAATGAATTCCATTCCGAACCAGTTTATCAGTTCCGTGAAATTTTGATTGCCGGCGCCAAACAGAAAGAGGCAGTGAAAAATATCAAAACACTGGAAGATCTTGCCGGGCTTTCTTTGATCTCACTGCCGAAAAACAGCAGCAGTTATGAATTTTATGTCCACTATTTCATGAAGCATGACGTAAAATATCATCCGGACATCGAGACGGAAACAGCTGATCAGGTCCTTTCCCTGGTTGAACGAAATTTCGGCCTAGGCTTCTTTCCGGCTGAAGCTGCCAAAGAATATATCGATGCTGGCAAAATCGTTGAAGTTCCGCTGGAAGTGCCGCCGATCATACGTGAGACCCGATTGGTCTACCATCCCGACCGTGTAAAAGGCCCCGCTGTGAAAAAAGCCATGGATTTCATCAGAAATCGAGCTTGATCATCCACTAAAAAGCCGAAGACTTTTCGTAGTCTTCGGCTTATTCTATGAAATGTACCCGATCTTCATCATAACGATCTTCCTGTGTTCTTCCTTCTGCCGGGTATCCAACCGGGAACAAAGAAAATGGCTCGACGGTTTCTGGAAGATCCAGTACCTTCCGAACATGATCCATACGCTATTTGATCGGTGCAATTCCAAGCCAAACGCCTCCAAGGCCTAGTTCATCCGTTTGCAGCCACATATTCTCCTGAGCAATCGACAGATCGATCTGCGCAAATTCCGGAAAACGCAGTCCCTGTTTCCGGTAAACCGGAACAATGACCGCTGGAGCACCAACGGCACAGCCGGCATAAGGGCTTGCCGCAGATAAAGCCTTGATTGTATCTTGATTGGTGACGACATAGAATTCCCAAGGCTGCTGATCGCCGGCACTTGGCGCCTGCATACCTGCCCGAAGGATTTCTAGAATTTTATCCTTCTCCACCGGACGGTCTTCATATTTTCGAATACTGACACGATGATAAATACTGCTCATAAAATCCCTGCCTTTCTCACATGAATACAATGGATCTTTTCAGCCGTGCAGGCAACAGAGTTTTTATAATGTATTAATCCATTTTGCCGCTTTGGTTGATGGCTTGATCTGCCGGCAGAATGTATTCAGAAAGATGTTCATTGCCCCAGTCACACATGATCTGCAGAACGGGTTCAAGTGTTCTGCCATATTCTGTTAAAGAATATTCGGTCTTTGGAGGAACCACTGGATAGACTTCTCGATGAATCAGTCCATCCTTTTCTAATTCTCTTAACTGCTGAGTCAGCATCTTCTGTGTGGCCTGCGGCATGATCCGCTGCAGTTCCGAGAAGCGCAGTGTCTGTCCGATCAAATGGTACAGGATGATCGGTTTATATTTCCCGCCGATCAAACTGAGCGTTGCTTCTACCGGACAGTGAAACTTCGTCTGTTTCATCGTTCTTTCACCACCTCATCCATCGCTCGATACTGGGTATGCTTCGGTGTCGGCACAGCCTGCGGATCTGCGTATCCCATCGGCATCAGCAGGACAACTTTTTCATTCTTCGGAATATCAAAAGCTTCGGCAGCTACATGGTTCGGGAATGCGTTGACCCAGCAGGAGGCGATGCCTAGGTCCCATGCCTCCAGCATCATATGTGCTGCCACGATACTGACATCTTCCTGGCCTGAAGCAATACCTGGTTCCAGTCTATTTTTCCACTGTTCATCTTCATTATATGTCATCAGAAGGACCACAGGTGCATTAAATGCACAAGGAGTGATCCGGCGGATGGTCTTGAGCGCTTCTTCGCTTTTCAAGATATAGATGCGGAATGGCTGACAATTCGCAGCTGTTGGTGCAACTTTGGCTGCCTGCAGAATTTTTTCCATCTTTTCGGGTTCGATGGCCTTATTCTGATATTTCCGGACCGAATATCTAGCTTCTGCCAAGGATAAAAAGCTTTTCACTTTTTATAGTCCTTTCCATAACTCCAACACTTCGCGATGACTTTTCCAGTTGATAAATATTGTGCACTCTGAAATTCAAATAAGACTGGACGGACTTTTTCATAATCGACCTTACCGCGTTCATTTAAATTTTCTTCCTGCACATACGTATGAACTGGTTTTAATATAAAATTGTGGAAAGCGCCCACCGTAACCATCTTTACAACTTGGCAAGTCATACAGACCGGTGCATTTTCGACCACCGGCGCTTTTTCCAGATCATCAAAGTGCCATGGAAATACATCGGATTTATCTGTATTTTCGGCTTTTACAATGCCGCACCAGTCAACGGCTTTCATCATCTCCGGATTGGTCAGACTGACAGAGACGACCCCGTTTTTTATGATAGCTGCATCATCTAGTTTATGGCTTTGATCCACACTGATAAGAAAATGGCCATGCTCCACGACACCAACATGGGCGATCGGCAGAAAATTGACTCTTCCATCTTCCAGCACGGTACCGACAAGTGTTGTCGGCATGGGATAGAGTCCCATGACCGAACCAATATCTTTCTGCATATTTTGTCTCTCCTCTTACTTCAGCGCGGCAGAAAGCATTTCTGCCACCTTATGAACCGACATCGGATTTTGTCCGGTGATCAAGCGTTGATCTTCGACCGCAAATTCTGTATACGGATCACCTTTGACGAAATCTGCGCCATCTTTGATCAATTCATTTTCCGGCGAAAGCGGCACCATTTGATCCGTTCCGTTCAGCTTTTCTTCCTCATTGGTAAAGCCGTTGACTTTCTTGCCTTGTACCAACGGTTTGCCGTCGGCATCTTTTAGATTGACCAGTCCGGCTTCACCATGGCAAACACTGGCAATATAGCCGCCGTTTGAATAAATCGTTTCTGCCAGATCGATCAGCTTTTCATTTTTAGGGAAATCCCACATCGCGCCATGACCGCCGCAGAAATAGATTGCCGCATATTCCTTCGGATCGATCTTTTCAAAAGGGATGGATCCTTTCATACCTTGAGAGAATTTTTCAGAGTCCACGATTTTTTGTATATTTTCACTGACATCCGCACTGGCTGGATCGATAGGGATCGGGCCGCCGTTCGTGCTCGCGAACACGACCTCAAAGCCGTTTTTGGTCAGAACATCATAAAAGGAAGCTGCTTCTTCGAGCCAGACACCTGTTTTTCTTTCTGGATGCTCCAAATAATGATCAACGTTCGTCAATGCCATTAATACTTTTTTCATGTAAAATACCTCACTTTCATTTCACGATCACAGGGGAATCTTCCTGTTGACACTTACAATTTACATAGTTCTGATTCAAAATGTAAGTACGCACTTATATGTGCCATAGTTCCCAAAAAGTAAGTATAAGGGTGAATTCATGGATCATTTTGTTCATCGATCATGTCCGATCATAATAAAAACAAGCAGGCGGATGCAATATCTGACTGCTTGTTTTTTTATGATGATTGATTTTCCGGATTCGATCAACTCTGCTTCTTCGAATCTGCATCGTATCATCCTCCCTTAAATGGACTCAACCGACCATCAGTTGAGTTCGGTCGACCAATAGTTTACTTGAAGTAGAGTCCTGCAAAACCCACTTTTCCGCTTCATTTCCATTCTAAGATTCATGGATCTCTCTAAATTCTCAAGCGACGACAGCCCAGCCTTCTTCAAAATGAAAAAAGACGTCGACCGGCCGATCAGCGTCTTTTCCTGTATTGATTTGATTTGCTTAGGCAGCCTGTGATTCCAGCAGCCGCTGATAGATTTTCAAATCACTGTCCTTGAACACATTGAAGATCACATTTTTCATACAGCTATCCGGATGGGTATCTAACCATTTCTTAACAGCAGCAATTGCTATTTCCGCCGCTTTATCCTGCGGAAACATAAATACACCGGTAGAGATGCAGCAGAAGGCAATATTCTTACAGCCGTTCTCGGCGGCAAGATCCAGACTTGCCCGATAACATTCTGCCAGCTGATCTTTATGTTCCTGTTTCAAAGATGAAGAAACAATCGGACCTACGACATGTACAATGTACTTGGACGGCAGATCATAGGCAGAAGAAATCATCGGTACGGCCGTCGGCTGTTCATAATCTTGTCCATACTGTTTCCGGCATTCCTTCATTTTCTGGTCCATCTCGTATCGAAGCTGACAGCCGGCATATGTTCCGACGATATTGTCCTCACAATTGTGAAGCGGCCGATAGCACCCGGTCATCTGGCTGTTGGCGGCATTGACGATCGCATCACACCTTAAGGTCGTAATATCGCCCTGCCAGAGATACAGCCTGGAATCGCTTTTCACTGGCTGCAGATCTTGAAGATCGGTGATGCCTTTTTCTTTCGTCCGACAGATAAGATATTCATCCTGAACCTGCAGAAACTCTTTCGAAGCCGGTGCCGGCATGCGCACGTTGAACAAGGCCCGCAGCAAGTCTTGTTGTCCTTGTTCATCCTCCGGGATGTGGATCTTTCCATATTCCGGCATTTCTTTTTGAAGTTCACGGATCAAGTATTTTCTTCTTTCTTCCTGGGTCATCGAATGCCTCCTTGAGTTTTGATGCCGGCAGCAGCCCCGCTGTATTCACACTGTTCGATGCGGTCCTCACTGAGCAGGCAGGTATGCCGCTGGCGGCGGACCAGTTTTTCGACAAATGAATTGGCTGGGTGCTGAAGAATTTGATTGGGTGTATCGTACTGTTGGATCTCGCCATGATCCATGATCAAAACTTTGGTCGCTAACTTCAGTGCTTCTTGAATGTCATGCGTCACAAAGAGAATTGTGATATGGGTTTCTTGATGAATGCGCAGGATCTCATCCTGCAAAGTTGACCGCGTGATTTCATCCACCGCACCGAACGGTTCATCCATCAGCAGGATTTCCGGTGATGCGGCCAGTGCTCTGGCGATGCCGACCCGCTGCTGCTGTCCGCCGGAAAGTTCACTTGGATAACGTTCTTTCATGGACGGATCCAGTCCCACGATCTTCATCCATTTATCCACTGCTTGTTCTGTCCGCTTTTTATCTTTTTTATTCAGTAAATTCGGTACATAAGCAATATTTTGCTCAACCGTCATATGCGGGAACAATACACTGCCTTGGATCGCATAACCGATGGAACGGCGCAGCTGGACCGGATCACAGTTTTTTATGTTGGTTCCTTCCACAAAAATATCACCGGCTGTTGGTTCAATCAAAGCGTTGATCATTTTCAGCGTGGTTGTTTTTCCGCAGCCGGAAGAACCGATGATGGTGATAAAATCTCCTTGATCAACAGAAAAGCTCAGATCTTCAATCACGGTATTATCCGCATATGCTTTTGTCACATGCTTAAATTCAATGATTTCTTGGTTCATCTTCATCCCTGCTTTCTATTCGATCAAGCCTTTTGTCTGCAGAAATTTTCTTGCGATATCCCGCGGTTCTTTTTCTTTGACTTCCACTTCGTAATTCATTTTGACCATATCCTCATTTTTAATTTTACCAGTCAATTTTTTGAACTCTGCTTTCAGTTCCGGATGTTTTTCCAACACCTCGGATCGGATCACATTGCCGCAAAGATAGGAAGGAAAGAAATCCTTGTCATCGCGCAGGACAACCGCATCCGCATCAGCCAGCTGGCCGTCCGTGGTGAAAACCACCATCACATCGATTTGTTTTTCAGCCAAAGCTTGATATTTCAGTCCGATATCCAGATCCATCGTCTTTCCGAACGTCATTCCATAGGTATCGCATAAAGCATCATAGCCATCTTCGCGTTCATAGAAATCGTACTCAGCGCCGAACGTCAGATCGGACGCATATTGTTTCAGGTCAGAATAGGTCTTGATCCCATATTGATCAGCTATCTCTTTCCGGACAACAAGACCGTAGGTATTCTCAAATCCATACATGCCGATCCACTGCATGCCTTTTTTCTTGTATGCCGCCTGCAGTTGGTCAAACTGTTTTTCGGTATATATATCAGTTTTTTTCAGCACCATGTTCCATGCCGTGCCGGTATATTCCGGGTATAGATCAAATTCGTCTTTTTCCATGGCTGGTTCTATATTGGATGTGCCGCCGCCGACACCTTGCGTCAATTTGACGTCCAGATCGGTATCCTGCTCGATCAGGATCTCCAGCATTTCACCAAGAATATATTGTTCCGTCATAGGCTTGGTCGCAATTTTGATGGTTTTATCGGCCGGATCGGGCATGAAAATCAATCCAACGATCAAGCTGACAATGACAAGAAGAATGGTGATGCCGGCAATCTTATTTTGACGTTTCGCTTTCTTGGAATGTTTCTGCATCCGCTTTTCAACGATCCCAAGAAGAAAATCTGCAAGCAATGCCAATGCCGCAGTCAATAAACTGCCAGCCAAGGTCATGGCGGAATTATTGGTAGTAATGCCGCGGTAGATCGCAACGCCCATGCCGCCGGCACCGATGAACGATGCAATTCCGGTCAGCGCAATCGTCATGGTCACCATGTTGCGGATACCGGACATGATCACCGGCATCGCTAATGGCAGCTTGATCTTCAGCAGGATCTGTTTTCGTGTGCTGCCCATTCCTTTTGCTGCCTCAATAATGGCAGGATCCACATTGGTCAGTCCCGTATGGACGGACCGTACCATCGGCAGCAGCGCATAAATTGTCAGTGCGATCACCGCTGTCGCATTGCCGACTCCTGAAAACGGGATCAGAAACCCCAACATGGAAATAGAAGGAATCGTATAAATGAAATTGATCACGCCCAATGTCCACTTGGCCGATTTCTGGTATTCACTGATCAATATGCCGACCAGATCGCCGAAGATAATGGCAATGCCGATCGCTAAAAACGAGATTTCCAGATGTTCGATCAAGAGATCCAGAAAGAAATCCCATTTCGTGATCAACAGATCAAAAACTGCATCTATCATAACTATGCTCCTATCCGGCAATCTTATTCTTCATTTCGGTTTATGATTGCCTGTACCGGGCAGTTCTCATAGCACAGACCGCAGTGCAGACAGCTGTCCTGCCGGATCACATACGGCATGCCGGCATCAATGGCTTGCTGAGGGCAATTCCGCTGGCATGTCCCGCATCCAATGCAGGCATCCGTGATTCGAAATCCCTTGGCTTGAACTTTACTTTCGCCGAAGCTGAAACTTTCCCGATGGATCGGACTCGTGCCTAAATCAAAGAATTCGACGGCACCGGATTCAATCGCAAATGGATCGAGAATATAGCGCGATTCGCCTGGATAAACGTCGTTCATCGAAGGATTCTCTTCAAAGATCCGATCGATCCATTTTTTCTGATCATCCAATTTTCTGACAGCTCCGGTCAGACGGATCATCTGCCAGTTCTTATTCAAGGCACTAATAGCCACATGAGGATTGCCGATCAACTGATGATAAAAATCCTTGCCTCGGCCGGTGCAGAACACCAGCCGGTCTTCTTCCACGATCATGACATCGATGATTCGGTTATGCGGCATTCCTTTTTCGTCCACGGTGGCAAACGAAACATCTTTGATTTCTCTGAGCATCTGTAAACAATCCTGAGCGTTCATGTATATTTCCTCCCTGTTGATTTGTATTTTATATTTGTAATATATTTTATTACATCTAATTTGTCAAGCTCTTATCAAACAAATTTACACAATAAAAAATGAGGATACCTTTCAGTATCCTCAAGTTTAAACAAGTAAACGACTCTGACTTTTATTAAACGCATTCCGCTCATCTGCTTATTCTTCGATGATCTTTCCATTTGGATCCGTATATTGCTCATACCATCCCGCATTATCAAAGACGTATGGGTTGTCTTTACTCTTCAAAAGTTTCTCCGGCATCTGTACAAATATCACGGTAAATGCGGCTAGAATGATCAGCCCTCCTACGGCATCTTTCCAGTGGAGCCCATTCTTTACAAACCATACGGTACCGGCAATGCCCAGCGGCAGCCAGCAGCACAATGCGGTCACAAGTCCCGGTGCATAGAAACCGGTATAGATTCCTTCCGCATACAGCGCGGTCATCGACTGGTATGCCAGCAGGAAATGAACTATAACTTCAAAATAGCTGAAAAGCGTGACCGCAAAGTGCATTTTTCTGCCATATTTATTTGTTTCTGTCAGAACAAACCAGACAACTGCTCCGCCGAAGTTGGTGATCATATCCGTTAACTCGCTCATTGGATATCGATCTCTTAGCATCGGGCTCGAACGAATATTGTAAATATAGTGGAATCCACCGGGGATCACCCACTCCTCCCATACATGGAAAGTCAGTACGATCACCACGAATGCCCCGAACTTGCGGATGCTGTCCCAATCCTTCCAGTGCACGATCAATTGTACGGTCAGCACAATGCTCATGATGATCATGAGATAGAGCCATCCCCATTCAACAAACCATAACCACATAGTCAACCTCCTGTTTTCTGCTGATCCATCTCTATTTCTTTGCAGAACAAATCCTAACACGATTATTTTTGTGCTACAATAGTTTCGAAAAAAGTGCTACATTGTCACCCAACCTTGTAGCGGAACCAGAGGGAAATCAACGGAAGAAGAGGTATTCTATGTACCATATTTCAAAAGATAAACGCGCAAAAAAATCAGCAGAACTTGTCTATCAAGGACTGCTGACTTGTCTGAAGCATAAAAATTTTGATCAGATCACAGTGACTGATCTTCAAAAGGCATCCAGTGTCGCACGCACGACGTTCTATCGAGCTTTTGATAATATATCCGATATTCTGTACTGGAAATGTGACCTCTGTTTTCAGGAAGTGCTTGGAAGCTTTAAAGAAGAACAGTTTGCCAATGAAATGGAATTGGTCCGCCAGTATTTTTCCTATTGGATGGGACACAAAGATATTCTGGAATTGTTGATGAAGATCAACCGCTACGACATGATTTATTCCTGCCACATGAATGCGGCGTTGACTGTGCAAAAAAAAATTCGGATCCCGCCCGGATATGCAAGGAATACACAGCAACTATTTTCTGGCCATCCGGACCGGATTTACAATTAGTATTCTGACTGCCTGGCTGCAGGGCGGCGAAAAAGAATCAATCGATGAAATCATTGAAATCGTAAACGAACAATTAGCACTTATGCCTTACGGAAAAACACATTCGTGATTCGATTTTTCGGCTGATCTTCATCCATTTGATTTGAATGATTTCTTTGGACACATGATTCCATTGAGCGTAAGGATAGGATCACTGACCAGTTGCTCGCATTGAAGATATTCTGACATCGTTGTTCCTTTTGATATCTTTTACTTCGATAAAAAGAATATCTCTTCCACATGTTTATGGAACAATCGTGCGATCTTCATCGCAAGTTCAAGGGTGGGATTGTATTTATCATTCTCAATAGCAACAATGGTCTGTCTGCTGACACCAACGGCATCGGCAAGATCTTCCTGCCGCATCCCCTGTTTCTTTCGCAGTTCCTTAATATTATTCTTCACAATTCTGCCTTCATCGATTAAAAAGGATACCTACCAATACAAGAACGATAGCGGCAGCCAGACTGAATACGATCAGAATGATCTCATTCGGTTCGCTCCCATAGTATTCATCATCACCGGATATCATCCTTCTTTTGATGTGGCGCTTTATCAATTCCGGAATAAAGACCGCTGCTGCCGTCAGAAAAACCGGCACCATGTCAAGCTTTGTTTCACCAGTGATCGCATGCCAGCAGCTGTAGAGGATCCAGACATCCAGTATTACAAGTATGATCCTGTATCCATAGGAGGCTGCTTTTAATTGAATATATTCATCCATTTTTTCATAAATTCTCCTTTCATAATGTCAAGTTCTCTTTACATTTTCGACATAATGGATGAAGAGAAAAATGTCAAGATATTTTTACATTTATGACGGCAATTCTTTAGAAGAATAAGAAATTTGTATACGAGAAATCATTTTATATAAGTTCAACACAGCATTGAGCGCATCAACAGAGCGTTTTTTGAACATCGTATACTTTTGATATCATAAAAACAGGAAGCTTAATTGCTGCTCGAAAATAGGGCTGATAACGAATGTGAAAGTCTGTCAGCAAATGCTGTGAATATATCAGCGAATGAAATACAAAAAATAGCGAATTGGGTAATTGCTATTACTGTTGCTGTTCTTTATTTGATGATTTCTGTAATAACACAAAAGCGGGTGATAACTTGAGTCGCGTGGCTGCATATTGTTTTCCCCGGATTTTACGGAATTTTTATAAAAACCATTACCACCGCATCTGCTTTCCCTTTTACTGCGGCATCATGCCGCTGTCTGTGCTGCCTCAATTTTATCATAGACTTCCTGCACGTTATGAGAAGCCAGTTCTATCTCAAACTCCTTCTGGATTTCAGCAAGTGACTGATCCAGCGCTTTATGGATATTCTTTCCTACCGGACACTGCGGATTCGGATTCTCATGGAACCGGAACAAATCTTCTTTGCTGTTTGTTTCGACCGCTTTATAGATATCAAAATAGGTAATCTTTGACAAAGGACGGTTGATCGTAATGCCGCCTGGTCCCCGTTTTACATCGATGATTCCTGCTTCCTGCAGCTGCAGCATGATATTCCGGACAATAACAGGATTGCTGCCAATACTTTCCGCAAGAAACGGACTTGTTATTTTCTGATCTTGTCCAAAAAACTTTGTCGCTGCAAGGATATGCACAGCAATCGTGAACTTCGTCGAAATCTGCATATTCTCACCTCTTCTCCTACGACTTAAAAAATTTCAATCAATCCATTCTTTTAGTTTCTTCAGAGTCGCACCGATATCATCATCAATACAAATCGATTTCTTCTCTATTTCTTTTGGAGCAAATGCTTCTCCAAGATTTAGACATGCATACGTAGCATGTGGCCATTCATATGTTCTTTTCCAGAAATTAAATTTTATGATGCCAGGCGTGTTTCCTCCCACGCCTATTTCAAGAAATACTGTTTTCATTCCTTGATGACTTTTTAGAAAGTCATGGTATCTGTTCTGGGCCTCATACCATCCGTCATCCTGTACAAACGTATCATCGCTGCGTAAATTCGTTGTCATCAGTTTTCCATCATCTGGACATACAGGAACAAGTGCGGAAGGCACTGTCATCTTGATCTTCGTATTCTGCGGCACAATTAATTCCCCATTATCCGCAATCTGAAAACCTTCTGAAAGAACCATTTTGCGAATCGTTTCGTAGTTATCATAGGTCTTTTTCTTTGACACACCGCTTGGAGAACTACTCTGAAATAAGCCATAATCCCCCTGCGTGTAGAAAAGACGTTTCTTATCGAACCCACTCTTTTGGAAACAATGATCTACATTCGTGGTTAAAACAAAATAATCTTTGTTTTTTACAAGATCCAGTAAATTTTGATAAACATCAGATGGAATTAGCGTATAACGATTGATCCAGATGTACCGGCACCAAAAGCCCCAGAACTCTTCCATAGAATTATAGGGATAGAAGCCCAAAGAATACATGTCGTGAAAACCATACTTTTCTTCGAAATCTTGGAAATACTTTTCAAAACGTTTTCCCGTATAAGTAAATCCTGCTGACGTTGATAATCCAGCACCAGCACCGATGATGACGGAATCAGCTTCTTGCAGAGCTTGATGTAATTTCCGAATCTCTTTCTCTTTATCGACTTTTTTCTTCAAAATCATACGGTACGCTCCTTTCCTGAATGAATTTTTTGATTTGGATCCTGAATCGGGCTGCCCAAAATAAGTGAATGAAACAAATTGAACATCTTTACCGCCTGATCACGGCCCCTGCCGGACAGTCTGTAAAACAATTGCCGCAGTGCAGGCAATGCGCTTGATCAATTTTGAATGGAACACTCTCATGCCGGATGCAGTTTTGAGGACACACTGTCAGACATTTCCCGCATCCAGTACAAGCCAATGAAATCAAATAAGGTACATGACTTTCTTCTTCTGTTTTTTCAAAGGCACCGACTGAAAATGATTCTCTTGTGATAGGTTTTGTTGAAAGATCAAAGAACTCACCGGTTCCGGCGGTCATCTTAAAAACCACCAATGCTTCCCGGGATTTTTCTGTTGGATATATCTCGGCCATATACGGATTCTTCTCAAAAATTTCTTTCAGCTTTCTTGTACCGATGCATTCAACCGAGCCGCGGATTGAAATGGATTTCTTCTGCATCGTCGCATGCATACGATCCATCCCCTCTCCGCCGGACATTCCCGTCAGCGCGATGAATGGATGAGTGATCAGCTGTTTATAAAAATCTTTTCCTTTCGCGGTAAGAAAGTACAATGTATGACCGTCTGTAAGCATGATATCAATGACTCGGGTTGCCGGACGATTCTGATCATCAAGCGTCGCACAGACCACGGAATGCATTTCATTCACCAAAATAGAAAGATATTGCTTCGTTTTATCCATTTTCTCACCTGACCTTTCAGAATCTAAGCATCTTTTCTAGGTGTAATATACAATATTACATTTTAGATGTCAACTAATTAATTACATCAATATTGATCAGATCGTTCCTGTTCCAAGCTGTATGCTCTTCTGGTCATTTCTAATCATTGTTTTCCGATTTCATCGTGATTTCTTTATTGACAACTCGATTCATTTTTGTAAATTAGTATTTGAATTATTCATCAAATTGTATCAATTCGGCAGTCAGAAAAATAGAAAACCACACTTTTTCTCTGCCGGCGGAAAGGAGCCTATATATGATTTTGATCAACGGTCAATGGCAAGGCGGCGGAAACAAAGATACCTTTCAAGCCGCACAAATCCTTAAAGATCATCTTTCTAGATCCAATCCAGTCGTCACAGCACCTGTCTGTACCAACGAAGATCTGATTGAAAAAGAACGGATCATTGGTCTGGATGAACTCACCCAACAAATCCAGGCTGCTTTGCAGATCCTGCAAAAAGAAAAACCGACGCATCTGATGACGGTCGGCGGCGGCTGTGATGCCGATACGGCATCTCTTGCTTATATGAATGCACTTTATCAAGGAGATCTGACCGTAATTTGGATGGATGCCCACGGGGATATCAACTCACCCAATGAATCAGACAGTCATCTCTATTACGGCATGCCGATCCGGGCTTTGTTGGGCGAATGTCCGCCGATCTCGGATCTGCTTCCTCTTCCGCTGCAGCCGGAACAATTGATCCTGTTCGGATGCAGAGATTTGGATCAAACAGAAAAAAATTATATTTCTGAAAATCAAATCACATTGATTCCGGTCTTAGAGGATCCCGGAGAATTGGAAAAACAGCTGACCGATCTTATTCAAACAAAAAAGAACCGGCACCTTTATATTCATCTGGATCTGGATGTCCTTGATCCGCATGAATTTCCACATACACCGCTGCCGGCGCCAGGGACCGGATTCTCAGCCGAAGCCATCCTTTCTGCTCTGCACAGTTTGAAACAACATAATGATCTTGTCGGAACCGGAGTTTTTGAATTCAAATACACCGGGAGCATTCCTGCCTTTCTGAAAAATGCGTTGGACATTTTGTGTGTATAATATCAGTTGTGAGATCCTCCAACATATTTCGCAGCGTTTTACAGAAAATATCCGTGTCTTCATACTGCGGGTAGTGACCGCATCCGTCGATGAATTTTATCTGTTTTGCCGGTGCGGCAATGGAATCGTAATACGACTGTGTGCATTCTGCAGGTGTTGTCCAATCCTGTGAGCCAGAAATAAATCCGACCGGAACTTGATACTTCATTCCGTATTTCCGCACATCAATATTCATCGCATGATCCAATAATTTCTGGTTCAAGGCGATGAATGATTTTGTATCCTTTGCGGCCATGAACATCCAGCGTAAATCATCCACACCAAACCAAGGAGATCGGATCGTCAGCCAAGATGAATGATTCCCTTCTTTTTCTGATTGATGATAAGGATTTGTTTGATTTCTTCATTCTAATAAAGACGTAGTTGTTCGATCACGAAGATATTTCTTGTAGGCACGCTGCATCGCAGATGGATCATCCCCGGCAGCTTCTGCCTTTTGAAGCGCATCTTGATAGCTGCAAGTCTCGCCTTCTTCCGCCGAGACCACCTGCCCGACACCGATATAAGCCAATACTTTATCCGGGTGCTTCAGCATGTAGCAGCTGGCCGATATCTGTTCCATACGAATGGCCTAAGATGATAACTTTTTTCTTGTTAAAACGTCTGCACAGATAATCGACCAGTTCATCCAGATCTTTTTGTGTCTGTTTAAATGAAACTGTCTCGTTATGCGGATCCTGATCCTTGTTTTTGAAATAGGTACGGCCGCAGCCGCGCTGTTCCCAGTTGACAAATGTGTAAGAATCTGTCAGCTGTTGTTCGAAGACATAGGTCGTGTAGGCATCCGGTCCTGCCGGCCCGCCATGGAGCCAAATGATGATCGGATTGTTCTTATCCTGACCGCGAATTAAAAGATATTGTCTCTGTCCCCCTAATTTCACATACGTTCCTTCATCAATCCCGCCGGCAGCCGTGATATGATCCGTGCGGTAGGTACGGCCGCGCCGAAACAACGATCAAACTAGAAACAATCAAAAAGCACGCAAAGCATTGAATGATCCGTTTCAAGATTTTCCGGATCGAAATTTTAATGTTTGTGTTTTCTTTCAAGATGGATCCTCCGATGGTCAACAGTACATCCTAAAACATCCGCTTATTTCATACAAGGTATTCAGTGAAACTATTTCAGAATACATTTTTATTATATTTTATGATATTGAAACAAATCAATACAAAGCCTCGGACTTCTCCGAGGCTTGTATGTTATGCCCAAATGTTTTGATCTTTTCCAGAGCCCAACTCAAAATGGTATTTTACGATACCCAGATCTGTTTTCGTATAGAAACCCAGTCCGGCTTTGACGCTGACTTTTTCCCCATTTCTTTTGAACGTAAATTTCTGCTGGTTGATGGCCGTCGGTGCCAGTAAAGCAGCTTCCAAACCGTTCTTATACCACTCTGGATCGCCGGATTGGTAGTCACTGACCTGGGACAGTGTCTTCACTTTATGCGCCGTTCCCTGCGTCTGGCCATACCCCAGCGCAATGACCATATACCGTTTTTCGCCCGGAGCGATCGTGCCGTGTGATTTACCTTTCTTATACGTCATTGCCACCCAGCAAGAATTCATGCCCAGCGTCTGTGCCAGCAGCACCAGATGTTCGCCGTAATAGCCGATTGCTTCTTCTTTTCCTTTGGGACCGATCAGCGCAAAATAGTTGCGGCAGCCTTGAAAATCTCCATAGGAAGGCTTGCCGGCTTCAAATGCATCCGGTTCATTGGTGATCAGCTGAATATGCAGACTGCTTTCCTCGTTGACTCGATCAGTCTCTTTCTGCAGCACTGAGACAGCGTCTGCAGCCAATGGTTGATTCGTAAATTTTCTGACAGAATGTCTTTGTTTCATTGCTTCTATGAAATCCATTGTGATGTCCTCCTTTAGAATTCAAATGTCGGTTTGGTATTTTCTGGATCATGGGTCATCAAAATAGCCTCACAATGCGGATCCAGCGCAAGAGCACGCAATTTTTTTAGTGACTGTTTGGTTTCTTTCCGATTCCATTCTACACCTGGCAGAACTTGTCTCTGCCATGAAGGTCTGCCGTACCCGGCATCCCCAGCAATGATCAGATAACGATCCTTTGAACCGACCCGGATCGCTGTCATGCCGGCAGAGTGCCCGTGCATCGGAAATGCGATGATCGTGCCGTCTTGAAACAGATCAAACGGTTCATCGGCAAAGGTCTCGATGTTCACATCGCGCCACAGCCTTCGAAGATATCGGGGATTGTGTTTATTTGCGGCTTGCCATTCGGCAGCGCTGCATAGAATATGTCCGGCCTCTTTGACTTCACCGATCCCGCCGGCATGATCGATGTCCATGTGTGTCAGCAGACAATAATCCAAATCGGCAGTCTTGTATCCGTGGGCGGCCAGCTGATCCACGATGCCCTCGCCTTTTGGCAGAAGGCCAGGCGAGGCGAGGCTCTGCGAAACCTATGAGGACAAAGGATCAGACTACGCTGCAGAAGGCACCGATGCACATGCGCTTGGCGAGTACAAACTCAAGACCGCACTCGGTATGCCTGTCGACGATCCGACCGACAGCCTCAAGTGGTATTCCGAGGAGATGGAGGACTGCACCAGCGGCTATGCCGAATATGTGCTGGAACAGGTCGAAGCCGCCAAGGAAACCTGCACCGACCCGGTAGTTCTTATCGAGCAGCGTGTGGACTTCTCCCGCTGGGTAGAACAAGGCTTCGGAACCGCCGACTGCATCATCATTGCGGACGGTACGCTCCGAGTGATCGACTACAAGCACGGCTTAGGCGTCTTGGTCTCTGCAGAGGAGAATCCGCAGATGCAGTGTTACGCTCTCGGCGCTTTGGAGCTTTTCGATGACATTTACGACATCGAACAGGTTTCCATGACTATTTACCAACCGAGGCGTCAGAACGTCAGCACCTACGAAATCAGCAAGGACGACTTGTACCGCTGGGCGGATGAAGTCTTAAAGCCCACCGCAGATTTGGCTTTTGCCGGTGACGGGAACTTCCTGTGCGGTGAATGGTGCGGCTTCTGCAAGGCTAAGAATGAGTGCCGCGCCAGAGCCGAGGCAAATCTTAAGCTCGCGCAGCATGATTTCAAACTCCCGCCACTGCTTACGGATACCGAGATCGAGGTTATCCTCGGCAAGGTAGATGAGCTGGTTAGCTGGGCTTCCGATATCAAGGAATACGCCCTGCAGCAAGCTCTCTCCGGTAAGGAATGGACTGGCTTTAAGCTCGTCGAAGGACGCAGCAACCGCAGATACAGCAACGAGGCCGCCGTCATTGATGCGGTCGAGAAAGCAGGCTTTGACCCGTATGAGAAAAAGCTGCTCGGCATCACCGCCATGCAGAAGCTCCTCGGCAAGTCCCGCTTTGATGAACTCCTAACGGCTTACATTGAAAAGCCGCAGGGCAAACCCACACTTGTGCCGGATAGCGACAAGCGCCCGGCCATGAATACAGCAAAAAATGATTTTATGGAGGAAAACGACAATGAGTAAGAATGTAAAAATCAGCAATCCCATGAAGGTTATCACCGGTGTCGACACACGCTGGAGCTACGCAAACGTCTGGGAGCCGAAGTCCATCAACGGCGGCACTCCCAAGTACAGCGTGAGCCTCATCATCCCTAAGTCCGACACCAAGACCATCGCCAAGATTCAGGCTGCTATCGAGGCTGCCTACAAGGAGGGCGAGGCCAAGCTCAAGGGCAACGGCAAGTCCGTACCGGCGCTCTCTGTTTTGAAGACTCCTCTGCGTGACGGCGATGCAGAGCGTCCGGACGACGAGGCCTACAAGAATGCCTACTTCGTCAACGCCAATGCAACCTCTGCACCCGGCATCGTGGACGCAGACCTGAATCCGATTCTCACCCGCTCCGAAGTGTACAGCGGTGTGTATGGCAGAGCCAGCATCACGTTTTATGCTTTCAACTCTTCCGGCAACAAGGGAATCGCCTGCGGGCTCAACAACCTGCAGAAGATCCGCGACGGTGAGCCTCTCGGCGGCAAGGCAAGCGCTGAGTCCGACTTTGCCACTGACGACGATGAAGATTTTCTCAACTAAGGAAAGGAGCGCAAAACAATGGAAAGCACAGTTATGATTTCATCCCTTCTCTGCAACATTCTGATCGGGTGCTTCTGCATCGTAGTCCTGTCTTGGGCAGTGGTCGCCATCCAGACGGTGATCAACGACTTCAAGCGTGAGAAACGTGAGGAGAAAAAGGCCGCGCAGGACGACGAATACCATATCAAGCGTATGGAATCCCTGAAATAATCCAGTACCGGCAGGCGGCTTAGGAGCAATCTTAAGCCGCTTGTTTGAATTGAGGTGAAAATCTATGCAAACACTCAGTATTGATATCGAAACCTACAGCGACGTAAACCTGTCAAAGTGCGGCGTATATAAATATGCCGAGTCACCGGACTTTGAGATACTGTTATTCGGCTACAGCTCCGACGGCTCCGAGGTGACGGTCATCGACCTTGCACAGGGAGAACGCCTGCCGCATGAAATCATAGAAGCCCTGACTGATGATTCTGTCATCAAATGGGCTTTCAATGCAAATTTTGAACGGGTGTGCTTATCCCGATATCTCCGTGATCTTGGAGTAAGCCTTGACCCCTTCCATGAAAACCACCCTCTCTCGACCGAATGCGCACGTTTCTTAAACCCGGAAAGCTGGCGCTGCTCTATGGTCTGGGCGGCCACAATGGGACTACCGCTTTCTCTGGAAGGCGTCGGTGCCGTCCTCGGTCTTGAAAAACAGAAACTCACGGAGGGAAAAGACCTGATCAAATACTTCTCCGTGCCCTGCGCTCCGACGAAAGCAAACAGCGGTCGCACGAGGAACCACCCTTTCCATGCGCCGGACAAGTGGGACGCCTTCAAAAAATATAACATCCGCGATGTAGAAACCGAGATCGGCATCAAGGATCGTCTTGCCAAATTTCCTGTGCCGGAGGAGGTCTGGGATGAATACCATATCGATCAGGAAATCAACGACAGAGGTGTCCGGCTCGACATGGATCTGGTAAAGGAAGCCATCGAAATGGACACCCGCTCCCGGTCAGAACTGACTGCCGCTATGAAAGATATGACAGCACTTGATAATCCAAACTCCGTCCAGCAAATGAAACAGTGGCTCTCTGATAACGGACTCGAAACTGACAGCCTTGGAAAGAAAGTCGTGGCAGAACTAATCAAAACCGCTCCTCCAGAACTTCAGACCGTTCTGGAGCTCCGACAGCAGCTTGCCAAATCCTCCGTTAAGAAATATCAGACGATGGAGCGTGCGGTCTGTGATGACGGTAGAGCTCGCGGCATGTTCGCATTTTACGGAGCCAATCGTACCGGACGCTGGGCAGGCAGGCTTATACAATTACAAAACCTCCCGCAAAATCATCTCCCGGATCTGGCTGACGCACGCGCTCTTGTAAAATCCGGTGACTTTGATGCCGTGAAGCTCTTATATGAGGATGTCCCGGACACCCTCTCTCAACTAATCCGGACAGCGTTCATCCCGAAAGACGGTACGCAGTTTTATGTTTCCGACTTCAGCGCCATCGAAGCAAGAGTCATCGCGTGGTATGCCGGTGAGACGTGGCGTCAAAAGGTCTTTGAAACAGGTGGTGACATCTACTGCGCCAGTGCCAGTCAGATGTTCCATGTTCCGGTTGAGAAGCATGGCATTAACGGCCATCTGCGTCAAAAGGGCAAAATTGCGGAACTCGCGCTCGGCTACGGCGGCTCGGTCGGTGCCTTAAAGGCAATGGGCGCTATAGAGATGGGACTTTCCGAAGATGAGCTTCCTCCGCTGGTGGATGCATGGCGGCAGACAAATCCAAACATCGTAAAATTCTGGTGGGATGTCGACCGCGCTGTCATGGAGGCTGTGAAGTATAAACACACAACCAGCAGCTACGGGCTTACCTTCTCCTGCCGCTCCGGGATGCTCTTTATTACGCTGCCCTCCGGACGGAACCTCGCCTATGTGAAGCCAAAGGTCGGTACGAATAAATTCGGAGGCGAGTGTATCACCTATGAAGGCATCGGCAGCACGAAAAAATGGGAACGGCTCGACTCATACGGGCCGAAATTCGTGGAAAACATCGTGCAGGCAACCTCTCGCGACATCCTCTGCTATGCCATGAAGACGCTGCGCTGCTGTTCCATTGTCATGCATATCCACGACGAACTGGTCATCGAAGCAGACCCTCGCATGTCCCTTGACGTTCTCTGTGAACAGATGGGCAGGACTCCGCCGTGGGCAAAAGGCCTGAAGCTCCGCGCCGACGGTTACACCACGCCCTTCTACAAAAAAGATTAAAAATCGTTCGCTCAAATCAGGCGTTCATCTCCAGTGGAAATTGGAGGTGGACGCCTTTAAGTCTGCCCGGAAAGGAGGACTCCCCAGTGAGCAACGATTATCGCAACAGCGAAGGCTATCCTGACCCAACCGCAGGTGAAGCACTCTCCCGGATTGCTGCAAATGAAAAGCAGTCCCTTCGTGCTTTCCGGCCTATCGTCTACATCTGCTCTCCGTTTTCCGGAGACGTGGAGACAAATGTAGCTAATGCCAGACGCTACAGCCGCTTTGCCGTGGACAAGGGATATATCCCTATCGCACCGCATTTGCTATTTCCGCAGTTCCTTGATGATAACAATCCGGATGAACGTGAGCTTGGTCTTTTCTTCGGAAATGCCCTCATGAGCAAGTGCGCTGAGGTCTGGGTATTCGGTAGCCGCATCTCATCCGGTATGGAAGCAGAAATCAAACGCGCCAAGTGGAAGGGCTATCACTTGCGCTATTTCACAGAAGAATGTCAGGAGGTTTAACGCTATGTATGAAATTAAAGAAAATCGCAGAGAGCTTTTCGATGGCACGGAGATCACCACCTACACCCGTGATGTGGTAAGTGCCAATATTCTGCAGGTCGAAGCCGGGACAACCGGCTACAAAGGTGGCGACACCGGCCACGGCGGACGCACTTATTTCCGCATTTCCGATGAAGCCAGCACAGATATCCATGTCACGCCTTTAATGGACAGATTCGGCTGCAACGGTTTTGAAGTTACCCTTGGCGGCGACTGCGAACTGGAAACCATGATCCGCGCCCTAAAATTTATCACGAAGGTGCTGGAGGAAGAATCGGAGGAGGTGTACGACTGATGTTTACCCTGTATAGCGCCGATTTTATCGGCAATCCCGGAAACTGCTCCTATCCGCATAAGACCGTTGTCATGGACGCGGACAGCATGAGAGACGCAGTCGGTCACGACTATGTGTGTGCGGAGTACAAAAACCACTACCGCAACAGCGACAACTTTCTCTCCGCTGACTGCCTCCCCGTTGACTGTGATAACGACCATTCAGAAGATCCGAAAGACTGGATCACACCGGCAGACGTGCTGGAGGCATTTCCGGGAGTAAGCCTCGCCATCCATTACAGCCGTTTTAATCAGCGCGAGAAAAACGGCAAACCGGCAAGGCCAAAGTTCCATGTGCTCTTTCCCATCGACCGGGTGACAGATGCCGCCCTCTATAGCGATATGAAGAAGCTGGTCAATTCCATATTTCCGTATTTTGATACGAAGGCTCTGGATGCTGCTCGCTTCTTCTTCGGAACACAGGAGCCGAATGTGGAGCTCTATCCCGGTCGCATGAACCTCACGGAATTTTTGAATGACGACGAGTTCGATGCAGACCTGCCCGGCGGGCATGAAAAAGACGTCGTGATACCGGAAGGAAGCCGTAACGCTACCATGTCCCGTTTTGCCGGTATCGTCATAAAGAAATACGGCGATACAGAAAAAGCCTACCAGAGCTTTCTTGAAAAGGCCGCAACATGTGTGCCACCTCTGGATAACAGCGAGCTTAATACAATCTGGCACAGTGCCCAGCGTTTTTATTCCAAGATCAGCCGAGAGGACGGATATGTCCCTCCGGAAGTTTATAACGACGAGAACAGCTATAAGCCGGAGGACTTTTCCGACGTCGGGCAGGCAGAGGTGCTCTCGAAGTATTTTGCAAACGAGCTGCGTTACTCACCGGCCACCCACTTTATCCGATACAGCGATCACTACTGGCAGGAAACAGAACCCGGCGCACAGGCCGTCGCTCATGAACTCACCCGCAGGCAGCTCGCAGAAGCCAGTCGAAATTTGATGGAGGCTCTGCAGAAGCTCAAAAATTGCGGAGCACAGGAAATCCTTGATAACACATCCAAGGCCAAGGCTGAACAGCTGATGAGCGACGAACAGATGGAGGCCTATCAGGAGTTCCTTGCCGCCAAGGCCTACCAGAGCTTTGCCGTCCGTAGACGCGACTCCAAAAACATTACATCTACCCTCAAAGAGACGCACCCGATGCTGGAAATCTCGCCGAGAGACTTGGACGCAGACTGCTTCCTGCTCTGCACACCGGAGGCGACCTACGACCTTCGTAAAGGTATCGCCGGAGCCCGCGAGCACTCTGCTGATGACTTTATTACAAAAATCACGTCCGTGTCACCCGGCAGTAAAGGAGCGCAGCTCTGGCAGGATAATCTGGATCTGATTTTTCAGAAGGATCAGCAGCTTATCGACTATGTGCAAATGATCTGCGGCCTTGCTGCAATCGGGAAGGTTTTTGTGGAGGCACTCATCATTGCATACGGCGATGGCCGGAACGGCAAATCCACCTTCTGGAATGCCATCTCCCGCGTGCTTGGACTCTACAGCGGAAATATATCCGCAGATACCCTGACCGTCGGCTGCCGCAGGAACATCAAGCCGGAAATGGCTGAGGTCAAAGGCAAGCGCCTGCTGATTGCTGCGGAAATGCAGGAAGGTGCAAGGCTCAACGACTCTACCGTCAAGCAGCTCTGCTCTACGGATGATGTGTTTGCGGAGAAAAAGTATAAAGACCCGTTTTCCTTCAAGCCCTGCCATACGCTGGTGCTGTATACGAACCACCTGCCTCGCGTCTCCGCTTCCGATGACGGTATCTGGCGCAGGCTTATCGTTATCCCATTTAATGCCAAGATCGAGGGCAAGGCCGACATCAAGAATTACGGCGAGTACCTGTATGAAAATGCCGGTGAAAGCATTCTGGCATGGATCATCGAAGGTGCCAAAAAAGTCATCGCGCTGGACTACCAGATTCCGGTACCGGACTGCGTGACAAAGGCCATCGATGAATATCGCAGCCAGAACGACTGGTTCGGGCATTTTCTGGACGAGAAGTGCGATGTGGATGAGTCCTTTAAGGAAAGCTCCTCGGCGCTCTATCAGGCATACCGCAACTACCCGCTGGACTGCAATGAGTATGTGCGCAGCACGGCAGATTTTTACTTTGCGCTGGAGAAAGCCGGATTCGAGCGGCTGACACTGAATCGGAAGCGCTATTTCAAGGGCTTAAAGATTCATGAGGACAGCGGTGCAGAGGAAGATTTTCTGCAGTGATCCGGGACTATGACAAGGTGTATCAAGGTCTTATATAAAAACTCTCTTAGGCCTAAAAAAATAGCTCTAAGAAAAAGTTTGGTAAATACCATTGATACACCTTGCACATCCCCTGAAATTAACGCCTGACGGAGGTTTGCAATGATAGAAAAACAGATAGAAAACAAGTTAACTATGGCGGTGAAAAAGAACGGCGGCATTGCCCTTAAGCTGGTGTGTCCCTCTTTCGCAGGAATGCCCGACCGACTGATCTTACTCCCTGACGGCCATATCGGTTTCGCAGAGCTGAAGGCACCCGGCAAAAAGCCACGCCCTCTCCAGCTCTCACGCCACAGGCTGCTGCGGGAGCTTGGCTACCGGGTATACGTCATTGACGATCCGGAACAGATTGGAGGGATGATCGATGAACTTCAATCCACATGATTATCAGGCTTATGCCATCCGCTACATCGAAAAGCATCCCGTGGCTGCAGTCCTTTTAGATATGGGACTTGGCAAGACGATCATCAGTCTGACAGCAGTATATGACCTGTTGTTTGACAGCTTCGAAGTGCATCGCGTTTTAGTGGTGGCTCCCTTAAGAGTCGCCCGCGATACATGGCCAGCAGAAATCCAGAAATGGGAGCACCTAAGAGGTCTAACCTATGCGGTCGCAGTCGGGACACCGAAGGAGCGAAAAGCCGCCCTCATGCATGGAGCAGATATTACGATCATCAACCGTGAGAACCTGCAGTGGCTCATTGACGAGTCCGGCTTTCCCTTTGACTTCGATATGGTGATTATTGATGAGCTGTCGTCCTTCAAAAATCATAAATCCAAGCGTTTCAAGTCTCTGATGAAGGTACGGCCACGGATTCACCGGATTATCGGCCTGACCGGCACTCCTTCCTCCAACGGACTCATGGATCTGTGGGCGGAGTTTAAAGTGCTGGATATGGGCGAGCGCCTCGGACGCTTTATCACGCAGTACCGGACAAATTACTTCATGCCGGACAAGAGAAACGGCGAGATCATCTACTCCTATAAACCGCTGCCCTATGCGGAGGACGCCATCTATCGGAGGATCTCGGATATCACGATTTCCATGAAATCTACCGACCATCTGAAGATGCCGGAGCTGGTTTCAACGGAATATGAAGTGCAGCTTTCCGACTCTGAGCGCAGCCGTTATGAAGATTTGAAACAAGAGCTCATATTGCAGCTCCCCGACGGCGAGGTGACTGCTGCCAATGCCGCATCGCTTACAGGCAAGCTCTCACAGCTCGCAAATGGTGCCATATATGCCGATACCGGTGAGGTCATCGAGTTCCACGACCGGAAGCTGGACGCTTTGGAGGATATTATCGAGGCCGCCAATGAAAAACCGCTTCTTGTGGCCTACTGGTTCCGGCATGACCTTAGCCGCATCAAGAACCGCTTCAATGTCCGGGAGATCAAGACCAGCCGAGATATTGCTGACTGGAATGCGGGAAAGATTCCTGTAGCAGTCATCCATCCGGCCTCTGCCGGTCACGGTTTGAACCTTCAGGCAGGAGGCTCCACCCTTGTATGGTTCGGTCTCACATGGTCGCTGGAATTATATCAGCAGACCAACGCCCGTCTCTGGCGGCAAGGTCAAGAATCCGGCACTGTGGTGATCCAGCACATTATTTCCAAGGGCACCATCGACGAAAGGATCGTAAAGGCGCTATCTAAGAAAGAGATGACGCAGACCGCACTGATTGACGCGGTCAAGGCTGATCTTGAGGTGGTGTGATGACCGATCCTTATGAAAATCTCGCCAATGCCATCGTGCTGCAGGCAGTGAAGGATTACCGGGACGCCCTGAAGCGCCTGAAAAAGAAACCCGGTAATCAAGCCGCTATGTCGGATGCAATGGAATGTGAACTGTTCTTCCGCTCCGGCTGGTACAAAGCACTGACGAGTGTAGACGGCGAGTATCTCATACAAAAACTACGAGAGGAGGCGAAGTCCTTATGACAGTAAAAGAATATCTCCATCAGGCCTACCGCCTTGATCAGAGAATCAAGTCCGACACGATGGAAGCGCAAAACCTACGTGAGATGGCGGGAAGTGTGTCGGCTATCCAATATGATAAAGACCGCGTGCAGACTTCCCGAAATACGGAAGCACCCTTTGTCCGAACGCTTGAGAAGCTGTGGACTCTGGAAAAGAAAATCGCCGGTGAGCTGGAAATGCTATCAGACCTTAAGAAACAGATACGGGAGGTCATTGAGGCAGTCCCTGATACCGACGAGCGCATGGTACTCAAGTATCGGTACATCCATAACTATACATGGGAGCAGATCGGAATGGAGCTCTGTGCAGATGCCCGCACCATTCGTCGCTGGCACGGCAAGGCGCTCCTTCATGTAACACTTCCGGATGATCCGATTATCATTTGAAATGCGCCCGAAATGTCCTGCTTTGTCCTGAGATGTCCACCCGCCCTTTATGATAGTATATAATCAGCGAAAAGAATAAAGAAACAGCTGCACGCGCAGCACACGAGCCTTGCGGGAACACCCTGCAGGGCTTTCTTTATGCCCTGAAAGGAGGCACGGCTTATGCCAAGAAAACCACAACGACCGTGCCGCTATCCCGGCTGCCCACATCTTACGGACGGCGTTTATTGTGAGGAGCACGCCAAGATCATGGAACAGCACTACGAGAAGTTCCAGCGCGGCTACTCTCCCGGCAAGCGCTACGGCAGAGCATGGAAACGAATCCGTGACCGCTACGTTCATAAGCACCCGCTTTGTGAGCAGTGCTTAAAGGAAGGACGCTACGTCGCGGTCGAGGAAGTCCACCACATCGTGCCGCTTGCTGAGGGAGGATCGAATGACGAGTCCAACCTTATGAGTCTTTGTCGTTCGTGTCACGAGAAGATTCACCGCGAGCGCGGCGACCGGTAGGGCGGTCAAAATCTCTACGACCCTTTTCCCCGGAAAACGGCGCGGGGTCTTTTACGCAAAAATTGCAATTCAAACAGGGTATTAAACCCTGCACCACAGAAATGGAAGTGATCGACATGGCGAAAGACGGAACCTATCGCGGCGGGCGGCGTGTCAAAGCTGGCTCCAAGCCGGACGCCCTCGCCGACAAAATTATGAAAGGCGCACCTGCAAAGCGTATGGAGCTGCCGGACTTCACTGACGACATGACCGACTTCGATGTTGACGACATCGGTGACGGCGTGGAGCTGGAAGGCATGGATATGCCAAGCCCGGATGATTACCTCTCTGCTCTTCAGAAGGACGGTAAGCCCCTCGGTGCAGATGAAATCTATAAGGAAACATGGCTGTGGCTCAAGGAGCGCGGCTGCGAGAGGCTGGTAAACAAGCGCCTGCTTGAAAGCTACTCTGAGGCCTTTGCCCGGTATATCCAGTGCTCCGAAGCTGTCAGCAAATACGGCATGCTCGGAAAGCACCCGACCACCGGCGCTGCAATTGCGAGCCCATTCACACAGCTTTTGATGAATTTTCAGAAGCAGGCCAACCTGCTCTGGTATGAGATTTACGACATTGTGAAGCAAAACTGCACCGAGCCATTTGAAGGTAGTCCGCAGGACAGCGTGATGGAGCAGCTGCTTCGAAGCAGGAGGAATATGTAAATGAACACACAGAAATTAGAACAGGTACCTATTGATAAACTGGTGCCCTACGCCCGGAATGCCCGGACACATAGCAAGGAGCAGATCGCACAGCTCCGGGCTTCTCTCAGGGAGTTCGGCTTTGTGAGTCCTGCTGTCATTGATGCGGACTATAACATCCTCGTCGGCCACGGTCGCATTACGGCTGCCCGCGAGGAAGGATATGAAACCGTGCCCTGCGTCTTTGCAGAAAACCTGACGGAAGCACAAAAGCGTGCGTATATCCTTGCGGATAATCAGCTGGCGCTCAACGCAGGCTGGGATGAGGAAATGCTGTCGGTCGAATTGTCTGATCTGCAGGATCAGTCCTTTGACCTATCTCTCCTCGGCTTTGATGCCGGTGAGCTGGATAAACTGCTCGGCACCGGAAGCGAAAAGGACATCGCCGATGATGATTTTGACCTCACCGCTGCCCTTGAGAAAGCTTCCTTCGTAGAGCCCGGCGACATCTGGACGGTTGGCAAGCATAGAGTCATGTGTGGAGATGCCACCTCTCCGGAAGATGTGGAAAAGCTCATGGACGGCAAGAATGCAAACCTTGTTCTGACCGATCCGCCCTACGGCGTATCCTTCAAAGCCTCGGATGGTCTTACGATCAAGAACGACTCTCTCAAGGGCGAGGAATTTTACAAGTTCCTGCTGGCAGCGTTTAAGAACATGGCTGACCACCTCGAAAAAGGCGGAGCCGCTTACTGCTTCCACGCGGATACTGAAGGGCTCACTTTCCGAAAGGCATTCATTGACGCAGGTTTCCATCTCGCCGGTGTGTGTATCTGGGTAAAGAACAGCCTCGTGCTCGGTCGATCCGATTATCAATGGCAGCATGAACCTGTGCTCTATGGTTTTTTGCAAAACGGCAAGCACCCGTGGTATTCCGACCGCAAGCAGACCACCATCTGGAACTACGATAAACCAAAGCGCAATAAGGATCACCCGACCAGCAAGCCGCTGGATCTTCTGGGCTATCCCATCCAGAACTCCTCTCAGGAAAATTCTGTAGTTATTGATACCTTCGGCGGCTCCGGTTCCACACTGATGGCCTGCGAGCAGCTGAACCGCGTCTGTTACATGATGGAGCTCGATCCGAAATACGCCTCTGTCATCCTTCGCCGTTACGTGGAGGATACCGGCGATGAGGAAAATGTATATGTAATAAGGAACGGCGAAAAGCTCTTCTATTCCGCTCTGGCAAAGGAAGTCGAGACCTCTCCGACGGCGGGTGTATAATACACAATTTCTGCCCGGATTCTTCGGCGATTTTCTACCTTAGAAAATGTCGAAAAATGCTTGATAAATAAGGCTTTCAGAGTGATGTATATACATGCCGAAAGGCACAGCTTAAAACCTTAATTCACAAAGGAGGAACACACTCATGAAAGCAAATTACAACGTAACCGGAAACGACAGAAAAGCATTGGTCGCAGCCATCGAAAACCTCACCGGCGATAAGGCGATCTACATGCGTATGCCGACCTGCGCTTACGAGATCGGCGACATCACGGTCGACAAAGAAGGCGGCGTAACCTGCGAGGACGCAGACAAGCTGGAACGCATCATCCACAGCCTGATCGCGGATGGCTTCACACCGGAGGATACCGAAGAGGTCGAAAGCTACGATGAAGCCACCGGCCTTACAGTCAGCCTCCCGCTCGACAAGGTGGCAGTCGGAAATCTCACCAACCTCCTCACCGCCAAGGAGAGCCTCATCAAAAAGGCACTCGGCATTGACGACCTTGGCATTGAGGTCACGGAGGATGCGGTCAGCTTCCCTTGGTTTACTGAGATGCCTGAGCCGGACGAGGTCAAGGCCTACACCCACTTCATTGCCGCCCTTGGCAAAATGAGCCGGGATTTGAAGCGTATCAGCGCCACTGAAAAGGAAGTCGACAACGAGAAGTACGCATTCCGCTGCTTCCTCCTGCGGCTTGGCTTCATCGGAAACGAATATAAGGCAGAGCGCAAGATTCTCCTTAAGAATCTCTCCGGCAACTCCAGCTGGAAGAACGGCGCACCGGAAAAGGAGGTGGCAGCATGCGAATGATCACGAAAGAGCAGCTTGAAGCGCTCCGCTCCCGCTACCCGGCAGGCACCCGCGTGGAGCTTCTCCAGATGGACGATGTGCAGGCTCCGCCTATCGGCACCAAGGGAACCGTTACGGGAGTCGACGATACCGGCAGCCTCATGGTGAACTGGGACAACTGCTCCGGCCTGAATGTCATCTACGGCATCGACCGTGTGCGGAAGGTGGTGGACTGATATGGATGAAAAGGTAAAGGAACAGATTCTTGCCATCCGGGACACTGGTCTTACCAATATGGTCGATGTAAACATGGTGCAGCGTCTGGCCTACGAGAGAGACTTCTACGAGCTGGTTTTATACCTTGAGGATCACCGGAAAGAATACGTGAATTTCATTCTGACCGGCGAGGCATAAACTACACAATTTAGGCCTCAAAACTTCCTGCAGGATTGTCACATATATTTCGATAAATAGCTTGCTATTACAGGCGTTCAGAGTGATATATGTACATACCAAAAGGGAAAACAACAACAAGGAGGAACCACCATGAAGTACACAATCGAAGCCATAGAAAACGCGAAACCCGGAATGCGCTGGGAAGAGATCGGATGCCATTGGACGCTGGGACAGGCCTACCTTTACAGCAAGGAAGCCGGAAACGACCTGCCGAACTTCGCCGAAGTCATCTGGGATTACGACATCGAAGCGATCCTTGCAGATTGCCGGAA
The DNA here is from genome assembly GCF_014202755.1 of Catenisphaera adipataccumulans. GTDB lineage: Bacteria > Bacillota_I > Bacilli_A > Erysipelotrichales > Erysipelotrichaceae > Catenisphaera > Catenisphaera adipataccumulans. The sequence goes on from NZ_JACHHK010000001.1 coordinate 173,930, forward strand.
GCTCGGAGTAAAGGAATTCACCATCAGCTCCACCTTCTCAAGTCTCATCGAGACCATTGCAAAGTTTGAGGAGCTCGGCTGCACGCTGGACGGAATTGTAAAGGTCAAGGAGCGCTACACCCGCTTCGGAAGCGACGAGCACGCCCTCATCCCGGCCTTCAAGATGACGGTAAGGGAGGCGTAAGGAAATGTGGAGCGAAGGAGTTATCGGCATCCCGGATGCCAAGGACAAGGAAAAATATACCAAGTGCCACTACTGGGTAAAGCACTACGATGTGCCAAGCGAAACTTACGGCATCAACGGCGGCAGGATCAGCAAGCTCATGATCAAGATTGACGGCGAGACCGTTTGCAACTACGACAGAGGCTGGGACATTCATCCCACCTGTAAGGAAGCAGAGATGGCGCTTTGCATCCTGCTGGAGAACCACAACTAAGCATTAAACCCGAATATGAATATTCCGGGAGACTGAGCCAGAAGGCTCTTTCTCTCGTACTGATACCAGATCGCTATGGCGGTCTTTTATTTTGCTCTGAAAGGAGGCGGCCACCGTGCCAATGCGAAAACTGAAAAACTATAAGCCGACCCGCTTCATGGCAGAGACTTCTCACTACAGCAAGCAGATGGCGGACTTCGCTGTGATGTTCATCGAGCAGCTCACCCACACCAAAGGCACGTGGGCAGGAAAACCCTTCGAGCTCATCGACTGGCAGGAAAGGATCATCCGCGACCTGTTCGGTGTCCTGAAGCCGAACGGTTACCGTCAGTTCAATACGGCCTATATCGAAATTCCTAAGAAAATGGGAAAGTCAGAGCTGGCCGCTGCTGTCGCCCTGCTCCTTTGCTGCGGTGACGGTGAGGAACGCGCCGAAGTCTACGGCTGCGCTGCCGATAGACAGCAGGCCACCATCGTTTTTGATGTTGCTGCGGATATGGTGAGGATGTGTCCGGCACTTAATCGTCGCGTCAAAATACTGGCCTCCCAGAAACGGATCATCTATGAGCCTACCAACAGCTTCTATCAGGTGCTCTCCGCTGAGGCCTACAGTAAGCACGGCTTTAATATCCACGGCGTGGTATTTGATGAGCTGCACACCCAGCCAAACCGGAAACTCTTTGATGTAATGACAAAGGGCTCCGGTGATGCCAGAATGCAGCCGCTGTATTTCCTGATTACCACTGCAGGGAATGACACAAACACCATCTGCTATGAAGTCCACCAGAAAGCGCAGGACATCCTCGACGGCAGGAAGTTCGATCCAACCTTTTATCCGGTCATTTACGGCGCGGAACCTGATGAGGACTGGACTGATCCGGAGGTGTGGAAAAAGGCAAATCCCTCTCTCGGTATCACGGTCGGCATTGACAAGGTAGAAGCGGCCTGCGAATCGGCAAAGCAAAACCCCGGTGAAGAGAATTCCTTCAGGCAGCTGCGCCTTAATCAATGGGTAAAGCAGGCTGTCCGCTGGATGCCAATGGATAAATGGGACGCCTGCGCCTTTCCGGTCAATGAGGATGACCTCGAAGGACGTGTCTGCTATGGCGGTCTTGACCTGTCCTCCACTACGGATATTACATCCTTTGTGCTGGTGTTCCCGCCACGGGATGAAGACGACAAGTATGTGATCCTCCCGTACTTCTGGGTGCCAGAGGATACGCTGGATCTTCGCGTGAGGCGCGATCATGTACCCTACGACACTTGGGAGAAGGAAGGCGTGCTGCAGACCACCGAGGGCAATGTCATCCATTATGGCTATATCGAGAAATTCATCGAACGCCTCGGCGAGCGCTTCAATATCCGCGAAATCGCATTCGATCGCTGGGGAGCAGTCCAGATGGTTCAGAACTTGGAGAACATGGGCTTTACTGTCGTGCCCTTCGGACAGGGCTTTAAGGATATGAGCCCGCCCACAAAGGGACTCATGAAGCTGACACTTGAGCAAAAGCTCGCTCACGGCGGCCACTCGGTGCTCCGCTGGAATATGGATAACATCTTCATCCGTACTGACCCAGCCGGAAATATCAAGGCTGACAAGGAAAAATCTACAGAGAAGATCGACGGTGCTATCGCCACCATCATGGCGCTTGACCGTGCGATCCGCTGCGGCAATGACAACGGTGCTTCTGTCTATGACGACAGAGGCATTTTATTTATCTGAAAGGCAGGTGATCAATATGAGCATTTTTTCAGGACTGTTTCGTTCAAGAGATAAGCCTACCAATTCAACAACCGGAAGCTCCTACCGCTTCTTCTTCGGCGGCACGACCTCCGGCAAGGCTGTAACGGAGCGCTCCGCCATGCAGATGACGGCGGTCTACTCCTGCGTGAGGATTCTGTCCGAGGCGATTGCAGGACTGCCGATTCACCTCTATCGATACGGCGAAGGCGGCAGCAAGGAAAAAGCGATAAATCACCCGCTATACTTCCTGCTTCACGATGAGCCAAATCCGGAAATGACATCCTTTGTATTCCGGGAAACATTGATGACGCACCTACTCCTGTGGGGAAACGCCTACGCGCAGATCATTCGGAACGGCAAAGGCGAAGTAGTCGCACTCTATCCTCTGATGCCAAATCGTATGACGGTCAACCGCGATGAAAACGGTGAGCTTTATTACGAATACCAAACATCACAGGATGAGGCGCACACGATGAATGGAAGCCGTGTAAGACTTCAGCCGTCCGACGTGCTGCACGTTCCCGGTCTTGGCTTTGACGGCCTTGTGGGCTACAGCCCGATTGCAATGGCTAAAAATGCCATCGGCATGGCAATAGCCTGCGAAGAATACGGCGCTAAGTTTTTTGCAAACGGCGCGACTCCCGGCGGCATCTTGGAACATCCCGGTGTGGTAAAAGATCCGGAGCGTGTAAGAGAAAGCTGGAACTCTGCTTTCGGCGGCAGCTCTAATGCAAACAAGGTGGCTGTGCTGGAGGAAGGCATGAAATATACGCCTATCTCCATCTCACCGGAACAGGCGCAGTTTTTGGAGACGAGGAAATTCCAGATCAATGAAATCGCACGTATCTTCCGCATCCCGCCTCACATGATCGGCGACCTTGAGAAATCGAGCTTCTCAAATATCGAGCAACAGTCGCTGGAATTCGTGAAATACACGCTCGACCCGTGGGTATGCCGCTGGGAACAGTCCATGCAGAGAGCCCTGCTCTCTCCGGATGAAAAGAAAAACTACTTCTTCAAATTCAACGTGGACGGTCTGCTCAGAGGCGACTACCAGAGCCGCATGAACGGCTATGCGGTCGGACGCCAAAATGGCTGGATGTCCGCTAACGATATCAGGGAGCTTGAAAACCTCGACCGTATTCCAGAGGAGGAAGGCGGCGACCTGTACCTGATCAATGGCAATATGACCAAGCTCAAGGACGCAGGTATTTTTGCGGCCTCAGCACAGACGCAGGAGGAAGCTGATGAAACGAAGGAAACACAAACCGAACCGGAACCCGAAGACGGGCGCACCCGGTTCAGAAAGAAGGAGGCACTATGACCAGAAAGTTTTGGAACTGGGTGCGAAACGAGGAGCCAGACAGCTTTGGCTCCGACCGAACGCTCTACCTCGACGGGGAAATTTCCGATGAAACGTGGTTCGGCGACGAAGTAACACCCAAGCTATTTAGTGATGAACTGCATGCAGGCGATGGAAACATCACCCTCTGGATCAACTCTCCGGGCGGTGATGTTTTTGCTGCTGCACAGATCTACAACATGCTGATGGATTACCCACATGATGTGACGGTCAAGATTGATGCTCTTGCTGCTTCGGCAGCATCGGTTATCGCTATGGCCGGAACAAAGGTCTGCATGAGTCCTGTGGCCATGATGATGGTACACAACCCTGCGACCATCGCCATCGGTGATACCGAGGAAATGCAGAAAGCCATCGACATGTTAAACGAAGTCAAGGAATCCATTATGAACGCCTACGAAATCAAATCCGGGCTCTCCCGTCACAAGATTTCACAGCTCATGGATGCCGAGACATGGATGAACGCCAAGGAAGCCGTGAAGCTCGGCTTTGCTGACGAGATTCTGTTCAGGGATGGAGAAAAATCCGTCCCGAAGGATACGGCTGACGCAGAGATGCTTTTCTCCCGCAAGGCCGTCACCGATTCGCTGCTTTCCCGCCTGATTCCAAAGAAAAAGCCGGAAGCAAATAAACACATGGTACCAGTAACCGATCTTGAGAAGCGCCTTTCGCTTCTCGCACACTAAAGGAGGATTTTTATTATGACTCAGATTATGGAACTCATGGACAAGAGAGCGAAGGCATGGGAGGCCGCTAAGGCGTTTCTTAATAGCCACTCTCAGAACGGCGGCATGGTTTCTGCGGAGGATGCCACAACCTACGACAAGATGGAAAAGGAAGTCACCGACCTCACCAAGGATATCGAGCGTCTACAGCGTCAGGAGCAGATCGACAAGATGATGAGCGCACCGACATCTACTCCGCTCACCGGAAAGCCCGGTGTAAAGGATGAACCGGAGGATAAGCCCGGCAGAGCTTCTGCAGCCTATAAAAAGGCCTTCTGGGACAACATCCGTCATCCCGGCAATCCCGCAATCCGCGATGTACTTGAGGAAGGAACCGATGCAAACGGCGGATACCTTGTTCCGATTGAATTCGAGCACACCCTTGTTCAGGCGCTCAATGAAAACAACATCATGCGTACTATCGGCTGCAAGGTCATCACCACACAGAACGAACGCAAGATCCCTGTGGCAAATGGCCACACGCAGGCGGCGTGGACTGCCGAGAACGGTGCCTACACCGAGAGCAATCCGACCTTCGCGCAGACCAGCATTGATGCCTTCAAACTGACTGACCTCATCAAGGTGTCCGACGAGCTGCTTTCCGACAGCTTCTTTGATATCGAAGGCTACATCTCTGAGGAATTCGGTCGCGCCTTCGGTGAAGCTGAAGAAGATGCCTTCATCAACGGTGCTGTGCAGACCGGCCAGACGGCTATCGACAGACCTACTGGCCTGTTCATTCCTTCTGCTGCTGGTGGTGCTCCTTCCGGCGTAACCGCAGCTTCCGCTACGGCAATTACCGCCGATGAGCTGATCAGCCTTGTGTACTCTCTCAAGGCACCGTATCGCAGCAAGGCGAAGTTTCTCATGAATGATGCCACTGTCGCAGCTATCAGAAAGCTCAAGGATCTGAACGGCGTCTATGTATGGCAGCCTGCTCTTACTGCCGGAGAGCCTGATAGACTGCTTGGCTATCCGCTCTACACCTCTCCGAAGGTACCTACAATGGCCGCAGGTGCAAGAGCCATCGCATTCGGCGACTTCTCCTGCTACTGGATCGCTGATAGAGCCGGTCGCACAATCAAGCGCCTCAACGAGCTTTACGCTACCAACGGTCAGGTCGGCTTTACCTGCACGGAACGTGTTGACGGCAAGCTGATCCTTTCCGAAGGCATCAAGATTCTTGACATGAAGGCAACTTCCGGTTCTTAAGGCAAGGAGGTGAACGACCGTGGCTTTGATTTCAACTGAAGATGCGAAGGCCTATCTGCGCGTAGATTCGTCGGATGAGGATGCCACGGTCGGTATCCTCTTGGCCTCCGCAATTCGCTTATGTATTGATATTGCAAGACTTACGGATGATCAGTGGGAAGTGATCGACTCCGATGCTGCTTCTTCTGATGAATATACCGAAGCGGAGCTGTCTGCAATCCGGGAAACCATGAAGGTCGCTATCCTCTATACCTGTGCCTATCTCTTTGAGCACAGGGAGGAAGCCGACCACCATGCTCTTACCATGACACTACGCTCACTTCTTTTTGCAATACGGGAAGGAGCGTTTTCATGAATATAGCAGCTATGAGGGTGCGCGTCACTTTCCAGAAAAATACGGTCATCGTCGACAAATACGGAAACCACAAAACCGGCTGGGCGGATTATTTTTCCTGCTGGGCGACTGTCGGCACGAGCTCCGGTTCCGAATCTTCCGGTGTAGTCATCAATCCGGAGGAATCGCTGGACTTCACCTGCCGCTACTGCTCTGAGCTTGCGGATGTGGAATCGACAAAATACCGGATCATCGCGGAAGGCCGCACCTACAACATCACCTATGTGAATCCGATGGGCTATAAGCATAACAGCCTGAAGTTCAACTGCAAGCTGGAGAAGAACGCATGAGTAGAAATGTATCAATAAACGAGATGGGCGACGCCATTATGGAGGAACTCGAAAAATATTCAAAGCTCGCCACAGATGACATGAAGGCCGCTGTGAAAGAAACTGCTGCTTCCGTCCGTAAGGATATTCAGGCAGGCGCTCCGGTTGATACCGGTAAATACAAGAAAAGCTGGTCAGTCAAGAATATGCATGAGGATTCACAGAGCATTGACCTTGTAGTGCATTCGAGGAACCGCTATCAGCTGGCACACCTTCTGGAGCATGGACATGTGAAACGAGGCGGCGGACGTGTTCCGGCACAGCCTCATATCGCCTCAGCCGAGGAGCGCGGAAACGAAAAGCTCGTCAATACCATCAGGCAGAAGCTGGGAGGTGGATCATGACATACGACGATGTAATCACCATGTTAGAGGAAGCCGGTCTGCCGCTTGCCTACGACCATTTTGCCGAAGGCGAGTCACCAGACCCACCCTTCCTCGTTTTTCTTTATCCGGGCTCTGACAATATGTTCGCGGATGACACCGTGTTCAAAAAAATTGATGAACTGAACATCGAATTATACACGGACGTAAAAGACCCGGAAACAGAAACCCAGATCGAGGACATCTTAATCGCCCACGACCTGCCTTATGAGAAATCTGAGGTATGGATCGAGTCGGAGAAGTTGTACGAGGTCTTATATCAAACACAGATCATAGGAGGTTAAAAACTATGCCTAACACGAGTAACAAGGTCAAGTTCGGCCTTAAAAACTGCCACTACGCCATTGCTACGCTTGCCGCTGACGGCACTGTCACCTTTGGTACACCCGTAGCAATGCCCGGTGCCGTATCCCTTTCGCTGGATGCTGAGGGAGATAATGATCCATTCTATGCGGACGACTCCGTATATTACATGGTTTCAAACAACAACGGCTATTCCGGCGACTTTGAACTGGCGCTGATCCCGGAGAGCTTTCTTACGGATGTCATGCACGAGACTGAGGATGCAAACGGCGTCATTGTTGAGAACAAGGATGTAGAGCCGGAGCATTTTGCGCTGCTCTTTGAGTTTTCCGGCGACCAGAGAAAGATCCGTCACTGCATGTATTACTGCAGCGCGACCCGTCCTTCCGTCACCGGCAGCACCAAGGAGGACTCTACCGAGGTGCAGACTGAGACGCTCTCCATCACAGCTTCTCCGCTCCCTTCCGGCATTGTGAAGGTCAAAACTGGTACGAACACTACAAGTGCTGTTTACGACGCTTGGTACAGCTCTGTATATGAGCCGAGTGCTTCAGTAAGTAGCGGTGAATAAGGAGGCGCGATATGGCAGTAACAAAAACAATCGAAGTTGACGGCAAAGAGGTGCAGTTCCGCGCCTCAGCCGCTATTCCTCGCCTTTACAGAAATAAGTTCCACAGGGATATTTACAAGGATTTAAACGAGCTGCAGAAAGGCATCGATGAAAGCGACGCAGAAAGCTCCAATCTGGACACTTTCAGTCTGGAGCTTTTTGAGAATATCGCATGGCTGATGGCAAAGCATCAGAATCCTGATGTCCCGGATACTCCGGAGGACTGGCTCGACCAGTTCAACACCTTCTCCATTTATGAAATCCTGCCTCAGATCATCGAGCTGTGGGGACTCAATGTGGAACAGCAGGTGGAATCTAAAAAAAACATCATCCGACAGAGCGGGAAATGACAACCCCGCTCTTTTTACTCCGGTGTGTGCAGATCGGGCTTTCCATCTCGGAGCTCGACCTGCTCACTATCGGGACTGTCAATGACATGTATGCAGAAATGAGCAACGACGATTACAACTATCCTGCGCTCGCGACACAGGAGCAGATGGATCGATTTTAACAGGAAGGAGGTCACCGCATGGCCGACAGAATAAAAGGCATAACCGTGGAAATCGGCGGCGATACGACCGGCCTTTCCAAAGCCCTCTCCGGCGTAAACAAAGAAATCAAATCAACTCAGTCGCAGCTAAAAGACGTCAACAAACTCCTGAAGCTCGACCCGACAAATACCGCGCTGCTCGAACAGAAACAGAAGCTCCTACAACAGGCAGTCTCCGAAACGAAGGAAAAGCTCACACAGCTGAAGTCCGTGCAAGACCAGATGGATGCTGGACTCAAAAACGGTACCGTCACCCAGCAGCAATATGATGCATGGCAGCGTGAGATCATAGAGACCGAAAACGAGCTCAAAAACCTCGAACAGCAGTGTCGGGAAACAGATACCTCTATCACGGCAACACTCCGGGCGACCGGCTCTAAACTGCAGGAGGTCGGCGGGAAAATATCTGATGTTGGCACGAGCCTGTCTACGCATGTAACGGCTCCCATTGTCGCCATCGGCGCTGCCTCCATTGCTGCCTTTAACGAGGTGGATGCTGGCCTTGACATCGTTGCACAGAAAACTGGTGCTACCGGCGATGAGCTGGAAGATATGTGCCAGATCGTAAAAGACCTCGCCACGGAGATACCGACGGACTTCGAAACTGCCGGTGCTGCTGTCGGCGAGGTCAACACCCGTTTCGGCCTGACCGGGCAGGCGCTGGATGACCTCTCGGCAAAATTCATCAAGTTTGCCCAGCTCAATGATACCGATGTTTCGACATCTATCGACAATGTATCCTCCGTCATGAACGCCTTCGGCATGGACGCTTCCGAGGCAGATAATCTTCTGGATGCCTTAAATGCTACCGGTCAGGCCACCGGCATTGATATGGATACACTGGCAAACGCCCTCTCCTCCAATGCCGCGCAGCTAAAGGAAATGGGACTCACCGCCCAGCAGGCTGCTGGCTTTATGGGCATGGTGGAAATGTCCGGCCTTGATACCTCTGCCGCTATGATGGGCTTAAAGACCGCCATGAAAAATGCAACGGCAGACGGCAAAACGCTGGATCAGGTGCTTGCGGAATTCTCTACTACTATGCAGGGAAGCGGCAGCGATGCAGAAAAGCTGCAAGCGGCTTATGACCTTTTCGGAAGTAAGGCCGGTGCCTCCATTTATAATGCCGTGCAGACCGGAAAGCTCAACCTGTCGGATTTCTCCAGCTTCCTCGGAGATTTTGAAGGCAGTGTCGAGAACACCTTCAATGAGACTCTCGACCCGATTGACCAGTTTCAGATGACGATGAATTCTCTGAAGGAAACCGGTGCAGAGGTCGGCAACTCCCTGATGTCAGTTCTTGCTCCTGTCCTAAAAGAGCTCTCTGACAAGCTAAAATCCCTCGCCGAATGGTGGAACAACCTCGGAGAGCCTATGCAGCAGATGATCGTAAAAATTGCGCTCGTGGCTGCTGCAATCGGGCCGGTACTTATAATCGTCGGCAAAGTTATATCCGCTGTTGGTACCATTATGACGATTATTCCTACTGTTACCACTGCTATGGCCGGAGTAAAGACGGCGATGGCTGGTCTGAATGCTGTCATGGCGGCAAATCCGATAGGCCTGATCATTACGGCCATCGGTCTACTGGTAGCTGCATTTATCTACCTGTGGAACAACTGCGAGGGCTTCAGAGAATTCTGGATCAACCTCTGGGAAAAGGTCAAGGAGATTGCTATTACTGTATGGACGGCGATCAAGGACTTCTTCGTCAGTGTCTGGGAGGCAATAAAGAACACCTTCACAACTGTGGTAAATGCAATCAGCAGTTTTCTTACCACAGCTTGGAATACGATAAAAAGCACGGTCGAAACCGTGATGAATGCCATAAAGACTGTTATCTCTACGATCTGGAATGGCATCAAGAGCTTTTTTGAAACAATATTCAATGCAATCAAAACTGTGGTAACCACCTATTTCAATATCTATAAGACGATCATCGAAACCGTCCTGAACGTGATAAAGACCGTGGTTACTACTGTTTGGAACGCGATAAAAACAGCTGTTGAAACTGTCGTGAATGCCATAAAGACGGTCATCACCACCGCATGGAATGCCATCAAAACTACGACCTCTACGATTTTCAATGCCGTAAAGAGCGTGGTCACTTCCGTTTGGAACGGCATAAAGAGCGCGGTCATGAATGTAGTTAATACCATGAAGTCCGGCATCAGCAATGGCTTCAATGCGATCAAGAGCACGGTGTCCAATATCATAAACGGGATCAAAAATACGATCTCCAATGTGTTCAATACGATCTGGAGCACGGTATCCGGCATCGTAAACAAGCTAAAGAGCGTGTTCAACTTCAGCTGGAGCCTGCCGAAGATCAAGCTGCCGCACTTCTCCATCACAGGCAGCTTTTCGCTGAACCCGCCATCCATACCGCACTTTTCTGTGGACTGGTATAAGAAGGCGATGCCCGGCGGCATGATCTTAAAGGATGCGACCATCTTCGGCCAGAGCGGCGGCACACTTCTTGGCGGCGGTGAAGCTGGTGATGAAGCTGTGGTCGGTGTGAGCTCGCTGCGCTCCATGATTCAGGATGCAGTAGGCAGCGCTACCCTCAGCGTTTCAGGCGACCAGCCTCTCATCAATATCGAGGAAATGAGTGTCAGAAGCGACGACGATATTCGGAAGATTTCTCAGCAGCTCAACACACTGCTGACTGCAGGACGCAGGGCGAAAGGACTGGTGTAATATGGGATTTTCATTTAACGGAACAACCTCCCAGTCTATGGGACTTGCGACAAGGATTACAAACGAATACAGGATGCCGGAGCTTAGAAACAACACGATCACCATGCCCGGACGGCACGGCGTATTTGATTTCGGAGAAACGGTATCCGAGCGAAAGATACTGATTTCCTGCTTCATTCCTCCGGGAAGTACAGATGCACAGTTTCTTTCAAAGAAGGACGATATTATCGAATGGCTGAATCCGGACAACGGCCTCCGCCAGCTCATTCTGGACAAGGAACCGGGACGAGTGTATGAAGCAAGGCTTACGTCCGGATTCTCCTTTGACCGGGCAGTACGTAATTCCTGCACCTTCGATCTGGAATTTTTCTGCCCAGACCCTTATGGCTATGCCATATCAGATGAAACCTTCGATTTTGCGAAAACCGGAACCTTTACCGCTTCACGCGCTCTTGGAAATATCGAGTCCTACCCGGTCTACTCCTTGAAGGGTGTAATTCCTTCCGGGACGGACTCGTATATCTCCATAACCACAAACGGCAGCGAGCTTCAGATTATTGGACGGCTTGCCTCCGGAGAAACATTGATTATTGACTCCGACCTTATGACAGCAAAAGTAGTTGATTCCAACGGAGAAACACTTCGAAACGGTCTCCCGCTTCTGTCGGAGCTGAACTTCCCGGTCTTAAATACGGGAGATAACACCATCGTGATTGCTGCGGTCGGTACAAATACAACATTTACGGAACTGAACATTCAAGCCAGAAGCCGCTGGAGGTGATTTTGCATGGCTCTTAAAAATATATTGAATACCCAAGATGCCTTCACCGGCGAGTTCCCGGCTGCATGGGCTCCTGACGGTCTCTGGCGCTTTAACGAATCAGAACCGGATGCAGATGATTATCTGGCGGATTCCTCCGGGAAGGATCGCAAGGCTTATATTCATAACTGGAGCGGCACCACCGCAGATATGAAAACAGGCAATTTCGGTCGCTACTTCCAGTTGAACATCAATAATCCTTCTTCGGAGAAAACCTACCTGAAGGTGGAAAACGACGGCAGCATCTTCTCAAACCTCGGTGAAACCATCGTGGTCGGCGGCTGGATGAAGCCTACGACATATTCAGTCGGCAACGCCTATACTCCGATCTTGAATACCCGCTATGGTTCCGGACAGCCGATTTTCTATCTGTCGCTGATCAGAGGAAAACCGAGGATTATGCTGTATAACTCCTCCGGTTCTCTGATCCTCGATACGTCGGTAACGCCATCATTCTCTCTGCTAAACGGCTACTGGTACTTTATTGCCTGCGTGATTAAGCCAAATGCCAAGACAGCGCAGTATGTCCTTGGCGATAAGAGCTCCGGCACGGTTTGGCAGTCAAGTGTGCTGACCTTTAACGGAGAGCTGAACCGTAGCTGTGTGGCTGACCTCATCTGGGGAATGCACGCGGACTCCTACTGGTACGCAGGCGGCTTTGATGATTGGTTCCTCGACTGCGATTCTGATCTAACCGCCGATGACCTTGCAGAATATTTTCTGGAATCGCTCTCCGCAAACGGTGCAGATCTGACCGGTGATGTGGACGCTCTGACGACACCGGATGTCGTTACGCTTCGAGCTACAGACTCTGTCTATCCGTCAAGCGGACAGCTCATTACTGCAGCAAGGGACTGTGGCGTGACTGGTAACGGCAGAGTTTCTGTTAAGGCAGATTACTCTCCGGGAGAGACCTCTATCTCGCTTGTGGAAACAGCCACCTCAGATGACCTCTCCACTTGGACAGAGTGGCAGGCTGTCGGTGCAAACGGCGAGCTGGAATCTCCTGCAAAGAAATACATTAAATACCGCGTCACGCTCTCTACCACAAATACAGCAAGGACGCCTACGCTGACATCTATCAGTCTGTACGATAACCCAAAGCCGCTCTATACCAAACTTGGCTATGCAAGACCGGTCATTCTGGACTCAGACGGGAATGTGGAAGCTGTGCTGGATAACGCCTATGACATCATTGTGACCAGCGAGATCAACGGCGTGGATGAGCTGGAATTTAAGCTGCCGTTTCAGGACAGCAAACGCGCCTATATCGATAACGAAAAGACCGTGCGTATTGTCAGCGACACCTATCGCATCCGCACGATTACGGACGACAAGGAAGAAAGCGGCAAGGCCATCACCACGGTCTATGCGGAAGCGGCATTCTATGATCTTGCCTACTCCGTAAAAAAGGACGAGATTACCTTTAACGCAGACACGGCTGATGTGCCGATGGCTTATGCCCTGCAGGGTACCGACTGGGATGTGGGCACGGTTAATGTCTCCACAAAGCGTACTTGGACTTGCTCTGAGAAAAACGCGCTGGCAATTTTGCGTGCAGTACAGAACATTCACGGCGGCGACCTGATTTTTGATAACGCAAACAGGATCGTGAAGCTCCTAACCTTCTCCGGCGAGGATTCCGGCGTACTGTTCTGCTACAAGAAAAACATGAAATCCATCCAACGCGTCATTGATACGACCAGCCTGATTACAAGACTTTATGCCTACGGCAAGGACGGCATGACCTTTGCTTCGATCAATGGCGGCAACGAGTATGTGCAGGACACGACCTATACTTCCGAAATACGAATTGCTACGCTGGATTGCTCGAACTTCACCAATCCGTATCAGATGCTGGAATATGCCAACATGCGACTTGCAGACTATGCCTCTCCGCGTATCTCCTATGTGCTAAAGGCGATGGATCTGTCAGTATTGACCGGCTATGAACATGAAACATGGGCGCTGGGCGATACGGTCATGGTGAAGGATGATGACCTGAACCTGTCTGTAAAGACCAGAATCGTCCGCAGGGAATACAACCTGCAGGAGCCTTGGAATACGGTGCTGGAGCTTTCCACTACCCTCCGGGAACTGGGCGATTCCTCCTCACGCTGGGATAGCGCAGCCGATACGCTGGAGTCTACCGATCTGATAGACAGTCAGGAAATGAAGGATCTGGTGCCGTTTAATCACCTGCGTAATTCCAGAGCAGATTCCGGTCTTAGCTACTGGCAAAACTCCGGATTTACCGTGGATGCAGATAATGGCGTATCCGGCACGGCTTCCTTCAAATGCGAAGGTGCGCTGAATACCACAAAGAGTCTTTCACAGACCATAACGCCCGCCAACCGGCAGTGCTATACCTTTTCGGCGCAGATTGCCTCTGAGAATCTCTCAAAAGGTACGAATGGACAGGTGGGCATTGAGGTGACCTTTGAATACGAGGACGGAACAACGGAAACACGATTTATAGACCTGATCTGAAGGAGGGATTTCTATGGCTTCATTTACACACGTGGCACAGGATGTCTCTCCTCAGTATGGCCGCGTTACAAAGATCACCATCCGGGTATGCGTGACTGACTGCACCGGTACAGTCTATATCACAGATATGCTCCTGCAGGGCGGCTCCATCGCCACTGGCTGGGTAGGTCATGTATCAGAAATTCAATGGACGGAGGATGGATAAATGCCGGAGTTTACACGCTTTACAGAGACAATTACAAAAAAGCAGGCTAAGCGCGTCGTAAGCATTACGGTAAAGCCCACCATCACAGATTGCACCGGTTCGGTCTGGTTTACCGACCTGATGCTGCAGGAAGGCGATAAAGTCACAGGCTTTGTCATCAATACCGAAAAACTTCTGGAAAAATATGATGGCGATGATGCGAAAGCAGGCAAGAGATTTTATAACGGCATCGTCCGTTCTGCTGCGACCTGCATTATCTACAATCTCGGCTCCACTGCTGCCGGTCTTGACTACAAGGTCTATCCGATTCAGGCGATGGCTGCCGGGAGTATATCGCTTGCGCTGGGTGAAGGTGCTCATAAGGCAACTTTCAAAGCGGCAGCGGCTGCCGGTGATGAATTTGACCTTTTCGCTTCTACGAGGGAGTGCCTGAAGAACGGCGCTGCAACAGCCAAGGACGGCTTTTTCCAATACTCTGCTGCCGGTGACAGCAAGCACCCAATCACAGTCGAGGATAAAAAATCGGCTCGAATCTATGTAGAATTTCAGGAAATGCAGGACGGAGGTGATGCCCTGTGAGCTATGATTATTTGAAAGGCCGCAAGTGCATGGTCTGGACATTCATGGGCAATTCCAGAATGTATCAGGCACTTGCCGCATATGGAGGCCGCCTCTCGCAGGTCGGTCTCTTTTCTTTTAAGGTATCGCACACCGGTATCATCACGGAAAGCGGCGTGGCCATTTCCAATATGCTGACCTACATCAACCGATGGCCGCACATCAAATGGCTCCTGACGATATCCAATGATGGCACGAACAGTATCTTTGCAGCTCTCCGGGATAACACCGACGGTGCTCAGGATACCTTCCTTTCGGAGATCGTCCGCATTATGGAAAAATACCCGTGGTGCGACGGCATCGACATTGACCTTGAGAAAGGCGACGGATATTCCACGCACGCTGCCTCTACGTCGATGTTTCGGAATATCTATAACACAGTAAAAGGTTATGACAGCAGCAAGCTCATGAATATCTGCCTGCCGGGTATGAATTCCATCAACGGCTCGGTCGGAGGTGAAAACTGGTGCGTTTACGGCGACCTCAACGCTTACTGCGATACGGCAGCCATCATGAGCTATGGCATGGCGTGGGCAGGTTCTGCTCCCGGCGCTGTCTCTCCAAGGGACTGGCTGGAGAGCATTTACGACTACGCGGTCACGGTCATGAATCCGGAGAAGATATTCTTCGGCCTTCCCGCATACGGCTGGAACTGGCAGATTTATGATCTTCCTGCAAACCTCGGTAAAACCTATCGCGGCACATCAAATACCTACTATGCGGCAAAGAACTGGATGACCGGGCAGTACAATTTTACAGATGATGCCCCACCGCAGCCCTTCATCCCGATCCTCGCATACTGGGATGATTACGATATGGTACCTTGGGCGCTTCCGCAGGTCTACGACTTCATGGAAGGCAGAGACGCCACAAGCTATGAGTATCCTCTGATGAACGGAACCTATAACAGGCGGCATTATCTGACGGCTTACAGCAAAGAACAACACGCTGAGTTCGGCACCATCTATGTGGATGCGGATGGAACGACAAGCTCCTACTCCGGCATTGTATCCTTTGAAAACGGCGTGGCCACTCTCGGTGATGCTGGCTCTGCCACATATACCTTTTCCGTTTCAAGCGCCGGAACCTACGACATTGCCATCCGGCTCTGCTATCCCTTCTGGGATAAAAACGGCATTTATGTTTCGATTGACGGCAACACGACGCATTTTACGGAAAGCAGGCTCTGGTGGCCATATTGGAGAAGCACCTTCTGGACGACGCTCGCCAGCAGCATTTCACTATCTGCCGGAACGCACACCATCGTGATATCCGTTGATGTAAAAGGCGTACAGTTTTACGGCTACCGTGTTTGCAGCAGCTTTTCGGAGGCTCCCTCTGCAGGCACTGCGACCTTTACGCTCTCTCCACGCCACTTTATCGACGTGGACGGCAACGAGTGTCAGCCGGACAGAGCTTTCAAGCTCACCTGCGAAATGCTGAGGCGAAAGCCAGACTCTGCCCTCATCTGGTATGAGGATTTCCGGGACTACGGTGTGCTGCAAACAAACTACTGGACGACGCTTTCAGGCTCTTGGACTGTATGGCGCGAAGATGAATATTCCGAAAGCCGCGTTTACTCCCAGCTTGACGGCTCCGGAAAGCTCGCATGGCAATACGATGGTTTTTCCGATATTCACCTGCGGGCAAGGCTGGCCTTTCCTGCGACAGGAAGTGCCAAGGCCGGAGTATTCTGCGGGGATCTGTTCTGCTGCCTGAATTATGATTCTCAGGCTGTGGAGCTTTATAACGGCAGCACGCTCCTTGGCAGCTACAGCCAGACCATAGAGCGGACAGCAAACGCCGACCTTCGTACCAATCCATCCATGTACACAGTCGAGATGCGTATCCGTGGAAACAAGGTGCGTGTCTATTCCGGATCTTCCTATACGCTTCGCTTCACTGCTACGGTCAGCGGCTTTTCCGGAGGCTATGCCGGATACCGATCAGATAACCGGACGGTCTGCGAGCTGCTCCGCCTTGGCGATGCGTGGACTTACGAGCCATACGAACGCTTTGATGTTACCTTCCCGGACGGCACAGTTACGCAGTATGGCAGGATCAGCCGGTCGAACGCCACGTGGGATACGGAATTTCAGGCGTTTACGTTGACCTCGGATATCGAGGAGGATGCGACTCGCAGCGAGAGTATTTCGCTGGATTATGAATTCTACCACTCCCATGAGCTTGCCCTGACCTGTGGGAACGATTATACGGTGACCATCACGCCAAAGGATATCGACATCTGGATAGCAAGGCTCTTTCTCGGAGACGCAGACGGCTTTTCCATCCTCTACTATCAGGATGTGGACTCGCTCGTTTACTGGGCAAACGAAGCGGCCTACCGCTGGGGAGTGAGAGGCTTTGCCATGTGGTCGCTGGGGCAGGAAGATATGCGGCTCTGGGAAGCGCTGCCAAAACAGATATAACTTTATACACGGATACAGTTCACGAGGCTGTCTGCAAAATGCAGGCGGCTTTTATTTTGCACAAAGGAGGGATTTTCTCATGAAAGAATTCTGGAACACGATCCAACTGGTATTTGCCGCTGTCGGAGGATGGCTTGGCTATTTCCTTGGCGGCTGTGACGGACTCTTGATTGCTCTGGTGATCTTTGTGACCTGCGACTACCTTACCGGCATCATATGTGCCATCGTAGACAAAAAGCTCTCAAGCGAGGTCGGCTTTAAGGGAATCTGCCGCAAGGTGCTGATCTTCCTGCTGGTAGGCATCGGAAACGTCATTGATGTTCAGGTACTCGGCCATCCGGGAGTGCTCCGCACGGCGATCATCTTCTTCTACCTGTCCAATGAAGGCCTGTCACTGACGGAGAACGCAGCACATCTCGGCCTGCCGGTACCGGAGAAATTAAAGGAGGTCTTGGAGCAGCTCCACGACCGTCACGATGAGGAGGAAAAATAATATGACGAGAAAAGGAATAGACGTCAGTCATTGGCAGGGAACCATTGACTGGAATAAGGTCAAAAAGGCCGCTATCGAGTTTGCCATCATCAAAGCTGGCGGCTCCGATGCCGGTTTTTATACGGACAGCAAATGGGAAGCAAATTACAAAGGCGCGAAGGCTGCCGGTATCCCAATCGGTGCTTATTACTTTGTCGGAAAGGACTGCGTGACTGCTGCCGCCGGAAAAGCAGACGCTGAGCGCTTCCTGCAAATCCTGAAGGGCAAGCAGCTGGAATACCCGGTCTATATGGATAACGAGGCGCAGCCCGCTTCTGCCAAAGCCGGAATCACTGAGGCCACCATTGCTTTCTGTGAAACTATGGAAGATGCCGGTTACTTCGTCGGGATCTATGGCTCCGCTGTTTCCGGTTTCAAGGAGCGCATGGATGACACGAAACTCACGCCCTACGCTCACTGGGTAGCGCAGTATGCCAGCAAATGCTCCTATAAGGGCGACTACGGCATATGGCAGTATTCTTCCAAGGGTTCTGTTGACGGCATCAGTGGTAATGTGGATATGGACTACGCCTATGTGGATTATCCTGCCATTATCCAGAACGGCGGCTTCAACGGCTTTACAAAGGCTGTGTCCGATGACAGCAAGCCTGCCACTCCTGCTCCGGTCACTCCGGCAAAGACCGTAGATGAGCTGGCGCAGGAGGTGCTGGACGGCAAATGGGGAAACGGAACTGACCGCAAAGAACGCCTCACCGCTGCCGGGTATGATTATTCTGCCGTGCAGGCAAAGGTCAATGCTCTGGTGAAAAAGCAGGAATCTACTCCTGTTTATTACACTGTAAAAAGCGGAGATACCCTCTCTGGAATTGCCAAGAAATACGGCACCACGGTTTCGGCGATCCAGAATCTCAACCCGACGCTCATAAAAAACGTCAACCTCATTCTGACCGGCTGGAAGATCAGAGTGAAATAACTGAATATCCAATCTACTATGCCTGCGAGTGTTCTTCGGAATACCCGCAGGCTTTTTTTTATTTTCCTCCGCTCAAAAAGGCAGTTCATCTCCAGTGGAAACTGGAGGTGGATATGTTATGACAGACGAAATCACAAATGTTCAATCTGGATATTTCACGCAAGAGCGGATTCAGGGCGATCTGGACTACCGCAGAGCGCAGACAATCGCAAAGAAGATGCTCGATGACGGCCTCATTTCTGTGGCTGAATTCAACAAATTAACCGCCATCAATCGGGAAACTTTCTCCCCCTTGTTCGCGGAAATAATGCCGAAAATCCCTTGATATGTAGTCGCTTTAGAGTGATGTATAGACGTACGGAAAGGAGGGACTTCCCTTGAAAAAAGTCACGAAAATCGCGGAAACAGCGAGCTCGAAAGTTAAACTCAAGAAGATCAGGGTAGCCGCCTACTGCCGCGTCTCTACGGATTCTGATGCCCAGCTTGAGAGCCTTGATGCACAGAAAACCCACTACGGAAATTACATCACATCCCGTGATGACTGGGAGTTCGCTGGACTCTATTACGACGAAGGCATTACTGGCACCAAGAAGGACAAGCGCCCGGAGCTCCTACGACTCATTGACGACTGCAAGGCCGGTAAAGTGGATTTTGTTATCACAAAATCCATCAGCCGCTTCAGCCGGAACACAACGGACTGCTTAGAACTGGTAAGAAAACTGCTCGCCCTGCACATTCCGATTTATTTCGAGAAGGAGTATATCAAGAACCGCTGAAAGCCTATAAAATCAAGGACTTTCGGCGGTTCTTTCTTTGATTTGTCGCTTATTTGTCGCTTAAATATAACAAAAGTCGCTTACCGATATTACACGATAAGCGACAATCATTTATATGTTACTTTTGCGGCGGTTACATTCCGCGCAGAGCATTTGACAGTTTTCCGGGGTAGTCTTGCCGCCTTTGCTCCACGGGGTTATATGGTCCGCCTGCATTTCTGTGATTTCAAAGTGCTGCCCGCATATAGGGCAGACACCTTTCTGCCGTTCATAAGCTGCCCGCGCCATGCTTTGAGTGAACGCGCGTATGCTTAAATGCTTTTCAGCGCCGTCAAGCAGATATTCATAAATGCCGGATTTCTTTGTTACATCATCGTCCTGCATTAGTTCAACGATTCTGCTTTCAAGGGTTTTCGGGTCATAGTTGTTTTGACTGTACTTGTTATAGTAGACACCCCATTCAAGGCCCTTCATTTCCTTGCGGTACTTTGGAAAAATCACCTTCACCCAATTTATGACGTTCTGAAAATACAGCCACAATTCATTACAATTCGGGTCATGCTGATGTTTCGCCATGTAATCTTCAATTTCTATACCGTCACGGGCGGAAATCCAACTGATAGCCGTTTCAAGATAGTCCTGACGGATTGCAGCGCCTTTCAAATAGTCGCTTGCGATAGCATGAGCAGGGCAGCCGGTTTTACTAAAATATTTCTTTGCTTCTGTCAGCCATTCCCCGGTATAGATCGCGTTTCGTAGTTCCTGCGCGGTAAGCTGTTCGCCCGCAATATTGATAATCTTGAACCAATCAAGTTTTTCCTTGTCGGTTCCTTCACAAATATAGATCATCAATTTATAGTTCAGTATTTGTTCGCGTTCTGTGTCTGTCAGGTTGTCAAAACCCATGTGATTGACGGAAAAGTCCCCGTTCACATACTGCGCAATGCTGATTGTTCTTTGCTGTCCGTCAAGCAGTTCATAACCGCCGTCGTCACTTTTCACCCAATACATGACATTAAGCGGAAAGCCTTTCATAACCGTGTTTATGACTTCATCACGCTGCTTGTCTTTGTAAATGAATTCACGCTGAAAAGCAGGGCGGATATTCAGCTTGCCGCCATAACCTACAACGCCATTTTCTGCGCTGTCTACATATCCGTTCACAACGTCACGGACTGGAATTTCATGTAGCTTGATTTTCATTTCTGGTTACACCTGCTTTCTGCGAATTAAGATACGGGGGTATGTATTTTTTGGTTTTCCGTCCGGTTGGATAATTACCGGAGTAGCGTTAAGGTCACTGTAATTAGGATAATCTTCTTTGGTATACACTTTTGATTTCAAGGCCGGGTCGCCCGCACCACGTTTTGCCATTCCGATAATTTCAAACTGGTCAGGATTGTATTTATCAAGAAAAGTAATCGGTACGCCCATAATACCGTTACACTTTACGTTTGATAAATAGGCGCTTATACTTTCGCTTACCGTCAATGAGTGGCTGTGCAACACCGCTTGATTCGTTCCATATTCCGTTTGAGAATCCCTTTCCCTCGCTTTCGGTTGCTCCGACAAGTTCGAACTGGTCAGGGTTGTATCTGTCAAGGAACGTGATCGGCACACCCATGATTCCGTTACACCTTGCGTCTGATAACGATTCGGCAGTATAGCCGCTGTCTGTCTGTCTGTCTGTCTGTCTGTCTGTCTGTCTGTCTGTCTGTCTGTCTGTCAGAGCGTCGCCGCTATCAATAGACTTGTCAAGCCCCTTTTTCAAATAAAATCTACCTGTCCCACGTTTTCCATATCCTAAATCCACGGGTTCAGCGACCTGATAATCTGCCCCAACTAGTTCAAACTGGTCGGGGTTGTGTTTATCCATATAAGTTACCGGAACCCCCATGTTTTCAAAATAATCGCACGGGATTTCAGATACTTTGTTCACGTTGATTGCGTCGTAATTATCATATTTTGGATATTCATCCGGTGTATAATGCTTATACAGAATCAGATTTTCATGACGCTTCTGAATATCAAGATTCGTATACCAACATATATTACCCATACTGCGCCACTTTTGACCGTTCTTGTCTACCCAATAACGAGTTTTACGCGGTTCATAATCATCCGGGACAGCAAAAGCCATATCACCGGATTTATAGCCCAACCATATTTTATTTTCCATAAAAAGCGGAAATACTTCTTTATAGGTTATTGCGTTCTGATTGCCAATAATAAGAAATTTTTTATTGTACTCAATCAGTTGTGCAACATAATCCCTAAACAATGAAAACGGCGGATTTGTAACCACAATATCAGCCTGTTTCAACAAGGCAACACATTCATCACTTCTAAAATCCCCGTCACCATTTAATAAGGTCATTGAATTGTGATTATCCCGCAGCAAATACTCTACATCAGAGAGATCAACCCTACCGTCCCCGTTATTGTCTTTTACCTCTGTAATTTCGACCTTATACGGTTTTTTGTCCTGTTCGATGGGTATATTATTTTCTTCCTGAACAAAGGACAGTTGCCCGGTTTTATCAATAAAATACTGAAATTCTTTTCCAATAACCGGTGATGTAGCATAGCAGGTTGTAATCAGCTTTTTCAAACCCAATGAATTAAAATTCATTGCAAAATATTTGAAAAAGTTGCTTTCATACGGGTCATCGCAGTTGCAAAATACAACCTTTCCTTTGAAATGCTGCTTGTAGTGTTTTAATTCATTTTCAATGTCAGAAAGCTGTGTATAAAACTCGTCCTGCTTTGCCTTTGCAGCTTTGTTCAGCGCTTTATTTCCCGCCATTGTCATATACCTTCTTTTTCAATTCCAACAATATCGTCAAGCCCGCAATTCAACGCAGTGCATACTTTCGCAAGGCTTTCCATTGACACCGGTTCACACCGGCCCATTTTGGCAAGAACATTCGTGCTGATTCCTGCCTGCTTGCGCATTTCTGTTTTTGTCATGCCTTTATCAATTAACATTTTCCACAAACGGTTATAATTATATTTCATGCGCTTGCCCCTTTGATTGATAAAAGAAATCCATTTAACAGTATAGCATAATCAGGCGGCGAATTAAATAATTTATCACGCTTTCATGATAACAGGGCGGTCATTTCTCCCGCTTGCAATACAGCGTTATATCTCCCTTGTAGCCTTCAAACACATCGACGCGCGTTATATCGTACAAAACGCCCTTGTACCTTATAACGTGCGCCGTTGTTATATCGTCCCGGTATCCGATTTGAAACAGTACGTTTTCCGTCACGTTGACGCGCGCAGCGGCAAAGACTTCATCACCGGATAGCTGCCGGAAATAGGCCCACACCGTAGCAACGGGGACAAGCTGCTTCACATGGTTTCCGATTTTATCAACCGTGACTTTGTTTTCAAGGATTTCAATTTTCTTGTCTTTCAGCTTCATTGCCGTTCCTTCCTGCGCGGGTCATTCAATCGCGCTTGTAAATTCGTTGTAATGCTCATAAAGCCCGACATAGCTATCAAGCAGCGCCGCGGTTCCGTCAATACGCTGTTTCGGGCTTTGGTTCTTGACCGGGACAATATTTCCGTTGCGGTCCGTCTGAACGCCGGTGTTCGTCAAGCACCATTTCAGAACAGGGTTATTGTTATAAATGACACGGTGCGCTTGCAGGTCCGCGCCTAACATTTGCATAGGCAGGGAAAGAGTCTTTGCGCCTTGAATACAGCGCACCATGTTGAAACCTTCCATCTGCATTTCTTCCACAAAATAACGGGCGGAATAGCTGTCATAATAAACCCACGCCGGGAAAAGGCTGTATTCCTGAACAAGTTCCTTGAACCACGCTGTCACATCAGAATAATTGATTGTGTTTCCGCTGCAAAGACGCACAAGGCCCCGTTCAAACCATCTGTCATAAGGAATTTTGTCTTGCTTCACGCGCTCTTGCAGACGGTCCGCGGGCAACCAAAACATTTCAGTCACATATTTCCGATTGTCACCCGGTTTCATGAATAGCAGGCTTGCCGCTGTCAGGTCCGTTGTGATAGACAGATCAACCCCGCCGATACAGTACGCGCCGCGGAAATCATCAAGTGAAAAGACAGATTCATTGTTTATATCATCAAAGGAAAGCCACGCCGTTTTCACGGTTTCCCTGACGTTGAATTCCTTGCAGAGTACGCCCGGCAATTCATTCCGGTTGTGCTTTGCCCGTTCAACCTGCGCGTTCAGATCGTCGAATTTCTTGATTGTGTTCAAGGCCGGGTTTGCTTTCACCCATGCTGCCGGGTCCGTCCATTCCGCGCGGCTGTCAAGTTCGTAAAGAATCGGCAGGAAATGTTCATCAATGACATTCCCGTCTGCAACCTGCGCCGCGTATTCATACATTTCATCAAAAATACATTCCCTGACGGTTCCTGCCGTCGTTATCATCACAAGCAGCGGGGACCGGCGCGCAGACATACTTTGTTTCATGACTTCATAAAGGTTTCTGTCTTTGACGCCGTGCAATTCATCCATAATGACAAAGGACGCGTTCAGGCCGTCAAGCGTGTCGGAATTCCGGGCAAGCGGCTGAAACTTTGACATTGTAGGTTCATAATACAAGTCGTTTTTCCGCTTTCTGAAATGCTTTGACAGGACCGGCGATTGTTTAATCATGTTGTGCGCTTCATCGAATAACAGGCGGGCTTGTGCGTATTTTGTTGCGGTGCTGTAAACCTCTGCGCCGCCTTCACCGTCACTTGTCAGCATATACAGCGCAAGGCCCGCCAAAAGGGTTGATTTGCCGTTCTTGCGGCCCACAAGGAAGAATGATTCACGGTACTGCCTGCAACCCGTCTGCGGGTCAATAAAGCCAAACAGGGCCTGAATGAACGCTTTCTGAAACAGTTCAAGGCGGACAGGCTGACCGGCCCATTCCCCTTTAGAATGACGGCAGAAACGTTCAATGAATTCTATCGGACGGGTCGCGCGGCTTTCATCAAAGACATATTTCCCGCTGCGGTCATTGCAGGCAGCGGCAAGCCGGGAATAAACGGCTTTTATACGCCGTGACGCTGCAATCTTTCCGCTTTGAATCTGTTCATTGTAGGCTGCAATATAGTTCATTCTGTCACCTTGTTAAATGCTTCAAGTTCGTCCGCGTTTTCATCGTCGTTCAGGCGCTTTTCCTGTTCTGCGCAGAGTTTCAAATACTGTTTCTGCAAAGGCAGGAACACACGCATTAAACGCGCATATTCCTCTGTGTCAAAGGCTTCACGCGCTGCCCTTAACTGATTTTCAGTGAATACAAGATCATCAAGCAGCGTGTTAATTTGCAGTTGTAATTCCTCGTCATAACTTCCGTTCATTTGTTGTTCCTCTCTTTCTGTATCAGATCGCCGTTTTCATCAAAGGTCAGGCCCGCCGCCGTTGCCCCGCCCGTTCCGAAATGCTCCCGGTTGTGACAGTCAAGGCAGAGCGCTTCAAGATTGTCCGGGTTCAGGGCAATGTTCGGGTCCGTCACGTTTTCGGCGGTCAGGTATATTTTGTGATGTGCGATTTCAGCGGGTGCGCCGCAGCGTTCACAGATATAGTTCTTTGAAAGCAGGAAAGCCCGTGAAAGGCGTTTCCATGCTTTAGAATGGTAGAACGCTGCCTGCCCCGTGAAACTGTCAGCTTTCATTCACGGCCCTTTCTGCGGGCAGGGCTTTCAAAAGGCAGTCAATGACGCGCTGAACCTTGTCAACGTCGCTGTTTTCGCCGTAATACCATTGCCATAGAATGAAACGCCCGGCTGTCAGGGCAACGGGTGAAAAAACGCCGTCTTTCGCCTTGTAGCCGGTTGTTTCGGTCAGGTAGTCAGGAATAGCGGAAACAAGCGCCGTGATTTGTTCGTCATTGTCGCTGCCGTCCACGCGCAGAATATTCCGCGCCTGTTCGATTGTGTACATCATGGTTGTTCCTTCTTTCGTTTAATAGCAGGGTGCCACGTTTTGTGGCACCCCCTTGAAGATCATCAGGCGGCCTTGACTTCAACCTTTACGAACGCGCCCGGAACAATCGGCTTCCCGTCTGCGATACATAAAGCGCGGTAATCAATCAGGCCGCTTGTGAATCCGCTTTCGCGGCTCATTTCGACCGCGATTCCCTGCGGAATGTTCACGCCGTAATAGTTGAAATTTCCAAACAGAACCGTTCCTGCCGGGATATTATCGTCAATGACGATTTCAAAACCGAACAGACGGCGCACACCGCCGTTTTCAGCGTCCGTGAAAATATAGTCGCCTTCGCTGTTTTTCAGCGGGTAGACGGTCCCGAACAGGGTTGACGTAGACATTGCGAACTTTGCCCCGGCAGCATAACCGGCAGGCATAAGCGCGATTGCAGCAAGCAGGGTGTCCCCGGTCAGGGCGGTTGTTGTGATTGTGTTCGTCTTGTCCCACTTAATGCCGGTCAGAATTCCGGTAGGCTGTCCGCTGCCGGTTCCGTTCACGATTGCTGCGCCGATTGCGTCCGCAATGCAGCTTTTCAGTTCGTCGGTGATGTAGCTTTCAAATGCGGAAAGCGTCATGCGCTTGACTGCCGCGCTCATGGAAAGCATCTTGATAAGTTCAAGGCCGGTGAACGTCACCGCCGTTGTTTCTGCTTTCTGACGCTCCACGGCTGCGCCCTCTGTGTGCCATGCTGCCGCGTCATTCGGTGTTCCGACCGGGACAGAAAGGTTGCTGGGAACGGAAAACAGGCGGACCACATCGAACAGGCCGTTGACGTTCCTTGACTGCTTCACAACCTCGTTCAGCGTTTCGGTAGGAACAACCGCTGCGCTGTTTGACAGGGTATTGAACGCGTCCGCGCGCTTTTCTGCCTGCGCTGCTTCAAACGCCCTTGTTTCCGCGTCGGTCAGGGGCTTGCCTAACATACGTTTGAAAAAGGCGCTGCGATATTCCGGAACCGCGTGTGTGTCGGTGACAATCTGCTTGTTTTCAAGGTTTGCTGTAATAGGGTTGAACATAGTGTTTTCTTCCTTTCCGGCGCTGTTTCGCGCCTGTACGTTGGTTTGTGTATAAGCTGCATAGTTTACGATTGAAATTTCATAAACCTTGCTTATCTGTGTGATGGTCCTTGTCTGTGTCTGTTCGTCAAAGGTGTAATTCCCGACGTCAAAGGCAAAGGACATTTGCGAAAGATCGCCGCGTTTCACGGCTTCATAGACGGAACGGGCGCTTTCTGTGTCAGGCAGTTCCGCGCGCATTTCAAGGCCGCGTTCTGTGACGGTCAGGGCAAGTGTTTTCGGGGACCTTGCAAGCGGAATTCCTGCGCCGTCATGGTTTACAAGCAGCGCGACGTCATTCAGGTCAACCCCGTCAAGGGCTTTCGGGTCAATGCGTTCCGTCACGCCGCCGATTGCTGCGGGCTGATTGAACACAACCGCTGTTCCTTCAAGAATCAGCGGCTTTTCTGCTGCACGGATTTCACTGTTTCTTGTCTGTTTCTTCATTGCTGTTTTCCTCACTTTCGTTTAATTGGTAGCTGTCCGCCTTTTCAGCGGAAACATAATTGAGTGACTGCAAGCGACGTTCCCCGCCGTCAATCGGCGGCAGCGCAAGCAGGTGACGCGCTTCATTGATGGTTATGACGCCCAACGGCGCGGCTTCATGCAGCAGCTTGATTTTTGTATCTGCCGTTGAAAATTCCATGCGTTCCGGTGTGAATACCACATCGGCAGCACATTTCAGGGCGAATTCCCCGGAAAGCTGCATTGCAAAAGGTTCAATCACGCTTTCATAGAACGCACTGAATTCATCTTCTGTATAGCTGCCGTTGATGATTGCAGCGTTCACGCCCAAATAGTCATAAATCTGCCCGTTCACGGCTTCTATCTGTTCCCGCGGGACGTTGTAGGCCGTCACATTTGTCGGGACAAAATCAAATCTTTGGTCCGTTGCTGCAATGCCGCCGCTGTTTTCCGGGTTGAAATAGTCGGCAACAAATTTGTCCTTTTCTGCCTTGACCTGCGCCGGATTCACAAGACTTGTGAATTTCAGAACGCCGCGAATACTTGTTCCGTTCTTCACGCTTGCTGAAATGCCCTGTGTCAGGGTCTGCGCGGTGTCAAGCAGCGGGAAAAGCGGCGCGTTTGTTTCGCCGGACAGGTCATTTGAAAGGAAATGACGGCGCAGGTGAATGACGTCACTGTATGGGAACGTCACCTGCCTGCCGTCCGGGAACAGGCAGTCAAGGAAAATTTCACCGTCTGTTCCGGGCTTGAATTCCACGGACGCCGGGATAATCGGATAAAGTGCTGTGACAAGGCCCTGTTCATCACGGACAAGCAGCAAAAACGCATTGTTGTTTGTAAAATATGCCGCTGCCGTCTTGTAAAGCAGATCATAGGCGGACATATAGCTGTTCGGGGTCTTTTGCAGGACCGTTTCAAGGCGGCTGTCCTTGCAATGCGCTTGCAGCTTTGCCGCGTGTCTTGCGATAGCGTCAACCGCTGACCGGAAAGCCGCGTTTCCGTAGGCTGTCCCGGAAAATGCCGTGAATTCATTGTCGATTTCAAGCACCGCGCGCGGCGGGGCCTTACGTCTGAACAGTTTTGAAAATATGCTCATTTTGAAAATGCTCCTTCCTGAAATTGATTTTTTTCATGCAGAGGAAAAGAAAACTCCAGCGCCGGTGTCCAGCGGTCACGCCGTCACGCGCCTGCCGGGGGCCTTTTCTTCCGTCAAGGTTAGGGTGTTAGGGCAGGTTAGGGTGTTTTCCATAGATCACAGAAAAATATCTATTCTAATCACGTATTATTAGATTCATTTTTTTCTGCTCTATGGAATTTGCCCTAACCTAACCTAACCTTGATGAAATTCTGTTCGCTGCCGCGTCATGCTCTGACGATTAAAGCGGACCTAACAACGGTTCTACATCGGCGCCCGTGCGCGGGAATTCTTCATAAGCAGAAAGCGGCGGCAATAGATATTGCTTGACGTTGTGAACGTTCTTGACCTGAATCCGCTTGTCCTGCGCGGCAAGTTTGGCAAGAACGCGGCCTGCCTGCATACTTGAAACCCCGCGTATTCCTGCATGGTTTAACAGGGCGCTGACCTTCACCCAATGCCATTTATCAAGCGGCGCGTCAAAGTCAAGGTTGTCCGTGATTTCAATTTCACCGGCAAGCGGCTTTGAATACTGTTCGTTTTCAAGCTGCAGGGTTTGCAGTTCTTCTTTCGTCAGTCGGAAACCCTGAACGTCTTTCTTGTAAAGCGTTTCATAAACCTGCGCCCACATCTGTTTCACCCATTCCGCCGACAACCCTTTCACGCGTTCAACGTCAAGGGGTGACGGGTGAATCACCCAAAAACGGCGGCTGCCGGTTTCATCATTCAGGAATTCTTTCGGGTTGACCGTTGCACAGAAACTTGTCCGGCGCGGTCTGCGCGTCTGCGCGTGTGCATACGGCAGGCGGTAGGTGTCTGTTCGTGACGTCAGGAACGCTTTCAAGGCGGACTGTTCTTTTTTCAGGGTGCTGTCAAGTTCTCCAAGTTCTGCAATCCAACAACCCGTTGATTGAATCACCGTGTCTTTCTTGCCTAGATCAATGCTGACACCCTCTGCAAACCAATCGGATTTCACCGCGATCGTTGCAAAGAAAAGTGTTTTGCCTGCGCCTTGATCGCCCTGAATGGTTAGAACGCCGTCTGCGCCATATGGTTCAACATCATCGTTCAGGGCAAGCGAAATAGTCTGATGACACCACTTGTTCAGGTACAACGTTTCACGTTCGTTGTCTGCAATGCCTAAAATTTCCGCAAGGTCTTTCAGGTAGTCATGACCGTCCCACGTTGTAGACTTCAACATTTCTTCAACCGGGTTGAATCTGTTTTCGTCCTCTATCAGCACAAGACAATCATCAAGCGTCGTTCGGCTGCATTTCATGTTGTGTTTCGTGAAATAGTCCATGAGAAGAACCGGCAGCGTGTTTGCCGCGTTTTCCTTTGAATAGGCTTTCGGCAGGCCGTTCACCTCTACCATGCCGGAAATCAGGTTCAGGCGGACCGTGATGTTCATTTCCGCAAGGACCTTTTTCACATCGTCGCTTGTAACCGGCTTTTTCTTCTTTCCGCCGCCGCTTGTGAAATCAGCAAGTTCATAAGCGTCGGGCGGGATATAGTCAGGACTGCTTTCAATTTCTTTGTGAAAGAACCCCTGCGCGCTGTTCCATATTGTTTTCAGTTCGCTTTCTTCAAGCGGCTGTTCACAGCGGTCCGCTGCTTGCTGAAACAGTTCAAACGCCTTGTCCGTGTCACCGTTCCTTTTCAGGATTTTTGCAGCATACTTTGACAGGGTGTTGTTTCTTGTCCCGACCGGTATGACGTCCGGCAGCTTGTCAAGGTTTACAAGGAACGTGTCAACCGGGATATTGCCGGGATAATATTCAACCTGCGGATTTTCCACGCCGTAGAAAAAGTGCGCTCTGTCCATCGCGTCAGAATCGAACTGCGGAAAGTGTTCAAGGGCTTTTAATTTCAGCGCCGCGAAACGGTCAACGTCTGTGACGGTATTCATGATGAAATACACATGAAACCGCGGACGCGCCGGTTTTCCGTTCTTTTCCTTCATGTGATGGCGTGAATAAACCACATAAAACGGAACGCCGGGAAAGGCGGCTGCAACGTCGGCAGGCGTCACCCATTCTTCCGGGGGAATATCCGGTTTCAACGGGTCTTTCTGTTCGTTGTCTACTTCAACCGGCAGGCAATTCGCCTGTTTATACGTTTTCACGCTGCGATAGCCTTTTATCAGCTTGCCGCGGTTATTTTTCCCGTCAGAATGTTGTGCGCCGATATTGTCAAACGCGGCAACCTTTTTCAGATCATCAATAGAATGAATGACCGCGGTGAACGGATAGCTTGTGTTATTCTTTTTCTGTGTGACGCCGCTGTATTGCAGCGTAAATTCCGTTAATGCCGGGGCTGTTTCATTCAAGGTTGCTGTCATACTTTGCACCCCCTGATTTCAGGTAACTTTCAAAGATTTCCGGGTTGATATAGCAGCGGTTCCCGACCTGAATGACGGGAAAAGCGCCGCGTTTCACAAGCGTTCTGATTGCGTATTCCGGGAATTGAAAGGCCCGCGCCGTCTGCTTTATTGTTAATGCTGTTTTCTGTTCCAACGTCCGCACCTTCCTTTCTTTAGGTACTGAAAAACCGCCTTGCAGGTCCTTGTTTCATTGCTTGTCCCTGTTTGGCGGTTTTTGTCATTTAAGTTCAATTTCTGCTTTGCCGTGCGTCCGTATCTGTTCGACGGCATTGAAAACGGTCAGGTCCTTGTTTCCGTAGGCGTTCCGTTTCTCAATCTTTTCTTCATAATGCTTTCTGCGGCGGTTTGCCCGCTGCCTTGTCCGGCCCTTCATAATGCTTCACCCCCTGCGAATAGATAGTCTTTCCCCGTCTGTTCCGCCTGTTCAGGTGGTCCGGGAAACTTTCGACGTCCGGCAATTAAATTCGTTTTTATTGCTTTCATATATTGACAGATACGTTTCCCCTGCCTATAATGACAGTATAGCAGAACGATTCTGCAAGTCAATATTTCTTGAATCCATTAGACAATGTTCAAGAAAACCGAAAGAAAGGAGAAAAAGGCAATGCCAAAAACAAGAAAAGGTTCTGCAATAGACCTTTACAATTCCCACTTTGCCGCGACGCTGCGCGCGTTGATGGAAAAGAACGGAACAACACAAAAAGAGATTGCCACGGCGGTAGGTATTCGCCCGCAGACGCTTTCCCTTTACTGCACCGGGGAAACGCAACCAAACGTTGACAAGCTGCTGAAAATCGCGGAATTCTTCAACGTAACAACCGATTATCTAATCACGGGGACAGTTCTTGAAGATATTCCGGCACGGGAAATGTTCGGACTTTCAGAACGGACGATTGAAAACATGAAACTTGTCAAGGACGGGTATTTTGAAGATTCGCCGTATATGCTGCCGCTGCTTGATCGCCTCCTAGGCGACAAGGATTTCTATGAAACGCTTGACCGGGCGGCAAAGAATAAAAGAATCGCGGCGCACAATGCAGAACAGGCGGATTTCTATGAATGGAAAGCAGCGCAGGGCCTTCAAACCTATCTGCTTGAATTCCTGTCAAAGAACATAGACGTCACAGAGCAGGAACAATGAAAGGGGTGATTCTATGGCAAGTATCAGAAAGCGCGGTGATTCCTTTACCATAACCGCATATATGGGTTATGACGAAAAGGGAAAGCAGATCAAGAAAACAACGACGTATCACCCGCCGGAAAACGTCACGGCAGGCAAGGCGGAAAAACTTGCGCGGCAGTATGCTGACGTATGGGAAAACAAAATCAAAGGCTATGTTGCACTTGATGAAAACAGAACGTTCCGTGAACTTGCTGACTGGTATTATGAAAGCGTCGCGCCTAACCGCCTGAAACCGCACACATTGATTCATTACAGAGAGGGCATAGAAAAACATATCATGCCGGTTCTGGGGCATGAGAAGTTGAAGAACATCACGCCGCCCATGCTTGACAAGCTGTTCACGGACCTGCAAAAGAACGGGAACCTTGAACATAGTTTCCAATTGAAAGACAGGGCAATTTTCGACGGTGTAAAGCGTGACGCTTTTGCAGAAAAAGCAGGGGTCAGCCGTTCAGAAATTTATCATGTTTTACGCGGTGATACTATCCGCCGCGAAAACGCGGAAAAGATTGCGGACGGCTTGAACATGAAGTTTTCCGACGTCTTTAACGATATGACAGAAAGCCCCGGCATGACAGGCGCGTCCGTGAACAAATTGAAACTGAACCTGTCCGCTATATTTACGGCAGCGGTAAAAAAAGAAATCATGCGCCGGAACCCTTGCAAGTTAGCCACACCGCCGCGCGTAGACACAGCGCCCGCAGAATATCTTGATGAAGAACAGGCGCGTGAACTGCTTCAATTAGTTCATGAATATGGTGATTTTCAATTTGAAGTCATTGTGAACGTACTGCTTGCAACGGGTATGCGCGCCGGGGAACTTTCCGCTTTGTACTGGGAAGATATAGACCTTGAAACGGGCCTGCTATATATCCGGCATACATTGATTTCTCTGAACGGTGAATATATCCGGGAAACAACGAAAACAGAGGACAGCACCCGCCGGATAATGCTGCCGGACTATATCATTGAATTGCTGAAAACGCATAAAAAGAAACAGTTGGAAAAGCGGTTCAAAATGGGCGCGGGATGGATGAACCCGGACCTTGTGTTCACGAACCTGCACGGCAATTTCTACATCACCGGAAACATGAACAGAAAATTGAAACAGGTGATAAAAGGGTCAGATTTGCCGCAGGACCTTCACCTTCATTCCCTGCGTCACACTTTCGCTTCACTTCTTATCAATGGGAACGTTTCGGCGCGTGTAATTGCTGACAGGTTAGGACACAGCACAACGAAAACCACGCTTGACACATACAGCCACGTTTACAAGGAAAGTGAAGCGCGGGCAATGCAGGCCGTTGACATTGCACTGTTCAAAGATAAGAAAGCCGCGCCGCAGAAACCGGAACAGGAACCGGACAGCAAACAGGCGCAGGCATGAAAAAAGCCGCTCTGACGGCCTTTTATTTGTCGCTTATTTGTCGCTTAAACCTGCTAAAAGTCGCTTAAAAATATTCAACAATAGCAGAACGACACATTTCTAAAATCGCGGGAAACCGCATAAAATCAACATTTCTTCATCGTTATTCAACGATACTAATTTCAAGATATACTCCGAGAAGGAAAATATCAACACCGGCTCAATGGAGAGCGAGCTGTTTCTGGCAATTCTCTCCAGCATGGCCGAAGGCGAGTCTGTTTCCATATCAGAAAACAGCAAGTGGTCAATCCAGAAACGCTTTGAGAGCGGCACCTATAAAGTCAGCTACCCACCCTACGGCTACGATTGGGATGGCGAGCAGATGGTAATTAATCCGGAGCAGGCGGCTGTGGTAAAAGAAATCTTCGCAGCGCTGCTCTCCGGCAAAGGCACCCACGCCATCGCGGATGACCTGAACCGGCGCGGCATTCCTACCAAGCGAAACGGACGCTGGACAGCCACAACCATTCGTGGGATGCTCTCCAATGAGAAGTATGTCGGCGACTGCCTTTTCCAGAAAACGTACTCGGATTCACGCTTTGTCCGGCACAACAATCACGGCGAGCAGACACAGTACATGGTCAAGGATCATCACGAGGCAATCATCAGCCGGGAGGACTTTGAAGCTGCTCACGCTTTTATTCACCAGCGGGCAACGGAAAAAGGTGTCGTCAAAGGGAGCGACAAATACCAGAATCGCTACACCTTCTCCGGGAAGATCATCTGCGGCGAGTGCGGCGATACCTTTAAGCGCCGGATACACAGCTGCACCGGATACAAATACACCGCATGGTGCTGCAGTACCCACATCAAGGATAAAGATAAATGCCACATGCTTTTTGTAAAAGACGATGATCTGAAGCAGGCTTTCGTCACCATGATGAACAAGCTGGTCTACGCGCACAGGATCATCCTAAAACCATATGTGGACGCATTGAAAAACACTTCGTCTGATGACTCGCTTCGGCGCATTCAGGAAATACAGACCCTGTTGGCGCAAAACACAGAAAAGCGCGAGACGCTGACAAAGCTCATGACACAGGGCATCATCGACCCGATCCTTTTTAACAAGGAAACGAACGAGCTGCTTTCGCAGGCGGACAGTTGCCGGGATGAGATTAACGCCTTGAAAAACGCCGTTTCCGGAGATGTAACAAAGGTTACTGCAGCCACAACGCTTCTGCACTTTACAGAAAAAGGTGGAATACTTCAGGAATTCGATGATGCCCTGTTTAAAGAATATGTGAACCGCATCATTGTGCGCTCCAGAAATGAAGTGTGCTTTGAATTGAAATGCGGTCTGACGCTTCGGGAAAGGATGTGAAAACATGGGACATACACCCTACGGCTACAGCATTGAAAACGGCCGCGCCACGATTAAAGAGGATGAAGCCAATAAAATACGGAAGCTCTATAAGAATTACATCTCCGGGATGGCTCTGGCCAAGGCTGCTGCCGCTGCTGGCATTGAAACCTACCACGGCACAGCAAAGCGTCTGATGGAAAACAGACACTACCTCGGAGACGATTTTTACCCGGCCATCATCGATCAGGAAACCTACGATAAAGCTGCTGCCATCCGTCTGGAACGCGCCGGGAAACTTGGCAGGCTGAACAGGAAAAAGAACTCAAAGCCTGCAGCGTCTCCTACCGGCTTTCGCATGGCAGCGGCAGAGCAACACTATGAAGATCCGAGGCTACAGGCAGAATACCTGTACAGCCTCATTGAGAGCGAGGCGATCTAATGGGAAATGTTATGGTCATCCCGGCCAAAAGGCAGGTCGGGAACACAGTAAAGCAATCTGAACAGAAAAAGCTCCGTGTTGCAGCCTACTGCCGCGTCAGTACGGATTCTGAAGAACAGGAAACAAGCTACGAGGCGCAGGTCACGCACTACACGGAGTACATCCAGAAAAATCCTGACTGGGAGCTGGCAGGCATATTTGCGGACGATGGCATCTCCGGTACCAACACCAAAAAGCGTGATGAATTCAACCGCATGATTGAAGAGTGTATGGCGGGCAATATTGATATGATTATCACAAAATCCATCAGCCGATTCGCTAGAAACACGTTGGACTGCCTTAAATACATCCGTCAATTAAAGGATAAAAACGTTGCTGTGTTCTTCGAGAAAGAGAATATCAACACCATGGATTCCAAGGGGGAAATCTTGCTGACCATTATGGCATCCCTTGCCCAACAAGAAAGCCAATCCTTAAGCCAGAACGTTAAGCTAGGTATTCAGTATCGCTATCAACAAGGTGAAGTACAGGTCAACCACAAGCGTTTCCTTGGATACACCAAGGATGAAAATAAGCAGCTAGTGATTGAACCAAAGGGTGCTGAGGTTGTTAAACGGATTTACAGAGAGTCCCTTGAGGGAGCAAGCCTTTTACAGATAGCAAGAGGGCTGGAAACAGACGGTATTCTTACAGCGGCAGGCAAAGCCAAATGGAGACCAGAAACACTGAAAAAGATATTGCAGAATGAAAAGTACATCGGTGATGCCCTTCTACAAAAAACATATACGGTTGATTTCCTTTCTAAAAAACGAGTCAAGAATAACGGCATTGTTCCCCAGTATTATGTGGAAAACAGCCATGAGCCTATCATTCCACGTGAGCTTTTTATGCAGGTTCAAGAAGAGATGGTTCGGAGAGCGAATCTTCGTGGCGGGAAAGGCGGTAAAAAGAGAGTTTATAGCAGCAAGTATGCTTTATCGAGTATTGTTTATTGCGGTCATTGCGGCGATATTTACCGACGGGTACATTGGAATAACCGAGGCTATAAGTCTATTGTCTGGAGATGCGTTAGCCGATTGGAGGAAAAAGGGTCTGAATGCACTGCCCCTACCATAAACGAGGAAACATTACAGACAGCAGTGGTCAGGGCTATTAACGAACTTTTGGCTAACAAAGAACCTTTCCTTTCAACATTACAGAAAAATATCGACACTATATTTAATGAAGAAAGTGATAATGATACGGATGAGCTTGATAGCAAGTTGGAAGAATTGCAGATAGAGCTTCTTAAACAGGCAAAGTCAAAAAATGACTACGATAATGTTGCTGATGAGATATACCGCCTTCGGGAGATGAAGCAAAATTCACTTGTAGAAAATGCCGAGCGTGAAGGAAAAAGGCAACGAATCGCTGAAATGACTGCTTTCTTAAATGAACAGTCTCACGAGTTAGAGGAGTATGATGAGCAGTTGGTAAGGCGGCTTATTGAAAAAGTTACGATCCGCGATGACAGGATTGAGGTGGAGTTTAAGTCAGGTGTGAAGATTGAAGAAATGATATAGATTATTGAGTCAACCGCAATTAAGGAAACTATCGCCTTTGGCGGTATTTCCTTCCTTTATATTTTTTGTGTTGAATATAGAACCTTATTGTGATAAAATATACGCTGATACAAATAAGAATTCAGGAGGAACCGAAACTATGACAGCCTCAATGCGTTTAAGATAAGCTGGCAATAAAAAAGGCAGAATCTATCCCCGATGATAGGCTTTTTTGTTGTGCTTATTTATACGATATTGAGCATTCATTAGTTGCGGTCAGAATATAGGTTATTTAACTATACCTTTATTTAACTGTGTCTTTAATATGAATGTTTCCAAATTGTATGTATGCAGACCAAAAGCCACATTGTGGATTTAGGCCTGCATTTTTTATTGCCTAGAATGCTATTCAAAATAGAAATTCAAGCAAAATAATTATGCAGGAGAAAATATAAATGGAAAAATACAACAATTGGAAACTTAAGTTTATTACAATATGGGCAGGGCAGGCAGTTTCTTTAATCACTAGTGCTATCCTGCAAATGGCGATTATTTTTTACCTTACAGAAAAAACAGGATCTGCGATGGTCTTGTCTATGGCTTCACTAGTAGGTTTTTTACCCTATGCGGTCTTTGGACCTGCCATAGGTGTATTAGTGGATCGTCATGATAGGAAGAAGATAATGATTGGTGCTGATTTAATTATCGCAGCAGCTGGGGCAGTGCTGGCTATTGTTGCTTTGTATATGGAGTTACCTGTCTGGATGGTTATGGTAGTATTGTTTATCCGCAGCGTTGGAACAGCTTTTCATACCCCAGCACTCAATGCAGTTACGCCACTTTTAGTACCAGAAGAGCAGCTTACGAAATGCGCAGGCTATAGTCAGTCTTTGCAGTCTATAAGCTATATTGTTAGTCCGGCGGTTGCAGCATTGTTATATTCTGTTTGGGAATTAAATGCTATTATTGCCATCGATGTATTAGGTGCTGTGATTGCGTCTATTACGGTGGCAATTGTACGGATTCCTAAGCTGGGCGATCAAGTGCAAAGCTTGAAACCAAATTTCATAAGAGAAATGAAAGAAGGAATTGTCGTACTGAGACAAAACAAAGGATTATTTGCCTTATTACTCTTAGGAACAATATATACTTTTGTTTATATGCCAATTAATGCACTATTTCCTTTAATAAGCATGGAATACTTTAATGGAACACCTGTGCATATTTCTATTACCGAAATCGCTTTTGCATCTGGAATGCTAGTAGGAGGCTTACTATTGGGGAGATTAGGAAGTTTCAAAAAGCGTGTACTACTAATAACAGGTTCGTTTTTTATAATGGGGGCCAGTTTAGCCGTTTCAGGAATACTTCCTCCAAGTGGATTTGTTATATTTGTAGTTTGCTGTGCAATAATGGGGCTTTCGGTGCCGTTTTATAGCGGTGTGCAAACAGCTCTTTTTCAGGAGAAAATTAAGCCTGAATATTTAGGACGTGTATTTTCTTTGACCGGAAGTATCATGTCACTTGCAATGCCAATTGGGTTAATTCTTTCTGGGTTCTTTGCTGATAGGATCGGTGTAAATCATTGGTTTTTACTATCAGGTATTTTAATTATTGGCATTGCTATAGTTTGCCCCATGATAACTGAGGTTAGAAAATTAGATTTAAAATAAACAATATTGGAGGGATATTTATGTATCTTATTTTCATGTAATTCTTCCTGCTTAAATCGCAGGGTTTTCCCTGCGTACAAGCAAATGAAAACATGCGATTATAGACAGGAGGATAATGTTATGGAATTGATATTAAAAGCAAAAGACATTCGTGTGGAATTCAAAGGACGCGATGTTTTAGATATAGATGAATTAGAAGTATATGATTATGACCGTATTGGTTTAGTGGGAGCAAATGGTGCAGGGAAAAGCACTCTACTCAAGGTACTTTTAGGAGAATTAACTCCCCCAGGATGTAAATTAAATCGTCTGGGTGAACTTGCCTATATCCCTCAGTTGGACGAAGTAACTTTGCAGAAAGAAAAAGATTTTGCACTTGTAGGAAAGCTTGGTGTTGAACAATTAGATATACAGACCATGAGCGGTGGTGAAGAAACAAGGCTTAAAATAGCACAGGCTTTATCAGCACAGGTTCATGGTATTTTAGCGGATGAACCTACGAGTCATTTAGACCGTGAAGGAATTGATTTTCTAATTGGACAGTTAAAATATTTTACAGGTGCACTGTTAGTTATTAGCCATGACCGTTATTTTCTTGATGAGGTAGTAGATAAAATATGGGAACTGAAAGATGGCAAAATCACTGAGTATTGGGGAAACTATTCTGATTATCTTCGCCAGAAAGAAGAAGAACGCAAGAGCCAAGCTGCAGAATACGAACAATTTGTTGCGGAACGTGCCCGATTGGAAAGGGCTGCAGAGGAAAAGCGAAAACAGGCTCGTAAAATAGGACAGAAGGCAAAAGGTGCTTCAAAGAAAAAAAGTACTGAAGGCGGAGGGCGTTTAGCTCATCAAAAATCAATAGGAAGTAAGGAAAAAAAGATGCATAATGCCGCTAAATCCCTAGAACATAGGATTGCGGCCTTAGGAAGTGTAGAAGCTCCAGAAGATATTCGTAGGATTCGTTTCAGGCAAAGTAAAGCATTGGAGCTCCACAATCCATATCCTATTGTCGGTAAGGAAATTAATAAAATATTTGGAGATAAAGTATTGTTTGAAAATGTATCTTTTCAAATTCCGCTTGGCGCAAAAGTGGCATTAACTGGTGGTAATGGAACAGGAAAAACAACTTTAATCAAAATGATCTTAAACCATGAAGATGGAATTTCTATTTCACCTAAGGCAAAAATAGGCTACTTTGCACAAAATGGTTACAAGTACGACAGTAATAAGAAAGTATTGGAGTTTATGCAGGAAGATAGTGATTACAATGTTTCAGAAATTCGTTCAGTGCTAGCATCGATGGGGTTTAAACAAAACGATATTGGGAAAAGTTTATCTGTTTTAAGCGGCGGAGAAATTATAAAATTGTTGCTAGCTAAAATGCTTATGGGCAGATATAACATCCTACTAATGGATGAACCAAGCAACTTCCTTGACATACCAAGCTTAGAGGCTTTGGAAATTTTAATGAAGGAGTATGCTGGAACTATAGTGTTTATCACCCATGACAAACGGTTGCTTGATAATGTGGCTGATGTGATTTATGAAATTAGTGATAAGAAAATAAATCTGAAACATTAAACTTAAGGTAGTCGCTGGTCAGAATAGTCTTCTCTGGCTGGCGGCTTCGTTGTTAAAGTAAAAAGACTTTTTTTCTTTGGCAAACATTACATTAATGAATATTAAAATAATTTAAATAAGGGAGGTTGGTTATAGGTGGTTGATAATAACACAGTCATGAAATCTGGGAGATGTATAGAATGTGGAGCTAAAGAGACCGATGGTTTTTCATGCCATGAGCTATTCGGGTTCCCTCTTGTATGGGAGCATAATGATCCAAAGCTATATGAGTTACATTTTTGGCTTGTTTCGTGCTATATGATCCAGCATCCTTCGAATTTTACTGAAGAAGGATATACAAATTTAGTAAATCTTTTTATTAACGCTTTTGATAATGATTGGGATACACCATATATTCTTAAGAAAAATCGAGAAATAGTAAAGTCATTAAGCAAAATAACAAACCCTTTACCAAGCAACGCAAGAAAGCGTGAACTAAGACTTTGGCCTATGACAATTGAAGATATATATTTAGGTCGGGAGCAAAATGCAATCGTTAATATTAATAAATGGAAAGAGCAAATAAGAAACGAATTAAGGTAATGAAGTAATTAAAGATTAAAGGAGCTAATATTTTATGATAGGACCAGATAAGAAAAAACTTTATCCAAATGAAAATATAAAGACGGTTTGTTTTATAAGCAATCTACCTAAAAGACCCAATGTGGAGATTGGGGAATATACCTATTATAGCGATAATAAAAAAACACCGGAGAAATTTTATGATAATATAGAGCACCATTACGAATTTCTAGGGGATAAACTTATAATAGGAAAGTTCTGTGCAATTGCAGAGGGTGTTAAGTTTATTATGAATGGTGCAAATCATAGAATGGATGGAATTACAACCTATCCCTTTAATATCTTTGGCCATGGATGGGAAAAGGTGACTCCTACAATTGAACAACTTCCTTTTAAGGGAGATACAGTGATTGGCAATGATGTATGGATAGGTCAAAATGTTACCATTATGCCGGGTATTAAAATTGGTGATGGTGCGATTATTGCCGCTAATTCAACAGTAGTGAAAAGTGTTGAGCCATATACAATATATGGTGGGAATCCAGCTAAGTTTATCAAAAAACGCTTTAGTGACGAAAAGATTGAATTCTTGCTAAAGCTACAATGGTGGAACTGGAGCGAAGAGGAAATATTTAATAATCTTGAAATGTTAACATCCAAAGCAGGGTTAGAGCAATTCATGAAAAATTCCTAGACTTGGGGCCTTTCTACCACGGCACAAAAGGGAACTTAAATCTAGGGGGTGCTGGAATCTCGATTTAGCTCTAATTATTGCGAGCTAAAGAAGGCAAGCTTCATCTTTAGCTTTGATTGGAACAATAGACATTATATTATTAGGAGAAATAGCTTTGAGATTTATCACTTATAGATTTAATTTGAACGGAGGGATTACATGGTAAGTAAAACTGATGCCATTGAGATAATAACATATGCTGAAGAAAATGATATTAACATTTGGATAGATGGTGGTTGGGGAGTAGATGCTCTATTAGAAGAAGAAACAAGAGTACACAACGATATTGATTTATTTGTGGAAGAAAGTAATGGTAAAAAGTTTATTGAAATATTAAAAGAATATGGCTTTGCTGAAGTTATCGAAGCATATACCACCACATCTCATACGGTTTATAAGGATAGTAAAGGTAGGATAATTGATCTTCATATATTTAAATTCAACGAACAAGGATACATTGTTTTTGAGGGAGAAGCATATCCTCCAGAAGTCTTTAGCGGCATTGGGAAAATAGGCGATAAAACGGTAAGATGTATCGATGCTGAAAATCAAGTGTTATTTCATCTGGGCTATGAGCATGATGAAAATGATATGCATGATGTAAAACTATTGTGCGAGAGATTTAATATTCCTGTACCGAGTGAATACAAGTAACTGACAAATTCCGATTCTTAATATATGAGTAGAGGCTTTCATAGTCTCTGCTCTTTCTTTATGATGAAGGTGATTGGTCTGACGTAATTTCCGATTGGGACACCACGCCCGAAGTTAAATGTGTCAGCCCGCCTTCATCGTTCTACATTCGATTCAGCAAGTTGGGAAAGAATGCTTCTCCCGTTTAACGAAAGAATATGAGTGAACCTTGAAGAGCTGGATCCAATCATAAACCACTTACGAAAGGAGCGTCTTTCTCATGATTGCTGTTGGTATTGATGTATCAAAATCCAAGAGTACAGTCGCCATTCTCAATGGGGATGGCAGCATCCGTGCCAAACCTTTTGATGTCCACCATGTCGCTGATGAGCTGCAGGCATTAGTAGATTACATCAAGAGGACTTCCGAACCTCCAACCATTCTTATGGAGCCTACCAGCCACTATCATTATCCACTTCTGAAAGCCTTTCAGGAAGCGGAACTCCCAGTCTGTCTGATCAATCCATACCAGATGAAGAAGTATGGCGATACCGAACTCAGAAAGGCGAAAACGGACAAACGTGATTCTCTGCGAATCGCTCAGTATGCCCTTGAGAAGTCCTATTCGCTGATTCCTTACACTCCTCAGGACCAGAAGTATGAAGATCTCCGTTTTCTGTCCAGGCAATACAGTCAGAGGATATCAACCCTAACTGTTGCCAAAGTTCAGCTGCTCAGCCTTCTGGATGAAACAATGCCCGGCATTACGACCATTCTCCCTCTTAAAAGCAGGGATCCCGACAACTGTGTGCTTCTGCGTTTCATTAAGCGTTTCAAGTCTTTCGATGTAATCCGTAAGATGGGCAAGGCACGTTTCCTGGACAGCTATCAGGTCCTCGTCAAGAAGACAAAGGATCGTTTTGCCGGTTCTAAGGGACTTGCTATCTATGAGTTGGTCCTTAACAGTGTTACCACCCGTGGAGAAAATCCCTTATCCGCAATGACTCAGGATCAATGTGTTGATCTCGTATCCACATCTCAGAAAGCTGCCGATGAGATCAATCTTCAAATGCGGATCATAGCAGAGACCATGCCGGAGTACAAAGTGCTTCGTTCTATGGCCGGCGTGGGGGGCCGACTGGGACCGATCATTCTTGGAGAAATCGGTGACATTCGCCGTTTTCACAGTGGCAAAGCACTCAATGCTTATGTCGGCAATGATGCTCCGCCATATCAGTCCGGACAATTCGAGAGCCGGAATCGTCACATCTCCAAACGTGGCAACCCGGCTCTAAGAAAAGCTTGTTTTGAGGTAATGCAGGCTCTCAAACTGACAAAACCTCAGGACGATCCTGTTTACCTTTTTCTGCTCAAAAAGGAACAGGAAGGGAAACCATACAACGTAGCCAAAATGGCTGCCGTCAATAAGTTTCTGCGGATCTACTACGCTCGTGTAATGGAGTTGTACAAGTAAATCCGTCCGCTTTCATTATAGCCGTTAACTGCCGGCCTGCAACAGCAGGTCTTATTAAGGTTACTCTCTTTTTTGTTCTCAAGGTTCTCGAAATCTTCAAAAATCTGCTTGACAAACATTAGCAAGATTTAATTAGAATTTAGAGGAGGAAAAGATACGGCACGTTCTATTAAAGATTCCCTTTCTGGATTTGGAAGTGAACTGTTGGAACGAATAAGAGAAGATAGCAATGCAAGGCTAGATGAAGCTGACTTTGAAGAAAGAGTCATTGGGATTTATGCCTTAGCGAAGCAAAGGAATTTTTGCAGCAAGAAAGATACACTGAAGAAAAGTAAAGGATTCCTGTTGTAAACATCCCAAAGATAAATTTAGTTTAACGATACTAATTACATGTAAGGGAATCGACAATACTGTGCACAGATTGTCGGATGGATAAATGCATCCTCTGATAATATTGATGATGAAAGGAGGTTGTTTGATGGATTCTTTAAGAAGTATGAATAATGCATTGGAGTATATTGAAGAGCACTTAACAGAGGAAATTGATTATATTGAAGTATCTAAAATCGCATATTGTTCAGAGTATCATTTCAAGCGGATGTTTTCTTTTTTAGCAGGCATAAGTTTATCAGAATATATTCGGAGAAGAAGACTGACGTTGGCTGCACTTGATTTGAAAGATAGGGATTTGAGAATAATTGATGTAGCCGTCAAATATGGCTATAATTCGGCTGATTCATTTTCCCGTGCTTTTCATTCTCTGCATGGCATTCTCCCTTCTGAGGCAAGGAGTGAGAATACACAATTAAAAGCTTATCCTCGAATGACCTTTCAATTATCAATTAAAGGAGGATGCGAAATGAACTATCGTATTGTTGAGAAAGGACCTTTTAAGTTAGTAGGATTTAAGAAGAGAGTTCCAATTATTTTTGAAGGTGTCAATCCAGAGATTGCAAAAATGACTGAACTTTTAACCATGGATGTTATTAATCAATTAAAAGCAATTTCAAATGTAGAACCTACAGGTATTATTAGTGCTTCCACTAATTTTTCAGAAGGTAGAATGGAAGAGAAAGGAGAATTAGATCATTACATCGGGGTAGCAACATCAAGTAATGAAACTGCAGATTTTGATGTATTAAAAATTGATGCTAGTACCTGGGCTGTATTTGAATCGATTGGACCATTTCCGGAAACACTTCAAAATGTGTGGGGTAGGATATACTCAGAGTGGTTTCCATCTTCAGGATACGAGGCGGTTGAAGGTCCTGAAATTTTATGGAATGAGAGTCCAGACACTGGAAATCCAAAGTATCGAAGCGAAATCTGGATTCCAGTAAAGAAAAAAGACTATTGATTACATTAATGTTTATTATTGAGGGCGCTCCTAGTAAGAGTGCCCTTTTCGTAAACGGTACGATTGGTGGATATGTTCCCGTCTACCGATAGTGCCAAAAACGCAGTGGATATGTTTCCGAGAACGGACACACTTATATGACATTCATTCTGTCCTCTCGAGCCAGCAGAACATCGCCAAGGCTGTGGTCAACGCTGACACCCTCTCACCGGACGGCATTCAGAGCAGGCTCTTGGAACTGCAAAAGGAGCTCATCAAGAAGGCAAACAATAAACAGGACTACGATGCCATCGCTGATGAGATTTTCCGGCTCCGTGACCAGAAAGAACAATCAGAGCTTGACAGCCACCACCGGGAAGAAGCCATGAACCGGATCAAGGAGCTGCAGGACTTCATCTCCGAGCAGGAAACCGACATAACAGAGTTTGATGAGGCTCTGGTCAAAAAACTCATCGAGAAGATTACCGTCTTCAA
Source organism: Catenisphaera adipataccumulans (assembly GCF_014202755.1). Taxonomy (GTDB): domain Bacteria; phylum Bacillota_I; class Bacilli_A; order Erysipelotrichales; family Erysipelotrichaceae; genus Catenisphaera; species Catenisphaera adipataccumulans. The sequence goes on from NZ_JACHHK010000001.1 coordinate 218,876, forward strand.
CGACCACTTCACCGTGGAATTCAAGTCAGGGATTGCAATCGAAATCGAAGCATAAAAAGGCTCCTCGCCACTGAACCCAATCAGTAGTGAGGAGCCTTATCCTTTTTTGCTTACAATAGTTTCTCTACATCCTTTGCCTTCAGCACTTTTCCTGCAGAAACAATTTTGTCATCAATCATAAGAGCGGGCATGCTCATCACCCCATATCCCATGATTTTTTCCATATCGGTGATGTACTCGATTTCAGCATGAATCCCCTTGTTTGCTACCGCCTCTTTTACTGACTTCAAAAGTGCCTCACAACTTTTGCAGCCACCGCCTAAAACCTTAATATTCATTTTACTTATCCTCCTGTTCGAAAAAGTTATAAAAACTCTTTTAATTATAACCGTAAATCACTGTGCTATATACTCTTTCAGCTCTACAATTTTCGTATGGATCTTCCGAATCGTTTCGATAAAAACTTCATCACTTGCTCCCGTTGGATCATCCAAGCCCCAATCAAATCTCTCCCTGCAAGGGAGAAATGGGCATTTAACATTGCATCCCATCGTAATAACAAAATCTACGGGTGGGATATCTGACAGAACCTTGCTGTGCTGCGTTTTTTCCATGTCAATGCCATAGATTTGCTTCATCAGGCGTACTGCATCCTGATTGATCTGAGGTTTTGTTTCTGTTCCGGCAGAGTAGCTCTCAAATACATCAGACGCAAGATATTTTCCTAATGCTTCGGCTATCTGGCTGCGACACGAGTTATGAACACAGATAAATGCTACTTTCGGTTTGTTCATTGAATTTTTCCCCTCTACACCAATAAGTACGCTATGGCATTGAAGCCGTATCCGACGATGATGATACCGGCCGTACAGATGGCAATAAACGTTCCAAGCAATTTTGGTTTAATCGCTTTCTTAAGCATGATAAGAGACGGAAGGCTGAGCGTGGTAACCGCCATCATAAAGCTGAGAATCGTACCGAGCAATGCTCCCTTTGCCAAAAGTGCCTCGGCAATCGGAATCGTGCCGAAAATGTCTGCGTACATGGGTATGCCGACAAGCGTGGCGAGTATCACACCGAACGGATTATTGTCGCCGAGAACGGTTTCCACCCAGCCTTCGGGAATCCAGTTATGGATCACCGCGCCGATAGCCACGCCGATAAGGATATAAGGGAACACTTTCTTAAAGGTGGATGCAACCTGATCTCTGGAATAAATCAGCCGGTCTTTGACAGTGAGATTCGGAGACTCGATATCTACCTTGCTGTTGTTATTGCGGATAAAATCAGCAATCTGATCTTCCATGTGAAGGTTTTCTATTAGTGTCCCGCCAAGAACCGCAATGACAAGACCCAGCACCACATAGGTCACGGCAATCTTCACGCCAAAGATACTGGTGAGAAGCACAAGACTCCCCAAATCCACCATTGGCGATGAAATGAGAAATGAAAATGTCACCCCAAGCGGAAGCCCTGCGCTCGTAAAGCCCATGAAGATTGGAATGGATGAACAGGAACAGAACGGTGTAACCGTTCCAAGCAGTGCGCCTATTATATTTGCTCCTATTCCATGAAATCTTCCCATGATCTTCCTGCTCCGCTCCGGAGGAAAGAAACTCTGAATGTAAGAAATCAGAAAGATCAACACACAGAGCAATACCGTGATTTTCATTGTGTCATAAATGAAGAACTGTATACTGCCGCCAATCCGACTATCTACATTAAGTCCGACCATCAGCAGCAACTGCTCAATCAGGGCATTCAGCCACTTCATCCCAAGGATCTGATCCTGAATAAAAGTCCACATTATGCAAACCTCGCTTTCGTTTTATTTGCTATCCGCACAAGCATCAGCATGACCGGAACCTCCGTCAGAACGCCTACTGTAGTGGCGAGAGCCGCGGGACTTGTCGTGCCAAAGAGTGCAATCGCCACAGCCACCGCAAGTTCAAAGAAGTTCGATGCACCGACCATCCCGGCAGGAGCCGCAATATCATGCGGTAATTTCAGCAGCTTGCTTGCCCCATAAGCGATAAAGAAGATCAAAAATGTCTGAATGGTCAGCGGCACCGCGATCAGCACAATATGAAGCGGATTAGACAGAATCACCTCAGCCTGTGAACTGAAAATAATAACCAGCGTCAGCAGCAGACCTATTGTTGTGGCATTGTCGAACTTGTGGACAAACGTGGTCTCAAAGTAATCCGCGCCTCTTTGCTTCGTGACTGTTATCCTCGTGAGGATGCCGCCCACAAGCGGAATCACTACAAACAGAAAGATGCTGACGAACAGGGTGCTATAGGGAACAGCCACATTGGAAACGCCTAAAAGGAATTTTACAATCGGAACAAATGCCACCAGAATAATAAGGTCATTGGTGGCCACCTGCACAACCGTATAAGCAGGGTTCCCTTTTGTAAGTGTACTCCACACAAACACCATCGCTGTACATGGAGCAGCTCCTAAAAGCACAGCTCCGGCGAGGTATTCTGTTGCCAGTCCCGGTGATATGAAGGTTTTGAATATGACAAACAAAAACAGGTAAGCAATTCCATACATAGTGAAAGGCTTGATCAGCCAGTTCGTCACCCATGTGACCAGAAGTCCCTTTGGATTCTTTCCAATCTGTTTTACGCTCTGAAAATCTACTTTCATCATCATAGGGTAGATCATGACCCAGATGAGAACAGCGATAGGAATCGAAATGCCGGAAATCTGAAATTTGCCGAGTGTGGCAGGAATAGCCGGGATAAAATGCCCAATCAGTACTCCAATGGCCATGCAGAGCAGTACCCACACAGAAAGATAACGCTGAAATGTATTTATGCCTTTGCTTTGATTGCTCATGACTTCGCCTCCATTAGTTTTATATATTGAAATGCATCTATGTTTATGGCCTTTATATAGGCAATCCCAAGGGACTGCCTATGTTAATGAAAGATATTGATTATTCCTTTTTCTTGCATCCGCAGGATACGCTCTCGTCCGTTTCGCAGTCACATCTTGCGTAGGAACCGATCATGTCCCGGAACTCCCTGACCCCGTCTGCGGAGATGGAGTAATGCATCCATTTTCCCTCTTTGTAGTAATCTACAAGTCCGCTGCCCGCAAGGATCTTCATGTGATGCGAAAGAGTCGGCTGTGTGATATTCAGTTCCTCCAGCAGATCACATCCGCACTTCTCCCCATGCTGGAGAGCAAGCATGATCGCAAGGCGGTTCTCATCTGTGAGTGCCTTTATTTTTTTGACGTCTTCTCTGAATCCCATGATTTTCACCTCCGAGAGATATACATATTATATCACACACATTTACAGTTGTCAATGTATGAATATAATATTATTTCAAAAAACTCCCCGACTCTGATGGCAGTGTGGGAGCCTTTTTCCGACATCTATCTCACAGCCACAACTACCCAACATCTAACTCGGCAACTCAACATAGTGACATCTATCGTGGCAACTCAACTCTAACACTTTTTGACCCAGATTGCCCTTCGATAAGTTACCGAGAAGCGTTTTGGCTGCCCAATGCCAAATTTGCCCGAGTGTCCGAAAACCGCAGTATTAGCGGGCTTTCGCGGCTATTTGCCGTCGACCCTTGACATCAATACTACCGTCTCCACGTGCAGCGTCATCGGGAACATATCCACCGGCTGGATCACTTTGCATTCATAGCCTTCCTGCTCATAAAGCTTGATATCCCGAGCCAATGTCTGCGGATTGCAGGAAATATAGACGATCTGCTCCGGCTGTAAGGTCACGATATCCCGAATGCCCTGCGCGGTCATGCCCTTGCGCGGCGGATCAACAAAGACGGCATCGACTCGTTTCTTCTTGGCGGCCATGCGCTTGGCAAATACCGATGCATCCTCGCAAACATAGGTACAATTCTCAATATGATTCAATGAACAGTTCTGCCGGGCATTCTCCACTGCTTCCGGAACAATCTCCACACCGGTCACATGATGCACATGGCTGGAAACCGCCATACCGATGGTACCGGTGCCCGCATACAGTTCCGCCACATCCATCGTTGGTTCCAGCTTCGCCATCCGGATCGCTGTCTGATACAAAACATCCATCTGTTCCGGATTGACTTGGTAGAACGATTTAAAATGCAGCTTCACCTGATTGCCGAGGCATTGATCTATTACGGAATCGGAGCCATACAAGACCTCATACTCACTGCCTAGGATCACATTATCCCTGCGTGTATTCCGATTGAAAACAATGCTTTGAATGGCAGGAAAACGCCGGATCAAAGTGCGGATCAGCGGTTTCCAATGATTCTTGTGTTCCCCGATGAATACGATCTGTGCCTGATGGGTCCGCGTGGTCCGGATCAGAATATGACGCAGACCTTCTGCCATCTCCGGCGTCAGCCGTTCCTGCAGGACTTGAAAAATCGCATTGATTTCTTCGGACTGGATCATACACTGATCACACGGGACAATATCGTTGGAATGCGAACGATAAAAACCCATGATGACCTGCCGGTTGCGGATCTGGACCGGGAACTGTGCCTTGTTCCGGTAATACGAAAAGGACGGTGCCGCCAGGATCGGCTGGACATTCTGCTCCGGAAACAGTGCTTCAATATGACGTTGTTTCCAAGCCAGCTGCGCCGGATAACGTAAGTGCTGCAGCTGACAGCCGCCGCATGTTTTCGCATAGGCACAAAGCGGCTCGATCCGATCCGGACTTGCCTGGATCAAATGTTCGATACGCCCGAAAGCGTATTTCTTCAGCACCTTGACAATGCGGATCTCGGCCTTCTCCCCCGGCAGCAGCTTCGGCACAAAAACCGCCCGGCCTTCGACCTTGACCACACCGGCCGCCAAGTTGGTATCATCGATACATGTCACTTCATACAATTCGTTCTTCTTCATTCTGCAGACCTTCCTGTTTGAAAAAAGCCCGGCGCAGTGCAGGCGCCGGACTTGTCTTATAAAATATCTTCCGTGACCGGACCGGACAGACGTTTACCGCCGACAAAATGCAGTTCCGGATACGTTTTCTTCATATGATCCAGTGCATAGCCGATCGGACTGCCGCCGGACGTTGCGAAGATCATGATGTCCTTTCCAGCTAAGTCATTCATTTCCATATACGTATTCACGACACGCGGTGCTACGCCCCACCAAATGGGAAAACCAATATAAATCGTATCGTACGCCGACAGATCCCGCTTTTGATTCAAGATCTCCGGACGTGAAGACTCATTCGTCATTTCCAAAGAACTGCGGCTCTGTTTATTCCGCCAGTCCAAGTCTTCCGGTGTGTACGATACAGCCGGTTTGATTTCCTCCAGATCTGCATGCACAGCAGCCGCTAATTCCTCTGCCCGCTGACGGGTTATACCGCTCGCGGAAAAATACACAACCAATTTTTTCATGATGCCTCTCCTTTATGTTTTATTTTGACAAACGCGATTCATCAAATGTGCGATTGATCTCGCTCAGTTCTTTTTTGCCTTCAATGTACTCATCATACATCTTTATGATACCGCAGGCACAGCTGTCACACAATCCATCTATATTGCCCAGTGACCGTCGGACAATTTCTTCCCTTTCGGCTCGTGTGGTATCTTTGATCCGTACGCTTTTCATACTTCCATTCTACACCTAAAGCAGCCCGGTGATAAATATTTCCAAACCGATGCCGATCAGGATCAGACCGCCTACCAGATTGGCACGTCCCGCCAGCATCGTTCCAAACTTCCTGCCGATCCGGATCCCGATCAAAGAAATGATCCATGTCACGATGCCGATCAACAGAGAGGAAAGCAAAGCCGCCGGAAAGGAATACTCCGCCAGCGTAAAGCCTACAGATAACGCATCGATCGAAGTTGCGATGCCCTGCATGATCAGCTCCCGCACGCCCAGCTTTGATTGTTCTTCGGTTTCTTCCGTTTTTTTGAAACTTTCCACCAACATCGATCCCCCGATATAACACAACAAGATCAGTGCAATCCACGGGATCATCTGCCGGAACAGATCAAAATATTCAGCGATCGTCAGCACACAGATCCAGCCGATCATCGGCATCAGAAACTGAAAGCCTGCATAGGTTCCGGCAATGGCCATCATGCGTCCTTTTGACATCTTGGGCTCATGCAGACCATTGGTCATCGACACACAGAATGCATCCATTGCCAATCCGATGCCCAACATGATACTGTTAAAAATAAATAAAACCGGATTCATCGTGTTTCACCTCTCCGCATAAAAAATACCTGCGGCAGATGCCGCAGGGCTGATGCATACATACAGGCTCCATGCAGGCAATGCGTCAAGACGCTATCTGCCGTACATGAGTCTCGCAATTTCAGAACAAGCCAGATCCCTCGATCAGTGTGTTGACTTGCCGCTCACTTGAGCCTGCTACTCCCTCATGAGACGAAAACAGTATACCTTAAAAGACCATTGCCGTCAATCACGCGAACAATTTCAATCCAACGATCCCGGCCCCGATCATCACGATGCAGAAAATCTGCACCGGGCTCAAAGTTTCCTGAAACAGGACCCATCCAAGAATGCTGGTGCCGATCATACCGAATCCGGTCCACATCGCATAGGTCGTATTCAACGGCAGTTTTTTCAGCGCCAGCGATAAAAATACTGCACTGGCTATATAACCGACCGCTGTCAATATCGAGGGCAGCAACTTAGAAAACCCGCAGGACATTTTCATTGTCGTCGCCCATGTCACTTCCAGCACGCCTGCACAAATCAGATAAAACCATTCCATCGTTCTGCCTCCTTAACAAAAAAACGATATTCGTTTTCTGTATCTTCTAAGGCCTGACGACACAGAAACAAATATCGTTCAATGAATTGCTTCATTTGACCGATGGCTGCCCGGCGGCAGCCGATTCGATTATCCATATTCTACCCAATATAAAAATATTTTTCAAGAACATGTATTTTGGTTGACATTTGTGCGGTTCTGTCTTAATATATAGCAGGCTATATAGTTAGCTATGTATTTTGAACGGAGGGATTCCATGGAACATGAATTTGGCTACGGCTACTATATCAAACGGATCCAGCTGGCTTTGCAGAAGAATGCCGACGATGCGCTGCGCAAATATGAACTGACACGCAGCCAAGTCGAGATCCTGCACTTTCTCAAAACCAATCAAGATCGAAACATCTCGCAAAAAGATGTTCAGGATTTCCTGCACATCTCGAATCCAAGTGTGACTGGATTGGTCAATCGTCTGGAAGCGAAAGGATTCATTTATCGCAGCACCGACGAACGGGACCGGCGCGTGCGTTACCTACATCTGGATCAAAAAGCCAAACAAATGAACCGGGACTTGATCCGAAGTTTTCATAACTATGAAGCCAAATTGGTAGAAAACATGACCGAAGAAGAGCAGGAAACGCTCTATCGGCTGTTAAAATTAATGCTTCATAATATCGAAAAGGAGGAATCCGAATGATACGAACCATACTCAATCAGGTCAAAGAATATAAAAAAGCTTCCTGGCTGGCACCAGCCTGGGTCGCCCTGGAAGTCATCTTGGAAGTATTTATTCCGTATATGCTTTCGATCATGATCGATCAAGGCATCAACCAAGGCAACGTCAACGTCGTGATCCGCTGTGCCGTGATCATGTTGATCGCATCGTTTATTTCCTTGTTTGCCGGCTTCCAAAGCGGTAAATACGCCGCCATCGCTTCCAGCGGTCTGGCGAAGAATCTGCGGAAAGCCGAATACAAAAACATTCAGAACTTTTCCTTCAAGGAAATCGATTCCTATTCGAACAGTTCTCTGATCACCCGTATGACGACGGATATCACCAATGTCCAGAATGCCTACATGATGGTCATCCGTACTTGTGTCCGGGCGCCATTGATGTTGGTGGCATCGTTGTTCATGACCTTCCGCATCAGTCCGGCGATCGGCCGATGGTTCTTATGGGCCGTGATCTTTCTGGGCATCGTGCTGTTTTCGGTCACCATCATCGTTCATCCGATCTTCAATCGTTTATTCCGTGAATATGACCAGTTAAACAAAAGCATCCAGGAAAACGTCAACGGCATCCGGGTCGTGAAAGCTTATGTACGGGAACCGTATGAAAACGAACGCTTTGCCCGCGAAAGCTCGATCATTTTCAAGATCCAGCGCCGCGCCGAGCGCATCCTGACCATCAACTCCCCGGCCATGCAGCTGACGGCCTACTTCCTGATCATTGCGATCTCCTGGTTCGGTGCGCATATGATCGTTTCGAACACGTTTACCACCGGCGGTCTGGTTACCTTATTTACCTATATCATGAACATCCTGATGTCCTTGATGATGCTTTCGATGGTCATGGTCATGATCGTCATGTCGATTGCTTCCGGCGAGCGTATTGCGGAAATCATCAATCAGAAAAGCTCACTGGTTTCTCCGGAAAACGGTTTGACCGAAGTAGCGGACGGTTCGATCGACTTTCAGAATGTTTATTTCAATTACGGCAAGAACGACCAAGCCGATGAATATGTGCTGTCCAATATCAATCTGCACATTCCATCGGGCAGCACCATCGGTATATTAGGCCCGACCGGCAGTTCCAAATCCAGCCTGGTCCAGTTGATCCCAAGACTGTACGATGTCACAGCCGGTGAAGTAAAAGTGGCCGGACGCAACGTCAAAGAATACGATCTGGATACTCTGCGCAACAACGTTGCGATGGTCCTGCAGAAAAACGTTCTGTTTTCCGGAACGATCAAAGAAAATATGCGCTGGGGCAACGCCCAGGCAACCGATGAGCAAATCGAAGCCGCCTGCAAGCTGGCCCAGGCCGATGAATTCATTCAGAAAATGCCGGATAAATACGACACCTATATTGAACGAGGCGGCGCCAACGTTTCCGGCGGACAGCGCCAGCGCCTCTGCATCGCACGCGCCCTGCTGAAAGAACCGAAGATCCTGATCCTCGATGATTCCACATCCGCGGTCGATACGAAGACCGATGCCCTGATCCGGCAGGCTTTCCGCGATCAGATCCCGAATACGACCAAGCTCATCATCGCGCAGCGGATCAGCTCCGTGCAGGATGCGGATCAAATCGTGATGCTGGATAACGGAAAGATCCAGGCTGTCGGTACACACGATGAATTGATGCAGACCAACGCAACCTACCGTGAAATTTATGAAACTCAGCAGAAAGGCGGTGACTTTGATGAAAACTAACAGCTTGAAACGACTGCTGAAAGACACCTTCAGCAATAACAAAGCCCGCTGTCTGGCCGTGCTGGCCTTGATCATCGTTTCTGCCTATGCCAATGTGCGCGGCAGCATGTTCATGCAGAACCTGGTCGACGACTACATCACACCGATGCTGCAAAGCAATCATCCGGACTTTGGTCCTTTGACCGCAGCAATCCTGAAAATGGTAGCTATCTACGCCGTCGGCGTGCTGGCCACCTGGCTGTACAACTGGATCAGCGTATCCATTTCCATGCGTACCTTAAAGGGTGTGCGTGATGATTTGTTCCAGCACATGGAAGCCCTGCCGATTTCGTATTTCGACACCCACGCGCACGGCGACATCATGTCTGTCTATACGAATGATACGGATACATTGCGGCAGATCCTTTCTCAAAGTATCCCAATGGCTGTCAACTCCCTGGTGACGATCATTTCCGTGACCATCACGATGTTGATCTTAAATGTGCCGATGGCCTGCTTTACGCTGGGCATGGGCGTGATCATGATCATCGCCTCCCGAAATGTCTCCAGAAAGTCCTCCCACTATTTCCGCGGTCAGCAGAAAAGCCTGGGCAAAGTGGATGGATTTATCGAAGAGATGATGGAAGGCAGCAAGGTCATCAAAGTCTTTACGCATGAGCAGCAAAGCATCGAAGACTTCAATAAGATCAATGACCAGCTCTTTGAAGATGCATCCAATGCCAATAAATACGCCAACGTGTTGATGCCGATCTTAGGCAACCTGGGCTATATTTCCCTGGTCATCAACGCCTTAGGCGGTTCGCTGCTGGCCATCCATGGCATGGCCGGACTGACATTAGGAACGATCGCTGCCTTTGTACAGCTGAACCGTTCTTTCAACGGCCCGATCGGACAGATCTCTACACAGCTGAACGCGATTGTCATGGCCGGTGCCGGTGCAGAACGGATCTATGAGTTATTGGATGCGCCGGTGGAAGTCGATGAAGGCCGGGTCACATTGGTCAACGGCAAAAAGGTCAACGGCCAGTGGGTCGAATGCAACGAACATACGAATCATTGGTTCTGGCGGCATCCGCATGACAACGGCATTGAATATGTCGAACTGAAAGGTGATGTCCGTTTCCATGATGTCTACTTCAGCTACACGCCGGATAAAGAGATCCTCCACGATATCAATCTGTTTGCCAAACCAGGCCAGAAGATTGCCTTCGTCGGCGCGACCGGTGCCGGCAAGACGACCATCACCAATTTGATCAACCGCTTCTATGACATCCAGAAAGGCTCGATCACCTACGACGGTATCGATGTCAAACTGATCAAAAAGGCTGATTTACGCCGCAGCTTAGGCATCGTCCTGCAGGATGTGAACCTGTTCAGCGGCACGATCATGGACAACATCCGCTACGGCAACCTGAATGCGACCGATGACGAATGCATCGCAGCGGCCAAACTGGCCAATGCCCATGATTTCATCAAGCATCTGGAACATGGCTATCAGACACAGATCGACGGCACGGGTGAAAATCTGTCGCAAGGACAGCGGCAGCTGATTTCCATTGCCCGAGCGGCAGTAGCCGATCCGCCGGTCTTGATCCTCGATGAAGCGACCAGTTCCATCGATACTCATACGGAAAAAATCGTACAGGACGGCATGGATAAACTGATGGCCGGACGGACCGTCTTTGTGATCGCGCATCGTCTGTCGACGATCCAGAACTCCAATGCGATCATGGTCCTGGACAACGGACGCATCATTGAACGCGGCGATCACGATGATCTGCTTCGTCAAAAAGGCGTCTACTACCAGCTGTATACCGGCAAGAAAGCCAACGCATAAAAAAGATCCCTCCGATCAAAGGATCGGAGGGATCATTGTTTTATTCAGGATAGATCAGTTGTACATGTTCCGCTTCCAGGATATCGACCCATTCATCCGACGGCCGGCAGTCGGTCACCAGATAATCGATCTGCGCAAAGCTGCTCAGCTTGATAAAAGCCGTCTGATCAAACTTTGTATGATCCGCCATCAGCATCACACGGTCAGCGTGCTTCAGCATTTCTTTCTTGATTTCGGTTTCTCCCTCATACGAATCCAGAACTCCTTGGCTACGGATCAGGCCTTTGCATCCGATCACGGCCAATTTCGCATTGAAATTACGGATCGCATTCTTGGTTACTTCCCCTTGAAAGGACATCGAATTGTTATTGAAGATCCCGCCGGTCGAGATCACATGCATCTTGATATTCGCCGGATCAAGAAACAGCTCCGCTGAATTCGTCACCACGATCATATCCGGATCATCCTGTATCAGCCGCATCGCTTCCAGCACCGTACTGCTCGCATCCGCAAAGAGGATCGTATACGGCCGGATCACTTCCGCCGCAGATACTGCCAGCTTGCGCTTGGCTTCCAGATTCCGTTTCTGCCGATGATAAAAGTACACGCCTTCAAAACGGATGGACTCGTTCCAAATGGCTCCGCCATGGACCCGTGTGACCATACCGACAGCTTCCAGTTTATCCAGATCGCGGCGCACTGTTTCCTGCGTGATGTTCCACTTCTGACTCAATTCCGATACAGTAACTTTCCCTTGGTCATGAATGTATTGCTGCATTTCGTCAATTCGATGATTTGCCATTTTCTAACCTCTTGGGATTATTGTACCGCTTTCCTGTATTTCCTGTCAAAAACCTATTTACTTGGCTCTTTATAGTAAATTTCTTTGTTTAATACACCTTCTTTGACACAAACGATCACATTGGTTGCCGCATCGCCGATCACATTCAGCGTAATAACAGCCATGCCCGGTAAATAATTCATCGCCAAGACCAGTGAATAGCCGATCATGCACAATTCCGAGTTCAAACCTAAGCCCATCATGATAATATACACCATCGTCGTACCGGCAACCGGAATGGCCGGTGTACCCATGGCTGTACAAATCGACAGGAACGCAGCTGTCACCAACATTGACGGCGTCACATCAATTCCCGCCGCGGTCGCAATAAACGTGATCGCGATCATGTGCATCGCTGTGGTACCGTTCATATTGACAGTCATACCGGTCGGCAGGATAAAGCTGGAAATTTCTTCCGAACAGCCTAATTCATCCACACAAGTCTTTGTATTTAATGGCAGCGTTGCAGCCGATGAATTGGTAGCCGCTGCGAACATACCCACTTTGAATACCTTCTTCATGAATGGAATCGGGTTTAATCGGGTGGTTAAGAAGATACCAATTGGGTAGATCGTGCTCACCAGGATCAGACTGACGACGATCGTCGTTGCCATCCATACAAATGTCGGTCCGATGTATTCCGTACCATAAACGGCCAAAGCGCGCGTGATCATGCAGAAGATCGCATACGGTCCGATGCGATTGATCAAAAAATTCAGATACATCTGGATCACATCATTTAAATTCTGGATCACGTTCTTCAGCGGATCACATTTCTCGCCCATGTGCGACATGCACAATCCTAAGATCAAGGCGACGACCACCACCGCTAAGATCGAGCTATTGGATGTAAAAGCTTCAAAAATATTGCTCGGGACGGCATTGATCAAAGTCACCAGCGGATTGTAGCTGTCCATCGTGGAAATTTCCGTTGCCTGGTTTGCCGGCAGATCCACAGAAAACCAGCCCATTGTCTTGACAAAATAGGCGGCCGTTCCTGCCAGTGCGGCAGCAACGACATAGAAACAAATGTAGGTTAAGAAAGTCTTTCCGGCAATGCGGCTCAGCTTTTTTGGATCGCCCAATGAGCAGATCGCCAACGACAGCGAAGTCAGCACCAACGGTACGATCGCCATCTGCAGTCCGCGCATAAACAGCTGACTGACAATATAGAACAGGCCGATGCCTTCAAATCCTTTGGTTTCGGAAATGTCCTGGAACAAAACGGCATCCAGGACGCGCCATACGGAACTGGACGAGCCGCCCAGGGCATTGCGCAAGGCGATCATTAAAAATCCGCATACAAAACCCAGGCCGACTGCCCACATCATACGCCGTACGATTGAGGTCTTTTTTCGTTTCTCTTTCATTTACTGCTCCTTTTTCGCACGACATCCTTCCTTTTTATTCTATCGATCCAATGCTTCCGCCATTGCGCGCATCTTCTTGTTGTCTTCTTCCGACAATACGATGTCTGCCGCTACGGCGTTCATCTTTACCTCATCCGGTGTCGTAGCTCCGGTCAGTAGGTTGATGGAGGATCCTTGGTTCATGATCCAAGCCAGGCATAATGCCGGAATCGATGCGTTGTATTTTTCTGCCAGCGGCTTCCATGCATCCAACATATCGATGACTCGTTCCATGTTGCCCGGCTGCCACCATTTCTTATTGGCACGCGCATTACCTGGTTCCGGACGATAATCTTTTGAAATGGTTCCAGTCAGCAGACCTTGTTCCAGTGGGGAATACGCCTGCATCGTGATCTTGTTTTCCACGCATAACGGAATCAATTCTTTTTCAACTGCACGATCCAATACACTGTATTTGCCTTGTACCAGATCCAGCTCACAGTATTTCAGATATTCCTTGATCTGATCAATGCTGACGTTCGCTGCACCGATGGCACGGATCTTGCCTTCTTTTTTCAGCTCGTTCAAGGTTTCGACCGTATCTTTGATCGGTGTTTCGAACGGCGGCACGGACGGCCAGTGTGTCATATACAAATCGATGTGGTCTGTCTGCAGACGTTCCAATGACTCCTCTACTTCCAGACGGATCGATTCCGGTGTCAGCAGTTTATACAGCTGACGGTCGCCGACTTTGTTCCAAGGCGTTCCCTTCCGGGTCCAGACGACCCCGCATTTGGTGACCAATACGACCTTGTCACGATCAACCTTTTTCAATGCTTTCCCGACGATGCGTTCACTGTTGCCGAAATTGTATCCCGGTGCCGTATCGATCAAGTTGATGCCCTGATTGACCGCTTCTACGATCGTATCAATGCAGCGCTGTTCATCTAAGTCGCCGCTCCATGCCGGTCCGCCGCCGATGGCCCACGTACCTAATCCCATCTTGGACACTTGAATGCCCGAACTTCCTAACTCTTCGTATCTCATCTTGATTCCTTCCTTCTATTTCGTAATGTTGTACTGACGGCGATATTCTGCCAGACGTTCGTCAAACATGGCACGGTTTTTCAAACCGGCCGTTGCCCCGATGCTTTGAATAGCGATCGAAGCTGCAACATTGCCGTACTGGCCGCATTCTTCTACGCTCTTTCCCTCCAACAAGCCGGTAATAAAACCGGATGCGAAGTTGTCTCCGGCACCGATGGTGTCCAGTGCAGTGATGCCTTTGACAGCCGGCACGATCAGATTGGTGCCGTCACTGCCGTAAATAAAGACACCGCGTTTGCCAATTTTAATGACGGCATGTTTTACACCGTAGGAAATGATCTTTTTGGCCACTTTTTCTAAATCGGTTTCACCGGTCATCAGCTGTGCTTCATCCACATTTGGGAAGAAGTAATCTACATAACTCAGCGCTTCCTTGAAACCATCAAAGGTTTCCTGCAGCCGCGGTTTGATCATATCTGCGACAATGATCATGCCGGCTTCTTTTGCCTTACGGAAGATCTTGACCAAAGCATCGTTATCCAGCAGCGGATTGTTGAAAAAGCTTGCCAAGGAAAGGATCTTTGCCTGCGGGATCAGATCGAGATCAACATCATCGATATTCATCTTCCACAAACTGCCGTTTAAATTCGTGATGAACGTCCGTTCACCGTTGGCTGTGACCAAGCCAATATTGATGGATGTGTCCACGCCGGGACGCAGCACGACCCCTGTATGATCGATGCCTTCTTTTTCACAATGTTCCACGATGTATTTACCGACCGCATCATCACCGGCCATACTGATGAGGCCGACCTTATGACCGAGCCGGGAAATGATCGTGCTTTCGTTGATGGCATCGCCGCCGATGGTCATCGAGATCTGCTCCAGCGGATACGACTCAATATCGAAGACATTCTTACTGACGGGTGTCAGCGGAATGTCTACAATTGCCGCACCGACACAAATGACGTCGAGCGATTTCATATTAGTTTGCCTTGCCGTCGTCTCCAAATAAGCGAATCTTATACAGAGCGCGCTCTTTAATGGCAGCCCGTACCGCACGTTCCAGTTCCAGGAATGGCTTGTCGGTATTTTTATTGATGGCTTCCATCGCTGCCTGGCACAATTCTGTATGAATATTGATCTTGGCGATTCCCAATGAAATGCACTTTCGGATATCTTCATCTCCGATACCGCTGGCACCGTGCAGGACCAACGGCACGTCGACTGCATCGCGGCAGGCCTTGACGACATCGAAGTTCAGTTTCGGTTCTGAACTATAGACACCGTGCACATTGCCGATCGCAACAGCCAAAGAATCACAGCCCGTACGTTCAACAAATTCTGCCGCCTGGCTCGGGTCTGTGTACTTATAACCGCTCAATGCTTCTTCATAAACTGTTTCATTGCCGACATGGCCCAGTTCTGCTTCTACCGGGATACCCAGCGGATGGAAATAATCCACAGCTGTTTTGATTTCTTTGATGTTTTCTTCAAACGGCAGGGCCGAAGCATCCCGCATCACGGAGTTCATGCCGTGATTATAGGCATTCTGGATGATTTCCATGCTGCGGCCATGATCCCAGTGACAAATCACCGGTACGCTGGCTGCTTTGGCCATCGATACCATCATGTTGGAGAAATCCTCAAACGATGTGTTGCCGACAAAACCGGTTCCGAATGAAATGATGATCGGTGCTTTTGCTTCTTCCGCTGCATCGATTACGCCCATCAGCATTTCTGCATTCCATACATTAAAATGCGGAATGGCATATTTACCTTCTTTTGCTTTGTTTTCCCAATAACGAATATCCGCTAACATATCTATGTTCCACCCTTTCTATTCATCGCCGGCGATCTTGATGACCCCTTTGACCATATTTGCTTTCTTTTCCGGATCGATGGCTTCGCTGAATGCTTTCTGTACATCTTCAAACGGATAGACATTCGTCACCATGTCCTTGACATTGAATTTACCCGTTGCGATGGCTTCGATCGTCTGCGGGTAGTTGTTGCAGTAACGGAACGAAGTCTGGATCGTGACTTCACGGTTGATCTTCAGGAAATCGATCGGTACCGGTTTGGACTGCGTGCCGACCATCATGATCTTGCCGCCGCGGGCAACCACCTGAACGGCCTGATTGGCTGTAAAGGCAGAACCAGCACATTCAAAGACCAGATCTACACCGTGATCTCCAAAGTTTTCTTCACTGCGTAAAACTTCCACCGCATTTTCATCCTTGCCGTTGATGACTGCTTTCGCACCAAGTTTCAATGCCAGATCCAGGCGTTTCTGCAGAACATCGACAACGGTAATATCCGTCGCGCCCAACGAACGGCAGGCCTGCAAAGTCATCAGACCGATCGTTCCGCCGCCGAAGATCACGATGTGGCTGCCTAATGTTGCACCGCCTAAGATGGCCGCATGCATACCGACGGAAGCTGGTTCCACCAAAGCGCCTTCCATCAGGCTCATGCCTTCCGGCAGCGGGTAGCACCATTCTTCCGGATGTGTCATATATTCTGTCAGCGCACCGCGGTAATTCGGCTGCGTGGCCATGAAATCAACATCCGGGCAGATATTATAGCGTCCGGTCCGGCAGTATTCACACGTATCATCCGGTACACCCGGTTCAACGATGACCTGATCACCGACTTTGAATTTCTTGACATCTTTGCCGACTTTGACAACGGTGCCGGCCAGTTCATGGCCCAGACCAATTTCCTGGTTCGGATCTTTCGGAGGAATAAAAGGACCGAACTCAAAGCCGTGAATGTCGCTGCCGCACATACCGACGTAAGCGACTTTAATTAATACTTCATGGTCATTTGGTTCCGGGATCGGAGCTTCTTTGATGACCATTTTTTTAGGATGTTCTAAGATTGCTTTTTTCATATTATTTTCTTCTTTCTATCTATGAAAACCATCGGATACAGGCGGTAAATACATGGATTCTAAATACTGGAAAGGAATTGAACTTGCCTGTATCGATGGATTTCGGTTTATTAATCGACGTTTCCGATATCTTCAACGGATTCACCGCGGGTCTCGACGCCTAAGAATGCAACACCGATCGCGATGATCGCAGCGACGATGGCCAGCAGAACGAAGACATAACTGGAACTCTGGGCTGCCAGCGCTGTTACTAAGAATGGGAAGAAAACGTTGCTGACACGTCCCATCGCATTACAGAAACCTGAACCGGACATCTTTGCCGAGGTCGGCCACATTTCCGGTACATATACAGCACTCGCGTAGCAGACATACATATAGATGATCGTGTTCATCAGGAACATCAAGACGATCAATCCGGTCATTCCGACCCAGCCGTTCATGGTCGCCATACCGATGATGATACCGAAGCCGGCCATGCCGATCAGTAAGAGGATTCCCATTTTCTTCCGCGGTACTTTATCCATGATCAAGGAAGCGATAAAGATGCCGAACGGTGCACCGAATAAGCCGAATACTGTCATGAACTGCGACTGTGAAGTATCATAGCCAAGTCCGGAAAGCAGCGACGGCATCCAGTTCATCAAGGTATACTGAATAGTGTTCATACCGATCAGAACCAACGAACCGACAATGGTGCGGCGCAGCAGTTTGCCATGGAACAAAGCACGATACGGCAGACGTTTTACCGGTGCCGGTTCGGCTTCGATCGGCGGCAGCGGCTTGCCAGTTTCGGCTTCGATTTCTTTTTCAACTGCTGTAACGATCGCATCGGCTTCTTCCACACGACCCTGGCTTTCCAGCCAACGCGGACTTTCTGGGAATTTTTTCCAGATCAGGATCGTTGCGATGATCGATAAGATCGACGGGATCATAAATTCCACACGCCAGTTCAAATCATAATCCATGCCGGACATGATCAGCAGCAGTGCGATCAAGTTGCAGATTGGATGCGCCCAGTTGCCGATAAAGGAGGTACGGCTTGACCAAGTTCCGCGGTTGCGGCCCGGAACATATTCCGTAAATCCGGCAAACAAGACAACCAACAATGCACCCAGCGCAAATCCTTGCAGCAGACGGAATACGTATAATACGTAGACATTCGGTGACAAGGCAGCACCGATCATCACGATGATGTGCATGATCTCATAGACGATGATCGAACGTTTCCGGCCGATCTTATCGCCGATCGGACCGCCGATCAGTGCGCCGAACAATTGGCCCACCGTATAGGTCGTTCCCCATAAAGCCAGCAGCGTCGTGCCTGGTTTCAGCCAGTGCAGTTCATTCAGCAGAATATTTTGTACGGCTCCGCCGATACCGTTTGACCAGCATACCAACAAGGCAAATGCGGTTACCAGCCACATTTTTGTATGCCAGCGTGAATTCGGCAGGCGGTCCAGCCGCGCGCCGATATTCGCTCCCTTTGTTTCGTTCATTCTGTAAATTCTCCTTCTTTAATGATTTAATGCTTGATCCACTTCGTGCTCCATGATGTCCCAGGCCTTTTCAATATCCGGATCTTTATTCCATAATGCCGGCGGACCTAAAACAACAACGTCGGCACCCGCTTCATATAGCGGCCGATAGATATCTTTATTCATGGAACCGTCCGCTTCGATCAGGAAATCCAGTCCCTGTTCTTTGCGCCAGCGTGCCAACGTGCGGATCTTGTCATACATTGGTTCGATGACCTTCTGACCGGCATAGCCGGCATCCACGATCATGATGGTCACTTTTGACAACAGCGGCAGATAATAACGGATGGCATCCAGGGAAGAAGCCGGGTTCAGTGCAACACCGGCTTTGCATCCCAGGCTGCGGATCTTATTGAAGGTGACAAATGCATCGCTTTCAATGCAGTCGGTATGCGGCGTGATGTAAGCCGCACCGGCTTTGGCGCATTCTTCAAGGATCCACTGCGGATGTTTGACCATCAGATGCGCATCCATCGGTGTGGATACATGTGGTTTTAATGCCTGCATGAAATCCGGACCGATGCTGTAGGTTTTTACATAATTGCCGTCTTTGATGTCAATGTGCAGAAAGTCCGCCCGCTGATCGATGTATTCGACTTGATGCGCAAAATCAAACAAGTCGCAGCATCCCATCGACGGGGCTAACAGTAGTTTCTTTTCCGCCATGATCAGAATTCGTAATCGTTCGGTGTTGCTTCTTCACCGTATTCTGCAACGTCTTTATCGTCTTCGTCATAATGGAAGATGACCTTGACAGCAGATTTGTCAGCCATGGCTTTGAAGCCTTCTTTCCATTGCGACAGACCCAAACGATGTGTGATCATCGGCTGTACCTGGACAGCGCCGCTCTTCAGCAGACGGATGCATTCACGCCATGAAGTAGAATCATATGCCTGATGGCCGATGATGCTTTTATTCATTTCCGTAATATTATTGATCGAGAATTCCAACGGTTTGAAGCCCATGCCGACACGGACCACTTCGCCGTTCGGGCGTAACATTTCCAGTGCCTGCTTCATCGCAATATTGGCACCGGAACATTCAATGACCAGGCCTAAGTTATCGCGTCCGCAGATCTCCAGGCAGCGTTTCACAACATCTTCTTTGGAGCCATTGACACAATGAGTTGCACCGACCTGACGGGCAATCGGGAAACGCGTTTCCACATCTTCCTGCAAACCGACCATCACGATGTTGACGGCACCCATGATGCGGGCAATCTGAACGGAGAATAATCCCAGCGGACCGGTACCGAAGACAACAACATCCTGACCTGGCAGCAGGCTGGACTGCTGAGCAACTGCTTTATAAGCATTGGCAATCGGATCCAATACAGCTGCTTCTTCGTATTTCACACCTTCCGGAATTTCCCAGATCGCATGCGGATGCAGTTTCAAGATACCGCCCGGGATCTTTGCATATTTTGTGAATCCGCCGGAACCGCCGAATACTTTGTAATTATGATCCAGTCCCAGTCCGCTGCGATGTTCACATAACATGAAGTCGCCGCGTTCGCAGGCCGGACATTTGCCGCACGCCTGACCGCTGTTATCCGAAACAACACGCTGACCGACTTTCCAGTCTTTGACGTTTTCACCGACTTTGACGATGACGCCGGAGAATTCATGGCCGCGGATCGAATCCAATTCTTGAGAATGATTTTCATTGTTCAGATCTGCGTACCAGTGTTTCATATCAGCACCGCAGATCGCGGCTGCCTTTAATTTGATAATGATGTCATCCGGACCGCATACCGGAGCTTCCAGATCAATGTAATGGTATCCACCAAATTCACCTTGATCACTGCAATAACGAGTTAATGCTTTCATGATTTCCTCCTTTTTGGTTCTGTCTTTGATTCAGAAACCGTTTTCATTCTTTGCAATTTCATAGTACACCACAATTCCTTTGAAATCAACATTTATTTATTTATTTCAAAGATTTATTACAAATTATTTTTCTATATCGCTTACTTTATATGTAATATTCTTTGCAATCAAACATTGTTTTTGCCCGTTTCAAACATTAAAAAGCGGATATTCCTTTTGAATATCCGCTTTATTTCAAAAAAAACAGCCTGCCGCATCGCGGCAGGACTGTCCTGCTTGTTATCGTTGGATTTCGTTCACCAGTTCTTCATCTTTGGCGGTGGTCATGTTGTCGGTCTGTTTCTTACCGGCACCGGTCTTAGTAATTTCAATAAAGATCTGTCCATCCGATGTGTGTGTATCATCCACAAGATAATTAAAGCAATTGATTTCCAGATCATACATCTTGCCGTCATCGGAATTGGTAAAATACGTATTGATCGGACAGATGTCATCGACTTTATTGTATGCCTCATCAGCAGCACTTTTAATGGTTGCTTCATCCGCGTCATCGCTCATGTTCATATTGATTCGCAGCGTCGCACTTTTCAAATTCACCGTGACCGAATCAACATTGTCGATCGATGAGACCGCATCCTTGATCTGGGAAATTTGATCATCGGAAATTTCCGGATTCAGGTCATTCGAACCGAAACGGCTGCCGACGACCGGCGTGCTCTGTGTCAGCACGCTGCCTTGAATAACGAAGAAGATCAGCAAAAACGGAACCGCTATCAGGATCAACGTGATCCAGACCAGCTTATGCCCTTGTTTCGGTGCCGATCCTTTATTTTTCCTATTATTTCTGGCCATAAAATGCCTCCTGCTTCACATTATAGCATATGTTAAAAACTTTCTACAATATCGAAACCGAGGAGACATTCTTGGAGCTCTTCTCCCGCTTCAAGATACAATAGGTCGTATCGTCGTTGACGATCGAGACCGTATATTCGCATTTCGTATCTTTGAATACCGACATGCTTTCTTTCGCAGTAGAAATCACGCCCTGGATCTCGCCTGCCGTACGGCCGTGCGTGGTCACGGTGATATTCATCTTCGAAAGGCTGCCGTCGACATATTCGGCTTCTCCGATCACATAAGATGTATCATCCAGTACATCGTAAACATCATCGTGGAACGTTGTAAAGCGATCATATGTGGTTTCGTCCATGCTTTGCAGCGTTGTGCTCGGCACCCGGATCCACTCATCATTGATCTTCTTGTACTTGCTTGAATTGCCGTCAAAATAACCGCTGTAAATATAACCGCCCAAGGAATCACTGCTCGAATCACTGTTGATCTCATAAGCGGCGACATAGATCGGGATATCCGAAGTCACTTCATTGAACCGGTCATGCATATAATTCACCAGTTTATTGGCCGTCACCTCGACGTAGTCATACATCTTTTGTTTTTTGATCTTGGTATTGTTATCGCCGACTTCACTGTTGACTACTAAAGCGAGCGAAATTCCCTTCAGGCTTTTATTCTTATAGAAATCCAGCTCATAGATATCCGCCAGAACAGTTGCGTTTGTGACCTTGCCGTTGCCAGTATCAAATTCCTCATCACTGGCTGGGTTCAGACCGTTCGGATTCTTATCACGCAAGGTGCCCAATAAGCCGCGGCTGCCGTCGGTCGCATCCAATTCATCATAATCCAGAAACTCCTGGCTCTTATATTTATAATCGACCGGCGAGAAATGATCTTTCGATAGATCGGCCAGACCGGATTCGATCTGCACCTGTGTTTTTGTGTCGCTGATGACACCGGCATGTTTGATGCGGGAATCGCTGTCATCATACGGCAGCACGGGCTCGTAATCCTGGCTGGCAACGCTTTCGGTCTGATTTTGTGTGGCAGAACATGCGCTCAATAAAACACTTAGACTGACAATTCCTGCGATCCATTTATTCTTCCGCATTTTCTACCTCCTGTATAAATTCTTCCTCCGGCATCGTTTCAACGTTCAGCTGCTGCGCTTTGGTCAATTTCGAACCAGCTGCCGTGCCGTAAATCACAAGATCGGTTTTTTTGGAAACCGAACTGGTCACATTCGCACCGAGCTCTTCAAGGACTTTCTTCGCTTCATTGCGCGTATAGCGTTCCAGGGAACCGGTCAGAACGACCGTCTTTCCAGTAAACCGAGATCGTTTTGTTTCGGTCTTTTCCTGGATCATATTCAGACCGTCCGCTTTGAGTACATCGATCAGACGGCGATTGTGTTCGTCACTGAAGAAAGCCGTTACGCTTTCTGCTGTAATATCGCCGATATCCCGGATCGATGTCAGATCTTCCTTCTTCGCTGCCATCAAAGCATCCATCGAACCATAGTGCTGTGCCAGCGTCATCGCGGCCTTCTTGCCGACCTGACGAATGCCCAGCCCAAATAAGAGAATGCCCAGCGGCTGTTTTTTGCTTGCCTCGATCGAATCAAACAACTTGTCGATCGACTTCGTTTGATAGCCAGGCAGCTGACTGATTTCTTCCCGGTGGTCTTTCAACTCGTAGATATCCTCAATGGAATCCAGCAGGCCGGCTTCATGAAGCTGTTCGATCTTTTTATCGCCCAGCGAATCAATATCCATCGCATCGCGGGAAGCAAAATGGATCATGCTTTCCACGACCCGTGCCTGACAGTCCGGATTGATACAATAATGGGCCGCTTCCCCCGGCAGACGGACCAGCTTCCGGCCGCAGACCGGACAATGATCCGGGAACACATACGGGACCTGGGAGCCGTCGCGCCGTTCCGGAACACTGCGCACGACTTCCGGAATGATATCTCCGGCCTTGTGGATGACCACAATATCGTGAATGCGCAAATCTTTCTGCGCAATTTGATCCTCATTGTGCAGGGTAGCCGCCTGCACCATCGTACCGGCGACCCGCACCGGTTCAAGCACCGCATTGGGCGTGATCTTGCCGGTCCGGCCGACCGTCAGATTGATATCCAATAATCGGGTCTGCACTTCCTCGGCCGGAAACTTGTAGGCGATCGCATACCTTGGGACCTTGACCGTCGTTCCCAACCGCCGAGAATCCGCCAGAGAATTCAGCTTGATGACCATCCCATCAATTTCGTATGGCAGCTGTTCCCGTTGGGCGGCAATTTCCTGAATGAACGCCCAGATCTCGTCCGCATTTTTGCAGACGCGGCGGATCGGATTGACTTTAAAGTGCAGCTTCGACATGGTTTCCAGCGCCTCTTCCTGCGTCAGCACCCCAAATGCTTCTGCACTTTGAAAATAGTACCAGTAAGCATCCAGCTTGCGCTTGGCACAGATGCCGGAATCCAGCTGTCGGATACTGCCGGCAGCCGCATTCCGCGGATTGGCAAACGCCGGTTTGCCTTCCGCTTTCTGACGTTCATTTAATTCTTCAAAACTTTTCTTCGGCATGAAGACTTCCCCGCGCACTTCGACCGGACGATTATCCGGAATGTGCATCGGGATCGAAGCGATGGTACGGACATTATTGCTGACATCCTCGCCCACGGTGCCGTCCCCGCGGGTCACAGCTCGGACAAACTGTCCGTTTTCGTAGGTCAGCGACATGGCTAATCCGTCGTATTTGCATTCCACCACATACTCGGGATCATCGACCGATTGTTCCATCCGCTCGCAGAACTGACGGATCTCATCCAAATTGAAAATATCCGCCAGAGAAAGCATCAACGATGTATGCGTGACTTTCTCAAACCCGTCCAGCACTTTGCCGATGATGCGCTGGGTCGGTGAATTGGCATCATACAGTTCAGGATGTTTCGCTTCCAGGTGCTGGAGTTCTTCCAGCAGCCGGTCGTATTCCTGATCCGGAACCGATGGATCATCATATACGTAATATTCAACGGAGTATTGTTCCAGTATTTTTCGTAATTCAAAAATACGTTCTTGTTCATTCATAACGTTCACCTGCGCCTATTATAACACGTATTACGAAGAGACTTTCTTTAACGACGGATGAAAGGCATTTAATTTTTTGAT
This sequence comes from Catenisphaera adipataccumulans, assembly GCF_014202755.1. Classification (GTDB taxonomy): domain Bacteria; phylum Bacillota_I; class Bacilli_A; order Erysipelotrichales; family Erysipelotrichaceae; genus Catenisphaera; species Catenisphaera adipataccumulans. Next base: position 243,422 of record NZ_JACHHK010000001.1, read on the forward strand.
ACCGACGGTATGATCGAAAGCAACGGTTGCGACCCCGCCTTCCAACCGGATCACGACTCCCTGACCATAGACTGTATGTTCCACTAAATCGCCCTTATGAAACGGAACCCGGCGATGGCCGGCGGCACGCAGCAACATCTGCGGCTGCGGTTTCGGTTTTTCCTGCGGCGCATTGGTCCATTTTTTCGGGATCTCAAGCAAGAACCGGCTCGGTGTCTTGTTTTGTTCCAGCATATAACTGTAGCCGCCGTTCCATGAAATACACAGCGACTCTTTTGCCCGGGTCATGGCGACATAACACAGGCGCCGTTCTTCTTCCAACGCCGCATTGCCGCCTTCCTGGACCGAACGGGCGCTTGGGAAAATGCCTTCGTTAAAATTCACCAGATAGACCGAATGAAATTCGAGCCCTTTGGCGGCATGCACCGTCATTAAATTCACGCACTCCCCGGCCTGATCGTCTTCCCGGTCGGTAAACAACGCAATATCCTGCAGATAGGTCTCCAGCGTCATATCCGGATCTTCCCGTAAATTCTGGGCAATATCCTGCTGCAGTTCTTTGATATTGTCGATGCGGTCTTCTTCATTGTTTTCCTTTAACATCCGATAATAACCGGACTCATCCATGATATAGTCCAGATAATCTTCCAAAGAATAATCCGCACGATGCGCACGCAGCTCCTCGATCAATTCCACGAATCCGCGGCATTTGTTCACGACCGCATTGCCCAGTCCCTGCGGATCTTTCATGACTTCATATAAGTTGATATGACGCTTTGCAGCTTGATCCTGCAGCTTTTCGATCGTCTTGGCCCCGATCGCGCGGCGCGGCTGATTGATGACGCGCAAAACGGCCAGATCCAAAGAAAATTGATCCGGATCGGCTTCATCTTTATGCGCACACAGCCGCAGATAGCACAGCGCATCTTTGATTTCCTGACGGTCGTAGAAACGAAGCCCGCCGTAGATCCGGTACGGAATGCCCGTCTTGCGCAGGATGCGTTCAAATGCCCGGGAACTGAAATTCGAACGGTAAAGGATCGCTATATCGTGATACGGCAGGCCGGCGGCATGGGCATCATGGATCTTGCGGGCGATGGTCAATGGTTCTTCGTTATCATCGGCGCACTCCTGCAGATCGATCTTCCGGTCGCCGGGCAGCTCGGTGAACAACTCTTTCTCAATGCGGTCTTTATTGTGGCGGATCACGGCATTGCTGGCATTGAGGATCGGCTGCGTGCTGCGGTAATTCTGATTCAGGACAATGGTCTTACAGTCCGGGAAATCTTTATCAAAACGCAGGATGATTTCCACACTGGCGCCCCGCCATGTATAAATAGTCTGATCCGGATCGCCGACGACGCATAATTTAGCATCCGGTCCGGTCAGCAGCCGTACAATATGATACTGCACCGGATCCACGTCTTGGAATTCATCGACATGAATATAATCCAGGCGCTTCTGCCATTTTTCCCGTACATCTTTTTCCTTTTCCAACAGACGACGAGCTTCCAGAAGCAAATCATCAAAGTCCATTGCTTTCATTTCTTTGCGCTTGGCTTCGTATTCCCGATAAAATTTCGCAAACAGCTCCTGCGTCGGTCCCATGGCCAGTTTCATGGCTTCATCCGGATCGACACCGGCAGTCTTGCAGTCGGAAATATAGCCGATCGCACGGGCATACGGATACATTTTCCGGTCAATATTCCATTCTTTATAAAAAGGCCGCAGGATCTGACGCTGGTCATCATTATCCATGATCACAAAGGCTTTCGGGTAACCCAAACGGTCCCCATCTTCACGCAGGATCCGTACACAGAGCGAATGGATCGTCGAGATCCGCACGATCCGCGCATCATCGCCGATCAAGTCGGTCAGACGATTCTTCATTTCGTTGGTTGCTTTATTGGTAAAAGTAATGGCAAGGATCCGGCTGGGATAGATGCCGATTTCTTCAATTAAATAAGCAATGCGCGCCATCAAAACACGGGTCTTGCCGCTGCCGGCACCGGCAATGATACGGACATGCCGGTCAATCGTGGTCGCTGCTTCCCGCTGCGGCGCATTCAAAGTTGCTAATACACTGTTCATATTCTCACCGCAAACAATCATAACATAAAAAAGAGCCTAGAGCTCTTTCTGAAATTCACTTTCTTTGACACATTGCTTTAAGTACGGAAGTTTCGAGGCATCGGATGCCACATCATGAAAATACAGGACACGGTCTCCCTGACGCAGGATCGCTTCCAGATGCGTGATGCCGTCTTCTTTCCAGTCGTACATTTGAATGGTCTTATCGTGATATTGAATGGGTTCTTGTTTCTGCACCTCGTTCAGCTTGGTACAGATGACAGACTGTTTGCCGGCCTGGATCAGCCAGTTCCATTCACCCAGGTCCGTATACGGCCCCATCAAGCAGATCGACTGCGTGACTGGGTCATAATTGCGTTCGCAGGCGCCGTCTGCTACGATGCGGGCATCTTCAAATAAATGGTACACATCCTTGCGGCGATATTGGCTGACATCCCGTTCCGCTGAAATACCGGTGATTTTTGGTTTTCTTCCCAGCTGCTGGCACAATTCATTGTATTCCGGCACCGGCAGCGGCAGCCGGTCATCCATCTTATGCGCAATTTCCAAGTAATCGCAGATCGTATCGGCATACTTGCGGGTATGATCGTTCATCATCGTATACGGTCCGACGCCTTCTTTGGCCAATAAAACCAACGCGGCATTTTTATAGAACTGCGCATCCTTATCCCATGTATTCCAGACATAGAACGAATCCAGCAGCTCTTCATCCGTCATCTGGCGGAATTCATCGATATCGAATGCCCGCGCCGCCGTATAGATCCGATCCTCCCTTTCAATGGGCAGAAAATATGTTTCATCATACATATAGTTCTGCTTTCGGAATTCTGGATTTTTGAGCAGCAGATCTTTGATATAAGCAATCTCATCTTCATAAATACGGTGCAGACGATGGAAGTTTTCATCCTGATCAAAATCCAGATCGTCGATCAGTTCATATTCACCAGGCAATTCCGTCTGGACATCTTTACAGAATTCCACCGCAAACGCATGGAAGCCCGGGCCGGCATGGCGCGTATTGGCTGTGATCCAGATGGAATCGTCTTCCTCCCGGATATGAATCGTTCCCTGCGGGCAGGCATAAATGACGACTTCATCCGCTTTTTCCTCGATCTGCATCTTTTCCCGGTTGGCCAGTGCCCCAAAGACCTGATACAGTTCATTTTTTTCTTTTTCATTGCGATTTTTACAGATACATTGTACGAACATATGGAATTCCCCCTATACGAAATCAGACATTTTCAAGATCCACAGCCAGAACGTAAACGAGAACGCAGAGAACATCGTCGTCAACATCACGACGGTGCTTGTCAGCGTACCTTCATGGTTCATATTCTTGGCCATGACATAACCGGCGACGGTCGTTGCGCTGCCTAACATCACCAGGATCGCGACCAGTTCACTGTTCCGGAACCCGAGCGCGATCGCTGCAGGCAGAAACAGCGACGTAAAACCAAAGAGTTTAATGATTGTAGCACAGATGGCTGGTTTCATCACTTTGGACGCACTCTGCCATTCAAACATGCCGCCCATGGCCATCAAACCAAGCGGTGAAGCCAGCCGGCCAATATAGTCGGTCGTCTTTTCAACGATCGGAACCATCGGGATATGCAAAAGTGAATAGAGACAGCCTGCTGCGATGCCGAGAATGATCGGATTGGTCACGATGCCGACCAATGTTTTCCGCATCGTTTGAGCGGTCACTTTTTCCGTGCCCGGCGCGGTCAAAGTCAGGACCAATACCGCAAAAATATTATAAAGCGGCACCGAACCGATGATCATCAGTCCGGCCATGGCACTGTCGCCATAGATGTTCGAAATAAAGGCACTGCCGACCAAGGCGGCACTGCTGCGATAGGCGGCCTGAATGAATTCACCGCGCTGCGCCCGGCCCTTGACCACGAACCGGCTGATCACGGCCGCTAACAGAATGGAAAGCAAGGTCGCTATAAAGCAGAACAGTACGAACCGACCGTTCCAAAGTTTGACAAAATCCTTTGCGGCCAGATCCGCAAACAACGATACCGGCAGTGCTATTTTAAAGACAAATCGATTGATTTCTGATAAGGTCTTTTCGCTGAATATACCGACTTTCTTAAAGAAATAACCGAACACCATCATCAGAAAGACAGGCACGGTCGCATTCAGACTGAACATCAAATTTTCCATAACGCTATCATACCACTTTTCTGACCGGTTCTTCCACTTCCTTGGACGGAATCTGAAATGGTGCTACTGTTGAGTTGAAAAGAGGGATCCATATGGAGAAAGAAGTGAAAATGGCCGATAAGGCGACCATAAAAAAACAAATTGAGGAAGAAAAAGAAGTCGGCTACCAATGGCTGACGTTAGCCGGCGGCACAGCCATCTTATCGTTGGGTGTTTATTTTATCATGAGATTCCTCATCTAAACGGTCAAGCAATTGACCGTTTTTTTATAAGCCCTTATAATAAGGTCATGAATCAAACTGCGAATGAATGGAAAGACTATGAGATCCTGGATACCGGCCATAAAGAAAAACTCGAACGCTGGAATCACATCATCCTGCGCCGGCCGGATCCAGTGTGTATCTGGCCGATCGAAAATGAAAAATTATGGGATCGCGCCGATGCGGTTTACCATCGCTCTAAATCCGGCGGAGGTCACTGGGAAACCCGGCACCCGATCAAAGAATTCTGGACCATCAATTACAAAGATCTGAAATTTAAGATCAGTCCGACCGGCTTTAAACACACCGGTCTGTTCCCGGAACAGGCATCGAATTGGGATTTTATGATGGATGCCATCCGCTCTTCCGGACGCGATGATATAAAAATATTGAACTTGTTTGCGTATACCGGCGGGGCAACCATGGCCTGTGCCAAGGCCGGTGCCGCCGAAGTCGTGCACGTCGATGCCGCCAAAGGCATGATCCAATGGGCCAAAGACAACATGAAACTGAATCATCTGGAAGACCATAAGATTCGGTTTCTGGTGGATGACTGTCTGAAGTTCGTTCGGCGGGAACAGCGCCGCGGCAGAAAGTACGACGGGATCATCATGGATCCGCCCAGCTACGGACGCGGCCCGAAACAGGAACTTTGGAAATTGGAAGACTCGTTGTATGAACTGGCCGATGAGTGCCAGAAACTGCTGAGCGACGACGCTTTATTTATGATCATCAATTGTTATACGACCGGCTTTTCCTGCCGGACATTAGCAGAAACGATGAACCGTGCCGTGCAGAAAAACCATGGCGGAACCATCGAAACTGGTGAAAACCTGCTGCCGGTCACTTCCGGCGGTGTGCTGCCCTGCGGTATTTTCGGACGATGGACAAGAGATTAAACCCGCATCTGCGGGTTTTTTATTTATTTATTTCACAAAAAGAAGCAGGTCATTTTACCTGCTTCTTGATATGGATCGCATGCATCGGGCAGCTGAGCACAGCTTCTTGGGCCCGCGGCAAATCGGTATCGATGTCCTTGGCTTCGGCTTTGCCTTTCGGACTGAGCACGAAGATCTCCGGACAGATCCCGGCACACATGCCGCACATCACACATGCATCACTTACTTCATATTTCATTCTTCAACCGGCAAGACCGCTCCTTTAAAATGCTTCTTGATCCATTTCTGGGTCTTTTCCGATTTCAAGATCTTGACCAGATCTTGCACGGCCTGACTGTCTTTATCTTTTTCCTGCACCGCAATGACATTGCCGTAGGTCTGTGCCACTTCACCGTCTGTCGATTCGGAAGCCAGCAGCTTATCCGTCACATCGGCATCCAATGCATAATTACCGTTGACGACCCCATAATCAACATCATTCAGCTTTGATGCGATCTGCGCACCATCCATTTCTACCAAGTCCAGATCATGTGGATTTTTCTTTACTTGTTTCAGCGTCACGCTTGTCGATGTTACTTTGACTTTCTTATCTAAGGTGATCAGTCCTTCATCCTGCAGCAGCAACAATGCCCTGGCTTCGTTGGAGGCATCGTTGGGAATGGCGATCTGTGCGCCGTCAGAAATATTTTTCAGATCATCGCTTTTGCCGGCATAGATACCCATTGGTTCAAAGTGGATCTTTCCGGCAGAAACCAAATAGCCGTCATCTCCCTTTTTTAAGCCTTCATCTTTATTATAAGCAGTCAAATACGGCTGATGCTGAAAATAGTTGGCATCCAGACTGCCGTCGGATGTCGACGGATCAATTTCCGGATAATCCGAAAATTCTTTGATGACCAGCTTATACCCTTTGGCTTCATACTCTTTCTTCACATGTTTCAAAATGATCGCGTGCGGCGATGTCGTTGCACCGATCGTCAATGTTTTTGTTTCTTTGGCATCAACAGTAGCTGGTACGGCCAGACTGACGGCAACCAGCGCGCTCAATGCCGCTTTTAAAATTCTTGTTCTCTTCATACTGTTACCTCTCTGTTTCTGTGCATTCATCATACTGAATCATCCGTTGGAACGGAATGATAAATCTTTGATAATCGTTATAAATATTATTTATAACTAATGTGTTGCCTTTGTGACCAGAAAATCGCCGAGCAGCTGGATGATCGAGATGATCACCAGGATCAAAACAATGATCACAAATGTAATGTCCCCCATCGACCGGTACAAGCCATAACGGATCGCCATATCTCCCAGACCGCCGGCGCCGATCGTTCCGACAATGGCGATCTGTCCGACCAAGGCGATCATCGAAATCGTGATGCCGCGGATCATGCCTGGGACATTTTCCCGCAGCAGGACCTTGCCGATAATTTCCCATGGGCTCAGTCCCATCGCCTGACTGGCTTCCAAAATGCCAGGATCGATTTCCAGGATCGCCGTTTCCATCTGACGGGCAATAAACGGCGCCGTGCCGATCACCAGCGGCACCAAGGCCGCTTCCCGGCCGATCGTCGAACCAGCGATCCAACGTGTCAGAACGGCAACTGTCGGTACTAAGATAATAAATGGGATCGATCGGAATAAATTCACGATCTTATCCAGGATCCAGAAGACGACCCGGTTTTCCATGATGCCGCCTCGGCGGGTCACGACCAAGATCACACCGATCAGCAGTCCTAAAATAGTCGAAAGGATGCCGCTGATCACCAACATATATATGGTATCCCATATTGCCTGCGGAAACTCATCCGCATACATGATCACATTAGGAAAGTAGGCTGCCACGTTTGATCACCTCCACTCTGACACCGCTGTTCCTAAAATGGTCCAGCGCTTTCTGTACATCTGCCTCCTTGCCGGTAAAGATGGCTTCAATTTGTCCGATCGGTGTATCATGGACAATTTCCACGTTGGCAAAGATCAGATTGATATCCACGTCAAATTTCCTTGATACCGTCGATATGATCGGATCGGCAGTATTGGCGCTTTTATACTGCAGACGCACCAGCACCTGATCGGCCTGCAGCCGTGTGATCGGATGATCCTGTTCGATGAGTTCATCGATCTTTCGGGCGTTGTTCGTGGTATTGATGAAATTCTTCGTGATTTCCTGCTGCGGATTCGTAAACACGGATACGATATCGCCCTGTTCCACAATTTTTCCTTCTTCCATGACGGCCACATGATTGCAGACCTCTTTGACCACCGCCATCTCATGGGTAATGATGACAACGGTCAAATGCATCGATTGATTGACCTTGCGGATCAATGCCAAAATATTCTGGGTCGTCTGCGGATCCAGCGCACTGGTTGCCTCATCACAAAGCAGCACTTTCGGATCATTGGCCAGCGCCCGGGCAATTGCCACCCGCTGTTTCTGACCGCCGGACAACTGGCTCGGATAAGAATCGCCGCGGTCGGCCAGATCGATCAGCTCCAGCAGTTCATTGACCCGCGCCGTGATTTTCGCTTTGTCCCAGTGTAAATGCACCAGCGGCATCGCGATGTTGTCGAAGACCGTGCGGGACTCCATCAAGTTAAAATGCTGAAAGATCATGCCCATCTTCTGACGCTCCCGGCGCAGCTGCTTATCGTTCAGCTTCAGCAGATCCTGTCCTTCCAAATAAACCGCACCGGTATCGGGTTTTTCCAGCAGATTCATGCAGCGTACCAATGTACTTTTACCGGCGCCGGAAAATCCGATGATGCCGAAGATATCCCCCTCCGGAATATCTAAACTGACATCCTGGACCGCATGCACTTTGCCGGCCTTGGTTTGGAACGTCTTTGATACATGTTCCAATCGTATCATTTGTTTCTCTCCCTTCATAAAAAAATCCCGTCCTGCATAGGACGAGATGTTACTCACGTGTTACCACCTATCTTCACGAAACAATTGCTTGTTCCGCCTCTTCAGGTACTTACATACCCTATCGCTGTAACGGGCGAACCCGTCATGACTTACCTATCAGCCACGCGGCTCGAAGACCATCTTCACTGCTTCTTCCTTGTCCGCTTCCACCGGCCGCGGACTCTCTGCAAAGGCTTCATCCAGCTACTCTTCTTCTTCCGTCGATTTACCTAAATTATATCGAAATCTGGTTGAATGTCAACAAATCAGCCAGTATGGATAGAACATGATGCCGTTTTTGATCATCCGCCGGATCAACGGCCGTCCCAAGGTCTGAAAATAATGTTCCAGGGTCGGCACCTGCAGCACCAGCAGATCCCCGCGTTTGCCGATCATCAACGATCCTCGGTCATCGAGATGGAAGGCTTCTGCCGGCCAGGAAGTGGCCGCCTGAAGCAGTTTGTCGCATGATACGCCGCAGGTGTTGAACAGCACGAAGGAAACCGGATGCATCGAATAAATATATGAATTCGGCGTTCCGAAATTACAGGACAATAAAAACCGTTCGTTTTCCGCTTTCTGATAGTCTTCCAGGCAGCTCACGATCGGCAGCGGACAATGACGGCTGCGATAGAACACGTCCTGGGTCAGTTCCTGCCGCTGCAGCGAACTGTGGGTCGAAAGCAAGGTCAGAATGCCATTTTGTTTCATCGCATACAGCGCCGCTCCGGTATAACGCAGCTGATCGCCCAGGCGGACATGACGAAAGCCAATGTAGTTGCAGTCGATCAAAGCCGGCACGACGATCTCGCCTTTCGCATCGATCACCCGGGTCGCATCATCGACCCATGATTTATAACTATGTTCACCGATGTCGATAATTTTTTCATGATACATCGCGACAAATGCATGATCGTAGATCGTAAACTGTTCATCGCATGTATATAAATGTTCAATATTTTTTATGATCAAGGTTGCTTTCATATTGTCTTCTCATTCTATTATACCCGAAATCATACGCTCCTGCCTATAGGCTTGCGATTTTATCAAAATCCGCAATGCCGGTGGAGAACTGGTTCAATTTGTGATACAATCGGTCCAACCGAAAGGAGGAATCGGTATGTTTTTCTTTCGCTCAAAACCAAAGCCTGTCATCGTAACGATCCACGGATTCGGCAAACGGCTGCACCATGAATTTGATCCGCTGGCTGACTACTTCCGGCAGCGGAAATACGAAGTCATTCAATTTGATATTTACGACGTTGACAATGCACAGGACGCCGATCCGGATGTCTGGATCAAACGCTGCACGCAGCAGATGAAGAAAGTCTGTGCCCAGCACGACAACGTTGTCCTGATCGGCTTTTCGATGGGCGGTGTGATTGCCTCCTATCTGGCGACGATTTTTCCGGTCAAACGACTGATCCTTGCGGCGCCGGCTTTTCAATATCTCGACACGCGGAAGATCGTCGAATATGGCGTCAAGGCCGTCAACAAGTGGCGGAAATCAGAACCGGAGACACCGGAAAAACCAAGTCCGGAACAAACCAACGCCTTTACATCCATTGTCAGTCAATACAAAGACAGTATTGAGAACGTCTACTGTCCGGTGCTCATGATCCACGGCACGGACGATGAAGTCATCCCGCCGGCTAGTTCTCGCAATGCCTATAAAAAGATCCCTGGCAAGAAATTGCTATTGTTTATAGAAGGCGGACATCATCGCATGCTTTATGATCATACACTGCAGGATGAGATCTTTCCGATCCTTGAACTGATGACGGAAGGAAAATTGATCGCATAAAAAAAACGGGCCAATGCCCGTTTATTTTATGCTTGAAACAACACAGATCCCGTTGGCTGCCATATTCTGCAGCGCCGCATCATTCCAGAACATCGCTGAATGCTCCGGACTGTCAAATGTATCCACACAATCGACCGGCACGATCACTCGCATGCCGGATTTATTATGTTCGTTCAGCCACGCCTGCAGGCTCAGCGCAAACTGCAGAATACACAAATCTGTGCAGCATCCCATGATGATCACATCCTGGTATGCATCCAGACCGCCGTCAAGATATTCCTCAAACGCCGGTGCAGTAAATGTATTGGTGCTGTTCTTACGCAGCACATACTTGATCAGCGGCTGCAGCTCATCCACGACCTCAGCTTCCTTGGTCCCGATCATGCAGTGCGGCGGATAGCTTTCGAACTCCCGTGTCCGGGGCGGGTGACTGTCGCACACGAACACATTTCGGCAGGCCAGCGTTTTCAGTACCGCTTGCTGGGCGGGAATCAGACGCGCAATTTCCTGATCATGCAGAGCGCCTTCTTTCACAAAACCGTTGACCATATCGACCACGAAAATGATCGGATCCTTTATCTCATCGATTGCCAGCGGCTGCCACGTATCCTGTTTCAGTCTGGCCATCTCAGTCCTCGTTCTTCTGTGATTTATACAGTAAATCCATCTTCATTTCATAATAAGAAGGACTCATGTCTAAATAGTGAACGTGCGGGTTGTCAAAACGCAGTTCAGATACCCAGATCTCGTTATCCAATTGATCTTTGACATACTGACGAAGATCATCCAGATTTTCGGTCGGCATGATCCGCTTGCCGTCTTTGATGACCTGCTGCTGAAGCTCTTTGACCGTGTAATTTTCATAATGCATATTTTTCCACGGTTTCTTGGAATCAATGTAACGATACCGGCGGCTCGTATCAACGGTTTCATCATATTTCGTCAGCAGATCCGAGATTGCCCGGCCTTCTTCGTCATACACACGATAGACTTTTTTCCGTCCCGGATTCGTGATCTTCTCTACGGTCTCGCTGACCTTGATCTTCGGGATACGTTCGCCGTTTTTCTCCACTTCGACGATCTTATACACCGCGCCGAAAACCGGATCGCTCTTTGAAGTGATCAGACGTTCGCCGACTCCGAAACTGTCGATCTGTCCGCCCTGCTCGATGATCGAATTGATGCTGTATTCATCCAGGCTGTTCGAAGCGACGATCATGCAGTCATTTAAGCCCGCTTCATCCAACGCCTTGCGCACTTTGATCGTCAAATAAGCCAGGTCGCCGGAATCCAGACGCACGCCCTTCAGACGTTTGCCCATCGGCTCCAATACTTCCTTGGCACAGCGGATCGCATTCGGCAGACCCGATTCCAGTACATCATAGGTATCGATCAACAAGATCGAATTGTCCGGATACATTTCACAGAACTTCTTAAAAGCTGTATATTCATCATCCTGATACATGACCCAGGAATGCGCCATCGTTCCGCTCAACGGAATGTTGAACAGCTGACCGGCCAGCACGGTTGCGGTGCCGACCGCACCGCCGATGTATGCCGCACGGGCTCCGTAAACAGCCGCATCCATATTATGTGCGCGGCGGGCACCGAAATCCGATACGGCCCTGCCTTTGGCCGCCCGGACAATGCGGCTGGCTTTGGTGGCGATCAGTGACTGATGGTTGATTTCAGCCAAAATAGCCGTTTCCACCAGCTGCGCATCGATCAGCGACGCATGTACCGTTAAGATCGGTTCATTCGGATACATGATCGTTCCTTCGCGGAATGCAAAAATATCGCCTTTAAAATGATAATTGCGCAAGTACTCCAGGAATTCATCACAGAAAATATTCAGCGACCGCAGATATTCGATATCCTCTTCACTAAAGTGCATATTTTCAATGTATTCGATGACTTGTTCCAATCCGGCAAAAATGGCATAGCCGCCGTTATCCGGATTTTTGCGGTAGAAGACATCAAACGTAACATAGTTATCTGCATGATCTTCGAAATAACCATTGGCCATTGTCAGCTCATACAAATCCATCATCATGGTAAGATTTCGTTTGTCGAAAATTTTTTGTGCTGCCATATGTTTTCTCCTTGGTTTCCGTTTCATTATACCGCAATTTTTATGACTTTGTGAAAAAATCCGCAAAGAAAAACAGAAGATCATTCCGCATCTTCTGTTTCGTTTTCTTTTTCTTTTAATTTCTGTTCCAATTCTGCCTGAAATTCCGGATTTTCCTGGATATAGGCTTTAGCGACCTCACGGCCCTGGCCGATTTTCTCGCCTTCATAGCTGAACCAGGAACCGGCCTTATGAATGATGTCCGCATCCACACACAGATCCAGCAATTCCGAAATATAAGAAATGCCTTTGCCGTACATGATCTCGATCATCGCCTGCTTGAACGGCGGCGCCACTTTGTTTTTTACGACCTTGACACGCACCTTATTGCCGATGATCTCCGATCCGTTTTTGATGACGTCTGCCTTGCGGATATCCAGACGCACCGAAGAATAGAACTTCAAAGCGCGGCCGCCCGGCGTTGTCTCCGGATTGCCGTACATCACGCCGACCTTCTCACGCAGCTGGTTGATGAAGATCGCCGTACATTCATTATGATTCATCATGCCGGCCAGCTTACGCATGGCTTTGGACATCATACGCGCTTGTGCACCGACCTGCAGATCGCTCATTTCCCCATCCAGTTCGGCCTGCGGGACCAATGCCGCCACCGAATCGACAACGACCAGATCCACGGCACCGCTGTCAATCAGCATCAACATGATATTCAGTCCCTGCTCGCCGGAATCCGGCTGCGATAAGATCAATTCATCAATATTCACGCCTAAGTTCCGCGCATAAACCGGATCGATCGCATTTTCGGCATCGATGAAAGCGGCACGGCCGCCCATCTTCTGCACCTGCGCGATCGCATGCAGCGCCAGCGTTGTTTTACCGCTGGACTCCGGACCGAAGATCTCGATGATCCGGCCCTTCGGATAACCGCCGATCCCTAAAGCACGGTCCAGCAGCAGACTGCCCGAAGGAATTGGTTCCACATCCACGGCAGCCCGGTCACCTAGTTTCATAACGGAACCTTTTCCATATTCGCGTTCAATTTTCTTGACGACATCATTCAGCAATTTATCTTTATTGTCTTTTTCATCCATTTTCTTTCACCTCTTTCAGCAGTTCTTCTGCCATCCGATCAACGACATACTGACGCACTTCATTGCGCGTCATCGCATCACATTGAAACATGAACGGCTTCACGCCGCGTTTGGAAGCAATGGCACAATATACACGTCCTGCCGGTTTGCCTTCCATTGTATCAGGTCCGGCATTTCCGGTAAAGGAAACACAGTAATCCGAATCGGTCAGTTCCCGAGTGTTGCGCGCCATCGCAGCGGCACACTCCTCACTGACGGCTCCATATGTATGTACGAGCTCCGCCGGCACATGCACCAACTTTTCTTTTAATTCTGTAAAGTAAGTGACCACACCGCCTTTCAGCACTGCACTGGCACCCGGAACGGATGCGACCGCACTCGTAAATAAACCAGCTGTAAGGCTTTCACAGCTGGAAATCGTGCAGTGTTTTGCGGTGCAGATCGTGATCAGTTCCTTGATCGTATCCATCTACATCGACTCCAAAACATATTTTCTCAATTTCATAAAATAAACATAGCCGCTGTACGCAGACATCACGGTCGCTGCCCAAAGCAGGATCTGATCGACCGGCAGGCCAAGATACGCAAACGGCCAGTTGCGCAGGATCAAGAAGATCAATGCGCACATCTGCAGGACCGTCTTCATTTTGCCGTAAATGCCCGCACTGACGACACGGCCGTGCTGGCTGGCCACCATCCGCAGACCGTCGACGACCAGATCACGTGAGATCATGATCCAGGCTGCTACAACATTGACCTGGTGCGTATAGACCATCAAGATCAGCATGGTATTCACCAGCATCTTATCCGCGATCGGATCAGCAAACTTTCCAAAGGTGGTGATCAAATTGCGGCTGCGCGCGATCTTGCCGTCCAGCAGATCGGTCAGTGAAGCAATGCCGAACAGTAAGAAGACGATCACATCACGCCGGCACAGACCGCTGACCGGTTCGATCACATTCTGCGTCGGATCCATTGCCAGGAACACGATGACGATCACCGGGACCAAGCAAATGCGCATTACAGTTAATTTATTCGGTAAATTCATCCAATCACTCCTTAATAAACAGTGCCGGAACCATCATCATAAGTTGCCGTACTGTCATAATACGTACTATCATCCGTATAATACGTTGTATCTGCAGCCGACGTATCCGTCGTTGTAGTATCTGTAGTCGTTGTATCTGTGCTTGTGGTATCCGTCGTGGAATCCGACGAAGTATCATCTGATGAACTGTCGGACGTATCAGACAGTGTCTTCACGATATCAAAATACAGAACTGCCGGTTCTCCCTTCTGCCAATTGGTCTTATTAAAAGTCACGGATTTGCCGTTGATCTTGATCTTATTATTGCTGTAGGTGCCGATCTCCACCTGAATCGTGCACTTCGAGGATACAGAAATCGACTGCGTATATGTATCCGAATAAACGGTTTCGGTATCGCTGTCAGAAACCAATGTATCGTCTTTATACACAACGACCGTACTGTCTTCCGGCATCGTGATGGTCAGATCCACCGATTTTGAACCGGTCAGGATACCGGCGACCTCATAAACGTTGTTTTCTTTATCGGTTGCCTGCATTTCGATCGTATCGGTCGATGTGGTGCTGCTTTGCCGCTGTTCTGCCAGTTTCTTGGTTTCCTGTTCTTTCTTTGCCAGTTCTGCCTGCCGTTCGGCTTCTGCAGTCTGAGCCGATTTATTGGCCGAATAGGAAATGCCCCAGTTGATCAGTGCCAGCACCAGCACAACACAAAGCACCAATACACCGATCCGATAATAACGGGCATTCTTTGATTTATTGAACGCATAATTCAGACGTTTGCGGATCGGATGATCTTTTTTCTTCTTTTTCTTTGGTTTGGATTTTTTCGCGGAAGCCCGCTTCTTGGTCTTCGTAATTTTATTTTCAGCGGTGCCGTCGGATATTTTTGTCGTGCGGTTGGAAGCATACGCCGCAATATTGGCATCGACTTCCGGCTGGATCGCATTCCAGTTAACACCGATGGCTTCGCAGTAATAACGAATAACGTAACGAATAAAGTTGAAATCATCATTGAATACCGCTAAATTGTTTTCTTCAACGGCTTGTATATATTGAGGCGCCAGCCGCGTCTGACTGGAAATATCCTGGATCGAAAGACGCAGCGATAAACGCCGTTGTTTCAAGAGTTGATAATAAGGCATTTTTGTTCCCCCTTGCGTTTCATATTATAACAAAAATTCCTTCATTCTCATAGACACATCAGAAAATAAATACTTGACGAATATATACTTTTCTGTAGAATTAAATATACAGGCCCGTATAGTATAATGGTAATACACATCCATGGTAAGGATGAACTGGTGGTTCAATTCCGCCTACGGGCACCATGCGAAAAAACAGGAGCGAATGCATCGCTCCTTTTTTGTTTATTCTCCTTTGCGGATCCGGATCCCCTGCTGCTGATACTGCGCAAGCAGCTGTTCTGAGGCTTCCGGATCGGTCAAGATCTCATCCACATCATGAATGTCCGCAAATTTCGTTGCGGTCACCTTTTCCAGTTTCGTATGATCCACGACCACGATCGAACGTTTTGCCTGTTTGAGGGCTGCGCGTTTTGCCTGCGCCGTCTCGGGATGAGGTGTCGAAATACCATATTCTGCCGATACACCGTTCGCG
Source organism: Catenisphaera adipataccumulans (assembly GCF_014202755.1). Lineage (GTDB taxonomy): Bacteria > Bacillota_I > Bacilli_A > Erysipelotrichales > Erysipelotrichaceae > Catenisphaera > Catenisphaera adipataccumulans. Next base: position 259,395 of record NZ_JACHHK010000001.1, read on the forward strand.
GCAATCAGTGCGGTATCAAAATAATACCGCTCCATCTCTTCGATCATGCCGGCGCCTAACGTGCATTCATATGCATTTCGCAGCGTGCCTCCAAGCATAACGACCTGCAGAACATTGCTTTTCTGCAAGGTCAGTGCCACACGCACATCATTGGTGACCGCCGTCATCGGTATTTTTCGATACAACAACTCTTCCGCGATCTGTACACACGTCGTCCCGGTATCTAAGAAAATGGTCTCCTTGGCATTCAGTTCTTGTACAGCCAGACGCGCAATGGCTTGTTTCTGCGGCAAATCTTTGCCCTGGCGGGCATCCATGGTTTCTTCTGTTCCGTATCCAGCATCGATCCACATAGCGCCGCCGTGCGTCCGCAATAACTTGTGCTGCTGTTCCAGCTCGGTTAAATACGCCCGTACCGTCGTACCGCTGACCTGCAATAAATCGGTCAGTTCGGCAATGGTCACACGTTTCTTCTGCTGCAGTGTTTCCAGGATCAGATTCTTCCGTTCCTGCGCAAACATATTACTTGTCCCAGCCAAAATCTTTCAGGATCTCCTGTACATTTTCTTCAAAGGTGCCGAATGTGATTCCTTTGGCCGCCAGTTTTCCGGCATCCAGACGGAAATCACGGAACCGGTCGGCATATCGCTCATGATTCGGCAGGATAAATTGCTTGATGGCTTCCGGTGAAGCGCCCAGCTGCTGAGCGATATAAACCGCACATTCATACGTTGTCCGTTCATTGGATGCGGCCACATGGTAAATGCCCGGCTCCAATTCGATCAGCTGCGGAAACGCTTCTGCCAGATGTTTCGCATATGTCATGCACCGTTTTTCGTTGCATGTAAATAAGGTCGGCTGCTGATGAAGCAAAGCGGTCATGACATTTTTCATCAAATTCGGACTTGCCTTGATGCCCGGCATCGAAAGTCCCATCTGCCAGGAATACCGCAGCAGCACAGCCTGCGGATAGGTATCCTGGATATATTGTTCACATTCGATCTTGTTTTGGCCGTACATCGTGACCGACTTGGTCGTTTCCGATTCCGTATGCGGGCCGGCCGCATCGACCCCATTAAATTCCTGCTCCGATCCGGAAAAGATCAGCTTCGCTCCTTTTTCTTTGCAGACATTGACGATGCGCTTGGTCGATTCAACATTGATGGCCTTGGCTAAGTCCGGATGTTCATCACAGAATTTTGTGTTCGCATTGGCGGCCGCATGAAAACACACATCAAAATCTTGTGTTCGGAGATATGCTTCTACCGCATCCGGATCCGTCAAGTCTGCATTCTTGCGCGTCATACGGATCCAGTGATATGGATCCCGGTTCGTCTGATAGATCAGTGACGCCAGATATCCGTTTGATCCAGTGGTTAAAATTGTTTTCATCCCTGCTCCTTCCTAGGACGGCTCACTAATACATGGCTGCCTGCCGGTACGATCACGGACCCTGCCGCATACGGCACCAACATCGCTGACCAGCCGTCCAGTTCGATTCCTTCTTCCTGCCATTTCACCGTGATCGGATCCTTCTCCACATTGGTGATCATGGCATAGGTCTTACCGCAGACCAGCTCACGGTCTGCATCGACATACCATTCTTCAATTTCATAAAACGGGCTGTTTGATAAAGAACGACTTTTATGTTCCGCCGGCACAAAATGTGCCTGATTGGAGAAGTCAGCCACATTGAAACTGTCCTTCAGGTGCAGCTGGCGCTTTTTGCCGTCCGGTCCCAAACGATCGTAATCATAAAAACGATACGTAACATTACTGTTGGAACCAATTTCATAGGCCAGGATCCCCTTGCGCAGCTGATGCAGCGTGCCGCACGGAATATCGATAAAATCGCCTTTCTTGACCGGATAGGTCTTCAAATATTGATCCAGTGTACCATCCTGCAAGGCTCTGCGGATCGTTTCGGCATCCGCTGTGGTCGTACCGGCAACCAGATCGGCTCCCGGCATCGCATCGATGATATACCAACTTTCATATTTTCCATTATCGTGCGAATGTGCCTGGGCATACGCATCATCCGGGTGCACCTGCACGCTTAAGTTGACCCCGGCAGCCAGCAGGGCGCCGCGCTGCAGTTCATGTTCCGTCAGTCCCGGACCGAGGATCTCGTCTTCACGTCCTTTTAGATAGTCGATAAACAAAGGCTGTCCGTCTCTGTTTTTGACTTTCGCCGAACCTTCCGGATGGGCCGACATTTCAAATGACGTACCGATCCGGGAACAATGCCGCGCTTTGGCAATCTGATCGCCTGCCCAGATCGTATCGTACGTAAAGGGAATAAATGTCAATGGTTTCATTGTTGGTCGAATCCTTCCAGGATCTTCAGGGAGGACGACGTACCGATGCGCTGTGCGCCTGCCTCGATCATCGCTTTGCATGCTTCCCACGTACGGATGCCGCCGGCAGCTTTGACCTTGACTTCTCCCTCAACGGTGTCGACCATCAGTTTAACGTCCTCGACCTTGGCACCGCCGGTTCCGAAGCCCGTGCTGGTTTTGATGAAATCTGGTTTTACATCCTTTGCGATCAGCGCCAGCTGACGAATCTCGTCTTTTTCCAAATAACAGTTCTCAAAAATAACTTTGATGATCTTACCGTTGTCATGGCAAAGCTTGGTCAGCTGTTCCATCTCATTGCGGATCCAGTCCCAGTCATGCATCTTTGCCCGGCCGACATTGATCACATAATCAATTTCATCGGCACCGGCTTCGATACAGTTGCGGCATTCGTCCAGTTTGTTTTTCAAGCCCGTCTGTCCTAACGGAAAAGATACAGCACCTCCGACATGGACATCCGTGCCGGCCAGTTCCTTTTTGCAGAATTCGATCCATTCCGGATTGATTGCCACCATGGCTGCGCCGATTTCCTTGGCTTCATTGCATAATTTACGCAGATCATCTTCCGTTGCATATGCTTTTAAAAATGTGTGATCAAAATATTTTGCGAGTGTTTTTCTTGTGAGTTCCATAGTTTTATCTCCTTTTATTTAGTTTCATTTTAACACTATATAAAAGAAAAAGCCAGAATTAATCTGACTTCTTTTTTGTTTTCTCGCTTTGAAAAAACCACTGCCCTGTCTCATCGAACTCACCATAGGCCAGCCACTGATGGCGCAGCGCGTATGTCAAGTCCTGTCGTATTGTTTCCGGATCGTCGCCCAATGCGGACAGCGGACAGGGATCCTGCTTTGCCAGCACCGGCAGATAGTCTCGGCAGCGTTTTTCCCGCTTAGCAGCCTCTGCTGATTTCCGGCGTAATCGATTTTTCCGATCTTCACAAATCAGGGCAATAAACAACCATGGCAGCATCACGATCAGCGCTTTGGCCGGCTGCGTTCTTTGAATGATCCCCGCAATGACGGCGATCACCAACAATAAACAGGCCAGAAGCCTGAACGTATCCGACGCTTTCTTCAGATCCTGTGAATCTGCATGAATGCGCATTCCCGATGCTCCCTGTTTTTCTCGGGTTTGATGGTCCATACTGTCTTCCTCTCACCCTCATGTTACGGAATTTCAGCGCGTAAATCAAGATGACAGGGCAAAGAAAAAGCGCATTCTGCGCTTATTCTTCACTAATTTTGCTTTCGATATCGGCAATTTCATCTTCCAGCTGATGGATCTCTTCTTCCGCCTCATCGATTTCATCTTCAATTTCATCCATGCGGCTCTGGCTGTTCAGTCCGCGCAGGTCTTCCTCCAGGCGGCTGATCCGGCGCTTTTCGTTTTCGATATCGTATTTTTTGCGGTCGATGGTATTGGCCATCCGCTCTTTCCATTCTTCATGTTTCTTGGCGTTCAGTTCTTTCAGACCGTCAAAGTAATCATCCATGACACTGCGGAACGAGTTCCAAATTTCGTTCTCACGTGCCCGGCCGCACGAACCGATTTCCTTCCACTGCACACCAAAATCTTTCATGGTCTGAGTGTTTTCACGGGAATAATCTTTCGTTGCTTCAATGGCTTTTGCTTTTTCGATCAGTTCCTGTTTTGCCTGATAGTTGGCATCCTGCGTTTTATGCAGTTCTTCATAGAAGGCATTGCGGCGCTGATAGAAGTGCTGGCGGGCGCCGTTGAAACGCTCCCACAGATCATCTTCGTATTCGCGTCCGGCATTGCCGGCTTCCTTCCAGCGTGTCATCAAATCTTTGAACTGGTTGCCGGCCTTCTGCCATTCTTCCGAATCCTTCAGCGCTTCGGCTTCCACGATCAGCTTTTCTTTTGCTTCCCGGGCATCTTCGAAATGTTCTTTCATATCTTCCCAGTGCTCGTGTTTGCGCGTATAGAATGTCTGACGGGCGGCGTTGAAACGGTTCCACAATTCGTCGTCTTTCCGGCGTCCCAAACGCGGAGCTGCTTTCCACTGCGTCATCAGATCTTTCATCTGCTGCGTCGCATTTTTCCAGTCTTCCGACTGAGACACTTCTTCGGCCTTTTTGATCAGATCTTCCTTGATCTGTTCTCCGGCCTGATCTGCTTCCCGTTTTTTATCGTAGAACGTATCCATGATCGCATCGAACTTTTCTTTCAGTTCGTCTTCATAACCGGATTCCCAATAATGGATCCGGCGCCATGCCCGCTGCAGATCATTGACACGCGGTGCTAACTCATTCCAGTCATCGATATCTTTTAATTTTTCCGCTTCTTCGATCAAAGCTTCTTTTTCTTTGATATCCGCATCCTGGTCTTCAAATTCTTCGTACAGTTCTTCATTATCATTCATACAAGGTCCCTCAATTGCTTTCAATTCGTATAGTATTATTATAAACTGAAAATCCAAAATGTCACCCCAAATCGAAATTTTTCATGGAATCTTGTAAAATTCTGTGATTTTTTTCATGATTCCGGATAAAAGATAGTTATACTTTATCTTTTCATCCTTGAATGATAAAATAGCCAAGTGTAAAATTAATGAGAAGGGTCAATTATGAATCATAGAAGATATTCTTCGTCTTTCCGTTTGATCGTGTTGAGCTTTTTCCTGATGATCCTAGCCGGCGGAATCCTGCTGTCGCTGCCAATCTCTTCCCGGCAGCACGTATGGACGCCGTTTATTGATTCGATCTTCACCGCCACTTCTGCAACGTGCGTGACCGGACTGATCGTCCGCGATACAGCAACGTACTGGTCGTGGTTCGGACAGCTGGTCATCCTTTGTCTGATCCAGGTCGGCGGCATGGGCGTCATTACGATGGCCGTATTGATCGTATCGCGCATCGGGAAAAATGCCGGCCTGGTCCAACGTAAGACCATGCAGGATGCAATTTCCAGCCCGCGCCTGGACAATATCGTCCAGCTGACGCGGTTTATTTTCCACGGCGCCATTACATTGGAAGTATTAGGAGCCGTGCTGATGGCTCCGATTTATATCTCCGAGCGCGGCATTTTACAAGGCATTTGGATGAGCATTTTCCATTCCATTTCCGCTTTCTGTAATGCCGGCTTTGACGTTTACGGCCATTATGAGTCACTGACGGCCTATGCGGGCAATCCCATCATCAACATCGTGATCATGGCATTGATCGTCTTAGGCGGTTTGGGTTTCGTCGTCTGGAAAGATGTCCTGGATAAAAAACAGCACATTTCCAAATACAACCTGCAGACGAAAATCGTCCTGCTGACGACGTTCTTCCTGATCGTAGGGCCGGCTGTTTATTTTTATTTCGGAGAATACAGTGATTTGTCAGGCGGCACGCGGGTGCTTGTTTCCTTTTTCCAGTCCGTGACGCTGCGTACGGCCGGATTCAATACAACGGATCTGAGCACGCTGACCGGCACCGGAAAAATGACGATGATCTCGATGATGCTGATCGGCGGCAGTCCGGGATCGACTGCCGGCGGTATGAAAACAACGACATTTGTGGTCATTCTCGCCTGTGTCTATGCGGCCTTCCATCAGGATCATCCGCATATTTTCCGCCGCCGTATTTCGAACGAATCCATTCAGAATGCGATCTGCATCTTTACTTTATATATTGTTTTGTTCCTGGTCTGCGGCATGCTGATCAGCCGGATCGAAAATATCGATATTGTCAGCTGTCTCTTTGAAACCGCCTCAGCCATCGGAACAGTCGGGTTGACATTGGGCATCACCACCAAGATCGGTGCCGCTTCAAAGATCATCTTGATCTTATTGATGTATTTCGGACGGGTCGGCGGTCTGACGCTGGCATATGCGCTGACATTCCGCAGCCGCTACACCAAAGCGCTGCCGGTAGAGAATGTCAATGTCGGTTAGGAGGATAGAGATATGAAATCATTTTTATTGATCGGGATCGGACGCTTCGGCTTCCATCTGGCGACAAAATTAAATGAACTGGACCATCAGATCATGGCCATTGATATTGAAGAAGAAAACATTGAAAAAGTACTTCCTTATGTCACCAACGCTTTGATCGGCGACAGTACCGACGAAGAGTTTTTGAGCACCTTAGGTGTGGACACATTCGATGTCTGCATCGTCACGATCTCCAATAACTTTGAAAGCTCGCTGATCACGACATTGATCTTAAAGGAATTGGGCGCCAAGAAGATCATTGCCAGAGCGTGCCGGGACGTACAGGAGAAACTGCTTTACCGCAACGGGGCTGATGTCGTCATCTACCCGGAAAAACAAGTGGCCAACTGGACAGCGCTGCGCTACAGTTCGGATTCTGTGTTTGATTCCTTCAACATCGCCAACGGTTTTGCGATCTTCGAAGTATCTGTCCCGGAAGCCTGGAACGGCAAAACGGTCGGTACCTTGAATATCCGTCATAAATACCAGATGAATATTCTGGCCGTCAAAACCAACAACGAACTGAATATGTACGTCACTCCTGATACGATTCTCCGGAAAGGACAGTCGCTCTATGTGCTGGGCAAGTCCAAAGACGTACTGAAATGCTTTAAATCGTAACAGGGATGTTTCCCTGTTTTTTTTTATAGAAAGGAGACTTTCATGGAAGAAACTCTCAATGCCGCACAGACCCAGGCCGTAATGACCACCGAAGGCTACGTACGCGTCATTGCCGGTGCCGGATCCGGCAAGACCCGGGCCTTGTCGCATCGTTTTGCCTATCTGGTCAACGATCTAGGCATCCTGCCCGGCCGCATTCTCTGTGTTACGTTCACCAACAAGGCCGCCAACGAAATGCGCCGGCGCATTCACCAATTGACCGGCGATAACGATACCGGCTATGTGAGCACGTTCCACGGCTTCTGCGTCTCGGTCCTTCAGGAAGATGCCCATGCCGTTTCTTATCCAAAACAATTCATGGTCCTGGACAACGGCGACATTGATCAGATGCTTGGCATCATTTACGAAGAACGCGGTCTGACGCTGCAGGATATGACCTTTGCGCAGGCCAGGGATCGGATCGAAATCGAGAAAATCTTCAACCGGCCGCAGTATTACATCGATATGATCAACATGGATCTGGAAACCCTTCACCAAAAATATTTGGCAGCCGAAGAGCCGATGGATATCATTTTCTATGGCTATCTCTATCAGGAAAAGAAATGCTTCGGCCTGGATTACAATGATTTGATCAAATTCACGTTGTATATTTTTGAACAAAATGATGCCATTCGTCTGAAATGGCAGGAGCGGCTGGAATATATCATGATCGACGAATTCCAGGACATCGATCAGCTGCAGTACGATTTGATGCGGGTCCTGGCCGGTTATCATAAGAATTTATTTGTGGTCGGCGATCCGGACCAGACGATCTATACCTGGCGCGGGGCCAATGTCAAATTTCTGCTGGATTTTGACAAGGATTTCCCCGGCACCAAGACGATCCTGATGACACAGAACTATCGTTCTACCCCGCAGATCTTGAATGTATGCAACGATTTGATCCGGCACAACCGCACCCGCATCGAAAAGAATCTGGAGTCAATGGTCGGTCCCGGAGCACCGGTGCTGGCACACCACGCCGCTTCGGAAGAAAAACAAGCCCAATGGATCGTCAGTCAGATCCGGCGGCGTCTGGAACATGGCATGCATTATCGCGATATAGCGATCCTTTATCGGGCACATTATGTGACGCGCAGTCTGGAAGAAGTGCTGATCAAGGAAAAAATCCCGTATATGATCTACAGCGGCATGCCGTTTTTCGAACGCCGCGAAATCAAAGATGCGCTCAGCTATCTGCGGGCAGCCGTCTATCTGGATGATCTTTCCATCGCGCGTATTCTTAACGTACCGAAGCGCAACATCGGCAAGACCCGCATGGAAACCTTGCGCACCTATGCCGACACCCATTCGATCTCCTTGTATGAGGCTCTGAAACAGCTGGCGGGCACCGATTCCTTCCGGCGCACCAAGGCCCATGAATTCATCGAACTGATGGATGCTTTCCATGCCGAATATGACCGGCGCCCAGTTTCCGAGGTGCTGGCCGATTTGATGAACCGCTCCGGTTACGAACGCATGCTGAGGACCGAAGGCAGTCAGGACCGGCTGGATAATTTAGCGGAGCTCAAACAGTCGGTGTTCGAATATGAAACAACGATCGGCGAGGAAACTTCTGCCGAACATTATCTGCGGCATGCGGCGCTCTTTTCGAATTCGGATTTGGATGACCGGCAGGACCGCATCAAACTGATGACCGTGCACACGGCCAAAGGTCTGGAATTTCCTGTGGTCTTCCTCTGCTCCCTGAATGAAGGCATCTTCCCTTCCAAGAAGACTCGTACCCTGCAGGCAATGGAAGAAGAACGCCGGCTGGCTTTTGTCGCCATGACAAGAGCGCAGCAGTATTTACTGCTCAGCGAAGCCGAAGGAAAAAATCTGGATCACTCGTTCCGGTATCCGTCGCGTTTCCTGCTGGAGATCGATCCGCAGCTCATGGAATATACTCGGCGGCCTTCTGAAAAACTGCTGAAAGAAGCCAATGCCTACATCGGCCGGCAGGAACAGCGCCTGCTGGAAGATGCCCAGCGTGTTATTTATGCCAAGGGGACGCGGATCGTGCATCCGGTCTTCGGCGAAGGCACGATCCTGGAAACGGATGAAGACACGAAAGCGTATTTGATCCAGTTCGATACGATGGCCACGCCGCGCAAGATCACGTTCCGGGCAAAACTGAAAACTTTACAAACGAAATAAATGTGACTATGATTAAATTATGACAGAAACAAGAAAAATTACCCTCACAGCTTTGGGGATCGCGCTTGTCGCTGCAGCGACTCTAGTGATCCGAATTCCGAACAGCGTCAATGGATACGTAAATGTCGGCGATACGATGATCTTTGTGTTTGCGGCGATCGTCGATCCATTTGCGGCCTTTTTGATCGGCGGCATCGGCTCGGCAATGGCGGATGTGATCGGCGGCTACTCTTATTATGCGATCTTTACTTTATTGGTCAAAGGCATCGAAGGGCTGCTGGCCTGTGTGCTGTTTCAAAAGCTGAAAAAAGCTTGGGCCGCTTACATCATTGCCGGCGGCTGGATGATCGTAGGATATTTCTTTGCGGACTGGATGGTCAATCAGTCGGCAGCCATGGCGTTGGTTGCGGTGCCTGGCAATTTTGTACAGGCCGCTGCCAGTATTATATTAGGCTGTCTGCTGACACCGTTGTTTATCCGATTAAAACAAGAACATCACATTTAAGTGCCAAGCGGCACTTTTTCTTTGCCAAAAAAAAAAGGAACGCCGCAGCGTTCCATACGTTATTATTGAGTAATAGCGCTGACCGGGCAAGTTCCTACGCAAGAACCGCAGTCAATGCAAGTTCCTTCATCGCACTGGGATTTGCCTTCGTCATCCATAGACAATGCTCCAACCGGGCATCCTCCTACACAAGCACCGCATCCGATGCAAGTATCTTTATCGATTTTTACAGCCATGTGACTTCCTCCTTTAATTTTCTATATTACAAGTATATCGATTTAAAATGGGCGATTCAACCCGTTTTGGTTAGCCTTGGCTTATCATCATTCAGTCTTCGGCTTTGGTGCCCGTTACACAAATCCAGTTGTGGTATGTATCGATCCGACAGGACAATCCTGCATCATGAAAAATCTTTTTATATTCTTCTTTCGTTGGATTAAACAAATGATATTTTTCCACATTTGCTTTCTCTTCTTCACTTAAAGAAGCATCGCCATAGATTTCTGCCGCGATCATCAACGTACCGCTCGGTTTCAGCACACGCACGGCTTCATGCAGATTTTGTGCCGGGTCCGGCCAGAAATAGAAACTTTCGACCGTCACGATCTTATCGAACGTATCATTTTCAAACGGCAGCTTTTCGACCGATGCCTGTTCGATCTGGATATCTGGATGATCCGCATTCAATGCACGGGCCGTATCCACCGATGTTTTCGAATAATCAATGCCGTACAGGGCTGCATCAGGCATCGCTTCTTTCAAGCGTTTCAAAGTCATACCGCCGCCGCAGCCAATATCCAGCACCTTATCTTTTGGATTCCATTCCATATGATCCAGTGCCCAGCCGGTCATTTCATAATGGCTCCGGTTCATGCGCTCCAGCATTTCTTCCCCCGCTTTGCCCTGCGGTTTTGCCGGATTGCCGCTTTCGGTCATTTTTATTTGTGCCTTATGATTGAATTTTTCACGGTCGACAATGCAGCGCAGATGGGTCGCTTTGCCGATTTGTTCTTTATCATCGTATGCTTCGATCGTAAAGGTCAGCACGCGGCCTTTGACTTTGGCCAATACAGCCGTGCAGGTCACATGCATGCCGACTGGTGTAGCCGCAATGTGGTCAAGTTCCATCCGCATGCCGACCGTGGTCTGATTTGATTCAAGATCTTCAGCAACCATGGTCCAGGCTGCTTCTTCCATCCAAGCCGATAAAATCGGGGTCGACAGCACATCGGCATCGCCGCTGCGCATCGCCGCTGCAGTCATATCCGGCAGGACGATGTGTTCAATTTTATTTTCTTTTCCTTCCTTGATCATATTTTCTTCTCCTTTGTTTTCCATTATACATGTTCGCAGGGAAAAAGACACGAAAAGAGCCGCGGTGACACGGCTTATCTTGGGTTCATACTTTCCAATATTGATTCCATGGAGGCACCGGCGGCGGCTTTTCGCTGCATGGTTCGATTCAGACAATCATAACGGTAAAATTTTTTCTGATTCGATCGAAGCCGGCTGTAGACTTTCCAATATCCGACCAACAGATATTTTTGATTTCTTTCAGGTGATAAAAATGCGCGGACATCCTGGAGCGGATATCCTAAAAAGATGCCGACTTCATGCGGAAATTCTTCTTCCTGCATGCTCCGTTTCAGATGGTGCAAGGCCCCGGGAACCGTAAAATCTTCATATCCAAACGTCGATAAAAAATTCTGAATGGCCGCATTCGAAAGCATATGTTCAAGTTTCATGCGGTCATAAACATAAATTAAACAAAACGCATTTGTTTCTTTCAGTATCATGATGCGATAACCAAATGGAGTACATAGATCACAGAAATATCGCATGCATTCCTCATAGTTTGGTATTTCAGACTTTAATATCCGAAAGAGACTTCCGGTTTTCATATGCCCCAATGTGCAGGCGCTGTATTGAATCAGATGCTCTTGAAATAGAAGGCCATTTATTGGCATTTACTCAGGATATCACGGATCGCATCGACATCTTCCTGTGTGCCGTCATTTTCGACTTTATACAGGCATGGAACATCGTATGTTTCCGCAATGACATCCCCGGCTTTACAATACGCTTCGCCATAATCCTGGCTGCCGCTGACGATCACGCCGCGCAGATTCATACTATTGGCCATCAAAAACGTTTCGACCTCAGCCGGCACTTCACCAAAACCGTCGGTGTACGTAAACAAGATATAATCATCCGAAACCTGTTCACTGCCGTCCTCAATGCGCAGCGCATCCAAACCCAGCTTGCCGATCAACGTCTCTACATTGCCAGTGCGTGATGCATAAACATATTTCATTTCTTTTCCCTCCTGGTTAGTTTATTCTAACTACCTATAAGTTAGCATTGTCTAACTTGTATGTCAATGTTTTTTTATACGAAAAGAGCCACGGTTATTCCATGGCTGTAAAGGGTATTTCTGATCAAAATTTAAGGATGGATCCCGGTCTCTTTTCGCCTGTACATCCGAAGAGTAAATGGTGAAAAATGCGCGGATATACAGCTTTATACAATGAACACAATAGGGAGATGTCCTAAGACACGTTTAAAGGAGAACATAAACAATCATGTCAAAGTCAATGTGTTCAATGAGTTAGTTTTATCTAACCACTATTAAATTAGCATACTCTTCCTTCTTTGTCAATCAAGCAAAGTAGTCTTTCAAAGTTTCATAAACGCCTTCTTCATCATTGGAAAGCGTGATCCGGTCAGCTGCTGCCTTAACTGCCGCATTCGCATTGCCCATTGCGACCCCGAGATCCGCCATCTCGATCATGGAGATGTCATTCTGCGAATCGCCGAATGCCGCAACAGTCAGCTTTTTCTGACTGATCTTCTGTAAAGCAGCCCGGATCGCCGCTGCTTTATCGACACCTTTGGCAGTAAATTCAAAATAAAAATCCGCCGTAAACATACAGCTCAAAGAATCCACAAACGGTGCCTGCATTTCCTGGTAATGTGCAAGCAAATAATCCGGTTCCCCGGCCGTCAGGATCTTGCGGATCGGAAAATCCGCAAAGGCAGCCAGATCTTTGACTTCACAAAGCAGGAAATTCCCGCCGCGTGCTTCATATTCGACCACATTGAATTCGGTGCCGTCGACATGGATCGGCGGCGCATAAACATTGTTGACGTACATATAATCGCCCCGGTCGATCATCGGGTAAACATTGAACTTTTTCATATGTTCCAGGACAGACTTGCTTTGGGATCGCTGCAGCGGCCGGTCAAACAATACTTCCCCCGTCTGCACATCCACGGCCATGCCGCCGTTATAAGCAACAAGGATCCCATGGTGTTCATCCAGATGCAGATCTTCCGCAAAACGGCGCAGGGCCGGGATCGTCCGGCCGGAAGCAAGCACGATCCGGCAGCCTTCTTTCTGGGCTTTCATTAAAATATGGCGCGTTTTCGGCGGAATTTGCTTCGCGGAATCCGTCAGCGTACCGTCAATATCCAGCGCAATGATATTTGGTTTCATATATTCATTATACATAAAAAAAGCGGTGCCTGTGCATCGCTTAAGCTTTTCGTACGTGAACATATCCGATCAACGTGTTGGAACATTCCACGCTGGATACGACCGTTGTGGTTCCGTTCCAGCCGCCGTGGACCGCTTGTCCGTTGCCGATATAGACGGCGACATGACCTTGATAAACAACGATATCGCCCGGCACTGGATCTGTCGTAAGATCGCCCAATGACAGGTAATCTTCCGGCCAGCCGTGGAATTCAATACCGACGGCCTTCAAAGAATTGGTCACCAACATCGTACAGTCCTGATTGACCCCGACCTGCGCCAGAGCAGCCTGCGCAATCGATTCATAATACGAATCATTGTTTACGTTGACCGTAATTTTTTCACTGGTTTCGTTACCAGCCTTATCCTTTGCCGTGGCAGTTACTTGATAAGAACCAAGCTTGTTATAGTCGACATCGCCGGAGAAGGAAACCGAAACTTTTCCGTCTTTATTGTCCTCTGCCTTTACGGCATCCTCCAAATTGACTGTTGTTCCCTTGACGGTATCGATCGTCGTTTTACCAGAAAAGGTAGGTGCCGTTTGATCTTTGACATTTACCGTTGCTGTCTTCGCATTCACGGTCGAGCCGGCTTTGGAAATCTTATTTGTATTCTTGTTTTCCAGTTCCATCTTGATGGTCTGGGTGCCTTCTTTGTTCAGATCCAGTCCCTTGACCGTGATCTGATATGCATCCGATTCATACTTCATCCCTTGGGAGGAAGTTGTGATATATTTCATATTACCGATTTCTGAACTATATACTTTTTTGAAGGCATTGTTCAAATCGTTTTTGTCTTTGTATGCCACTGAATAGACGTTTTCATTCGGCGTTGTTTCCGATGCCATGACAGGTGTTGTGACGCTCATCATCATAGCTGCCGAGAACATTGTTTTTGTGATTCGATTCATGTAAAGCCCCCTTTTTCTCTCACATGGTCGTTAGGTTACACTATTTTTGGGATGAAGGTCAAATTTTTTGACAATTTCACATATTTATCAGCCATTTTTTCGATAAAAAAGGCCGATTTTGTGGGGCAAAACGAAATTTGCCAAATTCTGATGAATTGTAACCGTTTTCGGCTGACCGTGCTTATATACGAAAATTTCACTGTTTTGGCGAAAAAAAAGACGGTCATTTTGACCGTCTGCGCTGTTTGCGCTCCTTGATTTTCTTTGCTTCAAACGACTTGCGCGCCTCAGCTTTTTTCCGGCTTGCCGCTTGATTATAATACTTCTTTTCCAGCACGCAGATTCCTTCCACGTGTTCCGAATATGGGAACAAATCATACAGCTCGATCTTCCGGGTTTCATACCCGCTTTTCTTAAACCGCTTCAGATCCCGCATCAATGTTTCCAGATTGCAGGAGATGTAAACGATCCGGCGCGGCTTGAGCGAAACGGCTGCCTGAATAAAATCACGGGTCGTGCCCGCCCGCGGCGGATCCAGCACGATCACATTGAAGTGCTGCTGATACTTGGCTGCCTCTTTCATAAATGCAGTGGCATCCATCGGCACAAATTCAATATTTTCAATGCCGTTGCTTTGGGCGTTGTAGGCCGCATCTTTCAACGCTCTGGCATTTTGTTCCACACCGACCACATGACCGCATGAAGAAGCCAATGTCAGTCCGATCGACCCGATGCCGCAGTATGTATCCAACAAAGTGTCGCGCGGATGCAGATCGGCCATTTTGCGCGCCATGTCATACAATGCTTCACATTGTTCCGAATGAATTTGGTAGAACGCGGTCGCCGAATAGCGCAGCTTCAGACCGCACAACAAATCCGTGATCGTGCCGTTTCCGTACAGGACCATCGGCTCCCGTTCCATGACGACGCTGGTATTTCGGCCGTTGACTTCCTGCAGAATGGTCTTGATCTGCGGAAACTGCTTTGTCAATGCCCGAACCATATTTTTACGTGATGGGAACATCGACGAACCCGTGACGAATACGACCATGATCTCACCGGTCGCATGCGCCCAGCGGATCATCACATGACGCAGTACGCCGGTGCCGGTTTTCTCATTGTATAGCTCGATCTTCATCGACTGCACCATTTTAGTAATGGCCGCGATAATTTCGTTGACGATCTCCGGCTGCAGGACACATTGATCATACGGAACGACGCGATGGGAATGTTTCGCATACAGACCGGAAACAATGGTTCCTTTCTGCTTCGCAAAACCGACGATGACTTTATTGCGATAATGCAGCGGATGGGCTGCCATATGCACATCGCCGATCCGGGCTTTGATATGGTACTGGGCAGCGAGCTGCTCGACCTGTTCCTGTTTGATCTGTGCCTGCTGCTTTTCCGGCATATTTAAATAGGTGCAGCCGCCGCATTGTTTACTGACTTTGCATTTCATGTAGTTTCTCCCTGACTTGATCCGGCATCCGGCGCACATCGGTGCAATGTATCGTTTCAAAACCGAGCGCAGCCGCAGCCGCAATATTCTCTTTACGATCGTCGATGAACAGACAG
This sequence comes from Catenisphaera adipataccumulans, assembly GCF_014202755.1. GTDB lineage: Bacteria > Bacillota_I > Bacilli_A > Erysipelotrichales > Erysipelotrichaceae > Catenisphaera > Catenisphaera adipataccumulans. Next base: position 275,037 of record NZ_JACHHK010000001.1, read on the forward strand.
GACGACGGTTTCAGATCATATCGATCCAATAAGATCTGATAAATCTTCCGCTCCGGTTTGATCACTTTTTCCTGATAGGAAAACACACCGCCTTTGATTCGTTTCATATAGGCCCGATGATGCAGCGCATAAAGATACTGATCCTCGGGAATATTGGAAAGAATATACATTGGTATGCCCTGCTTCTGAAGATCCTCCATCAATGCCATGCTTGTGGGGATCGGGATCACATATTCCACCCAATGCCGGACCAGCGTGCGGATCTGCTGCTCATACTGCGGATATTCTTTGCATCCCATCCTTATTAAGTCGGATGGTTGGATATACCCGCGGTCATATTCTTTCCAGAGGCCGCGGAAATAAAATTTTTTCAGCGCCTGGATACAGTCGGGATCTTTGATCAACTGCGGTAAAAATGTATCCGGATCAAATGTGCACAGCACATTTCCGATATCAAAAACGACATTCATAGTACCATTATAGGCAATTCCGATCAACCCGACAACGAAAAAAATCCCCCGCGGCCTGCGAGGGAAATTCATTACTGATTTTGGTTGACCAACAGTTCACAGATCTTGCGGCTGTAAGCGATCGGATCCTCAATTTCAAATCCTTCGATCAACAGTGCCTGATCATACAATACATCAGCCACTTCTTTGACCTTATCCTTATCGGTGTCATACAGTTTTTTCAACGTTTCGAAAATCGGATGATTCGGGTTGATCTCTAAAATACGCTGTGCTTTCATCGGGAATGGATTGCTGCCCTGCGGCATGTTCGCAAAGACTTTCTCCATCTCAAAGGAAACGCCTTCCCCGGCACTCAGATCCACCGGATCGTCACTCAGCTTATTGGTCAGTTTGACATCGGCCACCTTATCGCCTAACGACTCCTTGATGAAGTCGATCAGATCTTTATTGGCTTCGCTGGTATTCTTCAGCTCTTCTTTTTCTTCATCGCTGTCCAGATCCAGCTCGCCCTGACCGGCATTCTTGAATGTTTTCTCTTTATAAGTGCCCAATGTGCTCATGACAAATTCATCGACATTTTCCGTCAAGTACAGAACTTCATAGTCTTTTTTCTTCAGCGTCTGTACGATCGGCAGTTTATCGATCTGCGCAATATCCTGACCGGAAATGTAGTAGATTTCTTTCTGGTCTTCTTTCATCCGGCTGACATATTCATCCAGCGTTGACAGTTTCTGTTCATTGGATGTATAGAACAGCAGCAGATCCTGCAGTTTTTCTTTGTCCATACCATAGTTGTTATAGACGCCGAATTTAATATCTAAACCGAAATTACGATAGAATTTCTCATATTCTTCCCGTTCGTCTTTCAGCATCGACTCCAGTTCCGAAAGGACCTTCTTCTCGATCCGGGACGCGATCAGCTTCAGCTGATGATCGTGCTGGAGCATTTCACGAGAAATGTTCAACGACAGATCCTGCGAATCGACGAGACCTTTCACAAAGCGTAAATAGTCCGGCAGCAGATCTTCGGCATGGTCCATGATGAAGACGCCGCGGCTGTACAGCTGCAGGCCTTTCTTATAGTCCTGGTTATAGAATCCCTGCGGTACGCGGGCCGGGATATAAAGCAAAGCCGTGAAGCTGACATTGCCTTCCACAGAAAAATGAATGACGCGCTGCGGATCTTCATAATCAAAGAAATGATCCTTATAAAATTGATTGTATTCTTCCTGGGTGATCTTTGACTTCTGACGTTTCCACAATGGCACCATCGAGTTCAATGTTTTATCCTCGACCACGGTTTCATATTCCGGTGCTTTGTCCTTACCGTCTTCGTCTTTATCCGTACCTGGGATCGGCTTTTGTGTCTCAACTTCCATCTTGATCGGGTAACGGATGTAATCGGAGTATTTCTTGATCAGATTCTCCAACGTATAAGTTTCCAGATACTCAGAATATTGATCCTGATCCGTATCGTCTTTCAACGTCAGGATGATCTTCGTGCCGCGTTCGGTACTTGGGTCTTCAGAAATCGTGTAGCCGTCATCTCCCTTGCTTTCCCAACGATGCGCAGTTTCTTCCGCATCGGACTTGGAAATGACCGTGACATCTTTGGCAACCATAAAGGCCGAATAAAAACCGACACCGAACTGACCGATGATATCTACATCGCTGTTTTCGCCTTTGTCTTTTTTATCCATTTCCTCTTTGAATGCCAGTGAACCGGACTTGGCAATCGTACCAAGGTTTTCTTCCAGTTCCTTTTCGGTCATACCGATACCATTATCGGTGATCGTCAGGGCCCGGTCGTCTTTATTCGGCGTCAAACGAATCTGCAGCGACGTCGTATCGACATGACCGGCATTTTCAAAATAATATTTATCGATCGCATCACTGGCATTGGAAACCAGCTCGCGTAAAAAGATCTCTTTATGTGTGTAAATTGAATTGACCATTAAATCCAACAAACGTTTGGATTCCGATTTAAACTGTTTTTTTCTACCCATATTTAGCACTCCTTTACTTACCTTGCTAATATACAACAATTCTTTAGCACAGTCAACATCAGAGTGCTACATTCTTCTTCTTTTTGCTCGCTTGATCGGTCCCTATTGGCCTTTCAGCGCAATGCGGTCAGCAATCTTTTGATAAGTCGGCAGCGTAATGCCGAACTTTTCTGCCAGACGGACTGGTTCATATACCAGGCCTTCGATTTCGGAACGGCGGCCCTGTGCGATATCCCGCTGCATTGATGTCGAGGCTTCCGGTGCCAGAGAATCAAGAATGGCCAGATTCTTCTGGACCATGTCGTGATCCAGAGCGATGCCCATGGCAGCAGCCAGTTGTTCCGTTTCCTTCACCAAGGTCTTGAACGTCTCACGAATTTCTCCGTCTTTCTGCATCATGCCAGCTGTCGCATGATAAAATAAACCGCATGTTGCTGCCGGAGAAATATAGGTATATTTCTCATACGTATCTTTCTGAACCTGTGTGGATAAGACCGCATGAATACCGCTGTCTTCTAAATCATCGGCAATCGTCTGTAAAGCCGCATTGACCGTATGGTCGCGATGTCCGAAGACCACCGTAAAGATGTCGCCTTTCATCAACAGCCGGCCTGGTGCCGTCCGTTCGCCCGCAATATAGACACAGCCGTCCAGCACATCGGCTGCCAGTTCTTTCTGCAGCCGGCCGCCCGTACCGTAAATATTCAAGATCGGGATCACAATGGTCTTTGCCGTGCTGATGCGCTGCAGATCCGGCAGGACTTCGGCCAGAGAGTATCCTTTCACGCAGACAAAGATCACATCGGGATTTGTCGTTTCCTCGCCGACAGGGATCGCGTGCACCTGGGCCGTAAAAGATGGCTTCGTGCTTTGTTCCACATAAAGACCGCTGCGGCGGATGACTTCCAAATGCGCACCGCGCGCATACAGCGTGACTTCCTTTCCGGCCTGTTGTAAATAAGCTGCCAGGCAGCCGCCGACGCCGCCTGCCCCAAGAATCGCATACTTCATATTTTTCCTCCTTTCGATTAATCTGTTTATGATTATTATAAGGAAAAAGTGCTGCATTTTCATATGCAGCACAATTTTATTTTTTAGAGGCAAAGGCTGGATCGGCTTCCCGGATCCAATCGACATGTTCCGTTTTCAATGCTTCGAATGCATTCCATACATTTTCTGGAATATCGATATGAGCGATGAAATTCTTGCCGTGCGGACCATAGCCGTTTTCATCATCACGCAGACGAACGATCTCCCCCAACAGCAGACTGACATACCGTTTCATGTCCCACATGCCCCAGATCGGCTTCGCGTACGTCAGTTTTCCTTGATCCGCGATCACTTCAGCCTGATAGGCTGCGTAGTTGATGACCTGAATTTCCTTGCGGTACCGGTGCAGGGTCGCTGCCATCCGGCGCTGCATGGTCGCATCCTGCATAAAGATGACAGAGCGGCACGGAATGTGCTTTTCATCGATGAGGCGCAGGAAATACGTAATATTATTGCCGCAGTTGGTCGACTCTGTTTCCAATGCATCGGCCTTTACTTGATAACGCGCTTCCAGATAGGCTTCGAAGATCTCGGCTTCCGACCGGCCGTCGGTTTCAATGTCCGGGCATTCAGCGTGCATGCGACGGCGCAGGGTCTCGGTCGTATGGCCGGCCCCGCCGACCAGAATATATTTCTTGGCTCCCTGTCGTTGGATGGCTTGTGCCAATACATCACCGCCGCATAAGATCGAGCCCCCAAACAAGACCATGACATCCGCCTGATGAAAGCCATATTTCTGCTGCAGTGCACTTTGGGACAGTTCATCCACATCACGCACACCGCAGAAGGCACCCAATGTATTGATATATTGTGCAGTAAGCGATAAATTGTTCATTCTTCCGACTCCTTCTGCCATCAATATAACGGATTTAATCCCGCTTGTCGCCTGCTTTTTTCTTTTTTATACGCTGCTTTCTGACGATCCGCATCGGGTGAAACAAAAAAGGTGATATGTTACAATACAGACAGGTGAGAAATGTGAAAAATGCGTTTATTGAAAGAATCGAAGAGAACCCGATCATCGCATCAGTCAAAAACGATGAGGGTCTGAAACTTTGTCTGACAACAGATGTCGGTGTGGTCTTTATATTATATGGGGATTTATGTTCCCTGCCGACGATCGTACGTCAGGTCCGTGAAAGCGGACGGCTAGCCATCGTCCATGTGGATCTGATCGCGGGACTGAGCAGCGATGAAGCCGCGATCGACTACATCAAGAATGTGGCCCATGCCGACGGCATCATCACGACCAAACACAATTTGATCGTTTACGGCAAAAAGGTCTGCTTATACACCATTCATCGTTATTTTGTGCTGGACAGTCTGGCACTGAAGAACATCGAAAAACAGACAAAAACCAAAGTGCATCCGGATCTGATCGAGGTCCTGCCCGGCGTCATCGTCCCAAAACTCTTCCGGAAGATCACGTCCATTTCCGAAGTGCCGGTCATGGCCGGCGGCCTGATCACAGAAAAGGAAGATGTGATCAATGCGCTGAAAAACGGTGTGATCGCCGTCTCGACGACCAATCAATCGATTTGGTTCATGTAGGAATAAATTTCATATAAATGGGACATTTCCTCTTGACTTTTCTGGGACAGCTGATTATGATAAGGGTGTAAAAATTAAATAGAATGCTTGAGACAAGAGAATATGCATTCGTAGTTCAAACCAAGGCTATGAGTGTATATTCTCTTTTTTTCGGGCATCAAGGAGGAAGAACACAATGTATGATGTTGTGATTATCGGCGCCGGAGTTTCCGGATGTGCTGCAGCCAGAGAGTTATCCCGCTATAATGTATCCGCCTGCGTGGTTGAACGCGCTGACGATGTATGTGAGGGAACATCCAAAGCTAACAGTGCCATTATTCATGCCGGATACGATGCCAAAGAAGGATCGTTGATGGCGAAGCTGAATGTCGAAGGCAATCAGATGATGACAAAATTATCAGAGGATCTGGACATCCCGTTCAAACGAATTGGTTCGTTTGTCGTCTGCACTGATGAAAAAGAACGCGGCGGTCTGGAAATGCTGCTGGAACGCGGCAAGAAAAACGGTGTCCCGGATCTACGGATCGTGGAACAAGATGAATTAAGAAAAATGGAACCGAACATTTCCGATGATGCAGTGGCAGCTTTATATGCCCCGACAGCCGGCATCGTCTGCCCGTTTGAACTGACCATCGCTTTGGCAGAAAACGCCGTCGAAAACGGTGTGGAATTCAAACTGGAAACAACGGTTGAAAACATTGAAAAAACCGAAAACGGCTATCTCGTCAAGACCGATCGCGGCGACATTGAAACAAAATGCGTTGTCAATGCAGCCGGTGTATATGCAGACCGTTTCCACAATATGGTCAGCGAAAAGAAAATGACGATCATACCGCGTAAAGGAGAATACTACTTATTAGATAAAAGTGCCGGACAGCACGTTTCCCATACGATCTTCGCACAGCCGACCAAGATGGGAAAAGGCGTTCTGGTCACTCCGACGGTCCACGGCAACTTATTGGTCGGCCCGACCGCACTGGACATCGAAAACAAAGAAGGCGTCAACACCACCTACGATGGTCTGCAGGAAGTCGGACAAAAATCCGGCCGCACAGTTAAAAATCTGCCGCTGCGTGACGTGATCACTTCATTTGCCGGTCTGCGGGCACATGAAGAACACGGTGATTTCATCATTGAAGAAGTCAAGGATGCACCAGGATTCTTCGACTGCGCCGGCATGGCTTCGCCGGGATTATCTGCCAGCCCGGCCGTTGGTAAAATGATTGCCGATATGCTGAGAGACAAGCTGAACTTAAGTGAAAAAGCCAACTTTAAAGCAACACGTAAAGGCATCGTCAAAGCTTCGACGCTGTCGATCGAAGAAAGAAATGAATTGATCAAGAAAGATCCGAAATACGGCAATATCATCTGCCGCTGTGAAATGGTTTCGGAAGGCGAGATCGTCGATGCGATCCATCGTCCGATCCCGGCACGCAGTCTGGATGCGATCAAGCGTCGTACCCGTGCAGGAATGGGCCGCTGTCAGGCAGGATTCTGCTCGCCGCGTGTCATGGAAATTCTGAGCCGTGAAGTAGCAGATATCAATATGGAAAACGTGACGAAAGCCGGCGGAAAGAGCCGCTTCATCGTAGGCACCAATAAGGATCGTTGGTAGGAGGAAAGAACAATGGAAAACTATAATCTTGTGATCATCGGCGGAGGCCCGGCCGGATTAGCCGCTGCCGCAGCTGCCAAAGAAGCCGGCGAAGATTCCATCTTGATTTTGGAACGTGATAATCAACTGGGCGGAATCCTGAACCAGTGCATCCATAATGGATTTGGTCTGCATACGTTCAACGAAGAGCTGACCGGTCCGGAATACGCCAATCGTTTTATTGAAAAAGTCAAAGATTTAAACATTGAATATCGTCTGCATACCATGGTCATGGATATTTCTGAACAGAAAGTCGTGACTGCTATGAATCGTAACGACGGAATGTTCCAGATCCAGGCCAAAGCGATCATCCTGGCGATGGGATGCCGGGAACGTCCGCGCGGTGCCTTAAATATTCCAGGCTATCGTCCGGCAGGTATTTATTCCGCTGGTACCGCACAGCGCCTGGTCAATATTGAAGGATTCATGCCAGGCCGTGAAGTCGTGATCTTAGGTTCCGGTGATATCGGATTGATCATGGCACGCCGTATGACTTTGGAAGGTGCCAAGGTCAAAGTCGTAGCTGAGTTGATGCCGTATTCAGGCGGTTTGAAACGAAACATCGTTCAGTGTCTGGATGATTTCGGTATTCCTTTGAAATTAAGCCATACCGTTGTGGATATCGAAGGCAAAGAGCGTGTCGAAGGTGTCACAATTGCCGAAGTGGATAACCATGGCAAACCAATTCCAGGCACCGAAGAGCATTACAGCTGCGATACCCTGCTGCTGTCCGTTGGTTTGATCCCGGAAAACGAACTGTCCAAGGATGCCGGTGTTGAAATGAACCCGATCACCCGCGGTCCGAAAGTCAACGAAAGTCTGGAAACCAACATTGACGGTGTCTTTGCCTGCGGCAACGTCCTGCATGTGCATGATCTGGTCGACTTCGTTTCTCAGGAAGCCACAACAGCCGGCAAGAATGCGGTGAAATACATTCATAATCAGGAAAATAAAAATGCGAAAGTTGTTCCGGTCGAAGCCAAAGACGGTGTTCGTTACACGGTTCCTGTTACGATTCGTCCAGAATGCATGGATGACTTGCTGACGGTTCGATTCCGTGTCGGCGGTGTCTATAAGAATCATTTCATTTCGGTTTATTTGAATGATGAACGCATCCAGCATCGTCCGCGTCAGATCATGGCGCCGGGTGAAATGGAACAGGTCATTTTACAAAAGAAACAATTGTTGGCAAAATATGATTTGCAGAAAATTACGATTTGTCTGGAGGAGAAATAATCATGGAAACAAAACATTTAACATGTATCGGCTGTCCGATGGGATGCTCCATCACTGTAGAAATGGAAGGCAGCGAGATCCTCAGCGTAACGGGCAACACGTGCAAGCGCGGTGATATCTACGCACGCAAAGAAGTGACCAACCCGACCCGGATCGTCACCAGTACGGTGCGTGTCACGGGCAGTGATTTAACGAATATGGTTTCGTGCAAGACCGAGCACGATATCCCGAAAGATAAGATCTTTGATTGTGTCAAAGCACTCAAAGGTGTTACGGTCAAAGCACCGATCAAGATTGGTGATGTTTTAGTGGAAAACGTTGCCGGTACCGGTGTCAATATCATAGCCACCAAGAATGCATAATTCTTCTTCCTGCGGTTCCGAAAGGGACCGTTTTTTTTAAAAAAAAGCTTCGCAGATGCGAAGCGGTAAAATTACTTGTTGTAGACCATCCGGTCAAAACGTTTTAAGGCAATGATGCCCATGACAACGATCCAGACGATGATACCGATCATCGTAAGCGAAAGCGGCAGACTGGTGATCTGCGGAGTCATCACAGCACGGATGGCTTCATTGATCCAAGTCAGCGGATCGATCAAAATAATTCCCTGCATCACCGGCAGCGGCGACATCTGATGCCAAGTATAGAAGATCGCTCCCAGGAAGACCACGGGCATCAAAAAGCCCGGGAACATGGCAGCCACCTGCGAAGGCTTGATGATCGTACCCACCAGCAGACCGAGCGCGGCCGAAGCCATAGCGGTCAGGATCAGCACCAGGATCAGCACGGGGATCATAGAAGCATCCATCTGAATGGAAATTTTCGAACCCATAAGGATCAGTGAGATCGGCAGAACGATCAGTCCGCCGATAAACGATTCAAGAATACCGACAAACATTTTGACATATGCAACGGTGCGTGAGGAAACCGGTGCCAGCAGTCGGTCTTCGATTTCTCTCAGGTTGTGGAAATCCATCGAAACAGGAACGGCCGTTCCGTGGATCCCCGTGATCAACATGGACATGCCGATCATACCGCAGAACATATGTGTCGGGAAATCCGCCGGCAGGATACCGACCGTCGGAAGCATATATCCATATACAAGAATTAAGATAAACGGAAGCATGGCCACACGGAACACGAATTCCCATTTATCCCGCCATTGTACGAGCAGATCACGCTGTACCATCGCCCAAAAGGCTTTTCTTGTCAGTTTCTTTTCATCCATAATCTATTCCTCCTCGTTTGCGCTTTGTCGATCGTCCACACCATCGCGGTTGGTCAGCGCCAAGAATACATCATTCAGTGAATGGGTATTCGTCTTCTTTTCTAGTTCATCAACTGTGCCGTACGCGAGCATCTCGCCCTTTTTCATGATGGCAACATGTTCGCAGAAGTTTTCGACTTCTTCCATGTAATGGGTGGTCAGAAAAATCGTCGTTCCTTCTTTGTTCATTTTCAGCATCTGATCCCAAAGGATATTCCGGTAATTCGGATCCAGTCCGGTCGTCGGTTCATCAAGAAACAGGATTTCCGGCTGATGCAGCATCGCACGTGCGATCTTCAGACGCTGTGCCATCCCGCCGGAATAACTTTTCACAAAGTCTTTCCGACGATCCCACAAGCCGAATTTTTTCAGCAGTTCTTCCGAACGTTCACGGATCAATTTCTTATCCATGCCGAAGTACAACCCGTGAAAGTATAAATTTTCTTCCGCTGTCAGGCTGCGCTCTAGATTGTTGTGCTGGGCAACCACGCCGATCTTGCGGCGGATGGCAGCCACATCGTTGGTCAGGTCCTCGCCATCATAAATGATCTGTCCGCCATTTGGCAGCAGCTGGGTCGTGACCATATTGATCGTGGTCGATTTACCGGCACCGTTAGCACCGAGAAAACCGAATATTTCACCACGGTGTACTTGAAAGGATATACCTTTGACTGCATCCACGATGCCGTTTTTCGTCTGGTATTGTTTTTTCAGATTTTTTACTTCTAAAATTGCATCATTCATCATTTCTCCTCCTTATACCCCTTGGGGGTATTTAGATCACGAAAACAATATATACCCCTATTGGGTATATTGCAAGTACTTTTTTCATTTTTATAGTGGGTATGCTATGATACTGAAAGTGGAGGTGGAGAACATGGAAACATTAAAAGACTACGTAACACATTATTATACGAGCGATTATAACTGTGCCGAGACGCTGCTGCGGGCAGCGAACGATTACTATCAATTGGGAATGACAGATGACGATATGAAAACCATGGGCGGTTTTGGAGCCGGCATGTATTCAGGCATGGTCTGCGGTGCTCTGGTCGGCAGTGTGGCGGCCATTTCAAAAAAAGTGGTAAAACAGCGTGCCCATGCAACGCCGAACATGAACCGGATCGTGCAGTCCTGTGTACAGGATTTCAAAAATCGCCTCGGCGCAGTGGATTGTAAAGATGTACGGCCGATGCATCACACAACAGAAGAAAAATGTCTGCCGACTTGTCTGCTGGCAGCCGAAACGTTGGAACAAGTCATGGCGTCGATCGAATAATATCCAAATTGTGACGCATACAAAAAGACCGATCATTCGGTCTTTTTTTCATGTTGGTTTATTTACAATGATATTTTTTCACCCGCAAATACTGCGACGACACCAATGATGATACTGGCATAAATATAGCACAATGCCAGAACAGTATGCCCGCTTTTCATCAGATCCGTGCTTTCTGCCGCAAACGATGAGAAAGTAGTAAAACCGCCGCCGCATGCGACAAGCAGCGCATTGATCATGGTTCGTCCTCCTTAAAAAAGCGGCTTTTTCAGCCGCTGATTTTATTGTTCTTTTTGATTCATTTCGTCCCATTCTTTTTTCAGATCTTCATCGCTTTCACGATCTTGTCCCTGATCTTCCAGGTTGATCTGACTGCTGCGTACGCGCAGACGGGCGCGCAGTTTTCTGGACACACGCTTGGCGTTGTTATAGATGCGCAGATAGATCACAAAGAAGATCAGCGCCAATACAAAGACCAGAACACAGATCGCATAGTACCAGATGTTTGGTGCCTGATATGAGCGTGAAATGAAGAAGGAAATCACACAAACGGCCATGACGATAAAGATCAGATACAAGGTCGACCGTGTGGAGCTGGCATATTTACGGAAGAAGGCAAACTTCTCTTCTTCATTGAAAATGTCTTTTCGGTATTGGCCCGGAATTTCTTCATTCCGTAAAACGAACCAGCCGGCTTCCTTTTTATTTTTGCTTGGCCAGCGTTCGATAACGGTCCAGCCGTCGTTTGTCCAACGGTTCTTTTCCTCATCGGACGGCTCATCTTTATAGTAATTGATCCGATAGTAGTAATTCTTCGGTGTACCTTGACGGAAGTAGAAGTTCTTACCGTGACGGCTGGTAAAGTGATAACCTTCCAGTGATTTGTCTTCAAGGTATTGTTCTTCTTTTTCATATTCAGACAATAAGAATTTCTTACGGTCTTCATACAAATCTTCGTCGTCTTCGCTTTCATCCTCTTCGTCATCATCGAAGTCATCGTCATCGTATTCCACTTCGATGTTGTCGTCATCGATGATATCTGCGGCACTCAGTTCCGGTTTCACCGGTTCTTCTGCCGGTTCCGGACTTGTTTCTTCTGCTGTTTCTTCACGAATTTCCACATCCGTTTCCGGCTCTGTCGCTTCGATCGGCTCCGCAGTCTGTTCTGGTACTTCAGCCGTTTCTTCTGTCACCGTTTCAGCAGACGGTTCAATTTCTGTCTCCGGTTCAACGGGTTCCGGTTCCTGTGCATCCGTCATTGGCTGTGCGGTCAGTACATCTGCTTCCTCTTCTTCGTCGGCATCCAGTTCGTGCACATAAGATTCTTCTGGCTGCTCTTCTTCGACCTCGACTTCTTTCAGCGAGATTTCATCCGGTGCAGATTCCAGTTCTTCCTGTACCTCGATTTGATCCATTGTGATGGCATCTTCTGCCGGTTTCTCTTGATCCGGTATAAACAACGGTTGCTGACGGGCATCCACGATTTGAACCGATTCAACGACCGATCCTTCCTCCGGTTCTGCTTCCGCTTCCATCACAGATTCTGTCTCTGGTTCCTCGGTAACCAATGGTTCCGGTTCTTCTTCGGCTTCCGGCTGAACTGTAGGTTCTTCCGCGGTTTCATTGATCATTTCTTCTGCCGCTGCTTCGGCAGACGGTTCGGTTTCTGTCTCCGGCTCTGCTTGAGCAGCTAATGGTTCCGGGACTTCTTCTATCGTTTCTTCAACCTCAGCGGTCTCTTGTTCTTCTTGAGCAATCGGTTCCGGTTCCTCTTCGGCTTCTGGCTGAGCCGCAGGCTCTTCTGCGGTTTCACGGATCGTTTCTTCTGCCGCTGCTTCGATTTCTTTCTCCGGCTCCTCTTGAACGGCCGATGGTTCCGGTATCTCTTCTGCCGGTTTTTCAGCTGCTGTGATTTCTTCCTCAGCGATGGATGGTTCAGAAACTTCTTCAGAGGCTGCCGGTGCTTCCGGCTCTTCTTCTGCAGCCGGTTCTTCAGCTGCTGGTTCTGGTTCTTTTACCATCTCCGGCTGTTTCACACGGCGGACAGCTTCTTCCGCTTCTTCATACGTTTCAGCTTCGATCGGTTCTTCGACATCATCTACTGTATCAGCCAGGGTGATGTCTTCAAATCGTACATGTTTATTTTCTAATTCGCTGGAATTGACACGTACACGCTGGTGCTGCGTACGCTTGCCAATGCGAAATGATCTTCTTTTCTGTTTATGATCGCCTGTCTGATCGACATCAAATACCGTATGGGCATCAAAATCTTTCAGCTCAGGTTCTTCGATCTGCAAAGATGAATATTTATCTTCTTCCTGCAGTCGTTTTAATTCCTCCAACGCACTGCGCTTTTTTCCCTTAGAATCGTTGGCCATAATCTCCCCCCATTATATGTTTATTTTACTTACATTCACGCTATTCGTCAAACGCAGTTATGTAGGAATCAAACGTTCCGTTTACAAATATTGGCACTTTTTTTCCGTCACGTGTTTTTGCTTCAATGCGCAGATCCGCACTGCCGACCATAAAATCTACATGCACCAGCGATTGATTCAATCCATGGGCCTTCAGTTCATCCTCCGACATTGTCAAACCGTTTTTCAAACATTCTCCATACGATTGTCCCAGCGCAAAGTGGCACGATGCATTTTCATCGATCAAAGTTTCATAGAAAATCGTATTCATCTCGGAAATCGGTGAATCATACGGTACAAGCGCAATTTCACCAATCGAACGCGCCCCCTCATCCGTATCTAATATACTGGTCAGTACCTCTTTGCCGACTTTCGCATCATAGTCAACGACCCGGCCGTTCTTGAACGTAAATCGAAAATCGTCGATCGTCGCCCCGTTGTGGACCAGCGGCCGTGTGCTGACCAGAACGCCGTCGATGCCGTCTTTATGCGGGGCCGCAAATACTTCTTCGGTCGGAATATTTGGGAAATAGTAGGTGCCGTCTGTCAAGGTGCTGCCGCCGCCCGCAAAAAGATAATCCTCCGGCAGCTTCACGATTAAATCCGTACCAGCGGCATTCTGATAATGAAGCGATTCAATATTTAATCGATTCAACGCCTTTACGCGCTGTTCAAATTGACGCCGCCGATCCTGCCAGTCTTCGGTAACGCGGGAAACCTGAAAGATCGCATTCCATAAATCTTCGGTCGGCTGACTGCTGTTCGGGAAGACCGCCTTTGCCCATGCCGGAACGGCTGCCGCGGCAATGCACCACTGATTGTGCATCGTATCCAGACGGCGGCGATACGGTTTCGTCGCCTGGCGAAACGTTTTCTGCCGTGCAGCAATGATCGATGCATCCACATCTTTCATCAAAGCCGGATCATCGCCGACAAGTGTCAGGTAACAAGCGCCTTGTTCACTGGTTTCATTATAAAAAAGCGATTCATGGGCCATCACGGTCAGATCACCATGTAAATAATTCAAGTGATCCACCTGCTCATCGCGGTAGCGCACGATCACACGGCCGGCACCGTTCTGATATGCCGTCTTGACCAGCAGGCGCACAAAGTCTGCCGTTTCCACCGGGGCACTGATGATCACCAGCTGTCCTTTTTTCACGTTCAGTCCATTTTTGATCAATAAATCCGCATACTTCTGAAACATAATTCCTCCTATAGAAAAAGGCAGAATAGAACTATTCTGCCGTGTTCGTTATTTTTTTGGGATGATCTTTGCGATATCTTTCATAGAGCGTTTCACCGCCCTTGGCCGAACACATATGTCCGCAGTGGCTGCAGTCTTCATCGCATGCACCATGCTGGATAACATGCCGGACGGCCAATATAAACAGAATCGCTATCACGATCATCGTGATGACTGTTGACATATGTATCTACCTCCAGTTTCAATATACCACAATCTCAACCAATCGGAAAAAATTATGCTTCCGCAGTCTGCGTATTGATTTGTTTCTGCGGCACCGGCCGGAAAATGAAGTACAGCGCAGCTACGATAATGACAATGGCTACGATCTGTCCGAAACCGAACGCTGCTCCGTAGAACAGCCAGGAACCCATTTGATAAATCACCAACGATAAGCAATAACCCAACATGAACTGGTAGCCGATGGCGATCCAGCCCCATTTCCGGTCGCCCATCTCACGCATGCATGCGGACATTGCTGCAATGCACGGCGGATCGAATAAGTTCATTGCCATGAATGACAAGGCAGCGATTGGTGTAAACAGCGATGTGATACCTGCTTTTCCCGCCAGCATCACAACCGTTGACGTTGCGGTTTCCTTGGCCATTTCAGCTGTAATGATCGCTACGGTTCCCTGCCAGCTGCCAAATCCCAGCGGCGCAAAGATCCATGCCAGCGCACCGCCGATCGAAGCCAGGATGCTTTGATCCAGCTGTGTTTCCGGATCGAGGAGCTGCAGGCTCCAGCTGAAGCTTTCCAGGAACCAAACGATGACAACGATTGAGAAGATAATGGTTCCGGCTTTTACGATAAAGTGTTTGCCGCGGTCCCATACCCGCAAAGCTACATTTTTTCCGCTCGGGAAGTGATAAGCCGGCAGCTCCATGACAAACGGGGCCGTTTCGCCGGCAAAAAGCTTCGTTTTCTTCAAAGCGATGCCGGAGAAGATGATCACCAGGAAGCTCAAGACCCACATGCTCCAGGCTACCCATACATTGCCTGGGAAAAACTCAGTCGTGATCATGGCGATAATTTCGGTTTTTGCGGAACACGGGATGAATGTCGTCAGCATGATCGTCATCCGGCGGTCTTTTTCATTCTCAATGGTCCGCGTTCCCATGATGCCCGGCACGCCGCAGCCGGTACTGATCAGGATCGGAATGAAGCTCTTGCCGGACAAGCCGAAGCGGCGGAAGATCCGGCCCAGGACAAAGGCGATCCGCGCCATATATCCACAGTCTTCCAAGATCGCAAGGAACAGGAAGATCAATAAGATCTGCGGCACAAAGCCAAGCACCGTACCGACACCGCCGATGATGCCGTCCACGATCAGACTCTCCAGCCAGCCTGCCATCCCGACACTTTCACAGAATGTGGATACCGCCGGCGGAATGATTTCCCCGAACAAGACATCGTTGGTCCAGTCGGTCATCCATGTACCTAATGTCGAAACCGAAACATAATAGACAAACCACATGATCGCAAAGAAGATCGGCAAGCCTAAGATCCGGTTCGTAACGATTTTATCGATCTTATCGGAAACGGAAAGTTCCCCGCGCGCCCGCTTCTTTTTCACGCATTCCAGCATCACTTTGGCAATGTAATCGTAGCGCTGACTGGTGATGATACTTTCCGCATCGTCATCTAATTCTTTTTCGCAGTCTCTGATATGTGATTCGACATGATCCAATATTTCTTTGGATAACCCCATCTCCCGGATGGCTCGTTCATCTCGTTCGAAGACTTTGACCGCAAACCAGCGTAATCCTTTGGAGCCGACGATCGGTTCAATGGATTCTTCGATATGAGCCAGGGCATGCTCCACAGAACCGGTGAAAACATGTGGGTTCTGAGGAATGCCTGTATGTTCCTGGACCATTTGGATGGCTGCTTCTGCCACTTCCAAGGCATTTTCCCCTTTCAAAGCACTCATTTCGATGACTTTGCAGCCCAAGTCATTTTCTAATTTTTTGACATTGATTTGATCGCCGTTTTTACGGACCAAATCAATCATATTAATGGCCAGGATCATCGGAATTTCCAGCTCCAACAATTGTGTTGTTAAGTATAAGTTTCGTTCGATGTTCGTGCCGTCGATGATATTGATGATCGCATCCGGTTTCTCATTCACCAAATACTGCCGGGCAACGACTTCTTCCAGACTATATGGAGATAACGAATAGATGCCCGGTAAGTCCTGGATCGTTACATCCGGATGGCCTTTCAATTTTCCATCTTTTTTCTCTACCGTGACGCCCGGCCAGTTGCCGACATATTGACTGCCGCCGGTCAGGTTATTGAACAGCGTTGTTTTACCGCTGTTTGGATTTCCTGCAAGTGCAATGATCATATTCTCTTTCCCTTCTTTACTGTTCCACTTCGACCCATGCCGCATCTGCTTTACGGATCGATAATTCGTAGCCGCGGACAGTCAGTTCGATTGGATCTCCTAACGGTGCCACTTTACGTACATAGACTTCGCTGCCTTTGGTCAGCCCCATGTCCATGATGCGGCGTTTCGTCGGTCCGCTGCCGTTCAATTTTTTGATATGGACCGTATTTCCTACTTTCACTTCATTCAATGTCATTCAATCATCCCTTTCTATACCAGCACGCGTCTTGCCAATGATTCATCCAAGGCCACACGCACTCCTTTTATATCCACAATTAAGTTTCCATCAATACTTTGAATGACCTTGACTTGACTGCCTTCCACAAATCCTAACGTTGCCAAATGGGCCCGTACTTCATCTTTACCGGTCACCCGTTTGACCGTATAAAGTTTGTTCATTTCTGCATAGGTAAGCGGCATACGCACCTCCTGTTAGCTTTATCTAACATCTACAGTTTAATTTAACTAACTCGTCCTGTCAACTATAAATTTTATTTATCTAATTTTTATTAGTCTTATTAAATTCCTAATTGACAATTCTCAACTTCCTGCGTATTCTGACATTGGGGTGAGTGAAATGAGCACAATTCTTATTGCGGCCTTGATCGCGCTTGCGGTCATCTTCGGTTTACGTCAGGCAAAACGAAAAATGCGTACTGGATGCTGCGGCGGTGCATCGGAACCGGTCAAACGCATTAAAGTAAAAGATAAAGAAAAACAAAACTATCCATACGAGGAATCTTTCCGCATCGCGGATATGCACTGTAAAAATTGTGAGATCCGGGTAGAGAATGCGGTCAATGCCCATGACGGTTTTTTCGCCAAAGCGAAATTAGCCGACAAACAAGTTACCGTTCTGGCGAAACAGCCCATCGACCGGATCAAAGTACAGCAGTGGATCTCAAAAGCAGGCTATTCGGCTTATTAAACATCCGTCATGGATCATGCATAAAAAAACCCGTTTTCATTGAAAACGGGTATCTTTTTTCTTAGTTTAAAGCCGCTTTGGCTTCATCGCAGATCTTCGTGAAGCTTTCCGGATCATGGATGGCCATTTCACTCAACATTTTTCGGTTGATATCGATGTTTGCCAGTTTCAGTCCATGCATCAAACGGGAATACGATAAGTCATTCATGCGGGCAGCGGCGTTGATGCGGGCGATCCACAGACGACGCATATTTCCCTTTAATTTACGACGATCGTTGTATGCATATTTGAACGAGTGCATAACCTGCTCGTTTGCGGTTTTATAAATTGTATGCTTCGAGCCGAAGTAACCTTTGGCCAGCTTGATGACGCGCTTTCTGCGGGCGCGTGTAACGGTTCCGCCTTTTACTCTTGCCATTCTTCGTTCCTCCTCTTATTACTTCACAAGCATGTCTTTGATACGCTTGTAGTCTGTCTTATCGACCATAGCCGGTTTGGCTAAATGACGTCTTTGTTTCTTCGTTTTTCCGTGGAAACGGTGCGAAGTGTACGCGTGAGATCTTTTCAGCTGTCCGGAACCTGTCTTTTTCACACGTTTGGCAAGTCCTCTGTGGCTTTTCATTTTAGGCATTGTGATATCCTCCTTACTTTTTTTTCGGCGATAACGTCACCGACATTGTGTTGCCTTCCAGTTTCGGGCGTTTTTCCACAACGGCGATATCCGATAACGCATCAATAAAATCATTCATAATTTTCCGGCCGACTTCCTGACGCGTGATCAGCCGACCGCGGAATCGCATATCAATCTTCACTTTCATCCCCTGACCGATCCATTTCTGCGCATGACGCACTTTCGTATCAAAGTCATGAGTATCGACTACCGGAGATAAACGCAATGATTTCATTTCCACAACATGCTGCTTACGCTTGGTTTCTTTGGCTTTCTTCTGCTGCTCAAAGTGATAGCGTCCGTAATCCAGCACTTTACAAACCGGAGGTTTCGCTTTCGGCGCTACACAAAGTAAATCTAAATTTTTATTTCTTGCATAGTCCAGAGCTTTTCTCTTTGGCATGACACCCAATTGTGTTCCATCTGTATCGATGACCAATACTTCACGAAATGGAATTTTCTCGTTAAACAAGTCTCTGTTTACGTTATTTGGGGCTACTTTTCGATTATTGATATTTGACACCTACCTTTTTATCAAAAGAAAACGGGCGCAGTATGCACCCGTTTCATTCTTCTGCTCATTGAGAGAATTGGCATAAACCCATGCTTCAAAAAACATCAGGTGAGAAGGGGTGCTTCTGACTTTCCATTTCCTTGCTCGTTTACTTTACCATAATCCATTCTGACTGTAAAGCGGATTTTCTGAAATTTCCTTCATTAAAATACTCGCCGACAATGCAGGATTGATCAGTCTTCGGTAAATTCGAAAAGATCCTCCACCGTTACATGAAACACTTTGGCGATCGCCATGGCAAGCTTCAGAGAAGGATTGTATTTCCCGTTCTCCAGATGTCCGATCGTCTCTCTTCTGGCGCCGACCAGTTCGGCAAGTTCGCTCTGTTTCATGCCTGCCTTTTCCCTGTATTCCCGGATCCTGGTTTTCAATGCCATTTTATGCGCCTTTCTTGTCCATGATCAGAAAGAGAATGGTCCGCAGCACGGACAGAAACAATAAGGAAGCAACGATGGCCCATCCCATCATATACGCGGCATTCAATGAAATATGCGCAAACGTACCGCCCACCAGTGCGATCAGACAGGAAAAAACCGTCAGAATTTTCAGGCAGATGGCATCACACCTTTTGAGATTCTGTTCCGCCATTTCATCAAAGCGTTCTTTCTTATACTTCTGGATCCGCCAGTAATGAACAAAAAGCAGAAAAATTGCGGCTGCTGAAATAGCCCGTCCAACTGCGGCAGAACCTTCATCATAACTGCTTCGCACCCACATCCAGTAAATCAACGCAAAAAGTACTGCGAATAAAATTTTCGTTGCTACAATTTCAATTAAAGATACATTGTCTCTCAATTCTCCCAGTCCTTTCAATGTTACATATTTTTCACATCTGATGTGAAAAATATGTAACTTCATACGGGATGTGTCAATAGAAATATAACGGCCGAAAGAGCATCTAAAAACCCATGTATTTTACACATGGGTTCAATGAATGACATTTTGGATCATGATCAACAATTTCCAGTATATACATATTTCAGATAACGGCGTGCCACATCCGCCAGTTCATAGATCTGCCGGACCGGAGCGGCCGGTATATCACAATGATAACGCGGAAAATAGCGCGTCACATGCAGCACGATATTCTCATTCACAGAAGCAAGCCAGGCCGCCTCCGCTGCCATTCGTTCCGGTGAATCGTTCTTTCCCGGCACGATCAATGTCGTTACTTCCAAATGACACGTGACATGTGTGATCCAGTCCTTGACCATGTTCAGATCGCCCTGGCACCAATCATAATAAGAATCCGTAAAACCCTTCAGATCGATGTTCATGGCATCCACATACGGAGCAATGGCGCGCAATACTTTCTGCGAAAAACAACCATTACTGACCAACACACAAACCATATCATGTTCATGGAGCAGTCTGCCGGTTTCGATGATCGATTCAAAATCAAGCAGCGGTTCATTGTACGTAAAAGCAATGCCGATATTGCCGGAGCCGCGGTATCGTTCAGCCAACTGCACAAGTTCTTCCGGACTCAAGGTTTTAGTCGGGGCCTGATCGGTCATCGATATCGAAGCATTCTGGCAGAACGGACAGCGCAGATTGCATCCGAAGGAACCGACCGAAAGGATCATCGATCCGGGATGAAAACGAGCCAGCGGCTTTTTCTCGATCGGATCCAAAGCGACCGCGGTCCAGCGATGATGATTTCCGGGGATGTTCCGCCCGCTGCGGTTCGTGCGCGCACGACAGAATCCTGTCTGTCCTTCGCTGAGCTCGCAGGCATGAAAACACAAATCACATTTCATGACGAACGACCTCAAAACGCTGAATGTTCAAGCCTTCCTCATCTTCGATGCCCGCTTTCTGCATCGCGATCGCGATCTGCTGCCGGACCGAAGTGACACCGTCCAGATCCGGCAGCAACAAGCCTCGGCGTCCGTACGGATCGGAAACCAGGATGCCGTAACGCTTCACATCCAGCTGATCCGATGAATCAACCGGTTCCAAATGACCGAGCACATCCACCGATATCTCTAAGTCATCGAGCTCCTTTGGTTCGATCGGAAAAAAGCGCGGATCCCGTGTGGCGGCATGCGCCGCATTGGAAATGATCTCCGAGGCAATATTGGACTTCGTCGGCATGAACGTGCCGATACAGCCGCGCAGACGGCCATGTTCATGAATGGACACAAAGGTGCCCGCCTGTTCCTGCATCATTTCATAAGGTCCCTGCGGATCGATGGTCTTTCGTTCCGTCACATAAGCATGGACCGCGCGCACAGCCAGATCTACGTAAGGATCGCGGCATGGATAGATGCAGACACCATAGCCAATACCGAAGATATCTTCATGACTGAGACACTGCACATCGTAAGGATAACCATCTAAAATACCGGACATGATCGTAAAGGAACCGTGACCGCATTCACCGGCCCGCCGGCGGAACGAATTGGAGAAATCAAGCAGACGGCTGAACTCTCCCTTGCCCATGACATCCATGATTTCCCGTTCATACTCGGGGCCTTCCTTGGTCGGTCCATATGGACTGTTCGCATTGACATGGTGGGACAGATCACCGCTGGCAATAACGGCTGTGCGTCGATCCAATCGATCGGCACAAGCCTGGATGATCTGCCCAAGTTCCAGATTCTTTTCCAGCGGCAGACCGGACAATCCCAGACGAACGAGCTTATAGTGGGTCCAATATTGATTGATAAAATACAGCGGGACCATCGTGCCATGATCCAGCCGATCGTCCTGCGGATATTCTTTGCCGGCCGGAAACTTGCGCTCAGCACACATCTGACAAATGGCATCGACCAATTCTTCATCATATTCTACATGAAACGACACAGACTTTGCCCCAAAGCGAGCAAAATCCCCACGGGCTTCTTTACCTGGTGAAATTTGAAAATAATCCCGATACATTTCCGCATGCGGCGAGATACAAATGATCGTATCTGGCTGCCAGGAAGCGAGAGCACGGGCAGCTTGATGATAGGCATCGATCGTAGCCTGAACCTGTTTTTCTTCGCCGCGTCCGACTTCCGATACAATGACCGGCGGATGCGGAACCATGATAGCTCCTTTTATCATATGAATCATCTCGTTTCTATACTTCTATTGTACTCAATATTGATGGATCGAAACGTCAATTTTTCCAGCAGATCGACCGAATTGTATCGATGGCTTTTTTTCCGCTGTCAAAACAGATTTTCAGTTGCATTCAATTTCAAACCATGATAATATAATCAAGCACGGACCCTTAGCTCAGTTGGCAGAGCAACTGACTCTTAATCAGTGGGTCTAGGGTTCGAATCCCTAAGGGTCCACCATGGGAAATTAAGATGCCGAAAGGCATCTTTTTTTATTCTTGACCCTCATTTTTGATTGAAATCTGCCTTGAACAAATTTTCTGTATCATGCTCTTTCAGAAAATTTGTTCAAATATTTTTTATAAAATCAAACACGAACAGATTTTCTATCTTGCTTGTTTCAGAAATTCTGTTCAATGCATTTTAGAAAACAATTTAAAGAACAATATTTCTTTTCATCCTCCTCATTGAAATTTCGTTCAGCATTTTTTGAGCATTCGTTTATTTATACATTTGTTCAGACTGATCTTCCTTGTCTTTATTTTTTGAATTGATAAGATACAGCTGAAAAGTGAAAGACAAACAAGGAGGATATCATGAACGAAATACTGAACCTGAACATCAATGAAATGGCCCAGACAGAATTTGACTGCTCCTGCGGCCGCCATCACAATTTCGAAATTCACGATCTCGCGGTCGGTCCTGGCGCTATTCAAAAACTGCCGGAATTTGCCGCCCCGTTCAAAGACGGACAGATCCTGATGGTTTACGATAACAACACGTTCAAAGCTGCCGGCAAACAAGCCCGCGACCTGCTGACCGACGCTGGTTTCAACATCAAAGAACTGTACTTTGACCGCGGCAGCGACATTCTTATTCCGGATGAAAGCGTCGTCGGACGCATCCTGCAGGAAATCGAAGCCGATACAAAATTGATCATTGCGGTCGGCGGCGGTTCCCTCAACGATTCCTGTAAATACGTTACCTGCCGGACAAAAATGCCGTATATGATCGTCGGCACGGCACCGTCGATGGACGGCTATGTTTCCGACGGGGCCCCGTTAATGTCCGCCGGACGGAAAATTTCCTATCCCGCTCATCTGGCTTATGCGGTCATCTGTGATACCGATATCATGAAGCTCGCCCCGCAGGAACTGATCCAGGCAGGATTCGGCGATGTCGTCGGCAAGATCACTGCCCTGACAGACTGGGATTTATCCGTCAAAGTGACCGGTGAATACCGTTGTGAAACGACGGTGGAACTGGTACGGCGCGCCCTGAATAAATGCTTCGAAAAATCTGATCAACTGCCGCAGCGCGATGGAGATGCCATCAATGCACTGATCGAGGCCTTGATCCTGACCGGAGTAGCGATGGCTCTGGTCCGCGTTTCCCGCCCGGCTTCCGGTGCAGAACACATGCTTTCGCATTACTGGGAAATGGACTACATTGCCCGCGGTCTGAATCCGATCCATCACGGTACGCAGGTGGGTACCGCCACACCGGTCATCGCCCGCTTTTTCGAAAAACTTTCGGACATTCTGCCGGAAGGCACCGGTCAGCTGTGCCCGCCGCATGAAGAAATTGAAAAACTGCTTCGTGATGCCGGCGCTCCGGTCACTCCAAAGGACATCGGCATTTCCAAAGAGCTGTTTCATGCGAGCCTGATGGAAGGCTACAAAGTCCGCCCGCGTTATTCTGTTCTGAAGTTTGCGATGGACAACGGCCGACTGGAACAAATTGCGGATGAAATCACAACGGAAATCTACGGATAAGAGAGCGCACGATGTTACCAAAAGATAAAGCCTTAGACGATATCAAGCTGTTCGTTCTCGACATGGACGGCACGGTCTATTTAGGCAGCAAGCTGATCAATGGCTCGCTGGATTTTATCCGCCAAGTCGATGCCCTGCCGGACCGGGACTATATTTTCTTTACCAATAATGCCTCCCGCGTGCCGTCCTTCTATGTTCAAAAGCTCGCTAAAATGGGACTGAAAGTCGAAGAAAGCCGGATTGTCACCGCCGGCGACGTGACCGCTGAATTTCTGCAGGAAAATTACCCAGGTGCCCGGATCTACTTAAACGGCACCCCGCTGCTGGAAGAAAACTGGAAAGCTAAAGGCCTGCACCTTGTTGACGAGGATCCAGATGTAGCGGTCCAAAGTTTTGATACGACACTGACTTATGAAAAACTCGATAAGATCTGCCGCTATGTACGAAACGGGGTCCCGTTTATCGCAACGCATATGGATACCAACTGTCCGACCGAAGATGGCTTTATGCCCGACTGCGGCGCGATGTGCAGTCTGATCACCGACTCCACCGGTGTCAAACCGCGCTTCTTAGGAAAGCCATGGAAAGAAACAGTGGAGATGATCACAGCGATCACCGGCTGTCCGCCCGCAAATATGGGCTTTGTGGGAGACCGTCTTTATACCGATGTTGCCACCGGCGTCAACAACGGTGCGAAAGGATTCCTCGTGCTGACCGGCGAAGCCGATATGCAGACGGTGGCCGAATCCGATGTTGAACCAACATGTATTTATGAATCACTGAAAGAAATGAAAGACTATTTATAATAAAAGGAGAGATCAATATGAAAATCGTATTTGGATGTGACCCGAACGCTGCTGAATTTAAAAAACAATTAATGGACTATGCCGAAAAAGAACTCGGCCACGAAGTGACGGATCTTGGTTCCGATGATCCCATTTACGCCAACGTTGCCTTCCGTGTAGCTCAGGCAGTCGTAGATGGAAAATACGACCGCGGGGTGCTGCTGTGCGGAACGGGCATCGGCGTCTCTATTGCCGCAAACAAAGTCAAAGGAGCTTATGCCGCCTGCATACACGATGTATATCAGGCACAGCGCGCCCAGCTTTCCAACAATGCCAATATCATCACCATGGGCTCGCAAGTGATCGGTATCCAGCTGGCCAAAGAAATGCTCAAAGAATATTTGTCTGTTACCTTCAACCCGGAATGTCGTTCAAAACCAAAAGTACAGCGCATCGTGGATTTTGAAAATGAAGCATAAAAAAGCGAATGCTTACGCATCCGCATTCAGGACATGATCGAAAATATAGTGACCGACCGCATCTTCTTCATTGGTCTGCGGCGTCACCACATCGGCGATCCGTTTACAAGCGGCATCGCCGTTTTTCATACAAACGCCAAGACCGGCTGCTTCCAACAGCGCATAATCATTCGATGCATCGCCGAATGCCAGCGTCTCTGTCATCGGAATGCCAAAATGGTCGGCGATCCGCTGCAGGCCCATGCCTTTATTCACATGAACATCCACGAATTCGATCATTCCCGGCTGGGTCTGAAAATGAACGACGCCCGGATCCTGGAATGCATCGGCACAAGCCATCACTTGTGCCATCGCCTCAGGCTGCCGGCAGACAATATTGATCTTGTGGACTCTTTTGCCTTTCATCAATTCATATAAATCAGCCAGATGCTCATGTTCTCCATACCGCAGGGCATCCTTGACCGTTGCCGGGGTAGAATAATTCGAGTAGCGGTCCACACCGATCTTGATATGGAAACAAACCGGCTGTCCTTTGAAGTGGTCCATGATCGCATCGATGGTTTTTTCATCCAGCAGATAGTTCCGGTCCGCTGTTTTGGTTTCTGTGTCATATACCACGCCGCCGTTCATGCCGATCAGAAAACGGATCTCTTTTGTCATGCCCCACTGATCGATCATGTTCAGTGTCGTTTCCAACGGGCGGCCCGATGCGATCCCGAACAGGATCCCCTGATCAACGGCTGCCCGGACGGCCTGATGATTAAAATCAGATACTGTTTTATCGGCCCGCAGAAAGGTGCCATCCAAATCGGTCGCAATCAGCTTGATCATGCACCCGCCTCCAACATATGCGCTTGTACATAACGGGCCAGGCCATCTTCATCATTGGTATAACGTGTTACATCATCGGCTTTTTGTTTCACGGTCTCATAGCCATTGGCCATACAGATGCCGTGTCCGGCCGCTTCGATCATCGCCAGATCATTGGTCGCATCGCCGAATGCCCAAACATTTTCCATCGGAACATGGAAATGTTCTGCCGCATACTGCAGGCCTGTGCCCTTATTGCGCAGTTTGTGTGAGAATTCGTATAAATTGGCTGCCGATGAATACGAGCTGATTCCTTCTACGGGTATTTGTTTCGCAGAACGTTCCATCTCAGTTAAACGTGCGGCATCAAACATCAGCAGGATCTTATCGACCGTATCGTGTTTCCGCAAATATGCATATAGGTCTGTTTCTTCCGGCAATTCGTGATAGATTTCCGAATCTTTCCGCATCGCTTCATCCAAATGTTCCGTATACCGCGTCGCGCCGTCCACGATGCACCGGGCGACCCAATCGACATTCTGATAAAAATCCAGCACAGCTTTTGCTTTATTGCTTTCCAGACGATAACGATTGATCTCTTCCCCGGTTTTCAGATCACAGAACACGCCGCCGTTGCTGCCGAGCAGAAAATCGACCAGCGGTTCCACCTGCCAGCGGCTGATATCCTGCTGCAGCGACCACATGCTCCGGCCGGAAACCAGTCCAATGATCACGCCGTCTGCTTTCAGCATCTGCAGCGCTTCCAACGAAGCCGGCGAAATCGTCTTGGCCGAAGTCAGAAGCGTATTATCCAGATCCATCGCAATTAAACGATCCATTTTTTTCGCTTCCTTTCATAACGCACATGCGCAAATTGAATGCCCTGTTCCTCTGCCGTATATTCCACGGTCCGTCTATATCGATACGCATCAAACTGCGGAAAATACACATCCGCATCAGCTGAAGCATCGATCTCCGTCAGCAGCAATTCATCCGCATACGGAAGCAGCTGCTGATAAATGGAAGCCCCGCCGATCACATAGATTTCTTCATCTTTATTCTTATATGCCTCCACGAACGCATCCACGCTGGAATATAACACGACCTCATCCGGCAGCACCGGATGCGACCGCGAGATCACAATGTGCTTGCGCCGCGGCAGTAAATGCGGCAGGGACTCATATGTCCTGCGCCCCATCACGATCGGATGACCGATCGTGTGCTCCTTAAAATATTTCATATCTTCCCGCAGCCGCCAGATCAAATCGTTGTCTTTTCCCAGTTCCCGATTCGCTCCGACTGCCGCAATCATGATCAATTTCATATCTTTCACCTATTCTATTTATTCACGGCATCGTTTTCGATGATCTGTTTCATCAAAAAACGGCCGACCGCACTGTCTGCATTGGTTTCCGGTGTAATATAGTCCGCTGCCCGTTTTGCCGCTACCGACCCATTCTGCATGCATACGCCCGTGCCCGCGATCTGGATCATTTCCCGATCATTCGGCGCATCGCCGAACACGACAATATGCTTCAGATCCGTACCATAATGACGGGCCAGCTGCCGGATCCCAAAGCCTTTATTGACGGCCGGATCCACGTATTCATAAAAATCATCGGCAGTCGCAAAACCAACGACACGATTATCCCGGAACGCTGCCGCGCGCTTTTCAATGACCGGCATATATGACGGATCAAAATGCAGGACCATCTTATTTACATCCCGATTTTTTAGGAATTCCTCCATGTTTACTTCGATCTCGTATTCACCAAACTCCAGTTGTTTTGCCCGACTTTCCGGAGTCGAAACATTTGTATAACACGTCGGCCCGATGATCACTTGAAAAACCACATCCAGATCTTTGTAGAAATGATAGACCTTCAGACACGCATCGCCGGGGATCAAATAATATTCTTCCTTTTCACGACGGCGGACATCATACAGCACACCGCCGTTCATACCGACAATAAAGCTCACGCTTTTTTCGATGCCCCAGTCGGCGATCATCGGCCGAACTGTATCGATCGGGCGGCCGGACGCGATCCCGAACAGAATTCCTTTTTCTTTCAGCCGGCGGATCGCTTCACGATTGATTTCGGTCACCTGATGATCCGGATCAAGAAAGGTTCCGTCCAGATCAGTGGCCACCAATGTCACTTGATCAAACTTCATAGACACCGCCTACTGCGCCAGCGGGAAACGGATCTTTCCCATGTGCTGGTAATTTTCCAACTTGATGTCCTTCATCGTAAAATCATAGAAATTCGTGATTTCCGGATTCAGCCACAACGTCGGTGCCGGTAAGTCTCCCTGCGTATGGAACCGTTCCAGCTGTTCTTTGATCCCGTCGATCTGATTGATATAAATATGCGCATCTTTGATCGACCAGTACAGCGAGCCGGTCTGCAGACCGGTCACCTGCGCCAGCATCTTCAGTAAGACCGCATACTGCGTCACATTGAACGGCAGACCTAACGGTACATCACAGCTGCGCTGATGGACCCAGGCATTTAGTTTGCCGTCCGTGATATCCCATTCGCTGCTCCAGACACAACTTGGCAGAACGGCCGTATCCAGATAGTCATCCTGCCACAGCGACATGACCCGGCGTCGGTCTCCCGGTGTGTTCTTCAGGCTGTCGATCAATCGGTCGATCAAGCCGAATTTACGGACGATATAGCCATACGCCGTACCGATCGTATGCGCATAGCTCGGATCAAAGTGCTTCAGCACGGCACCGGTCTTTTCATCCTTCCAGTCGCCGTTTTCATCAATTTCCCACAAATCCCAGATATGCACGTTTCGTTCCTGCAGCCAGCGCACATCGTTGGACTGCGCCTGATAGATCCATAACATCTCTGTGACCGCCTGACGGATAAACAGTTGTTTGGTCGTCAGGATCGGAAATTCCTTGCCGACATCCAGATGAAAATACGCCGCCGGCAGTTTGATCGTATCAATTCCGGTCCGGTTGGAGACCTGGACACCGTGATCTAAAATATTCTCACATAATTCACAATAAATCTTATCCCATGTTGACATACGCATTCTCCATAATATGTTTCATGATAAAACGGCCGACCGCACTGTCGTCATTGGTCTCTGGTGTGATATAATCCGCGACCCGTTTGGATTCTTCCGAGCCATTTTTCATACAGACACCGGTGCCCGCGATCTCGATCATTTCCCGATCGTTCGGGGCATCGCCGAACACCACGATGTTGCTTAGATCCGTGCCATAGTGCTTCGCCAATTTCCGGATCCCGAATCCTTTATTGATCGCCGGATCCACATATTCAAATAAATCATCGGCAGTGGCAAAGCCGACCACACGGTGATCGCGGAATTTAGCCGCCCGTTCTTTGATCACTGGCATATAATCTGCATTAAAATGCAGGATCATTTTATTCACATCGCGATTTTTCAGAAATTCTTCCAGATCCACTTCGATCTCGTATTCACCGAAAATGCGCGAACGTGCCCGGTTTTTTTCGGTCGAATGATTCGTGTAGCACGTCGGTCCGACCGTGATCTGGAACGTGATATCCAGGTCTTTGAAAAAATGATACACTTTCAGGCAGGCTGCCCCCGGAATCAAATGATATTCTTCTTTCTCACGGCGGCGGACATCGTATAAAACGCCGCCGTTCATGCCGACAATAAAACTCACGCTTTTTTCAATTTGCCAATCGGCGATCATCGGCCGGATCGTATCGATCGGCCGGCCGGACGCAATGCCGAATAAAATCCCTTTTTCTTTCAGACGATGGATCGCTTCCCGATTCAGATCCGTTACCTTCTTTTCCGAATTTAAAAATGTTCCGTCTAAATCAGTCGCAACCAGTGTGATCTGTTTCTTTTCCATATTCCTATACCTCGCTGCTTCCCTTATCTTATCAAAAAAAAGGAATCGCTGCACGATTCCTACTTCATATACTTCAAGAAAGCCGCATAACCATTGCGTGCTTCATAAATATCTGCCTTGCTGGCGAGCTCATGCGGAGCATGCATATTATGCAGCGGCACGCCGCAGTCGATCACCTGCATGCCGTAATTGGCCAGGATATACGCAATGGTACCGCCGCCGCCATGGTCGACCTTGCCCAATTCGCCGGTCTGCCATTTGACTTGGCCCTGTTCCATGACCGCACGCAGTTTGGCGATATATTCGGCGTTCGCATCGTTGCAGCCGCTCTTGCCGCGGGCACCGGTATATTTGTTTAAAACGATGCCGCCGCCAAAACGCGGCTGGTTGTTCGGACTGGAAATATCCGGATAATTTGGATCATGGGCGGCACAGACATCGCTGGAAAGCATGGTTGAATGGATCAAAGCACGCTTCAGCCGCAGTTCATCATAGACACCGCAGGCATTCATCACTTCAGCCACGACGTTTTCAAAAAACTTGGACTGCATGCCCGTTGCGCCCTGACTGCCCACTTCTTCTTTATCGACGAGCAGGCACACCGCCGTGCGGTCAACCGTTTCGGTTTCCAAAAACGCCCGCAGCGACGTATACGCACAAATGCGGTCATCATGACCATAGCCTAAAACCATAGAGCGGTCTAAGCCGCATGACCGGGCGCAGCCGGCCGGTACGGCTTCCAGTTCTGCCGAAATAAAATCCTCTTCTTCGATCCCATAGTTCGTTTTTAAGATCTGCAGGATATTTGCCTTGACCGCCTGTTCTGATTCACCTTGCAGCGGCATCGAACCAAACGTAACATTCAGATTTTCCCCTTCGATCACTTCGGTCGCTTTTCTCTGCATTTGTTCCGCACCAAAGTGGATCAATAAATCACTGATCACAAAGACCGGATCATCTTCCTGATCGCCGATCGCGATATCGACGACCGAGCCGTCTTTTTTACATACGACCCCATAGATTGCCAGCGGGATCGTGACCCACTGATATTTTTTGATCCCGCCATAATAATGTGTATCCAATAAAGCCAGATCATCTTCTTCATACAGCGGATGCTGCTTCAGATCCAGCCGCGGACTGTCAATATGGGCACCTAAAATATTCATGCCCGATTCGATCGGATCCGTGCCAATGTTCACCAGCACAACGGATTTATTCATCTGACAGGCATAAACCTTATCGCCGGCAGACAGTGTCTCATGATTCTGGATCACATCTGCTAAATTGCGGTAACCGGCCTGTTCTGCCTGTTCAATGGCCATCTTCGCGCAGCGCCGTTCCGTCTTGCCTGCAGAAATGAAAGCCATATAATCTTCTGCCAGCGACTCGATTTCCTTTCGCTGTTCTTCGTTATAATTCCAAGTTTTCATTTCGATTCCTCCAATCTTTCAAACAAGGATCGGCATAATGCTTCCTTGCCGGCTAATGTATCCTTCCATTCGATCTGTCCGGTCCCGGATAAATTGAGAAGGTTTTTCTGCGCCAGCAGATCCTTGACGTGTAAGACCGTCCCCTCATTGCCGTCGATCAAACGAACCCGGCTGCCCAAAATTTTCGTCAGCGCCTGCCGATAGAATACATAATGTGTACAGCCCAGGACGATGCTGTCGACATCCGGATGATAAGCAATATGCGCCCGCAGCGCCGTGTCGATTTCGTCTTTTTGATCCAGACGGTCCTGTTCCACCAACTGCACCAAGTCCGGACATGGCTCTTTGTAGATCGTATGTTCATTTTCAAAACGCTGCATCAAATCCGCAAACTTTTTTTCTTTCAAGGTAAAGTTCGTCGCCCATACGGCTATTTTCTGATGGGGGCCGGCTTCACATGCCGGTTTCAGTGCCGGCTCCATCCCGATGATATCGATATCATAACGTTCCCGCAGCAGCGGTACGCACGCGCTGGTCGCCGTATTGCAGGCAATGACAATGGCTTTCACACCGCGCTGGATCAAAGCATCGCAGATCGATATACAGCGAGCTGTGATCTCCGCCTTGGTCTTGGTTCCGTATGGATTATATTTTGAATCGCCGACAAACAGAATGTCTTCGTGCGGCAGCAGACGATGCAGCGTATGAACAACGGTCACACCGCCCATACCGGAATCAAAGACACCGATCGGATCCTTTGTCTGCATTCCGATTCCTCCTTATAAAGCACATATATCATACCACAAAATACATTTTGCTTACGTCTGAGCATAATAAAAGAACCGGCCTTTTATTGACCGGCTCTTTATGTTATTTCCATGTCTCTGTTTTTTCTTTTTGTAAATGCGATTTGTTTTTATTGTCCGCTTTTCTTCAGACTCTTTTTCTTACTCTCTTACGGATCTTGTACCATCGCTTCGACCTACCGTCGATTTTTTTCTGCACATCCGATCAGGCTTCCTTTTTTATTTACGATTTATCACGCTCGCCTGATTTCTCACCCTGATTTTTATACTTCGATCTCCTCTACTCTTAATCAGGATGTACCCTTTTTTTTCTGATCCTTCGGTTTTTTCGAAATCCCTATCAGGAACATGCCTGTTCTTAATTTGAGTTCCTTCATCACTTCGATATCTTGCCTTGGATCTTTCTTTTTTTATCACCCTGACCTTCATTTTCGGAATATCTCAATTCGTACCTTCTTTCCGTCAGGATGTTTCCATTTTTTAGAAATCAACCGGTTTTTTCGAATCACCTATCAAGAACATTCCTTTTTATTATTCTGAGTTCTTTCATTTCATCGATATCTTGCCTTCGATTTCGTTTTCTGTCACCCTGATCTCAATTTTGGGAATATCTCAATTCTTACTTTCTCTCATCAGGATGTTTCCATTTTTTTGATGTGCCCAGAGAACCATGGATCTCACAGAGATTTTTTTACCTCTCTGTTATAACCATCTTTCTTTGTTCATCTTCATCTTAGCATAAAAAATCCGGCCTGCAAGCCGGATGGAAAAGTCTGTTAATTTTTCGGAAAACTATGAAAATTTTCTGTAAATTTTTTTAATATCTGGTGATTGGTTTTCGTTCTGGTTTTAAATTGTGCGTCTTAGCATTCCGCTGCGCGACCACTTTATTGACATCCTCCAGCGTGATGCCTTTTTCCGCCATCAGCACCAGGACATGATATAACAAGTCATTGATCTCATTGACCTGATCTGCTTTTGTCTGATGCAAAGCGGCGATGATCACCTCTGTGCATTCTTCTCCGACTTTTTTCAATATCTTCTCTTCGCCTTTTTCAAAAAGATACGTCGTGTAGCTTCCTTCTTCCGGATTGGCTTTGCGGTCCAAAATTGTCTGATACATTTCTTCCAATTCGTTCATCTTATATTTCCTTTCCGTCGAGATCCCGATAAAAACAGCTGTAATGGCCCGTATGGCACGCCGCTCCGTCCTGGATCACTTCCAGCAGGATCGTATCTGCGTCGCAGTCAACGTAAATATTCTGTACGTGCTGATAATGGCCGCTGGTTTCTCCTTTTGTCCACAGTTCCTGCCGGCTGCGCGACCAATAGGTCGCCAGACCGGTATCCAATGTCTTCTGCAGACTGGCCTCATTCATATATCCTAACATCAATACTTGTCCGGATTTCACATCTTGTACGATGCACGGCACCAAACCGCCGCCTTTTTCAAAATCGATCTTGATCATATGCGTACCGGAATTCCTTTCTGATCCAAATACTGTTTCACATCCTGCACCGTCAGTTCCCCATAGTGAAACAGACTGGCAGCTAAAGCTGCATCGGCTGCTTCCTGGGCAAAAACATCGTAGAAATGTTCAAGCTTTCCGCAGCCGCCGCTGGCAATCACCGGCACATTCACCCGATCACGGACCGCTTTGCAGAAGGTAAGATCATAGCCGTCTTTGGTCCCGTCGGTATCCATGCTTGTCAGCAGGATCTCTCCGGCGCCTAACGCAACGCCGCGGTCGATCCATTCCAACGCGTCCATTCCGGTATCGATGCGGCCGCCGTTGATGACGACATTCCAGCCGGAACCATCCGGACGCATCCGGCCGTCGACCGCCAGTACGATACATTGGTCACCGAAGATCCGTGCTCCTTCTCGGATCAGTTCGGGATCGCGGACCGCTGCACTGTTTAAACTGATCTTATCCGCACCGGCCCGTAAGATCCGCCGGATATCCTCGATGGTCCGGATGCCGCCGCCGACCGTAAACGGAATAAAGATCTGCTGCGCAACTTGTTCTACCACACGCACCATCGTATCCCGATGTTCATGCGTGGCGGTAATATCCAAAAAGACCAGTTCATCGGCCCCTTGTTCATAGTACATGCGGGCCAGCTCCACCGGATCGCCGACTTCTTTCAGCCCGACAAAGTTGATCCCTTTGACGACTTTCCCGTCTTTGACATCCAGGCAGGGAATGATTCTTTTTGTCAACATAGTTTATCCCTCCTTGCATAAAGCAATGGCTTCATTCAGATCCAGCGTATGCGCATAAATCGATTTACCGACGATGGCACCGTAGATATTCAATTCTTTCAATGCGCGAATATGGGAAAGGTCCCGGATGCCGCCGCTGGCCGTGATCTGGATCGAAACGGCCTCTTTCAGCTGCTTCAGCATATCTAAATTCGGTCCCTGCAGCGTACCGTCAGTTTGGATATCCGTAAAAATGATCGTCTGCACACCGAGGCTTTCCATCTTTTTCGCAAAATCCAGATAATACAGCTGACTGTCTTCCAGCCAGCCGGAGCCCTGCACATAGCCATTCTTGCAGTCCAGACCGACTGCGATCTTTTCGCCATAACGGTTCACCGCGCTTTTGACCAGTTCTTCATCGTGCATGGCCGCCGTTCCCAGGATCACACGGGAGACGCCTCGTTCCAAATAAAACGAAATATCATCCATGGTCCGGATCCCGCCGCCGACTTCGACCGGCACGCGTACCGACTGGGCCGTTTTGCAGATCAAGGCTGCATTTTCTTTCTTGCCTGTCTTGGCGCCGTCCAGATCGACCATGTGAATATAATCGGCATGCGCCTGTTCAAACATTTTTGCGATCTCGGCGACGCTTTCGCCGACGATTTCCTTCTTCCCGTAGTCCCCCTGATACAGCCGTACAGGTTTTTGGTCAATAATATCAATTGCCGGTAATACGATCATCCGAATTCCTCCACGTAATATTGTAAAATTTTCAAACCATCCGGTCCGCTTTTTTCCGGATGAAACTGGCAGCCAAGCACATGATCGGCTGCGACCATTCCGGGCACTTTCAGCGGCCCGTATTCACAATAGCCCCACAATTGGGCGGGATCATACTCCTGTGCATAGTACGAATGCACGAAATAAACATAAGGATCGTGACCAAGCTGTTGATGGATCGGATTGGGCTCGGCTTGTTTTAATTGATTCCAGCCGATATGCGGAATGCGCAGATGCTCCGCTTCCATCTTCACGATCCGGCCTTTTAAGAAGCCGAACCCCTCGGTATAGCCATTTTCTTCTCCGGATTCAAACATCACCTGCATGCCCAGACAGATCCCGAGCAGCGGTTTTTTATCTTCATTGACCATCTTCTTGATTGGTTCATACAAGCCAGCCTCGTGGATGTTTTTCATACAGTCTTTGAATGCACCGACCCCTGGCAGGATCAGCTTTTCGCAGACAGCCAGCTGCGCCGGATCACCGGTGATGACACAATCATGTCCAAGGGCACGGAGCGCGTTTTCCACGCTGCGCAGATTGCCCATGCCGTAATCGATGACCCCGATCATACCAGCACTCCTTTGGAGGACGACACGGTATCGCCGGTGACTTTTACTGCCTGTTTCATCGCATGGCCAAGCGCTTTGAAGATGGCTTCGATCTTATGATGATCGTTGGTGCCGTAATAGACATTGACATGCAGAGTAATGCCGGCAGCAACCGCAAACGCACGCAGGAATTCTTCCGTCATTTCACATGAGAATGTCCCGACCGTATCCCGGGTCAGATCACAATGATAGACCAGATACGGCCGGCCGCTGATATCCAGCGTCACGTTGGCCAATGTTTCGTCCATCGGGCAGTTGAATGAGCCATAGCGCTCGATACCGATTTTATTTCCCAGCGCCTTGCGGACGGCTTCGCCTAAAACAATGCCGCAGTCTTCGACGGTGTGATGGTCATCCACATTCAAATCGCCGTGGGCGACCATTTTTAAATCAATTTTAGAATGAAAGGAAAACAACGTCAGCATGTGATCAAAAAACCCGATACCGGTATCGACAACGGCATCGCCTCTGCCGTCCAGATTCACTTCACATTTGATCCGAGTTTCTTTGGTGTTACGTTCTACATCTGCTTTTCTCATTTTCCGAACCTTCTTTCATATTCCTCCAGTACATGAAGGACCATTTGATTCTCTGCCGAACTGCCGATCGACAGCCGGAAAGCCGGACTGTCATAATTCCGGATCACGATACCGGCCTGTTCAAACAAAGCCAGCAGTTCCGGTTTATGGTCACAGCGGCCGTAAATAAAGTTGGCAGCGCTGGGATAGAAACGGAACGACTGGAAGTCTTTGATCG
The DNA here is from genome assembly GCF_014202755.1 of Catenisphaera adipataccumulans. Classification (GTDB taxonomy): domain Bacteria; phylum Bacillota_I; class Bacilli_A; order Erysipelotrichales; family Erysipelotrichaceae; genus Catenisphaera; species Catenisphaera adipataccumulans. The sequence continues at coordinate 311,137 of NZ_JACHHK010000001.1, forward strand.
CATCGTACATCTGATCACGTTCCGCTTTCGTTTCGGCAATTTTTCCCTCAAAACGCTCAGCGTGATTCAAAACAATTGTACCGATCTTGCGGCTGACAGAATTTAATGCATATGGCACAAAACTGCTGCGCAGTTCCGGGATCTTCTTTTTCGATGTCACCAGGAAGCCCAGCCGGCAAGCCGCCAGCTGATAGGCTTTGGATAACGTGCGGGTGACAAATAAATTCTCAAAGTTCTCGACTTCATGAAGCATCGAATGTGAACTGAATTCCATATAAGCTTCATCCACGATGACCGGGATCGGCGCAAATCCTTCAACGATCTTCTTGACTTCATCGACCTTTAAAACATGCCCGGTCGGATTGTTCGGATTACTGAAAACCACCAGATCCACGGGGCGTTGTTTGCCGGTTTGAATGAAATCATCAATATCAAAGGAACCGTCCTCATTGATTTCATATTTGAAAACATCCGCTTCATAAGTGCTCGCATAATAATCGAACATCGAAAAATCTAAACTGTAGGTATAAAGCGTCTTGCCTTTTCCCAGATAACGCCCGATCAAAAACCCGAGCATCTGATCGGAACCATTGCCGGCCATGACTTGATCAGCATCGATGCCTTTGGCTTTGGCATATGCTGCCTCCAGTTCATGCTCCGTTTCCGACGGATAACGGTTAAACGCGATCGTCGGCATAGCTTCCTGAATTTCTGCGATGATATCGTCATCCAGATTTTCAGATGATTCGTTGGCATTCAGCAGGATACCTTCCTGTTTTGCGGCAGTATAACTTTGGATCTTCTTACTCATTTTCCATCCTCACTTTCACGGCATTCGCATGTGCATCCAGATGTTCTTCCTTGGCCATCGTCATGATCTGCGGGCCGTAGGCCTGCAGCGCTTCTTCCGTATAATGCAGGAAACAGGACGTTTTGATAAAGCTGTCCACGCCTAACGCACTGGAAAAACGGGCCGTACCGCTGGTCGGCAGAACGTGGTTCGTGCCGCCGAAATAATCCCCGATGCTTTCACAAGTATAATATCCCATAAAGACACTGCCCGCATGACGGACCTGACCCAGATATTTCATCGGATCTTCGATCATCAGTTCCAAGTGCTCTGGTGCAATTTCATTTGCGAAATGGATGCATTCTTCGATGGAATCGCAGACGATGGCCTTGCCGTAATTGGCCAGACTTTGTTCCACGATTTCCCGCTTCGGCAGCTTGACCGATTGTTTCTTTAATTCATCATTGACCGCATCAAGCACCGTGCGCGACGTCGTCAGCAGGATCGCGCTGGCCATCGGGTCATGTTCCGCCTGGCTGAGCAGATCGGCTGCCGCATGACGTGGATTGGCCTTTTCGTCAGCCACGACGAGGATCTCGCTCGGGCCGGCGATCATGTCAATGTCCACCTTGCCGTAAACGAGCTTCTTGGCCGCTGCTACAAAAATATTGCCCGGTCCGACGATTTTATCCACCGCCGGGATCTGCTGCGTGCCATAGGCCAGCGCAGCAATGGCCTGAGCGCCGCCGATCTTATAGATTTCGGTCACACCGGCAAGCTGCGCGGCAAAAGCAATGTTTGGATGAATCGAACCATTCTCGTCCGGCGGCGTCACCATGACGATGCGCTTTACGCCGGCGACATGCGCCGGGATCGCGTTCATCAGCACGCTGCTTGGATATTGAGCGCGTCCGCCCGGCACATAGATGCCCACACTGTCTAACGGCAGCACCCGCTGTCCGAGATAAATGCCTTTTTCTTTCTGCAGAATATAGGACTGACGCACCTGCGCCCGGTGGAAATATTCGATATTTTTCTTTGCCTGACGCATCGCGTCACAGAAAGCCGGGTCACATTGTTGGATGGCCGCATCCAGTTCTTCCGGCGAAACTTTGAATGTCTCGATGTCCTGGTGATCAAACTGCTTTGTGTATTTTTTACAAGCTTCGTCTTGATTCGTTCGGACATCGTTTAAAATTTCTGTCACTTTTAATAAGATATCGGCCGAAATTTCCTGGGCCCGGCTCTGCAGGTAATCCGCCAGTACAGCGGGATTGTCTTTACTGATTTCCTTCAGCATGTTTCTTCACGATCCTTTCCAAATCTTCAATGATCGTCATCACTTCATCGCGTTTCATCTTGAAGCTGGCCTTGTTTACGATGACGCGGACGCTGATCGGACAGACATCGTCGAGCACGACCAGTCCGTTTTCTTTCAATGTCGTACCGGTCTCCATGATATCGACAATGCCGTCGCATAAACCGAGGATCGGCGAAAGTTCGACCGAACCGTCGATCTTGATGATCTCCACATCCATGCCTTTTTGATTGAAATAGGCACGGGCCACATTCGGATATTTGGTGCCGATCTTAATATGACCGACTTTATTCAATAGATCAATTTCCGGCAGGCTGGCTAAAATAAATTTACATTTGCCGATATTCAGATCCAGCATTTCATAATAATCTTTGCCGCCTTCCAATAATGTATCCTTGCCGACGACGCCCAGATCAGCGACGCCATGTTCGACATACGTGATGCAGTCATTGGATTTGACCAGAAAATAACGGATATCTTTCTTGGTATCGGGGAAAACCAATGCCCGGCCTTTGTCTTTCAGCTTTTCGATGCCGTAGCCGCTTTCCTCCAACATCGCTACCGTTTGTTTTTCCAGACGGCCCTTGGTCAATGCGATCGATATACTCATTTGGATACCTCCACGTCGCCGTTTTCCCGGACGACCATCTTCACCGGCTGCTTTTTCCGCAGTTCCCGGGCCAATTTCAGCGCTTCCACTTGTTTGGACAGCGGATAATACAACGTTACGGTTGGTTCCGGTTCCGGCGTCATGACTTCCGTCAGATAGTCCAGCTTGACGCCGAACCCGCAGGCCGGCAGATCCCGGCCGAATTTATTCAGCAGCTGATCATAGCGGCCGCCGCTCAATACACTATGACCGACGCCCGGCACGAATCCTTCAAATATGATACCGGTATAATAATCCAGATGCGGCACCTTGCCTAGATCAAACGTCACATGATCGGCATAACCCAGTTCTTTCAGTGCATCGTAGATATGAAGCAGAGAGTCCACTTCCTGACGTAATTCATCGTTAAAACAATAGGCCAGCGCCTTGTTCAAGACATCCGGCTGTCCGCCTAACATCGGCAGTTCGATAAAGAAGGTCGAGGCCTGATCTGAAATCTGCAGTCCAGCAACATAATCTTGCAGTTCGACCATGCTTTTGCGGTCGATCAGATCCGCCAGGGTCTTGGTCTGTACATTATTCAGATTCAAAGCCCGGCACGCTTGTTTGAAAAAGTCGCTGTTGCCAATTTCCAGCTGATAATCTTCGAGCCCGAAGGCTGCCATCGTATCCAGCGCACAGCACAGCACCTCGATATCGTGCTGGGAATCCAGACCGATCAGTTCGACACCGCAGTCACTGACTTCGCTGCGCTTGCCGGCAAAAGCCTGACGCATTTTATAAACGCTGGAACAATAGCGCAGACGGTACGGCGGGTCGATCTTGGAAAATTTCGAAGCACAGACCCGGGCGATCGGCACGGTCATATCCATCCGCATCGCGAGGATCTTGCCGTCCTGATCGATTACTTTGACCATCTCACGATCATCAAAGTCACCTTGCGCATCGGCGAATGCATTTTCATACGTTTGATAAAATTCTAATGTCGGGGTTTCGATTTCCCGATATCCATAGGATCGGAATACTTGTTCGATACGGTCCTGCAGTTGTTTTTTGGCCGTGCACTCATCCAGCAGGATGTCGCGCATGCCGAAGGGAATGCGAATCTGATTCATATGACCTCCTTGTTTCTGATACAAAAAAAGCGCCCCATAAGGACGCTGCTGCAACGTGGTTCCACCTTATTTCGCCATTTACTCACATAAATGACCTCGTCGAGTGCTATCACACTCCAGTCCGATAACGGGGACTTCCGATATACACTACTTGGTTTCGCATATATGACTCCGGGAGGTGTTCTTCAAGTTTCGCTCTTCTTTTCCACCGGCCAAGAAGTCTCTCTAAAACTACCACTTAAATACTATGTCCCATCATTGTCCTTGATTAGTTATAAATATATAGGGAACAAGGCAAATTGTCAAGACAGCCTGAAAAGTTCTTACATGTTTTCATTTGTTTCAGAACCGATCTTTTTATCAAAAGCGATCTTCTCACTATGATCGAACCAAATCGTACCGCAGTATTGAAAACCGTTCTGCGAAAGAATATGTTTCATTTTTTGATTGTCCGCATCGGTATCCACCCGGAAAGAATAAATTCCTTTGGATGCGCTCAATTCTTCGATCAGTTGAAAGACTTTGTGACTGAAGCCGTGCCCGCGGGTCTGGTCGGAAAATGCCATCCGGTGTACCACGACATACGGCAGATCGGTATGCCAGGAACCATTTAAATGTTCATACGCCGGTTCGCCGTTGAAATCGATACAGAGATAGCCGATCTTTTGATCGCCGACTTGCGCAAAATACCCTTTCTTGCTGCGCAGATCCTCCAGAATGCACGCTTCATCAGGATAACCTGTCTGCCATTGATCGACGCCGCAGTCATGCAGATATCTTTTTGCGGCATTGATCATGTCCATGGCGGCCGAAAGATCTTTTTCTTCTCCCTGCACCAGTTTCATGCTTGTCTGCTTCAGACAGCGGGAAACCGCTTGTCTTAATTCCTCAATACCTTCCTGGGTCGTAGCCCAGCTGGACGCAAACCGCACGACTGTGTGATCTTCGTCGTAGTCTTCCCAATAACCAAATTCGACCCAGCGGCTGAGCTCTTTCATGACGTTGTTTTCCAAGATGATAAACTGCTGATTGGTCGGCGAATCAATATAAAATTGGCATCCGGCTGCTTCGAAGATTTGTCGGATCTGTTTAGCTGCTTCGATCGCATGCCGGCTGATCCGCAGATAGAGATCATCCGTAAATAAAGCCAAAAATTGAACACCGACCAAGCGGCCTTTGGCAAAAAGTGCACCGTGCTGCTTGATCTGCGTCAAAAAATGCGTTGGTTCTTTGCCGCCGGGAAAAACAATGGCTTCACCGTTCAAAGCACCGACCTTCGTGCCGCCGATATAAAAGACATCGCAAAGTTCATCGATCAACGGCAAGGTCACATCGGTATCATCGGCAGCCAGTCCGTATCCCAAACGGGCCCCGTCCAGAAACAGTTTCAAATGATGGGCGTGACAGACCTTGGCAAGCTGACGAAGCTCATCGGCAGAATACAATGTTCCATATTCAGTCGGATGCGAAATATACACCATACCTGGAAAAACCATGTGTTCATGATTGTCGTCCTGGTAAAAGCGCTGTACGTAAGCATCCACATCTGAAGCTGACAGTTTCCCGTTGGTTTCCGGCAGGGCCAGCACTTTGTGCCCGGTGCATTCAATGGCGCCGGCTTCGTGGACATTGATATGACCGGTTTGCGCGGCGATGACCCCTTCGTACGGCGCTAACATCGTATCGATGACCAGTTGATTGGTCTGGGTGCCGCCATTCACAAAATACACCGATGCCTGTTCATCCTGGCAGGCGCTGCGGATCGCATCGGCTGCCTGTTTCGTAAATCGATCCGCCCCATAACCCGGTGCCTGTTCCATATTCGTTTCACAAAGTGCCTTCAGCACGTCTTCATGACAGCCTTCCAAATAATCACACGCAAATGAATACATATTATCCTCCTTCTCACAGCGGCCGATAATACAAGATCATCGACAGCCAAACCGTTTCTGTGCCCGTATTGCGGTAAGCATGCGGTACATCCGCTAAAAAGTGCACAGAATCTCCTTCGTTTAAATCAAATATTTCTTCCCCGGCGGTAATGTTTACCTGGCCGGAAAAAACGGTAATAAATTCTTCGGTGCCGGGCATATGGGGCTTGGCTTCCAAGCTGCCGCCGGCATCGATTCGAATGCGGTATGTTTCAAACAGGCGCTTTTCATCAAACGGAAACGCCGGATAATTGATGTAGCGGCCGTCACCTTCGGTCAGCGGCATTACGTCCGCTGCCCGGATGACCTGGTTCTCCTGTTTTTGGTTTTCGATCAAGGAAGTAAATTTTACTTTATACCCATTGGCGATCTTCCAAAGTACGGAAATGGTCGGATTGGCGTCGCCTTTTTCAATGGCTGAAAGCATGCTCCGGGATACACCGGTCCGGCGGGAAGCCTCTTCTAAGGTCATCTGCTTTTTCCTGCGGATCTCCTTCAGATTTTCAGATACGTTTTCCTGAACATTCATCATCGGTCTCCTTTTTCTTATATATTGGATTTATATTCATTTTATTGTCATTCACAGTTCCTGTCAACAAAAAAAAGGAAGAGACGCTCTTCCTTTCTGCTTGATGTTACTTTGATGCTTTATGAATGTCCGGTTTCAATTGTTTATATAATTGTGAGCCTTCTTCGACGCCAAAGCTCTTGACCAGGTCGTTATGAATATCGGCCAGGTTGTTCAGATCCTCGCTCAAAAGGATCGAGCGAACTTTGGTGGCTTTGTCTTTCGGCATTTTCTGCCGCTTCACCATATCGGTCACGATTTGGTGCTTGTCATCCGCAACAGCCGGTAATTTCGAATCATCGGCTGAAGCCTGCGATGGCTTTTTTGTTTTTTCAGGTTTCGCTGCCGGTTTTGGCTGTGAAGCCTGCAGCTTCGCTTCGATCTCCCGTTGACTGATCCGCGATAATTTGATGCCGCGCTGGCACCAAAACTGTACGACCGGATCATATCCGGTATCGTTGGAAAAGATCACATAACGCGTTTTCGGAGCCGACTTCAACAAGTACCCTAAATAGCTGACCAATTGAAAGTCCAGCCCGTTTCGTCCCGTGTTGCATGCGACCATTTCAAACTCATTGGGATATTGACAGATGTACTTCATATCGGGATAGGAAATATACGGAGAATTCTCGGTATAAAACAGGAGAATACGATCGAGCTTGGTTTTGCGTTCCAGCAGAATGGTCCAGCTGGAGCCGATATTTTCGGTATCGACTAAAAAAACAGTTCGACTTTTCGTACGTGTTTCCTCCTCGTTGACATCAAGCACTTTCATTATATACAATTATCCACAGGAGGGAAACATGGAAGTTTATATTTCAAAAAAATTATCGGACCGCTGGCCGCAGACGCAGCTCGGTCTGGTCCGTTATGATGTCAGCGTCAAACCATCGGATCCAGCCATCCGGGCAGCTGTCGAAGCCGCATGCAAAGAAGCCGTTCCCGGCGATCAGATCAGTAAACTGCCGGCCGTGCATGAAACGCGTGAGGCCTATAAAGCATTCGGCAAAAGCCCGTCCAAATACCGCAATGCCGGCGAAGCCCTGCTGCGCCAGGTTGCCAAGAAACATACGCTGCCGGCAGTCAATGCCATCGTCGACCTGCAGAACAGCGTATCGATCATGACCGGTTATTCCATCGGTTCTTACGATATCGATCAGCTCGAAGGTCATGTGATATTCGATATCGCACCGGAGCCAAGCTCTTACCAGGACATTCATGGGCACAGCTTCAATATTGCGCACCTGCCGGTGCTGTACGACGAAACCGGCCCGTTCGGCAATCCGACACGGGACAGCGCCCGGGCCATGATCACGGAACAAAGCCGGCATATTTTGACCGTATTTTATGTTTTTGGCAGCGAAGATATCGCCGATGTCCTGCTCGGATTTGAAGATCTGCTCAAGCAGTACACCGATGCCGAACAAATCGAATTATCCATCGTGGATGTACCGCAGGCGGACTAGTTCCGCCTTTTTTAAAACATCGGACTGATCAGGCGCAGGATCGCCCACCACGTGCGCACCAGCACATTGACCGGCTGTCGGTACTTCTCGCTGACATCACGGGATTCTTCAAACATGTTTTCGAAATCTGCCTTAATGTCCTGAACGACATGGTTTTTGTACATGAACACGCCGTTTTCAAAATGCAGATACAGACTGCGGAAATCCAGGTTGATGGACCCGCAAGTGGCCGCCTCATCGTCGCTGACACACATTTTCACATGGCAGAATCCTGGTGTATATTCATAAATTTTCACCCCATGTTTGACCAGCTGACGATAATAAGAACGGGTCATCATATAGGTGATCTTTTTATCTGGGATGCCCGGGGTTACGATGCGCACATCCACACCGCGGGCGGCGGCCAGACAGAGAATGCGCGTCAGTTCATCCGTAATGACCAAATACGGCGTCACGAAATATACATAATGCTTCGCATTGTTTATGATATTCATGTAGACATCTTCCGCCAGATTCAGATTATCCAGCGGCATATCCGCATATGGCTGAATGTAGCCGTCACTGCCGACTTGTTCACTTTTGACCAAATATTGTTCCTCATTCACATCCGTGTCTTTGACCGCATTCCACATTTGTAAAAAGGTCAGCGTCAGACTATTGACCGCATCGCCGATCAAACGGACGCCGGTATCTTTCCAATAGCCATATGGATGCGTGATATTGAAATACTCATTAGCCAGATTGTATCCGCCGGTAAAACCGACCTTGCCGTCGATCACGGTGATCTTGCGATGATCGCGGTTGTTCATAAATACCAGCAGCAGCGGCATCACCGGGTTGAAATCCCGGCACTGGATACCGTGCTCTTCCATTTCCTTGATGAACTGCCGATTCAGAAAACCGATGCTGCCGACATCATCATAAAGGATGCGCACTTCCACGCCCTGTGCTGCCTTCTCATATAATATTGATTTCATGCCCGCAAAGGATTCTTTGTCTTCAATGGCATGATATTCCATGAAGATGAAATGTTCCGCTTTCCGCAGTGCCTGCTTCTGTGCTTCAAAGCCATCGGCTGCATTGTCATAATATTCCATCTGGGTATTTTGATAGACCGGATAACCGCCTTGTTCCCAGATCAGCCGGCTCTGATTAGCTGCCGCAATATCTTCCTGTTCCATCTGCGTCAGTACGTCCGGATCCTGGTGATACATCGGATCTAAACGGGCATCGATCTTCTCATAACGCACCCGCATCCGATGGTTGGAATTGGCCCGTCCCATCAGCGCATACATGACCAGACCGACGATCGGGAAAGCCATGATCAGAATGATCCAAGGCATTTTAAACTGAGAATTGGCATCTTTGCCATAGATCCACAATGCAACCAAAGCGGAGAAAAACGTAATGGCCAGCTGGACCTCGGTCGTATGATACACAAACGCGTTAAAGAAATTGATAATGTATGTAACCTGCAGTACGATCGCGATGGCCACAAGGACCAAACGAAGCACACTGTTCCGTACGGATGTTTTCTGCTCAACACGAACTCTCTCCATCTTCATTTTCCTTTCTTTTACAGGCGGCTGCCGCAGTACGGGCAGTATACATCCTGCTCATGCACCGGCCGATGACAATGCGGGCACACCCGCGGTACGTTCAGCGGTTCGACATCCGCTGCCGTGATCGACACGTCTTCGCCGCGTTCCAGGCGCTGCCCAACGGCCGGATCCAGCGCAAACGAACCGCCGCAGCACGTCGTCTGCACATAATACTCTTTCTTTCCTTTCCAGACCGGAATAAAAAACAAAACCAGCTGGTTATAACGGACAAAAACATGCATGGAGCCATAGCTGCCGCAATGAAAGCAGATCTGCGGCACCACAGCTATTTCCTTCTCCCGCGGAAAGAAACCTATCATGAAAAACATGGATCACTCCCAGATCTTTGTCTGATACACAGCACCAGTATTCAAATCTTTCCAGACAAACTTGTTGTCCTGCCAGATCATATAACTGTGTCGGCTGTCCTTTTTCGGGATCGACGTCGAACCCGGGTTCAACGTCGTATCCCAGGTTGGTACATGGGTATGGCCCTGCAGGTACAGATCGCCGTCCTGCAGTTCCGGCTTCGGTGTATGTCCATGGGATACATATAGGATATGACCATTATACGGAACAGCCATCGCCGGCAGCAGCGGGAAGTCCAGAACTTTTTGATCGATTTCGGCATCACAGTTGCCCCGGATGCAGAAAATTTTATCGGTCAGTCCATTTAGAAAAGATACGACCGTTTTTGGATCGTAATCCCGCGGCAGATCATTGCGCGGGCCGTGATATAAAATATCTCCCAGCAGCAGCAAGCGATCCGCTTGTTCCGTGCTGAAGGCCTCAATGGTCTTTTTACAATAATAAGCAGAGCCGTGAATATCGGATGCGATCATCCATTTCATATTGTTTCCTCCTTTTCAATTATAAAAAAAGACAAGATTGCTCCTGTCTATATTGCGCTTAATAATCCGTACGATAAAGCAGAAACAATGACGGTCGCCATCAGCACGCCGAGAAAAATTGCGACAGAGGCCCGCTTGATGTCCATTTCCAACAGACTGGCGATCAATGAGCCGGTCCAGGCACCGGTGCCCGGCAGCGGGATGCCCACAAAAAGCAGCAGGCCGATAAATTCTCCGTTGCTCATGTCCGAGCTTTTGTTCATGGCGCGTTTTTCCAGTTTTTCAATTTTTGGTTTCCACCATTTGAAACGTTTCAGCCATCGAAAGATCCGCTTAATAAACAGCAGAATAAACGGGATCGGCAAAATGTTTCCGATAATACAGATGGGAATCGCTTCCCAGATGTTGACTTTCAGCAATGATGCCACGATCAAGCCGCCGCGGCATTCCAGGATCGGCATCAATGATACGATAAAGATCACGGCTTTTGCCGATATATACTGTCCCAATGTGGACGCAAACCAAGTGGCAATTCCTTCCATAGTTCCTCCGTTAAAACACAACCATGATACCGAATTCCGTCAGGGATGTCAAAATCTACTCCTTGGCCAGGATCAATCCTTTTTCTACAAAATGCGGCGTATACAGTTTCCGGATCTGATTAGCATAACGGTTGTTTTCATTTTCAAACTTTTCATATTCAAACCGCAGGATCGCTTGGATCTCTTCCGAGGTACCGCGGTAATAGCTCATCATTTGTTCCAGCACGGCTCTGCCGATACGTACGGCTGTCCCTGTCGTTCCATCCGGCAGCTGGATCAACACCGTCTTGAGATCATAATGCGCTGCGCTCTTAAAATTCTGGACCGCCTGCACCTGATCTTTGACCGTCAGAGCCACGGGCGGCAAATCGGCCAGCCAGACCAGAAACAGCTGCGCAAACTGCACATCACGTCCATCTAATCCGCACGGTGACAGTGGGTTGACATCCACCATGCGCAGTTCCACATGGTCGACACCGTCGCTGCGCAGTGCCTGCAGACTATATGGTCCGGCCGGTTTCAGACGGATCGGATAATAGAGCTCCGCCGCTTCTTTCAATAAATCCTGATCGATATAACGCTGTATACTGTCGGCATAGGCATTGATATCGGTAAAATCAAAGATCGGCGTAAAGAAATTCCAGTAGCCCAGTTCGCTGCAGCGGACGCTGGCCATCCCATTGAAAAAGTCACTGCCGCAGACCCCCTTCTCGATATAAGACATATCGAGGATCGGACTGGCCGCCGTCAGGCAAGTCAGCACCCAGCCATAGACAAGCAGCTGTTTGGCCAGATCCAGATAAAAGCGGTCCTTCAGATCGCGGAATGATCCATTTTGATTTCGAAACCGCCGTTCTAAAACTGAACGGTCAAATGAATAGTTGACATGGATGCCGGAGAATGCCATCTTATAGCGGCCGTACCGCTGGGCCAGATGCTTGCGGTACTCGGTTTTCTCGGCGTGCTCCAGACCGAAATCCGCGATCGGGATATCGTATTGATTCCGGATATACGGCGGATTGGAAAACGGCCACAGGTATTCTCCCTGCTGTTTGAGCATCGTTTTCATCTCTAAGTTATACCGGCTCAATTCATTGATGGCCGACTGTGCATCCGGCCAAACAGATGTATTGATTTCCGGCTGACTTTCACTGAAGTCGCGGACGATATGCGGATCCGAGAACGGATGCGGTGTGCGGGCAATATACCCGCTTTCGTTGACCCGGAGATTTTCTTTCTCCAATCCGAACCATCCTTTAAGGTTTTCTTGATTCATACAGAATTAATAATACACGGTATTTCCATTTTCATCCACGTAACTGCCCGAATAGGTTGTCTGCGTCTGCTGACTGTACGGGATGTAGTTGCCGTTGGCATCGTAATAGCCATAGTTTGTATTGGCGTTATAGCTTGATGTTGTTGAATCGGTCGTTCCGGTCGTATTCGTGGTCGTATCGGTTGTTGCCGTTGTATCGGTTGTCGTCGTTGTATCCGCTGCTGTGCTCGTATCTTCGGTCGTTTCAGCTGCTTTGACAACGACCTTAAAGTTCTTTTCCGTTTTATTGCCCTGACCGTCTTCGGCTGTCACGGCCGCATCGTATTCACCGGCCGTCGCAAAGTCAACTTTCGATGTATCAAATGTCAGTTTTACACCGCTCAAGTCTTCGGCTGCAAAGTCCTGATTGAAATCGTGATCGGATTCACCATTTTCTACTTCTACGCTGGCCGGTGCCTTCGTGAATTCCGGTTTCTTCGTATCTTTGATATGGACCGTGATGGTGCCTTGTTCCGAACCCGCGGCATCGGTATAAGTGATCTTGACCTTATAGGTTCCCAAGGCCGCTATATCTTTATTGTCCTGCTGCTTGATCGATGAAGTATCGGCATGAAACTGATCGACATCCGCTTTGCCGAAAACATCAGCCTTCGTAATTTTGACGGCATCGCCGTATTCAAAGGTCAGGCTCTTGTGCTTGATTTCCGTTTTTTCGGCACCGGTCAAGCTGATCGCATAGACCATCAGCGCAATGGTTGCGACACCAAGTACTACGACTGCGATAATCTTATTCTTCATACTCATGATAAAATCCCCTTCCTATGATCATGAAACAGTGTGATCGATCGGGAAGATCCGCATCAGCCGTTCTAAACGCCGGATGGCTTTTTCATAAGCGGCAATTTCCTGATCCAATGCCTGTTTTTTCTCATCAATATCCTTTTCACTAGCTAAAATATATTTATATTGGTACGGTTTGTGATTTTTGATCAGCTGGATTTCCATATGCACACCGTGCATCTTGGATTTCAATTTATCCACCTGCAGATGATCCGGCTCCGGCTTCTCTGCCAGCATCGGATCCAGATGTTCTTTGACTTCTTCCATGCCCTGAAAATTATTGTCCAAGTAGCATGCCTGCAGATGCTTCCAAGCATCATTCAAGGCTTCGTCCGGATAGAGTTCCGGATGGATTTCAGGATGGATCCGGCGGGCATACGCGGCATAGGTCTCCTTGACGAACGCATCGTGCTTTTTCGATGTCAGCGGCATCTTCTGACAATATTCCAGTCGTTCCTGCAGATCATCCAGATGCCGGCGGGCATCCGCCATCACGACATCGACCGCTTCATCCATTTCATTTTGCCGGATCGGCTGGTGCGCATCGGTCCTGTTCTGGCAGTACTGCAGGCGATTCTGCGCTTCGCCGTACGCTGTCTTCAGCTGTTCCAGATGCAGGATCCGATCCCCAAATTCGATCATATATTCGATGTAGCTTCGGTTGGCTTCCTGGTTCATCGCATCCCTCTGCAGCACCAACTCGATATATTCCTGTTCTTGTTCTGTCATATTCAGTATTATAGCACGTGTACACCTTTCTGAGACAGAATATTAGCTGATTTGCCAGTGTACATGGCTGCCGTCACTGTCTTTGAAAACGATCAGCTGATCCTCGATTCCCTGCTTTAATTCCGTCACATGCGAGATGATGCCGATCTGACGGGTGCCTGCCATTTTCTGCAGGATGCGCACCGCCTGATCACGGGCATGATCATCCAGCGAACCGAATCCTTCGTCAATAAACAACATATCCAGATCGATGGAACCTTTTTCGGCCCGGATCGTATCCGCCATGCCCAATGCCAGTGAGAGCGCCGCCATGAAAGACTCGCCGCCCGATAAGGTGCTCACTTCCCGTTCCGCCTCGTTGACCGACGAATACACCATGAAATCCAGCCCGCGGTTCTTGCCGGTGCCGGCTTTGTCCAGATCGACCATCCGCAGTTCATAGGCACCGTCGGTCATTTCCCGAAAGCGTTCATTGGCTGCTTCCAGAATTTGTTCCAGATAAATTCGCTGTGCATAGGTTTCCAGATCCATGCGGGAGCCAGATACGTTGCCGGCCAGCTGTGCATACAGCTCCTGCAGCCGGCGATGTTTTTTCACCGCTTCTGCATTGCGGGATAAATCTGCTTCTAATTGTTGATGGATCCGATGGTTGTTTCGGCTCTGTTCCAATGCGTCATCCAATCTCTGACGCTGTTGTTCCCGTCGGCTGTCTGCCGTGATCATCCGCGCTTTTAATGCTTCCAGATCCGGGCGCACCTGTGCGCCGATCAGCCGATCCATTGCCTGGATCAATTCTTCAGCCTTGGCTTTGCGGACTTGATGATCATTGACGATCCGGCGGTTTTGTTCGACATCAGCTGGCGTAAAACGAGCGGCTGTTTCTTCCCAGTCGATCTGTCCTGTTCGTTTGATCAATTCATCCCGTTTCTGCAGCCGTTCTTGTTCCTCCTGACGGGCAGCCGGCCACGCTTTTTGATCACGTCCGATCAATGTCTGCAGCCGCTGCCATTCGTTTTGTGCCTGATCTGCCTGCCGTCTTGCCTCTGCGGCAGCCGCTGCTGCTTTGGCCTTTTGTTCCTGCGCTTTTTGTCGAACGGCTTCGGCAGCTGCCGGATTTTCAAATGTGTGATCCTCCTTCAGCATCTTCCGCTGCGTTTCTGCCTGCAGATATGCGTCGGCAGCCGTCTGCGCCGCCGTCTTGGCATCCGTCAGTTCCTGTTCCCGATCCGTTTTCAAACGTTCTGCTTCCTGCAGCCAGGCCTGCAGCTCTTTCAATTGTTTGATCTGCCGCATAAGCTGATCGCCGGCTTCTTGATTTTCCTTGGTTTTTTGTGTCAGCCTGGTTTCTGCCTGCTCCCCTTTCTGCAGATGCAGCGTTTGTTCCAAATCGGCATACAGCTGTTCGGCAGCCGCCGCGGCATCAGCTGCCTGCTGGGCAGCGGTCTGTGCCTGTTTCGCGGCCGCGCTCATGATCGCATTGCTTGCCTGTGCCTTTTTTTCCGCATCCTGCACGGCTTCACGCGATAGATCCTGCAGATCTTCCGGCAGATCACAAGGATGCGGATGATCGAGCGAACCGCAGACCGGACATGGTTTTCCTTCCTGCAGCGCTTCACGGGCCAGGATGCCTGCCTGCGCATCAAGAAAAGCAGTATGTAACGTTTGATACTGTTCGCTGCAGTTCTGCCAATCTTTACGGGACTTCAAATATTGATCCTGTGCTTTGGCGGCTGCTTGTTTCAAGGCGGCCGCCTCCGATTCTTTTTGTTTCCACTGTATATAGGCCTTCTGCAGCCGGTCCAATCGCTCGGTTTCATTCTGCCAGCGCGCATAGGCAGCCGGCACATCCTGCAGCTGGTCACGCTGCTTTGTCTTGGCTTGTATTTCTTTTTGCCAGGTTTCGTACCGTTCGATCTGGTTCTTGGCTTTACGCTGCGCTTCTTCATTCAAGCAACGGGTTTGTTCAAGTTTTTGATCAGCTTCCCGTATCTTTTGATCCATTTCCAAGTAGGCATTCACGATGCTGTCTGTACGCACACCGGCCTCATCGCAGATTTGTTTTGTTTCTTCCGCTTTCTGCAGCTGTTCCTGTGCCTGTTTCAAGGTGTTCTGCGCCTGCGGCAGTTTCGCCTGACATTCCTGCAGTTCCGTCTGCAGCTGATTAGTCTGGCGATGCTGATCTTGATAAAGCTGATCGAGCGTGCGGATGCGGAAGGCTTCATCTGCCTTATGGATCGTCACGGACATCTGCTGGATCGTTTTCTCCTGCTGTCGGCAGACTTCCAGCTCTTTTTCTGCTTCATCCCGGCTTGCGAATGATTTCTGCAGGTTTTCCGCTTTCGCATAGGCGCTGCGGGCCGCATCCCGTGTTGTTTCTGCTTGATGCAGAGCGGTTTCCGCCCGTGTCTGTTCCAATGCATCCCGGGTACATTGTTGTTCCAACTCTGCGAGAAAAGCCGTCATCATATCGGCATTCAGTTCTTGTTCCGACAACGCTTTGATCGATGCCTGCATTGCTTTATCCGTGGTCTGAACCTGATGCAGCGCTTCATGCCAGCGGCGGCGGATCGCTTGGATGGTTTCGTCTTCCGCATTTTTCCGTTTCTTCAGTTCATCGATCATTCTGCGGTATACATCGGTATGAAACAACTTTCGGAAGATCACCTTTCTTTCATCCGAAGAGGCCCGCAGCACATGGATAAATTCGCCCTGAGCGATCATCCCCACCTGCATGAATTGTTTCCGGTCCAGCCCGATAATTTCTTCGACTGTCCGATTGATTTCCCGGGTCTCGCACATCGTGCCGTCCGGCATCATCAAGGAAACCTTTTCCCGCTCCATGGTCGTTCCTTCACCACGCTTGTACGCGCGCAGATGACGAGGATGCCGATCGATCGTATATACTTTGCCTTTATCCTCAAAACGCAGCTCGACATATGGTTCGGTCTTCAGATCGGCGTACTGACTTTGAAAACGAGCGCCGGACCCATGTCCATACAGCGCAAAAACGATCGCATCAAAGATCGTCGTCTTGCCGGACCCTGTATCGCCGGTGATCAGAAAGAGATTTTGATTGGGTCTTCGAAAATCGATCGTTGTTTTTTTGCCGTAGGAGCCAAACGCCTGCATGGTCAGTAGTATGGGTTTCATGTATTTTCCTCCTGGACAGTATTGTATACGTCTTTCAGTATTTCTTTTTCGGCTTCATCAAGATCTGGTAAAAAATCACAAACCAATTCAAATGGATCGATTTCCGGCCGGCTGTGTATCGGTCGGTACAAGTGCGGCGGATCTGTGCGGCGGATCTCCAACAAATGCGGAAACGCCTGCCGCAGACGCGCCTGTTCATCAACATCCAGTGCCCTCTCAACGATCAATGACACATAATCATCGCTGGCCTGCGCTTCCAAAGATTCAACGGATCCGCTCAGCACGCGAACCTGACGCAGGGGATGCAGCGGCAGGACTGAAACCGAAATTTGCCCTTTTTCCTGCAGATCATAAACCACGATGCCTTTCTGCTGCCCGGCTTCGCTGACCGAAGCAGCCAACGGCGACCCACAGTAACGATGACAGTCATCTCCCAGGCGCATCGGTTTATGAATATGACCCAGCGCCGCGACGTCAAAAGCCTGCAGGATATGGCCGGCGATCGCATCAATGTTGCCGACAGTGCGCATCTCGGAATCGGCCCGCTCCACAGCTTCAGCCGGCATGCCGAACGGCAGATAAAACTGATGACTGACCAGCACATTGCGCTGTTTCAGATCAATGGCTGCCTTCTGGATCAATTCATTCACGGCTTCCTGATAAGTGCGCCCCTCGCCGACGATTTCCCGCACCATCGAGGGCTTCACAAACGGCAGCAGATAGAAGTTCACGGGGCCGTATGCATCGTGGAGCACGATCTTTTCGATGCTTTCTCCTTCATGCATCGGCGGTTTGCCGATCATATAAATATTCTGCTTCTGCAGCACCGGGCGGAAACTGTTGATGCGCGCCGCACTGTCGTGGTTGCCGCTGATCATCATCAGGACAGCCTGCGGGCAGGCTTCCTGCAGCAGGCGCACAAAATCATTGAACAAATCCACTGCTTTGGCCGGCGGCATTGCTTTATCATAGATATCACCGGCGATCAAGATCACATCCGGACATTCCTGCTGCGCATACTGTGCAATTTGGGTAAAAATGTATTGTTGGTCGTCCTGCAGATCATAGCTCATCAGTTTTAAACCAATGTGCAGGTCCGATAAATGAAAGAGTTTCATTGGTTCCCTCCTATAAAAAAGGGCAGCCTAGCTGCCTTTGAGTAAATGCTGTTCCATGCGCTTAAACAATTTACGCAGACGGCGTTTGGAGATCCGGTCCATCAGCTTGACCTGCCAATTGGAGTCCGGCTGCCCATCCAGCCGATGATAATGATCACGGTAGCGGATCCGGCAATGTTGGTCGTCCAAGGTTTCCAATTCATACGTAACCGTGATTTCCTCGGTCTCAGAACGAGATACCGAAGTATACAGATGATCCGTTTCAACCTCTTTGACACAAATCGTAAATTCCTTTCCGTCCTGGGTCTTTTTCTTATACGTATAGCCTTTGTGGATCGTTTTCGGGGCGATCTTCTTTCCGGTCGCCTGTTCGATGTCACCGGCCAGCGACTGCATCAGTTCCTGATAAAACCGTTTGGCCGGCACCCGCATTGTATATTCCATTTCCATGGTTCTATTGTAACACAGGTCAACAGGAATCATTGATCGATTTTCACAATCCGGGTACAATGGAACCATGGAAAGTATCTTTGTGAGCAATGATCCTCGCCGCGGTCAGAAAGTTCTCTCTGTGCTGGAAAACGAACTCAGCCGCTGCACCGCTTTTGAGATGAGCGTTGCCTTTATCACCCTGGGCGGCATCACGCCGCTGCTGCAGACCTTAAAAGAGCTGCAGGAAAATGGTATCCAAGGACGCATCCTGACCACAGATTATCTGCACTTCAGCGACCCGGCCGCTCTGGATAAACTAGACGCCATGGATAATGTGGAACTGCGCATGTATCGCTGCCAGGATTCAGTCGGCTTCCACACCAAGGGATATCTATTCCGTAACGGTCTGTCCATGCATATTCTGATCGGCAGTTCGAATCTGACCCAGTCTGCCCTGACCCGCAATAAGGAATGGAACACCGAAGTGCTGACGATCGGTGAAAGCGAATACGCCAAAAGCGTTGAGGACGAATTCCATACGTATTGGGAAGCGAAACAGACCCAGCCTTATGCGGCGGTCCGCACAGAATACCGCCAGGAATACTATGAACAGAAAAGAACGGCGCCAAAACCCGCACCCGTCAAACGGCTCGTGCCCAACACGATGCAGAAGGGCCTGATCCATCAGATCCTTAAAGCTAAACAGCGTCATGAACACAAAGGTCTGCTCATCTCCGCAACAGGTACCGGAAAAACCTATGCCGCCGCTTTTGCGATGCAGGAATTGAACGTCAAACACGTTCTGTTTCTTGTACACCGGGAACAAATTGCCCGGCAGGCCATGGCTTCCTTTCAAAATGTATTCAAAAACACCCGGACGTTCGGACTGCTGTCGGGACATGAAAAAAACTTTTCTGCCGAATATCTGTTTTCGACCATGCAGACGATGGCACAAAAGGACATCCGCTCCCGCTTCGATCCGGCTGCCTTTGATGTGATCATCATTGATGAAGTACATCGTGCCGGTGCTCCAAGCTATCAGACCATCATGAATTATTTCACGCCGGCATACTGGCTGGGCATGAGTGCCAGTCCGGAACGGACCGACGGCTTTGATATCTACCAGCTGTTTGATCATCATATCTTGTACGAGATCCGTCTTCAGCAGGCATTGGAAGAGGATTTTCTCTGTCCTTTTCATTATTTCGGCATCCGCGATCTGGAACTGGACGGCCGCACGATCGATGATACGTCGACCTTCGCCGCCCTGACCGATGACCTGCGCGTCGACTATATCCTGAAACAAGCTGCCTACTACGGCTATTCCGGAGCCCGGGTCAAGGGCCTGATATTCTGCCGGACGGTAGCAGAAGCCAAAGCGCTGTCCGCAAAATTCAACGCCCGCGGTCTGCGCACCGAAGCGCTGTCCGGCGAAGATCCTCAGGAATATCGCGAAACTTGTATCCGCCGGCTGACTCAGGAAGAACTTGAAGATCATCTGGACTATCTATTCAGTGTCGATATTTTCAATGAAGGTGTGGATATTCCGGAAATCAATCAAGTGATCTTGCTGAGGCCGACGCAAAGCGTGGTCATTTTTGTGCAGCAGCTGGGCCGCGGTCTGCGAAAAGCGAAAGGCAAAGAATTTGTAGTCGTCATTGATTTTATCGGCAACTATAAAAACAATTTTATGATCCCGATGGCACTGTCCGGCGACCGCTCATACAATAAGGATACCGTACGGCATTATCTGCAGGAAGGCAGCCGCATCATTCCCGGCAGTTCAACGCTGCATTTCGATCCGATCACGCGCCAGCGGATCTATGAATCCATCGATATGGCGAATTTCAATGATCTGCGCCTGATCAAAGAAGCCTATCAGCAGCTGCGGTTTAAACTGGGACGGATCCCGGACCTGAAAGATTTCGATATTTACGGGGCGATCGATCCGATCCGGATCTTCGACCAGAACTCATTGGGATCCTATCATTGTTTTCTGAAAAAATACGAAAAAGCATACAAGACCCGGTTCACTCCGCTGCAGGAACATATCCTGGAATTTTTATCCCGCAAATTCGGCGCCGGCAAACGTCCGCATGAACTCATTTTAGTGAAATATGCACTAGCCGGATCCAACCAACTGATCCGCGATACGTTTCACAGACTGCGCGATCAATATCAAATCGAAACGGATGACAGGACCCGCATCAATCTGGTCAACCTGATGACGAACAACTTTGCTTCTGGTTCGGCAAAAAATCGATATGCGGACTGTATTCTGATCCAAGAATGCGGCAGTGATTATTGTGCATCCGATGCCTTTGCCCAAGCGCTGAACGATCCATCATTCCGGCAGGAAGTATCGGATCTGGTCGAATTCGGGCTGCACCGATGCCGCCAAAAATACGCCGAGCGTTACGAAAACACTTCGTTCTGCCTCTACGCAAAATACACTTATGAAGATGTCTGCCGTCTGCTGGAGTGGGAAAAGAACCAGGTGCCGTTAAATATCGGCGGCTATAAATACGATGAACGAACGAAGACCTACCCCGTCTTCATCAACTATGATAAAGAAGATGACATTGCGGCAACGATCAAATATGCCGACCGGCTGCTTGCGCCCGACCGGCTGCTCGCATTGTCCAAATCCAACCGCACGGAAGCTTCTGAAGATGTGCAGATCGCATTACATGCAAAGAAGCTCGGCGTGCAGATGGACCTGTTCATCCGTAAAAACAAAAACGATGCCAACACCGCAAAAGAATTCTATTATATGGGCAAGATCCAGGCAACAGGACACTGCCATGAAATCATGATGCCCGGCACGGATGCCAAAGCGGTGGAAATCGAATACAAGCTGAAAACACCGATACAAGATGATCTATACGATTATATCGTCAACAGATAAGGAGACAGAAATGAAATTCATTCATGTAGCAGCTGCTATCATTCAAAAAGACGGCCGTATCTTTGCCACCCAGCGCGGATATGGTGCATTCAAGGATGGCTGGGAGTTTCCCGGCGGCAAGATCGAGCCAGGAGAAAGTGCCCCGGCTGCTTTGAAACGGGAGATCAAAGAAGAGCTGGACACCGACATCAATGTCGGTGAGCTGTGCGCCGTTTCGGAATACGACTATCCGGATTTTCATATCTCTATGGAGTGCTACTGGTGCACCGTTCAGTCCGGCCATCTAAGCTTGCTGGAGCATGAAGATGCCCGCTGGCTGCCGGCCGATCAGCTTGAGGAAGTCAACTGGCTGCCGGCCGATGCACAGATCCTCGATCAAGTGAAAAAAGGCATGAAAAAAGCCGGTGATCAGCCGGCCAAATAAGATTCAAAATCCTTCAGGATCTTGGTCAGACGAGGATCCAGATACTGCGT
The DNA here is from genome assembly GCF_014202755.1 of Catenisphaera adipataccumulans. Classification (GTDB taxonomy): domain Bacteria; phylum Bacillota_I; class Bacilli_A; order Erysipelotrichales; family Erysipelotrichaceae; genus Catenisphaera; species Catenisphaera adipataccumulans. The sequence goes on from NZ_JACHHK010000001.1 coordinate 332,856, forward strand.
CGCCTGCTCGCGCAAGGCCGATGGAATACCATAATATGCCTCTGCCAGACCGCCGGCGATCGCCGCCAGTGTATCACTGTCGCCGCCGATAGAAATCGCATTGCGGATCGTATCCTCAAAGTCCTTCGCTTCGAAAAAAGCTTCCAACGCCTGCGGTACCGAACCTTGGCACGAGACATCAAATGTATAACTCGGTCGAATTTCATCCAACGTAAAGTTCAATGGATAATAGGACGCCGTGATCCAATCACGGATGTCCTTTTTTGATGCGCTGTGTCGGGCCAAATAGATAGAACCAGCGACAGCTTCCGCAGCCTTCAGTGCTTCCGGATGATCATGCGTGACGGCTGTAACGGCATAGGCAAACTGTTTTGCCTGTACCATGGATCGAGATGCATCCCCGACGGCACTGATCCGCATGGCTGCGCCGTTGCCGAAACTATGATACGGCTGCGGATCCTTTTCCATGAGCCAGCGTGCAAACCGGCCGCCGTATCCGGCAGAAGGATACAGTCGTCCCAGCTGCTGCATGGAACAAACCGCATGCGCTGCCAGATCTTTGCCATCCGGCCGGCTGTCAAGAATGGCTTGGGCAACCGCCAGGGTCATGATACTGTCATCGGTCGGCCGGCAGTCCTTTGTAAATAATTCAAAATCTTTCGCTTTATAGTTCTGCCATTCAAAGCGGGATCCGCAAATATCACCAATGATCGCTCCGAGCATGTTCTCCCTCCTTTTTTTCCATTATAACGAAAAAAGCCGTCAGCTGACGGCTAATGTTCGATATATTGTTCGATTTTCGCCTGCACGTACAGACGCAGCTGCGCTTCATCTTTCTCCCGGTAGTCCTGATACGTGATCGGTGTGCCATAATGGATCTTCAGCACACGGTGCGCTTCTTTAGCACCGCCCAGATCATATGCAAAGTTCAGTGTCACCGGTACAATGGTCGCCCGGCTCATTACCGCGGCCTGCAGGGAATTTTTTTTGAACGGATTCATCTGATCGCTTTTGGATCGGGTGCCTTCCGCAAACAGCAGAAGGTTCTTGCCGGCTCTTAAATAACGCATCGTTTCCCGCAGCATATGTACATTGCCTTCGCGGGTTTCGCGGTCGAAATGGATCGACTGAATATCGGTCGCCCAACGGCCCAGCAGCGGCAATGATTCATTCTCTTTCTTAGAAATAAAGCTCAGCGGCACCGGGCACGAAGCCAAGATCAGCACCGGGTCCAATGTTCCCTGATGATTGCTGACGAACAGCACGCCGTGTTTATCTTCCGCATTTTCCAAGCCGGATACTTTCAGCCGATAGCCCATCGCATCCAAAGCCCGGCGGGACCATACCTGACAACGGGCATAGGCCGTCTCTAAATCAACATGTTCGTATTTTTTACTGTCTCTGTAGCAAGCCGGAACCTGCGGCAGACAACGGATAATTTTACTGATTCTCATGATCCCTCTCCCTTTCCAGCACGACCATCGCGATGGCCGTCTCTTTTTCATGAGCAATCGAAATCCAGACACGGTACCCGGGCAGCGTTATATGCGGTGCCCCGTCGGCATCGTTCAGAATTTCATAATCCCGGATGCGGCCGGTCTGACCGGCTTTGATCAGCGCTTCTTTGGCGGCAAACCGACCAGCCAGATACGTTGTTTTCGCTTTGCCTTTCCGGTTATATTCCGCCTGCTCCCGTTCGGTCAATATCCGATCGGCCAGACGTTGTTCATCCGCACGGATGCGGTTGATATCGACAATATCACAGCCGATGCCGACGATCATTTTCCTGCATCCTGCAAAGCACACATGATCTCACCCTGGGCAACGGTTTTGCCCTCGACCGTAGCTTTGACATCCGCAAACGTAAGCATGGCTTTCTGTTTCGTGAAGGTCACCTCTAAACGCATCTGATCGCCGGGGATCACCTGACCGCGGAACCGCATCTTATTGATGCCCGCGAACAGCGCCAGTTTCCCGCGGTTTTCTTCCTTAGAAAGCAGCAGCACGGCCCCGGTCTGCGCCAGCGCTTCGACGATCAGTACACCAGGCATGACATGATACTGCGGAAAGTGACCTAAAAACTGCATTTCATTGGCGGTGACACATTTTGTGCCGACAATCTTGTCTTCGCTCATCTCTTCGATGCGGTCCACAAGCAAGAACGGATACCGATGCGGCAGAATTTCCTGGATTTGATTGGAATTGTATACCATGATCATTCTCCCTTCTTGAAAATCAAAGAAATATTGTGACCGCCGAAGCCAAGCGAATTGCTCATCGCATAGTGCAGTTCCTGCCGGCGGTTTTCATTCGGCACAATATCCAGATCACAGTCTTCATCCGGCTTTTCATAGTTGATCGTCGCCGGGATCAGGCCCTGCTCCAGCGCCTTTACACAGATGACGGCTTCCACGGCGCCCGATGCCCCCAGTAGATGCCCGGTGTTGGACTTTGTACTGGACATGGCCAGTTTATAGGCATGATCCTTGAATACGTTTTTCACCGCTAACGTTTCGGTTTTATCGTTCAAGGATGTGCTGGTGCCGTGCGCGTTGATATAATCGATCGCTTCCGGTTTCAATCCGGCACTTTCCAGCGCCCGTTCCATGGCCAGTGCCGCGCCGCGTCCTTCACTGTCCGGTGCGGTGATATGATAGGCATCGCAGGAAGCCCCATAACCGACAATTTCACCATAGATCGAAGCGTTTCTGGACTGGGCATGTTCCAACGTTTCCAGGATCAGGATGCCGGCACCTTCGCCCATCACAAATCCGCTGCGTTCGCTGTCAAACGGGATCGAGGCCCGCTTTGGATCCGTTCCCGTATGCAGAGCACGCATCGCCTGGAACCCGGACATGGCCAAAGGCGTAATGGTCGCTTCGCTGCCGCCGGCGATCATGACATCTTCCAACCCGTTCTGCAGACGCAGGAAGGCATCGCCGATCGCATTGCTTCCGGCTGCACAGGCAGAAACGGTACACGACACGTAGCCATGTGCGTCATAATCAATGGCCACCTGGCCGGCAGCTAAGTTGGATAAGGTCATCGGAATGAAGTACGGTGAGATACGGGACGGCCCGCGCTCCGCTAAAATGCCGCTGGATTTTTCCACGGTTTCAAAACCGCCGATCCCTGAACCGATCAAAACGCCGAAACGGTCATGATCGAAATCCGCTGTCTCGAGGCCGGCATCCTGCATGGCCTGCTTTGCGGCAATGCGCGCAAACTTCGTAAAACGATCGTTGAATTTCAATTCTCGTTTGGTAAAATAGGCTTCCATATCCAGGTCTTTGACTTCTCCGGCCAGTTTGACCTTGAAGTCGGCCGTATCAAAGTGGGTGATCGGCGCAATACCACAGACATGGTTTTCGATTCCCTGCCACAATTCGCTGACATCGTTGCCAATTGGGCTGACGGCTCCTAAGCCGGTTATCACTACTCTATGTTTCATATTGATCTCCTACATCCACATGCCGCCGTTGACATGGATCACCTGTCCAGTGATGTATGTGCTGTCGGCGCCCGCCAGAAACAAAGCCGTCTTGGCAATGTCTTCCGGCGTTCCGAAACGACGCATCGGGATTTCTCCTAACATTTGTTTCTTCACATCTTCCGGCAGTTTGGCCGTCATTTCCGTATCGATAAAGCCAGGCGCGATCGCATTGACGCGGATATTCCGGCTGGCCAGTTCTTTCGCCAATGATTTTGTCAAGCCGATCAAACCGGCTTTGGCCGCCGCGTAGTTGCATTGGCCGGCATTGCCGATGACTCCGACGATACTGCTCATATTGATGATCGATCCGGATTTCTGCCGAAGCATCAAACGGCCTGCTTCCTTGCTGACGAGGAAAGCACCTTTTAAATTGACGTTGAGCACCTGATCAAAATCTGCTTCCGTCATCCGGAGCATCATACCGTCACGGTTGATCCCGGAATTGTTGATGAGGACATCCAGACGGCCGTACTGTTTTTTGACGGTCTGGAACATCGCACGCACTCCTTCGTTGTCGGCAACATCCGCCTGGATCATCATCGATTCCGGACTGTATGTCTGCACTTGAGCAAGGGTCGCTTCTGCGGCTTCTTGATTGCCGCGATAGTTCACGATCACGGTATAACCAGCTCTCGCAAAAGCCAAAGCCATGGCCTTGCCGATGCCGCGGGACGAACCGGTAATTAATACGATCTTAGACATGCGGCAGCACCTCCAGATCTTCCACACGGTCGATCGAGTATACCTGTACATCCGGTGCAGTCTGTTTGACCAACTTACTTAAAGTATGGCCCGGTCCGATCTCGATAAAGGTATCGACGCCGTGTGCTTTCATATATTCGATCGTCTGGGTAAACCGGACACTGCTGCACATCTGGGCAGAAAGCAGTTCCGGCAGCGGACGTGTTTCTTCCTGACCGCTGACATTGAAAACCACCTTGACATGACGCGGCCGGAAATGCACTTGATTCAAATCGTTCAAGAACTTACGGCTGGCTTCTTTCAGCAGCGGCGAATGAAAAGCCCCGCTGACTTTTAACGGAATGACCCGCATCTTCTGCTTTTCCAAAAGCTCCTTTGCTTCGCTGCAGGCACCGACCGTGCCGGTGATCACGATTTGTTTCGGTGAATTGTAGTTGGCAATGGTGCAGATTTCCGCATCATGCGTCACTTCCTGACAAACTTGTTCAATGACTTTGACATCCGGGCGGATGACTGCCATCATCGTTGTTGTACCGGCCGGCAATGCTTCGGCCATGATCAAGCCGCGTTTGCGTACCAACGGCAATACCTGATCAACGCTCATCGCACCGGCATAGGTCAGTGCTGTATATTCTCCCAGACTAAGGCCTGCCGTGTATTCGGCGTGAATATTTAATTCATTGAGCACGGCCGCAATGGCCAGTGAAGTGGCCGCTACACAGCTTTGGGTATACGCTGTATCCTGCAGTTTTTCTTTCGGACCGTTGAAGCAGACGTCTTTGACATCAAAATCCATATGGATCTGGTCGTAAACAGAACGGGCACTCGGATACTTTTCGTAGAAGTCCTTGCCCATACCGACATATTGGGATCCTTGTCCCGCAAACAGAAACGCTGTTGTCATATGTATTCCTCCTAGTCGTGCAGACGGTTCATCAAGTCCTGCGTCCGCTGCCATTCTTTGCGGCTGTCCGCCATTAAATCGTCCAGACGCTTCTGCATCGGCACGATCTCATCGCACAAACCGGCGATCTGCCCCATCATGACTGATCCATTCTGTACGTCGCCGTCAAATACGGCACGCCGCAGGCCGCCTAACGTCAGTTTTTCCAACTCATCCCGTCCGGCTGCTTCCTTTTCCAGGCGCAGATATTCTTTGCTCATTTTATTGCGCAGGATCCGCACCGGGGCATTCAAACTGCGGCCGGTCACGACCGTTGAGCTGTCCCGTGCTTTCAATACGGCTTTTTTATAATTCTCATGGATCGGGCATTCTTCGGTTGCCAATAAGCAAGTGCCGATCTGCACGCCGACTGCACCCAGACAGAATGCAGCATTCAACCCGCGTCCGTCGGCAATGCCGCCGGCCGCAATGACCGGAACATCTATCGCATCGACGACCTGCGGCACCAGCGCCATCGTCGTGGTTTCTCCGACATGACCGCCGGACTCTCCGCCTTCCGCAATTAATCCGTCCACGCCGTCGCGGGCCATTCGTTTGGCCAGCGCCACATTGGCTACGACCGGGAAGACCTTCGCGCCGGAAGCTTTCAATGCCGGAATATACGGACCGGGATTACCAGCGCCGACCGTAACGACATCGACTTTTTCTTCACAAATCATCTGAAACATTTCTTTGACTTGCGGATGCATCATCATCACATTGACACCGAAGGGCTTATCGGTCAGCTGACGGCATTCATGGATCGCCGCCCGCGCTTCTTCCACGGTCATCCCGCCGGTGGCAATGATGCCCAGCGCACCGCAGTTGGATACGCAGGCCGCAAACGGTGCCGTAGCGATATTCGCCATCGCACCTTGAATGATCGGATATTTAATATTCAGAATTTCGTTCAATAATTTACCATTTGAAGTAGACTGCACCATAACTGAAACCTCCTCCGAAGCCGGTGATCACAACGTTCATGCCTCGTTTTAATACGCCTTCTTCTTTCGCACACGCCAGTGCGATCGCGATGCTTGCGGCTGACGTATTGCCATATTCTTCTAAGTTCGTATACATTTTTTCCATCGGAATATGCAGATGTCGGGCAACATTTTCAATGATCCGAATATTCGCCTGATGACTGATGACCAGATCCACATCGTCCACCGTGTCACCGGCCTGCGCCAGCACATTTTCGATGGCTTCGCGCATCGCGCGGATCGCAAAACGGAAGACCTCTCTGCCGTTCATCTGCGCGTATCCGATTTCCCGTTCTTCGTGGCTTTTCATGCCCGGCACGAACAGGCTGTGCTGCAGATCGCTCTCGGTGTTCGCGAAACGATACAGCGGAGCATCTCTTTTTTCAACCACGCAGGCCCCGGCGCCGTCACCGAACAATACGCATGTATTCCGATCGGTCCAGTCCATATACTTGCTTAATTTCTCTGCCCCGACGACCAATGCCGCTTCGTTTTCTCGCAGCAGGCCCGATGCGATCTGCAGCGAATATAAGAACCCGGAGCAGGCCGCATTGACATCAAAGGACATCACATTGCCCGGCAGTTCTAAACGGTCCTTCAGCGAACAGGCCACCGATGGCATGACATGGTCAGGGCTTAATGTCGCCACGATGAAATAGCGGATCCGTTTCGGATCGATACCGGAATCAGCCAGCGCATTCTGCGCTGCTTCCAGTGCCATATCCGATGTTTCTTCCTGCTCCGCCCGATACCGGGTGCGGATGCCGGTGCGGGTGCGGATCCATTCATCACTGGTATCCAGGATCTTCGCAAAATCATCGTTGGTCACTTTACGTTTCAGATGGGCATGGCCGCAGCCCAATATTTTTATTCCATCCATTCCGGTGTCCCCCATTTTCGAACTTTCTCCAGACGCTGCCGGATCAGCTGCTCCGGCGCATAGGTATCCAGTTCATCTAAGACCTCATTGAGGCGTGTTTTGATCTGACCGGCAACAGCCCGCAGATCATACTGCGCACCGCCTTCCGGCTCTGAAATAATTTCATCAATGATGCCGGCTTCTTTCAGGTCCGCTGCGGTGATCTTCATCGCTTCGGCTGCCTCTTCCACCCGGCTTTCATCTTTCCACAAGATGCTCGCAAATCCTTCCGGGCTCAAGATCGAGTACACGGCATTTTCAAGCATCATGAGATGATTCGCAACGCTCAGAGCCAGTGCTCCGCCGCTGCCGCCTTCTGATAAAACAACACAAATGACTGGGACAGTGATATCGGAAAACTGATAGAGACACTCCGCAATGGCTTGTGCCTGGCCGCGTTCTTCGGCACCTTTGCCCGGATACGCGCCCGGCGTATCGACAAAGGTGATGATCGGCCGATGGAACTTCTCAGCCTGTGCGGCCAGACGGAGCGCTTTGCGGTAGCCTTCCGGTTCGACCATTCCAAAGTGGCGGGCCATGTTTTCATCCAGGGTCGTGCCTTTTGATTGTGCCAGAACGGTGACCGGACGGCGGCCCAGCCAGGCCAGTCCCCCTAACATGGCCGGATCGTCCCCGTAGCAGCGATCGCCGTGCAGTTCCATAAAATCCGTAAAAATATATTCAATATAGTCTCTGGCCTTAGGACGTTTGGCATCCCGCGCGATCTTCACGCGCTGCCAGGCTGTTCGCTCACTCATACACATTGCCTCCGTGCATTTTCAGCAGTTCTGCCAACGTTTCCCGCATTTCTTTGCGGTCGACAATTTTATCGATGAATCCTTTTTCCAAAAGAAATTCCGCATGTTGGAAATCTTCCGGCAAAGTCTCATTGATGGTCTGTTCAATGACGCGGCGCCCCGCAAAACCGATCAATGCCCCCGGCTCTGCAAGGATGATATCCCCTAACATCGCAAAGCTGGCACTGACACCGCCAGTCGTTGGATGCGTCAGGACCGAGATATACAAATGACCATGATTGCTGAATTGTTTTAAAGCAGCGCTGGTCTTAGCCATCTGGGTCAAGGACCGGATGCCTTCCTGCATACGGGCACCGCCGCTGGTGCAGCTGATGATCAGCGGCAGATCGTTGCGGTCGGCATATTCGATCAAACGGGTGATCTTTTCACCGACCACGCTGCCCATGCTGCCCATCATAAAATGGGAATCCATGACAGCCAGTGCACAAGGCTGCTTATCGATCATGGCGGTCCCGCAGACGACGGCCTCATTCATACCGGTGGACATCTGCGCATGTTCCAGTTTTTGATCGTAGCCGTCAAAATGATACGCATTGATCGTCACCGCATCTTTATCCATTTCCCGGAAACTGTTTTCATCGGTCCACTGACGGATGCGTTCCCGGGCGCTGATCTTGAAATGATAGCCGCAGAACGGGCAGACATACGCATTTCTCAACAGATCACTGTAGACAATGTTATCGTGACATTTTGGACAAGTCTTAAAGACGTGATCCGGAATCTCCTTCGCGGGTTCCGGCCGGCGCGGACGCTGCAGGATGCCGCTGAAGTGCTCCCGGCGATTCTCAAACGGATTCATTTTCCATCCACTCCTTTAAACATTTCTGCGCAAACGAAGTATCATAAACGCCTTCGATCAGTTCCTTCTGGTGAAGGACAAAATAATGGAACTCTTCATTGGTATGGATACCGTCGATGACACATTCTTCCATGGCCTGGCGCATTTTCTTGATGCATTCCAGGCGGGTGTCACCGAAGGTGATCACTTTCACAAGCATCGAGTCGTAAAACGGCGGTACGGTGTAACCGTCATAGATCCCGCCGTCGACCCGTACACCGCGGCCGCCCGGCAGATTCAAAAACGTGATCTTGCCGGCATCAGGCTTCAGATCGGCTTTGGCATCCTCTGCATTGATGCGGCATTCCATCGCATGTCCGCGGCAGACAATATCTTTTTGTTTCAATCCAAGCGGATTGTGATTCGCGATCCGGATCTGCAGTTTGACTAAGTCCAGACCGGTGATCATTTCCGTGACCGGATGTTCCACCTGGATCCGGGTATTCATTTCCATAAAGTAATACGTACCGGAAGCATCCAGCAGGAATTCAATCGTTCCCAACGAAGAATAGTGCACTGCCTGGCATGCTTTTACGGCATCTTTGCACATGGCTTTCCGGATCTTGTCATCCAGCAGGAAGCACGGCGCTTCTTCCAGCATTTTCTGGTTTCGGATCTGAAATGAGCAGTCGCGCTCAAACAGATGGACGACATTGCCGAATTCATCGGCTGCCACCTGGATCTCCACGTGCTTTGGATTTTCAATGTATTTTTCAATATACATATCATCATTACCGAAGCAGGCTTTTGCCTCGGCTTTGGCTTCCAAAAAGGCGTTCTTGAACGCATCGTGATCGTGCACGATCCGCATGCCTTTGCCGCCGCCGCCGTTTGCGGCTTTGATCATCACAGGAAATCCGATTTGATCCGCGGCTTTCAGACCGCGTTTCCAATTGGAAACAATGCCCGGTGTTCCTTCAATGACCGGGATCCCGGCTTCCTGCATGGTTTTCCGTGCTTCGTTTTTATTGCCCATGCGCTCGATGACATCCGCTTTCGGACCGATAAAGACCAATCCGACAGCTTCTACCAGGCGCGCAAACAAGGCATTTTCCGATAAAAAACCAAACCCCGGATGGATCGCATCACAGCCGGTCTGACACGCTGCCTGAATGATGTTGTTCATGTTCAGATAGCTGTCTTTGGCTGCCGGTCCGCCGATGCAGACCGATTCATCGGCCATCTGTACATGCAGCGCATTGGCATCCGCCGTCGAATATACAGCGACGGTGCGGATCCCCATTTCCCGGCATGTACGAATGATCCGAACTGCGATTTCTCCGCGGTTGGCGATCAATAACTTTCGAATCATTGCGCATCTCCTATGATCATCAAAGGCTGCGCATACTCAATTAAATCCCCGTCTTTGGCCAGGATCTCCTGGACCACACCGGAGCAGGTCGCCTTGATTTCATTCATCGTTTTCATTGCTTCGATGATGCAGACGACATCTCCTTCCTGAACTTGCTGTCCGACACGGACATACGGTTCTGCATCCGGTTTGGGGGCCTGACGATAAACACCGACGATCGGGGAATCAATGGTATTCTGCGCAGCGGCAGGAGTCGATTCCGGATGGACACGATCGGCCGGCACGGCTGTCGTTTCCGGCGTCACCGGTTTTTCCAATTTAATTTTCATCGAATCGGTTTCCAGTTCCATTTTGGAAATGGTGCCGCTTTCGAAGATCTTGAAAATTTCCTTTAATTCATTCGTATCCATCGTATTTCCTCCTCTTTAGTTGTTCTGTTTCTTTTCGATCAAGTCCAGAATATCTTGAACAGTCTTCAATTCGGCCAGTTCCTCATCTTCGATGCGGATGTCGAACTCCTGCTCCAATTCCAATGACAGTTCAACAGCTGCCAGCGAATCAATATCCAAGTCTTCTGCTAAACGCGCTTCCGGCACGACATCCGCCGGATCAACGTTGATTGCTTCAGCCATTACTTCTTTGATTTTTTCCAACATGTTTTTTATCCTCCTATTCAAAGTCCATTTCGCATTTTAATCATTTTAAATATCGATGTAAATACTTCGAAATCTAAAACAGTCACATTTAAAAATCTGACCAAGAATTCACCGATTTTTCATTGGGCACATTTAAAAATGTGCATAAAAATGACATCCGTTACATGGATGTCAATAGGTGATTTATTTCAATAAACTAACAGAAAATTCCCTGGATCCGGTTGTACAGACACAAAAAAAGGCCTTTCGGCCTTTTCATTATTCTTCGTTCGGAACGACTTCGATCAATGCATCACCATGCTTGACCTCACCGTCTGCCAGTTTCTTCACTTCGGCATACGAAGGCGTATTGGTGACGATGACCATGGTCGTATCATCGTATCCGGCTTTTTTGATCTTTTCTGAATCAAAGGTTCCCAGCACATCGCCGGCTTTGACGCGTTGGTTGGCCTGCACTTTCTGGGTGAAGCCTTCCCCTTTCATGTTGACTGTATCGATTCCAATATGGATCAGTACTTCGGCACCGTCATCGGATTTCAATCCATAAGCATGACCCGTCTCGAAGGCAACTTGGATGATGCCGGAAACAGGTGCGTATACGGTGTTGCCGCTTGGCTGAATGGCAATTCCTTTACCCATCGCTTCGCTGGCGAATACCGGGTCATTCACGGTCGTGATATCAATCGCTTTTCCATCAGCCGGTGCCTGGATCACTTCATCAGTCGGCGCTGCCGAAGCGACGTCTTCCAATGCAGGTTCGTCTTCCAACGTTTCTTCCATTTTCTCTGTTTTCTGTGTAACAGTTCCCATTTCTTCATCGCTGTAGCCGAACATGTAAGTCAGGATAAACGATACAACGCAGGTCAGTACGACCATGAAAATATATTTGAGCAGCTGTCCGTTTAAGTACAGAAGCATACCTGGAATGATCGTGATGCCAAATCCAGTACCAGCCAGATTCAAGATCGAAGCTAACCAACCGCCGAAAGCACCGGCAATCAGACCAATCACAAATGGTTTACCATAACGTAAGTTAACACCGAAGATAGCAGGCTCGGTAATACCTAAACTAGCTGAAATCGCAGCTGGGAAAGCCAAGGCTTTTAATTTCTTTGATTTGGTTTTCACACCAACTGCCAGTGTTGCACCAGCCTGTGCGGTCATGGCAGCCGTAATGATCGCATTCAGCGGGTCTTTGCCGTCCGCTGCGATCAGCTGTGCCTCCAACAAGTTGAAGATATGATGCACACCAGTTACGACGATGACCTGATGCAGACCGCCGATGATCAAACCAGATAAACCAAACGGCAGATTCAGGACAAATCGAGTACCAGCCAAAATGTAGTTTTCCACTGTATGGAAGATTGGTCCGATCACGAACAATGCCAGGATGGACATGATCAGGAAGGTCACAAACGGAACGACCAATAAATCCAATACATCCGGCACATGTTTATGCAGCCATTTTTCTAACTTCGCACCGCACAGACCGACGAAGAAGGCCGGCAGGACAGAGTTTTGATAACCGACGACCGGAATAAAGTTAAAGAAGTAAATCGGTTTGGCAGCACCGCTAGCTACATCCCAGGCGTTCGGTAAATTGGAGTTGACCATCATCAAGCCCAATACAATACCGATGACCGGGTTGCCGCCGAAGACACGGAAGGCTGACCAGCAGATCAATGCCGGGAAGAAGGCAAATGCCGTATCGGTCAGGACCAAGGAATATGTATAGAAGTTGGATGCCTCAAACGCTTTCTGCGTTGTTCCGAAAACGGCTAAGACCGTATCATTATCGATGGCACCGCGCACACCCATGAATAAACCAGTGGCAACGATAGCCGGCAGGATCGGAACAAAGACATCACCGAAGGTACGAATGGCGCGCTTGAACCAGCTGCCTTGTTTTGCGGCTTCCGCTTTCTGTTCGCTGGTCGAACTGGTCGGCAGTCCCAGCTGAACGACTTCATCATAAATTTTGTTTACCGTACCGGTTCCGAAAATGATCTGATATTGACCGGCCGTAAAAAAGGCTCCCTGTACTTTATCGATATTTTCGACTGTTTCCTTATCGATTTTTTTCTCATCATTGACCATGATGCGCAGTCGAGTGGCACAGTGAGCGACGCTTCGAACATTGTCACGGCCGCCGACCGCGTCGATGACCGCTTTTGCGATTTGTGTGTTATCCATTTCTTTGCTGCTCCTTTTCCCTATGAAAGCGTTTAACTTTCGTTTACATCCTCATCTTATCATAAAAAACGATTATGTCAATCGTTTATCATATTTTTTTGAAAACGCTTAAATTCCGTTGATTTTTAGAATGAAAACGTTTACTATATTGTTAAAGGAAAAAGGAGAAAAAACATGAATCTTCCGACAAAGATCCGTTATCGCCGCTATGAAGACTGGAGCGACGAGGAAAAACAAAACATTCAAAAAAAAGTGAGCGCATCCCCTTGGCATGCGATTTATCATGTAGAGCCCAGGACCGGGCTCTTGAACGATCCCAATGGATTCTGCTTTTTTGACGGCCGTTATCATCTGTTTTATCAAAACTGGCCGTTCGGACCGGCACATGGTCTGAAATCCTGGGTCGATACTGTCAGTGATGATCTGGTTCACTTTACTGAAACCGGGATCAAACTGCTGCCGGATCATAAAAATGATTTCCAGGGTGCGTATACCGGCAGTGCCGTTCAGATCGGCGATCGCCTCTTTATCATGTATACCGGAAATGTTCGTGATGAAAACTGGGTCCGCCATCCAAAACAGGTCGGTGCCTGGATGGACAAAGACGGTAAGATCGAAAAATTTGAAGACGTTCTGATCGAACAGCCAAAAGATGTGACCGAGCACTTCCGCGATCCAATGCTTTTTCAGGTTGACGGACAGCTGTTTGTGATCATCGGCGCCCAAAGTCTGGATAAAAAAGGGTTCACTAAAATCTACCGTGCACAGGACAATGATGTCCATCACTGGGTCGAAGTCGGCAATCTGGACGACGGCGGCCTGCGCACGGAATACATGGATGAATGTCCGAACTTGTTATTTGTGGACGGACATCCAGTTTTGATCTACAGCCCGCAGGGCCTGGACCAAAAAGAGCTCCAGTACCGCAACATCTATCCGAATGCTTATCGTATCTGTAAAGCGTTTGACACAAAAAAACCAGCCCTGATCGAGCCTTCGGAGATCCGCAATTTCGACTATGGATTTGAAACCTATGCGACCCAGGGCTTCAATGCTCCTAACGGCAAGGTCTATGCGGTATCATGGATCGGACTGCCGGATATCGACTCACCAACGGATGCGTACGATTACCAGGGCGCGATGACACTGGTCAAGGAATTGTCGGTCAAAGACGGCAAATTAATTCAATACCCGGTTCCAGCTATGAAAACTCTGCGTAAGGCAGAACATCCGTTTGCCTCGGTATCGGAAACAAGCAACGCGTATGAATTGGAACTGAAGATCCCGGCCGAAGAGACCGCAGTATTCAATTTGTTTGATGACGGTCAAAACGGCCTGCGCATCACTGTTGATCCAAAAGCCGGCGCATTAACTGTCGACCGCAGTCAGATCGGCGAACAATACGCTTTGGAATACGGCACCAGCCGGACTTGTCCGCTGGCGCATGAAGAGACCACATTAAATATTTTCGTGGACCGTTCGATCTTTGAGATCTACGTAAATAAAGGGGAAGCCGCACTCACCGGCCGCGTCTTCCCGACAAAGGGACAAAGCGGCATCCGCGTGCTTTCCGGCACCGTTGCCGGCACTCGTTTCGATTTCAAATAATGGTCGCAAAATTAACCGATGTCGCCAAGCGAGCCGGTGTCAGCCCGACGACTGTATCCCGCGTGATCAACCGCAAGGGATACTTATCTGAAAAAACCATACACAAAGTCGAGGAAGCGATGCAGGAACTGGGCTACAAGCCAAATAACCTGGCCCGTTCTTTACAAGGAAAATCTTCCCGTTTTATCGGTCTGATCTTTCCGAATGTCAGCAACATTTTCTATGCGGAACTGATCAACAGTTTAGAGATCCGTCTGTTTGAACAAGGCTACAAAGCCATTTTATGCAACAGTGAAAAGAATCCGTCCAAAGAACGTGAATATCTGCAGATGTTAGATGCCAATCAGGTAGACGGCATCATTTCCGGCAGTCACAATTTAGGCATTGAAGACTATCGGAAAGTCGATGCGCCGATCATTTCCTTTGACCGCAACCTCGCACCGGATATCCCGATCGTCAGTTCGGACAATTTTGAAGGCGGACGCCTGGCCGCAAAGACCCTTCGGCATGCCGGTGTCAAGCATCCGATCATCATCAGCGGACGGGACGATTCCGGTTCCCCGACCAAACGCCGCGGTGAAGGATTTCGTGATGTCTTGCCGGAAACAAAGATCATTCACATTCCGGGTGATTATTCACCGATCCGCAAGAAAATGGAACTGCAGATGGCACTGCGCAAAGAAAAACCAGATGGCTTATTTGCTTCCGATGATACGACGGCCTTATTGGCGATGCAGATCATCGATCAGGCTGGTTTTACGGTGCCGGATGACATCAAGATCATCGGCTATGACGGCACTGCCATGGTGACGACGTATTTCCCTCGCCTGACTACGATCCAACAGCCTATCGCTGAGATCGCACAGGTCTTGGTAGAAGTACTGCTGAAGAAGATCAACCATGAACCGGTGGATGCGGAATATATTCTTCCGGTTTCCCTGCTGCCAGGGAAAAGTATTTAACAGACTGCTTCGGCAGTCTTTTTTTCAGACATTTGTTCAACATTGTATAAACCGTTTTATTCTTATTGCGTTATAATTAAGGTACTTTATTAATAAGGAGGTTATGATTATGATGTTTTATGACAATGATCGAAACTATCAGGATGAATTCCGTGGTTTCTGGAATCAAAATGTGAAGAAATATCGTCGCTGGGCCTTGATCCTAGGCATCGTGATGATCATCTTAAGTATTTTATGTTTTACCAATCCGATCCGCTCGATGTACGTTCTGGAAGTTATCGCTTCGATTGTAATGATCTGTATTGGTATCGGCGGCATTGCCACCTACTCATCGACACCGGTTTATTTCCGGTTCGGCGGCAGTTTAATTTCGTCGATCTTAAATATCCTGCTGGGAATTATGTTAATTTTGTCCCCGGCACAGGAAATGATGATGACATTTGCCTTCATCTTTGGAATTGAAATGATGTCCTTCGGTATTCAGGAACTCTCCGTTTCTCATCGGCTGAAATTCTTCGGCATCGCCGACACCGGTGTTCATACATTCAGCGGTGTCATGAATATCA
Source organism: Catenisphaera adipataccumulans (assembly GCF_014202755.1). Lineage (GTDB taxonomy): Bacteria > Bacillota_I > Bacilli_A > Erysipelotrichales > Erysipelotrichaceae > Catenisphaera > Catenisphaera adipataccumulans. Next base: position 348,849 of record NZ_JACHHK010000001.1, read on the forward strand.
TCTGTGCGTTTATACTCTTTTTCATGCCGCAGGTCTCGATCGCGATCAGCTGGATCATCGCGGCCTACCTGTTGATCGGCGGTATTTCCCTGTTGATCAACGGCATCAATGCTAAAACGTATGAAATGTAAAAAGCTGGCAAAATGGGGTGAACCCCAAAAGTTGGACAAAATAAGTTATCTAGATTCTAAGGCTTGATTTCTTGCTTCGCAAGGAGTCAGGCCTTTTAATCTGACCTGGATCCTTTCTGTATTGTAATAGGTGATGTATTCTTCCATCGCTGCTTTCAGCTCCTCCAGGCTCTTAAATTCATATTCATGTCCATAGAACATCTCGGTCTTCATCTTTCCAAAGAAATTCTCCATCACACAGTTATCCAGGCAATTGCCTTTTCGTGACATGGACTGTATGATTCCATGCTCCTTCAAGATGGCTCGATACTGTTTCATTTGATATTGCCATCCTTGATCACTATGTAAGATCAAACCATCGAATTTCGTATGACCAGCGAATGCCTGCTCAAGCATATCAGTTGTCTGTTTAAAGTCAGCACTTGATGAAATATTGTATGAAATGATCGCATGATCATAGAGATCCAGGATCGGTGAAAGATAGAGCTTGCCGGCCGCAATGTGGAATTCGGATACATCCGTCGTCCAGATCTGGTTGCTTCTCTCGGTGTTAAAGTCACGAACATAAGCTATTGTATGATCTTCTTCATCCACTTTTGGATGGAGCAGACGATTCGGCACTGTCTCATTGAAATTCCCTCTATAAGATCTATATTTGGCACGCGGTGTGATACCGTAAAGGTCCATTTTCTTCATCAGGCGTTTCATCGTCTTATGATTCACATGAAAACCGTCTCTCTGAAGCTGCAGCACGATCCGGCGATAGCCATATCGTCCTTTATTCTTTTCGAAGATCTCTTTGATCCTCTTCATCAGTTCGGCATATTTCCGCTCATCCGGATCCTGATGAGACAGCCAGTAATAGTAAGTGGACCGGCTGATCTGGGGCAGTGAAAGATCGGCCGCAATGGCTTCTAGGATAAAGTCGACCGGCCGTTTCAGTTCATGCCTTAGTTCGGTCACTGCTCCCGCGATTTCTTCTTTTCCCGGTTCTCTTTTTCCGTAACCAAGGCATTTAATTTTTTTAAGTATGCGTTTTGTATCGTAAGAATCTCGTTCTGCCTGCGAAGATCCGCAATTTCTTTCTGCAGGGCTTCGTTCTTCTGAGGAAGATCCTTCGGTTTCTTCTTTGCCATGGGTTTTCCTGCCTTTCTTCTTTTCAATAACATTATACCCGTTAGCGATATATTCTTTCACCCATCGTGGTAAAGTTCCCTGATTGGAAAGGCCAAGATCCAATGATACGTCTCTCATGGATTCATGTCCGACAAGTACACGTTCGATCGCTGCTTTCTTGAATTCCGGCGAATAATAGGTCCAAGAATGTCGGATCTGTTCAATGCCCCAGCGGTCTGCTAAATGGACCATGTATCGAATCGCTTTATCAGCCATTCCGTATTCGCGGGATAACTGGTAAATAGAATCATGTTCATATTTCCATTTATTGTATATTTCTACTTTTGTCTCATATGCATATTTCATAAAGAAAAACCCCTCCAGTTGGTCGTCCAACTTTTGGGGTTCACTTCAAAAATTCTCTGCCAGCTTTTTTTATGCATCCAATTTCAGATCGCCCGGTTTTACTTTTCCTGCTCTGACCACAAAATGATGAATGAGCGGGGTCAGCACCGCCGGAAGCACAAAACAGATCAGGATCAAGCCCAGCCAGTCCCAGGCCGTGATAGCTGCTTTAGCACCGGAAGCCACATCAGCAGCCCAGCCAGTATACACGCCGATCGGGCCGACCAATCCGCAGGTTCCCATACCGGAAGAAACCGGTGTACCGTTCATCTGCATTTTGAAAACACAAGTCGCAACTGGTCCGGTAATTGCCGAGGTAATGATCGGTGCTGTCCAGATCCAAGGATTGCGGACGATGTTGCCCATCTGCAGCATCGAGGTGCCCAAACCTTGTGAGACCAAGCCGCCCCAACGGTTTTCCTTAAAACTGATGACCGCAAAGCCGACCATCTGTGCACAGCAGCCCGCAACCGCAGCACCGCCGGCTAAACCAACCAATCCGAAGGCTGCACAAATCGCGGCCGAGGAAATCGGCAGCGTCAGCGCAATACCGACCAGTACAGATACTAAAATACCCATCCAGAATGGCTGTAAATCTGTCGCCCACATGATCAGCTGTCCAAGCTGCATCGCAAATGAACCTAATGCCGGTGCCCACCATGCGGAAAGCAGCGTACCGACCGCAATGGTCACCAGCGGCGTCACCAAAATATCGATCTTTGTTTCTTTGCTGACGGCTTTGCCGATCTCAGAGGCAAAGATCGCGACAAACAAGACGGCTAACGGCCCGCCGGCTCCGCCCAATGCATTGGCACAGAAACCGACAGCGGTTAATGAAAATAAGACCAACGGCGGACAGTGCAGCGCATAGCCGATCGCGATCGCCATGGCCGGTCCGCTCATGGCCGAAGCCAGACCGCCGACCGTATACTGTGTGCCGGCAATGGTTGCGACGGGTTCCATCAATGCCGCAATATGCAGCTGAGCACCGAATGTATCGATGATCGTTCCGATCAGCAGCGAACAGAACAACCCCTGTGCCATGGCGGACAATGCGTCAATGCCATAGCGATGCAAAGAAATCTCAATGTCTTTTCGTTTTAAAAACGCTTGAAATGAATTCATACATCCTCCCTCAGATGTCTTGACACCTGACATGACAATTCTAGCGAATTCAAAGATCACTGTCAAGAATGTTTATTTGCGGTATAATATGGGCATGAATGCATCACAACGAAGAGAACGCATTGTCAACGCGCTGGATGGTTCTGACCGTCCGATCAGTGCTGCAGCGCTGGCAAAACAATACCATGTCAGCCGGCAGATCATCGTCGGCGACGTTGCACTGCTTCGGGCATCCGGGCACAATATCCTGGCGACCCCGCGGGGCTATATTCTGGAACATCCGGATCAGCAGAACGTATACCGGATCGCCTGCCGGCACAATGCCGAACAAATGCAGGAAGAGCTTTATGCGATCGTCGATGAAGGCTGCACCGTCATCGATGTGATCGTTTCCCATCCAATTTACGGCCAGCTGACCGGCCAGCTGAATTTATCCAACCGGCATGATGTCGATGAATTTGTGCGCAAATCACGGGCAAGCAACAGCACTCCGATCAGCGCATTGACCGACGGCATCCACCTTCATACGCTGCGCTCACCGGATCCCGGCGCAGTACAGCGGGTGCGCACGAAACTGAAAGAAATGGGGATCCTTTACACCAATGAAACATAAAAAAATGTGTCGAAGCTTTCAGCCTCAACACATTTTTATTATGCCCGCCGTTTGCGGAGGAAGAAGATCAACATTGCAGATCCTGCCAGCAATAATAGGAATGCCTCTGTATTGGTTTCTGTGCCTGTTTGTATACTGGCGGTTTTCTTCTTTGTGCTTACGCGGGTACTTGTTTTTGTGATAGTTTTTTGTTTAGACGGTTTATCTGACTTTTCCTGTTTTGGTGTTTCTTCCCTTGTTTGAACATCGTTTTCTACCGTGATCTCGGTACCGGTGTTTCCGCCCAAGGTCACATATTTGCTCTCACTGGAAAGGATGACACCATCCGGCGCGCTGATTTCAACCAGTTCATAAACTCCGTCATTCAGCTGTGCGATCGTTGCCAGACCATCGCTGTCGGTCGTAATATCGACATAGTCAGCACCATCGTACCAGCCCAAGACACGGGTATGGTCAGCTGCGCTTTTTACTTTATAGATGCGGAATGTCACGTCTGAAATCGGTGTGTCGGTCCCGGTTTCAACTTTGTGAATTTGTATGGTTCCCTTTGGAAGTCCGTTGATGTTTGCGGACGAAGTCGGGATCGTGACTGTTTTCGTATGAGTTTCTGATTCCGTACTGCCAGAATCGGTCGTATAATTCATTGAAACCTGATTCCGAATGGTATTGCCCTGCACTACGTAATTCTCATCCGTATCCGTCGTAAATACAATGATGGCATTGTAGCCATTATCGGCACTCAAAATAGATGCATCCATCGTAATGGTAAGCGTTCTTGCGCTTTCATCATAGGACCACGTATGGCCAGCGCCCGTAAAAGTTTCTAGGGAGCTATAACCGCTCCAGTTTCCTTGAGGATCACGAAGACCGCACCGGACAAAGGTCGGATTGGAAGTGCCTTCCGGAAGCGTATCCGTAATTGTGATGGTATCGGTCAAATTAGTCCAATAACTATCATTGACACCGATGCTCCAACGGATCTTATTATTTTCACCGCCGATCCAGTCTCCGTCTTTCCCGCCGAAGCCAGGAACCACGCCCGTTCCTGTTGTTGATTTGACTGTAATGGAATCACTGTGATCACCAGCTGTCACGCTGATTTCATGATCGCTGTCGGTCGTATTGGACGCTAAAAGTTCAAACGAAAAACTGCCGTTGACATGTTGGAACTGTTCGACAAGTTCATTGAACGTCGCGGTCGCTCCTGTCGATGTGATGACGACCTGACCGACGGTCTGCTGCTGGTTGTTTTCATCCGTGATCTGTAAGTCATGCGTTGCTTGATATGCCGTCAATGAAACGTTTTCCGTGGTCGACGGCCAGCTGACCGTGATCGTATCGCCGCCTTGAATATCCGTATTCGCTGCATCTTCATCAAACGTGATGGTCGCCGTGACACGATTTGCATTATTCACTTCGGAAGAACCATCACTTGAATTGATAACGGTCACATCGGTCACACTGGTATTGTCTGCTGCCTGCGTTTCCATTTTTGCACCGTACAGCAGGAAACACGTGAATAAGAACCCGCAAATAAATATAAACCTCTTTTTCATCCTAACCCTCCTTTCTATCACCAATTATTATAATATTAGATGCTTAAATATTTATTTTCCATTATACCTTTTTTGAATACTAGTATATGTAAACTTTATAGATATTAATGGACTAAAAAAAGCACTCTATACCGAGTGCTAATTCCATATCATTTTCTGCTTTTTAATGGCATATTGATAATAATCTTTTATATTTTCCTCAGTCAGACAGGATAAATCATTGAGATCATCTAGATCATGATATTGCCCTGTTCGATCAAAATACATCGGAGTGATCTCATGTCGGACCGCATCTCCTGTGACGGCTGCGGCAATGATCTTCCGATCCGGATCACGTTCCAGGATCGATCGTGCCAGAACATCGGCCGCATTGACCGCATAATCCGTACACGTATCTCCTTGGTCCAGCGTCTGATCTTCTCTTAATAAGATATGATGGTCGGTTCGTTCCCGATACACGATGAGAACGGTAAAATTCTGGATCATGGCTTGTTGGTCAAAGGACCGCCGGTCCTCCGGATCATCGGCCGTCAATCCGCATTGTTTCATTTCTTCAATGATCCATGAGCACATGCATTATCACCTGTTTCTTAAAATTATATAATAAATATATCATATAATATAACATATCAAAGATTTAAAGATAAGAATTATTTGTTTTTTTAAAATTCTTTTCGTATCCATAGAGTGAATCTATTTTTATTATTTACATGATTTTATTGAATATCTGTGAATTTATTAACTGGATTGTTGTAGAATAATATGTAGAAAGCATAGAAAGGAGAGGCAGTATGATAATTTTGATCATTGTCATTGCCGTCATCGTGATCTGGCTGATTGCCGGATATAATGGGTTTGTCCGCCTGCGCAATAACTGCGACGAAGCCTACGCCACTATGGACGTCTATCTAAAAAAACGTTTTGATCTGATTCCCAATTTGGTGGATACCGTCAAAGGATATACCAAGTATGAATCTGAAACACTGAAAGCCGTCGTTGATGCCCGCAATCGGGTACAGAATGCGGGAAACGATCAAGAGAAACTGCAGGGAGAAACACAGCTGACCGGTGCTATCCGGAATATCTTTGCGTTGGCAGAAGCTTATCCGGATCTGAAAGCCAGTGAGAACTTCAACACGCTGATGCAGCAGCTGAACCAAACGGAGCAGGACATCGCCAATGCGCGTAAATACTACAACGCAGTGGTCAAACAATTGAATACGAAATGCGAATCCTTCCCGTCCAATTTGATTGCCGGCATGTTCCATTTCACCAAGCGTCCGTTATTCGAAGCCGCTGCAGAAGAACGGGAAAACGTCAAAGTCAATTTCTGATCATAAAAAGCAGATCCTATCTGCTTTTTTTGTGCCCCATCGAGCAATGAAAAAAAGCCTGCAGTGCTGCAGGCTTCGAATTATTTATTCTTCATATGCGGGAACAAAAGTACCTCACGGATCGTATGCTGATCCGTCAGCAGCATCACGAATCGGTCGATTCCCAGACCGACGCCGCCCGTCGGCGGCATGCCGTATTCCAGTGCCTCTACATAGTCTGTATCGACTTCATTGGCTTCATCGTCTCCTAAGTCGCGCAGTTCCAGCTGTTTTTCAAAACGCTCACGCTGATCGATCGGATCATTCAGCTCAGAGAATGCATTCGCATATTCATGGCCGCAGATAAACAGCTCATAACGGTCCGTAAAACGTGGATCTTCGGCATTCTTCTTGGCCAGCGGGCTGATCTCCAACGGATACTCATAGACAAATGTCGGCTGTTCGATGGTCTCTTCCACATATTTTTCAAAGAACAGGGAAATAATATGACCGACAGAATTGTGTTTCTTCTCCAACTCGATATCATGTTCCGCAGCCAGCTTTTTGGCTTCCTCAAACGTCATCTCCTGTTTAAAGTCAATACCTGTTTTTTCCTTGATGGCATCGCACATCGTGATCCGCTTGAACGGTTTGCCCAGTTCCAGCTGCGTACCTTGATAGGTGATGGTCGTCGTACCTAAAACCTTTTCAGATACATATTTGAACAATCCCTCGATCAGGTCCATCATGCCGTGCAGATCACTGTAAGCGACATAGGCCTCCACCGTTGTAAATTCCGGGTTATGCGTCGCATCCATACCTTCGTTGCGGAACAGGCGGCCGATCTCATAGACACCTTCCAGACCGCCGACGATCAAACGCTTTAACGGCAGCTCCGTTGCGATCCGCAGATAAAAATCCATATCCAGCGCATTGTGATGGGTCACGAACGGGCGGGCAGCCGCGCCGCCCAAGATCGGCTGCAGCACCGGTGTTTCTACCTCGATCAGACCTTGTCCGTCCAAATAAGCTTGTACGGCACGAATGATCTTCGGACGTGTCAATGCGATCTTTTTGGCTTCCGGATTCATGATCAAATCAACATACCGACGGCGGTAGCGCTCTTCGGTATCAGTCAGCCCGTGGAACTTCTCCGGCAGCGGGCGCAGCGATTTGGATAAATGCGTATACTCTTTCGCACGTACGGTCAGCTGGCCATGATCTGTTTTCATGACCGTTCCGGAAATACCGACGATATCACCGATGTCGTTCTTTTTGAAAATTTCATATTGCGCATCACCGACTTCATCCTTGCGGACATAAATCTGGATCTCACCGGTCACATCCTGAATGTTCATGAATCCCGCCTTGCCCTGACGGCGTTTGCGCATGATCCGGCCGGCGATCGTCACATGGACATTTTTTTCTTCCAATTCTTCTTTGGTGAACTGATCGTAGGCTTTCGTTATTTCTCCGCACTTCGCATCTCGTTTGAATGCATGACCAAACGGATCGATTCCCATATCAATCAAATCCTGCATCTTCTGACGACGCACTTTTTCTTGCTGCGTTAATTTTTCCATATTTTCTCCTTCTCCATAAAAAAAGACATCTCATCCGAGGGACGAAATGCCGTGTTACCACCCTGGTTCATCTTTCCGATTGCCCGGAAAGACCTCATTGACCGTAACGGTCCGTTCTTTAATGCAGAACATACAAACAGCTCCCAAGCCTTTTTTCCTCTCAAATGCCGTACTTTCTTTCCACCGCCGAAAGCTCTCTTTGACTTTGTGTTGAGACTACTCCTCTTGTTCAACGCCTTAACGAAATTATCCTACAAAACAATGGAAACTTTGTCAATGATTTTCATTTTTGTCCCAGCATTGTAAAACATCTTTTCAGGATATTATGTTCTCCAGTCACAGTCCTCGGCATGCCCATTGATCACACCGATGCTTTGTAAATAGGCATACATCGTCGTCGATCCGACAAATTTCATGCCTCTTTGCTTCAGATCCTTGCTTACCGCATCGCTCAGCGGTGAAGTCGTGCGCATCGTATACGGTTCACAAACGATTTGTCCATTGGTAAAATGCCAAATGTAAGCATCGAACGAACCATATTCCTTTTGAATTTCCATAAAATGTACGGCATTGGCAATACTGGCTTCGATCTTCCGACGATTGCGGATAATCCGGGCATCGTTCATCAAACTTTGTATTTTATCTTCATCAAATGCCGCGACTTTCTTCACATCAAACTGGTCAAAATCCTGCCGGAACGCTTCCCGTTTATGCAGGACACACGCCCATGAAAGGCCGGCTTGAAACGTTTCCAGTACGAGCATCTCAAACAAGACTCGATCGTCATGACACGGCTTTCCCCACTCCTGGTCATGATACGCCTGCATTTGTTCATCGGGCGTTTCTGCCCAGCTACATCGCGGCATCTTTCAGCTCCTGCAGCTTGATCGGCCCCTGACGCAGGATCTTTAGTTCCGGACCGGTGCAGTCGACGATCGTGCTGGCCCATAAGTCTTTGCATTCGCCTTTGACACAGCCGTCAATATTGGGCAGCTGCACCAACGCATCATCATAAGTCAGTGCGGTCGGTGCCCCTGATTGATTGGCACTTGTCACAAACAGCGGGGTATCCAGTTTCTCGATGACTTTCAAAATAAACGCATCATCCGGGATCCGCATCGCGATGGTATGCAGCCCGTTGGTAAAGACCGGATCGATCTTGCTTGGCAGGATCAGCGTCAGCGGTCCTGGCAGAAACGCATCGATCAATTTACGTGTACGCGCATCCACCGCAGCGACCCGTTCCATTTGATCGGCATTGGCCACCATCATCGGGATCGGCTTGGTTTCCGGCCGATGTTTGGCATGCTTCAGATGATCCAGATCTTCTTTCGTTCCGTATATGACACCGACGCCGTAGACTGTATCCGTCGGCATCGCAATGATTTGATGATTTAAAAAAGCCCGTGCAACTTCATCAACTTGAGTTTGATCGTATAGTTTCATGTTCGGGGGTCCTTTCTTTTTACCAATTATAACAGAATATGCTAGAATTGGTAAAAAAGGAGAGTGCTCATGTTTGAAACTACCATCGCCGCTATTTCAACTCCGTTGGAAGAAGGCGCGATTTCAATTGTACGCGTCAGCGGCGACGATGCCGTTGCGATCGTACAATCTATTTTTGACCGAGATATCACGCACGTGAAAAGCCATACTGTTCATTACGGCTTTATTGTCGACGGCGGCGAACCGGTCGATGAAGTACTGGTCAGCGTCTTCAGAGCGCCAAAAACCTATACCCGTGAAGATATCGTGGAAATCAGCTGCCACGGCGGTGTATTCATCACTCGTAAAATTCTGACATTAGTGCTTGGACACGGCGCACAGATGGCCCGCCCCGGGGAATTTACCGAACGGGCATTTTACCATGGCCGTATCGATCTGACACAGGCAGAAGCCATTAAAGATATGATCGAAGCAACCAATGAAACAGCCGGACAGATGGCCGTCAAAGGCATCCGCGGCAGCATCCGTGCATTGATCCAGCCGCTGATCGATCAGATCATGGACATCATCGCTCAGATCGAAGTCAACATCGATTATCCGGAATACGAAGATATCGAACAGCTCACCAATGAGAAACTGCTGCCGATGATCAATGAATGGCTGACTGACATTTCCGCCATCCTGCGCCGGGCACAAACCGGTCAGATGGCCAAAAACGGGATCGATACTGTGATCATCGGCCGTCCGAATGTCGGTAAAAGCTCGCTGCTGAATGCACTGTTGGAAGAAGATAAAGCCATCGTCACCGACATCGCCGGTACGACCCGGGATCTAGTTGAAGGACAGATCCGCATCGGTCCGGCTCAGCTGAACTTGATCGATACCGCCGGCCTACGTCATTCCGATGACAAGATCGAACAGATCGGCATCGAAAAAACAGTCGAAAAGTTAAAACAGGCCCAGCTGGTCCTGTTGGTCCTGGACGGCAGTGAACCGCTGACCGATGAGGATCAAGAACTGCTCGATTTAACGAAAACAAAGACCCGTTTGATCGTCCACAACAAGTCTGATCTGACCGAAGCACCGACTGAAGGAATCTGGATCAGCGCGCAGAACCATGATATTCAAGCTCTGCTCGATGCACTTACCGATCTGTATCAAAAAGACATCATAAAAAAAGATCCGCTGCTTTCCAACGAGCGCCAGATCGGTTTGATCATGCAGGCACAAAGCGATATGCTTCATGCCAAAGAAGCACTGGAAGCCGGAATGGAGCCGGATCTTGTCGAAATTGATATTCAGTCTGCCCACAACCACTTGAAAGAAATTTTCGGTGAAGTTTCGCGGGAAGATCTGCTGGATACATTATTTTCCAATTTCTGTCTCGGTAAATAACGTAGTAAAATATTCTCTGACCGCATCAACCTCCGCCTCGATACGGCCCTGCACCATTTCATCGCTGCCGCCGCCTTTTCCTGGTAAAACAGCGTGCATCGCCTGCTGCACAGCACGAGAATGTTCGGCACACAGCGCATACTGTCCCTGACTGATGACCATGCAGACCTTGGGATGAACGGTCTTGTTCAGCAGGTCGCAGCCATTGCGCAGTTCATTCATCGTCAGACCGTCGATCGACTCCAGGACCAGCGGGCAGCCCGGTGCATAGTTCTGAGCCAGATGTTCAAATAATGTTCTCACCAAAATGCCGATCTTTCGGCTTTTTTCATGGTCTTTATTCAATGTCTTTTCCACGGCTTGATCCACCGCTGCCGGCCGGGCAGCCAAGGCATGAGAGATATGGATCACCTGACGATGCTTTGCCTGATAGTCTGCCAGTGCCCGGCTGCCGCAGATCATCGTGATCCGCGTCGCGTGTTCATGGGCCTCGCAGCTTAAGATCTTGACCAGGCCGATCTCCCCGGTCGCACTCACATGCGTGCCGCAGCACGCACAAATATCCACACCAGGAATCTCGACGATCCGAACCGCACCATCAATGGCTTTTTTTGACCGATACGGCAAGGCAGCCAGTGTTTTTTCATCCGGATACCAACATTTTACCGGCAGATTTTGATAAATCGCTTCGTTGACCTTCCGTTCGACCAATTCAGGGTCTGTTACGTTGCCGTTAAAGTCGATCGTGATCACATCGCTCATATGAAAGCCGACATTTTCCAGTCCATATAACGCATGGATCACGCCGGAGACCATATGTTCGCCGGAATGCTGCTGCATAAGATCAAACCGATGCGCCCAGTCAATTCGGCCGTGCACCTGTCCGGATACGGGTGCCTTTGTATAATGAACGATCGTATCATCGACGCGCTGCACATCGACGACCGGTACATCATTCAGGGTCCCGATATCGGCCGGCTGGCCGCCGCCTTCCGGGAAAAAAGCAGTCTGATCCAGTACGATTTCATAAAACTGCCGGCCTTTTTCACAGCGCAGCACAGCCGCATCAAATTCTTTTAAATATACATTCTGTTCAAATAATTCATTCATCTTTTTCATTTCCTCCCGCCTGAATGATCCTCGGCACATCTTTGATGCGCTGTTTTTGTGCCAGCGTGATCACATTGGTGATCAGGACATCAAACATCGCAAACGACGCAAAGGTGTAGATCCCCACTTTTTGAAACTTTGAGGCATCACATAGCAGGACCTTTTTCGATGCCTGACGCAGCACATGCTGCTTGACTTCCATTTCTTCATAGGCAAACGTCGTCGGACCGGCCCGATTGCGGAAGCCGTCGCAGCCCATGAAGGCCGTATCAATATGGATCGAATCAATGTAGGTATTCGTAAAGGCACCGGTGGCCGCTTTGCCGCGTTTTAGGATCTTGCCGCCGGTAAAAATCAATTCATGCCGCATATCCGTCACCAACTGTGCGATCGGCAGTGAATTCGTCGCGATGATCAGGTCTTTTTTCAGCGGCAGCAGTTTAGCCAATGCCAGCGTCGTACTGCCTGGACCGAGAAATATCACCGTGTGATCCTGGATCAGCGGCAAAGCTGCACGGGCAATGGCTTTTTTCCATTCGGCATGCTCCATTTGTTTGCGGTCGACCGATGCTTCCTTCAGTTCGGCCGTCATCGCCCCGCCATGGGTCTTCACCAACAGTCCTTCCTGTTCCATGCGTGAAAGATCCTTGCGGATGGTTTCCATGCTGACGGAAAAATGCGCTGCCAATTCATTCACCCGGACTTCTCCTTGGGTCAGCAGCTGCTGATAGATTTCATCTTGTCTGGTCTGAGTTTTCTTTGACATAATCTTAGTATAGCAGAAGCTTGGCTTTCTGTGTGCTTTTTTGAAAAAGCCAAGTTTATTAAGTTGTTTTTAAAAAAATACCAAGAATTTCATTGTACACATTCTGCTAATTTTCTATACTGAGCATGAACCAAGGAGGAATGAAAAATGAAACTACAAGCTGCACTTGATACATTGACATTAGATGAATGCCTGGACCTGCTCAAGGAAACAAACGGTTCGGTCCAGATCGCAGAGGTGGGCACGCCCTTTGTGATCAAAGAAGGAATGCGCCCGGTTCGCGCCATCAAGAAAGCCTTCCCAAATATCGAAGTTCTGGCCGACACCAAGATCATGGATGCCGGAGAATTTGAAGCCGATGCCTGCTTTGAGGCCGGAGCGGATATCGTCACCGTTTTAGGCGTATCCAACGATGCGACCATCGCCGGTGTGGTCCGCAGCGCAAAGAAATACGGCCGCAAGGTCATGGTCGATATGATCGAAGTTCAGGATCTCGCCAAACGAACGGCAGAAGTTGATCAGATGGGCGTCGATTATATCTGTGTTCACACGGCCTTTGATGTACAGGCAACCGGCAAAGATCCGCTGGATGATCTGAAAGTAGTCAATCAAGTGATCAAAAACGCTAAATCAGCCGTGGCCGGCGGTGTCAAACTGGCAACGATCGATGCGATCGTCAACGAAGGTGCTGAAATCATCGTAGTGGGCGGTGCCATCTGCAATGCCGATGACCGGGCCGCCATGGCCAAAGCCCTGCAGGGACGTTTAAAATAGGAGGAACATATGAACAACCAAGAATACGCAAAAATCATTCTGAATGAATTAAACCAGACCATTCCGCATATCGATGTTGACAAAGCGGAACAAATGAAACAATTGATCTTACAAGCAGATGAGATCTTCTGCGCCGGTGCGGGACGCTCCGGTTTCCAAGTCAAAGGCTTTGCGATGCGCTTGATGCATATGGGACTGAAAAGCTATGTCGTCGGTGAAACCTGCACGCCGAACATTGGCAAAGACGGTCTGCTGGTCATTTGTTCCGGCAGCGGTTCCACCAAGAGCTTGGTCTGCCATGCTCAGAAAGCCAAAGACATCGGTGCTAAGATCGCATTGATCACGATCGATCCAGATTCACCGATCGCACAAATGGCCGATGTGGTCATTGAAATCAGTGCGCCAAGCCCGAAAAGCGCAAAAGCCGGTGCCATCACTTCGATCCAGCCGATGGGCTCTTTATTTGAACAAAGTGAAGGCTTATTCATGGACTGCATGATCATGATGTTGATGGAAGCCAAACACATGGACAGCGATACGATGTTCGGCCGCCATGCCAACCTGGAGTAGCTTATGGAAGATGTATTATTTCTGAAATCGATCATGGTCGATAAGCCTTACGGCGGTCAAAAGATCCAGAAACGTTTTGGCTTTACCGAAGCGTTGGACCGTAAAGTCGGTGAATACTGGGCAATCAGTGCCCATCCTAACGGCATGAGTCGTATTGCTCAGGGACCGTATGCCGGTCAGACGCTGAAGGAAGTTTATGAAAATCACCGCGAACTCTTTGCCGATGATCCGCATGAACGCTTCCCCTTGCTGATCAAGATCAATGAAATCAACCGGCCGGTTTCCGTCCAGGTCCATCCAGATGACGCTTACGCCATGGAACATGAAAACGACAGCGGCAAAGCGGAATTGAATGTATTTTTCGATGTTGAACCGGGAACAAAACTGATCCGTGGCCATAACGCCAAGACCCGTGAAGAACTTCGCCAAGGCATCGAAGCAGGAGACTGGGACCATTTATTACGCCGGATCCCGGTCAAAGACAACGATTTTACCTACACGCCGCCAGGTACGATCCACGGTATCGAAGGCAAGCTGATGATGGCAGAAGTCCAGCAGTCCAGCGACGTCACGTATCGTCTGTACGACTATGACCGGACCGATGCAAATGGAAAGAAACGCCCGCTGCATATTGAACAAGCCATTGCCGTCACGACCGTTCCGTTTCAGGAACCGGAAGTGCATCCAACGGTTCGTCACGAAAACGGCAATACGATCACCCGTTATGTGAGCGTGCCGACCTTCACCGTCACGCGCTATGAAGTGACAAATTCTGTGACGGTCGATAATCCGACTTATTCTTGTGTCCTGTTGTTAAGCGGCAGCGGCACACTGAAAGTCAACGGCAGTACAGAGGACATCCGGGCCGGTCAGGGCATGATCATCACCGCAAATGCAAAAACATTCCAGTTATCCGGCAAAATGGACGTATTGGTCAGCCGCATATAAAAAAGGACGTGTTATCCTTCGAATATGAAGGAGAAACACGTCCCGTTTTCTTTTGAGCTCGTGGCTTTAATATGAATATGATACATATCAGCGATCTCTTTGGCAATGGCCAGGCCTAAGCCGTAACCGCCTTCATAGACACGCGATTTATCCACGCGGTAGAATCGTTCAAACAGATGCGGAATGGCTTCGGGCGGAATGTAACTGCCGCTGTTCTGCACCATCATCCGGATCTTGCCGCCTTCCCGATACAATTTAAAATGGATGACGCCGCCTTTGGGCGTATACTTGATCGCATTATCCAGGAAGATCATCATGAACTGTTTGAATTGATTCGGATCTCCCGAATAAATCAGATCATCTTCGATCTCCGATTCCAAGGTCAATTCTTTTTCATACGCGATCGTCTCACAAGGCAGCGTGCAGCTCATGGCGATTTCACTTAAATCGCAGCGGATCTTCTGCTTCGGCACACGGTTGGCATCGTGTTTGGCCAAAAACAACAGATCTTCTACCAGTTTTTTCATGCGCATCGCTTCGCTTTGAATTGACTGCACCCATTGTTTCTGGGCTTTCACCGTTTCCTCGTCGTGTTCCAGCAGAATATCGCTGTCTGCCAGTATCACGGTCAGCGGAGTTTTCAGTTCATGGGACGTATCTGCCACAAATCGTTTTTGCCGATCCCAGGAATCCTGTACCGGCTTGAGGATCCAGCCGCTCAAGAAATAGGCCAGCACAAAGAAAGCTGCACAAGCCGCGACCCCCAATTCCACTGAAACGATCAGCTGCGAGCGCATATTGCTGACTTCTTTCCGCGCATCGATCACTACGATCCGATAGCCGTCACCCGTCTTCTTCCGACGATAATAAATATTTGAATCTTCTTTCAGCATTCCCGATGAGGGCTGTCCCTGCACGATATCGATGACATCTTCAACATCTTCATCGCTCATCGAGTACACACCGCTGGAATAGTTGACCAATTCGTAATCCGATGTCACATCGATGGTCACGACATTTCCCATGTGCTTCGGTTCATGATCATCCGCACTGCCCGGTGAAAAGGAATCACTGTCGTTTGCTGGATTCATGGCATATTCGAATGTTTCTTCAATGCCGCTTTGGATCCGCTTGTAATTGGTATACGTCTCCATGCCAAACACGAATACAAGGACCATCACCACAAACAACATCGTAATAGCGATAAATTTTCGGCGAAGTTTTCGTATCATTCTGAGACCTCAAACCGGTAACCAACACGGCGTATCGCCTTGATGGTCACCTTGCTTTTGAGGAATTTCAGCTTTTTTCGTAAGAAAGAAATGTATACCTCAACATTGTTGTCGATGGCTTCGCTGTCCATTCCCCAAACCTGCACGATCAGATCTTCTTTGGTCGTGATCATTTCCGGATGCTCCATCAGAAGTTTCATGATTTCAAATTCTTTATAGCTTAAATGAATATGCTTCTCATGGCAGTACAGTTCACAAGTTGACAGTTCCAGGGTCAGATCTGCAAAGTCCAGATCATTGATCACAACTTCCCCTTTCCTGCGGGTCATCGCCCGGATACGGGCAATTAATTCCGTCCGGTCAAATGGTTTGGTCATATAGTCATCCGCACCGACATTCAGACCTTTGACCTTGTCCGGCACTTCATCCAGCGCCGAAAGCATCAGCACCGGCGTTTCAATTTTATTTTCACGCATCTCCTGCACAATTTCAAAACCGTTTTTATGCGGCAGCATGACATCCATGATGATACAGTCATATAAACCGCTCAGCGCATAATCGGCGCCGTCATTCCCGTCATAGACCGCGGTCGTCTGCCATTTCTCTTCTTTCAGCATCTGGCAGATCACGGTTGCCAGGTTTTTTTCGTCTTCCACCACGAGAATATTCATATTTCGCCCTCCTGCTTTTATAATATAACAGGAATCTGAAAGAAGTCTGAATAAATTGTAGAAATTCAAGTAGTTTCATGTTAGAATACTTAGGTGCATGGCGCGTTCGGCAAGCGGTTAAGCCACAGCCCTCTCAAGGCTGTATCACGGGTTCAAATCCCGTACGCGCTACCATCGAATTTAACGCGCTGGAACACAGCGCTTTTTTATTCAAAAAAGAACTACTCAGTTCATAACAAAAAAGTATGGTACAAAATTGAAAAAATAAGTTACTATCAATAGCAGAGGTGAAATTCATGTACATTCAAGACGCAAGCGCCGCGCAGTTTGAAAAAAGTCTATCCGCATTCAAACAGCGCGATTTTTTACAATCCAGCTTTGAAGGCGAAAAAATGAAAAACAATGGCTGGGCGGTCCGGTATCTTCTCGTCTATGAAAAGGAAACGCTTTATGCCTGTGCAGTGGCTGTCATCGGCCGTGTGATGAAATTATATACCTATGCGTATATCCCGCGCGGTATCCTATTCACTGAAGAAGGTCTGCAGCATAAAGAAGAAGCCGTTTCACAAATTCATCAAACCCTAAAAACTGAAAATAAATGCATATACGTCATTACCGATCCCAAGATCATCCTGCAGGAACGGGATAAAAACGGTGATATTGTAGAAGGCGGCATCAATAACCAGGCCGTTGTCGATGAAATGACAGCGATGGGCTACCAGCACCTGCCGCTGACAAAAGGCTACGACGACAGTCATCAGGCACGCTGGCAGTCCGTGCTTACATTAAAAGGGCAAGATCGTGACAGCCTCTTTCATGCTTTCAGCAAGCGTACCCGGCAGAACATCAAAAATACGCTGAAGTATCATATTAAAGTCCGGAAACTGGAGCGGAACGAACTGCACCTTTTAGCTGAGATGGTCGAATTGTCAGCGCAAAAACAACATTTTGACACCTTGCCGCTGTCCTATTATGAGCAGCAATATGATTGCTTTGGGGATCATGCCCAGGCTTATTACACCTATTTGGATATTGATAATTATGCCCAACAGATCCAAAGCCAGCTTGAAGAGAAAGAAAAAACGATTCAGGAAGCAAAAGAAGCATTGGCACAGAATCCCCATTCAAAAAACGCCAACAGTCGGTTAAAGGTAGCTTCTTCCCATATCACTGCCTTGGAAAAACGCCGGCAGGATGCACAGGATCTGCACGAAACGTATGGTCATGAAGTAGGCTTAGCAGCGGCGATGTTCATTTTCTATGGTGATGAAGTCGTTTATTTGATGAGCGGTGCCAATGAAGATCTTCGGCGTTTCCATGGTCCGTATGCCCTGCAGTGGTACATCATCCAAAAAGCGTTGGAAGAAGGATATGACTACTATAATTTCTACGGCATCAGCGGCTATTTTGAACCCGATCAAGAAGGTTACGGCGTCTTTGATTTCAAGCGCGGATTCAACGCCCACGTTGTCGAACTGATTGGTGTCTTTGAATATCCTTTACGTCCAAAATTATATTCTCTCTACAAAAAGAAAGCGTCTTGATCAAAATATCCAATGAAAGCACTGTACGGGTGCTTTTTTCTTTTGCCTGTTTCTTTGCCATTCCATTCCTTTTTTGATCTTGCTTCATAATAAAAAGACAAGATCTTCGATCTTGTCTTAGTTATTTTGATGAATATACTGCACATAAGCGGCTGCGATCGCTTTCGCATAGGCTTTCACAACTTTTTTCTTCTTTAATTGTTTCAATTCTGTACTATTGGAGATATAACCCACTTCAAACAGCATTGCCGGAATTTTTTGCTTGCTGACGACATAGAGCGGATATTGATCTGTTGTCGTTAATCCGTTGTCGGCTTCATAGCCGGCTTTTTTCAGATTTTTGGCAATGATTTTATAAATTTTTTTGCTGGCTTTATCTTTCGGACGCACAAAGGCGGCATATCCTTCCATGGACGTATCTTCCGATGAGTTCATATGGATCGAGAGAAAATAGCCCGCATGCCGTTTCTTCGCAATGATGACCCGGCGTTTCAGATCTGCATCCTCATCATCCCGTGCCCAGGATACCTTGTCACTGTTGCGGGTGTACAGGACTTCGATCGACGAATCCAGTTTCTCGATCTGGGCTCCGATCTTCTTTGCATACATCAACGTCAGATCTTTTTCCAGTGTTTCAGAATCCGCTGCTACTGTGCCGCCATCGTACCCGCCATGACCAGGATCGATCATGACGACCACCTGATCATCTGACTCGGCACGCACCGGCATCATTACACATAGAAATAAAGCGGCAATGATCCAAGCAGCCGCTGTTTTTTTTAAAAATTTCATAGTTTTATTCTACCATATTTTAACTTGATTGGCCTTCAATATAGTCCGAATAAGCCTTCGCAATAGCAGCTGCAATGGTATCCTGATTATCGGAATCCTGCAGATCTGCCAATTCGGTTTCATTGGTGATGAAACCTGCCTCGAACAACATCGACGGAATGCTCAATTGATCGACCACATACAACGACTGATTTTCGGTCGTCTGCGTCCCACGATTATACTCCCATCCTGCTGCATCCAGATTGTCTGCGATCATCGACGCGATCTTCTTGCTTGCATCATCGGAATCCTTCACATAAGCACAGTAACCATAAGCACTTGTATCATCCGCAGAATTTAAGTGAATTGATAAATAATAATCTGCCCCTGCTTCTTCGGCAATGGCAACACGCTCTTTCAGATCTTCCGACTCATTGCTCGGCCAGGAGACCGAATCACTTGAACGTGTATAAACAACTGTTATATTACTGTTTTCCGCTTCCAGTTTCTCGCCGATCTTCAGTGCCAGCGAAAGCGCCAGATCTTTTTCTTTTGTGCCGTCATCCGCAATCGCGCCTGTATCATAGCCGCCGTGTCCCGGATCGATGACCACGACGACCTGATTCTGCCGGTGATACAGATAGAAACCGGCGGCCGCCACTGCAGCCGCCAGGATAATGATCAGAACTTTTTTCATGCCTTTACGATACATTCTGTACCTGTAAAAAGGCTGAAACTAATTCTTTTTTTTTAAAAGTTTGTATTGGTTGACGGAAACAAGTACGATCAGCACGATCTGTGCCGCGATGGCCAAGACCATATAGAAATACTGACCGCGGATCAAAAAGTGACCAAGAAAACAATTCAATACGATCTGGATCCAGCTTGAGGCAGCGACGGCGGCGACAAAACCGCCGAACGTGATGTCCGAGCCCGATGCCACATAAGGAATGATGCCATTGGGGATCCCGGGAATCAAATTGGCTAAGCCGACCACAAACTTCGGATTCGCCATATTGATCTTTTCCATCAGCCACTGCGCTTTGTCATTTTCAAAAACGATGCCTAATCGTCCTTTTCCGAGCAGCTTCGCAAAACCAAACACCAATGCATTGCCGGCCACGAACCCCGCGTAGCAGATCAAAAAAGCATAGTACCATGAGTAAATGACACCCGCAGAAACTTGAATGACAATGCCTGGAATAAAGATACTGATCACTTGGATGACACTCAGCATAAAGACGGAAAAAACGCCTTTCCAAATGCCCTGTTCCCGGACATAGTGCGCGATCTGTGTTTCATCTTTGGTTTTGAGGACATCAAACAGCTTTATGAAGTAATCGCCGGAAAAATGCCAAATCAAGTACAGCAGGCCCAGTAAGACCAGCACAAAAACCAACCCGATCAATCTGTTTCCCGTCTTTTTCTTCATACAAACTCTCCTTTACAAACGAAAACCGAGTATGTACCCGGTTTATTTCATCTCATAAACATGAATACGGTTAATGGCACGTGCCAATGCCAAATTGGCCCGTTTCATATTCGTCAATGCGTCTTTCTTCTCGATCCGGTCACGCGCCCGCTGATAAGCCTGACGCGCACGTTCGATGTCGATTTCTTCCCTGCCTTCGATGGCATCGGTCAAGATCAGGCAATCGCCTTCGCCGTACTTCATAAAACCGCCCGAAAGTGCATATTCTTTTTTCGTACCGTCTTCGGCTGTCAAGATCAACGGACACGGCACCAAGGCCGCAAAGATCGGCACATGATGTTCCAGCACTGTCATTTCTCCTTCTGTTGACGCCAGGTGAACAGCGCTTGCGGTTTGTTTCATATAGACGCCGCGCGGCGTAACAACCTTGATTTCCATAGGCGGCTACGCCTCCAGCTTTTTCGCTTTTTCCGCTGCTTCTTCGACCGTACCGACCATCATGAACGCCTGCTCCGGCAGATCATCATAATCACCGTTCAGGATCTTCTCAAAGCTGTCGATGGTATCTTCCAACGGAACATACTTTCCGGAAATGCCCGAGAAGACTTCCGCAACATGGAACGGCTGCGAAAGGAAGTTACGGACACGGCGGGCACGGTTGACGATCTTCTTATCTTCCTCGCCCAATTCATCCATACCTAAGATAGCAATGATATCCTGCAGTTCTTTGTACCGCTGCAAAATGCTCTGCACGCCGCGGGCCACCTTATAATGCCGTTCTCCGACAACCAGCGGATCCAGGATACGAGAACTGGACTCCAGCGGATCAACGGCCGGATAAATACCCAATGCGGCAATACCGCGGTCCAATACGACCTTGGCATCCAGATGCGTAAAGGCTGTTGCCGGCGCCGGGTCCGTCAAGTCATCGGCCGGCACATAGACTGCCTGTACTGAAGTGATGGAACCATCCTTGGTCGACGTGATCCGCTCCTGCAGCTGGCCCATTTCGGTTGCCAGCGTCGGCTGATAACCGGCCGCGCTCGGGATCCGGCCCAATAAGGCACTGACCTCGGAACCCGCCTGCGTAAAACGGAAAATATTATCGATAAACAAGAGGACATCCTGATGTTCGACATCACGGAATTCTTCGGCCATGGTCAGGCCGGTCAGTCCGACACGCATGCGGGCACCCGGACTTTCATTCATCTGTCCGTAAACCAGCACGGTTTTATCTAGGACACCGCTCTCTTTCATTTCATTATACATATCATTGCCTTCACGCGTACGTTCACCGACACCGACGACGACAGATTTGCCGCCATGCTCCATGGCAATGTTATGGATCAGCTCCTGGATCAACACGGTCTTACCGACCCCGGCACCGCCGAACAAACCGATCTTGCCGCCTTTCATATACGGACATAATAAATCGATGACCTTGATACCCGTTTCCAGCGGTTCGCTCTTTGTGGATTGTTCATCAAAAGCCGGTGCTTCACGGTGGATCGGCCGATAGGTCACATCACCTTTCAGTTCGCCCAATCCGTCGATCGGACGGCCCAGGACATTAAACATACGGCCCAAGACTTCTTCACCCACCGGTGCTTTGATCGGGCTGCCAGTATCGATGGCTTTCATCCCGCGGACCAGACCATCGGTAGAGCCCATGGAAATGCAGCGTACCATATCCTGTCCGATTCCCTGCGCCACTTCCAATACCAGGCTGTCTTTTCCTTCCAGCGGTACTTCAATGGCGGTCAATAAATCGGGCAAACGATCCTCAGAAAACGCCACATCGACGACCGGGCCGATGACCTGTACTATTTTTCCTATATTCTGACTCATTCTTTCCCTCCTATGACAACGCGTTGGCACCGCCGACAATATCAATGATTTCATTGGTGATAGCGCTCTGACGAGCCTGGTTATAAGCCAGCGTCAGTTCATCTTTTAATTCATCTGCATTATCTGTTGCGGCCTCCATCGCCATGCGGCGGCTGGCCTGTTCGCTTGTCCGGCTTTCCAGATAACGTGAGTAAACCAGCGATTTGGCTGCCAGCGGCAGTACTTCCTTCAGCATCTCTTCTTCGCCCGGTTCATAAATCGTCAGCGCCCGGGACGGTTTTTCTTCCGTCTCTTTTTTGGCAGCCGGCAAAACGGTTTCCAGCCGCGGCTCAAAGGTCAGCGTATTTTTATAGTGTGTATAAAGAATTCGAACAGCTGAGATCTGTTCATTCATAAATAAGTGCAGTGCTTTTTCAACCACCTGGGAAAACCAATCGTACGCACCGTCTTTGGACAGATCCTCTGCCGCGTCTTCCAGGTCAATTTCCCGTGAACGCGCCCATGCACAGCCTTTGCTTCCGACCATGACCACATGATCGTCCGGCTGCACGATCTGTTCAAACAGCCGGAATACATTGGCATTGTAGGAGCCGCACAATCCCATATCACTCGTAAATACGATGATAAAGGAAGGCTTCCCTTCATTCTCTTGTAAAAACGGATTGTTTTTGTCTGCATGGGTCAGCGCAAAATTCAGTAAGCCGGCCATACCTTGTGCATATTCACGATTTTCTTCCATCGTCTTGCGCTGGCGGGTCAGCTCCGTGCTGGCCATCAGCTGCATGACACGGGTGATCTTCATCGTGGATTCAACCGAGCGGATGCGGTTTTTGATCGCCTGTCTACTCTGTGACATGCTGCGCACCCTCGGTTACGGCATACACTTCCCGATAGGCATCCAACGCGGTTTCCATCTGTTTCTGCAGATCATCGTCGATGACTTTCTTTGCCTCGATTTGATCAAGCACATGCGGATATTCGGAATGCATGAACTTCAGCATACCTGCTTCATATTCCGTGACTCGATCGACCTCGACGTCTTTCAGATATTCATGGTTCGCCGCAAACAGCGACATGACTTGCTCCGCTACCGACATCGGCTGATATTGTTTCTGCACCAATAAATGCTCCAGACGGGCACCATGGTCCAAGATCCGTTTTGTGGTCGCATCCAGATCGGAACCGAATTTCGCGAAAGATTCCATTTCATGATATTGTGCCAGGTCCAGTTTCAAAGAACCGGAAACCTGTTTCATTGCTTTGACCTGTGCCGCTGAACCGACACGGCTGACGCTCAGACCGCTGTCGACCGCCGGACGGATACCTTCGTTGAATAGATCCGTATTCAGGAAGATCTGACCGTCGGTGATTGAAATGACATTGGTCGGAATGTAAGCAGAAATATCACCGGCCTGCGTTTCGATGATCGGCAGGGCCGTCAGCGAACCGCCGCCGTATTCCTCCGACATCCTTGCCGCACGTTCCAACAGACGGGAATGCAAATAGAAGACATCGCCCGGATACGCTTCACGTCCTGGCGGTCTGCGCAGCAGCAGCGACATCGTACGATATGCGACCGCATGTTTACTTAAATCATCGTAAATGATCAGGACATCCTGTCCTTGTTCCATCCATTCCTCACCGATGGCACAGCCTGCATACGGGGCAATGTACTGCAGCGGGGCGGATTCGCTCGCGGTAGCGGCCACGATCGTAGTATAACTCATCGCACCGGCCAATTTTAATTTCTCTACAATTTGGGCAACGGTGCTGGCTTTCTGTCCGATGGCAACGTAAATACATTTCACATCGGTATCTTTCTGATTCAAGATCGTATCGATGGCGATGGCCGTCTTTCCAGTCTGACGGTCGCCGATGATCAGCTCACGCTGGCCGCGGCCGATCGGGATCATCGAGTCGATCACTTTCAGACCGGTCTGTAATGGGACCGATACGCTCTTACGGGTAATGACGCCCGGTGCGACTCGTTCGACCGGACGCGTCTTAGTGGTGTGGATCGGGCCTAAGCCGTCGATCGGTGCGCCCAATGCATTGACAACACGGCCGCACATTTCATCGCCCACCGGGACTTCGACGATATGACCGGTGCGTTTCACCGGATCGCCTTCTTTGATATCAGGGTTCTCCCCCAACAATACGACGCCGACATGCTCCTGCTCCAAGTTCATGACCATTCCGTAGATATCATGCGGGAACAACAGCAGTTCGCTCATCATCGCATTGCGAAGACCGTAAACCAACGCGATTCCGTCACCGATACTGATGACAGTGCCGCTTTCGGTCATCTCCAGGTCTTCATCCATATTTTCTATCTGCGCTTTGATCAGCTTGCTGATCTCTGCAGGATTTAACGCCATACGATCACCTGCTTCCTACTCTTTCTTCAATTCTTCTTTCATCGCTTCTACGCGATGTACAACCGTATTGTCCAACACAAACTGCTGCGTTTGCACACGCAAACCCGCAATCAAAGAAGGATCGACATGTACCGACAATTCTACGGTTTTGTTCATTTTCTGCGAAAGCACGTCCTTTAAACGGGTCCGTTCTTCCTCCGTCAGTTCCGAAGCGGAATCCACGCGCACAAACTCGACATTGCGGGCTTGATTGTACAAATTTACATACGCCGTATAGATTTCCGGAACGTACGCGGCAACATCGTGCGCATTGCACACGAATAAAAACCGCTGCAGCAGACCATCCTCCGGCACAATGGATGCCAGGATCTGCCGCTTCTGCGCCCGTTCGATCTTCGGATGTTTCAGGTACAGCACCAGATCCGGTGTGTCCTGCCACGTTTTTGATAATTCTTCCAGTGCCTTCAGATAGGCATCTTCCTGATGTCCATCCTGCGCGATCTCAAACAAGGCCTGACTGTACGGTGACACATCTACCATGTCTGATCGCCCGCCTGCTGAATGAAGTCATCCACAAACTTCCGCTGTGTTTTTTCATCCATCTCTTTGTCCACCAGCTTTTTCGCTGCTTCCATCGCTACATCACTGATGGCTGCTTTCATATCTTTCTGCGCCTGCCGCTTGTCGCGTTCAATTTCTTCCTGCGCCTGCTCTTTCAGACGGGCCGCCTCATTCTGTGCCTGTGCCAGAATGCGCTCCCGCTCTTCGTCTGCATCGTTGCGGGCCATAGCTAAAATGGCATGAGCTTCTTTGCCGGCACCGCGCATTTGTTCATCGTATTTATCTTTCTGCGCCTGTGCTTCAGCCTTCAAAGCTTCGGAAGAATCGATATTCTGCTGGATCAGATCCTGCCGTTTTTTGACAAAAGCGACGATCTTATCCCAGAAATATTTCTTTGCGAATAAGATGATCAAAAAGGTCGAAATCAAGACCATGATCATATCCGTCAAATTGATCCGCAAATAGTTATCGATATTTAATGTAAACGCCTTTTGTTCAAGCACCAGACAACCTAAGTTATATGGTACCAAAATTCTGATCTCCTTTGACTAAATGACAAAAATCAACAAAATGGCAATGATCAATGAGTAAATACCGGTCGTCTCGGCCAACGCAATACCCAAAACCATTGTCGACTGGATCTTGCCCTGTGCATCCGGATTCCGTCCGACAGCTTCCGCACCGCGGCTGGCTGCGATACCCTGACCGATACCAGGGCCCAATCCGGCGATCATTGCAATTCCGGCACCTAAACATGCCATACCTTTCACAAAATCTGCGTTGAATTCCATAATCTTGTCCTCCTATTCAACTATTCCTCTTGATCGGCAACTTGCTGGCCGATAAAGTAAGACGATAACGTAAAGAAAATAAAGGATTGAATACATCCTGAGAAAATATCAAAATACATATGCAGGAACGGCGTCACCGCAAATCCTAGGATACCAAACGGCATCGTATTGGCCATCAGCGTATAAACCAATGCCGTGATCAAATATCCGGCCAACATATTTCCGAACAAACGCATCGTCAGGGAAATGACCGGCGCCAGTTCACCGATGATATTCAGCGGGAACAGGAACCAGAACGGTTCCGCCAGTTCTTTCAGACGATTGACTAAACCGCCCTTTTTGATGCCATGATACTGCGTTGTCAGGAAAACACAGATTGCCAGTGTACCATTGAAACTGACGTTCGAGGTCGGATTCTGCCAGCCCAGCAGACCGACCAAATTGGCAGCCGCCATCATGAACAGCAGCGTACCGAAGACCGGCAGATAATGATACACTTTATCCTTCAGGTTATTGCCCGTGACATAGATTGCCAGATTCAGCATTTCTTCCGCTACATAGACCAGACCCTTGCTGGCTTTTGCCGGATCCGCACGATCGATTCGCTTTCCGGCCACATAGAAGAAGACCGCAAAAATAATGCACAGAGCAAACCAGACGAGAATAGACTGCGGAATGACCCATGTCCAGCTGCCTATCGTGATTTCTATATCACTGATATGGTTCATTCACTCCCCACCTTTCTGCCTATTTTGATACGTATAAATCAACAGCGATAATTTATGGCAGACAAACCCCGCCAACATCGCCAATACGGGAACATGCCGCAAAGCGCCCACTGCGAGCACAAGCGCATAGAACGCATAACGCAGCGCATAGCTGCCGCGCCCCATCTGACGTCCGTCTTCTCCGTTGTCCGGCAGCGACCGCACCATTCGGATGATCATCTCAAAGCCGGCCAGCGCCGTAAAAACACCGATCCAAACTCCGATAAACGTCCGGAAATCAAATACTGCGTAACAAATGCCGGAAACGATCAGACCGACTGCCAGCGTGAGCCGTGTCACACTTTGTTTCAGCTTCCGTAGATCGCTCATATTACTTGGTGCCGAAGATCCGGTCACCGGCATCGCCCAGACCCGGAACGATGTAGCCATTTTCATTCAAATGATCGTCCAAGGCTGCCAAATAAATATCCACATCCGGATGTGCCGATTCCACTGCCTTGACACCTTCCGGCGCGCCGACCAGGCACACCAGTTTGATGTTTTTGCATCCTTGCTTTTTGACCATATCGATGGCCGCAATGCTGGAACCGCCGGTCGCCAGCATCGGATCGACGATGATCGCCAGGGAATCCGCAAAAGCCGGCGGATATTTTTCAAAATACGGATGCGGCTCTAGTGTTTCCTCATCCCGGTACATTCCAATGTGTGCCACTTTGGCGGTCGGGATCAGATCCATGATGCCTGAAACCATGCCTAATCCGGCACGCAGGATCGGTACAACAACCACCTTGGTCGCGAGTTCCTGTCCGGTGTATTTGGTGATCGGTGTTTCAATGTCAACCGAGTGCAGCGGCAGATCCCGCGTTACTTCATAAACCATCAGTCCGCCGATTTCATCTAAGTTCTGGCGGAAATCTTTGGTTCCGGTTTCTTTATTCCGCATGATCGTCAGCTTGTGGCAGATCAGCGGATGATCAATGATCGTCAACATAAACTCTCTGCTCCTTTAATCAATATCATTACCATTCTAACATTCTGACTTCGGATTGTCACCTATTCCAGCCATGAAAAAAGGTATCTGTACCGATACCTTTATTCACCGATCGTCGTAATTTCAAACTGTTCTGCCGCCTGTAAATGAAAGCTGTTCATCGGCAGATCGCGGCGGGCAAATTGATCCTTGACCGCCTGCAGCGCCAGCTGCGGATGATTGGCTTCCTGACTGAGATGCGCCAGGACAATATCCTTCGTACGGTCATTGATCAGTTCGGTTAAATAATGACCGGCATCTTCATTGTTCAGATGACCATTATCGGATAAGATCCGCTGCTTGACAAACATTGGCCGGCGGGTCTGCATCAGCTTGGCAATATCATGGTTGCTTTCAAAAATATAATGACCGGCATCGGTCAAGTACGTTTTTTCATCGTTGGGCACATAACCGGTATCGGTGATATAAACGAGTTTATCGGTCGGGGATTCGATCACATAGCCGCATGTCTTCGGTGCATCATGCGACAGTCCGATGACCCGGATATGAAATAAGCCGATATCAAATTCACTCAGCGGCTGCACGACATGATGCACATCCACATCATCCAGGTCGCAGTAGGAATAAACCGGCAGGTGCCGGACCATCTTCAGCTGTTTGATATGATCCGTATGCGTGTGCGTGATCAGCACCGCATCCGTGTCTTCCAGCTGCACATTGGCTTTGGTCATTGCCTGTGTCAGATATTTTTTGGTTGAACCACAGTCGATCATCAGCTGCGTATTCCCTTCGCGGACCACAGCACAGTTGCCTTTCGACCCGCTGCATAATAAATCAATGCGCATAGACATCATCTCCGCCCGTATTTTTCAAGCTTGTAAAGCGCGATATTTTCTTTTCAAAAGCCAGATCGATCTGTCCGATCGCACCGTTGCGGTGTTTTGCCAGATTGACCTGTACTACTTCCGTATCCGATGGTTCTTCATTGTCCCGGTCATAGTAGCCGGCACGATAAAGAAACATAACAATATCGGCATCCTGTTCGATGGAGCCGGACTCACGTAAATCGGACAGCTGCGGCCGGTGATCCGGACGTTCTTCCACCTTACGCGAAAGCTGAGAAAGCGCCACGACCGGACAATTCATCTCTTTTGCCAGGATCTTCAAGTTACGCGAAATATAGGAAACTTCCTGCTGACGGGAATCCGAACGGATCGGCCCGGTGATCAGCTGCAGATAGTCGATCACGATCAGGGACAGAGAGCCTTCTTCGCTCTGCAGTTTGCGGCATTTGGAAAAGATCTCCGGAATGCGCACGCTGCTGGTATCGTCGATAAAAATATGCCGCTCGGAAAGCAGGCTGCCGGCCGCATTGACGCTGGATGTTTCACTGTCGCTGATCCGCGCGCTGCGGATCTTCTCCGACGGGACCTGGCTTTCACAGCTCAAAAGCCGCATCATCAGCTGATCGGCCGGCATCTCCAGAGAAAACAGCGCGACGGCACCGTCGTTGCGCTTGGCAACCTGATTGACAAAATTCAGTGCCAGTGCGGATTTTCCCATGGCCGGACGAGCGGCCAAAATAATCAGGTCGCCGCGCTGAAAGCCATTGGTCATACGATCCAGATCCGTATAACCAGTCTTGATACCGACCACACCATGGTGGTTTTTCAGCCGGCTCATATTCGTCAGCACGCGGCTGACCACTTCACGGCTCGATTCAAATTCGCTGCCGCGGCGGTCCCGTGTCACATCCATGATGTTCTTTTCAGCTTCATCAAGGATCTCATCCATATCATCCGCTTCATAACAGTCATTGATGATTTCTTCCGAGACTCGGATCAAACGGCGCAGCTGGGCCTTGTTTTTAATGATCTCAATATTGGTGTGTACGGTGGCCGATGAAATCGCAAAATCTGCCAGCCCGAGCACATAATCTGCGCCGCCGGCTGCCGGCAGTTCTTCATGGCTGCGAAGACGATCGACGACCGTCGTCGTATCGACCGCATACCCTTGCTCATGCAGTGCTTCAATGCAGCGATACAACGTCTGATGCGCCGGAACATAAAATTCCTCGGCTTTCAGATCCATATCCATGCAGGCCGTCATCGCGTCAGGGTAGATCATCAAAGCCCCCAGGACAGCTTTTTCCATGTCCTGGCTGTTGGGTAATTCCTGCGCCATATTAATCCTTCTGACGGACGCGGACGATGATCTCGCCGATCACCTGATTGCGGTACAGATCCACTTTGACCTTGGTCGTGCCCAATGACGAGATCGCCTGCTCCATCTTGATCTTCCGCTTATCGACCGCAATGCCTTTTTCATGCAGCGCTTCAGCAATCTGCTTAGAGGAAACGGAACCGAATACTTGTCCGTCTTTACCAGCGTTCAAAGAGAACTCCAACGGCATGTTCTTCAGTTTTTCGGCTGTCTCTTCCGCTTCGGCCTTCTTCTGTGCTTCTTCTTTTTCACGTTCTTTCAATTGGGCATTTAATACCTTTTTTGCGCCCTCGGTATACGCCACGGCCAGATGACGTTTGATCAAATAGTTGCGGGCATACCCGTCACTGACCTCTTTCACTTCGTCTTTTTTACCAACATTTCGTACATCTTTAAGCAGAATGACTTTCATGTTCTTCCTCCTGTAATATATTCAACAATTCTTGTTTGAGCTCTTCCGGTTTCAAGTCGCCGCGCTCCACGGCTGCGGCGCTGAAATGACCGCCGCCCTGCAGCTTTTCAATGACTTTCTGCACGTTGAAATCGCCCGCCCCCCGGGCACTCAAAGCGGTGACCCGTGTTTTGCCTTTTAAAGGCGCCATCGCAAAGGCGGCCTGACAGCCTTGAATGGACAGCAGCGTATCCGCTGTCGTCGCTAACATGGTCTTTTCCACCGGTGTATCGGTGCACATGATCATGAACCGGCCGTCGACTACTTTCGCCTCCGATAATAATTTATTTTTAATATTGAAATCTTCCCAATCGATGGTCAGGGCCTTTTCTGCTTCTTTGGCATTTGCGCCCCATGAACGCAGTGCCGCCGCTGCCTCGAAGGTCCGCGCATCGGTATGCATCTTGAAACGGTTGGTATCGACGATGATGCCCAAATACATGATCGTCGCCTCGGTTTCATAGATCGGCACATGATTCGGAATGATCTGTAAAAGTTCGGTGATCAACTCACACGTCGAACTTGCGGTACTTTCGACATAAGAAAGCATCGTGTGCTTCACAAATTGTTCATTCTTGCGATGATGATCGATCACGATAATATTCTTGCAGGTATCGATGAAATCCTTGGCACTGGAAATAGCCGGGATGGCATGATCGACCATGATCAGCAAGTCGCGGTCATAATCAATTTGATCTGCTGCTTCCAGCGGCGAAATGAAAGTATGCCGTTCGCGGATCGTCTTTTTATACCGCTGCATCATCAACGTCAGCTGATCATCCCAAGGCACGCCGTCCAATACAATGAACACTTTCTTGCCCAATGCCCGGCACCAGCCGGATACGGCCAAAGCCGCGCCCATACAGTCAAAATCCGTCACCGTGTGACCGGCAATATAAACATTTTCGGCATCGCGGACAGCTCCTTGAATGGACTGGGCCATGGTATGGACACGGACCTTAGATCGTGACGAACTGTTCTCACTGTTGCCGCCGACAAACTGCGCCCGCCCTTTCGCGTTGCGGAAGGCGACCTGATCGCCGCCGCGGCTCTGCGCCAGCTCCAGCAGCTCGCTGACCATCGAATCCAGCTCATTAAAGTCCTCGGTCCCATAAGCAAAAGCCATGCTTAAAGTGATCGAAACATCTAAATTGTGTGCTTCGTCTTTTACGATCTGTAAAATAGTAAAATTGTCTTTTCGGATTTTTTCGAATAAGCCTTGATTTAAAACAACGAAAAAGCGGTCCGACCGGAACCGTCGGATAAGCATACCGTTGTCATGGGCCCATTTAAGGATCGGCGCCCGCAGATGGGTGTTGATTTGTTCCATCAAGGCTTCATTTTCATACGACTGGTATTCGACATAATTGTCCAGCTGAATGATGCCGACTACCGTGCCGCTGTTCATATATTTTTGTGATAAATTCTGATAATTCGTAATATCTTTTACATAAAGAATGTTGGAATCGGCTTTCCGCATGATCTCATAGGCACTGTTATCGGCGTAACCGACAATATAATCGACTTCTTCCTCAAACAGATCGCGGATCTCACGGATCCATGACGTCAGCTGATGATTGACCAGGTCGATGCCCCGTTCTTTGAAAAACGGCGACTGCCAGGTCACGGTATATTCGTCGTTGTATGTCAGGATGCCGCCATTTCCGAAGCTCAGTGCATCTTTGGCATCCTTGCCCAGCACCCGGGAAATATCCAGTTCGGTTTGTACCCCGTATCGGCGGACATCCTGCCACAATTGCGAAAACGCAAGCGCAAGAACAGCCGTTACAACGATAAATAAGATGCCGGCTTTTGTTTGGTGATCCAGAAATAAAAGAATGATGCCGACCGCAGCCATGACTGCGCCGACGCTCGCCAAGATCAACCACTTACGATATTGTTTCATACTGCAACCTCAACTCTGTTTCAAGTAATTCTTCCGGATCTGCAAAAGACAGTCCATTTCTCCTGACAAGATCCATAAAATCTGCAAAACTGGAATAAATGCACCTAAGATGGCCAGCGGCGCCCGCTTCCGGCTGCCTTTCCGTACGGTCAGCGTCATAAAATAAACGACCCCGTAAAAGTCCAGTGCCATCGCATCAAGGAACAGCGCCGCCTGTACCGCCGTCTGCCATTCCGGAGATAATTTTACCATACTTTGTCCGAAAAAGTAGACTAGCCAGATCACAAGCGAAACGATGCCGACCCAGCGCGGGCTTTCGATCGAATCGATCCCGTTCAGCGGCCGCATGGCGATCCGCAGCCGGGTACAGAGCAGGATCCCCACCAAATGGATGCACAGCGCCTCCAGCAGCGCCATGGCGACCACCACCGCCAGAACAAACGCATCCCAGCGGACAGATGGAAAATATTGAACGATCATCTTGAAATCGGACATCAGATCCAGATCAAAGACCGCTGCCCATAAGTACACCATCAAAATCGTAGACACGAAGCTGATCAGAAAAACCAGCAGGAAATTCACGCTGTTTTTCTGCCTGCGGAAGACACCGCTGCCATAGACATATCCGCTTAAGATCGACAGCCAGCTATAAAACCAAGTGGTGAAGCCCCCGAATAAAAATGTCATCAGGCACATGGCCAAAGCCGCAATACCGGCCACTTTAGCACCGTACATCGCTGTATAAACAAGGATCGGCAGCACGAAGAGCCAGGAAGCAGACGATTCGATCATCAGGCCGGTCTGCTGATTCAAAAACAGCAGAAGTCCATAGATGGCGCAGACCATAGCTCCGCGCGTCAGCTGTTGTGTGTTCATACCCCGTATTTTAGCACAAAAGTGCAGAAACACGAAAAAAACGCATCATTGATGCGTTTGATTAGTCTACGACATACGGCAATAAAGCCATTTGACGGGCACGTTTGATTGCTTTAGCCAACATTCTCTGATATTTGGCACGCGTTCCGGTCACACGTCTCGGAATGATTTTTCCGTTGGCGTTGATGAAGCGCTTCAACAATTCAACGTCTTTATAG
The DNA here is from genome assembly GCF_014202755.1 of Catenisphaera adipataccumulans. Lineage (GTDB taxonomy): Bacteria > Bacillota_I > Bacilli_A > Erysipelotrichales > Erysipelotrichaceae > Catenisphaera > Catenisphaera adipataccumulans. The sequence goes on from NZ_JACHHK010000001.1 coordinate 382,321, forward strand.
TCGATTTCTTTGATTTTATTCTTGGTAAAGTAGCAGACTTTTTTACGTCCCATCCGTTGTTTTCTGAATGCCATCTTTGTTCTTCCTTTCTGTTAAAACGGTAAATCATCACTGGCAATATCCAGTGTATCATTCTGATCATCCGAAAAATCCTCGAACGAATTGTTCTGTGCCGGCTGCTGGAAGTTCTGGGAACTATTCTGGGAACGATTATCGGAACGATAGTTGTTCGCATAATTGTTTCCGCTCTGCTGATAGCCGGTATTGGCTGAACTGCGGGAATCCAGGAACTGTACGCTTTCTGCCACGACCTCCGTCACATAGACGCGCTGGCCCTGGTTATTTTCGTAGTTCCGGGTCTGGATGCGGCCTTCGACCGCACACATCGAACCCTTGTGCAGATATTGTGCCATCAGTTCTGCCGTCTTGCTCCAGGCAACGCAGTTGATAAAATCGGCATCCGGCTGTCCCGGCTGCGGCGATCTGCGTCCGACGGCCAGCGTAAAGGACAATACGCTCGTGCCGCTCTGCGTCCGGCGCAATTCAAGATCTCTTGTTAAACGTCCGATTAATACTACACGATTGACCATAGTTCTATCCTCGAATTACTTCTTTTCGTCTTCGGTCTTTAAGACCATGATACGAATGACATTGTTGCTGATATGAGCCATACGCTGGAATTCCGCAACGCCGGCATTGTTTGCCGTCGCATTGATGACCGCATAGTGGCCCTTCTTCATATGATCGATTTCATAAGCGAAATCTTTGACGCCCCAGTCATCGAATTTATCGATGGTACCGCCGTTTTCCGTGATCGTGCTGTTCAGACGGTCAGCGACTTTCTGGAATTGATCGTCATCTAATGAAGCTTTTACAATGTACATAATTTCATATTTTTTCATGTGTACACCTCCCTTTGGACTATTGGTTTCTTATAAAAAGAAACAGGGCAAGCTTGCACTTGCTCTGCTATTCTATCATCTTTGCCGGATGGAATCAAATTTTTTCATGCTTTTCTGAAATGAGCGCTTCTGCCCGTTCGACGGCATCCGCATACTCCTCAACATACACAAAATCCGGGTAATTCCGAGCTGGATGTTTTTGTTTTTCCTGCTCCAGCTGCGCTAGTTCCTGCTGCAGACGGCCGACCAATTCCCGGATATCCGAATTGTAATCCATCCAGGTCGAAAACTTCCGGTCATCCAGTTTGTCGATCTCTCGGTCAATGCTTGCCAGCTGCGTTTTGGCATCGTACATCATGGCTGCCCGTTCGATTTCCACCTTCTGAAGTAAGTCATCCCGACCATACGCCGTTTCATCACGTTCTTTGTCAAACGCTTCGTTTTTCTGATCCCGGCGGTCTTTGACATCCTGCCGCAGGCGCTGCAGACGTTCGCTGCGCAGATCCTGATCCGATGCAAAATGATCCATGCACTGTTTCAGATCTTTCTGCACACCTTCAGTCAGGTGCCGGTAGATCGTAAGCCGATAAAGAGTATAAATCAAATCAGCAGCCATCACGATCCAAAGCATACCTAAATAAGGGTTCGCTTCCGGGATCACATAGACCATGGCCAGCCCAAATACACCGTAGGCCAGAACTGCCGATAAATGAAAGCCCTGCTGCCAGCGGACGTGCGACCATAAAGCTGCGATCAGATTCAATCCTTCTTTGACCACAGCGATCAGGGTCGCTGCCAATACGAAGACCACGATGGGTTCACCGGCCAGCGGTTTTAAGAAAGCCGCACAGCCGTAAGCCAGGATCCACGGTCCGCGCATCAGCCCGCGGTTGGTCCAACGTTTTGACTTCCAGGTCATATAAGTGCTTTCGCACAGCCATCCTAACAAGGCATTCCACACAAACGCAGCGGCCGTCATATCAGTTCTGCTCCTGCATTCTTGCGTTTAATTTGGCGTTGGCCATCATTAAACGGATGCGATTTTCCTGGTTGACGTGCGAGGCGCTTGGATCAAAGTCGATCGGTGCGATATTGGCATTCGGGTATTCCTGCTTGATCTTATGCGTCATCCCTTTGGCGACAATATGATTCGGCAGGCAGCCAAACGGCTGGCACATGATGACGTTGGTCACACCGGACTGGATCAAGGAGACCACTTCGCTGGTCAGCAGCCAGCCCTCGCCCATCTTGACACCTGGATCAATAAACGGCCGGCCGGCCCGGATCACTTCGCTGAAATCATCCGGTGCCACAAAAGTCCCATCCTGTTTCACTGCATCGCGGAAGGTCTTCTGCATGCGCATGACCACATCTTTGGCGATCTGATAGATGCCCCAGCTTTTAGAATGCATATGGTAATACTTATAGTCGATCAGGCCGTTTTCGATCGAATAAAGCACAAAATCCATGACGCCGGACAGAACGGGCTCAAAGCCTTCCTGCATCAGATAGTCCTCTAAGTGCTGGTTGCCCAGCGGGGAGTATTTCATATAGATCTCACCGACAATACCGACGCGGATCTTCGGTTCTTTGGTCCGTTCGATGGCTTTCATGCGGTCGATCATATCCCGATAGATCTTCTTCGATTTGCGATAGCCGCCATTTTCAAACGAGACCATCAGCTCATCGACCATCTCATCGATGACACGCATTGTTTCGCCTTTATGTACTTCATAAGGCATCACTTGGTTCTTCAGCCACATCAGTGCATCGCCGTACAAAGCGCCATAGATCGTACGCATGATCAGCGGCAGGTCCATTTCCACCCCGCTGTCTTTTTCCAGACCGGAAAAGTTCAGCGACAGCACCGGGATATAGTCCCAGCCTTCCCGTTCCAATGCTTTTCGCAGCAAGGATAAATAATTGCTGGCGCGGCAGCCGCCGCCGGTCTGCGTGATGGCCAGAGCGACATGATCCAGATCGTATTTACCGCTTTTCAGCGCATCGATAAATTGTCCGATCACCAACAAGGCCGGATAGCACATATCGTTATGCACATGCGCCAGCCCTTCCTCGCGGATATTGTCGTTGTCAGTATCCAATACTTCGATGTGATAGCCGTTTTTTTCAAAGATCGGTTTGAAAAATTTGAAGTGGATCGGCAGCATGCTCGGTACCAAAATCAAATGATCGGCTTTCATGTCGGACGTAAATTTAGTGTACATGCTGCTCTTCCTCCTTTTGCTGCTCAATGGCACCTTTCAGCGAACGCAGGCGGATCCGCACAGCGCCCAGGTTATCTACTTCATCGATCTTGATCTGCGTGTAGAACTTACCGGAAGCTTTCAGGATCTCTTTCACTTCATCGGTCGTGACCGCATCGATGCCGCAGCCGAAGCTGACCAGCTGGATCAGATGCATATCATCATTCTCGCAGACATAATGCGCCGCTTGATAAAGCCGTGCGTGATAGGTCCATTGATTCAGGACATTGGTGGTGTGCGGCTGCTGGCGCGGCACGCTCTCCTCACTTAAGACCACGAAACCCAATTGAGTAAGCAGCTGATGGATCTGGTGGTTGACCAGCGGATCAAGATGATACGGACGGCCGCATAAGACTGCCATTGGTAAATTGTGTTCGCGGGCATAAAGGACCGCATCCTGGTGTTTCAGACGCAGCTGTTCATGGAACAGTTTATAGTCATTGGCACCGGCATGCAGGGCGATCTGCACGTCGTGTTTCCGGAATTTGATGCCGGCTTTTTCAAAATGCAGGCAGAACGCTTTCACAAAGGTCTTTTCATCGTCAAAGCTCAGGAACGGGGAAACAAATTTGGTTTCTTCCATGTCCATGTTGTTTTCGATGACCTGCGGGTAATACGCGACGACCGGACAGTTGTAGTGATTCTGCGACTGTTTTTCATCCACATTGTACGTCATGCATGGATAGAAAATATAGTCCACTTTCTGGTCGATCAGTTCCTGAATGTGGCCATGGACCAGTTTGGCCGGGAAGCAGGCCGTATCGCTCGGGATCGTCTGCTGACCGCGCTGGTACGTTTCCTGGGTGCTTGGCTTGCTCCAGATGATTTCATAGCCCAGGGAATCAAAGAACCGTGACCAGAACGGAAGCAGGTCATAATTGTTCAGGACCAGCGGCATGCCGATCTTTTTCTCATGATGATATTTCTTTTTGATGTCCTCGAACATCTGGGTCTTGATCTTATACATATCCGGCAGATCTTCATGGCGGGACTTCGTGACGATCATCTTATCGCACTTGTTGCCGGCAATCAGACGGGTGCCGTCATTAAAGGTATTGATGGTCAGCGAGCAATGATTGCTGCAGCCCTGACAGGCAACGGAACGGGCCGTATGGCTGAAGTTCTCCAGCTGTTCGCGATTCAGGATGGCGCTTGGGGTCCGATGCAGTTTCTGTGCATACAGCGCAGCTCCGTAGGCGCCCATCAAATGCGCGATGCTCGGCCGGATGACTTCCAGATCCAGCTCCTGCTCAAATGAACGTAAGACCGAATCGTTTTGGAACGTACCGCCCTGCACGACGATGTGCTTGCCGATATCGTCTTTGTTCCGGGCACGGATGACCTTATACAAGGCATTTTTGACGACCGACCGACATAATCCGGCACTGATATCTTCAACGGTCGCACCGTTTTTCTGCGCCTGCTTGACGCCGCTGTTCATGAAGACCGTACAACGGGTCCCCAGATCGACAGGGTGCTTGGATTTCAGGCCCAGTTTCGCAAATTCCTTGGCATCATAGCCCAGCGAATTGGCAAACGTTTCAATAAAGGAACCGCAGCCGGAGGAACACGCTTCGTTGAGCACGATGTCATCGATATGACCGTCTTTGATCTTAAAGCATTTGATGTCCTGACCGCCGATATCCAGAATATAGTCGACATCCGGATTGAATTTCTTTGCGGCTGTATAGTGAGCCAGTGTTTCAACGACGCCGCCGTCCAAATGGAACGCCGTGCGCATCAGCTCCTCACCGTATCCTGTCGAATAGGCACCATAGATCCGGATATCCGGATTGGTATCGTAAATGGTTTTTAGATCATGCAGCACGACATCCAGCGGATTGCCTTTATTGGAGGAGTAGGAATCATAAAGGATATCGCCGTTCTCCGCGATCAAAGCCAGTTTTGTCGTCGTCGATCCAGAGTCCACACCGAGGTAGGCTTTTCCGGTGTAGGATTTCAAATCGGCATATTTCGCATCGTGCGATTGATGGCGGGCGACAAACGCATCATAGTCTGCCTTCGTTTCAAACAACGGTTTGCTTTCGGACATTTCTACAGGCGTATTGACCAGTTCTTCCAACGTACCCTCGATCGATTCACGGGTAAATTCCTGATCCGCGCACAATGCCGTACCCAAGGCCACATAATGGATCGCGGTGTCCGGGCAGTTGATCTGCTCATCCTCCAGCTTCAATGTTTCCTGGAATCGTTTACGCAGACCGCTCAAGAAATAGAGCGGACCGCCCAAGAACAGCAGATTGCCCTCGATCTTCCGTCCCTGCGCCAGCGATGTGATCGTTTGTCCGACCACCGCCTGGAAAATGCTCGCACATAAATCCGCTTTATCGACGCCTTGGTTGATCAGCGGCTGAATATCGGATTTCGCAAATACACCGCAGCGGCTGGCGATCGGATAGATCCGATGATAGTGCAGACTGGCTTCATTCATTTCTTCAAGGCTCATGTTCAGCAGCTGAGCCATTTGGTCGATGAACGCTCCCGTACCGCCGGCACATGTGGAATTCATCCGCTGTTCGATGCTGCCGCGGAAGAATAAAATCTTGGCATCTTCACCGCCCAGTTCGATCGCACAGTCGGTTTCCGGGAAGAATTTCTTCGTAGCGACCGCACTGGCAAATACTTCCTGCACAAACGGCAGTCCGGATTGTTCGCATAAGCCGATGGCACCGGATCCGCTGATCGCAAACGTGAACGGTTCTTTGGTGAACTTGCGCAGTTCAATGATCTTATCCAGCGCTTTCTGACGCGCTTGGGCCTTGTGCCGTTCATAGCTTCGGTAACAAATATTATTTTCATCGTCCAGGACCACTGCCTTGATCGTGGTGCTGCCGATGTCAAATCCGATATGATACATAAATCCTACCTCCATCTGATAATTGATTATTATACTCAATTCTCAGTAAATTGCCCCTTTAACGAACTTGTAAAAAAGAAAGCGGGCTTTCCCGCTTTCCATTATAACAAATCTCTTGCGCAAACCTTCTGTTTTTTGCCCGATTGCAGATCGATCTGCACGTTATTCACTTAAAGTCTTGATTTGTTCCCAAGGGAACTGCGGATCACCAAAGTGTCCGTAGCAGCTGGTCTTGCGGTAGATCGGACGGCGCAGATCCAGCTCTTTGATAATATTGCCGACATTGAAGTTGAAGTTTTTCTTCACGATATCCAGAATTTCTTCATCGGATTTTGCGCCGGTGCCGAATGTATCGACACAGATCGATACCGGTTCCGATTTTCCGATCGCATAGGCAACCTGTACTTCCGCACGGCGGGCTAAATGATTGGCAACGATGGATTTTGCGACATACCGTGTGTAGTAAGCCGCACTGCGGTCGACTTTCGTCGGATCTTTACTGGAGAAGCATCCGCCGCCGATATGACCGCGTCCGCCGTATGTATCGCAGACGATCTTCCGTCCGGTCGTACCAGAATCGCCGAAGGAGCCGCCGACAACGAAACTGCCGGATGGGTTGATCAAATACTTGGTGTTTTCATCCAACAACTTCGGATCGATGCTCGGTTTGATCACTTCATTCATCACCAGTTCACGGACTTGTTCCTGTGTAACATCTGCCGCATGCTGGGTAGAAACGACGATCGTATCAATTCGTTTGATCTCATCGTTTTCATATTCAACCGATACTTGCGTCTTGCCGTCCGGGCCCAATACATCCGGATGGGCGCGGCGAACCTTGGTCAGACGACGTGCCAGTAAATGGGCATAGTAGATCGGCAGCGGCATGTACTCCTTGCTTTCATCGCAGGCATAACCGAACATGATGCCCTGGTCGCCGGCACCGATATGATCATCGGCATTGACCGCATTGTGGATCTCCGGACTCTGCTGGTTGACGACGACCGTTACATGATAATCTTCGTTATAGCCGATCTTGCGGATCGTATCCAAAGCGATCTTTTCATAGTCCAGTTTTGCCTTGGTGTTGGCTTCGCCGTAGATCAATACGAAATCGTCTTTGATCGTTGCCTCAACGGCCATATTCGAATACGGGTCTTGTTCCAAAGCGGCATCCACGATGGAATCAGCGATCATATCGCAGATTTTGTCCGGATGTCCTTCGGTCACGCTCTCACTGGTAAAAATGTAGTTTTTCATTCTGCTCCTCCTCTGTTACAAAAAAACATACTTCAAGAAGTATGTGGCGTATGCATTATACTTCTTATCATTGCTAGTGGGACCACCTTAATCATTGTGTGTATCATCAGGTTGGTGTGGGATCAAACAAGCTAGCTCTTTACCCCCAGCTCTTGATAATGCGTAATTATTAAAACATTTTGTGCCTGTTTTCGCAAACAAATTTACTAGACAATCCATGCCGTTTATCTGAAAATCGTTCACTTTGCGAAACCTATACAATAAAAGAGAGACTTATTCGTCTCTCTTGATCAATTTCTTAATGATATAGATGCGCACCAAGCCAAAGCAGGCGATCACGATACCGGTGATGATCAGCGACCCGCGCCGCATGACCAACCCGATCACGGCCAGGACCAGTCCGACCGTTACCAGCTGCTTCTGCTGGGCCATCACGCGTTCTTCATCACTCATGCGACCTTCGAACCGTTCGGAATATCCGCATCAACTGTGACCAGCGTCAGTTTCTTGCCCTTCATTGCGCATAAGATCATGCCCTGGGATTCCACGCCGCGTAATTTGACCGGCTTCAGATTCGTTACCACGACGACCTTCTTGCCGACCATTTCTTCCGGTGTGTAATATTGGGCAATACCGCTGACGATCTGGCGGGTCTCGCCGCCTAAGTCGATCTGCTCTATGAGCAGGCGGTCAGCTTCCGGATGTTTCTTGCAGGAAAGCACGGTGCCGACTTTCAGTTCGGTCTGTTCGAACTGATCAATATCGATCTGCGGTGCTTCCGGTTTTGGTTCTGGTTTCGGCTTTTTCTTTTCTTTGTTGAATTCCGCCATAAATTTCTTTTCATCGATTCGTTTGAACAGTACTTCTGCCTTTTTAACTACATGAATATCCGTTTCCAGCTGTCCGAAGGACGATAACGTATCAAAATCACGCTGCTGCGTATTCAATTCATCCAGGATCTTTTCGCCCGTTTCCGGCAGGAAGCTCTGCAGCAGGACCGCACTGAACCGAATGGCCTCCAATAAGTTGTACAGCACGGTAGCCAAACGGTCTTTTTTCGCTTCATCTTTCGCCAGTACCCAAGGCTCCGTTTCATCAATGTATTTGTTCGTACGCCGTAATAAAGTAAAGATCTCATTCAGCGCATCACTGACATGGAAAGTATCCATTTTTTCGGTGACTTTGGCCAGCGTGGACTCAGCCAGCGTCTTCAATTCCTCATCGACCGGTTCATTGACCTGCGGATTAGTGACCAGGCCATCGAAGTATTTATTGCTCATGGCGATCGTACGGGAGACCAGATTGCCCAAAATGTTGGCAAGATCCGAATTGATCCGTTCGATGACCAGTTCCCATGTGATCGTTCCATCCTGCGCAAACGGCATTTCATGCAGGCAATAGTAACGCACCGCATCAACACCGAAGTGTTCGACCAGATCTTCGGCATAAATCACGTTGCCTTTGGATTTGGACATCTTGCCCTCACCGATCAGCAGCCATGGATGACCAAAGACGGTTTTCGGCAGCGGCTGGCCTAAAGCCATCAGGAAGATCGGCCAGTAGATCGTATGGAACCGTAAAATATCTTTACCGATGATATGGGTGCCCGGCCAGTATTTTTGATACCTCTGCGGCTGCGTCTCGGCATCCGGATCATAGCCAAGTGTCGTGATATAGTTGAACAGTGCATCGATCCAGACATAAATAACGTGTCCCTCATCAAAGTCGACCGGAATGCCCCAATCAAAAGACGTACGCGAGACACATAAATCCTGCAGGCCTGGTCTTAAGAAGTTATTGAGCATCTCATTCTTCCGGCTTTCCGGCTGAATGAAGTCCGGATGATCTTCGATATATTTGATCAATTTCGGAGCATACTTCTGCATATTGAAGAAGTATGCTTCTTCTTTGGCTTTCTGTACGGGACGGCCGCAGTCCGGACATTTGCCGTCTACCAGCTGCGATTCGGTCCAGAACGATTCACACGGCGTACAATACCAGCCTTCATAACAGCCTTTGTAGATGTCGCCTTGTTCATAGAATTGACGGAATACTTTCTGTACGGTCCTCATATGATCTTCATCGGTCGTACGGACAAAGTAATCATAGCTGGTGTTCATCAGATCCCAGTTAGCACGGATCTGACCGGATACTTTATCGACGAATTCTTTCGGTGTGATGCCGGCTTCCTCGGCTTTTTCTTCGATCTTGATGCCGTGCTCATCCGTTCCGGTCTGGAAATAGACATCATAGCCCTGGGCACGTTTAAAACGTGCGATCGCATCAGATAAAATAATTTCATACGTGTTGCCGATATGCGGGCGTCCGGAAGTATACGCAATTGCGGTTGTTAAATAATAAGGACCTTTGTTTTCCATGTTTGATTCCTCCTAAAGAAAAAAACTTCCATCCAAGGACGAAAGTTTCGCGGTACCACCTTAGTTCACACAATCTGTTGCAGACTGTGCCTCAAAAGCCTTAACGCGGCCAAACGGCGTACTGCAGCTCCGAGTTCATGTTCACGCTGTCCGGCATCCAATTTTCCACCAGCCAATTGTTCTCTATGCATCCAGTGCAGCGTTACTCTTCTCTTCTTTGCCTTTGGTTATATTCGTTCATATTATACGCTATTTTTGCCTTCTGCTCAATCATTTCGCATACGAAAAGCCATCCTTGCGGATGGCTGTATTTTACGAAGCGGCTGCCTTGGTAATGATCCGGACCAAAGGAATGGCTTTCTCCGGACAATTCGTGACGCCCAGTTTCTTGCGCGGTTTCGTCGTGCCGTGGAAATCACTGCCCGCAGTCACAAACGCTTTGCGCGACTGTGCGATCTTCAGCAGCAAGGTGATGGTCGTATCCTGCAGATCCGGGCTGAAGCACTCGATACCGTCCAGTCCAAGGCTCATCATCTCTTCAATGACCGGTTTTGATACACTGTCCATATGCCAGGAAGCCAGAATGGCGATACCGCCGGCATTATGAATGGCTTCGATCATTTCCTTGGCTTCCGGATATTTCACCGTCACATAGCACGGGCCGTTTTTGCCAAAGATTTCTTTCTGGAAACGGCGCTTTGCCTGACGGATATTCTCTGTTTCGTCGATGTATTTTTTCACAAAGCTCATCTGACGGACGACCTTGTTATTGAAGACCATATTCGTGATATCACGCGCTGTGATGGTCTGGAAACGGGAACTGTTGATGATCGAATTCACATCGATCGAGATGCCAGAAAATTCTTCAAATTTGCGGACCCGTTCCATGGACGCTTCTTTCTCCCGGCGCAGTGATTCCCGTTCGATCCAGTCAAAGATCTCATCGGTCCAATCGATATAATATCCTAAGATCCGCACTCGGATCCCCCGATACTGCGCATCGATCTCGACGCCCGGAATATACTGAATGCCGTACATGCCCGCAAACCGCACTGCTGCCGCGTTGGCCCGGGCACAGTTATGATCCGTGATCGAGATGACTTCCAGATTCGCTTTCTTGGCTAATTTGAACAATTCTTCCACATCACAGGTTGCATCATCGCTGTAATTCGAACGGATGTGCAGATCGATCGGCGATACACTGCTGACCGGTCTTTCCGGACGGACCGGACGGGCAGCCGGCTGTACAGCTTCACCGGGCAGCTCTGGTTCACGTACTGTTTTCAATTTAAAGACCAGATCAAAAATAGACTGCTGATTCGGTGTAATAATGACCACCAGCGCATTGACGAGCATCCAGACGACCATACCGATGATCTGGAAAAAGTACCCCAGTACCATGATCGGGATCCCCAGTCCCAATGCCTGACGCAGGATCAAATGCAGTGCACTGGCTTCTTTTTTGTTTTGCTGGACCAGCTTCAGACCCATCGCCCCATAGCCCAGCGATTGTCCGTGGTTGCGGGATGTATAGATTCCGACAGCCAGCACACTGATGACAAACAGCAGTGCATACATGATATAGAACAACAGATCAAAGAAATTCGGCGGGATAAAGCCGCATAAGATCAATAAAAACTCAAGGACCCACAGGTATACCGGCAAAAGGCAAATGTTAAGATCTATTAAAAAAGCGAAAAAATGACTCGAATAATCGGGCAGGTTCCGTGACAAAAAGACTGCTTCTTTATATCCGCCGGCACGATATAAACGGGATTTCCGCAGCACATTTTCGCTCGACAGCTCATTGAAAAACACTTCAGATAAACTCATGGTATACAAACCTTTCTTTTTCTATTATACAGAAATTAAAGGTATAAAAAAAGAGCGAGACGCTCTTAATGTTTCTTCGGTTTCCGCAGCAGAAGCCATGAGAAAATCGCTCCGGCAGCGGTGCAAAGCAGCCGATAAAACGTGCTTCCGGTCGCAGCCGCCGTGTTCGTTTCTTTGTTCATGACCTTGGTCTGGATCTTCTGTGCTTCCTGAAGCAAAGACTGATAAGTCTTGCCCGTCGCCTTTGAAACGATTGAATTCACGCGTGCTTTCTGCACGGTCTTCATGCTGTTCCAAGCGGAAACACCGCCGATGATCGTACGGTAATTCTCCGTTGTCGCTTCGGTATAAATATTGCCTTGCGCATCGGTCAGATACGTTTCCACGAAAGCGGTGACCGTGCTGGTTTTCTTCTTGGTCGTGGTACTGGTTGCCGTCGGCAGGGAAGCCGCCTTGCTTGCGGTCGTATCGGACGTAGAACTGCTGTCCGTTGTTGTACTGGTTTTTTCCTCAGTCGTTGTATCATCACTTGTTGATTCGGTCTTTTCAGATGTCGTATCCGTTGCTGATGCATCAGCCGTTGTCGTCGATACCGTTTTTTCTTCTGTACTTGATTCCGTACTTGCCGTCGTCGCTGTGGTCGATGCAGTCGTTGCTGCGCTTGCTTCTGTGCTCGCCGTCGTACTTACAGTTTTCTTGGCTGAGTAAAGACGTGCACTTCTGAGTGCTGTGGTCTGCGTCTGGGCAGTCTGCACATTCTTCGCTGCAGCCAGCAGCGTATCATAGGAATCCGTCAGCTGGGCGTTGATCAGCGCCTTGACCGAATCGCTGTAACCATTGTAAGTCGTTTCGCCGTTCATGATCGTCTGAGCATTGGTGCTGTTGACCTCTGCAGATGTTTTGACCGGCACATATTGGCTGACAAAGCTGTTTGCCTGCTCCTGATCCTGTACGGTCTTGGCTTGGTTCAAAAGCGCGGTATAACCGCCGGTGATCTTCGCATTGACGCTGTCTTTGACCTCCTGCGACAGTTTATTGTATTCGCTCTCGCTGTTGATGATCGTCTGGGCGTTGGCACTGGTCACCTCGGCAGTTGTCTTGACCGGCAGATACTGGCTGATGAAAGCATTGGCCTTGCGGTCGGTATCAACTGCTTTTGCCTTGTTTAAAAATGCCGAATATCCGCCGCTGAGCTTCGTATTGACGCTGTCTTTCACTGCCTGTGCCAGTCCATTGTAGGCACTTTCGCTGTTCAGGATCGTATCCACATTGGAATCGTTGATCTGATCCGTTGTGCTGACCGGAATATATTGCTTGATAAAGGCATTTGCCTGCTGTTCGGTGTCAATAGCTTTGGCACGGGCAAGCAATGTCTCATACGTCGGCGCCTGCGCCTGGCTCAGCGCATTCGCGATATCCGTCTGCGTCTGTACCGACTGCGAACGGTAAACCGATTCGCTGGCCAATACAGTCGTATAATTTGTGTTATTGATATCATCGACCGTCTTAAAAACCGTCTTGGTTTTGGTGCCGTCCGCATTGACCGTCACTTTACTTAAATACAAATCGATGAATTCCTGCGACGAGACTTGTCGGCTCACTTGTTCTTGGGCAAAGGTCGGGGTCATGGCCGGGATCTGGGATCCGGCGAGCATGGCTGCCGCAACCGCTGCTGTAATTCTTTTCCTCATGCGCAGTTCACTCCTATCTTAACGTATTTATTTTACATGATTTTACTCTTCACCGCAATATTTGTTACAAATGGTCTGAAGGAAATAATCGGCGAAAGACTTTTTTGGAAGTGATTTCTGCTCTTGACTTCATGGAGAAGAAAAAGACTAAATATTGCTTCAAAAATGATCATGACGGCTGCAAGTATAAAAGGCTCATAGATCAATCCGACGATCAGTGCCGTGATCGGAATAATGATCGAAAAGGCAAAATAACTTTTTGATCGATATAACCAACTATACGGCATTAGATGCGCACCAAAGATCATTGCGATGACCATCAACATCTTTTCAGGAATCGTAGGATAGATCCACATCGCAATTAATAAGTATAACATCTGATTCACAGAAAAAAGGATCCCAAGAGTCGTTAATGGATCCTCCTTATTTTGTTTAAAGGTTTTGAAATGACATAAGAAATCGGCAGCAGCGGTGCCGTAGCACAAAACGTCAAAAGATTTTTCGTCAGTATCGGCAGCGATGTCAGATGAACATATAACACGAATATCCAAATGATCACCGATACAAGAATGATGTGTACGCCTTTTTTCTGCTTTTGCGCACAATCCATGCGTAATTCCTCTAAATTCATCATATTCCTTCCGTCAATCTATAGTATGCATTGCCCGCCATTTCAACCATTGTTTTCATGGATCGGATCCACGTTTTTCATTCAACGCCAGCACAAGTATAGCACAAATCTATATTAGGAAACTACTCGCAGAGCACAGACGATTTCACTTAAAAAGATGTGATCCAAATGGATCACATCCTTATTAATATTTCAGTTTGGTTAAATGCCAGATGTCATCGTTATATTCCTGGATCGTACGATCGCTGGAGAAGTAACCAGACTTGGCAATGTTGATCAGCATCATCTTTGCCCAGTGGCTCTGATCGCGATACATAGCTTCAACTTCCTGCTGTGCTTTCATATAAGCATTGAAATCAGCCAGCACAAAGTATTCATCATTGTTCATGATCAAATCGTTGTAGATCATACGGAACTCATCCGGATTTTGTGCCCAGTAACCGTTATGCAGCGAATCAACGACCTTGCGCACTTCCGGATGCTGGTTGTAGAATTCACGCGAATTATAGGCATTTTCATGTTTCAGATGGTTGATATCCTCAACATGCAGTCCGAAGATCTTCGCATTCTCTTCGCCGACTTGACCGACGATTTCTACATTGGCGCCGTCCAAAGTTCCTAATGTCAAGGCACCGTTCATCATATATTTCATGTTTCCGGTACCGCTGGCTTCTTTGCCTGCCGTCGAGATCTGCTCGCTGACATCCGCCGCATTCATCAGGATTTCCGCAATGGAAACAGAGTAGTTCGGAATGAAGACCACGCGCAGGAAATCTTTGGTTTCCAGATCGTTGTTGACGCGCTGCGCAACAATATTGATCAGCTTGATGATCTCTTTGGCTTCATAATAGCTCGGTGCGGCTTTGGCCGAGAAGATAAATGTCCGCGGATAGATACGGAAGTTGCGGTCTTCTTTCATGCGCATATACAAATACATCACGTGCATGATATTCAGCAGCTGGCGTTTATAAGCGTGCAGACGTTTTGCCTGGCAGTCGAAGATCGAATCAATGTTCACATCGATATCCAATGTATCTTTGATGTATTTAGCCAGGATCTTTTTACGTTCTTTCTTTACATCCAGGAACCGCTGCTGCACGACTGGATCGTCGACATAATCCATCAGTTTTTCCAGCTGACGCGGATCCGTCTTATAATCTGTACCAATTGTGTCATCCAACAAAGCTGTCAGCTGCGGATTGGAATACATCAGCCAGCGGCGATGCGTGATGCCATTGGTTTTATTGTTGAAGTGATCCGGATAGATCCGGGCAAAGTCCTTGAAGACATCATCGACCAGGATCTTCGAATGCAGAGCAGCGACACCATTGACACTGTGGCTGCCGACGATCGCCAGATTGGCCATATGTACGTTGCCTTCACGGATGATCGCCACATTCGGATAAATCGCACACAATCCGCGGTGATCGACATCAAATTTCCAGCGGCGGTCGATTTCTTCAATGATCATATACAAGCGCGGCAGCAGCTTTTTGACCGTTTCGACCGGCCATTTTTCCAGTGCTTCCGCCATGACAGTATGGTTCGTATAAGCCACGGTATTCGTGACGATCTGCCATGCATCATCCCAGTTGTAGTCATATTCATCCATCAGGACCCGCATCAATTCCGGAATGACCAGGACCGGATGGGTATCATTCAGCTGGATGGCTACTTTATCAGCGAAATTATCCAGCGAAGGATAACGGCGCAGGTGTTCGGTGATGATGGCATCGATACCGGCGCAGACAAAGAAATATTCTTGTTTCAAGCGCAGTTCTTTGCCTTCTTGTGTGGAGTCGTCCGGATATACGTTGGTCGTCAGAGCGCTGACATCCTGCAGATATTTATTTAACTGTCCGGACGGCACCGATTCTTCATCGACTTCCGCATCCCATAAACGTAACGTGTTGGTTGTCGGCGTATGATAACCGATGATCGGTTCATCATAAGCGACCGCACGTACGACAAAATCCGGATGATGATGGACGACGAATTTTCCGTTTTCATTCATATATCCGTCGACATAACCGCCGAATTTCACACGCGCATTGTGGTGCGGCTTCCAAACTTCCCAAATATTTCCGTACTTCAGCCAGCAGTCCGGCAGTTCCACCTGCTCATTGTTGACGATCTCCTGCTTGAATAAACCATAACGATAACGAATACAGTTTCCGTTGCCCGCATAATTCAATGAAGCCAGGGAATCCATGAAGCAGGCAGCCAAACGTCCTAAACCGCCGTTGCCCAGCCCGGCATCGCTTTCCAGTTCTTCCAGCTCATTAATATCCATGCCCAGATCTTCCAGACCGTCCTTGACCACGTCATAAACACCTAAGTTCATCAAGTTGCTGGTCATCAGACGTCCCATTAAAAATTCCATGGAAAAATAATAAAGCTGTTTCGCTTGTTGTTTTTTTACTGCATTTTTGGTGATCCGCCAGTTCACACCGGCTTCTTCCAAGATCAGGGAACCCAGAGCGCGGTAACGTTGGATCGTATTCGTTTCTTCGAAATCGCGTCCGTACATATCAGAAGTGGTTTCCTTCAGTTTTTCTACAAAAGTTTCTTTCGAATCAAATGTATTCGGCATAAAATGTCCTCCCTGAACGCAGTATACCGAAATAAAAGCGAAAAGGCAACCATTCAAAAATGTTTTATAAAGTGATGAAATTCATTATATTCTGCTCTTTTTAACTTCATAGATCCACATATAACCGCTTTTTGGGACAGTTCGGATGTACGGCTTGCCGTTATAGGTTCCGAGCAGGCGGCGTAAACGATAGATCGAAACTGATAATGTATTATCATATATTTCATTCTTCGAGCGTGCTTCGATCATGGTAATGAGCGTTTCCCGGTTCAGGACCCGCTGCGGATGATGTAAAAAAATATCTAACACATAAAAGATCTCTTCACCGCCGACAAGCTGCTTGCCGTCTTTGAAGATGGTTCGTTGGGAAATATCGATAAGCAGATCTGCTGTTTGGTAGATCAGACGGCCGGTCATCCGGTCGATCGCCGCTTTGATTTCCTGCCAGTCCCTGCGGTCGATCACATGGACCATGCGGTAGCCCTGACGCTCTTCGCGGATGCAGAACGCTTCATTGTCTTTGGCCGTCTCTTGTATTTGGTCGAACACCTCATCTTCGACCTCGAAAATAATGAACTGAGTCATAAAAAAACCTCACATATGACTATAATATAGAATACATTATTTCATCATATATGAGTTATATATATTAATTCATTTTTTATATTTCACTGATAAAATCACGAAATGCTTGGATTTTATTATTTTTCACCAAGAAAACTGTCATCATCGTATACCCAGGCCGCTTCCACATCACATAGATCCGGTTCTTTTCCTGCGCACAGCCTGTGATCCGATAATCGGTTTCTTCGCCTGCCGGCAGATTTTCATACCCATTATACGTATGACCGTGCCCGTCATGATATTTTACATCGAACGCAAACCAGCTCTTTGGCAGCGTCCGGTTCTGACAGCGATATTTGATCACATCCTGGGCCAGCTGCCGATCTGCATCATTCTCTTTTGATTTTGGTTTCCGATCAAAGACGGACAAAAGACCGCCTCCGACGTGGCGGTCCATAAATGTATTCAATGACTCCATCTGATCACAATATAACTGATAACTTTCCAGCACATAGGAAGGCGTATCATCACGAAATGTCACTTTTCCGTTCTTCTCTGTATAATATTGCTTATACTTGCGCCATTCATACATTTCATTTTTTGCCATAACTACCTCAATTTTCGTCCGGGAACTTAAAAACCTGTTCGCCGTCCTTGGTCACCAGATACTTACCGCGGGCAATGTATTCGATATAACTCGGATCGGACAAATTCTTCTTCGTGGTCTTCAGTTTTTTTTCTTTTTTCTTTAATTCCGTCGTTTTTGCTTCCGTTTCACTGATGCTCTGGCGTAACTGCACCATCGTCACGATCTCTTTTGCCCCTTCTGCGATCATGACCACAGCCAAAGCCAAACAGATCCACGTTGCCATACTATGTTTTTGTCTTCTTCTTCTCTTCCTGCGTTTCATGTCTATCCCCCTATTGAACATGCATCGCCAAGACCGCAATATCGCTTGGATTGATCCCGGATATCCGGCTGGCCTGACCCAACGTATGCGGCCGGATCGCGTCAAGCTTCTGACGTGCCTCCAATGATAAATTCTCCATATGCGGATAATCCAGATCATCCGGCAGCACGACCGCCTCCATCGACTGCAGATGCGCGGCTTCCCGTTTTGCTTTCGCAATATAGCCGGCGTATTTTTCCTGGATCTCGATCTCCCGGCTGATTTCCCGATCATACGTTTTGCCGGTCAGTGATGTCAAACCATCAATGGTGACTTTCGGCCGTTTGATCAATTCCAGCGCACTGCTGCCGTGCGATAAAGAATCATATCCAAGACGCTGAAGATATGCATCCGCCTTCGCTCCCGGTTTGATCCGAAGCTCGCTCAGTTCCTGACGAGCTTTTTCGATGGATGCCATCTTCGCCATATATTTATTATACCGTGTTTCCGGCACGACGCCAACCTTATAACCAAGTTCGGTCAATCTTTGATCCGCATTGTCATGCCGAAGCAGCAATCGATATTCAGCCCGTGACGTCAGCAGACGATATGGCTCCTTGGTTCCTTTGGTCGTCAGATCATCGATCATGACGCCGATATAAGCCTGGTCACGCCGCAGGATAAACGGCTTTTCTCCTTTGACTTTCAAAGCCGCATTGATACCGGCCATGATGCCTTGTCCGGCCGCTTCCTCATAGCCGCTGGTCCCGTTAAGCTGTCCGGCCGTAAACAAACCGCTGATGATTTTATTTTCCATGTTCGGTTTCATCTGCAGCGGATCTACGGCATCATACTCGATCGCATAAGCATATTTCTTGATGACACAGTGTTCCAGCCCCGGCAGTGAATGGACCATTTGTTCCTGTACATCCACCGGCATCGAGGTCGAAAAACCTTGGACATACGTCGTATCCATCGAAAGTGACTCCGGTTCCAAGAACAGCTGATGGCGCGGTTTATCCGCAAAACGCACCAATTTATCCTCAATGCTTGGACAATAACGAGGCCCTACGCCCTTGACCAATCCAGAGTACATCGCAGAATCATGCAGATGTTCACGGATGATCCGGTGGGTCTCTGGTGTCGTGTAGATCAAGTGACATACTTTCTGCCGGTCAAACGGCAGCACGTCTTCCGGACGCGTCGTATCACTGAAGCGCAGAAAAGCATTGGTTCCTGGCTGCTCGCTGCCGGCGGAAAAATCAATCGAATCGGTCAGGATACGCGGCGGCGTACCTGTTTTCAGCCGGAATGTATGAATGCCGGCATCCCGCAGACTTTGAGACAATGTATTCACGGTCGGCTGGTCTTCCGGTCCCGATTCTGTCGCGGTATGTCCGCGCAGCACAGAACTGGACATATAGGTGCCGGTGGTCAGGATCACAGTTTTTGCTTTCACTTCGGTCCCGTCCGCACAGCGGATGCCGACTGCCTGGCCGTGTTCGGTCATCAGTGAACCGGCCATCTTTTCGATGACATCCAGCTTTGGTTCCGATAAAAGCAATTGTTTCATGAACTTTTTATATTCAACTTTATCACTTTGGACCCGCAGTGCCCAGACGCCTGGTCCTTTGGTGGTATTTAACATTTTAAACTGCAGTGCCGTACGATCAGCGGCAATCGGCATCACGCCGCCCAGCGCATCAATTTCCCGGACGACGATGCCTTTAGCAGGTCCTCCAACGCTTGGATTGCACGGCATGGAACCTGCCATATTGATATCAATAGTGACCAAAGCTGTATGCATGTTCATGCGGCAGGCAGCCATGGCTGCTTCAATGCCTGCATGTCCGGCACCGACCACGACAACGTCATACATTATGACTGTCTCCTTTTCGGCAGACCGAATTTCATATGCAAAGCCAGCTGCGGTACCTTCAAGGCAATGGTGACCGCCATGAACGCGATCAAGCTGATCAGACCGTTAAAGCACATTTTCACAAAGCTGATCATCTTACCATCACCGACACCGCCTAGACCCAGACGCGTCAGCGCATATGAGACGCCCCATAAAACAAGGCAGCCGATCAACGTGCGCAGCACGACTTGGAATATACGATTGTAACGGATATGAAATTTATGACGGATCTCATGCAGACTGGCCCAGATCACCCAGCCGTCGGCAATAAAGGATGCAATGACGGCACCGCCAAATCCCCACATTGCTGTAAACGGCACCATCAGGATGCCTTTTACGACCGCATTGATACAAATGTTGCGGATGTTGCTGCGGCGCAGACCGAGCGCCATCATCAAGTTCGTCACGACCGGCGAGAATGTACCCGTCAGCGCTTCAATGGTCATCCACTGTAAGACCATGGTACTCGTACTTAGATCATCCGTATAAAACAATGTATAATTGATCGGCTCCGCATATACAAAAATACACATGCACACCGGCAGACCGATATACAGCACGGCTGTCAGACAGTCAACGACATTTTTGCGGACCAATTTTTGATTCTTTTCTGTCAGAGCACTGGTGACATGCGGAATGATCGCTGCCACAAAGCCAGGCGCAAGAACCATCGGGATGGCTGTGATCTTCGTGCCGACATACGTCGTGGCAGAAATAATAGAAGAGATAATATCCGTATTCGAATAGAACATCTTCAGCCCGGTCGGCAGCAGGATCGCATTATAAATTTGTTGGGAATATCCAACGATCGAAACAAGCATATATGGTAAAGCCAGCCTGAATAGTTCGCGGGTGATTTCTTTCTTCGATTTGGATGGAGTTGTTTGCCGGCGGGCTTGCTCTTTGACATCGGCATCGGCTTTCTTGTCAAAATGCCGGATCTGCAGGATGCCGGCTAAAGCGGCAACACTTGTTGATAAGACCGATGCATACAGCGCCCATACGCGCGCCCAATGCATCACATAGACCAGCAGGCAGGCTGCACCAAGCAAAAAGCCGACCCGGAAAAATTGTTCAAACACCTGCGAATAAGCATATTCTTTCATTTCTTTCTGGCCTTCGTAATAACCACGGAATGCAGACAGCGTCGGCACCAGGAAAATAGCAAGCGCCAGGATGCGCAGTACGCGGGCCATCGTTTCGGCACCGGTCGCGACCATCAACGGTGCGATCACTCCGGAGAATGCCATCAGCAACACCATACCGACAAATCCCATCAACATCAGCATATTCAAAGAAATTTTCTTAACAAGCTGAACCGTTTTTGGATCATTTAAGGTCATGTATTTGGATACCATCGTGGCAATCGCAAACGGGAATCCAGCCGTAAAAATATTCAGGACATATGAATAAATATTGTATGCCTGGCCGTAATATCCCATATAATCGACATTGGAAAGGATGGAAGAAAAAGGAATCGCATAGATGATCCCAATGAGCTTTGCGACAAACAGACCGCCTGTACCGACCAAACCGGACAGGATGACTGACTTTTTGATTTTTGAATCCTGTGAAGTATCTGGCATGGACTTCCTCCTACTGACTTTTGATTATATCACAGTGCGATTAAATGTGGAAAGAGATTTCTTTTTTATAAAGAACAAGGTATATTTAAGAAAGAAATGGAGGATCCTATGACACTGATTTGTACCAAAGATCAAGCCCGCGCAGCGGATGCCTGCGCGATCCAGGACCATCACATTCCTTCTCTGGTCTTGATGGAACATGCAGCCATGGAAACCTGCCGCTATGTTCCGGCCGGCCAAAAGATCCGCATTGTCTGCGGGCCGGGCAACAATGGAGCTGACGGTCTGGCCATGACGCGTCTGCTGCTGCAGCGTCACGAAGATGTATCGGCTTTTCTGACATCGGACCATCTATCGGATGATGAGCAGACCCAGCTGGATATTTTACACAGTTTCGGCATCCACGTTCAGACGGAAAATTTCAACGACTGGCTTCGTGACGCACAGGTGATCGTTGACTGCCTGTTCGGCAACGGTCTGTCCCGCCCGATCGAGGGTAAATATAAAGATTATATCGAAGCAATCAACGCTTCCGATGCGAAAGTGATCAGTGTGGATTTGCCTTCCGGTCTGGAAGCAACGACCGGGAACATCCTCGGCACAGCGGTGCAGGCGGATGTGACGGTCGCCCTGGATTGTCTGAAGGCCGGCCATCTGGTGCAGGCAGGTCCGCAAGTCTGCGGAGAGCTTCACTGTGCCGATATCGGCATTCCCAAGTCACTGCATCCAGGGGCCAAAGAGCTGATCACAAAGGAGCTTGCCGCTGCTGCTCTGCCGGCCCGCAGTATCTACGGTCATAAAGGAACGTTCGGCAAGGCGCTGATGATCGGCGGTTCCCGTCAGATGCACGGAGCGATCAGTTTTGCGGCACAGGCTTGTTACCGCAGCGGCATCGGCACGCTGACTTTATTTGTACCGGAGCCGATCACGGATATTCTTTCCATAAAAATGGATTGTGCAATGAAATTATCTGCGCCAAGTCAGGACGGTTTCTTTGCTCAAAAGGCCGTCGGACAGCTTGCTGATCAGATCCATTCATTCGATCCCGTCACGATCGGCAACGGGATGGGCCGCAGTGCGGTAACTGAAGCGATGGTCAGGACCGTGCTGGAAAGTGAATGTCCGGCGATCGTTGATGCGGATGGATTATGGGCCCTGCGTCATCAACGGCAGCTGCTGCTGCGGCAAGCCGACACGATCGTCACGCCTCATGTGAAAGAACTGACTTATTTAATTGATTTGGATGTGAAAGAAATTGCGGATGATCCGATCCATGCCGCAGAATGGTTTGCTTCCCTTTATCCAAACTGCACTCTGATACTGAAATCCGGCATCACGGTCATTGCCCGCGGATCGAAACAATATGTATTCGTCCGGCCGGACAGCGGCCTGGCCAAAGGCGGCAGCGGCGATGTGCTGTGCGGCATTTTGACCGGTATGTACGGGCAGGCAAAAGATCCCCTGACAGCAGCGATCAGTGCTGTTTACGTTCATTCCCTTTGTGCCAAACAAAAAAAGGACCCTGCCGGCATCCAGCCGGAGGACTGGATCTACAGGATCCCGGAAGCCATCGGAACCTTACGGAGAGCTTAGTGCTCTTCGTTTTTTATTAATTGTTTCATCGCCAGGATCGCGGTATCAAACATTGGCTGCAGATCGTGATCCTGATCGTTCGGCAGGCCCCGGCGGGCACGTTCTTGATTGGCAATGCAATGGAGGATCGACCCCGTGCGCAGTCCTCTGGCCTGACCGACAATGAACAAAGCCGCCGACTCCATTTCCGAAGCTTTGGTGCCCATCGCAAGATAAGCGTTCCATTTGCCGATCAATGCGGCACTGCCCGGCATTTTTTCGGGTTCGTGCTGGCCGTAAAAAGCATCTTTGCATTGGACCACTCCGATATGATAACGAACCTGCATTTGTACAGCAGCCTGTTCCAAAGCACACACAACATGATGATCCGGTACGGCCGGATATTCGATCGGCACATATTCCTGTGTCGTCCCTTCCATACGGACAGCACCGGAAGCAATGACGAGATCACCGCCTTTCACATCCTGGTCCATCCCGCCGCATGTCCCCAGACGGATCAGCGTATGACAGCCCAAATGAAATAACTCTTCTACGGCGATGGCTGTTGAAGGTCCGCCGATGCCGGTCGACATCACACTGACTGGTTTTCCTGCCAGAGAACCGGTCCAGGTGACATATTCCCGATTGGTCGTGACATAATGAGGTTCATCTAAGCCAGCGGCAATGTCTTTGACCCGGCCGGGATCACCAGTCAGAAAAACATAAGGTCCGACCTCGCCGGGTTTTAAGCCAATGTGATATTGGCAGCCGGCACCTTCGGTATAATCGATCATTTGTTTACCTCCAGACGCAGATAATATACGTGTTCATGAAACATCGGCGTATTGTAGCCGTAGTCTTCCCAGATTTCGTCCTCCGCTGTCCAGAATTTATTCAGCTGCGGAATCAAATCTGCCAACGATCGATCATCAGCTGCAGCAGTTGCATAAAATTCCGCACAGTCGATCAACGATGCCTGCGGCCGCCAGGGAGAAAACTCTGCAGCTGTCAGCTTACACAATGCCTGCTGGACCGACTGAATAGTTTGTTCCTCCTGGGTGTCGACGACTACATACAGTAATAATTTATTCTTTTGTATTTTCGATGACATAACGGCACAATTTGGTTAAATTTGTATCATTGTCCAGGGTGATGACTCTGCCTAGGTTCAGATTCAAAGCCGCGATGACCGGAGTGTCACCATCCATCAACATATTCAGCGTTCCGCTGACATTTTCATAAAAAATATCGTATAAATAGCTCATCTTGCCGTTTTCTTCGTGACTTTCATTGAGCTCAAAGTGCAGATTGTCTTTGTTTTTGAGCATGATGCGCACGGCTCCGGCTCCGGAGCTGGGAATTGATTTTGCCATAATTTCCTCCTACTTCTTTTCAGCTTCGTATGTGACCTGCAGACCTAACTGTTTGTAGATCGACAGATCCACCTGGGAAATATCACAGGTAATATGGGCCTGACAGCCGCGTAATTCAGGCAGTTTTTCCAACGCATGTGCGGCATTTTCGCTGGTACGGGCACTCAGCGCAAGCGCGATCAGTATTTCATCGCTGTGCAGACGCGGGTTGTGGCTGCCTAAATATTCTGTTTTCAAATTCTGGATCGGCGCAAAGGCGTTGTTTTCGATCACATCGGTTTCCTGATCGATGCCGGCTAATTGTTTCAAGGCATTGATCAACGTGCCGGAGCAGGCGCCGATGTATTTCGAGGTCTTTCCGGTCACGATCGTGCCGTCAGCCAGTTCAATGGCGCCGGCATATGTTTTGGATGCTTCTTCCCGCTCATGTGCCGCGACGACACAAGGACGGTCATCCGGCGTGATCTTGGCTTTTTCCATGATCAATTCTTGTTTCTGCACCTCTGCTTCGCTGCATTCTTCCCGAATGAAACGGGTGCGGCTGTCATAATAGCGCCGGATGATTTCCTGATTGCCGGCATCCCTGCAGACCGCATCATCACTGATACAAAATCCCGCCATATTGACGCCCATATCGGTCGGGCTTTGGTAGATCGCCGTTCCGAAGATCCCTTCGAACATTTTTTTCAGTACGGGGAAGATCTCAACATCACGATTGTAGTTGACGGTGATCTTGCCGTAGGCATTTAAATGGAACGGGTCGATCATATTGATGTCGTTCAGATCAGCCGTGGCTGCTTCATAAGCCAGATTGACCGGATGATCCAGCGGGATGTTCCAGATCGGAAATGTTTCAAATTTTGCGTAACCGGCCCGTATTCCGCGTTTATTTTCATGATAAAGCTGAGATAGGCAGGTCGCCATTTTGCCGCTGCCAGGTCCTGGCGCAGTGACGATCACCAGCGGACGGCTGGTTTGTACAAAATCATTTTTTCCGAATCCTTCATCGGAAATGATCTTTTTTGTGTTCGTTGGATAGCCATCGATCTGGTAGTGTTTATAGACCTTTAAGTGCCGGCGTCTGGCTTTGGAACAGAAGCGTTCGACCGCCGCCTGTTTTTCGTACTGTGTGACGACAATACTGCTGACATAAAGGCCGCGTTTTTGGAATTCCTTGACCAAACGGAAAACATCCTGGTCATATGTAATGCCCAGGTCGCCGCGTCTTTTATCAGTCGTGATGTCTTTCGCACAGATGGCGATGATGATTTCCGCTTTGTCTTTTAAACTGATCAACATTTGCAGTTTACTGTCCGGTGAGAATCCCGGGAGGACCCGGCTGGCATGGTAATCATCAAAAAGTTTGCCGCCGAATTCCAGATATAGCTTATCGTCGAATTGTGCGATCCGCTTGCGGATGTGCTCCGCCTGCATTTTTAGATATTTATTATTATCGAATCCTATTTTCATACATCTTATTCTATCACAGAATACGAAAACGGACCGAAGAATTGGTCCGTCAATAAATCATATCGAATATTTGGTCATCCGGCTTTATTTCCATGTCCTGTACGATCATATCTTCGATCTCGATATAAGGATTGCGGCGAATGTATTGAATCATGCCTTTAATGTCTTCCATCCGTCCTTGTACTTCCATGCGTACCGTCCCGTCCGGCAGATTTTTGACCCAGCCGGTCAGATGATGTTCTTTCGCATAAGTACCTGCCTCCCATCGGAAGCCGACGCCCTGTACCGTTCCATAAAAACGAATGCGTTTACGTACAATGGAAGCATCCGCGATTCGTTTCTGGCGCTGTTTTTTGATTTTCCAATTTTTCCAGAACATGTTGAACCTCTTCTTCCATTATAACGGATTCAAAAATAAAAAAAAGGCCTCAAAAGAGGCAAAGAAAAACCCGGCAACGTGCTATGTTCGCAGGGGCAGGCCCAACTATTTTCGCCGCGGGAGTGCTTAACTTCTGTGTTCGGGATGGGAACAGG
>NZ_JACHHK010000002.1 GCF_014202755.1 Catenisphaera adipataccumulans
ACCAAAAGGATTGGTATAATGTTTGCGCACTTACTTTAAACTCGACTGAAGTTTAAGGCGGAAGGAGGAAAAAGCGATGAAAAAAGGGATTCATCTAATTTATTTAATTATTAGGCAACGAAATTTTCAAAGTTATGAAGAAAATATTTATTAAAAATATGAATAGTGATATGATAAATAAAAGATATTTAATTTAATACAAATAAAGCACTTTAGAGAGGGTGCCTGAAGGGAGGCTTGCTTTATGGCAAAAGGCAGGAAACTCGGTTTTTTTGCCTGTTTTGTTTTTATGGCATTTTTATTGTTGGTTCATGGATCGGTCTTAGCAGAAGAGGTCCAGGCGGATCCTTCTGCAGAAACACAGACAGAGACCGTATCGGAGGAAACAGTGACGGATCAAACTTCTGATGTTCAAGCCGCTGCAGACGAGACACAAACGGATACGACTGCGGAATCTGAGACTACGGAAGAAACGCAGACGGATACGGCAACGGATCCTGAGACGACTGAGCAATCAAAAGAAAACACACAAACGGATAAAACCGATGAATCCAAACCAATCAAACAAACAACGAACGAATCGAAAATACAGGCACAAGAAAAACCTGTTTTACGTGCGCCAGGGTTTCCTAATTTTATTCATAAGGAAAATCTTTCCGGCTATTTAGAAGTGCACATTAGGAAAACAGATGACAAAGGCAATGCATTAAAAGGCGCAACCTTGCAGATTACGGATCTTGATAATAACGGACAGCCAGCAGAATTCTGGATGAACGTTCAGGGGAAAATGGTCCTGGTTCCAAACGGCACATTTGTCGTTAATGAAGATCCAGTCACGATTTATTTTAAACGGCCGGATCTGGACGATGATGATGTTGATTTAACGAAAATTCGACATTTCCGACTTTTAGAATTGAAAGCACCGGATGGATATGAAGAGGCAGAACCTTTGGATTTTGATTTGAATTTTGCTGAATTTAATATATTTTATCGAACTGGTATGCCTCTTAGAGATGAGAATACAAGTTATGCTGAATTTTTCTATGAAGAAGTAAGAGAAAAATTGAAAACAGGCTCTTATCGTCTCTACCGAACGGACTGGGTTTACTTGATTGATAATCATTTTGTCAAATATACGGGCGGTCATATTTATGATGCTGCAGCTGATGAGGCATTACTGTATCCAATTTTAATGAATGGCTACAAAGGCCGTGATTCAACCATTGCCAATAAATATTTAAGTGCATCCAAGGATCCGGATTTTGCATCTTTCTTGATCACGCAGCTGGCAATCTACCATAAACTGGGAACGATCAGCGATGAAATGATATTGGAGGAAATTCAAAATATCAAAGATTACGATCAAGATATTTTCTCAAATTTGACCAAAGAAGAAGTCTTTGCGATTATCAAAGAACTTGCAGATTCCAACACATCTGATCAGTCTTACCAAATTGTTTCTTATACGCAATATAATGAAAAAGAAAAGGATAAAAAGAATTTGTTCAATTGGGTCGGGCTGGAGCCGATTCCAACTTTCTGCCTGACCGATCACATTAAAAAAGATCATGGTGCTGTTACGATTCGAAAATACGGTACGGATACGAATGGGAAATACCTGCCGGGGGCAAAGTTTCAGATCATTGATGCAGACGGTAAAGTTGTCAAAGAATTTGTGACCGGAAAAGAAGAAACGAAGTTCATCCTTCCGATCGGAACATATACGCTGCATGAAGTCAGTGCCCCGAAGGGATACCAGACAGCATCGGATCAAACATTTGAAATTGTCGAGAACAAAATCACAGATTTATACTACGAAGAATCTGATAAAGTTCGTCTCACCAATCATTATCGAGACAAAAATGCTGATTTATGGCAAAGTATGTATCGTGATTCAGACTTGGGGAATAATTTATATGTAATTCAATTTAACAGTAACTATCATGATTTTTCATATTTTGATATGAATCGATCAGTTGCGCAGGCAGATAGTTTTAAGTTGATCTACGACCTTGGGTATTCATACTATGAAGATGGACAGTCGCATACGCCGCAGCGCATAACTTATAATTCAGCAGACTTTTATAAAGCAATTATTTACATTTTGACATATAATTACAAATTTAAAGGGTTGAATGTTTTTCAGAAATACTATATTAAACAATCTATCCTTAATAATATTAGTAAGCAGTATTTTGGAAATGGAATCTATACTAATAGCTGGCATTTCATGTTCGCTAAAGATGTAATAGAAAATGAAATTACGAATAACGAAAAATATAATGATATTAATCTTTATATAAGAAATTACACCAGTGCCATTATTGATGATCTGAATGCCGGTGTCTTAAATACTGGTGTGACCGATCCGTATTATTATTACGTATATCGTGATATTTACAATTATGGAGGGGATAAAGAAAGTATAATAATGGTCAGTGAGCCAATAAAAGATATTGATCCGTTGATTGAAAAGATTGTCGATCTTCGCAGTACGGGTTATGTAAAGATCCACAAATATGCATCGGACACCCATCAGTATTTAGCAGGCGCAACGATGCAGATCATCGATCAGGCCGGCAACGTTGTCAAAACATTTGTTACGAACGGACAGGAGCAGACCATTGAACTGCCGTTTGGAACATATACATTGCATGAAGTCAGTGCCCCGCAGGGATACAACGTGAATTCGGATGTGACGTTTACAGTCAATAACACGGGAATCAATCTTTTAACTGAAATTCAGAAAAAAGATCAGGTCATTTACGATGAAAATGGCAATGTAGTCTTTTGGCATAAACCTTTTGGAACGGATGAAAATCTTATTTTTGATGAAAGTGGTTATATGCACTTAGTGTTTGATCCTTTAAAAGATAAGAACAATCAGTCGGTCATCAAAGTAAAAGCAGATGAGAATACGTTCAGCGATCAAAAAGATCCGAAATTATACTATGAAATTGAACGTTACTTACTGTCTCATTTTTATACATATGAAGATTCACAAGATATTCATTCTCAAGGCATTTATCGTGTTGCACAACTGTATTATTTAATGATGAATGTATTTACTGTTGATAATTATAGCGAGGATGACTGGATCTATTTATATTTTGCAATGCTGGATGATATTCGAGAAACAGTAAATCAATATTCTGAAGAGGATGCAAAAAAGATCAGTCAGGATTTTTCCACAAAACTTAATAATTTTTACGCGTTTTACGCGATTTATAATTCAGATGATCTATATGCAGGATTCCTGAAAGCCAATGAGAATGCCGGTGAGTTGTATCTCTACTATGCCGAGGACGGTTCGGTCTATGTTGGTATAGAACCGGCTGGAAAGACTGTCATGACCCTCGCATCGGCGGCCATCACGGATGAGAAGATCCCGGAAAAGCCGGAAGAGAAAAAAGAGGAGAAGAAAAAAGAAACAAAGAAAGAAACGAAGACGGTGGAAACAGCGACAGCGCATGGTGTACAAACCGGTACGTTTACTAACTCATTGATGTGGATGATGCTTGCGGCAGCGGCAGCAGCCGGAATCCATAAGATCCACGATATCGCATAAATTTATAATCTGCCTTCCAATAGGAAGACAGATCTTTTTTGTTTAATGATGAAAAGGAATGTGGACCGTATTGAATATAGAAGAATTATTATTGTGCGGAAATTCCGCACTTTTTGTGTGCAAATCAATATTCTGAAAAACAAGATAATAATATCAATAAAGTCCATAATAAAAAACAAAGCAATTAATTTATTTGATTATTAGGCAACGAAATTTTCAAAGTTATGAAGAAAATGTTTATTAAAAATATGAATAGTGATATGATAAATAAAGAATATTTAATTTAATACAAATAAAACACTTTAGAGAGGGTGTCTGAAGGGAGGCTTGCTTTATGGCAAAAGGCAGGAAACTCGGTTTTTTTGCCTGTTTTGTTTTTATGGCATTTTTATTGTTGGTTCATGGACCGGTCTTAGCAGAAGAAGTCCAGGCGGATCCGTCTTCTGAACAAACACAGACAGAGACCGTATCGGAGGAATCGGTGGCAGATCAAACTTCTGATGTTCGTGCAACTGCAGACGAGACACAAACGGATACGACTGCGGAATCTGAGACAACGGAAGAAACGCAGACGGATGCGGCAACGGATCCTGAGACGACTGAGCAATCAAAAGAAAACGCACAGACAGGAACAGCCAGTGAATCCAAATTAACCAAACAAGCAACGAAAGAAACCAAAACACCGGCGAAAGTAGGGCCAAGCACTCGTGGCAGTTGGCATTATTACTTTCACAAGGAAAATCTATCCGGTTATTTAGAAGTGCACATCCGGAAAACGGATGACAAAGGAAATGCGTTAAAAGGCGCAACTTTGCAGATTACGGATCTTGATAATAACGGACAGCCAGCGGAATTCTGGATGAATGTTCAGGGCAAAATGGTCTTGGTTCCAAACGGTACATTTGTCGTCAACGAGGATCCGATCACGATTTATTTCAAACGCCCAGACCTAGATGATAATAACTTTGATTTTAGTACGGATTTCAGAGTAATCCGTCATTTTCGCCTTTCGGAACTGGAAGCGCCGGATGGATATGAAAAAGCAGAACCTTTAGATTTTGAATTGAATTTTTCTGAGCTCAAAGGTATGAATCATTATGATGATCGTGAAGGTATCCATTATGTGATGCGTGAATACTTAGAACATAGAGAACATGTGGATAGTGGAAGGTTTAAAATTTATTTAACAGACTGGATTGATGAAAACGGAAACACATATACTGGCGGTCATATTTATAACGCTGCAACTGATGAAGCATTATTGTATCCGATTCTAGTAAACGGATACGGCGGTCATAATTCGGCTATTGCCGCAAAGTATTTAAAAACATCCCAAGATTCGGATTTTGCATATTTTTTGATCACACAGTTTGCGATCTACCATAAGTTGGGAACGATCAGCGACGAAATGATCTTGAATGAAATCCAGTCGATCATAGATGTCGATCAAGAAAGACAATATGGTATTTTTCCAAATATGACCAAAGAGGAAATCTTTGCGATCGTTGAGGAACTCGCAAATTCCACCACATCCGATCGATCTTTCCAGATCATCTCGTTAAGCAATGTTTTTACGGAGGAAGATTATGAATTTGAGAAATGGGATCCAGGATATATCCGATTCTATCACTGGGTTGCATTGGAACAAGTTCCGACATTCTGCTTGACTGATCGGGTAAAGGACGATCATGGGGTGGTTCGGATCCGAAAATACGGTTCGGATACAAATGGAAAATATCTGTCGGGCGCAAAGTTTCAGATCATTGATGCAGATGGTAAAATTGTCAAAGAATTTGTGACCGGTAATGAAGAAATGAAAATTGTTTTGCCGATTGGAACCTATACACTTCACGAAGTCAGTGCCCCGAACGGATATCAGACAGGTCCGGATCAGATGTTTGAAGTTGTGGAAGACAAGATCACAAAGTTGTATGGAACATCCAAGAAAGTTAAAGTAAAAAACGCTTACAGTGACAGAACTAATTTAGATTGGTATCAAGCAATCTACCGTGATCCAAATACCGGACGGGAATTGTATGCGCTTCAGTTCGCATATGATCCGCGCTCCAAATCTATTACATTCGATCGTACGATTGCGAATGCGGATTCTGTTCAGATGTTTTATGACAATGATTATAGAAACGCCCCGCAACATATTATTTATAATTCAGCAGACTTTTATAAAGCCATCATTTACATACTGACATATAACTATAAGTTTGAAGGATTAAATGGTTTTCAAGAGTACTACATCAAACAATCAATCCTCTCTAGGATCAGCTATCGTTACTTCGGTTCAGGACTTGATGAGAACCCGACGATGTTTAACTTTAAAATTTATGATCAAGAAATCAGAGATAGTCAAATGCGTGATGCGATATTTCAATATATCGATAACTATGCAAATATCATTATGAATGATCTGGGGACTGGTAAGCTGAACGACGAATATATCAACACAGAGCTCAATTCGTATTATTTTTATTACTATTTTGATTCAAGCAGAAAACGTATCATGGTCAGTGCGCCAATGCAAGAAGATCTTTTAATTAAAAAAATTACGAATCGTCGAAATACCGGTTATGTGAAGATCCATAAATATGCATCGGATACCCATCAGTATTTAGCAGGCGCAACGATGCAGATCATCGATCAGACCTGCAATGTTGTCAGAACGTTTGTCACCAACGGTCAGGAGCAGACCATTGAACTGCCGTTCGGAACATATACGCTGCATGAAGTCAGTGCGCCGCAGGGATACAACGTGAATTCAGATGTGACATTCACAGTCAACAGTACGGAAATCAATTTATTAACTGCGGTCCAGAGAAAAGATACGGTCATTTACGATGAAAATGGCAATGTACTTTTTGTGTTCAAACCTTCAGAAAATTATGATCGCACGGATCAGAATATAAATCCGCTCATCAAAGTAAAAGCAAACGAGAATATGTTCAATGATCAGAAAGATCCGAAACTGTATTATGAAAGTGTGCGCTACTGGCTGTCACGTGTATATCCGTATACAGATTCTCAAAGCATCGATCCGCAGTTGGTCTACTTGATTTCACAAGTGTATGTTCATGAAGTATTCAGGGCAAACAATGATTATGTAGAAGTTGTTGATATGGATCAATTGATGCAGATGATCGAGCAATATTCTGATGAAGACGTGGAAAAATTTCATCAAGAATTTAGTACGATTGTTAATGATTTCGATGCGATTTGTGATTCGGATGATCCATATGCAGAATTACTGAAAGCCAATGAGAATGCCGGTGAGTTGTATCTCTATTATGCCGAGGACGGTTCGGTCTATGTTGGTATAGAACCGGCTGGAAAGACTGTCATGACCATCGCATCGGCGGCCATCACGGATGAGAAGATCCCGGAAAAGCCGGAAGAGAAAAAAGAAGAAAAGAAACAAGAAACCAAGCAAGATACGAAGACGGTGGAAACAGCGACAGCGCATGGTGTACAAACCGGTACGTTTACTAACTCATTGATGTGGATGATGCTTGCGGCAGCGGCAGCAGCCGGAATTCGTAAGATCCACGATATCGCATAAGATATAAGTCTGTCTTTCGAAAAGAAAGGCAGACCTTTTTCTTATTCCGGCAATTGAGAAAATATTGTCATCCCCCTTAAATTACGGTAAAATAGTTATACATTAAAGGATTTTGGAGGTCTGCTTATGTATATTAAGAAGATTCACAAAACAAATAAAAAATGGATGAGAACGCGCCTGTGAGGTTAGGTGCGTTTTTTTGCGGAAAGGAAGAGCACAAATGTCAAACAAACAAGTATTGATCGTGATGGGATCACGTAGTGATCTGCCAGCTATGGAAAGCTGCATGAAACAGCTGGATGAATTTGAAATTGGATATGAAGTACGCGTATTAAGCGCACACCGTACGCCGCAGGCCGTGCTGAAGCTGTCAAGCGAAGCCAAGGACCGCGGTATAAAAGTGATCATTGCCGCTGCCGGCGGCGCCGCTCACTTAGCCGGTGTCATTGCCAGCAGCACCCCGCTGCCGGTCATCGGCATTCCGATCCAGACCTCTGCACTAGGCGGTATGGATTCCCTGCTTTCAACGGTACAGATGCCGTCCGGCGTCCCGGTTGCCACAGTTGCGATCGGTAAAGCAGGACCAAAAAATGCGGCCATCCTGGCAGTTCAGATGATCGGCTTGGCGGATGCATCCGTTCAGCAGAAAATCATCGACTTTAAAAAGGCACAGGCAGATAAAGTCCTGGCCGATTCTGTCGTAGAATAGGAGAAACTATGAACACCCGAATCTTTGTACAAAAGAAAGAAGCATTCCGCACCGAGGGCATCCTGCTTTGCCAGGAATTGAAAGAATCTCTGGGCCTTGATGAAGAATTCAGTCTGAAACGCTACAACATTTACGATATTTTCAACGCAGACGAAAACGATATCCGTCTGCTGAAAGAAAATGTCTGCTCCGAAGTTGTGACCGATAAAGTCTATGATGATATCGATCTGACCGGCAAGAAATACTTGGCTTACGAATATCTGCCGGGCCAGTATGATCAGCGCGCCGACAGTGCGATGCAATGTTTGATGCTTCTCAACAATAAACAGTCTGTCCGTATTCATTCCGGAACGCTGCTGCTATTTGAGAATGTGACGGATGAACAGATCGGCGCCATCGAACACTATCTGATCAACCCGGTTGAATCCCGTGTTAAAGACCTGTCTGTGCTGGAGGATGATATTGATATCAATGTCGAGGATGTCCCGGTATTGACCGGTTTTAATGAGATGGACAAAAAAGCCTTGTCCGATTATCGTGAAGAACTGGGTCTGGCCATGAGCCAGGAAGATATAGAGTTCGTACAAGACTATTTCAAAAATACCGAACATCGTGATCCGACCATGACCGAGATCCGTGTACTGGATACCTATTGGTCCGATCACTGCCGGCATACCACATTTGAAACCATTTTGAAAAACATCAAATTCCACGACGGCCAATTCAATGAACAGCTTCAGAAAGCATATGAAACCTATCTGAACATGCGCAAAGAACTGGGCCGGGAAGAAAAGGAACAAACGCTGATGGACATGGCGACCA
This sequence comes from Catenisphaera adipataccumulans, assembly GCF_014202755.1. Classification (GTDB taxonomy): domain Bacteria; phylum Bacillota_I; class Bacilli_A; order Erysipelotrichales; family Erysipelotrichaceae; genus Catenisphaera; species Catenisphaera adipataccumulans. The sequence continues at coordinate 8,668 of NZ_JACHHK010000002.1, forward strand.
TCGGCGGGAAATACCTGAAAGCCAAAGGCAAGCTGGAAAATTTGGAAAAGAGCGACGAGATCAACGCCTGCTCGATCGAAATCAAGGTCGATGTCGACGGTGAAGATCAGGACTGGCTGCTCATGTTTAAAAATGAGACCCACAACCATCCGACTGAAATTGAACCGTTCGGCGGGGCTGCCACTTGTATCGGCGGCGCCATCCGTGACCCGTTATCCGGCCGCAGCTATGTGTATCAAGCCATGCGTATCACCGGTGCCGGCGATATCACCAAGCCGGTCAGTGAAACGATGGAACACAAACTGCCGCAGTCCAAGATCTCACAGGAAGCCGCGCATGGTTATTCCAGTTACGGCAACCAGATCGGTCTGGCCACGACGTATGTCGAAGAAATCTACGACGAAGGTTATGTCGCAAAACGTTTGGAAGTCGGCGGCGTGGTCGGTGCGGCACCAAAAGCCAATGTCATTCGTGAACACGCGGAACCAGGCGATATCATCGTCTTGTTAGGGGGAGCGACCGGCCGTGACGGTATCGGCGGTGCGACCGGCTCCAGTAAAGAACACAATGAATCCTCTCTGGAAAAGTGTTCCAGTGAGGTCCAAAAAGGAAACGCTTTGATCGAGCGCAAGCTGCAGCGTTTATTCCGTAATCCGGAATGCACCCGTCTGATCAAGATCTGCAACGACTTTGGCGCCGGCGGTGTCTCGGTCGCAGTCGGTGAACTGGCCGACGGCCTGGATATCGATCTAGACGTGGTTCCGGTGAAATATCTCGGTTTAGACGGCACGGAGCTGGCGATCTCTGAATCGCAGGAGCGCATGGCTGTCTGTATCGAAGCCAAAGATTTCGATCACTTCCTGCAGCTCGCCCACGATGAGAACCTGAACGCCGTGAAGGTGGCCGATGTCACTGATACGAACCGACTAGTGATGAAATGGCGCGGCAAGACCATTGTCGACATGTCCCGTGATTTCCTGAACACCAACGGTGTCCGTCAGATCCAGGACGTTGATGTGACCGAAAGTGAATACAACGTCGATCCATTTGCGCCGTCAAATACAAATATGACCGAAATGCTTCAGCAGCCGAATGTGGCTTCACAGATCGGTTTGAGCGAAATGTTTGATGCTTCCATCGGCAAAAGCACGGTCTTAATGCCTTGGGGCGGAAAATATCAGCTGACCCAGGAAGAAGGCAGCGTACAGAAGCTGCCGGTCCACGGTTTTACCAACACCTGCTCACTGATGACCTATGGATACGATCCGCAGCTCAGCAAGTATTCACCATATTTAGGTGCATCCTACAGCGTGGTGGAAGCGCTGGCCCGTCTGACCGCTTTGGGCGCCGATTATAAGACCGCGCGCTTAAGCAATCAGGAATATTTCGAGCACTTAGGCAAAGATGAGAAAAAATGGGGCAATCCGTTCCAGGCCCTGCTTGGACTGATCGAAGCCCAGCTGGCTTTTGAGACGCCGGCCATCGGCGGCAAGGACTCCATGTCCGGTACCTATAACGACATTCACGTTCCCCCGACGGTCATCACTTTTGCGGTGACCACCGCAAAGACCGATGATATTGTTTCCGCTTCGTTCAAGAAAGCCGGCAACTATATTTATCTTGTGAAACATGAACCAGGCAAGAATCATGCGCCGAATTATGAACAGCTGAAGAGCAACTTCGATGCGGTCCATAAATATATGAAGAACGGCAAGATCATTTCGGCCGGAACGATCAAGTTCGGCGGCCTGGCCTATACCTTATGCCGTATGGCCTTTGGAAATAAGATCGGCGCAGCCATCAAGACCGATGAAGATCTGTTCGGCTTCAATATCGGTTCGATGATCGTAGAAACGACAGAAACGATCCAGGATGAGCACTTTACGATGTTGGGCATGACCAACAACGAATCCGAAATTACGATCAACGATAATGATCCGATCAAGCTCCATGATGCCATTGAAGTATGGCAGAAACGCTATGATAAGATCTATCCGGCAGTGACCGACCGCAAAGGCAAAGCCGTCAAGACAGAACTGTACAATGCGGAAGTGCCGCAGTCCGAACTGCTGATCGAGAAACCAATCGTCGTGATCCCGATCTTCCCAGGTCAGAACTGCGAATACGATACAACACAGAAATTTGAACGTGCCGGTGCTGAAGTGCACCAGATCGTCTTCAATAACCTCACGGTCGAAGATATTCAAAAGAGCATCGATACGCTGGCAGCCGAGATCCGTCAGGCACAGATCCTGATGTTAGTGGGCGGTTTCAGCAGCGGCGATGAACCGGATGGATCCGGTAAGTTTATTGCCAATGTGCTTCGCAACAAGACCATTGCCGAAGCCATCGATACGATGCGGGGCAACGACGGTCTGATCCTCGGCATCTGCAACGGTTTCCAGGCCTTGATCAAATCCGGCCTGCTGCCGTACGGCGATATCGAAAAGCTCGACGAACACAATCCGACGTTGTTCCGCAACAACATCAACCGTCACGTCAGTCATATCGCGAATACGCGCATCACGTCGAATAAATCGCCGTGGCTGACCGGTATGAGCCCAGGAACGATGTATTCGGTCGCTGTGAGCCATGGCGAAGGCAAATTTGTCGCCGAAGAATCGGTGCTGCAGAAACTGGCAGAAAACGGGCAGATCGCCACGCAGTATGTCAATGAATTCGGTGTGCCGACGATGAACGGCAAAGACAATATCAACGGTTCCTATTGGGCCATTGAAGGAATTCTCAGCGAAGACGGCAAGATCTTCGGAAAGATGGGACATAGCGAACGGTATGAACCGGGCTTGTTCCAGAATATTTCCGGCAATAAAGATCAGAATATTTTCGCAAACGGCGTGAAGTATTTTACGCATAAATAGAAAGGAAATGTCATGGACCAAACACAAGTAGTCCAGGATTCTTCCGGGATCATCGCGATATACGGGGTGGAGCAGGCATCGCAGTATGGCTATCTGGCGCTGCATGCCATCCAGCACCGCGGGCAGGACGGTGTCGGACTTGCCGTCAGCGATGGGAAGAATGTAAAAATTCAAAAAGGCCTTGGCTTAGTCAACGAAAACATGAGCGGCCCGATCTTGGAACAAATGACAGGCTATATCGCGGTCGGACAGGTTCGCATGGCAACCGACGGCGATTCAGCGTTAGAGAATGTACAGCCGACCGTGGTCCGTGCTCATCAGGGCAGTTTTGCGATCGCGACCACCGGCATGATCACCGATGCGGTCAGCCTGCGGGAAGAGCTGGAGGATGACGGCTTGATCTTTCAGGGAACCGGCGACGGTGAACTGATCGCTCATTTGATCCAGTGGACCGACGGTAAGTTTGTCGATAAGATCCGTCAGGCATGTAAAATGGGCACCGGCGCATGCAACTTTGTGATCGCGACCAAAGACCACTTATACGTGTACCGCGATCGTTACGGTGTACATTCCATAAGCATGGGCAAGCTGAAGGACGGTTATGTCTTCAGCAGCGAAACAAGTTCATTCACGATCCTGCAGGCCGAATATATCCGCGATGTCAAACCGGGCGAATTGATCGTTTTGGATGAAAACGGCGTCCGTTCGATCCAGCTCGATGATACGAAGAAACAAGCGACCTGCGCGATGGAATATGTTTACTTTGCGCGGCCGGATTCCATCATCAACGGCGTCAACGTGCACCAGGTCCGTAAGCTGTGCGGCTATTACTTGGCCAAGCAGGAAGATGTCGATGCAGATTTTGTGATCGGTACCCCGGATTCGGCTTCCTCCGCAGCGGCAAGCTTTGCGCGCAATTTGGGCAAGCCTTATGAGATCGGCTTGATCAAAAACCGTTACATCGGTTCGACCTTTATCCACCCGACCCAGGAACAGCGGGAGCAGGGCATGCGCGTACGTTTGAATGCGATCAGTTCGGTCGTGCGCGGCAAGAAGATCCTGCTGGTGGATGACAGCGTGGTCTATGGACTGACGGCACGGCGGGTCTCACAGCTTCTGCATGAAGCGGGAGCCAAGGAAGTGCATCTGCGCATTGCTTCACCGATCATCAAGTATCCATGCTTCTATGGATACGAGAAGACGGAACAAAAACGTTTGGCCGGCTTCAATTATACAGAAGAAGAAATGCGGCAGTATTTCAACGTCGATACGCTGCGTTTTATGTCATTGGAAGATTTTAAAAAATGTATCCCGGAAACAAGCTGTCTGGCTTGTTTCAACGGTGTGTATCCGTCACAGCTGGCGGACTACGAAAGAAAGGTAGAGGAGTAATATGGCAGAGCAATACAAGCAAGCCGGCGTGAATTTGGAAGCCGGATACGAATCCGTACGGCGTATCCAGTCCCATGTGGGCCGGACCAAGGTCAAAGGAGCGATGGATTCCATCGGCGCGTTCGGCGGGATGTTTGATTTAAGCGCTTATCATTTCAAAGAGCCGGTCCTGGTTTCAGGCACGGACGGTGTCGGCACGAAGCTGATGATCGCTTTTGAGATGAACAAACACGATACCATCGGCATCGATGCGGTCGCCATGTGTGTCAATGATGTTTTGGTTCAAGGTGCACAGCCGATTTATTTTCTGGATTACATCGCAGTCGGCGAGAATCATCCGGAAGTCATCGAACAGATCGTCAAAGGCGTAGCAGACGGCTGCGTGCAGTCGGAAGCAGCTTTGATCGGCGGCGAAACGGCCGAGATGCCGGACATGTACGATGTCAATCACTACGATGTGGCCGGCTTCTGTGTCGGTGCGGTCGAGAAATCAAAATTAAAAGATTCACGTCATTTGAAGGTCGGTGATGTGCTGATCGGCCTGCCGAGCACCGGAGTGCATTCCAACGGCTTCAGTTTAGTGCGCAAGGTCCTGTTCAAAGACAACCATCTGGATCCGCATGCGCGCTATGCCGAGCTGGATGATCAAGTGCTGGGCGATGTGCTGCTGACGCCGACGAAGATCTATGTCAAACCGGTCAAATCACTGTTTGATAAAGTGGATATCCATGCGATGAGCCATATCACCGGCGGCGGTTTCTATGAAAATGTGCCGCGGATGCTCAAGGACGGCATGGGTGTCACCATTGATACGAAGGCATTCCCAAGACCGAAGATCTTTGATTTTATTCAGTCCTACGGCAAGATCGAAACCAAAGAAATGTACAATGTCTTTAATATGGGATTAGGCTTTGTGATGGCCGTTGATCCGGCTGATGTTGAAAAGACGCAGAGCCTGCTGAAAGCAGCCGGCCAGGAATCGTATGTGGTCGGTGCGGTGACGGATACAGGTGAGGTGGATGTCCAATGGTAAACATTGCGGTATTTGCGAGCGGATCCGGAACCAACTTCGAAGAAATCATGAAACATATCGAAGACGGTTCACTGCCGGTGAATTGTGCCTGTCTGATCGTGGATCATTCCGATGCCTTTGTGATCAAACGGGCTGAAAAGCATCATATCCGTTCTTTCTTTGTGAATCCGAAACGATATGCAGACAAGGCGGAATACGAAACATATATTTTAAAGATCCTCAAAGAACACGAGGTCGATTTGATTGTCTTAAGCGGTTATATGCGATTTATCGGCAAGACGCTTCTGGATGCTTATCCGAATCGGATCATCAACCTGCATCCGGCGTACCTGCCTGAATTCCCGGGCGCGCATGCGATCCTTGATGCGTTCCAGGCCGGTGTTTCGCAGACCGGGGTCACGGTCCATTATGTCGATGAAGGCATCGACACAGGACCGATCATTCGCCAGGAACGTGTACCGATCGATCCGGATTGGAATTTAGCCGAACTGGAAACACACGTACACGCGAAGGAATATGAAATTTTCTGGCAGGTCATTCGTGATGTCGCTGCCAAAATAGAAAAGGAGAAAGAACAATGAAACGAGCTTTAGTCAGTGTTTCGGATAAAACCGGAATTGTGGATTTTGTGAAAGGGCTGAAAGCAGCCGGTTATGAAATTATTTCGACCGGCGGCACGAAGAAAGCGTTGGATGAGGCCGGTTTGGCGCCGATCGGCATCAGTGAAGTGACAGGCTTTCCGGAAATTCTGGACGGCCGGGTAAAGACGCTGCATCCGAAAGTACACGGCGGTCTGCTGGCCGTGCGTTCCAATCCGGATCATATGGCACAGCTGAAAGAACTGAACATTGAATGTATCGATTTGGTTTGTGTCAACTTGTATCCGTTCAAGCAGACGGTGCAGAAAGAAGACGTTTCGCATGAAGAGATCATCGAAAACATTGATATCGGCGGTCCAAGCATGCTGCGCAGCGCATCAAAGAACTATCAGTCGGTCACGGTCGTAACGGATCCGGCGGATTATGATAAAGTGCTCAATGAGATCCAGACCAACGGCGATACGACATTGGCAACGCGGGAAGCGTTGGCCGCAAAAGTCTTCCGTACAACGGCCCAGTACGATGCGATGATCGCTGATTATTTGACCAAGAAGGAAGGCAACGAATTCCCGGAAAAACTGACGATCACGTTCGACAAGGTGCAGGATCTGCGCTACGGCGAAAATCCGCACCAGAAAGCCGCATTCTACAAAGGCATGAAGCCGCAGTACTCACTGGCCAATGCCCAGCAGCTGCATGGTAAGGAGCTTTCCTATAACAACATCCAGGACGGCAATGCGGCCATCGAGATCCTGAAAGACTTTGAAGGACAGCACGCTGCCATCGGCCTGAAACATATGAATCCATGCGGTATCGGCATTGGTTCTTCGATCGAAGAAGCATGGGACAAGTGCTTTGAAGCGGATTCCGTTTCGATCTTCGGCGGCATCGTCGCATTCAACGACGTCGTCAATGTCGCAGTCGCTGAGAAGCTGTCCAAGATCTTCCTGGAAATCGTCATTGCGCCGGACTTTGAACCGGAAGCATTTAAGATCCTGACCAAGAAAAAGAACATCCGTTTACTGAAGCTGGATGTCACGCAGGAAGTCAACAATAAGTTCAAATATACCAATGTCAACGACGGTCTGCTCGTGCAGGAACTGGATACGAAGAAGATCACCAAAGACGATCTGAAATGCGTTACGGACCGCAAGCCGACCGAGGAAGAAATCGATCAGCTGCTGTTCGCATGGAAAGTGGTCAAACACGTCAAATCCAATGCGATCGTGCTGGTCAAAGACAATATGACCGTCGGTGTCGGCGCCGGACAGATGAACCGTGTCGGTGCTGCTGAGATCGCGATCAAAGAAGCTGGTGAAAAAGCCAAAGGATCCGTTCTGGCCAGCGATGCATTCTTCCCGTATCGGGATACGGTCGATGCAGCCATCAAAGCCGGTGTAACAGCCGTGATCCAGCCGGGCGGCTCCATCCGTGACCAGGAGTCGATCGATGCCTGCAACGAAGCCGGCATTGCGATGGTTTATACCGGTGTCCGTCACTTTAAACATTAGTTCAAAAAAGACAGACGCTTGCATAATTTTGTAAAATTCTTATAATTAATATTGTCAAAGAGGACACATCACCACACCGATGTGTCTTCTTTTTTTCTTTTTAAGGGGGCCGTACGATGAAACAAATTCAGGCAGCCGACTGGATCATTTTAAACACTTTGATCTATGAAATCTACTCGATCGAAGATTTCAATGAAATGCGGCTGAACTTTCTGAAGAAAATGAAAATGGTCATCGACTTTGACGATGCTGACTTTTATCTTGCCGATCCGCAGCACCCCGATCAGATTATCGAAGGACTCTCGCTCCATCACACATCAGCCCGCAGAGAGACCCTCGACCGACAAAACGGCGATACCTTCGGTCTCGTGCATGCCGGCAAATGCCTGGTCTGCCGGGATAGTGACTTGATGAGTGACGAACAACTGGAACAGACATCCTATTATCAGAACATTCTAACCAAAAACAACTGGCATCATGCCATGAAAATGATCCTTGCCTTTGAAGGCAAATTCCTCGGATTGGTAACGTTCTACCGCAATATCGGCAAGGCCGATTTCGCCTATGAAGACGTCTTTCTGGCCGACATGATGAAAGAACACATGGCTTTACGTCTGCACGAACAGGAACGCTTTGACCGGGAAAACCGCGAACAACATACGATCGAGGAAATCACAGCACAGTACCACTTAACAAAACAGGAACATCGTATTCTTTGTCTGACGATGAAGCGCATGAGCAATCCGGAAATCTGCGATCGTCTGTCCATCAGTAATAACACGTTAAAAAAACATTTTCTGAACATCTATCGTAAGATGCATATCAACAGCCGGCTGGAATTATTTAAAATGGTCAAAGGCACACATTAAAATTTTTCCGAACGATGGGAAATGATTTTGACTGTTCCCGAACCCGCTGACATGATAAGGTATTTTCGAAGGCATACGCAGTTAGAAAAGGATGTTTCGGAAATGAATGAACGGATGATCGAGATTATTAAATTATTAGCAGAGAAAGACATGAACGTTGCTGAACTGGCCGAACATTTTCATGTTTCTTCGCGAACCATTCGCAACGATTTACATACGATCAACGACTGGCTTTTGGAAAAAGGGCTGGAACCGCTGGAGATCAAACGCGGCGGGATCATTAATAAATCCGAAAATTTTATGGCCGTGACCGACATTCTCGGTGAGATGAATCTGATGACCTATCATATGTCCAAACAGGAGCGCAAACGCCTGGCATCGGCCTTATTGATCACGACCCCGGGTTATATTACACTTTCACAGATCGCCGATTACTTGATGGTCAGCCGGGTGACGATCATCAATGATCTGGACGGCATCAAAAAATTTATCCATAACGGACATCTGGAAGTGATCTCGCAGCCCAACCGCGGCCTTCGCGTAGAGGGAAAAGAAAGCGCTAAGCGCTTATTCTTAATGAAATTAAGCAACGGCAATAAAGAAAATGATGTGCTGTCAAAATACTTACCGATCCAAGCCGGCAATCAAGTCGTGATCCGTAAGATCTTATTGGAGCAGGAAGCCAACCATAACAACTACCAGAGCGATTATTCGTTTGAAAGCCTGCTTCTTTATTTAGGCATCATGATCAACCGCAATATGCAGGGCGAATACATCGAAGTGCAGAAGCATGGAGACAATGATAAATACTTGATGGCCCAGGATATTCTGAAATACATCACACAATATTGTGCGATCAACACCACACAGGACGAAGTCCTGTTTTTAAGCCATATATTAGGCGGCCTGCGCTATGTGAAACAAGCCTACGGCAACAATGATGCCATTAAGATCCAAATGATGACCCGTCGTTTTATTGACGCCATCTCACAGGAACTGGAAATGGATCTAAGCAACGACTATGAATTCTATGAAAACTTATCCAACCACTTAGAATCCGTGTTTAAATCCGATGCTTCTGCGTTCCCGGAAACGGCCGTGATCCAGCAAGTGCTGGAAGACAACCCCGAAGTGGTTTCAGCGGTAAACAACAGTTTGTATACCATTACCAATCATCTGAATCGGGAATTACGTCAGATCGAAATCGGCTACCTGGTCGTTCATGTCTGCGCGGCGATCGAACGGAAGAAAAACAAAGAAGTTGCTTTTCATGTCATCGTCGTCTGCCATGCCGGCGTCGGTACATCACGCTTGCTGCTGGAACGATTGAAACAGCACTTTAATTTCCAGGTCGTAGACATCATGTCCAGTCATGAGGTCGGACGTTTGAAACCAGACCAGGCGGATCTGGTCATTTCTACCGTGGAGCTGAAAGACTGCCCGATCGAGACCATCGTCGTTTCACCGCTGCTCGGGGATGAGGACTATATCCGTGTGGGCAATAAAGTCGATATGCTGCGCAACAGCCGCCATCTGCCGTCCCGCATCGAGACCACGAAGCTGACCGCCAAAGGTCTCATGGAAAAACTGAATCCGGTCATCCATGAACTGGCACCGGAACAAGAAGCCGAGCTGACCCGCGGCATCCGCAAAGTTGTCCGTGAATACTTTAATCAAACCATCGATCCGGAAGAAGATATCTTCTCCCCGTATCTGCACCATTTGCTGCCGCCGTCCCACATTCAGCTGGATGTCGAATGCAAAGACTGGAAAGATGCAGTCTATCAATCTGCTCTGCCGCTGTTAAAATGGGGCTATATTGAAGAGCGGTATATCGATGCGATGATCCGCAATATTGAAGAAAATGGTCCGTATGTCGTGATTTCCAAAGGCTTTGCCATTCCGCATGAAGGCTTGGACATGGGCAGCATCAAAGTCGGCATGAACCTGATCCGGCTGAAGACGCCGGTTGAATTTGGGGCAGATGAAGACGATCCGATCCGCTATGTCTGCTGCCTCAGTGCGGTCGATCATAAGACGCACCTGAAAGCTTTTTTCAATCTGGTGAACATGTTAAAAAATCCGGCCTTCAAACATAAGCTGGATGAAGCGGATACACCGGAAGCCGTTGAAAAAATTATTGAGCAATATGAACTCAGCTTAGGATAGGAAAAAGTCAAAGTTGTTTCCGGAAATTGAGAAAAAATCAAGAAAAGCAAGAGAAAATATTTCTTGTTTACGGAAAAAGAAAAATAGTGATTCAAAATCTCCTTTATATAAAGGAGATTTTTTAATTTGTAAATTGGTTTCCAAATTTGGGAAAAGAAACATACCGGTATGATTCTTTTCCCGTAAAAAGTAATACCTTTGACTGTTTTTGAAAACGTTTACACGATAACATATGGGTGTAAACAGAAAACAGACAAGCGAAAGGAGGAATGCTGATGATCTGGGAGAAGTTAGACGAGCAACGAATCTACTTAGGACTGAAGGCAGACAACACAGACGAAATCTTCGAAAAAATGGGGAGACCCCTCATTGAACAAGGCTTTGCCAAAGAGAACTATGTAGAAGGATTGATCGAACGAGAAAAGGAATTCTGTACCGGATTGGCCACACCGATCGGTGTCGCGATCCCGCATACCGCAGCTGATTATGTAAATAAAACCACCTTCAGTATCGCGGTGCTGGATCACCCGGTCGAATTCACGGAAATGGGAACGGACGATGACAAAGTAAACGTCGAAGTCGTCATTATGCTGACGATCGCGGAAGCACACGGACACATTGATATGCTGCAGCGCGTCATTGCCATCATCCAGGACCCGGAGCTTGTAAAGAATATTAAAAATGCAAAAGATGAAAAAACAGTCATTGAACTGATCAAAGAAAAGGAGAACACATTATGAGTAAGAAAAAAGTAATCGTAGCCTGCGGCGGAGCCGTCGCAACCAGTACTGTAGCAGCCAATGCCGTCGTTCAGTTATGCAAGGAAAACGGAATCGATGTTGAGATCGCACAATGCCGTATTTCGGAAATTGCTTCCAACCTGCCGGCTGACTTGATCGTGCCGACTTCCCGCGTAAAACGCGACTATGGCGTTCCGCTGATCACAGGCATGCCATTTGTATCCGGTGTCGGTGTCGAAAAGACCAAAGAAAAGATTTTAAAAGTTCTGAAAGATGATTAAGAAAAATTAAGGAGAGAAATGAAGTTATGTTAGATGCTTGTGCATTTGTGATTAATTACATCGTAGACATGGGTGCGTCGGTCATGATCCCGATCGTGATCGCCATCCTGAGCATCATCGTCGGCGTCAAGCCGGGCAAAGCGATCCGTTCTGGTTTGATGATCGGTGTCGGCTTTGTCGGCCTGGGCTTGATCGTCGACATGATGAATGAACAGTTAGGACCTGCAGCGCAGGCGATGTCGGAAAACTTCGGCCTGTCGCTGTCCGTTGTCGATATCGGATGGCCGGGCGCTTCTCCGATGACCTGGGCTTCTGAGATCGCTACAGTAGCGATCCCGATCGCCGTCGGCGTCAACATCCTGATGCTGGTGCTGAAAATGACCCGCACGGTCAACGTCGATATCTGGAACGTTTGGCATATGACATTCACCGGCGCGATCTGCTACGCCGTGACCGGAAATTTTGGTTTAGGTATCCTGGGTGTCATCGTTCACGCAGTCATCGCATACAAGCTTGGTGATATCTGGGCACCGTTGATGCAGGACTACTTCGAGCTGGACGGTCTGACCATCCCGCATGGTACTTCCGCTTACATGGCACCGTTTGCCTGCGTCGTTGACTGGATCATTGAAAAGATCCCAGGCCTGCGCAATGTCAACTTCTCAATCGATTCGCTGCAGGAACGTGTCGGCGTGCTGGCTGAACCAGTTGTCATTGGTTTCATCTTAGGTGCTGCCATTGGTTTCATGGCTGGATACGATGCACAGGGCGCATTGCCGCTGGGCGTCAATATGTCGGCTGTCATGGTCTTGATGCCGAAAATCGTTAAATGTATCATGGATGGCCTGCTGCCGTTATCGGACCGCGCAAAAGAAATCATGAATACGCGATTCAGCGGTCAGGAATTCTACATCGGTCTGGATCCGGCGATCCTGCTGGGCGACCCGGAAGTTGTAACGGCTGGTTTGATCTTCATCCCATTGACGCTGCTGATCGCGGTTTTGGTACCGGGCAACCGGATCCTGCCGTTCGGTGACTTGGCGACGATCGGATTCTTCATCGCCATCGCAGTTGCCGTACACAAAGGAAACCTGTTCCGTACGTTGATCTCCGGCTCGGTCATCATGTATGTCACGATCTGGATCGCAAACCAGACCATCCCTTGGCTGACCGCATTGGCACACCAGACAGGTACGAGCTCGGCTTCGGCTATTGCTGCACTGGACCAGGGCGGATCACCGATCACTTACATCTATGTACAGTTGTGCACGATGCAGAATGTCTCCGGCTTGCTGATCATCGGCATCATCTACGTCATCTGTATGATCTTCGCAGTGAAGACATCGAAAAAACGTGCGGCTGAATTGGCAGCTGCTGAAGCAGAAGAAGAATAAAAAGAAAGAAGGAACCAACCCAAATGAAAGCAGGAGTATTACACGGAAAAGAAGATCTTCGTTATGAAGAGATCGAAAAACCAAACCCGAAGAAAGGCGAGGTACGGATCAAAGTTAAATATACCGGCATCTGCGGATCGGATATCCCGCGTGTCAACGGCGATGCTTCCCATTTCTATCCGAATATTTTAGGACATGAATTCTCCGGTGTCGTAGATGAAGTAGGCGAAGGCGTCAAGAACCTGCAGGTCGGACAGCGTGTGGCCGGCGTTCCGCTGGTGCCATGCATGGAATGTGAAGACTGCCTGAGCGGCAACTATTCATTGTGCAAGCATTACAGCTTTATCGGCTCCCGTCAGTTCGGCAGCTTCGCTGAATACGTCTGCGTACCGGCAGCGAATGCTGTACCGTTCGATGACTCGGTATCCTTTGAACAAGGTGCTTTGTTTGAACCGGCTACCGTGGCACTGCACGGTTTGGAGCGCGTACCGTTCAAAGGCGGCAAGACGGTCGCCATCCTGGGCGGCGGAACGATCGGATTGTTCACGATGCAGTGGGCAAAGATCTACGGTGCTGCCAAAGTTGTTGTCTTCGATATCCAGAATGAACGTCTGGAACTGGCAAAACGCTTCGGTGCTGACGCAGGTGTGAATACTTTGGATGAGGATTTCATGGATCAGGCAATGGCTCTGACGGACGGACATGGATATGACTATGTCTATGAAACAGCCGGCAACACGATCACCATGAAGATGGCCTATGCTCTGGCAGCCAATAAAGCCTACGTGACCTTTATCGGAACACCGAAGAAAGAAATCACTTTTACTGTCAAAGAATGGGAAATGATGAACCGCAAAGAATTTACCATGACGGGTTCCTGGATGTCCTACAGTGCGCCGTTCCCAGGCCATGAATGGACCAATGTGGCACATTTCTTCCAGACCGGACAGCTGAAATACAGCGATGAGCTGATCTTTAAGAAAATGCCGTTAAGCAAGATCGCCGATGCGTTTGAAATGTACAAGACACCAGGCGCAGTCAAAGGCAAGATCCTGATCAATTCAGAAGAGTAAGGAGGAACAATGGAAAACGCATTAAAAAATATCGTTAAGCTGCAGAAAGCAGGCAACCCGGTCGGCATCTGTTCGGTCTGCACCGGCAATGCCTATGTCATTGAAGCAGCATTGGAACGAGCGAAGGAAACCGACAGTGTCGTCCTGATCGAATCAACTGCCAATCAGGTGGATCAAAACGGCGGTTATACGGGAATGAAACCTGCGGATTTCTACCAAATGGTCTATGACAAAGCCGATGCGATCGGTCTGGACCGCAGCCGCGTCTTCTTAGGCGGTGATCATCTTGGACCGCTGACCGTTACAGATCTGCCGGAAAAAGAAGCAATGGCCTATGCCCGCCGGCTGGTACATGATTATGTAGCAGCAGGCTATACGAAGATCCATATCGACACAAGCATGAAAGTGGCCGATGATGATCCGGATACCCGATTGAGCGATGAAACCATTTCCCGCCGCGGCGCCGAGCTCGCAAAGGTCTGTGAAGAAGCTTATCAGGAATTGAAAAAGACCCGTCCGGATGCGGTAAGGCCGGTCTACATTGTCGGCAGCGAGGTACCGATCCCAGGCGGTGCGCAGGATCCGAAAGCCGGCATGCAGGTCACGCGGGTCGAGGATTTCAAAGCGACATACAAAGCATTTGAAAAAGCGTTTGCCGATCAAGGACTGACCGAGACATGGAAGGATGTCATGGCCATCGTCGTTCAGCCAGGCGTAGAAGAGAAGGATGCCGGCTGTGAAGAATACGATCGCAAACGGGCAGCAGAATTGATGGCATCGATCAAGGATTTCCCGAACTTGGTCTTCGAAGGACACTCAACGGATTACCAGACCAAATACAAGCTGCGTGAGTTGGTGGAAGACGGTGTCGGCATCCTGAAAGTCGGTCCGGGCATGACCTTCGCGATGCGGGAAGCCTTGTTCGCACTGGCTTATATGGAAGACCAGCAGCTGAATGGCGCGCATGAAGCGGAGAAATCGCATTTCATCGACGTGCTGGACAAAGCGATGTTGGCGGATCCGAAGTATTGGAAAAAATACTATCATGGAACGGATGATGAGATCGCCTTCAAACGGAAATTCTCATTCTCTGACCGCAGCCGCTACTACATGCCGAATGAAGCAGTCGATGCCGCAAAGAATAAAATGTTGGAGAACTTAAGAAAATACGGCATCAACTTATCGACGTTGTCTCAGTTCATGCCGCTGCAATATACGAAAGTAAGAGAAGGAACATTAGCTAACGATCCTGAAGCACTGATTAAGGACAAAATCAAATACACGATCGACGAATACCTCTTTGCAACTCGCCAGGAGCAATTGGTAAAATAACTAAGTCCTTCCCATAAGAAATATATAGGACTCCGAAAATAAAATCAACCAGAAGGAACTACGCCGGTTCCTTCTGGTTTTTTATACAGTACATGACGACCAGCGGCAGCGCGATATTAAACACCAGATATTCTGCCAGGCCTTCTGTACCATAGTTGATCAGACCGATCATCATGCAGATCAGGCCGACCGCTAATGTTGCAGCTGCCCACTTGAATGTACGATCAGGATCTTTCAGTTGAACGCCCCAAACGCCGAGAACCATAAAGAAGAATCCCTGGACGGCGGCCAATAGTTCCTGGCCCCAGTTCGATCCTAGCCGTGTGACCATCAAATAGACAGCCAAAAACAGTAAACAGCCCCGCAGCATGATAAACAGCGAAGCAATCCTACGAAGTATGTTCATCGTTGATCCTCCTAGTACCATGATAACTCATAAGCACGATTCATGGTAGAATGAAAACGAGGTGAAAAAAAATGAAATGTATATCATGGAATGTGAACGGCATTCGTGCCGTTTTAAAGAAGGATTTTGTAGAAATCCTATATGCGCTGGACGCTGATGTGTTCTGCGTGCAGGAAACCAAGGCCCAGCCGGATCAGATCGAAGTTGATTGTGAACTGTATCCATATCGGTACATCAACAGTGCGCAGCGCAAAGGCTACAGCGGTACGATGATCTTCTGTAAAAAAGAACCGCTCTCCGTGCATTACGGCATCGATCGACCGGAGCATGATACCGAAGGACGCGTGATCACGATTGAATACGAAAACTGTTATTTAGTGACGGTGTACACCCCGAATGCCGGCGACGGCCTGAAGCGTCTGGATTACCGGATGGATTGGGATAAAGCGTTTGCGGACTATATCCGGTCTTTAAACAAACCCGTCATGATCTGCGGTGATTTCAATGTGGCCAATGAAGAAATCGATATCAAAAATCCCCAAAGCAACCATCACAATGCCGGCTTTACCGATGAGGAACGAAACAGCTTTAAAGAAAACCTGCTCAGCCAGCTCTCGGATACCTATCGGACGTTGTATCCGGAGAAGGTGGAATATTCCTGGTGGTCGTATCGTTTTAAGGCCAGAGAACGCAATGCCGGATGGCGGATCGACTATTGGCTGGTCAGCCCGGAACTGATGGAAAAAGTACAGGATTCGAAGATCCTGACCGATATTTACGGCAGCGATCATTGTCCGGTCGAGCTGGACATCGAGGTGGCATAGATGACGGACCGTCTTGCGCAGCAGATGCGCTTCTGCCTGGAAATCGATCAGGAAAAGAACATTGACCGCCATACCTATACGACAGAATACCGCCGGGAAAACGATGCGGAACATGCCTGGCATATGGCCGTCATGGCTATGGTCCTGCATGAGTATGCCAATGAAGACGTTGATCTGCTGCGGGTGATCGAACTGCTTTTGGTGCATGATCTGGTGGAAATTTATGCCGGGGATACGTTTGCGTATGATGAAGAGGGCAAAAAGACGCAGAAGGAACGGGAGACCCAAGCGGCTGACCGTCTGTATGCGATGCTGCCGGACGATCAGGAACAATATTTCCGCGGTCTGTGGGACGAATTTGAAAATGAGCAGACACCGGAAGCCCGCTTTGCCCACACACTGGATAACTTCCAGCCCGTGATGCTGAATGATGCGACAGGCGGCAAGCTGTGGCAGGAAGCAGGTGCGCATCTGGATCAGATCCTGGAACGCAATCATAATACGGCGGCCGGATCGAAGACGCTTTGGGAATATTCTTATCATCATTTTATCGAGCCGCATGTAGGCAAAGAGATCAAAAAATAGATGTCAGACATCAAACAAACTTTTAACAGACAACTATTTGTAGTATAGTAAAGGCATGAAAAAAGAAAATTTATCACAGCGTACCGCACAAACACTGCGGTCCTGGATCGATGAAGGACGCTACAAGCCGGGCGATAAACTGCCGAATGAAAATGAATTGTCCGACCAGCTGGGTATCAGCCGGACGACCTTGCGGGAAGCGATCCGTGAGCTGGTTTCTGAACAGCGCCTGGAAGCCCGCCGGGGCAGCGGCACCTATGTGGCCGATCAGCTGGATACGAAAGCGAAGACCTCGATCCCGACTGCCGATATGAAAGTGACCCTGCGCGATTTATATGAGACACGGATGATCTTTGAACCGGAAGCGGCCGCACTGGCCTGCCGGCGGGCAACCGATGAAGAAATTCAGGAGATCCTGCGATTGGGCAATGAAGTACAGCGCTGGATCATTGATGAGCCGGCAGGAAATCACCGGATCGCATCGGAGAGCGCGTTCCATTCTGCTATCATCAAGGCAAGCCACAATGAATTTTTAAGTCAGTTCATGCCGATCATTACGGAAACCATCGAAAAAACATTCGCATTAAAGATCAATTTGGAAATCATTGCCGAAGATGCGTATAAGGACCATATCATGATCATGGAATTTTTAAAACAGCGGGATGCAGAAGCGCTCAAAAGTGCCGTGACCATTCATCTGCATCACGCGGTATGGAACGAAAATCTGAATTTCCATGAATAAAGTATTGACAATCAGAGGATTTGATTTTACAATTGTCATACAACAGGTCAGTTAGTTGTATGACAACTAAATAAGGAGGAACTGAAAAATGGCTGAACAAGCAAGAATTTTCTATGAAAAAGATTGTAACCTTTCTTATCTGGATGGAAAAACCGTTGCCGTAATTGGTTATGGATCCCAGGGACATGCACATGCCCTGAACTTGAAAGAATCCGGTGTAAATGTAGTTGTCGGATTGTATAAAGGATCGAAATCCTGGAAGAAAGCCGAAGATCAAGGATTAAAAGTCTATACGTCGGCAGAAGCCGCAAAGATGGCGGATATCATCATGATCCTGATCAACGATGAAAAACAGGCAGATATGTATAAGAAAGATATCGAACCGAACTTGGAACCGGGCAACATGTTGATGTTTGCGCACGGCTTCAATATCCATTACGGATGCATCGTACCGCCGAAGGATGTCGATGTCACGATGATCGCCCCGAAAGCACCAGGACATACCGTTCGTTCTGAGTACTTGGAAGGCAAAGGTACACCATGCCTGATCGCCGTTGAGCAGGATGCAACTGGACATGCATGGGATATTGCCCTGGCTTATGGAGCTGCCATCGGCGGAGCTCGTGCCGGATTGCTGGAAACGACATATAAGACAGAAACAGAAACCGATTTGTTCGGTGAGCAAGCTGTATTGTGCGGCGGTGTCTGCGCATTGATGCAGGCTGGTTTCGAAACTTTGTGCGAAGCAGGATATGATCCGCGTAACGCTTATTTCGAATGCATTCACGAAATGAAGCTGATCGTTGATCTGATTTATCAATCCGGATTTGCCGGCATGCGTTATTCGATTTCCAATACCGCTGAATACGGCGATTACATTACTGGACCGAAGATCATTACCGAAGATACGAAGAAAGCAATGCGTCAGATCCTGAGCGATATCCAGGATGGTACATTTGCGAAGGACTTCCTGCTGGATATGAGCCCGGCCGGACGTCAGGTTCATTTCAAGGCAATGCGCAAGAAGGCTGCTGAACATCCGAGTGAAAAAGTCGGAGAACAGATCCGCAGTTTGTACAGCTGGAACAATGAAGGCGACAAGCTGATCAACAACTAATTGGACCACATACATAAGCGATGCATCTGCATCGCTTTTTTTCTGTCGCGATGACTCGTATTTCTTCTGTGCTCATCCTATAATAAAAGAGAAGAGAGATCCTGATCGAAAAAGAAGGAACGAGGGAAAAACATGAAATGGAAACAATGGGTGTTGATTTTCAGTCTGTGTTTGGGACTGGCTGGCTGCGGTACAGCATCGAATACGAGCACGGAAACGGATACTGCCAAGGATAGCGGATCATCTTCGGAAACAAAGTCTGAAAAGAAGACAGATTCGACCTCGGAAACAAAATCCGAAGATACATCATCGGAAACACAGTCGACAGAGACAGCGGCTCCAACATCGGACAGTCAAACGACCGAAACGTCTGCTGCCATGGATCTGAATGCTTGTATTGCCGGAGATTTTTCCAGCGTTGCCGGTACCTGGCAGAACGCAGACGGGGATACACTGACATTCAATAATACTGGCTTGGTCTCAGATACTTATGATATGACATATACCGGGCCGGACGGAACCTTCAATCTGACGGTCAAGAACGGCATCGGCGGGGCGGGACTGATGATGATCCCGGCCGGAACGCCGGATCCGGCTGGTACGACGTATACGGAAGACGTCATGTTTGTCGGGCAGGATTTCTCGCCGGGCATGGCCCCTTATTATCGGGTCAGCGAATAAAAAGAAAATGCGGCAAATATTGCCGCATTTTTTATTGCTTCCGTACTTCGACAAAGGCATCGATGAGCTGATCAAATTGTTTTAATGCCGCATGGATCGGTCCCGGGTCTGACATATCCACACCGGCTAGTTTCAGCAGATCGATCGGACTTTGCGTACAGCCGGCAGATAAAAACTGCAGATAGTGGTCGACATCTTCCTGTGTACCGTGCAGGATCTTATCGGACAATGCCATGGCCGCACTGAAACCGGTCGCATATTGATAGACATAGAAATCGTAGTAGAAGTGCGGGATCCGTGCCCATTCATAGTCGATGCCCGGATCAACGATCATATCTTCGCCGTAATAGAATACATTCAGATCGTGATAAATTTGATTCAGCCGTTCGACGGTCAGCGTTTCATGGTTCGCGCACAATTTCGCACAGTGCAGTTCGAATTCCGCAAACATCGTCTGCCGGTATAAGGTCGTCCGGTATTGTTCCAGGAAATAATTAATATAGTATGCCTGCAGTTTCGGATCATCGGTATGTTGACGCAGGTAGGACATCAGTAATGCTTCGTTGCAGGTGGAGGCGACCTCTGCCACAAAGATCGGATACTCCCGATCCAGCGGTCTTTGGTTCTTGTTGGATAAATACGAATGCATGGCATGGCCCATCTCATGGGCCAGTGTGAATTCACTGTCCAGTGTTCCCGTGTGGTTCAAGAGCACGTATGGATGTACCCGCATGCCCGATGAATACGCACCGGATTGCTTGCCTTCATTGGGATAGATATCGATCCAGCGGCTGTTCAGTCCGGATCCATAAATGGATGCATAGTCGCTGCCATAGACCTGTACCGAAGCGAGGCAGTCTTCCTTGGCTTTCTCAAACGGAACTTGGATATCCACTTCATCGACCATCGGCACATAGAGATCCCACATATGCAGCTGTTCTTTCCCTAATTCCTTTTTGCGTACTTTCATGTACTTATGAAGGATGCCGATGTCTTCATGGACGGCTTCGATCAAGTTCATATAGACGGAAACCGGAACATTGACCTGATCCAGCGAAGCAGCCAACGCGGTGTTGTAGTGACGGACCTGGGCATTGTATTTCAGCTGTTTCATCTGTCCGTCCAGCAGGGAGGCATAGGTATTGCCCAGCTTCCGATACGTTCCGTATAAGCTGTTAAACGCATTCTTGCGCAGTGTTTCATCCTGCTGCTCCAATAACTGGATATACGATGCGCTGTTGACCGCATGGGCCTCGCCTTCCTTGTCTGCGGCATCCGGGAAATACATATTGGTATTGTTTAAAATATTGAAGGTCTGTGCTGAGGCGTTCATGGCTTCCTGACCGGCAGAAAGCAAGGCTTCTTCTTTTTCACTTAACGTGTGCGGTTTCAGACGACGGATCTCTGTCAGATAACGGTGATATGGCCGCAAGGAACGTTTTTTCAGCAGATCTGAAAAATCTTTTTCCGCAATTTCCATGATCTGTACATCGAAAAATGATTGTTCCGTGGAAACCTGTACGGCAGCCGCCATTGCTTTGCCGACCATCTTTTGTCCTTCGGGATTTGCCGCATCTTGATCGGCATATAAATTGGCATAGTCGTAGGTGTCGTTGATGAGATCGCTCAGTTGTTCTGCCATTTCTAAATATTCCCGTAAGGCGTTCCCGTCCGACAGCCGGCCGGAATAGGTCTTCATGCGGGCGGATAATTCAATTTCTTGGTGCAGGGCTGTTTCCCAGGCTTCATGATCCGGAAAAATGTCTTCCAGCTTCCAAGTATCTGCTATGTTTTGTTCATTTCTATGAATCATCTTTTCACTTCCTTTGAGCTTATTGTACTTGATATCGCAGAAAATAGAAAACAGGAAGCAGGATTAAAAGTTAAGTCAGGGTGAAACTTAGACGCTATAGGTCCTTGAAATGAAAAAAATAGCATAAAAAGTGACAAATTTTCTTTAATTTGTATAACGTTTATGGCTTTCATGTGATAAAATATTTATAATTTATGACTGGTATGTCATAAAATAGGGAGGGCTTATGCAGAGCTTAGAGTTGAAAAAGCGCGATTTGTATTTGAATCGGCTGATCGATCAACAAGATAACGGTAAATTAAAGATAATTACCGGTCTGCGTGGCGTCGGAAAATCAAGTTTATTGTTTTTGATGGAAAAACATCTGCGCGCCCGCGGAAAATCGGTTGATCAAATTGTTTATATCAATTTTCAGCCGCTTCAGCGGATCCTTAAAACTCCGGAAAAATTAAAGGAGAAACTTTCGGAATTGGCGCCGAAAGAGGGTCATTATTACATGTTTCTTGATGAAATTCAGATCATGAACGGTTGGCAGGACGTTGTGAATGAATGGATGAAGACACAGGATGTGGATATGTACATCTGCGGATCGAACCGCAGTATCTTATCCGAAGAACTGGACGCGATCAAGGAAGATAACTATGCACAGATTGTCATGCTTCCGCTTTCTTTGCCGGAATTTATAGAATTCAACGGTTTTATGAAAGTCGAAGTAACACAGTCATTATTGGACAAGCAGCAACACCCGATGTATCGTTCATCGATCAACGACCGGATCTATACACTGGAAGAAGTATACGATCTTTACATCAAATACGGCGGGCTGCCGATCTTGTTCTATGTGGGATTGGAAATGGACCGTGCGCGGATCGCTGTCGACGGTGCATACTGCTCGATCGTTTATCACGATATTTTGGAAGTGCAGAAATCCAGCGGACAGCGCCTGATCACGGATCCGATCTTGCTTCGTGAGATCATTGCGGTATTGACGGAGGATATTGGTCAGGTGGTTTCCTATACATCGGTCGGCAAACAGCTGATCCGCGAAGGATTCCTGAACGCGGGCAAGCGCAAAAGCGCACCGGCACCGCGGACGATCGAAGCTTATATCCTGGCTTTGTGTGATGCGTTCTTCTTCTATCAGGTCCCGCGCTATGATATGAAAAATGAAACATTCCTGCAGACGTTGGATAAATACTTCCTGATCGATGTCTGCTTCCGGAATTATCTGTTCGGCATGTCAAACGATGTCAATCGTCAGACTGTTTTGATCAATAAGATCTATTTTGAATTCATTCGTCGGCAGTATGATGTCTGCGTCGGCAAGAACGGCATGCAGAATATTCATTTTATTGCTAAGAAGAACAACGAGACATTGTATGTCATGGTCGAAGATGAGATCAATGAGCGTAATATCCAGAAGAAGACCGCCGTGCTGCGCCGTCTGGACCGGGATGACCGAAAGGTCATCATTGCCTGGAAATGCAAACCGCAGATGACCAAGAGCGGCATACAGATCGTCAATGCGATGGATTTCCTCATGGAACAAGCGTTGTAGAAACGAAAGCTCCGAAAAGGAGCTTTTATATGTTTATTAAAAACATATAAATATAAAAAATAAAATATATTTGTTATAAAAATAAAATATAAGTCATATAGGTGTCAAAAAATGTAATAATATATTATGATAAATGCAAAGAAAGAGGGGAGGTGAAGAAATGCAACAATACTATAAGAAACCGTTTACTATATTAGCTGTTTTCTTGGGCGTATTTTTTTGTTTGTGGCTTGCGCAGACATCCATACAGGCAGAAGAAACAGATAGCGTTCAGGAAGTGACGAGCACTGTGGAAACATCTGTGCAATCAACAGAAACGGATACTGTTCAGGAAGAAACGAGTACTACAGAGACTTCCTCGCAAACAGAAGAAACCGATCCGGTCCAGGAAGAAGCAGGGACCGTGGAAGAAGACGGTACACTGGTCATCGATGAAAATAATACCGATAAATCCAAGACAGCAACGGATCTTGATGAAAACAAAGAAACCGAAGTGACCTTGGAAATACCTTCTGGCGAAACGTATCGTGCCGATGTCGTACTGGTCATGGATAAAAGCGCATATTCTGATGTCGATAACATCGAAGCCCAATCCAAAGCTTTGCTTGATAGTTTTATGGCGAAAGTCGAAACGGGCAATTATTCGATCAATTTAGGCGTTGTGGTATTTGACGGCTGGGCACACGATGCGTATTCTCTGTCACAGGGCCTGGGTGATGTCGTTACTGGTCTGGTCAATGTAAATGCAGACACATACGACAGTTTACTGGAAGCGATCATGTATAAATTTAATAGCGACTCAGAGTATTACATAGGCGGAAGCAATACCGAGACAGCCGTCCGTCTGGCCAACCGTATGCTGGCGGCCGATACCCAGACACCGGACCAAAATAAAAATCTGATTTTGCTGTCCGATTTTGAATCATATATTTATTCCGGACCGATCACGATCAACGGCCAAACTTATGAGATGGCACCTGTCAGCAAGAACAATGGCCACTATACTTTGGCCAGTTTGGAGTTTGGTTCAAGTTACAGCAGCTGGGCCGATCTGCTTAGTGATTGGCAGTCCGGAGCGATCCAGAGCCGTGATGATTTCAACACCAACTGTTTTATGCGTTGGGGAAATGAAGGAGCGTCGTGGAGCAATTTTTGGAACAATATTTATCCAGGCGGTATGCCGGCAGAGCTGGCGGGTATTACCGAAAGTTATTTTCAGTATTTGATGGATACTGAATGGGCCATTACACAGACCGCCGGGGACAACTATGTGAACGGCAACGACATTTCGCTGCTCATGACCTATGAAGCATTGAAAGAAAGCTATGAACGCGGATATAAAATTATGGCGTTCTCGACAAGTCATGACGGAACGGACGGCGAGAATTACAACTGGAATCAATATCTTAGGAATAAGCCGATGGATTTCCTTGAACAGATCCAGAACGATTTTAACGCACATATTTACGGCCGTACTTCGACCGATTCGGATATCGACAACTGGGGAACGACCATAGGTGAAAGTTTCGACGACATCAACTACAATATCGAATATTTATTCGAAGAAGCAGAACTGACCGACTATATCGGAGACGACTTTGATTTGGTCGAAACAGCTGGTACCTGCCCGTTCACGCTGAAGATCGGCAGTCAGACGCTGACACCAATATCACTTGGCAGCGATGTCTGGGCATTCGGCAGTCTGATCGAAAAAGACGGCGAACAGATGTATCAATACGTACTGACCTATGACCGTTCAGAAGAAATGTTCGTGCTGCAGATCAATGTCCCAGTAAAAGTGTCGGATCCGCTGCGCCTGTCCTATCGGCTGCTGCTGACGGCAGACGAGACCGGAGACTATCCGACCAATAAATTAGCTTCATTGAAATATACGACAGAATGGAACGAATCATTCCGTGAATATTTTGAAGTACCATACGTACACTACGAAAAAGAAGTACCGCAGGAAGAAGAAACAACACCATTGAACGATGAATCAGAATCACAGCCGGCTGAAAAAGCTGTGCAGACGGCAGCAGCCGTTTCTCAGCAGAAAAGCGGTGTACAGACTTCCGTAAATGGATTTACGGCTTTTTGGATGATCATCGCACTGGCAGCCTTCGGCGGTATCGTATGTATGAAAAAAGAAAGATAAAAACCTTTGCGCATCGGCAGAAAGCCGATGCGTTTTTATGTGCTATAATTGGTTCGTACGTATATAGGAGTGAGATCATGATTGCGTTTTTAGAAGGAATCGTTCGTCTGATCCGGGAGAAATCCATTGTGTTGGATGTCAATGGGGTCGGTTATGAAATTTACATGAGCGATGCGCAGACCCGGAAACAAGGCGATGAACTATTTGTGTATACTTATGAGCACGTTCGGGAAGATGCGATTCTTTTATATGGATTTACAAAAGAAGAGGACTACGAAGTCTTTATGCGCTTGATCGATGTCAAAGGCATCGGCCCGCGTTCGGCACAGAATATTCTGGCTGTCTGTCCAGGCCGACAGCTGATCGAAGCGATCGAGAACGATGATATCAAGCGGTTAAAATCATTGCCTGGTATCGGCGCGAAAACAGCCGGCCAGATCGTATTGGATCTGAAAGGTAAATTTGTTTCCGTTGATGCACAGGAGAAGAAAATCGATAATCCGGTCTGGGATGAAACTGAGGAGGCATTGCTTTCTTTGGGCTATAAATCTTCCCAGCTTGGCGCTATCCGTAAGGAACTGGCACCGCGTACGGATCTAAGCACGCCGGAAATGGTACAGATGGCTTTGCGCCAGCTGGCAAAATAGAAATGAGGGAATACATTGGACGACAGAACAATGGACGCAAATGCGCAGGAAAATGATCGTTTGGAAATGACCCTGCGCCCATATACATTGGATGAATACATCGGTCAGGAAACGCTGAAGGAGAATCTGCGCGTTTTTATCAACGCAGCCAAGCAGCGCAGTGAAGCTTTGGACCATGTCCTGCTGTATGGCCCGCCGGGCTTAGGAAAAACGACATTGGCGTATATTTTGGCGCATGAAATGGGCGGTAATCTGAAAACGACGAGCGGCCCTTCTATTGAGAAGAGCGGCGATCTGGCTTCGATCCTTTCGACCTTGGAGCCGGGCGATGTGCTCTTTATCGATGAGATCCACCGTCTGCCGAAACAAGTAGAGGAAGTGCTCTATCCGGCGATGGAAGATTATTGTTTGGATATCGTTGTCGGCAAAGACCGTGCTACGACCCATAGTATCCGCCTGGACCTGCCGCCATTTACCTTGGTGGGAGCGACGACCCGGGCAGGAGATCTAAGCGCGCCGCTGCGCGATCGTTTCGGCATCGTTTCGCAGCTGGAATATTATCAGCTGCCTGAACTGGAACAAATCGTTGCCCGTACTGCGCGCGTCATGGATACGGATATCGAACCGGATGCGATCGCAGAGATCGCCCGCCGTTCCCGCGGCACGCCGCGTATTGCGAATCGCTTGTTCCGGCGTGTGCGTGATTTTGCGGACGTGTACAACGAAGGGCTGATTTCTCAGGATGTTGCCAAGGACGCTTTGGACCGCCTGCAAGTGGATTCACTTGGACTGGATCATGTCGATCACAAATATCTGCGCGGTATCATTGAACGATTCAAGGGCGGACCGGTCGGCCTGGAAGCCATTGCTTCAAGCATC
This sequence comes from Catenisphaera adipataccumulans, assembly GCF_014202755.1. Classification (GTDB taxonomy): domain Bacteria; phylum Bacillota_I; class Bacilli_A; order Erysipelotrichales; family Erysipelotrichaceae; genus Catenisphaera; species Catenisphaera adipataccumulans. The sequence goes on from NZ_JACHHK010000002.1 coordinate 35,347, forward strand.
GGCGAGGAACCAGGCACGATCGAGGATGTCTACGAGCCCTATCTGCTGCAGATCGGCTTTATCAACCGCACCCCGCGCGGCCGGATCGTTACGGCCAAAGCATATGATCATTTGAAGGTTCCGTATCAGAAGAATCTGTTTTGATAGAGAAACGTACACTGCGCCGGCAGCTGCCAATATTGAATGAAACGTATTGCCTGGAAGCCGACCGTCGGATGACGGCACAAATTCTGGCTTCGGATTGGTTTCAGGAAGCTCGTTCGATTTTTGTCTATGTCAATATGGATCTGGAACCTTCAACGAGAACGATCATCGAAACGGCTTGGCAGAATAAAAAAGTCTTTGTGCCCAAATGCATCTCCAAAAATGAAATGATCGCGGTGCAGATTCGTTCTTGGAACGATCTGCAGGAAGGCACCATGCATATCCTCGAACCGATTCATGATGAACCGAGCGACGTCGATTTCGATCTTGGTTTGATTCCGTGCGTGGCGGCAGGTACACATGGTCAGCGTCTGGGACACGGAGCCGGGTATTATGACCGCTTTCTGCAGGGAAAACACATGAAAAAGCTCTGCCTGTGTTACGAAAAGCGGATCTGTGATGAGATCGAAATGGATGCGCACGACGTATACATGGATGCGGTCGTTACAGAGAAGAATTGGTATTATTTTCAATAAAAATGACCTATGAGCGTATAGCTCATGAGTCTTTTTTTTATCGAAATAAAAAATGATTTGAATGGTGATGAAACATACGATTTATAGAAGAGAATGATAGATCCATAAACTTTTAAAGCATGAAAAAAGAGGGCGGCTGCCCTCTTCTTATAGAAGAATTATTTATTTGCTTCTTTACGATGTTTGTTTAAGAAAGCGGCTGCCAGGGCTCCTGTCAGCATCGTACCTGCCACATAAACGATGTAGTCGGTTTCGGTGCCGGTTTGAACGCTCTTAGCGCTTTCTTTACTGTTTTCTGCTTGTGCAGCTTTCGTGTCTTTCACTTTGATAACGATTGCTTTGTCGGTATTCTTCGTCAGGCCGGCAATGTAATCTTCAATTGCCTTTTCGGCTTTGATCCGTGCAGCTACGGCATTTTCGTATGCGGCTTTTGCGGCAATCAAGGTCTTGCGCTTCTTATTGGTGTTTTCCTTTGCAGCTTCATAAGCGGCCTTCAGGTCATTTTCTTTTGCACGCAGAGCTTTATATTTTTCAACATTAACAGAAATCGGATTCAATTCATCGATCGAAGCGACGATCGAATCATTCGATCCAGACTTGATTGATGTCCATGTGGTGATGGCATTGACAACAGCGGCCAGTTCAGAATCGGCTGTGCTCTTTGCGGCTTTCAGGCTTGCCAAATTATTCTCAGCAGTCTGCAGTTTTTCCTGCAAACTGGAAATTTCTGTATTCACGGCATCAACAGCAGATTGAGCGTTTGTCAGTGCTTCCTGAGCCGATTCAACATTTTCATCCGCGTTCTCATAAGCAGCTAATTGTGTCTGAGCTTTTGTCAAAGCGGCTTTCTTCGAATTTAAATCGTTCTTCAAAGCTTCAGCATTAGTACTTGCTTCATCCAAAGCAGTTTTTGTGGCTGTAACATCGGAAGTCAGTGTATCGATATCCGACTGTTTCTGATTGATTTCATTGTTCAGCGTGCTGATTGCATTTTGCTTGTCAGAAATTGTTTTCTTCAGAGCATCAATTTCTTTCTGAGCTGCTTCGGCATCAAAGTTGTTGTAGGCATCCACAACTTCCTGCTTTGCTTTTTCGTCCGCCTGAGCTGCGGTCAGCTGCTCATTCAAAGCGGACATCTTTTGATTCATTTCATCCAAAGATGCTTTTTCTGTTTCCAGCTGATTCAGCAGATCCGTATAGTCTTTGTTTTCTTTGACTGCTTGATCATAAGCGGTCTGGGCAGCGTTCAAGGCTTCTTGCGCATTATTCTTTTTAGTTTCAGCTAAATTTAGAGCTTCCTGTTTTTCTTTGACATTGGTGTTACTTTCATCGACTGTTTTCTGCAGTTCATTGACTTTTTTGGTCATTTCTTCTACAGCTGAATGCTTGCTGTTGTAAACATCCTGAGCATCTGTTACATCGCTGTCAGCTGTTGTCAGCTGTTCGTTCAGTTCAGCCAGTTTCTCATTGATCGCATCGATCTTATCCTGATCCGGACTGGTCAATCCCATAACCTTGTTATAGTAATCCATGAATTGCGATTCATAATCAGCAACACTCATGTCACCAGCTGTGTATTCACTATCGTAATCAAACGTCTGGCTAAAAACCGTGTCGTACTCTGAAGAGTTTTCACCAACAGCAAATCCTGTTGTTGTTTCGTAACCGTCCATAATATTACGGTAATGACCTGTTTCTTCGCCGTTTTGTGTTTCAGCGTTTTCTTTTTCAATGGTATACCAGCCGTCAAACGGTCCGCCGTCGCCCATAACATCGGTATTTTCATAACCCCATGCAAGGTTTTCAGCGACACCATACAGTGCAGAATGATCAATAATATCCTTGCTTGCAGAAGCCTGTACTTCAGAAATTGCCATCATTGCATTTGAAATATTTAATGCATTTAAACCATTAGCTTCACGCAAAGCATTGCAGCGTTTGATCAGTGCAATCGAATCCTTCATATGTTCCAAAGTCGATGTGTCTTTTTCATCGCCCAATACGATGTATCCGTCATCGATACCTTTCTGAATGATCTCGATGGCTTTCTGGTCATTGACAGATTTGAAGAATCCTAACGAACCCTGTTTAACAGCTTCTTCATCAACGGTTCCCACTGTCTGCAGAGAATCCAGTTCCGCTTTCAATGAACTGATCTGGTTTTCCAGATCCTCTTTCTTGGCTTGAGCGTCATTCAAAGCGGTTTCAGCAGCCTGTTCTTCTGATTTAGCGTTATCCAGATTTGTCTGAGCTTCGTTCAGCTGTGCAGTATAGCTGTCGTATTCAGCCTGAGCGTTGGTCAGATCTGTCTGTGCCTGATTGTAAGCAGCGGATGCGTTATCATACTGCGTTTGTGCGTTCTGCAAATCGGTTTTCGCCTGATCCAGTGCACTGGTATCATAAGCGTCTGCCTGTGCCTGCAGCTGATCGACAGTTGCCTGTTGGCTGGCAATATCGGTATTTAATGTAGAGATCTGATTTTGCAGGCTGGTAACTTTATTTTGTGCTGCAGTTAAATCAGAATTTGCTTTTGCGATTGCGTCTTCATCCGTCATCGTCGATAAAGTCGATTGCTTGGTCTGCAGATCAGCTTGAGCTGTGCTTAATTCACTGTTCAGCGTTGACAACTGAGACTGCTTCGATGCCAGATCATTCTGAGCCTGTGTCAGAGAAGAAGTCTTTGTGTTGTAGTCGGCAGATAGTTTCTCTACTTTTGCGTTCGCTTCATCGTAAGCGGTCTGCGCTTTATCAAGATCTGCTTTTGCCTTTGTGACTGCATCCTGTGCTTCGGCAATCTTTTCCGGTGTTGCTTCTTCTTTTTTCGCTTTTGCATCATCTAGAGCCTTTTCAGCATCCTTGACGGCCTGCTTCTTGGTTTCCAGATCTGCCTTCTTCGTTTTTAGATCGCTGTCCAGCTGGTCTTTTTCTGTTGTCGCCTGGTTGATCTGTGTTTGAAGTTCATTTACTTTTGCATCTTTTTGTGCTTTCAAATCTTCTAGATCAGTATTGATAGAATTTTCAAGAGTTGTTCTATCATTAGCAGCGTCTGTGTACGCTTGATTTGCGGTAGCTTCCGTGTTTTCAGCAGTTGTTAAATCGGCGGCTGCGGTATTCATGTTGGACTGAGCAGCCGCTTCATTGACCGAAGCTGTTTCCAGGTCGTTTTCTAATTTTGAAGAAGTGCTCTGTTCCGTTACTGTTGTTTGATTGGCTTTCGGGGCAGAGGCTTCCTCCGCCATGACCGGAGCGGCCATGGCCGCCATAGCTGGCGCCGTACTTGTGACCGTAAGAGCGGCAGCAGCTAAAGTTGCGACATCTTTTTGTACAGTGATTTTCATATTTACTATTCAGAACGACATTGAAACTATTGCCAAAGGCGATAGACAAACCGCCTGCTCCCTTCTTCCTCATTTATATCCCTCGTCGTTCCTGCGGTTTGTTTTAAATGTGCTATTAAGCTGCGAACAATATTATATAACAAATTGTGTCATATTGCATTAAAAAATATATTAAAAATAATACAATTAATGAAATTAATATGACATACCATACAAAATCGGTGATAAGTGTGGTGCCGGAAGATTTCAATTTTTCTTTCATTTCAACTGCTTTTCGTCTGAATAATAATAAAGCGTGGATGAATTTTCGTTAATATGATCAAAATAAAATAACTATGTTGATATCGTTTGATTTATAATCGTTCTATATAGCGTTTCAAAGAACATTATTGATTAGAATCAAAAAAAAAAGAGGGAAGGCCCTCTTTTGTAGAAAATTATTCTTCGGATTCTTTACGATGTTTATTTAAGAAAGCAACTGCCAGGGCGCCGGTCAGAACCATGCCTGCTACATATACGATGTAGTTGGTCTCAGTGCCGGTTTGTACGCTGTTGGCATTGTTGTTCATTTTGATAACGATCGCTTTGTCGCTATTCTTTGTCAGACCCGCAATGTAATCTTCGATTGCCTTTTCGGCTTTGATCCGTGCAGCTACAGCATTTTCATATGCGGCTTTTGCGGCGATCAAGGTCTTGCGCTTCTTATTGGTGTTTTCCTTTGCAGCTTCATAAGCGGCCTTCAGGTCATTTTCTTTTGCACGCAGAGCTTTATATTTTTCAACATTAACAGAAATCGGATTTAATTCATCGATCGAAGCGACGATCGAATCATCCGATCCAGCTTTGACGGATGTCCATGCGGCAATCGCATTGGCAACAGCGGTCTTTTCAAAATCGACTGTATTCTTCGCATTTGTCAATTTTGTCAGTTTCTGTTCCGTGTTCTGAAGTTGTTCCTGCAAACGGGAAACTTCCGCATTCACGGCATCAGCAGCATCTTGAGCGCTGGTCAGTGCTTCCTGCGCTTTTTGGAAATCTTCACTCGCTTTCTTATAAGCGTTCTCATTTTCAGTTAATGATGTCTGAGCCTGATTTAATGCAGTTTGTTTTGCGGATAAATTGTTCTTTGAAGATGCGGCATCTGCTTTTGCGGTCTCAAGATCCGCATTTACTGATTCGATAGCAGAAGTTAATGTAGCAATTTCAGATTGTTTTTGATTGATTTCATTGTTCAGCGTGCTGATCGCATTTTGCTTGTGAGAAATTGTTTTTTTCAGAGCATCGATTTCAGCTTGAGCTGCTTCAGCATCAAAGTTGTTGTAGGCATCCACAATTTCCTGTTTTGCCTTCTCATCAGCTTGAGCAGCCGGCAGCTTCGCGTTCAGATCTGACAACTGCTTTTTCAAATTCGCTAAGAAGCCCTTTTCTGTCTGTAGTTTATACAGAAGATTCCTATAAGGTTTGTGTTCATCCCAAACTGTCTCGTAATTTGCTTTCGCTGTATTCAAATTCTCTTCCGCGCTTTTCTTTTTGCTTTCAGTACCCGTAAGAGTTGTTTCTTTCAAGGTCATATCCATGCCGCAGGCTTCAAGTTTATCAAGCGCTTCTTCTGCACCGTCGGGAAGATCCATACCAGGCTTATACCCAGACATCAGCGCATAGAAATTTGCGCTAGCAATCTCAAATTTTGCCTGCGCCTGATTGTAATCATATTGTGCCTGATCGTAAGCGGCCGCTACGTCATCGTACTTTGCCTGCGCTTCCTGTAAATCAGCTTGTGCCTGATCCAGTGCAGTGGTGTCATAGGCGTCTGCCTGAGCCTGCAGCTGATCAACAGTTGTCTTCTGGTTGTTGATATTCGTATTTAGTGTATTAATTTGACTTTGCAGGTCGTTGACTTTTGCTTTAGCTGCTTCCAAATCCGAATTAGCCTGATTAATAGCATCTTGATTTGTCATCGCTGCTAAGTTTGCTTCTTTTTCCTGCAGATCAGCCTGCGCCTTGCTCAATTCATTCTTCAGTGTTTCTAATTGAGACTGCTTTGCAGCCAAGTCATTTTTTGCTTGTTCCAGAGAAGAAGTTTTCGTATTGTAATCATCAGTCAGTTTCTTCACTTTTTCGTTTGCTTCATCGTAAGCAGTTTGTGCATTTTTCAAAACTTCCTGTGCTTTGGTTACAGCGTCTTTTGCTTCGGATACTTTTTTCTCATTTGCATCTTTTGTATTTATTGCCTCTGTCAATGCATCTTCCGCGCCTTGAACAGCCTGATTCTTTGTTCCCAGATCAGATTGTTTCGTTTCCAGTTCGCTGTTCAGCTGGTCTTTTTCTTTGGTTGTCTCTGTGATCTGTTCCTGAAGTTCGTCTGATTTGGCATCTTTTTGCTCTTTCAAGTTTTCCAGATCGTTGTCGATAGAATTCTTCAGATCTTCTTTTTCAGCGGCTGTGTCTTTGTACGCTTGATTTACGGAGGCTTCCGTGTTTTCAGCGGTCGTTAAATCGGCAGCTGCGGTATTCATGTTGGACTGAGCAGCCGCTTCATTGACTGAAGCAGTTTCCAGATCGTTTTCCAGTGTTGTCGAAGTGTTCTGTTCCGTTACGGTCGTTTGTATGGCTTTCGGAGCAGCGGACTCTTCAGCCAAGACCGGAGCGGCCATTGCTTTGATCGCCGGAGCTGCACCAATAACTGTAATAGCAGCCGCTAAGGTTGTGAAATCTTTTTGCATCGTGGTTTTCATATTACTATTCAGAACGACATTGAAACTATTGCCAAAGGCAGATAGACAAATCGCTTGCTCCCTTCATTTATATCCCTCGTCGTTCCTGCGGTTTGTTTTAAAAGTGCTATTATGCTGCAGACAACATTATATAACAAAATGTATTGTATTGTTCAAAAAATATAATGTAAATAACATAAATAATGTCACATTAACATTAGATTAACGACATTTTACGCATTGTATATGAAAACATGAACGATAATTGATGAATTTCCGAGTGATTCCTATTTGTGATCTGTTTGTGAGAATCGTTACGATCGTTATAAGAAATATTGATCAGCGATCAATACAATATACAAACAGAAAAGATGTAAGCGGTATCGTAAAAATACTTGGGATTTTTTTCACAAATAGAGTCATATTTGTTGCATGGGCTGGAAATATGTGCTAGTATACGAGTGATCAATGAATAAGTTCTTCGGGGCAGGGTGAAATTCCCTACCGGCGGTGACAGTCCGCGACTCGCTAAGGCGACTGAATCGGTGAAATTCCGATACCGACAGTATAGTCTGGATGGTAGAAGACAAAAAACGAGATTTTTTCGTATTTTTGGAATCAAACTCAGGCCTCGATGCCTGAGTTTTTTCGTTTCTAAAGAACTTACTCTTGAGGAAGAAAAGAGGAGAGTGCTTATTATGAAAAAATGGAGCGTAAAAAAACTTGTATTGACCGCGATCTTAGGCGGACTGGCCGGTGTGCTGATGTCATTGGGATTCTCACTGCCGTTCATGCCGACTTTCTACAAAATTGACTTCAGTGATGTACCGAGCATCATCGCATTATTTACGATGGGGCCGCTGTCCGCAGCATGTGTTGAAGTGATCAAAATTGTCGTTAAGATCGCTACCGTCGGTTCTTACAGCTTCGGCATCGGTGAACTGGCAAACTTAATTGCGATCGCGCTGTTCATCATTCCGACCTGGCTGATCTACAAAGCCATGGGCAAAACCAAAAAAGCCGTGGTGGCTTCCTTGTTCTTCGGTATGCTGATCCGTACAGGATTTGCCTGCTTCGTCAACGCATATATCACGTTGCCGCTGTATGCACGAGCAATGGGCATGCCGGTTGATTCGATCGTGAAGATGGTCGCTTCGGTCAACCCAAGCATTACCGATCTGCGCAGCTTTATCTTGTTTGCGACGATTCCGTTCAACCTGATCAAGATCGCTGCCAACTACGGTATTGGATACTTCATCTTAGTACGCCTGGCATCGGCTCGTACAGATGTAAATTTTTATAAACCGGAGAGTGCGTGCTAAATGATGCGCTATCATCGGCTGACCACGCAGGAAATGCGTGAAGCCGACCGAGAACATGTTGTTGTTCTGTTACCCTTGGGCGCCTTGGAGCAACATGGAAACCAGGCCCCCTTGGGAACAGATTGGATGATCGCGAATGCTTTGCCCGATTATATTGAAAAAGAGCTTGCACAGCGGGCATCGGATTATCCGCTGCTCGTCATGCCGGCGATGCCGATCGGACTGAGCACGGAACATAAAAATTTTTGCGGTACGGTCACTTTCCGGGCAGAGACTTATTACCATGTGTTGTATGATATGTGCGAAAGCCTGGCTCACCACGGTTTTCAAAATGTCGTTCTGCTGGTCTGCCATGGCGGCAACACCGCAATGGCGCAGGTCGTTTCACGCCAGATCCGCAGTGAATACGGCACAAACCTTTATGTTTGGAATGCCGGTGCGTTTGATGATCCCGAAGTGCAGGCAACCATTTCTCCGGACAATACATTTGATTTCCATGGCGGTGAGATGGAAACATCCATGGCAATGGCTATTGATGCGTCTTCTGTGAAATTAGAACGAGCGCAGGCCGGTCATGCTGCCAACCATGCACTGCAGGATGGCATCGGCTGGATCGCCGAAGACTGGGTCACGGAGGACGGCACCCCTATCGGAATCGGCGGGGATCCCAAAGGCGCGACAAAAGAAAAGGGCGAGATCATTCTCAAAGCCAGCGCCCGCGCTGTTGTTGATCGATTGATACAAATTCAGGAGCATCAATAATGCTCCTTTTTTATGGGAAGCAGGCAAGAAAAAAGCGGATGCATTTGCATCCGCATAAGAACTAAGATTTTTCAACAATTCTGCAGAGGATAGTAGGCACTGTCAATGATTGACCGTCACCGCTTGTCGCGGTCTCATTGCCATAGTATGTACCGTAAATCGTTATAATGTCGCCTTGCGCAAAGTGTGAATCGTCATCATCGTAAGCATAGTAGCAATAAATCAGATGCTGGTTCCAGTTGCCGGCAGAATCCTGCTGCGTCGCAATGATCATATTGATACCATCATCAGAATCTTCACACGTGACGATCTGTCCGCGGAATGTGATCTTATCGCTCATATGACCGGATTCGTCGTTGATCAGATCATCGTAATTCACTGTTGCATATGCGTCTTTGGCCGCATCGTTGGATGAACTGGAAGTATTGGAATCGGAACACTTGATCGATAAGGTCGTTGTCTGATTGGCATATTCAATAATGACATAGCTGGTTTTGCCTTTTTCCAGTTTTTGTTTCTTGCGTACTTTCCAGCCTTTTACCGAAGCCACGGATCCATCGTTGTAATGGGCCGTGACAATGATGTCAGATTTATTATTGATGACCGTGCCAGCTTTCCTAGAACCATTGTAGACCGCCGAGATCGATGAAATATCATCGATATTCTCATCATCATAAGAGCTGTCTTCATCACTGTATTCATCATTATAATCTTCGGCTGCCGAATCACTTCCGGTACCTGCCGCAAAACCAAAGACAACAATTAATATAATTGCTAGGACCTTGAACCAAGTCTTTTTATAATAGGCCTTCTTCTGCGGCTGGTTGTTCTGCGGCGGCTGCGGCTGTCCGGATGGCTGCGGCGGTACCGGGCCTGGCGGCACCGGGGTCCCAGAATTAAATTCTGTCTGCGGACCGGTGTGCTGTTCCGGCTGCGGTTCTGGTGCAGCCGGCTGAGATTCTTGCGGAGTTTCCGTATTGAATTCCAGCTGCGGACCATGATGTTCTTCTGTCTGCGGGGCGGATCCAGTTTCAGTTTCCGGTGCAGTTGTTGTTTCTTGTTCCGGCTGCGTGTTCACCGCTTCTGAAGCGGCATCCGCTGCCGTGTTTTCCGGTTGTGTATTTTCGGCGTTTGTTTCGTCGAAACCGGAATCGCTGAATTTGTCTTCACTCATATTCAATACCTGCCTTTAAGTTAATAATAAAGGAAGGCTAAAATAAATTCAACAAAATGTAGCACATCAACATTTAAAACCATTAAAATTATCGTATTTGTAAATTTTTTGTTAAAGAATTTGAAATAAAAAACAAGTGGATCAAAAAAATATGGATTTATTCAAAATTTCACATGTTTTTAGGCAATATATTTTCTATCTGCAGAAATCATGATAAAATGTATTCGATACAAAGAAGTAAGGGACGCTCAGTCCCCTTTTTGTCTATATATAGGAGAGGTCAGAATTGAGTCAAAAATATATTGTCATCAAAGGTGCCCGCGAAAACAATCTGAAAAATGTCAACGTAAAGATCCCGAAGGACAAGTTTGTCATTATGACCGGAGCCTCCGGTTCGGGAAAATCTTCACTGGCATTTGATACGATTTACGCCGAAGGACAGCGCCGCTACATGGAATCTTTATCCGCTTACGCCCGTCAGTTTCTTGGCAACAGCGAAAAACCGGATGTCGACCAGATCGATGGTTTATCACCAGCCATTGCGATCGATCAGAAAACCACATCAAACAATCCCCGCAGTACGGTAGGGACCGCAACGGAGATCTACGATTATCTGCGGCTTTTGTATGCCCGCATCGGCGTGCCGTACTGCCCGCATCATCATATTCCGATCACCGGCAGCACCATTAAAGAAATGATCGATAAGATCATGGAACTGCCCGACGGGACCCGGTGCACGATCCTAAGCCCGATCGTCAGCGGCAAAAAAGGCATGCACAAAGACTTGATCGAAAAATTGATCAAAGAAGGGTATGTGCGTGCCCGCATTGACGGAGAGATCCAATATTTGGAAGAAGTCGGCCCTTTGGAAAAAAACAAAAAACACAACATCGATGTGGTCGTCGACCGCATCGTCAAGAAGGATAACCGCTCGCGTTTCCATGATTCTCTGGAAACGGCTTTAAATTTGAGCGACGGACTGGCCGTGCTGCTGACCAAAGAGCAGGAAACGCTGTTTTCCAGCAACTATGCCTGCAAGATCTGCGGCTTCTCGGTCCCGAAACTGGAACCGAAACTATTTTCATTCAACGCGCCCTACGGCGCCTGCCCGACCTGCAAAGGCTTGGGCATCACCCAGAAAGTGGACTTGAATTTACTCATGCCGGACCGCAGTCTTTCTATCAACCAGGGCGGGATCCGTTATTATAAGAACATTGTCAATACGGAAAACCTCGAATGGCAGCGGATGAAAAATCTGATTGATTTCTATCATATTGATATGGATACGCCGATCGAGGATCTGCCGGCCGATCAATTGGATAAAATATTATATGGCTCCGATGTACCGATCGCGTATACCTTGCATTCACGTTCCGGCATCGTCCAGCAGAAAAACGAATACATCGAAGGGGTCTGCCCGATGATCGAACGCCGTTATCAGGAAACCGGCTCCGCCTTTTCCCGTGAATGGTACGGCTCGTTCATCTCGGATCAGGAATGTCCGACCTGCCATGGGGCCCGTCTGAACGAACAAGTTTTAAGCGTGCAGGTCGGCGGCAAGAACATCTATGAATGGACACAGATGAGCATCAAAGAAGCCCGCGCATTCATGAAAAACTTGGATCTTGATCCAACCGATGCGAAGATTGCCAACCTGATCGTCCGCGAAATCAGCAATCGCCTGGAATTTCTGGATCATGTCGGTCTGGGCTATTTATCGCTGGACCGTCTGGCCGGAACGCTGTCCGGCGGCGAAGCCCAGCGCATCCGTTTGGCGACACAGATCGGTTCCAAACTGACCGGCGTCATGTATGTCCTAGATGAACCGAGCATCGGTCTGCATCAGCGGGACAATGACCGCCTGATCGATGCTTTAAAAGAAATGCGTGATCTGGGCAATACCTTGATCGTCGTGGAACACGATGAAGATACCATGCGCGCCAGCGATTATATCGTTGATGTCGGACCGGGTGCCGGTATTCACGGCGGCGAGATCGTTGCTGTTGGCACACCGGAAGAGATCATGGCCAATCCAAATTCGTTGACGGGTGCTTATTTAAGCGGCCGAAAACGCATCGAAGTACCGACAAAACGGCGCCGCGGCAACGGCAAGAAATTACGTGTTGTCCAGGCTACGCAGAATAACTTGAAAAAAGTCACGGTCGACTTCAAGCTCGGCACCTTTACCGTCGTCACCGGTGTATCCGGTTCCGGTAAATCCTCATTGGTCACGGAAGTTTTGACCCGCGGCATCCAGCACAAACTGGGCCGGGCCCATGTAACACCAGGCCGATGCAAAGCCATCAAAGGCATGGAAAACATCGACAAGATCGTCGAGATCAGCCAGGATCCGATCGGCCGCACCCCGCGCTCCAACCCGGCGACCTACACCGGCGTCTTCGATGACATCCGGGCGTTGTATGCCCAGACCAAAGAAGCGCGGATGTTAGGGTATGACAAAGGACGGTTCTCGTTCAATGTCAAAGGCGGACGCTGCGAAGCCTGCCAGGGCGACGGCATCCTGCGTATATCCATGCAGTTCTTGCCGGATGTCTATGTGACCTGCGACCAATGCGGCGGTACGCGTTACAACGAAGAAACGCTGCAAGTCCGCTACAAAGGCAAAAACATTGCCGAAGTGCTGGATATGACCGTGGAAGAAGCACTGGACTTCTTTTCGAACATCTCCAAGATCCGGCATAAGTTACAAACGCTGAATGATGTCGGACTGTCGTATATTAAATTGGGACAGCCGGCCACGACCTTGTCCGGCGGCGAAGCCCAGCGGATCAAGCTGGCCAGCCAGCTGCAGAAAAAGCCGACCGGCAAAACATTGTTCGTTTTGGATGAACCGACCACCGGTCTGCACAGCGATGATGTCAACAAGCTGATCAGCGTCCTGCAGCGTCTGGTGGACCACGGCGATACCGTGATCGTCATTGAACACAATCTGGACGTGATCAAATGTGCCGACTGGCTGATCGATTTAGGACCGGAAGGCGGCGATGAAGGCGGAACGGTGGTCGTCACAGGAACGCCGGAGACCGTCAGTCAATGTGAAAACAGTTATACAGGGCAGTATTTAAAGCCTTTATTGGAACGGGGTAAATAAAATGTCAAAAGTTTGCGTAAAAGATCTGGCAGAAAAATTTAAATGGGAACAAGTTGCGGGCGATGCATCTAGTCTGGAACGGCCGCTGGTCATGCCCGACACGAATCGTCCGGGCCTGGAATTGGCAGGGTATTTTCCGGATACTCAGACAGAACGTCTGGTGATCCTCGGTGAGAAAGAAATCGGCTATATTGAAAAAGAAATGGACGAAGTCAGTCAGCGGCGTTCATTTGAGTTTTTGACGGCCAAAGAAACCCCGGCCATCGTCATTTGTCATGGCTGCCAGTGCCCGTCCACTTTGATCGACATCGCCCAGCGGAAAAACTTCCCGGTATTCAAGTCGAATGTCAACACGGCGAGGGTCATCGTCAATGTCACGAACTTTCTTGATGAAGAGCTGGCAGAATCCATCATTATCCATGGCGAATTGATGCGTATTTTTGGCATCGGTGTGTTGATCACCGGCCGGTCCGGTATGGGAAAAAGCGAGATCGCTTTGGAACTGATCAAACGCGGCCACCAATTGGTTGCCGATGACCGGGTCGACTGCTACCACATTCATAACTCGCTGGTCGGCCGTACGACCAAACTGCTTGAAGGTTTTATGGAACTGCGCGGTGTCGGTGTCATTAATATTAGTAAGATGTTCGGTGTCGGCGCCTACGCCAGCGAAGTAGAAATTCAGCTGCATATTGTGCTGGAGCCATTCAATGATTCGATGGAATATGACCGTGTGGGCATTGAAGAAAAAGAATATACAGAGATGTTCGGTGAACGGATCCTGAAAATGCGGATCCCGGTCAGTGCCGGCCGTCCGATGGGCGTGATCATCGAAAGCGCTGTTTCAAACTATATGTTGATGTTGGCGGGAAGTGATTCAGCCAAGGAATTCGAAGACCGGGTCCTGAATCAGATCGCCAAAAACAAAGAAGCCGAAGAAGGAGATGAAAACGATGAGTCCTGACTCGAGATACATTCTCTCGCTCGGCTCTTTTCATATCGCATGGTATGCGGTGCTGATCCTGACCGGTGCCCTCTGTGCGTATGCGCTGGCCCAGCGAACGATGAAAAAATGGGGATATGAACATAGTATCCTGGAAGACTACCTGCTGCCGATGCTTTTGACAGGCATCATCGGCGCACGGATCTACTATGTCATTTTTCAATGGCCGTATTATTCCCAGAATCCCAATGAAATTGTTGCGATCTGGCATGGCGGGCTGGCCATTCACGGCGGCCTGATCGCCGGCCTGCTCTTCAGCATCGTTTATTTTAAGAAACGCAAAATTTCCTGTCTGCGTATGTTCGATGCGATCATGCCCAATGTCCTTCTGGCCCAGGCCTTCGGACGCTGGGGAAACTTTATGAACCAGGAAGCCTACGGCGGGATCGTGCCGGAAAGTTATTATGCACATTTTCCGCAGTTCATCAAAGAGCGGATGTACATCGACGGTGCCTATCGGCAGCCGACGTTCTTATATGAAAGTGTATTGGATCTGTGCGGCTTTTTGTTTATTTATTTTATCTTCCGCAGACATCTGTACCGCCGGCGCGGCGATGCCGGCTGGATGTATCTGATCTGGTACGGCATCAGCCGGTTTATTGTCGAAGGCATGCGTACGGATTCATTGATGGCGGGCAGTCTGCGCATGGCGCAGGTCATCTCGGTCGTTTTTGTGATCGTGGGGATCTGCGGTTTGGCCGGCCTTTTCCATCGCCGCCAGAAACCGACCGTGATCTTTGATCTGGACGGGGTCCTGATCGATTCGAAACCGTTGATCTTTGATACCTTCACCAAAGTGATGCGTGATCACCAGCCGGACCGGCAGCTGACGGAAGCAGAACTGGAAACAGTTTTAGGTCCGACGCTGGAAGAATCTTTCCGCCGGTTTCTGTCGGATGAAGATCCGGATCAATTGGTAGAAGAGTATGAATCGATCATGTTTGCGCATTATGATCAAGTCAAACCAATGCCGCATGCTTCGGAAACGGTTAAGGCTTTGAAAGATATGCACATTCCGATGGCGGTGGTATCCAATAAGCGGCACGATGCTGTATGCCGCGGTCTGGAAGTGACCGGACTGAATGAGTATTTTGAGGTCGTTTTAGGCGTTCAGGATCTCCCGGCTCCCAAACCGAGTGCATCCGGCTTGATAAAAGCGTGCGATCTTCTGCATACTAATCATGACGATTGTGTTTATATCGGAGATACGGCAGGCGATATCGAAACCGCCAAAAACATGGCGGCTTTCTCTGTTGCCTACGGCCAGGATACACAGATGGCTGCTTTGCATCCGTGTGCGCAGATCTCTGATTTAAGCCAGTTGGTTGATTTGATAAAGGAGGACCGAACATGGAGCGACAATACGATTTGGTAATTATCGGCGCCGGACCGGCAGGCATGAGTGCCGCCTTGTACGGTTCCAGAGCCGGCTTGAAAACCGTAATGATCGAAAGCGGCGCGCCCGGCGGCAAGCTGCTGAAGACACATAAAATTGCGAATTATCCGGGGACCGGCGAAGTCAACGGGGCAGATCTGGCGGCCAAGATGCTTGAACAGGCGACTGCTTTCGGCGCTGCCTATGAATACGGTGAAGTGACCGACATCTCCAAAGACCGGACCGTGACCTTGGCAGACGGCACGGTGATCCAGGCGAAAGCGATCATCGTAGCGACCGGAACACGGGAAAAAATGATGGGCATTCCAGGTGAGGCGCAGAATGTCGGCCATGGCGTCAGCTTCTGTGCTGTCTGCGATGGGGCTTTCTTCCGCGGCAAAGACGTAGCCGTGATCGGCAGCGGCAATACCGCGCTGGAGGAAACCGAGTTCCTGACACAGTTTGCCGATCATATTTATATCGTGACGCAGGAGAAGGAAGTTACAGCGGATGAAGGTCTGCAGGGCGTCCTGCACGATGAGAAAGTCAAATTGATCCTGCACCATCGGCCGAAGGAAGTTCTGAGCGCGGATCATAAAGTGGCCGGTCTGGTGATCGAGGATACAGAAACCGGAGATCTGCATACGCTGGATGTCAAAGGCATTTTCCCATACGAAGGCCAAAATCCGATGAGCAGCGCCTTGGTCAATTTAGGTATTCTGGATACGAATGGCTTTGTGCGTGTCAATGAGCAGCGGATGACCAGTGTGCCGGGCATTTACGCCGCCGGGGATATCGTAGCCAAGGATCTGCGGCAAATTGCGACAGCGGTCAGTGACGGCGCCGTTGCGGCACAGGATGCCAGTAAAAAAATCCGTCAAAAAAGGTTGTAAAGGCTTACATTTAGTGTTTCAATAATATCAGGAAGAATTTTTTGAGGTGATAACTATGAAAGCGATGGAAGCCATCCAGAAAGCGATGAATGCTTATGAGCAGGTCAGCGGTCTGCGCAGCTACTTTGTGAATGCGGATAATGCGACTTATGACGGCGCGCAGGAACGAAACTATTTTTGTAAATGTTTTAAGACCAGCACCAAGGCGGTCGCACTATGCGATGAGGTTGAGGCAGAATATGTCAAGAGCGCCGTTGAATCCAATGAAGTGCAGACCTTTGCGTGCCATGCAGGTGTGGTAAAATGGACCGTACCGGTTCATATCGGCAATGTGAAAGGCGCGATCATCAGTGAAGGCGTCATTACCGGAACACAGATCGAAAACAGTGAAGAGTGGGTCGCAAAATTGTCAGAAGATTTTAATGTTTCGCGCTCCATCCTGCTGGAAAACTACGATAAGATCAAAGTCATGAACGAAGATCAGGCACAGGCCAGCATCGAAGTTTTGCAGAAACTGTTGGATTTCTACGCAAAATATGTCGAAGAATAGATCATGACGGCAGGTGGAAACATCTGCCTTTTTTCATGCAAAAAAAACAGGAGCATGCTCCTGTTATTGTGCAGCCGCTGTCTCTTCATCAGTGCCTGTATCCGTACTTGTATCGGTGGTCCCGGTATCATCGGATGCCTCATCGACGACGCCTTGATGATGGACCACATAACTGCCTTTAGTGATCGGTAAAAAAACATAACCTTTCTTTTTATAATATTTAATGATCTTCGGCAGGGCTTCTACCGTCGTGCTTTTCGACCCCGAATCATGCATCAGAATATTAACATAGCTTTCATCGCTGCTGGTCGCGTTGGAGACGATCACGCTGACGGAGACATTGTTGCCGCTGGCATCCTGTGAATCGACGTTCCAGTCGTAGTATTCATAGCCCATATTTTCGACATCCTCGATCAATGTCGGCATGATATTTTGGCCGTCGGACGTATAGTTTTCATTGATCGTATTGCTGGAGCCGCCCGGGAAACGCATGATGGTCGATTTTTCTCCTGTCTCTTCCTCCACCAGTTTAGAAATCTTTTTTAAATCGGCCAAATAGGTTTTCTCGGTGCTGTAGATGGAATAATCATGGCTGTACGTATGCAGGCCAATGCTGTTGCCCTGTTCATATGCCTTGCGGATCTCATCGTTATATTCTTCACCGGTGCCGGTGACAAAGAACGTTGCTTTGGCATCGTATTTTTTCAGGATCTTCAAGATCTTGCTGGTATTGGCAGACGGGCCGTCATCAAAGGTCAGATAGACGATCTTATCATATTTCTCTGTATCATCGGTGACGATCCGGACTTTCTGTTTCTTTTTGGATGTGTTTCCGGAACGGTCGGTCGCCGTATATACCGCGGTATATTTGCCGGCCTTTTTATAATTGACATCCGAATCATCGAGCTTGAGATCCGGATCATCGTCGTAGTTGTCTTTGACCTTTACATCTGAAGTATCCAGCTTTTCGCCGGATAACAGCGTCGTGGTCCGCACATTGCTGATGGTCGGTGCTTTCTTGTCTTTTTTCCGGATCAGTTTGCATGTTTTCGTGGTCTGATTGCCATAGGCATCCTTTGCTGTGACGGTCACTTTGTAAGTGCCGGTTTGATTCGCATCATTTTCGATATCGGCAGTCGTTGTCACTTTCGAATTGTCTTTTACCGACTGAACAAAACGTTTGGCTTTGACCTCTTCTACTGTATCGGTCGTATAGTTCTGAACGGTCAATTTTGGCTTGACGTCATCATAAACATGAACTGTGGCCGTTTTTTCTTTATCATGATATTGATAGGTGATCGTATAATCACCGGCTTTTTTCGTGTTGACCTGACCGGCGACGGTCACCTGACTTTCATCGCCGAGAAAGACATATTTCAGATTGCTTTTGGGATCATAATTTTGATCGACCTCTACTTCAACGGTCGTATCGTTCAGCACGATCGGCTGTACGATCAAATAAATAAGCCGGACGATCCCGCATAAAAGGAGCAGCGCAATGGCTGCTGCAATCAAACGGTGGCGAAATCTCTTGCTGGCTAGTTTCCTCTTTCTTTTCGCTTTTCTTTTCATACGCATAGTCTCTTAGGCAAATTATACAATATTTGCAGAAACTCAACCACTTTTTGTTATAATATTTACACAAGAGGTGAATGAACATGAAACTCGTACTCGCTATTGTTTCCAATGATGATGCCTCGGCTTGTGTCAAGGCACTGGTCAAGAAACATTTCTATGTAACCAAGCTTTCCAGCAGCGGCGGCTTTCTGCGCGCCGGCAATACAACGTTGATCATTGGCTGTGAAGAAGATGAAGTCGGACCGGTCATCAAGATCTTAGGTGCACATTCTTCGCGCCGCAAGGAAGTTGTGCAAAGCACGGCTGGGTACGATATGGGCGTCTTCACATCTTTTCCGATGGAAATTACCGTCGGCGGCGCAACCATTTTTGTGTTGAGCGTAGATCAATTCTATAAATTATAAAGGAGAACGATATGAAGATCTTAGTTGTCGGAAAAGGCGGACGGGAACATGCCCTGGCTTGGGCTTGCCACCGTTCTCCATTGTGTACGGAATTATTGATGGCCCCGGGCAATCCGGGCATGGCGGCGCTCGGGGAATGTGTCGATGTAGCCGATGATGATATTGACGGACTGGTCAAATTGGCAAAGGAGCGTCAGGTCGATTTAACCGTGGTCGGTCCGGAAGCGACGCTCGCACTGGGCATCGTGGATGCGTTCCAGGCGGCCGGACTGAAGATTTTCGGCCCGACCAAGGCAGCGACGCAGGTCGAATCCAGTAAAGACTTTGCGAAACGGATCATGAAAAAATATAACATCCCGACGGCAGCGTATCAGACCTTTGATAATGAGGCAGATGCCTGGGCGTATGTACAGAAACAAGGGGCACCGATCGTCATCAAAGAAGACGGTCTGAAAGCTGGCAAAGGTGTAACTGTTGCACAGACGCTGGATGAAGCCAAAAAGGCACTGGATATCGCATTTGCGATCGATAACAACCGGGTGGTCATCGAAGAGTGCCTGGTTGGATTTGAATTTTCTTTGATCAGTCTGGTCCATGGCGATCGGGTCATTCCGCTGGAAGTGGCACAGGATCACAAACCGGTGGGAGACGGAGATACCGGTGCGAACACCGGCGGTATGGGTTCATACAGTCCGGTCAAAAAGATCACCCCGGCTCTGCGTCAGGAAGCGCTGGACCGCATCATTCTGCCGATGGCACAGGCACTGGTCGATGAAGGCATTCCATTTACCGGCTTTCTGTATGGCGGTTTGATGGAAACCAAAGACGGTGTAAAGACCATCGAATTCAATGCCCGTTTCGGTGATCCGGAAGCCGAAGTGATCCTGCCGCGCTTAAAGAGCGATTTCGTTCAGGCGATGCTGGATGTGATGGAAGATCGCCCGGTTGAACTGGAATGGACCAATCAGGTCAGCCACGGTGTGGTCCTGGCCAGCACCAATTATCCGGCATCTTCTACAAAAGGCGCTGTGATCGAAAATCTGGATCAGGTAGACGGACTGGTCTTTCATATGGGCACCAAAACAAATGAACAGGGTCAGCTGGTGACCAACGGCGGCCGTGTGCTGATGATCACGACCTTAGCCGATACGTTGGAGGAAGCGTTCAAAAAAACATATCAGGAAGTCGCCAAAGTAAAATGTTCGGATTTATTCTATCGTCATGATATCGGCAGAAAGGACATGGACAAATGACAGTAAAAAAAGATATAGAGATCGCTCAGGAAACACCCATGGAACCGATTGCGGATGTAGCCGCAAAAGTCGGTATTCCGGCCGATTGCCTGGAGCCTTATGGAAAATATAAAGCAAAGCTTTCTTTTGATTATTTGAAACAGCTGCAGGACCGCCCGGACGGCAAATTGATCCTGGTTACCGCGATCAACCCGACCAAAGCCGGCGAAGGGAAAAGTACAACGACCGTTGGCTTAGGGGATGCGCTGAATCTGCGCGGTCAGAAGACCATGATGGCACTGCGGGAACCGAGCTTAGGACCGGTATTCGGTCTGAAGGGCGGAGCCACCGGAGGCGGTTATGCCCAGGTGGTGCCGATGGAAGACATCAACCTGCATTTTACCGGTGACATGCATGCGATCACGACGACGAACAACTTAGTGTGTGCTGCCCTGGACAATTCCATTTATCAGGGAAATCCGCTGCATATCGATCCGGAAAATGTCACATTCAAACGCTGCATGGATATGAATGACCGCACCTTACGGAACATTACCATCGGCCAGGGTGCGAAAGTCAACGGTGTAGAGCGCAAAGACGGCTTCAACATCACCGTGGCCAGCGAGATCATGGCCGCTTTATGTCTGGCCGATGATCTGATGGATCTTAAAGAACGTTTCGCAAATATGTTGGTGGCATATACCTACGACGGCGATCCGGTCTATGTCCGTGATCTGGGCATTCAGGGTGCCATGGCCATGGTCATGAAAGATGCCATCCTGCCGAATATCGTGCAGACACTGGAACATAATCCAGTGCTGATCCACGGCGGTCCATTTGCGAATATCGCGCATGGCTGCAACTCGGTCATTGCGACGCGTGCTTGTCTGAAACTGGCAGATTATACGGTCACAGAGGCAGGCTTCGGTGCCGATCTGGGTGCCGAGAAGTTCCTCGATATCAAATGCCGGCTGGCCGGTCTGCATCCGAACGCGGTCGTCATCGTGGCGACGATCCGGGCGTTGAAACAGCACGGCGGTGTAGCGTTTGAGGATCTGAAGGAAGAAAACGTCGATGCGATGTTAGCGGGCTGCGGCAATTTAGCGAAGCATATCGACACCATCCAGCAGTTTGGTCTGCCGTATGTGATCGCGATCAACCAGTTCGCAACCGATACCGAGAAAGAAATTGCAGCATTAGAAAACTGGTGCAAGGAAAACGGTCATCCGATGTCGCTGTCGCAAGTCTGGGCCAAAGGCGGCGAAGGTGCCCTGGATCTGGCCGATCAGGTCATGGCCCTGTGCGATCAGGAAAATCATTATGCGCCGTTGTACGATGTGAATGAACCCATCGAACAAAAGATCGAAACCATCGCTTCCAAGGTATATGGTGCCGACGGCGTTGATTTTACCGATGAGGCTAAGGCACAGATCGAGACGTTCAATCAGATGGGCTGGGATAAACTGCCGATCTGCATGGCGAAGACACAGATGTCGTTGACCGACAACGGAAAGATCATGGGACGGCCGCAGGGCTTCCGCATCACGGTGCGTGAACTGCGTCCGAGCCTGGGTGCCGGCTTTATCGTGGCGCTGACCGGCAAGGTGCTGACGATGCCAGGTCTGCCGAAGCATCCATCCGCTTTGGATATGGATATTGATGAAAACGGCAAGATCGTCGGCTTGTTCTGATCAAAAGCCTCCTGTAGGAGGCTTTTTTTGTGGGCGAAAGAATTCAAATGAAAAAATTCATTTCACATAATATCGATAACTGCTCAAATTTTGAAATATAAGGGGTTATTGATATAATACAAATGCCGAAATATTGCGTATAAATAAAATAATACATAAATAAAGGAAGAAGCCAATCATGTCAGAAAATGAACACAGAAAACACAGAAAGGTCCTTGTAGACAGTAAAGCCTTGACAAGCGATGATTTCAAGAAGTATAAAAACATCTTGTCAGATCAGGAGCATACGAATGAAACAATCAAAACACCGGAACCATCCGCATACGATGATGATGAGATCATCGGGTCCATGCCAACATTTGATCCAAATGACGTTCCGACGTTGGACCCAGAAGGTTCTAATAGAAAAAATACACCTAAATATTCTGCCGATACTGCACCGCATAAACAGGAACACAAATCAAAACGCGGTCCGAAGATTGTCGTTGGGATCGCATTGGCCATATGCGCTGCTCTCATTGTCAGCCAGCTTTCTTTTGGTCAAACGATGGTTGTTCGCGCGGATACGGTCCATGTCGAACTGGGAAAACCAGTCGTTTTGTCTAAATCCAAACTATTGAACACCGATGAAATGAAAGGCAAAGACGTTAAGAATACAAAGGTTTCATCCAAGTTGATGACGGATTCAAAACACTATACGTATGATCCAAAATCAAAAACGGTCGTTTCAAATGGCCATCCGTATTTATTATCTGGGCATTATACTGTGCAGCTCACTGAGGCCAAAGATACCCAAAAGGTCAATATCATCGTTGAAGACACGAAAAAGCCCGTGTTTCAAATCGCCCCGTCGGAAATCTTCATCGAACAGGATGCAGAAGACGTTGATCTTTCCCGGTATTTTCTTGTCACCGATAAATCAAAGGTATCACTGTCTTTTTCCAAGTATTCTCTAAAGAAAACCGGAAAACAAACCGTCAAGGTCTCAGCAAAAGATAAGGCAGGGAATAAAGCAAAAAAATCTATTGTGATTCACATTCTTTCTGAAGAGGATCTGAAGAAGGGGAAAAAATTGACACCGATGCTGGATGAGACTGTTCCGCTTTCCGCATCCACATATCAGAAGGTCATGAATGGGGATATGACCGTGCAGATGCTTGACATCTCAGAGAAGACGAAGGAACTCTTTCAGAAAGGGAAATCAGTCAACGGTTATACATCTTTCAATTATCAATATAAGAGCGATTCCGATAAACGCTTAAGTATCAAAGAGATCGAGGATAAAAGAAAAGAAATGGCCAAAAAAGACACAACATCAGAAGATAAAAAAGATAATTCGTCTGACAGTGACACAGCAGACGATTCCGCCTCAAGCTCTTCCGATGAACAAACAAAGAATCAGAATTCGCAGTCTTCATCGAATACATCCGCTGATACCGGACATTCCGTATTTGATGATTATCCGAACGGTTTTGCCGGAATGACGCCGGAAGCCGCTAAAGCACAGGATCGTTATATGGTTGAACTTGCGAGACAAAATGGTGGTATCTTTGACAATGGCGAAAGTTCAGCGGCTTTAGCGCTGGATTATAATCAGGCTGTTGCTTATGGTGAGCAGCAGGCTGCCAGCGGACGCTGTTCATCATACTCGATTTCATCACGTGTCGATTATAATGGAGTCACTGAATATCACATTTATTTTAACGAATGATCTATAGTTTAACTAAAAACCTATGAGTTTTTATGCTCATAGGTTCTTTTAATATTTTCATGATCGGCTGATGGGAGCATGAAAATAAGGCTTGATTATTTGAGAAATTACGATATAATAAAAAAGCTACAGAAAAATGCAGAAGTGGTGGAACGGCAGACACGCTGTCTTCAGGCGGCAGTGAGAGAGATCTCGTGAGGGTTCAAATCCCTTCTTCTGCACCATGTAAAAAACGAAAGTCCGGGAGAACCGGACTTTTTTCTGTTGGAAAAAATGTGTAAATATACTATTATTAAATCGAAGTAACACATCACAAGCCGAAGGAGGAATTACAGAAATGAACTGGAAAAATTTAGATGAACTGAAGGCGTTCGATGCGCTGAAAAACACGGAACCAGTGAATGTCCGCGATGTCATGACCGGATCAAATGGTGCAGACCGAGTAAAGAACTACAGCGTACCGATGGCCGAAGGAATGGCTTATAATTATGCCGCAAAAGCAGTTGACGATAAGATCCTGGATCAGCTGCAGGCTTTGGCGGATGAAGCGGAATTGACACAGAAATATGCCGCATTGTACAACGGTGAAGTGATTAATACGGGTGAAAAACGTTTGGTCCTGCATCATCTCTGCCGCAGTCAGCTGGGCAAAGATGTTGTTGTGGACGGTGTCAATAAACGTGAATTCTACACGACTCAGCAGCATCGTATTGCAGAATTCGCAAACAAGGTGCACAGCGGTGAACTGACCAACGAAAAAGGCGAACCGTATAAGATCGTCGTACAGATCGGTATCGGCGGCAGTGACTTAGGTCCGCGCGCTATTTATCTGGCATTGGAAAACTGGGCAAAAGTAAACAATAAATTAAAGATGGAGGCAAAATTCATCTCCAACGTCGATCCGGATGATGCTTCGGCTGTTTTGTACGGATTGGATGTGGAACATGCGCTGTTTATTCTGGTTTCAAAATCCGGAACGACCTTGGAAACATTGACCAATGGTGCATTTGTTCAGGATGCATTGAAGAAAGCAGGATTGGATCCGGCCAAACATATGATCGCTGTGACCAGTGAGACCAGCCCGCTGGCAAAGAATGAAGGCTTTATGGATGCTTTCTACATGGATGATTACATCGGCGGCCGTTATTCGACTTCTTCTGCGGTCGGATGCGCTGTCCTGTCGCTGGCTTTCGGACCGGATGTATATGCCGACTTCCTGAATGGTGCAGCCAAAGCGGATGAAACCGCCAAAGATCCGGATATCCGCAAGAATGCAGCGCTGCTGGATGCACTGATCGGTGTTTATGAACGCAATGTCCTGGGTTACGATACAACGGCTGTTCTGCCGTATTCACAGGCTTTGAGCCGTTTCCCGGCCCATCTCCAGCAATTGGATATGGAATCCAATGGTAAGTCTGTCAACCGTTATGGCGATCCGGTCAACTATGTGACCGGTCCGATCATCTTCGGTGAACCAGGCACCAACGGACAGCATTCATTCTATCAGCTGCTGCATCAAGGCAAGACGATCGTTCCGCTGCAGTTCGTCGGCTTTAAAGAATCACAGATGGGAAACGATGTGGTCATCGAAGGCAGCACCAGCCAGAAGAAACTGTGCGCCAATGTTTCTGCTCAGATCGTTGCCTTTGCGTGCGGCAAAGACGATGACAACCCGAACAAGCGCTTTGACGGCGGACGTCCGTCCAGCGTCATCATCGGTGAGAAACTGACACCGGCTTCTTTAGGTACGTTACTGGCACATTTTGAAAACAAAGTCATGTACCAGGGCTTCACTTGGAATATCAACAGCTTTGACCAGGAAGGTGTTCAGCTGGGCAAGGTCCTGGCAAAACGTGTCCTTGCACACGATACCGACGGTGCTCTGGCTGTTTACAGTGATTTGTTTGAGATTTAATTTTAAGCCCGCAGCCGCGGGCTTTTTTGATACAATACCCATATGAAAGATATTCGCACATGGCTGGGCATCGGCGCGGCGGTCCTGGTGATCGTGTTTTACCTGATCTTCGATCATCAAAGTGTCTATAAGCCGATCGACCTAACAAAATATTGTATCGTGAAAGATGATACGGTGACCAAGGATCCGGCGCTGAAAAAAGAACTCGATCCATATAACGAAGTAGACAAAGAATGGTATGACAGTCTGAAATACACCGTGATCAAAAAATCCGGCAATACGTTGACCATCAAGGTTTCCTACGATAAAGAATGTGAAGAGCAGATGTTTTATGATTTTGAGCCGGATGATTCCGACACGTTTACGATGCAGACGGATTGACGTTTGTGGTAGAATGGTAATACCGATAAGGAGAACAAAAAATGGCAGAAATACATGAAGAATGCGGTGTCTTCGGCGTCTATCACGTTGAAAACGCGGCAATGTTGGAGTACTATGGTCTGCATTCATTGCAGCACCGGGGACAAGAATCCAGCGGTATTGCCGTCTCGGACGGGGAAACGATCAATTCCTATAAAGGCAAGGGCTTGACCGTTGATGTTTTTCAAAAAGAAAAACTGAGTGCGATGAAAGGAAACACCGCCATCGGTCACGTGCGCTATTCGACCGCCGGCGGACAGGAAGCAGAAAACATTCAGCCCATCGTGTCAAAAGGACACAATGGCTGTCTGGCTGTATCGCATAATGGGCAGATCGATAATGATGTGGAACTGCGGCTGGAGCTGGAAAATCATGGTGCTATCTTTCAGGGCACCGGCGACAGCGAAGTGATCCTGCATCAGATCCAATATGAACGCGGAACACTGCTGGAACGGATCACGCAGGCAGCCCGCAAGCTGGACGGTGCGTTTTCATTTTTGGTCATGGACGAAGACCGCATTTATGCGGTGCGTGACCGCTACGGCATCCGGCCGCTAAGCTATGCGCCGTGCCGCCAGGGCTATGTCATCAGTTCAGAGACGTGTGCTTTTGAGGTCATGGGCATCTATGAAAGCTATGATCTGAAACCAGGAGAAATCGTCGAGTTCTCCAAGGATATCGTGAAACATTATCAATATACCAATGATATCAGTCATCACATGTGTGCCATGGAATACATCTATTTTGCGCGGCCGGACAGTGTGGTCGAAGGCAAGAACGTGCATACGTTCCGCAAAGAATCAGGTGCTGTGCTGGCCCGGAAGGATCAGGATCTGCATGCGGATATCGTGGTCGGAGTACCGGATTCCTCGCTTTCGGCAGCGATTGGATATGCCGAAGAATCGGGCCTGCCGTTTGAAACCGGTTTATTTAAGAACCGCTATGTCGGCCGTACGTTCATTCAGCCGACCCAGGCCATGCGGGATCAGAGCGTACGCATGAAGCTGAGCCCGGTCGAAAGCGTGGTCAGCGGCAAGTCGGTCGTCATGATCGATGATTCGATCGTGCGCGGGACGACCTCGCGTCGGATCGTTCAGCTGCTGAAAAGCGCCGGTGCCAAAGAGGTGCATGTGCGCATTGCCAGTCCGGTGTTCGCATATCCATGTTTCTACGGTGTGGATACTTCCACAAGAGCGGAACTGATCGGGGCCCGTCTGAATGTCGAGGAGATCTGCGATTATATCAAGGCGGATTCGCTGCGCTATCTGGAAGTGGAAGATATGCGTGAAGTAGCCGGTCAGATTGGTTTATGCCTGGCTTGTTTTGACGGCAAGTATGTGACAAATTTATATACACACGGAAAGGAATTGGAAGACTGAGCATCTGAAGTGCGAAATCGCCAAATTTTCCGTACGATGAACACAGAAATGAGGTGGATATCATGAAAGTTGTAAATCAAGATGAATTTAATAAATTAATGAAAGAAGACGCTGTATTGGTGGATTTCTTCGCAACGTGGTGCGGCCCATGTAAAATGCTGTCGCCGCTGCTGGAATCCATGGCCAGTGAATACGAAGGCCGCTGCCAGTTTGTAAAAGTAGATGTCGATCAGGAACCGGATCTGGCCGGTCAGTTTGGCATCATGGCGGTACCGACCGTGATCTTATTCAAGAACGGCAAACAAGCTGCAAGCTTTGCCGGCTATCAGGCAAAGCCGCAGGTGCAGCAGTGGCTGGACAGTCATTTAGCGTAAAAGAAATGCCCGCAGATGCGGGCTTTTTTCATGAAAAAAGCGGCTTATGCCGCTTTCTTTGCTTTGTTTTGTTTTACGATGGTCCGCAGTGAATCGATGGCCAGAATGATCGCCAAAACGATCAAGACCACGGCAATGATCGTACGGGCAACATCCCATCCTGGATCGGTTGCCAAACCACTGCTTAAGTTCGCTACATTGGTGCGGACCGTTAAGGTCAGCGAAGTGACCGTGACGATCAGCATGAAGATCATCGGGAAGTAGAACATTTTGTTGTTCTTGCCGACTTTTCCTAACCAAGTTGCGACAGCCAGTAATCCAACGGCAGCTAACAGCTGGTTGGAAGCACCGAACAGCGGCCAGATCTGCAGATAACCGGTCATACCTAAACCGATACCCAATACAACGGTAATGATGGTTGCCAGGTATGGGTTGGTCAGAACTTTTTTATAGCCAGTCGCATCCGCAACGGTCTCGCCTTCATCCAGCCAGAATTCCTGGAACGTATAACGAGCCAGACGAGTCGCTGTATCCAAAGATGTCAGGCAGAATACCGAGATCGCCAGGATCAGCATCGTCTGCAGGAAGCTCTGCGTACCGGACAGACCCGGAATGCTGGCGACCATCGATGCGATACCGATCGAGAAGACCTGCATCGGGTTGGTGATCTCACCGCCGGCGTATTTCGTCCAAATGTAGCTGACCGCACAAACCGTGCAGATACCCAGGACACATTCAATCAACATCGAGCCGTACGCGATCGGTAAGGCATGTTTTTCATTGTCCAGCTGTTTGGATGTCGTTCCGGAAGAAACCAGTGAATGGAAACCGGAAATGGCACCGCAGGCGATGGTGACGAACAATGCCGGGAACAAGTAACCTTGGGTCTCATTGTAAAAGCCGGTGAACATCGGCATGGAGGCAATGCTCGGATGTGAACCCAGGATACCCAGTACGGCGACGATCATCATAAAATACAGTAAGAATGAGCTCAAATAATCACGCGGCTGCAGCAGGAGCCAAACTGGCACGATCGAAGCCACGGCAATGTAAATGCCGATGATGATCATCCAAGTTGCGTTTGATAAATAGAATGGATGATAGTTCATACCGATGGCAATGATCAATACGATACCAGCGCAGCCTAAGATCGTAGACAGCAGCAGCGGTGCGTTGCGGCGATAGATCATAAAACCAAAAATAATTGCCAGCACGATAAACAATAAAGAAATCATTGCGGTCGTCGCATTCGATGCACTGGCGGCCATATCAACAGTGCCGTTGGCTTTGAAGGTCGCACTGAATGTTCCGGCAACCATCGAAGCGAAGGCAGCCACGACCAGAAGCAAGGTCAAATAGGCAAACACCATGAACATTTTCTTCATCTTCGTGCCCATCGTATCGGCGATGATCTCACCGATCGACTGTCCTTTGTGACGTACGGATGCAAACAAGGCACCAAAATCATGTACGCCGCCGAAGAAGATACCGCCGACCAAGATCCACAAAACGACCGGGACCCAGCCGAAGACAGCTGCCTGGACCGGGCCTGTGATCGGGCCGGCACCGGCGATCGAAGAAAAGTGATGGCCCATCAATACGGCAGGTTTAGCCGGCATATAGTCGACGTCATCTTTGTATTCGTAGGCCGGGGTCTTACGATTGGGATCGATTCCCCAGGTTTTGGCAAGCCATCGTCCGTAGAACAAATATCCGCAGGCGAGAACGGCAATGCCGATCAACAACAAGACTGCTGCGTTCATAAAAAAATCCTCCTTACATAAAAACCTTATCTATTTGCACCTTCCGAAACCCGGAAAGAACAAGACTAAATTTGGGAAAACACCGTGCGGGTGTTCTGTTTAAAAAACTGCCGGAGCAGTTTCTTCAAGTCGTGGCCGCTTAAATTGGCCGTGACTTTTTCATTGCTCATGCAGACCATTGCGGTCCGGAAATTCATCCAGCCGTCTAAACCGAAGCGGAAGTCCTCATGCAGGCGGCAATGTTTCAATGCTTTGGCTGCTTTTGCATCACACGTGTCGCACACGATCAATAAGGTAAGATTGGTCGCCAGATGTTCTTCCTGTCCGGCTTTGATCAACGCCATGCCCTTTTCGTATACTTCTTTTTGAAAGGTATGATAAAGATCATCCGTCAGATGCGGGATGCTGAACACATAGCAGTATTCATGGCTGTTCGTGCTCCATAAGACATTCCGTTTATTCAGGACATAACGATTGTTTTCCATATGAAAATCACATCGGGCCGTCAGCGGGGTGTCATCTTCGATGTGATGGACATTATAGTAGCTTTCATACGAAGTTAATAATTTTTCGATATATTCCGCTCGATTCATTTTGATTCCTCTGATTGTATGTGAAAATCATAGCACTTTGAAAGAACCTGTCAATCATTCTGAAAAATAATTCACACAAATTACACAAATTGTCTAACAATTTTCACGCAATTTTACATAATTACAAAGTTTTCAGTGTTTAATGACAATCGCTTGTCATGTTAAGATAAGGACAACGGATGAATCAAAGGAGGATAAGGAACCATGTTTGATGTAACAGCGATGGGAGAATTGCTGATTGATTTTACGCCCTGCGGAACCAGTGCCGGCGGACGCGCGTTATTTGAACAAAATCCAGGCGGCGCACCGGCCAATGTACTGGTTGCCGTTTCACGTCTGGGCCTGAAAGGCGCCTTTATCGGCAAGGTCGGTAAAGACATGCACGGAGAAATGCTGAAAGAAACATTGGAAGCAGATGATATCGATGTTTCCGGATTGGTCGTGGATCCGAATTATTTTACGACCCTGGCTTTTGTTCAGCTGAAAGACGGCGAACGGGATTTTGCATTTGCGCGGAAACCAGGTGCTGATACGCAGATCACGGTCGATGAAGTCGAATTGGATGTTGTTCATAATACGTATATTTTCCATTTCGGCTCGTTGTCTTTGACGGATGAACCGTCCCGCAGTGCGACATTCTACGCCATTGAGGAAGCACGGGATGCCGGCGCGATCATTTCGTACGATCCGAACTATCGGGCACCGCTGTGGAAAGATGAGCGGACCGCGAAGATCTTCATGCGCGATGTTATTCCGTATGTTGATATCATGAAGATTTCTGATGAAGAAACCCGCCTGCTGACCGGTGTCGATGATCCGATGGAAGCGGCAGAGAAACTGCTGGATCAAGGCGTGAAATGCGTCGTGGTCACTTTAGGTGCCGGCGGTGCGACCATGTGCACGAAGAACTTTACCGTGCAGGCAGATACCGTCAAGCGGGAAGTTGTCGATACGACGGGTGCCGGTGATTCGTTCTGGGGCGGCATGCTGGCGCAGTTTGCGAAATATCGTGTCAAACCAGATTCAATCACAGAAGCGCAGGCCAAACAATTTATTAATTTTGCCAACACGGTTGCTGGCTTGACAGTAGAAAAACGCGGTGCGATCCCGGCGATCCCGGATCTGGAAGCGGTCGAAAAAGAATTAAAGCAGGACTAACGTTCCTGCTTTTTTTTGAGCTCACGATAGATCCATTCCATGAGCACAGCGATGACATAGTCCTGCTGTGCAGCACTCAAGGCAGATCCTTTGGCGATGTGATGCCATTTATATAAACAGGAACGGCAGCACGTTCCCGTGGCATGCTGGGCGATGAAAACGGGATGACCGCGCATCGGTGTCTGCTTGCCGTCGTGTTCCGGTTCCGCCGGCGCCAGCCGTCTGCCGATCAGGTCATATGCATGGTGCTGGATCGTTTCGATGCCTTTGGCTTGAATGTAGGCTGTTTCCTTGCTGCCAAGGTGAAACCGGCTGCGGAAGGCAGAGCGGGACAGACGTTCGAACAGCGGATCAAGCGGATGATAGTCGATGCCGGCTTTGCGGGCCTGCGGGATCTGCTGATCGGCCGGAATATGATAGAGCCGGCCGTTGACGATCAGTTCACTGCCCGTGCGCACAAAAGTAAAATCCGTGTGCGTTTGAACACATTGTACGCAAAGATCGCGGATCCATTCAAAGCGGCTGTGACAGCCGGTGCAGAACACATGATCCGTTGCTGAAGGCTGGATCGTCAGCGGTTCTTTTGGGTAAAGATACAGAAGCATGGGATGAAGATCCGGCAGTTGATCGATATCCGCTTGGGTGTAGCAAGTAAAGGAAGGATAGATCATACTTACAGGATACGCGTTTTTGGTCAAAAAAAAAGAGGATTTTCATCCTCGATTTTATGGTGAGGAACAATCATCTTTTGGATAGAGAGGGTTAATTTTTATGAAGAGAGTTTTTTTGTTTGTCAAGGTGATTGTTTCCTGTAAAAGATTCAGTCCATATCTTTTACACTATTACCTTAACGAAAGTTGCTTAAAAGATTCTTAAAAAAATAAAAAAATAGAGCAGGATGACCTGCTCCGGAGAGAAACGAAAGGACCCAAATCAATACGATTCTTCATTTCAGGACAAGGAGAGTATGCGGTCTGCAGCTGTGCGACAGTAATTTTTTTTCGGAATCGTTCACTATTTGTGAGGGTTTCGGATGCTTATTAGTGGCTGACGGATGAGAGCGTTCAGTATCAGCACAGCGATTCCGGTGAACCATGGATTTATGTGCTGCAGGGGGGTTCTCCTTTGTCAGCTTTATCGTATCAAATGCTATGTAAAGTTGATACCGGAGTTTGTAAAATCGATGCAAAATTTTTATGTCATAAATAGAAAAAACGGAAAACCATTTGGTTTTCCGTTTCGTATAAGTATATGAATGAAAGATAGAGAGAGGGTTTTATATGTATGAAGAGAGTATGTATATCATATACTTATCGAAAGAGCTGTTGTGCTTCTTTCTGCTTTTATCTTATGTGACTTGACTGAAAGAAAGCTGAAATTTTTTTAGAAAGTTGAGTTTTCTCTGACTCTTACTAAGTCACTTCGAAGGTCCGCATAATTGACTGCTCCAAATAGAATCAAAATCGTCGTTGCCATTTCGGTACAAATCGTAGAAATTTTTTTCATGGTGGACACCTTCTTTCTGCTTCTATCATACGAAGCACGACTTAAAATCGTCTGAAAAAAGCACAGAAATTAATTCTGTGCTTTGGTCGGAATTTCCGCTGGCTTGTTCAAGATATACATGAACTGTTCGCCGGTGATGGTTTCCTTTTCATATAAGTATTTTGCCAGCTCGTGCAGCTTGGCGATGTTGTCCTCCAGGATCTTATATGCTTCAGCGTGTGCCTTGCGGATCAAAGCAATGACTTCATCATCCACGCGGGCAGCTGTACGCGACGAGCAAGCCAGACTGGTGTCGCCGCCTAAATACTGACTGTTGACGGTTTCCAGAGCGGTCATATCGAATGTCTCGCTCATACCGAACCGGGTGATCATGGCCCGGGCCATCTTGGTGGCTTGTTCGATATCATTGGAAGCACCGCTGGTCACGGAGTGGAAGATCAATTCTTCGGCGGCCCGGCCCGCTGTATACGTAACGATCCGCGCATACAGTTCGTCTTTGGAAATCAGGTTTTCGTCGTCTTCTTCCACTTGCATCGTATAACCTAAAGCACCTTTGGTACGCGGAATGATCGTGATCTTGTGGACCGGCGCCGAATTCTTCTGTTTGGCAGCGACCAGCGCGTGACCAATTTCATGATAGGATACGATGAGCTTTTCTTTCGTGCTCATGACTTTGCCCTTCTTCTGCTCACCGGCAATGACAATTTCGATGGCTTCTTCCATATCTTTCTGAACCACTTGTTTCCGGTGATCACGCACCGCCAACAGGGCGGATTCATTGATGATATTGGCTAAGTCGGCACCGGATGATCCGGCACTGGCACGGGCAATGACATTGAAATCGATTTCTGGTGAACATTTTACATCTTTCGCATGCAGACGCAGGATGGCTTCACGGCCTTCCAGATCCGGCAGCTCGACAGGGATCCGGCGGTCAAACCGTCCTGGACGGGTCAGGGCTGGGTCGAGGATCTCCGGCCGGTTCGTTGCGGCCAGCAGGACCACACCTTTGGAACCGTCAAATCCATCCATCTCAGCCAGTAACTGGTTCAAAGTCTGTTCTCGTTCATCGTTGCCGCCGATACTGCCGGCACCGTCACGTTTCTTACCGATGGTATCGATCTCATCGATGAAGACGATGCACGGGGCATTGTCACGGGCTTGTTTGAACAGATCGCGGACCTTTGCGGCACCGCGGCCGACGAACATTTCGACAAATTCACTGCCGGAAATCGAGAAGAACGGAACTCCGGCTTCACCGGCTACGGCTTTGGCCAATAAGGTTTTACCAGTGCCCGGCGGGCCGACCAGTAAAGCACCCTTCGGCATCTTTGCACCAATTTCCTGATATTTTTCCGGGTGATTCAGGAAATCCACGATTTCGATCAGGTTGTCTTTGGCTTCATCCTGACCGGCTACGTCCATGAACGTGACGCCGGTTTTTTCGCCTTTGTAGACACGGGCGTTGCTTTTGCCCATATTGCCAAAGCCGAAACCGCCGCCGTCTCCGCACGGCGTAAAGGTGAACTGTCCGTCATCCATATTTTTCTTCATCCGTTTCATGTTCCGGCGCAGCAGCCAGTAGATGAGCAGGATCGGGAGCACGAATGTCATCAGGAAATAGAAGAACGGGTTGCTCCAGATCGACTGGTTTTCTACGGTCTGCGTAAACGTTGCACCGGATTCTTCCAGACGGTTGACCAGATCAGGGTCATTCATTTCGCCGGTGGTGTAAACGGTGTTGGTTTCATCGCCTTTGAGCGTATATTCAATGGTCTCATCTTCGATCGTGACATTGTCGATTTTCTTTTCTTCGATTTGGTCGAGGAATTTCGAATAGCTGACGGCAACTTTTTGGTGAGCCGTCACCATCGGGGCGACAATTAAATCGATGATAAGCAAAACGACAAAGATGATGAGCTCTGTGCGCAGGAGTCGTTTTCTTTGATCATCCATAATGGGTCCTCCTTTGTTAAGTTATATTTATTATAAATAGATTTAGCACTTTTGCAAGCGAAGTGCTAAAATTTCCGTTTTTTTCACACAATTTATAGATGATGCTTTTTTTAGGATGTAAATTATGGTATTTTTTTTCATGGAAGAGGCAGAAATATGAAAATTATTCAAAAATACAATGAAACAAATTTGATTTTACGTATTGTGATCGGATTGATCGTCGGAACTGTTCTTGGTCTGATCTGGAAGCATCTGGATTTTATCACGTTGATGGGAACCTTATTTAAAGGTTCGCTGCAGTCGCTGGCGCCGATCTTGGTCTTTGTGCTGATCGTCACGTCGCTGTCCAATTCGGCATCGAAGATGGACCGTCGTTTCGGACGGGTCATTTTTCTTTATATGCTCAGTACTTTTCTGGCAGCGTTTGCGGCCGTCGTGGTCAGTTATGTCTTCCCGCAGACGGTGGTATTGACCGGCAAAGTGGCGGAGCAGGATGCGCCGGGCGGCATTCGTGAAGTGCTGACGAATTTATTGAACTCCATTGTTCAGAATCCGGTCAACGCATTGGCCGAAGGCAGCTATATCAGTATTTTATTCTGGGCTGTATTATTAGGAATGGCGCTGAAAAAGGTGGATTCCGATGCGGCCAAGCAGATGTTTAAAGATTTATCGGAGGGGGTTTCCACCATCGTCCGCTGGATCATCAACCTGGCGCCGTTTGGCGTTATGGGACTGGTTTACGGAACGGTTTCCAGCAGCGGTCTCTCCGTGTTCGGAACATATGGGAAATTGCTTGTGACGTTGGTAGGATGTATGTTATTGGTGGCGTTGGTCATCGATCCGCTGGTGTCTTTTGTATGCATGCGTCGGAATCCGTATCCATTGGTTTGGCGCTGTCTGAAAGAAAGCGGTCTGATGGCGTTTTTCACCCGCAGCTCCGCGGCAAATATTCCGGTGAATATGGATTTATGTAAGCGCCTGGGATTGGATGAAGAAATGTATTCGGTTTCCATTCCGCTGGGAGCAACGATCAATATGGACGGGGCAGCCATCACGATCACGATCATGACGCTGGCAACGGCCAACACCGTCGGTGTGCAGGTGGATTTTGCGACAGCGGTCATCCTGAGCATCCTTGCAACATTGGGTGCCTGCGGCGCCTCCGGCGTGGCGGGCGGCAGCCTGCTTCTGATCCCGATGGCTTGTTCCTTATTTGGGATCGATGCATCGGTGGCGATGCAGACGGTGGGCATCGGCTTTATCATCAGCGTGGTGCAGGACAGTGTTGAGACGGCGCTGAACTCGAGCGGCGATGTCATGTTTGCGGCCACGGCAGAATATACTCAGTGGATCAAAGACGGACATCCGGAATCGCTGCCGACTTTTCTTGGCGGTCAGCAGAAGATGGATGTATAAAAAATTTACAACACGAATTTCGTGTGATACAGTATGTACGACAACAGAGCAGAGTAGAACTGAATGCGTAAAGTGCTATTTGAACAGGGAGTTGACAAATAGACGAAAAGCAAAGCTTGCGGTGTTCGGTTCGCATCCCGCTGCTACATAACTACAGGTAATTTACCTCCTTATGTAGTAAAAGGACCGACTGCACAAGGAGGTTTTTCAATGTCAAAATTAAAAGATGTCAAAGTATTGTCCGGGGCCGCGATGTTGGTGGCCGTCGGGATCTTATTGGGCTTCTTTAAGATCCCGCTGACACAGCTGATCGAGATTCGTTTCGGCAGTCTGCCGATTGCGATTGCCGGGGCATTCTACGGAACGGGGATCGGTGCTTTGGTCGGTGCCCTGACAGATATCGGTGCGTTTCTGGTCAAGCCGACAGGACCATATTTTCCAGGCTTCACGATCAGCGGACTGGTTTCCGGTTTCATTTTTGGGAAGTTTTTCTACGGCAAGGAAATCACGGTACAGCGCATCGTGCTGGCTGAAATTGTACATACGCTGATCGTCGGCATCGGCCTGAACAGTATCTGGCTGTCGATGCTCTACGGAAATGCGTTCATGGTCGTATTGGCAGCACGGCTGCTGAAGGAGATCGTCATGATCCCGGTGAATTCGTTGATCGTGATGGTGGTCTTAAAGCCGATCACCCGTCTGTACCGGCCGCAAGTGACGGTCAAATGATGAAAGCAGAAGCACTGGCGTATTTTGCTTCTTTTCCGACCTTTGCCGGTGAAGCATTCGGACTGGATGCATTAAAAGATCTGCTGCATCGTCTGCACGATCCGCAGGATGAGTTAAAATGCATCCATGTCGCCGGCACCAATGGAAAGGGATCGACCTGTGAATTTCTGCATCAAATCCTGACGGCCGCCGGCATCAAGACGGGTTGTTTTACTTCACCGGCCTTGGATTCTGTCATGGATCAAATCCGCATCGGAGCTCATCACATTGATGATCATTCATTTGCGGAATTAACAGCGCATCTGCAGACCGTGATCGAGACCATGCCAGTCAAACCGAGCCAGTTTGAGACCTTGACCGCCTTGGCGTTCGAGTATTTTAAGCAGGAACATTGTGAACTTGTTATTTTAGAAACAGGACTGGGCGGAACGGATGATGCGACCAATGTGATCAAACGCTCAGTTTTGGATATCATGACGCCGATCGATCATGATCATATGGGCTTGTTAGGGAATACGCTGACCGAAATTGCCGGTCATAAAGCCGGCATCATCAAGCCAGGCGACAAAGTGCTCACGGTCGATCAAAAACCGGAAGCAATGACGGTCATCCAGAAGACATGTGATCAGCAGCAGGCCAAGCTTCGCGCAGCGCGATCCCCTATTCGCAAGCAGGCCGATATCAACGGACAGACCTTTGTATTGGCAGGACAAGAATATTCAATCGGATTGGCTGGCTTGTATCAAATCAACAATGCCGCTTTGGCGGTGCAGGCAGCCCAATGGCTGGGGATCTCCGATGCGGCGATCCGGCAGGGACTGGCACAGACCCAGTGGCCGGCACGGTTTGAGATCATCGCTCACGATCCGGTAACGATATTGGACGGCGGACACAATGTCCAGGGCGCTGCCGTGCTGAAAGAAAGCCTGGATCGCTATTTTCCCGATCAGAAGATCGTTTTTGTGACCGGCATGCTGGCCGATAAAGAGTATGAAAAGATGCTGAAGATCGTATCACCGTTGGCGGATCGTTTCTATACGGTGACACCGGAGAATCCACGTGCTTTGTCCGCCGAAGCTTTGGCGGACTGGCTGAACAATAATCACCAGTCGGCGCAGGCTTGTGCGAATGTCAAAACGGCGCTGCATCTGGCACGGGCACAGGGCAGGCCGGTTTGTGTTTTCGGTTCGTTGTATGCCGTACCGGCGATCCGGCGGTGCATGCAGAGTGAAAATCCATCGAAAATAGATTAAAATATCTCTATAAAGAAAAGAGGAACGCTATGAAAACACTCGTTGTTTATTACAGTCAGTCAGGAAATACAAAAGATCTGGCAGATATGATCAGCCATGCGGCCGGTGCGGATCTTTGCCGCATTGAGCCGGCCGAAGCCTACGCATCGGATGAAAAAAAGATGATCAAACAAGTCCAGGAACAGATCGAACGCAAAGAAGATCCAGCCTATAAAAGCGTAGACTACAATGTGAAAGACTATGATGCGATCCTGATCGGAACGCCGAACTGGGGCGGATGCATCGCTTTGCCTTTAGCAACGTTCATCAAAGATCAGGATTGGCAGGGCAAGATGGTACTGCCGTTCTTATCGCATGGCGGAGCCGGTGAGCAGAAGATCCAGGCACAGCTGGAGGAATTATGTGCCGGTGCAGATGTGAAACCTTGCTTTGCAGCCTATGAGAAGATCAGCGAAGACGATACCGAAGCTGTATTCGACTGGGTACATACATATATTGATTAGACCGTCGACACGGTCTTTTTTATTGAACAGAGAAATATTGAAAAGAAGCGCGCAGAAATGCGTGCTTTTTTAGTGCAGCGCCAAAGAAAAACAGAATTGGTATAGGTTTAATCTAATACAAAATATTGTCATATAAATAAAAATATGTGCAAGAAATGAAAAATAAAGGATAACTTGGTTGTTTAAATGATATAAAAGTCTTAACATTATAAATATAGATAGAGAGGAGGTGACAAGAAATGACAATGAAAAAGCCCAATTATTTTAAGTTGGCAGCGTTGTTTGTGAGTTGTTTTCTTTGTCTTTTCTTGTTAAAAGCAGGGGTGCTGGCGGAGGAAACGGCCCCAATTGAACAACAAACTGAAACAACGGAGCTGACAACGAATTCAACCAGCGGGCCGGAAGATGCAACTGAAACTGCTAGTGAATCAGGAACAGCGACTCAAACCACCAGTCAATCAGAAGGCACAGCTCAAACCACTTCTGAAGAGACAAGCAAGGCAACCAAAGCCAAATCAATGGCAAAAACCGCGCAGGCTGCGGAAGAAAGTGATACTCCGGATTTCAGCTATGAACCGGAGGAGCCGCTGAAGTATGAAAACGGTAAATTGGTTGATAAAAACGGTCATGAAATTGATTTGGATTATTTATTATCTTCACAATATGTTAATATTCGTGTTGATTTACCAGCAAATGTCAATTTTATGTATAATCATTTGTCGATTGATCAAATTAAAGGCGTAACATACGAGGAAAATCAATTCCAAAATGCAGAGGAAGCACCAGATGGAGAAGGTTATTTAATTCAAGAATTGTTAAAAAAAGGTTTGTTAGAAAATATTAATTTCAATATCAAATTGAAAGATAAAGATAATGAAAACTTTGATTATTCTATGAATTTAGATACCCAAAATTCTTTAAATGTTTATAAAGGAAAAGTACAACTATTTTATCAATTCATTTCTTGGTATAAAGGCGCCAAAGTACCTGATGACATTCTAAAGCAAATTATTAATTCTTATGATGCGAACAATGTGAAATATGTTCTTCAGGATACATACAATCCTGGTCGTTCAATGTACATTGTCGGACTGCCAAAAACGATTGAAAGCAATGGTATGAGATTTGTTTTCGAGGGATTCTATGTAGATGGTGAAAAAATTGATTCTACTGATATAAATAGTTACAGTTACATTTCTTCTTATTCTGATAACGACAATAAATTTTGGGTTGAGAGCATTAATCGTTATAGCAATTGGAGCAGTGGTATCCGAGCAAATTATGTGCTGGATACTGTAAATAGCCAAAAATATGAAAGATTACAAATCTCCATTCGTTCGGTAAAGGCTATCAAAAATATTAGTGGACTGTTGCTTAATTTCAAGAACAAAGATACTGGAAAAGTGTATTCAGTTGTATCAAAAAACAAAAATGGTTATTTTGAAAGTCCATGTATATATTTGCCAGCAGGTGATTATGATCTATTTATTTCTCCAACTGCTGACGGTGACCCGACGCATTCGTTTGATCCAAATAGTGTGACTGGATATTTAAATCACTGCAATTGTCTTCTTTCTGATCTGTATTTGAACTTGTTTGATCGAGTGGTCGAATTACGAAAAGATTGGATCGGAAAATTTAAATTGAATAAGGTGGCAGGTAGTGCAACCGAAGTCAGTGAAGATGGCACGGTCACGGTAGATCCGCGAATCACGTTTGATTTGTATGATGTAACGGCAGATCCTGAAATGGAACATCCGATCGATACTCATACATTTTACTATACTGGTTGGCAATGTGAATATGTATCATCCTTATCAAACGAAACAGATAAAGTATTTCTTTATCAATTTCCAAGTGATGATCTCGATTTCTCTCATGAATATAAAATCGTCGAGCGTGCCGTTGATGGTCAAGATGCATGGATCACGGAGTATGTAACAATTCGTAAAAATGGAAACATTTACTTGCAGGCACTAAACCGTACGAAGACGGATTTGAAAGTGGCTAAGACCGTCACTGGAAATACAACGGCAGATGATTCGCTGAAAGAATTCCTCATTACGTTGGAATCGGATGATCCAAATTTGAATGGAGATTACAGTGCCAAAGACCAGAACGGCACTTTGCATCTCATTACTTTCACAAATGGAAATGCGCAGTTTTATCTAAGAAGCGGACAAAGTCTTACGATTGAAGATTTGCCTTATGGGGTGACGTTCAATATTAGTGAACAGGATACCAATGAATTTGTTGAGAGCGGTAAAGTCGTAACAGATGATTCCGATACAGAAGATTCTCAAGACACAATAGAAACAGAGTTCAACGGTATCTTAGCTAAGATCAAACTAGGATCGATTAACGAAGTATCGTTTACGAACGCAAAGATTGCAGACGGTAAGGTTACGTTAACAGCTAAAAAACAACTGAATGGACAGGCACCAGGAAGTTCAGTCTTTGAATTTGTACTGAAAGATGCTTCTGGAAAGATTCTGCAGATCAAGAAAAATCTGCCGGATGGAACCATCGTATTTGACCCGATCTCATTTACCAGTAAAGATATCGGACATACATTCCTATATACGATCTCCGAATTAGTCCAAGATGGAACGAACATGATCTATGATGGTAATGTATACGAGATCCGTATTACACCGCAAGCTGTAAAGGATGAAAAAGATGGTATCTATTATGCTTATGGAGAGCCGGTCATCACTTTGAACGGTCAGTCAGCGAGCGAAATCGTTTTCCGCAATCAAACGAAACCGGAGCCAAAACCAGAACCGGAATCGAAAAAGGAAGAACCGAAAGCAGCTCAGCCAACATCCAGTCAAGGTGTACAAACAGGAATGAGTGAAAACGTAGCAGTATGGTTCATCTTACTGTGTGCATCTTGTGCTGCATTACGTAAGTTATACGCATAAGTACTGCAAAAAAAACGAGTGAAATCGTCTAATTCTAAGGCTTGATTCTTTGAATAATAAAGAGTCAGGCCTTTTCTTTTTGCCTGAATTCATTGTTTATCAAAAGTTGATAAATACGCTGTTGAAGCGTTTCTCAGAGAGTAGGTAACTTTGATAAAATGTATTTTTATAGAAATATCTATTAAATAGTATAAAAAGTATTTTTGTATTAATCCTTATAAAATATGGAATAAATAAGTTATAAGATGTATTATTTATATAAGGATATTATATAGAGAGGGCAAAAAAATGAAGATCAGCAGACTTTTCAACATGCTTTTTAGCGTGTTTATTTCTTTTTGTATGGCTTTTTCGCTTGTTGCAGAATCTGCATTTGCACAAGAAGAGGTTTCTTGGAGCGGTGTCGATAATGTAACCGTTGATGCCGGAACAGTGAAGCTGACGGACGGTGTAACAGCCGCACAGAACGGACAATCGTTATCTGTTCAAGTGACGAATGTTAAGGCGGCCGGTGATGAAACTTTCGTCTTTCAGAAGGGCATGACCGAGCTGAATGCGGCGGCCGGTGCGGTGTATACTGTGACCTACAGTGCGTATGCAGCAGATGATGTGAATCAGCAGGATCCGATCGGTCAGAAAGATCGTATTATCACGGTCAATCCGGA
Organism: Catenisphaera adipataccumulans; assembly: GCF_014202755.1. GTDB lineage: Bacteria > Bacillota_I > Bacilli_A > Erysipelotrichales > Erysipelotrichaceae > Catenisphaera > Catenisphaera adipataccumulans. The sequence continues at coordinate 77,440 of NZ_JACHHK010000002.1, forward strand.
AGCAGAAGTTCAGCCGAAAGCGGCCAGTACGGAGGATCAAAAGGATTCCACTAGCGTGCCGGCTCAGAATGATTCGGGTGATGTGGAAACAGCGACGCATCGTTTAAAGTGGATCGACGGAACCGATAACTCGGAGATCACCAACAACGGCGATTCTTTGTCGATCACACCGACGACAAATTTCACGAAAGGTATTGTACAAGCACAGCTGGATTTCTCAACAGGCGGTCACAAAGTCTGTGCACCGTATTCCATCGAAATTCGTATCCCGTATCATATATTCTATGATCGAAACGGCGATCCTTGTGATACGCTGAAAACAGCGCTGCCAAAGTATCCAAATACATCGACAGAAAGTTCTTTTAATTATCGTATCGATACAGATACGAATGAGATCGTGATCACCAACTTCGAAGAAGTAAAAGATGCAGCGATGTTTACAACGACAATGTCTTGGTCTTTTACGCCGATGGATGTGGCAAATGGGTATACACATGATGATATTCAAGCCAAATTTACAACGAAGTACACGGATGATGAAGGCAATGCAGGACAGCTGGATCAAACCAGCGATACGTTGAATGTGTCGGTCAATACGTCCGCAAAATTAACCGATGCAAAAAAGAAAATGGTCAAGCAAATCAGTAAATGGCGTGATGAATGGGGCGAAAAGCCTGCAGATGCAGATGATTATTTTTATCTGGAATGGCAGAGCTATTATCGTGTTGACAGAGATTCTACGCAGCCATATTATGTGACGATTGATGAAGATACGACGAAAAGCGACGGGATCGTCGGATATTACAAAGACACAGGCTTAGATTACTATGATCAGTCATTTAGTGATATGGCGCAGGGAGATACATTTGTTCGTACTACAGATAGTCAAGTTGTCTGTGATAATTATGATGATTATGAAAAAGACGGCCAGACATATCGCGATATCGACAATTTTGCGGGTCGCTTATGTACCGCACATGGTGTGTATTATGTCTGCCGGTATAAAAAATCCAAATATACAAGTCTGCCGGCTGAGGTGGATAATACGATCAATGTGACGCTCCATGGCATTGATGGAAATACCGAAGAGAAAAGTGCTTCGGCTTCACATGCATATGACGGTAAAGAATATGAATACGGCGGCGATATGTACTCGATATCCAAGTTTTGGCAATATATGAGCAGCTACTCCTACCGTGATCTGCTGAATGGCAAGGACGTGCCGCTGCAGTGCTACTTCTTCATGGGCAGTTCGGCACGGGGCTGGAGCTTTACAAAAGACGGCAATGAATATGGCAAAAAGATGTATACCGCAAATTTCATCGATGACCATATCACGTTCGCCGGTCAGCGTCTGCAGCCAGGCGATTACTCATTTTCGCATTTCGCACCAAGAATAAGCACGTATAATATGGATCCGGATAACGGTAAAGCGATCCGAGAAAAAAATGATGAAACAACGGAAATCACCATTTGGTATAAGACACCGGAAAATCAGGAATGGACGAAGCTGAAAACCGGCACGATCGAAGAGACGAAAAATGTTGATTTGCCGGATCAAACCTATGCGGTAAAGGTTTCGGCGCATACGAAACATTACCAAGTGGATATAAACCCGCAGCTCATGATCACATTAAACAGTACAGATCATGTCAAACAGATCATCAATGATGAATTAGCGAAGGGAAAAGATTCAATGCTCGTGCGGAATATCAATACGTTAGCCGTTCAGGACAGCACCGGTGAGTATGTCGATATTACACAAGGCAATCAACTGAGTACTTCGGTTGACCGTGCGCAGCTGGCTGCAGAAGATCGGCAGAATTTCAACGGGCATGTTGGGATTCATGCGGATGCTTACAACTATGTGATCGATTATCCATATGATCAAGATACGACGAAGTCCGTAGGCAATCCGGTATCGGATCCGGTACATGGAAGAGAAATTCTGCACTATACTTTGAAAAAGAGCAATGAAATCAAAGCACTGCCGGATGTGACATCTGCGGAAGAAATAAAGGAAAAAACCGATTTCATTGATGTGTACACGAACGGAACTTTCTACGATTTACTGCCGAAGGGCTGTTATTATCTGGAAGGAAATACGACGGTAAAAAGCAATCTAGGCGATCTGACAAAGGATCAATATGATGTAGAGACGGTAAATAACTGGAAAGACACCGGACGAACCATGGTCATCGTACATGTTCATTTGCCGGAAGATGCAAAAAATTATTCATCCAGTTCCGGCTATCGTACAATATTGAATTCGTATTTAAAAGTATCGTTTGATGCTTATTATCCATGGACGAGCATTGTAGATTACGGTAAGTCGATCCAAAATAGTTATGCCTATGAAAATAGTACGGATATGCGGTCGGGAACGAATGATAATGGCGGCTATACAGCAAATAAGGACGTATATACCGATCTGGACGGCAACGGAAAGACGGATGACAATAAAAAATATTCCTATTCGTTTGCAGCGTACAGTAATTTTCCTGTCGAATTCTTAGCACAGTCCGGTTACTATAAGCGTGTTAAAGCAGAAAATGACAATCTGTATGGAGAGACGGCGCACGTTCAGGGCGGCGGTCAATATGAATATCAGCTGCGCTACGTGTCCAAAAATAACGGCAACACCAAGGGTTTGATCATGTACGATACCTTGGAAGATGCGTACGGCGAAAATACGTATTGGAAAGGTAAGCTCCTCAGCATCGATACATCTCAGCTGGAAAGCAAGGGAATCAAACCAGTTGTATATTACTCAACACTGGAACATATCGATCCGCAGAACAACCCAGGACAGGCTGATGTTTCCAATTCAGCTTTCTGGAGCACGACCAAGCCAAGCGATCCATCAAAAATCACCGCGATCGCAGTCGATATGCGCTATAAAGAAAACGGCGAGGAATATATCTTCGGTCCAAGTGAAAGTGCCGTTGTCCTGCTTCATATGAAAGCGCCGACCGATGTATCAAAATACGTCGATCCGCAGGTATATGCATATAACGATGCGACCGTGCAGGAAAAGTTCTGGAGCAAGGGTGAACAACCGCCGGCAACGGCCAGTCTGGAACGTTCGCATGTCACAAAGGTCGATCTGGAACCACAGATCGAGATCCATAAAGACAGCGATCCAGAAACCGGAACCAAAGAAGATCCTACTGTTGTAGAAACAGACAAGAATCTGACTTATACGCTGCATGTGACCAATAAACTGGAACAAGATTCAATAAAGGATGTAGAAGTCACGGATCCGATCCCGGACGGTTTGACGATCGATACAGAAAATATTCAATATTACACCGGAGATGATCCGGCAGATGCGAAAGCCGTCAATGACGATGCGGTTCAAATGACCAAGACCGACCAGAAACTGGTCTTCCAGATCGCGGAACTGAAGGGCGGACAAACTGTACACCTGGTGATCCCGACAATTGCGAAGTCGAAGGTCACTTATGACAACACCGCAAAAATCACGTCCATCGGTGATGAGAACGTGGATATTACCAGTGAAACAACGCATCATAAACGCAAGTTCAAGGACAGTACCTTGACGATCAAGAAGACCGTCGGCAGCGTACAGAAAGATGCCGATAAGGAATTCACATTTACAGTCAATCTAATGGATGCGGAAGGCAAAGCGGATACCGGTACGTACGATTATGAGATCACCAAAGATGGTGCGTCTGTATCGACAGGCACGATCCAGAACGGCGGCACGATCAAGCTGAAAGACGGCGAACAAGTGACCATCAAGAAACTGCCGGGCGATGCGAAATACACCGTGAAGGAAGAAACGCTGAACGGCTATACGACAACGATCGACGGCAAGACATCCGACCAATTGAAAGAAGGAGAAGAAACCGTTGTTTCCTTCACGAACTATAAACATTCAACCGTCAAGTTTAGAAAACTGGGCGAGGATGAACCGCTGGCCGGCGCAAAACTGGAGATCCGGCAGGGAAATAAGACCCTGCATTCCTGGACCAGCACGACAGAGGACAAATCCTTTGTCCTGGAGAAAGGGGAATATCAACTCGTTGAGACCGAATCGCCAAGAGGCTGGTACAAAGCTGATCCGATCACGTTCCGTGTGAACCAGGACGGCTCCGTGGAGATCAAACAGGACGGCAGCTGGGCCGCACAGGATGAGCAGACGATCGTCATGGACGATCCGATCATCCCGACTGGTTCCTTGACCATTCATAAATCAGTGACCGGAACGGCCGGAGATAAAACCAAGAAATTCCCGTTCACCGTCACATTGACAGATGCCGACGGAAATGAATTGACCGATTCGTTCCAAGCGGACGGCAAGGAATTCAAGAGCGGCGATACGATCAAACTGGCAGACGGAGACAGTGTGACGATCGAAGGTATTCCGGAGAAGACGAAATATGTCGTTACAGAAAGCGACAATAAAGAATATGACGTCACGATCACGGTCAATGGACAGACTGTTGACAAAGCAGAAGGAACGATCGTTGGTGACGATGAGCAGGATGTTGCGTATGTCAATGATCGTCCGGGCACAGAGCTCACGGTCACGAAGCGTTGGAAGAATACATCGAAGACGCCGCAGTCTGTGAAGGTACAGCTGTATCGAAACGGAAAACCGGAAGGAGATCCGATCGAATTGACAGCTGCGCAGAACTGGACCTATACGTGGACAGGCCTGGATGCCAAACAGAAATGGAGCGTTGATGAAGTCAATGTGCCGAAGGGCTATAAGAAGAGCACGGATCATCAAGGCAGTCATTGGACCATTACCAACACCGGACAGAAGAAGAAAACAGTTACGCGCAAGTCAACTAAGCACAAAGGCTCGCGAACTGGGCTGAATACAGGAACGGTCTTCTTCCTGTTGTTGAGTGCTCTCGCAGTTCTTGGCTTTGTGGCCGTACGAAAGAGAAGATCCTAAAGAAAAGACAGGCATAGATGCCTGTCTTTTTTGAATAGATCCACATTCTGTCATAAATGATGACAATAATTGTGGTATTCATGAACTGAAATGAGTATAAATGGACACAACGAGTGCGGTTACATAACTATGCTATAATTATTTCGTATGAGCAATTTGGAGGGAATATTAAGTGAAAGGGTCTGAGGAATATTTACTGCAGTACATGGACGGACATGATAAACGGTTTGTCATTCCAGTCTACCAACGAAATTATAATTGGAAAAAAGAAAACTGCGAACAGTTATATAATGATTTAATTCGTGTAGCGAAAAATCATTTAAAGGCACATTTTTTTGGTTGCATTGTTGCGGTACATGAGGATTCAAATAATACAAATTTAATTATTGACGGACAGCAACGTTTAACAACGGTTTCTTTATTACTTTTAGCTATGTGCCATTTATTGAAACAAGGTAAGGTGACATCAAATGATCCGCTCCTTGCTGAACAGATTTATGAAGTATACATTATTGATCGTTGGAAAAAAGAAGATAAACGAATCAAATTAAAACCAGTTAATGATGATAATAAAGCATATTTACAGTTGTTTAAAAGTGAAGACGAGTTTATTGAAAATTCGGATATTACTATAAATTACAAGTATTTCTGTGAACAGATCCAAAAGCAGGAAATTACAATTGATGAATTGTATGATGCAATCAAAAAGCTGCAAATCATTCATATTGAATTGAATCGAGACGATAATCCGCAGTTGATTTTCGAAAGTCTAAATTCGACTGGTGTGAATCTAAACGAAGGAGACAAAATTCGCAACTATGTTTTGATGGGCCTGAGTGAACATGAACAGGAAGAATATTTTAATAAGTACTGGAGCCCGATTGAAAAGGCAGTAGATAACGATGTCAGTATTTTTATGCGGGATTATCTGCGCTTGAAAACACAGCAGCAGCCACCAATGTCGAAGGTCTATCGTGCATTTAAAGAGTATGTAGAAGAACATGAAATTCCAACTGAAGAATTATTTCAGAATCTTTTTATGTATGCGAAATATTATGAGGTATTGATAAAAACTAAGTCTGAATATAACACATTGGAGGCAAAATTAAGCGGAAAGTTGCGTAGTACAATATTACGTCTGAATTGGTTGGAGACCACGGTTACACGTCCATTCTTGATGGAAGTTCTGCGCCTTTTTGATGAAGAAATATTAAATATAGATGAGACAGAAGAAGTGTTCTTATTGATTGAAGATTATATTTTTCGCAGAAAAATTTGTGATGTACCGACGAACGCCTTAAATAAAATCTTTACTTCATTGAATCGTTCCGTTATAGCCTATGATCAGACAACGGACAATTATGTGGAAAAAATGAAGTATTCCCTAAAAAGCAGAAAAGAAAGTGGACGTTATCCATCCGATGAGGAATTTTTGACTGCTTTATCGACTCGAAATATCTATCAAATGAGCAGTCGCATTCGATCTTATATCATGGAGCGTTATGAAAACTTTGGGACCAGGGAAGTTAAAAATGTTTTCAAAGGCTTAGATGATGGCACATATTCAATCGAGCATATCATGCCTCAAAATTTGACTATACAATGGCAGAATGCATTGGGGAAAGATTATGAGACGGTCCATGAAACATGGCTGCATCGATTAGCTAATCTTACATTGACTGCGTATAACTCGAATTATAGTAATGATTCGTTCCTTAAAAAGAGAGATTTAATCGATTCAAAGACTGGATTAGGGATTGGTTTCTCAAACAGCGGTCTGCGCATGAATCAATGGATCGGTCAGCAGAACCAATGGACGCTGAAAGAACTGGAAGAGCGCAACCAGCGAATGATGGAACAAGCACTGAAAATTTGGCCGTATATGGAAACTGAATTTGTACCAAAAGAAAAAGACAGTGAACGTTTCACGCTGGATGAGAAAGTAGATGCAACAGGCTATTCAATTTTGTCCTTCTCGTATCAGGGAAACGTGCAGAATGTAAAGTCCTGGGTCGATGCATATATGAAAATCATTAGAATCCTTCATCAGCAAGATGCTTCAGTATTAACAGAACTTGCTTATAACACAGATGAAAATGATCTTTCAATTTATTTTACAACAGGAAACGCTGATCCATTTTTCTACAAGGAAGTGCAGGATGGAATTTATGCATATATTAAGCTTGCAAATAGGCAAAAATTATCAATCTTAAGAAGATTATTTAAAAAATTTCATGCAGATCCGCAGGATTTAGAATTTACAGTAAAACATAAAAAACAAACGGAAGAAATATAAAAATCATTAGGTAATGCAAAATTTTATGAATTGAATTACAGAATGGGCTCGAATAAAATAATACAGTCATCTGTATCTGATAGTAAATAGCACCTGTATAATAAAAAGCAGAGAGCTCTTTATTACTAAGAATCTGCACAGATAAGAACATGATTGAAAATAATTGATGGAGGATCATATGAACAAACAACAACTGGCCGCAAAAATTTGGGAATCTGCAAATAAAATGCGTTCGAAAATTGAGGCAAACGAATATAAAGATTATATTCTTGGTTTCATATTCTATAAATACTTATCTGATCGCGAAGAAGAATGGTTATTATCCAGAGAATACACACCAGAAGATATAAAAGAGTATGTAAATGAAGAGGATGAAGAGACGGTAAAAAATACACAACAGAGTCTCGGTTACTTTATTGCATATGAAGATTTGTTTTCTACTTGGATCAAAATGGGATCAGATTTTAGTATCGATAATGTCAGATTGGCATTGTCTTCCTTTATTCGCTTGATTTCACCAACACATCAAAATGTCTTTAAAGATATATTTAATACGTTGGATACAGGATTAAGTAAATTAGGAGATAATACAAAATCACAAACAAAAGCAGTCAGTGATTTGATCCACTTGATTAAAGATATTCCGATGGATAGTAAACAAGGTTATGATGTCTTGGGCTATATTTACGAATATCTACTGGAAAAATTTGCTTCAAATGCAGGAAAAAAGGCAGGAGAATTCTACACTCCGCATGAAGTATCATTATTAATGTCAGAAATTGTAGCGCATCATTTACAGGGAAATGATGAGATTAAAATCTATGACCCAACATCTGGTTCTGGATCATTATTAATTAACATTGGCCATGCGGTTGCGAAGTATATAGATGATCCAAACAAAATTCGATATTATGCGCAAGAATTGAAAGCAAACACATATAACTTAACAAGAATGAATTTGGTGATGAGAGGAATTCTTCCGGATAATATTGTTGTGCGCAACGGCGATACATTAGAAGAAGACTGGCCTTATTTTGAGGAGTCTGATCCAATAGGTACTTATGATCCTTTGTATGTTGATGCTGTTGTCAGCAATCCGCCTTACTCACAAAACTGGGATCCATCGGGGAAAGAGAATGATCCTCGTTTTGCCCGCTATGGACTTGCACCGAAAGCAAAAGCTGATTATGCCTTTTTGCTCCATGATTTATATCACTTAAAGCCTAATGGAATCATGACCATTGTACTGCCTCATGGAGTTTTATTCCGCGGCGGTGAAGAAGGCAAGATCCGCAAAAATTTGATCGAACAAAACAATATCGACACGATCATCGGATTGCCGGCTAATATCTTTTATGGAACGGGAATCCCAACAATAATTATGGTTTTACGCCAAAAACGGGAGAACACGGATGTGTTGATTGTTGATGCGTCCAAAGGATTTACGAAGGAAGGAAAAAACAATAAACTGCGTGCCTGTGATATTCGTAAAATCGTAGACACAGTTACAAAAAGACAAGAAATAGATAAGTATTCTCGACGGGTGACTTTGGAAGAGATTCGTTCAAATGATTACAATTTGAATATTCCGCGCTATGTTGATTCTTCTGAAGAAGCAGAATCTTGGGATATTTATGCATCAATGTTTGGTGGCATACCGAAAAATGAAATTGATCAATTAAATCAATATTGGGAAGCTTTTCCAACATTACGGAAAGATATTTTCGGTGAAGATAAAACGTATTCAAAAGTTCAAGTGGATGATTTAAAACAAGTAATTGATCAAAATGAAGATGTGAAAAACTTTTTAGCTGCATACAAAAAACAATTTTCTAACTTTGGAAACGTATTAACAGATGTGTTGATTTCGAAAGCAGAAAATTTAAATGTTGCGAAAACAGAAGATTTATTATCATCCGAATTATTTGAACGGTTTGACGACATTCCTTTAGTTGATCCTTATGATGCTTATGAAATTTTCCACAATGCTTATTCTGTTATTTCGACAGATTTAGAAATGATACAGACAGAAGGAATGAAAGCAGTAAAACAGGTCGATCCGAATATGGTCATTAAGAAGAAAAATAACAAAGAACAAGAAATTCAGGATGGTTGGAAGGGACATATTCTACCTTTTGATTTGGTACAAAAAACATTTCTTTCTGATGAACTAGAAAAAATCAAACAAAAAGAATCAAGATTGAACGAGATTCCTTCAGAATATGAAAATATTTTAAGTGAAATGTCCGAGGATGATAAAGAGACAATATCGGACGCTTTAAAAGAAGATAATGATGCATTTGTAATGAAGAATATTAAACCAACCATTAAAATGCTTACAAAAACAGATTCTGTTGAATATTCAGAATTAATTGATCAGCTGCAAAAAGTAGAAGTTTGCAATAAAGAAGAAAAATCTTTGAAATCACAACTTAAAAAAGACAAAGAAGAAATCGAATTACGTACCAAAGAAGTCATTTTAAATTTAGATGTAAATGAAATACATATTATTCTTCAGAAAAAGTGGATCGAACCTATTTTGGATGGAATCATGGAATTACCTGAATCAGCTCTAAAAGAGCTGCAAAATAAGGTAAATTCGTTAAACAATAAATATTCTGATACTCTTGCGGATATTGAAAAAGAAATCCAAGAAACAGAAGCAAAACTATCAGAAATGATGTCAGATTTGACTGGATCAGAAGAGGATATTGAAGGAATTCGTGAATTTCAGAAGCTTTTAGGGGGTGATTTCTGATGAAAAAGAAGAAAGCTCCAGATATTCGCTTTAAAGGATTCACGGATGATTGGGAACAGCGTGAGCTGTTCGAAATAGCCGATATCATCGGCGGAGGTACACCAAGTACATCAAATCCTAATTATTGGGACGGTGAAATTGATTGGTATACTCCTGCAGAGATAGGAGAACAGATTTTTGTAAATGGAAGTGTACGTAAGATAACCCAAGAAGGGTTGAATAACAGCTCAGCCAAGATGCTTCCTGCCAATAGAACAGTACTCTTTACAAGTCGTGCTGGAATAGGAAATATGGCTATCTTACAGCGTCCAGGAGCTACAAATCAAGGGTTTCAGTCACTTGTGTGTAATGAAGATATTGACCCATATTTTGTTTTCTCAATGAGTGAAATCATCAAAGCAAGGGCGGAAACAGTGGCAGCGGGATCTACTTTCTCAGAGATATCGGGAAAGAAACTAGGTGAACTTACTTTTTGGTTTCCGGAGAGCATTGAACAGAGGCAAATTGGACATTACTTTAAGAACCTCGATAACCTTATTACACTTCATCAGCGTAAATTAGAAAGCCTAAAAAATGTAAAAAAATCAATGCTTGAAAAAATGTTTCCGAAAAACGGTGAAAAAAATCCGAAGATAAGATTTAAAGGTTTTACTGACGATTGGGAACAGCGTAAGCTGTTGGAGATAACCACGATGCATGCAAGAATTGGTTGGCAAAACCTTCGCACCTCTGAATTTCTGAATGATGGGGATTACTACTTGATAACAGGAACAGATTTTAATGATGGAAAAATTAACTTCTCTAACTGTCATTATGTAGCCAAGGAAAGATATGAACAAGATAAAAACATACAAATAAAGAATGGCTGTATCCTTATTACAAAGGATGGAACTCTTGGAAAAGTTGCCTATGTAAGTGGCTTAAATAAGCCAGCAACTCTAAACGCAGGTGTGTTTAACGTAACCATTAAAACCGATAATGTTGACAGTACATATCTTTATCAATATCTTTCTGGTCCGTATTTAATGGACTATGTATCTAAGCGTGCAACTGGAGGAACAATTAAACATTTAAACCAAAATATACTTGTTGATTTTCCTGTTATTCTACCATCATACCAAGAACAGAAAAAAATTGGAGCTACATTACAAGGCTTAGATAATCTAATTACCCTTCATCAGTGTAAAATTGATAAATTAAAAACTCTTAAAAAAGCTTTATTAAATTCTATGTTTATTTAATTTATTCAATTATTTGTTGATTGAGATTTGCTATAGAAATTCAAAATCATTATTCTTGGTTTGTGTAATAGTTACAATTGATTTTTTTATCAAACCAAATCATTGTTTCTTGTTTGTTTATAAGACCATAAATTATTGTGTTGAATATTGATTTTTGGGAACAGCGTGAGCTGTTCGAAATAGCCGATATCATCGGCGGAGGTACACCAAGTACATCAAATCCTAATTATTGGGACGGTGAAATTGATTGGTATACTCCTGCAGAGATAGGAGAACAGATTTTTGTAAATGGAAGTGTACGTAAGATAACCCAAGAAGGGTTGAATAACAGCTCAGCCAAGATGCTTCCTGCCAATAGAACAGTACTCTTTACAAGTCGTGCTGGAATAGGAAATATGGCTATCTTACAGCGTCCAGGAGCTACAAATCAAGGGTTTCAGTCACTTGTGTGTAATGAAGATATTGACCCATATTTTGTTTTCTCAATGAGTGAAATCATCAAAGCAAGGGCGGAAACAGTGGCAGCGGGATCTACTTTCTCAGAGATATCGGGAAAGAAACTAGGTGAACTTACTTTTTGGTTTCCGGAGAGCATTGAACAGAGGCAAATTGGACATTACTTTAAGAACCTCGATAACCTTATTACACTTCATCAGTGTTAATAAAATTATTTATAAAAATTGTTTAGATATATTCTTGGGAACAGTGTGAGTTTGGAGATTTAGGCTCAGTTGCTATGTGTAAGCGAATATTTAAGCAACAAACAGCCACAAAAGGAGATGTTCCATTTTATAAAATTGGAACGTTTGGTGGAGAACCTGATGCATATATTTCAAAAGAACTTTTTGAGGAGTATAAAGAGAAATTTAATTACCCAGAGATTGGAGATGTATTGATTTCTGCATCTGGTACGATAGGAAGAACTGTTGAATATACTGGAAAAGATGAGTATTTTCAGGATTCCAATATTGTGTGGTTCAAGCATGATGATAGAGTGGATAATACATTTCTTAAGTGTATATATTCCTTGGTAAAATGGGAAGGAATTGAAGGGAGTACTATTAAGCGACTTTACAACGAAAATTTCTTAAAAACTAAATTTACACTTCCAAACATTAATGAACAGAAGAAAATTGGGGAGTATTTTGAGCAACTTGATAACTTTATCGCCCTTCATCAGTGACATAAAAATTAATATAATAAACATATAAATATAGGAGAAATTATGATTGGATTTGAGAAAGAACTGGAGTTTGAGAAAGCTTTAATTACTGCACTTCAGAGTAATGGATGGGAAAAGGAAGTTATATACCACCCAACAGAGGAGCAGCTTATTCAAAATTGGGCGAATATTTTATATAAGAATAATCAGGATATAGATCGTCTTAATCATGTACCATTGATACCGGAAGAGATGGATCAATTGCTTGAACAGATCCGATCTTTACGGACTCCTTTAGCATTAAACGGGTTTGTAAATGGAAATTCGGTATCAATTATCAGAAAAAATCCCAATGATACACAGCATTATGGAAAAGAAGTCAGTCTAAAAATATACGACAGAAAAGAGATTGCAGGAGGACGAAGCATTTACCAAATTGCTGAACAACCTGTTTTCCCTAGACAAGATAAGACGCTTCAGGATCGACGTGGCGATTTGATGCTTTTGATCAACGGAATGCCGCTGTTTCATATTGAATTGAAACGAAGCGGAGTCCCAGTAATGGAAGCATGTCATCAGATTGAGAAATATGCACATGAAGGTGTATTCACTGGCTTATTTTCACTTGTGCAGGTTTTTGTGGCAATGAATCCAGAAGAGATGGTTTATTTTGCGAACCCTGGACCGGATGGTCGATTCAATCCTGATTTTTATTTTCACTGGGAAGATTTTAATAATGAACCGATTAATGATTGGCGTTCTCTTTCAGAGGCATTTTTATCCATACCACAGGCTCATCAGCTAATTGGGTATTACACAGTTGCGGATGATTCTGACGGCGTATTGAAGGTGCTGAGAAGTTATCAATATTATGCGGCAAATAGAATTTCAGACCGTGTTGCTAAAAATGACTGGAATGATCACAATCAGTTGGGCGGTTATATTTGGCATACGACTGGATCTGGGAAGACAATGACTTCCTTTAAATCCGCACAGTTGATCGCTTCATCACATAATGCGGATAAAGTTGTTTTCCTTATGGACCGTATCGAACTGGGAACACAGTCATTAAAAGAGTATCGTGCTTTTGCGGACAATGCGGACGATGTACAGGAAACAGAAGATACTATCGCGTTGATTAGTAAACTGAAAAGTATAAATCCAAAAGACACTCTGATCGTATCTTCCATTCAGAAAATGAGCAATATCAAAGAAGATGCTGAGGGGAAAATGCGTGCGAAAGACATTGAAGATATGAAATCAAAACGCATTGTATTTATTATTGATGAGTGCCATCGATCTACATTTGGACAGATGCTGAGCACCATCAAACAAACATTTCCGAATGCTTTATTCTTTGGTTTTACTGGTACGCCAGTATTCGAAGAAAATGAAAAAGCTTTAAGCACGACTGCAGATGTTTTCGGAAATGAACTGCATCGATATAGCATTGCGGATGGTATTCGAGATAAGAATGTTTTGGGTTTTGATCCAACGATGGTGATGGTCTACAACGATAAAGAATTACGTGAAGCAGTTGCATTAGAGCAGGCAAAAGCCAGCGACATCGATGAGGTCATGGGAGATCCAAAAAAAGAGAGAGTTTTTTATCATTTTATGTCCAATGCGGAAGTGCCGATGGCAGGCTATCAGGGAGATGACGGTAAATATCATAAAGGAATCGAAGATTATTTACCGAGAGAACAATATGAATCGGATGATTACCAAAATGCCGTTGTGAAAGATATTGTTGATAATTGGATGACAATGAGCCGAAATCATAAGTTTCATGCCATTTTTGCGACGAGCAGTATTCCGGAAGCGGTTCAGTATTATAGAAAATTTAAGGAATGTGCGCCATGGTTAAAAACAACCTGTGTGTTTGACCCGACAATTGATAATAAGCATGGTCATATTTCATTGGCAAAAGAAGACGGCATCAAAGAAATGCTTGAAGACTATAATGAAGCATTTGAACAAAATTTTGATATTGGACGTTACGGTATGTTTAAAAAAGATGTTGCGGCCCGCCTGGCACATAAACGTCCTTATGAGCGTGTCGATATGGTGCATCAATTAGAGCTTGTGATTGTTGTGAACCAATTATTGACCGGATTTGATTCAAAATGGATCAATACATTGTATCTGGATAAAGAATTAGTTTATCAGAATTTGATTCAAGCATTTTCGCGGACCAATCGTTTATTTAATATTAATGAAAAACCGTTCGGTTCGATTCGATATTATCGTCGGCCTCATACAATGAAACGCAATATTGAAAACGCGGTAAAATTGTATTCCGGAGATCGTCCAATGGGATTATTTGCGGATCATTTAGCTGACAATATCAGACATATGAATCTATCTTATAAAGATATGATTTTAGTGTTTAAAAATGCCGGAGAACCTGAAATGTTGAAATTGCCACAAGAACATGCTGAAAAGGTTAAATTTGCCCAGTTATTCCGGCAATTTTCTACATATTATCAGGCAGCGCAGATTCAAGGATTCAACTGGCAAAACAAAGAATATGACGAAATCAATGAAGAAGGTGAAAAAATCGGTACAGTGTCTTTCGAAGTACCGGAAAAAGACTATAAAATATTATTGGCACGTTATAAAGAACTTCGAAACGATGGAGATGGATCGAGCGCTGCAGAAGATGTAACATTTGAAATCGATCCATACTTAACAGAACAAAATACCGGTGTCATTGATTATAATTACATGAATTCCCGCTTCGAAAAATGGTTGAAAAAGCTGGCTCAGCCAAATGTGACAGAAGAAGAACTGGAACAAACTTTAGAAGAACTGCACAAGTCATTCGCATTCCTATCACAAGAAGACCAACAATATGCAAATTTGTTTTTGCACGATGTACAAACAGGTGATGTTGAACTGCAGGAGGGACTGCGCTTTCAGGATTACATTACAATGTATGCTACCAATATGAAAAGAGAACAAGTCCATCGTCTGCATAAATATTTAGGCGTATCAGAAAAGAAAGTATTCACCTTATTGGATTCACACGTGACAGAAAAAAACCTAAACGAATATGGCCGATTTGATGCTTTAAAAGCGACAGTTGTAAAAGAAGACGCACAAGAATATTTTACAGCTGTTGAAGGCAAAAGATTGCCAAACTTCAGAGTGAACAATCGCGTGGATGATTTGCTGAGGGACTTTATATTATCTGGCGGAATCGATATACCAGATCCAGAAAAGAATAAAAAATAGAGCCTCATATATGTGACTTTCATCAGTGTAAAATGAGGAGGTCACATATATGTTAAAGGAAACGAAAACAACCGATTTATTTGTGGATTATTACGAACAATGGGTTCAAATGTACAAAGAAGGTGCCATACGGGAAGTCACTCTGGCTAAGTATAAAATGACACATGCATGGCTGAAGAAACTTATTCCTGATGTAAAGCTCTGCGACATGTCCAGGATCTTATATCAACAGCTTATTAATGAATATGCAAAAGATCATGAACGACAGACGACAATGGATTTTCATCACCAGTTAAAGGGTGCCATTATTGATGCTGTGGATGAAGGCCTAATTAAAAGAGATCCAACACGAAAAGTAATTATTAAAGGAAAAACGCCGAAAAATAAGAAAATAAAGTATATCAATCAGTTTGAACTGCATACCTTATTGTCCAATTTAAACCTTAGTGATGAAGTAAATTGGGACTGGTTTTTACTGTTGATCGCAAAAACGGGCATGCGTTTTTCGGAAGCTCTGGCCTTGACACCTAATGATTTTGATTTCGCACATCAAACAGTGTCCGTAAACAAAACTTGGAATTATAAAGGCGGCGGAGGATTTTTGCCGACAAAAAATAAATCATCCGTTAGAAAGATTCAAATCGATTGGCAAACAGTGATGCAATTTGCACAACTGACCAAAAACATGAACCCAGAAGAACCAATATTTATTAAAAAAGGAGAAGAATACGCAAAAATTTATAATGCAACGATCAACGGAATTTTAGAACGGTACTGTAAAAAGTTAAATATACCAGTAATTACAGTACACGGATTGCGTCATACGCATGCATCTATATTGTTGTTTGCCGGAGTATCAATCGGTAGTGTTGCACGCAGACTGGGACATGCCAGTATGACTACAACACAAAAAACGTATCTTCATATAATTCAAGAATTGGAAAATCAGGACATAGACCTGGTTATGCGTTCGTTAGCTAATCTTGTTTAACGTTGTTGAATTGAATCGTTTTCGAGTAGAATAAAATATAACACTGATGAGGGTCTGTATAAAGAAAAATATTGATCTGCATACTTTCGATGAACTGAAATGAAAAGAAGTCTTTCCACTAAATTTGATTCAGATCATACTTCAATATAAACACATATAAAGCGAGTGGGTATGTAATAATCCCACTCGTTTTAAAATAAAAAGAAGCTGCCTTTGTTTCGTGTGAGAGGCGGCAGCTCCGTAATTAGAAAGCTAAGACTAGGTCTTATGAGCTTCCGGCAATGATGCGAAAAACGTCACTGCGCAACGTGAGCTGGTCTCAGTATGTTTGGGAATCGCCGCAACGCCTTTTACTATCATATGCTGATGAAATCATATCACAAAGGATATAGTTCGCACAATTCAATATAAAAAAATGTGTAAGTACTTTACACATTTTTTTAGGGAATGAATAAGCAGATATAAAATATATCTATAGCTGAACGCTATTATTTCCGGATAAATACTTCATGACGGGCACTGGACTGCCGGAACAAGCGTTTCATCTCATCGGCATCCTCATTGGCCAAAGCGTCTCGGAAATGCGAGATCGTGTCGATAAACTGATTGGTCTCATCCAGCAGGATATCCTTATTCAACAAGAACAGCTCGGTCCACATTTCCGCATTGATCGTCGCGATCCTTGTCAGGTCGCGGAAACTGTCTCCCGTATACTTGACCAGATCTTTGGTCTCATGCGTATTCATCAAGCTGACCGCGATGATATGGGTCAGCTGCGACAGAAAGGCGATCATCCGGTCGTGCTGTTCCATGGTCAGCTGGGCAATATATGTACAGCCCAGCTTTGCGCCCAGCGCCTTGGCTGTATCGATCGCTTTTTGGGAATTCTTCTCGGTCGGCACCACGATGAAATTAGCACCGTCGAAAATCGTCGGATCCGAATATTCGATTCCCTGGGATTCGCGGCCGCACATCGGGTGGGTACTGATCAATTCGCAATCTTCACGCAGTACGTCTTGACAAGGTACGATGATATTCGACTTCACACCGCTGATATCCATCAACAGACAGCCTGGTTTCAAAGCATTTTGATGTTCCTCAATCCACGGCTTGATCTGCGTCGGATACAATGCCAGCACCACGATATCGCAGTCCTTTAAATATTTATCCGCCTGCAGCGTGCCTTTGGCCACCATATGATGATTGACCGCATAATCAACCGTTGCCTGCCGCCGCGCAAACCCAATGACGGTCTCGTCCTGATCGGTCAGCCGTTTCGCATAACTGCCGCCCATCAAACCCAAACCGACTATTCCGTAAATCATAGTATTTCCACCTTTCCGTTCAAATGTTTGATATCCGTAAAGAAATCAGGATACGATTTCTCGATGGCTTCGGCGCCTTCGATGATGCTTGGACTTTTGGCGCACAAGCCAAATATTGTCATCGCCATCACGATGCGATGATCGTTATGTCCGTCGATCCGGACTGGCTCTGTTTTATGGTATTCCGCTTTGCCAGTGATCGTGATTTCATCTTCCGTGCTGGAAATCTGCACGCCCCATTTACGCAGTTCCTGTTCCATGGCCGCAATGCGGTCGCTTTCCTTCATCCGGAGACGGCGGGCGTGAATGATCCGGCTTGTGCCCGGACAATAAGCGGCCAGCACGCAGAGGATCGGTCCTAGATCCGGGCAATCCGCAATATCCATCGTCTGCGCCTGCAGCGACTGGTGCGTGATCGTCGTTCCCTGGACATCGGCGCCGGCTGCTTTGACAAAATCCAGGATGACTTGATCGCCCTGATGACTGTGCGGATCGATATGCGCGCACGTCAGCGAGGACTGAATGGCTGCCTCCACCGCATAAAATGCCATCTGGGAGGCATCACCTTCCACCGATACATGGGCCGCCTGATAAGACTGGCCGCCCGGGATCTGATAGACCAGCGGGGATGGATGATGGACCGTGATCCCGAATGATGCCAAACTGTCCGTTGTCAAATTTACATATGAGGCGGACTCATACGGTGGGAGGATTTCAATGGTGCTGTCTTGTTCCAACAGCGGCAGCGCAAATAAAAGGCCGGATATGAACTGACTGGAGATATCTCCCTGCACGGCAAAGGACCGTGCCTGCAGAGGACCGCGCAGACGGATCGTCTGGTCTTGTTCAAAGCGCAGATGCTGCGCCTGAAAGATTTCCTTGTATACGGTCATCGGACGCTGCATCAACCGGCCATGCCCGATGAATGTAACATTCGCATCGGATAAGGCGGCAATCGGGATCAAGAAACGCAGCGTGGAGCCCGATTCGGAACAATCACATGTGATCTCACCTGCGACTTGGCGGACATCGGTCCCCTGGATCGTACAAGCATCTTCTTTTACCGTGATCTTAGCACCCAAATTGCGCATGCATGCGATGGTTGCGTCAATATCTTTTGAAAACGTAATATGATCGACGACGCTTGTTCCTTTGGCAAGCGATGCGCAGATGATGGCCCGATGGGTCAATGATTTAGACGAAGGGATCGATACGGTACCCTGCAGGGCACCCGGCAGGACTTTTACGCGCATACCCAGTCCTCCGTCGCTTTTTTGGACATCCATAGATCCAGCAGGCCGAAGGCCACAACGGAATCCACGACGACGCGGGCCCGGTGTACGATGCATGGATCGTGCCGCCCTTCGATCTGCAGCGTCACATTTTCTCTTGTCTGATAGTCGACCGATGGCTGCGGCTGATAGATGGATGCCGTCGGCTTGATCACGGTATGGATCACGATCGGCATGCCGTTGGTGATGCCGCCGTTGATGCCCGCATTGTGATTGGTCATGGTCGTGATGTGTCCATACGGATCGGCATGGAAATCATCGTTGCCCTGCGAGCCTTTGACTTTCGCAAAACCAAATCCCAGACCGAATGAAACGCCTTTGACGGCCGGCACCGAAAACAATAAATGGCTTAATACGCTTTCCACCGAATCAAACATCGGTTCACCGATCCCGGTCGGCAGGCCGATGACGGCGGTCTCCAAAATGCCGCCCAATGAATCCCCTTGGGAAGCAACGGCTTCGATCTTTTCTTTCATCTGTCTGCCGACCTCGGTATTCAAGACCGCAAATTCACGATGATTCATCAAATCGATTTGTTCTTTTAATGTTTCCAGATCATCCGAAAAAACATCGTCATGGATCGAGTAAAGCTGCTCCATATGGGATCCGATGAAAACACCTTTTTGTTCCAGGATCTGCCGGCAGATACTTCCCGCAGCGACCAGGCAGGCCGTCAGCCGGCCGGAGAAGTGGCCGCCGCCCCGATAGTCCTGAAAACCATGGTACTTCTCAAAAGCGGTATAATCCGCATGCCCTGGGCGTAATCGGTTCTTGGTTTTTTCATAATCTTTCGAACGTGTATTGCTATTGTTGATCAAGATGGTCAAAGCCGTTCCGGTCGTATAGCCATTGAAATAGCCGGAGACGATATGCACTTCATCGGCTTCATGGCGCTGAGTAGAGATGCGTCCCTTGGCCCTGCGCTTTTCCATATCTGCCGCGATGCGGTCTTCATCCACCGCAAAACCAGCCGGCAGTCCATCCAGGACGGCGCCGATCTGCGGCCCGTGACTTTCCCCGAATACGGTCAGGGAAATATTTGTTCCAATATTATTCTTCATAAGGACCCCTTTCCAAGACAGCACGCACCTGATCGAAGGACCATTGCTCCAATACAAAGGAACCCAGCTCCTTGACCAGGACCACCGTCACCGAACCCGCATTATTTTTCTTATCGTGCGCAATAAAATCCATCAGTACATCGACATCATAGTCCGGCACCGGCGGGATATGCAGCTTCTCATAGATCGTGAGCACCTGCTTTTTCAAAGCAGCATTTTCGATCATGAACAACATGCCCATTGCGACGCACTCGCCGTGCAGATAGGTATTCAGGCCATAGGCACCTTCGATCGCATGACCGATCGTATGACCAAAATTCAGACACTTGCGCAGACCGCTTTCTTTTTCATCCTGCTCCACGACCCGACGTTTCACGTCGATGGAATGTTCGATGATCGCATCGATGCATCGATCATCGCTTTCAAACAGGCGGAACAATTCCGGATCCTGGATCAAACCAGTTTTCAACGCTTCCATCAAACCATTGTTGATCTGACGCTGCGGCAGCGTCTGGAGAACATCCGGATCGATCAGTACGGCCTTCGGCTGATAAAAGGCGCCGACGATATTTTTGACCGCACCCACGTCGATCGCTACTTTGCCGCCGACACTGGAATCCACCTGCGATAATACTGTGGTCGGCAAATTATAGAAATCGATGCCGCGCATATAGCTTGATGCCACAAATCCGGCCAGATCGCCGGTCACGCCGCCGCCTAAAGCAATTACGGCATCTTTACGCGTGAAATGCGCATCGATCAATTGTTTCAAAAGATTTTCATACTGTGTAAAACATTTCGAACCTTCCCCTTCCGGGAAAGTCAATACCAGTCCGTCCGGAAGCTGTTTCCGGATCAATTCCACCCATTTTTCCGGCACACCGCTTTCTGTGATCAGCGCGACTTTGCGCTGTACATCCAAGAAATCGCCGATATGTGTCAGCACACCGCGCTCCAGGACGATCGGATACGAGTTTTTATCCAAATGAACGACCATTTTCATAATTTTATTGCTCCTTATCAGTTCGATTTTACCATGAAGTGACAAAAAGACGAAAAAATGTAAATAAAGTCCATGAAAACAAAGCAATTTTTTTCAGAAAAATGAAACTTGTGGTATGATTATGAGCAGAGGTGAGCTATGAACCAACTGGAAGAAGCACGGCACCGCATCGATGTGATCGACCGCCAAATGGCAGATCTTTATCAGCAGCGCATGGACGCTGCCCGCGACGTTCTGCACTATAAGAAAGCCAACGGCCTGCCGATCCTGGATGCCAAGCGTGAACAGCGCGTGATCGAAAAGAACACGCAGTACATCACCAATCCGGATTATCTGCCGTTTTATCGGGAATTTATGAAAGATGTGATGAGCAATTCACGCCGTTACCAGCAGACCTTGATGTCACAGGACATCGTGGCATATGCGGGCGTGAAAGGTGCCTTTGCCCATATGGTCAGCGAACGCTTGTTCCCGGGTCATCCGATGCGCTCCTGCAAATCGTTTGACGACGTCTTTCAGGCTGTGGTCAACCGCGAAGCGCAGTACGGTGTCATTCCATTTGAAAACAACAACTCCGGCTTGGTCGGAGAAGTGCTGGACGCGTTGATGAAATACCCGGTATACATTCATGAAATGGCCGACCAAAGAATCAAACAGTGCTTACTGGGCGTTCCCGGCGCCACCTTGAAAGATGTGCAGTATGTCTATTCGAAAGATCAGGCATTGGCACAGGCACAAAAATTTTTGAAGCCGCTGCAGGTACAGACCGTAGCGTATCCAAACACCGCATTGGCCGCACGCTATGTGGCCGATGAACAGGACATCCACAAAGCAGCCATCGGCGCCCGAGAAAACGCCGATCTGTACAATCTGGAGATCCTGGCGGAAGGGATCGAAGAAAATCCTGAAAATACCACGCGCTTTGTGATCATTGGACGGGAACCGCTGATGAATGGTGAGCATTTCAGCATTCTCTTCACGATCAAGCACACCAGCGGATCACTGGCCCGGATCATTGAGATCATTGCGAAATACGGACTGAACATGGACAGTATTCAGTCCCGGCCGATCAAAGGCCGCCCGTTTGAGTATTTCTTCTTTATTGAAATGGACGGCAGCGCGGATGCGGAAAATACCCGAAAGTGTCTGAAAGAATTAAAACCGATGTGCGAGTCATACAAAGCATTGGGGACATACCCGATCATCGGCGAGAGGAAGGATGAAAAAGAATGAGCTTTTTGAAAGAGAGTGTGAACCGTCAGCCATTGGCAGACGCCGTCTTTGCGATTGCCGCAAAGGCCAAAGAAGACAAGGAACTAAACGGACCGGAACATGTGGTCGACGCGACCATCGGTTCTCTATACGGAGAAGACGGAAAATTGGTGGCGCTGGATACGGTCTATGATTCATTAAAAAACATGGATAACCGCGTACTGGCCAAATACGCCTCCAGCTTTACCGGCAACCCGGACTTCAAAGAACATATGTACGACTGGGGCCTGGACGGCAACAGTTCGCTGGCACACGATGTAGTGGCAACACCGGGCGGAACCGGTGCGGTGGCAATGGGCATCGATGAATTCCTGGAAGCAGGCGAAACCATCATTCTGCCGAACATCGCGTGGGGTTCTTATAAATTAATGGCGCAGATGGACAACTTGAACATCGAAACCTATGAAATGTTTGACGGCGATGCATTTAATCTGAAATCCTTCAAGGAAGTCTGTGAGAAGGTCATGGTCCGTCAGAATAAATTGGTGATCGTGATCAACTCCCCGTGCCATAACCCGACCGGTTATTCACTGACCGATGAGGAGTGGGCAAAAGTTGTCGAGATCATGAATGAATGCGCAAAAAGCGTATCGGTCGTATTGATCAACGATGTCGCCTATATCGATTTTGCGTACGGTCAGAAGGCAGCGAAGAAGTACTTCCGCGCATTTGACAAAATCAGCGACAATGTCGTTGTGGAAGTGGCATACAGCCTGTCGAAATCGATGACCAGCTATGGTCTGCGCTGCGGGGCAGCGATCCTGCTGGCACAGCAGCAAAAAACCATCGACGAAATCGTGACGGTTTTTGCGAAAGATGCCCGGGCGACCTGGTCCAACATCAACAACGGTGCCATGGCCATGTTTGTCGATGTTCTCGACAACAAGCCGGAGGAATACAATGCCGAGCGCCAGAAATATGTCGATCTTCTGCAGAAACGCAGCAGCACCTTCATCAAGGAAGCCGATGAAGTCGGCCTGAGCCATTATCCATATAAAGAAGGATTCTTCGTTACGCTGAATATGGACAATAAGACCCGTGATGCGTATCATGAAGCCTTGATGGCCAACCATATTTATACGGTCAAGGTCAACCAAGGCATCCGGGTAGCGGTCTGTTCGCTGCCGGTCAGCCAGTGCCAAGGCCTGGCTGCCAAGATGAAGAAAATTCTGGACACGGTTCAATAAAGAAGCGATGCCGCCGGATCCCGGCGGCTTTTTTGCATCTAGTCCGATTGTGTCATCTCCATATAGGAAAACAATAAGAAATATGCTAAAATAGGATAAATGAAAGGGATAACAAATAAGGAGAACAGAAACAAAATGGAGAGACGTGCAGGCATATTGTGTCCTGTTTTTTCCATTCCTTCCAATCAAGGAATCGGTGATTTCGGAACCAAAACAGAAAAAATGATCGATATCATCGCCGATGCCGGCTATAAGATCTGGCAGATCCTGCCGCTGCAAGTGACCGGACCGACGCATTCGCCGTACCAGACTTTATCCAGCTTTGCCGGTGACCCGATTTACATCAATATTGACCGTCTGAGCGAAATGGGACTGATCACGCAAAGCTCGATCGTCAATTGTAATAAATTTAAAAACTTTGTCGACTATGATAAGGTCCGCACATTCAAAGAAAAATACTTCCGCCGGGCTTTCCATAGCTTTAAAAAGGAATTTGACGCCTTCAAAGACGATTACCATGCCTTTAAACAAAGCGCCTTCTGGCTCGATGACTGGGCCGTGTTCCAGCTGTTCCATGATCTGCACGAAGGCAAAGACTGGACCCAGTGGGACGAAGAATACAAACAATGGCCATATGATAAAAGCGCGGTGGATCTGCGCGATTACGAAGATGAGCTGTTTTACATTAAATTTCTGCAGTACATCTTCTACAAGCAGTTCGATGACATCGTGATGTATGCTCATTCCCGCGGTCTGGAAGTCATGGGAGATATTCCGTTCTATGTCGATCTGGACAGTGCCGATATGTGGACCAACCGCGAGGATTTCATGATTGACCGCGAAGGCAACGCCTCTTTCGTTGCCGGCTGTCCGCCGGATTATTTCAGCGCCGACGGCCAACGCTGGGGCATGCCCGTCTACAACTTTGAGCACCAGATCAACAATGACTTTTCGTTCTGGACCCGCCGCATGCGCTGGATGAGCCGGTGCTGCGACATGATCCGCATCGATCATTTCCGTGCTTTCGATACCTATTGGAAGATCCCTTCTTCCTGCCCGACCGCAGTAGAAGGCGAATGGATCGAATCACCGGGAGAAAATCTGCTGCGGGCGATCATCGATGCCTGCCCGGGCATCCAAATGGTGGCCGAGGATCTAGGTGATCAGCTGCGTCCGGAATTGTATGCGCTGGAACGCGAATTCGGCATTCCGGGCATGGAACTGCTGCTTTTCAAGCTCGAAAGCAAAGTATTGAAAAAACCGCTGCCGGAGCACATTGTCCTATATACCGGCACACATGACAATGAAACGGTCTGCCAGGCCTATCAATCTTTTTCAAACAATAAACGGATCAGCCTGCGCCGGTTCTTCAAGAAGCGCGGCTATACGCACCGTAAATTCAATGAGCTGGTCTGCCACTTTGCGCTGGACAGCGAGGCCGATACGGTGATCCTGCCGATCTGGGATATCTGCGGCTACAAAGAAGAAGCGCGCATCAATACGCCTGGTACGATCAGTGACAAAAACTGGACGTGGAAACTGAAAGATTTCAAGACCTTCCCGGCACTGGTGGCCAACACCAAAGACTGGGTAGAGAATGCAGGACGTTGATAAAAGCCCGAAATTCGGGCTTTTTTCATGTTTTGCTCATATTTTGAAAATAATGCAAAAAAGGGTTTTATTCACTGAAAAAATAGCCTTATAATAAAAGTAACATTGATATTATGCGAGGAGGTTTAAACATGGCAGAAATCAAAAAATTCATTTGTGTCTGCGGTTCGGGTGTCGGCAGCTCGATGATGGTACAAATGAATGTTGAAAAAGTAATGAAAGAACTCGGTAAAAAGGGCATCACGGTAGAACATGCCAAGATCGAAGGTTTGGAACCGGAAGAAAATACCGTTTACGTGATCGCGAAAGAATTAGCACCGCAGTTCGAGAAATTCCCGCGCCGCGTGGAATTGGATCAGATCATGTCGATGAAGGAACTGAGACCGAAAATCGAAAAAGTATTTGAACAGACAGAGGATCAATTTGTGATCGGATAATGAAAAAAGGCCAAATGGCCTTTTTATTTTGCGAAATTCACCGCTTGACTTTCCTGCAGAACCTTTTACAATCGATTATATGAGAAAAGGATTGATATTAGAGGGAGGCGCCATGCGCGGCTTATTCAGTGCCGGGGTCATGGACGTCATGATGGAAAACGGCATTGATTTTGACGGCGCCATCGGCGTATCGGCCGGCGCTGCTTTTGGATGCAACTATAAATCGAAACAAATCGGCCGCACCATCCGCTATAACATCCGCTTTGCGGACGAATGGCGCTACTGCAGCTGGCGCTCTTGGCTGCTGACGGGCGATTTATATGGTGCGGATTTCTGCTACAAGGAACTGCCCGCACATTTGGATGTCTTTGATTTCCAGACGTTCCGTAAAAACCCGATGGAATTCTATGTTGTCTGCACCGATGCCCATACGGCCAAACCGGTTTACCATAAACTGGTCAAAGGCACCGAACAGGATCTGGACTGGATCCGGGCTTCCGCTTCCATGCCCGTGGTTTCCCATCCGGTGCATATCGATGGTTATGATCTGTTGGACGGCGGGATCTCCGACTCGGTCCCGGCGCATTACTTTGAATCCATCGGCTACCGGAAAAATGTCATCATTCTGACTCAGCCGGCTGCCTATGTGAAAGAACCGCAGGATCATCAGAAACTGCTGAAACATGCGCTGCATAATTATCCGGAAGTCTTCAAAAAGCTGGAACACCGTCATGTGGCTTATAATCAAACCATGGCTTATATCCGGCAGCTGGAACAGACCGGGCAGGCATTTGTCGTCCGGCCGCCGCGGCCGCTGCAGATCGGCTCGATCGAACACGATCCGGAAGAGATGAAACGTGTCTACAAGATCGGCAAGGCCGAAGGCAAACGCCAGGTTGAAAAAATGAAACAATTTCTGAGCGAGTGATCGCTCATTTTTTTATGCCGAACCCGCTACATCTTCCGGGAACAGTTCATTCCATCGGCGCATATACGTCGAATTCAGATAGGGCGTGATATCGCGGCCCTGTTTCTCGTATTTTGTTTTGAGCCGGCGGTCGACCTTGGCCCTTTTCGCTTCGTTCAGCTTGCCCTCATCATTGGCCACCATCCAGTTGGCCAGATGATCCCGATAATCTTCAAAGTATTTCAGCTTGCCGTTGACATAGTCGACGAAAGGACGTTTGCGATAAAAACTTGTGAGCAGATCCCGCTCTTTCAGCACGGCCTCGATGCATAAGATGTTCATCATCGCACAGCGCAGTGCGTTGCCTAAGTAAACGGACACGTTATCTAACGTTTCCTTCGGCAGATCATTCAGCAGGACCAGCGCAACGTTATCACCGGCAATGATCTGCGTCGAAAGCATGTTCATCAGCTGCTCGGAATCAAAGCCTTCAAATAGTTCTACGGTCATCGGCACTAACCGCTGCAGAAATTCTTTATCAATATTACTTTCTTCCATGGACCCTTCCCCCCTTTGCGTGTATCCTCCATATTAGCCGGACCGTGAAAAAAATCAAGTAAAAAATTGCACAGAACGCTCTTGCACTTTATGCCATATCCTGTATAATATCCATGGTTTATTTAAATGAACAAAAAGTTTAAAAAATAAAACAGAAAGGAGCTTTATGGAACTTGGCAAAAAAATCAAGGCCCTGCGTCTGCAGAATGGTCTCACGTTGGAAGAGCTGGCAGCCCGTTCGGAACTGACCAAAGGCTTTTTATCCCAGCTGGAACGCGACCTGACCAGCCCGAGCGTATCGACCTTAGAGGACATTCTTGAAGCGCTGGGGACCAATCTGTCGGATTTTTTTCATGAAGCAGAACCGGAACAGCTCGTCTTCGGCAAGGAGGATTACTTTGTCAACGAACAGGACGGCCGAACCGTCACCTGGATCGTTCCCAATGCGCAGAAAAATGCCATGGAACCGATCCTGCTGAAACTGCAGCCGCAGTGCTGCAGCGAAACGATCCCGGCTTTCAAAGGAGAAGAATTCGGTTATGTCCTGCAGGGAACGATCCAAATCTGCACAGAGAACCAGACGCTGACCGTCCGGTCTCACGAAACGTTTTATTTTTCGGCCAGCCGGTCCCATTATTTGAAAAATTCCGGCAAGCGGGAGGCCAAGGTTTTATGGGTCACCAACCCGCCGATGTTTTAAGGAGAGAGGAAAATGGAAGAAAAAAAGAAGATCATTCAATTCCGACACATTGTCAAAAACTTCGATGACCAACAAGTTTTAAAGGGAATTGATCTGGATATATATGAAAATGAATTTGTGACGCTGCTCGGGCCCAGCGGCTGCGGCAAGACCACGCTGCTGCGCATTCTGGGCGGTTTTCTGGAACCGACCGCGGGACAGGTCATTTTTAATGGTGAGGATATTGCCCAAGTGCCGGCTTACAAGCGCGAACTGAACACCGTCTTTCAGCGGTATGCGCTGTTTCCGCACTTGAATGTCTACGACAACATTGCCTTCGGTCTGAATATCAAAAAAATGAGCAAGGATGTCATCGACCAGAAGGTGATGAAAATGTTAAAGCTGATCGGACTGGAAGGCTTTGAGAAAAAGAACGTCACGCTGATGTCCGGCGGCCAGCAGCAGCGCGTGGCCATTGCCCGTGCCCTGGTCAACGAACCGCGGGTCCTGCTGCTCGATGAACCATTGGGCGCGCTGGATCTGAAACTGCGCAAAGAAATGCAGTATGAGCTGAAACGCATCCAGCAGGAAGTCGGCATCACGTTTATTTTCGTTACCCATGATCAGGAAGAAGCCCTGACCATGAGCGATAAGATCGTGGTCATGAAAGACGGCGAGATCCAGCAGGTCGGTACGCCGGAGGAGATCTACAACGAACCGGTCAATCATTATGTTGCCCGCTTCATCGGCGAAAGCAACATCATCCCAGGACGCATGGTGGCGGATGAAAAAGTTTTCTTTGACGATACGGTCTTTGACTGTGTCGATAAAGGTTTCAAGGAAAACGAACGTGTGGATGTGATCATCCGTCCGGAAGACATTGACATCGTGCCCAAGGAACAGGGCAAACTGACCGGTGAGGTGCTTTCGGTCTTATTTAAAGGGGTGCACTATGAGATCATGGTCGAAACCGTACCGGGCACCACGGTCACGGTCAATATGCATGTCCGCAGCAACTTTGCGATCACCAGCGAAGACGGCAAGGAGAAGATCAGCGCCAACGATTTTTACCTCGACCTGGAAGATATGCAGGACATCGATGAGAAGGAGATCATCGCCCGTGCGGATGCGCAGGCCTGGGATCCGGAAACCGATGAATATATCTCGATCACGACCATCGATACCGATCTGAAACGGGAGATCGGCGAATACAGCGTGCGCTTTGCGACCGCCAACGATACCTCGATCACCCGTAAGATCTGGGTCATCGATCAGCGCGTGGTGGAAAACAAGAAAGCGGACGAAGCCATCAGTGCGTTCAACTTCTTCAAGACCGTGGATGAGATCCAGGAATCGATGGCGCTGGAGACCGATCTGAAGCTGTGGGCCAATGCCCAGGCATGGAAGATCAGCGACGAAGATGAAAGCGTGGACTTGTCCGTGGATTATGATTTTGATCAGGAGCACATCAAGGAAGGTGTCTACCGTGTGACGTTCTCGACGGCCGGCCGGGAATTTAAGATCCATACGACCGATTATGTCCCGGAAGGCAAGGAAGTCGGTTTGATGTTCTATCCGGAAGATATCCATGTGATGGAAAAGATGGGGTTCAACTCATGAAAAAGATGCAGCAGCTGGCTTTGCCTTATTTGATCTGGAGCATTCTCATGCTTCTGCTGCCGATGCTATTGATCGTATTTTATTCGGTCATCACCTCCGGCAATACGATCATCCCATTTCGGCTGACCCTGGAACACTATGTGCGCTTTTTTACCGATCCGGACTTTCTGCTGATCCTCTGGCGTTCGTTATCCATCGCCCTGGAAACGACGATCATCTGTTTATTGTTGGGGTATCCGATCGCTTACTATATTGCGCGCTGTGATGAAAAGCGGCAGAATCTGCTGATCTTATTGATCACGCTGCCGATGTGGATCAACATGCTGGTGCGGACCAATGCCTGGATCGGCATTTTGAGCAATGACGGCGTTCTGGTACAGTTCCTGAGCTTGATCGGTTTTCACGATGTGCAGATCCTCTATACCCGGACCGCAGTGCTCATCGGTATGGTCTACAACTTTCTGCCGTTCATGATCCTGCAGATCCATACCTCCTTAAGCAAGATGGACAATTCCTTGATCGAAGCGGCTGCGGACCTCGGTGCCAACCGGGCCCAGACGTTTTGGCGGGTCACCTTTCCGCTTTCCATGCCGGGCGTGGTCAGCGGGATCGCGTTAGTCTTTCTGCCGTCGGTTTCGTCCTTTTTCATTCCGAAACTGTTGGGCGGCGGCCAGTTCTTCCTGATCGGCAATGTCATCGAGAACCAGTTCATCACGGTCGGTGAATGGAACTTCGGTTCGGCGATCAGTGTGATCATTGCGTTGATCATGATGCTTTTGATGATGCTCGTACGCAAAGCGGAAAAGAAATCCGCCGTGCAGGAGGACCGCTCATGAACGAAAAAAGACGTTTCAGCGGGCGGACGTTGTTGGTGCTGTCGTTGTTGTTTTTCTATCTGCCGATCTTGTTCATGATCATTTTTTCCTTCAACGACAGTAAGTCACTGACGCATTTCACGGGCTTCTCCCTGCGCTGGTATGATGCGATGCTGAAGAACCACAGCATGATGGAGTCGCTGTACATCACGATCATCATTGCGGTCCTGGCGACGATCATTTCAACGCTGATCGGAACGCTGACGGCCATTGGCCTTTCACAATCCGGCAAACGGATGCGCCGGTTCATCTCACAGGTCAACGATTTTCCGCTGATGAACCCAGATATCGTAACGGCCATTGGATTGATGCTTTTGTTTATCACCTTTCAGATCGAGAAAGGCTTTCTGACCCTGCTGCTGGCGCATATCGCCTTCTGTATTCCGTACGTGATGTTAAGCGTCATGCCCAAGGTCCGATCGCTCGATCCGAATCTGGCCGATGCGGCACTGGATCTGGGAGCGACCCCGATGCAGGCCATCACAAAAGTCATCGTGCCGGAGATCATGCCGGGCATTGTTTCCGGTGCCTTGATCGCTTTTACGATGTCGTTCGATGATTTTATCATCAGCTACTTTGTCACCGGCAAGGGCATCAAGAACTTGAGCATCATGGTCTATACCATGAGCAAGCGGGTCAATCCGAGCGTCAATGCGATCAGTACGGTCGTGGTCGTACTGGTGACGATCTTATTGATCGTGATCAACGTTATACCGGTCATCCGGGAAAAGCACAAAGGCGATCGTATCGAAAGCCGTTCTTCCCGAGGCTGGAAGATCGGCGGTATCTGCGCCTTGGCAGCTGCCGTGCTGATTTCCTACTTCGGTATCCATCAGAGCAGCAGCCTGCCGTATGCCGGCCAGACACTGCGCATTTATATGCCGGGAGAATACATCGACAACGATGTGGTCTCAGAATTTGAAGCCCAGACCGGTGCTAAGGTCGTGATCGATAACTTTGATTCCAACGAGCAGATGTATATTAAAGTCGCCAACGGCGAACAGTATGATCTTCTGATCCCAAGCGACTATATGATCCAGCGTCTGAAAGATGAAGGCCGGCTGGAAAAACTGGATCGTTCCAAGGTCAAAAAGACCTTGAAAAAGATGAATCCATATATTCTGGATGTTGCCTATGATCCGGGCAATGTTTATTCGGTCCCGTATTTCTGGGGCAGTGTCGGCATCGTATATGATAAAACCAAGGTCGACCGTGAAGACCTGGAAAAAGAAGGCTATAATATTTTCCTGGATACGAAATACAAGTCTGATATTTATTTATACGATTCTGAGCGGGATTCATTCATGATGGCATTGAAAGCTCTGGGCTATTCGATGAATACAGAGAGTCATGAAGAACTGACCAAGGCGTACGACTGGCTCAAACAATGCGTGGAAACGATGGATCCGGAAATCGTGACGGATGAGATCATCGACAACATGGCCCAAGGACGCAAGGCATTGGGACTGATCTATTCCGGCGATGCAACCTACATCATGTCAGAAAACAAGAACATGGGCTTCTACATGCCGAAAAGCGGTACGAACATTTGGGTGGATGCGATGGTCATTCCTAAAGGGGCATCCAACAAGGATCTGGCTTATGCGTTCATGAACTATATCAACAGTTATGAGGCAGCCGAAGCCAATTCCCTTTATGTCGGTTATACTTCACCGAATCAGAAAGTGGAAAAATACTTGAGCACGCACGATTTCAAAGGCATCAACGCCTATACGCCGCGTACCGATTATGCGGCCGATGAAGTCTTTGAATACAATGATAAAACACGCAAGGAAATTGCAGATTTGTGGTCAGACGTAAAGATTGCCGCAAGCAACGCGGATTAAGAATATGTAACGGCTCTGTTAAGGAGCCGTTTTATTATGTAAAATGTTTGTAAAGAAAAAAATATTGATGTTAAATTCATGTTAAAATAAAATAGAATCGTCGAATAGGGAGAGATTCGAAGGAGAACGTTATGTCTATCGATTTGATAAAAAGTATTTTGACCTTTCTGGGCGGATTAGGCATGTTCATCTACGGCATGGAAGTCATGGCTGAAGGTCTGCAGAATTCTGCTGGATCGAAAACCAAGAAATTGCTTGGCATGCTTACGAACAACCGGCTGATGGGCGTACTGCTCGGTACCCTCGTGACGGCTATCATCCAGAGTTCCTCAGCGACCACGGTCATGGTCGTCGGCTTTGTCAACGCCGGGCTGATGAACCTGTCACAGGCCATCGGTGTGATCATGGGTGCGAACATCGGTACAACGATGACCGCCTGGATCGTATCGATCGGTGAATGGGGCAGTCTGCTGAAGCCGGATTTTTTTGCGCCGATCCTGCTGGTCATCGGTGTGGCCCTGATTCTATTTAGTACAAAACAGCACACGAAAGACAAGGGAAATATCTTTGTCGGTTTCGGTATCTTATTTATCGGCCTGTCCACGATGTCGGGATCCATTTCCCCGTATGCGGATTCGCCGGTCTTCTCCAATGCCTTTGCGACCATCGGCCGCAACCCGATCCTAGGCTTGCTCGTTGGTCTGGTGGTCACCGCCATCATTCAGAGTTCTTCCGCTTCTATGGGTATCTTACAGACCTTGGCCTTGAACGGCATCGTCAACTGGGGCTCGGCAGTTTTCATTGCCTTGGGCCAGAACATCGGTACGTGCGTCACGGCGCTGCTTTCCAGTGTCGGGGCGAGCCGCAATGCCCGCCGGGCCGCGATCATGCACCTGCTGTTCAATGTCATCGGTGCTGTGGTCGCCGGAATCGTCTGTTGGATCTATTTTATCAAAGTGCCGGATATGGCGATGGCGAAAGTTTCGTCGACCTCTCTGGCGATCTTCCATTCTAGTTTCAATATTATAACGACCATCTACCTCTATCCATTTGCCGATAAGATCGTTGCTTTATCGCAGAAGATCATTCCGGAAACGGAAGAAGAAAAAGCACAGAAGGAAGGCCTGGTCCATCTGGATAACCGTATGCTGCAGACACCGGGTTTTGCGCTGGCAGCGGTCAAGCAGGAAATCAATAAAATGGGTGAGGTCGCCTTGGAAAATATCAGCTATTCCCGGGATACTTTATTGACGAATGAGCATTTTGATGAATTATATGCCAATGAAAAGAAAATCAACGAATATGAAAAAGAACTTTCGGATTTCTTAAGCAATCTGAATGCGACAACTTTATCGGAAAAAGAACAGCTGCAGCTGCAGCATTCCTTGTTAGCGATCTCCGATATCGAGCGCATCGGCGATCATTGCCGGGAAATTGCCGACATGATGAAAGAAGACAACAATGTCGAGTTCTCGGATGCAGCCAAACAAGATATTCAGACCATTTCCACACAGGCGTATAAGACGCTGAAATGGGCCATGGATATCCGAACGACCAAGGATCTGACGAAGATCGCCAATGTGGAAAAGCATGAAAATAAAGTGGATGTGATGGAAAAAGAAATGCGCGAAGGTCATATTCAACGTTTGATCGACGGACGATGCAGTGTCGAAGCCGGCATCACGTTCCTGGATTCCATCATGAACTACGAGCGAATGTCCGATCATGCTGAGCAGATCGCACAATTCGTCGTGGAAGAGGAAAAATTGTAAAAACCGCAGATGCGGTTTTTTTGTGTATAATGAGAGGGAAAGAAGGATGAAAATGACATACGATGAAGTATTGGAACAAAGTAAAAAAGTCATGAAAGGCTGCCATTGCTGTCCGGTCTGCAACGGCAGGGCCTGCAGCAATCATATGCCCGGTCCCGGTGCCAAGGGAACCGGCACGGTTGCGGTCCGCAATTACGATGCCTGGCAGGATGTGCGGATCCAAATGGATACGCTGTGCGCCAATCAGCCTGCGGATACAACGTTTCATCTATTTGGTCAGACCTTTCAATATCCGATCTTTGCCGGCCCGGTCGGTCATGTGAACCTGCATTACGGTGATGTGCTGGATGATGTGAAATACAATGATATCCTTGTTCCGGGATGCAAGGCGGCCGGTATTGCTGCTTTTACTGGTGATGGCATGCAGGATCTGACGATGGAAACAGCCTGCCGCACCATTGAGGCCTGCGGCGGTATCGGTGTGCCGACGATCAAACCGTGGGACTTGGCAACGTATCAAAAGAAACTCGATCTAGTCAAAGACAGCGGCGCCTTCGCCGTGGCAATGGATGTGGATGCAGCCGGTCTGCCGTTTTTAAAGAATCATATTCCGCCGGCCGGCCGTAAGACGGAAGCGGAACTGAAGGAAATGATCGATCTTTCGCCGGTACCGTTTATCGTCAAAGGCATCATGACGGTCAAAGGAGCAAAAAAGGCCATGCAGGCCGGTGCCGCAGCCATTGTCGTCAGCAATCATGGCGGCCGGGTGCTTGACGGTGTGCCGGCAACGGCGGAAGTCCTGCCGCAGATCGTTTCGGCCGTCGATCATAAAGTGAAAGTCTTTGTGGACGGCGGGATCCGTTCCGGTGTGGATGTGTTCAAAGCACTGGCCTTGGGCGCAGACGCGGTATTGATCGCCCGTCCGTATGTAAATGCGGTATACGGCGCGCAGGAAGAAGGCATCAAGGTGCTGACCGAAAAGCTGGGCGCTGAATTAAAAGATACGATGGAGATGTGCGGTGCGGAAGATCTGGCTGCCATCGATCGAACAATGATCCATTAAAAAAGTCTGAGGCGATCAGACTTTTTTTACAAATAATCAATGTATTCGTCGTGAGCAGAAACATAGCGGACGATCAGGACGCTGATCACGAAGAGCACGATCACATACGCTATAAATAAGATGCTGATGCTCTCGACGGTCGCTATATAATCATAGATGCCGTGCAGGATCGTCGGAACCAGAACGGCGAAGACACGGTACAATATGCTGAGCGTGGCATTCTGACGATAGTCCTGCCGCTTGGCTAAGCCGTATAACGTGCCCATGAAAACACCGAAACATGCATGGCCTGGTACAGCGGTCACGGCCCGCAGGAAGGCAGTTCCTAAACCAAATCGTACGACATACATAATATTTTCAAACAACGCAAATCCCAGCGCGACCGAAACGCCGTAAACGATGCCGTCAAACAGACAGTTGAATTCCGGTGAGCGCCAGGTTGCCTGCTGCATCCAGAGAAATTTGAAACCTTCTTCCGATAAACCGACCACGATGAACATCATCAAAAAAGTGTAGGTGTCACTGTAAACGGAATAATAATGCCGGAGTATATAATCGCCCTGGGTCTCGGTGATGATCGCACAGAACGTCGCGACGATCCCCATCAGGACCAGTCTTGTGATGAGCCATGTGGGCTCTTTTTCTTTCCGGTCCATTAGATTGATCTCTACCAGCAGGAAGATGGCTGGAAAAACGGCGGCTGCAACCAATATTCGCATAACAAACCTCCTATGCGACAATTATAACATAGATCATAAATTGCGGCATTGTGCTTGAAATATACCCTATAGGGGTATATAATGAGCGTGCTGAAGGAGGAAGACCCGATGGATAACCGAAAGAAGCATGTTCCGCGCAGTGAAGCGGAAATCAAACAGTTAAAAAACCGTCTGCACCGGATCACCGGTCAGCTGAACGGGATCGAAAATATGATCGAAGAAAATCGCTACTGCGGGGATGTTCTGATACAGATCGCCGCGGTAGAAAAAGCGCTTCAGGCTTTTGGCTACAATGTTTTGGAAGGCCATTTAAAAACCTGCGTGACGGATGAGATCCGCGCCGGGGACGATGAAATCATGGATGAAGTCATGGAATTGATCAAGAAATTGAAATGAAGGTGAAGCGATGAAAGAAAGTTTTAATGTATATGGAATGACTTGCGCTGCCTGCCAGGCCAATGTGACGAAAGCCGTGGCCAAGCTGGACGGCGTCAAGGATGTGGATGTGTCCTTGTTGGGCAACTCCATGAAGGTAGATTACGACGAACAGAAAGTCGATGCGAAGACGATCTGTGATGCGGTTGACCGGATCGGTTATACGGCAGAGCAGAAACAAGCACCCAAAAGTGAAACCAATTCACTGAAAAAAGAATGGGCCGATCGGCAGGCACGGGTCGAAAGGGATCGTAAAGCTGCCTGGGATCGGTTGATCAGCTCGGTGATCCTGATGATCCCGCTGATGTATGTGGCGATGGGTGAAATGCTCCATCTGCCGTTACCGGCGATCTTATCGGGAGAACAAAACCATCTGATCAATGCGCTGACCCAGTTGATCTTAGCTGCGATCATCATGGTGATCCAGAAGCATTTTTATATCGACGGCTTCAAAGGTCTGCTCAAACGGGCGCCGAACATGGATTCGTTGGTTGCGCTGGGTTCCGGAGCTTCCTTTGTCTATGCGCTGGCGATGACCTATATCATGGCTTACGGCTATGGGCATGGTCAGATGACGCTGGTCCATCATGCGGCGCATTCGCTCTATTTTGATTCGGCCGCAATGATCGTGACCCTGGTTTCGATCGGCAAATATCTGGAATCGAAATCCAAAGCGAAGACGGGCGATGCGTTAAGCAAGCTGATGGATCTGACCCCGAAAAATGCGATCGTGATCCGCGACGGACAGGAAGTCCAGGTCGCGCAGGATCAGGTCCGGGTCGGTGATATTGTCGTCATGAAACCTGGGCAGCGCGTACCAGTGGACGGCACCGTGCTGGAAGGCACGGGTTATCTGGATCAGAGTGCCATCACCGGTGAAAGTATTCCAGTCGAAAAGACGGCTGGTGATGAGGTGTTGTCGGCAACCATCAATGAGAATGGTACATTCCGTTTTAAAGCGGAAAAAGTCGGTGATGACACGACCTTGTCGCAGATCATCCGTCTGGTCGATGAAGCCGGCACGTCCAAGGCGCCGATCGCCCGGACAGCCGATAAAGTGGCAGCCGTATTTGTGCCGATCGTAATTGGTCTGGCGCTGGCAACCTTTGCGGGCTGGATGATCGTCGGCGGAGATTTCCGGACCGCGTTGAACAATGCGATCAGCGTTCTGGTCATTTCTTGTCCGTGTGCGCTGGGATTGGCGACGCCGATGGCGATCATGGTCGGCACCGAGAAAGCAGCACAGTTTGGAATTCTGCTGAAGAATGCCGAAAGTCTGGAGAATTTGCATAATATCCAGACGATCGTATTGGACAAGACCGGTACGATCACATCTGGTAAACCATCCGTGCAGGATGTCGTGAATTTTACGGACCAAAGCGATGCGGACTTCCTGGAGCTGGCGGCTGCCATTGAACAAGGGTCCAACCACCCGCTGGCCGAGGCGATCACCGCGGCAGCGAATGGGGATCTGGCACAAGCCGATGCATTTGAAAATATCAGCGGCAAAGGTGTCAAAGCCGTGATCGGACAAAAGACCTATTATGCGGGCAACCGGAAACTGATGGATCAGGTCGGTATCGCGATCCCGGAAAAGGCGGAAACCGCCCTGAACGATTTAGCTGAACAGGGCAAGACACCGATGTTGTTTGCGGATGAAAAGCAGGTATTGGGCATCATCGCGGTGGCCGATACGGTACGGCAGACTTCTGCCGCGGCGATCGCTGCTTTCCGGCAGCAGGGCATTCATACTGTCATGTTGACGGGAGACAATGCTAAGACGGCGCGGGCGATGGCAGACCGCGTGGGCATCGATGAAGTGATCAGCGATGTGCTGCCGGCGGACAAGGAAGCGAAGATCCGCAGTCTGCAGGAAAAAGGACAATTTACTGCGATGGTCGGTGACGGCATCAACGATGCACCGGCACTGGTACGTGCGGATATCGGTATTGCGATCGGACAGGGCACCGATATTGCGATGGATTCTGCAGATGTGGTCTTGATGAAAAACGATCTGACCGATGTGAATACCGCGATCGATCTGAGCCGGGCGGTCATCCGCAATGTGCATCAGAACTTGTTCTGGGCACTGATCTACAATGTGATCGGCATCCCATTGGCGATGGGCGTTCTGACGCCGCTGACAGGCTGGACATTATCACCGATGTATGGTGCGGCTGCCATGTCGCTTTCCAGCATCATCGTCTGCACCAATGCATGGCGTCTGCGTTTCTTCCAGTCTAAATATGCATCGACCGGATCAAAGCAGGAAGCAAAGCCGTCCGATCACAAACAATCAGAAGTTTCATCACCTGCTGTGAAAGAGGAGCCGGTCGTGAAAGAGAAGCTCTTGTTGGATGTGCAGGGAATGATGTGCAATCATTGTGTGGCTTCGGTAACGTATGCGCTGCGTCATGTAAAAGGCGTGATCGATGCGGATGTCAAGCTGGATCCTCATTCGGCTTTGGTTTCCACCGACGGCACGGTGACGCACGCAGCACTGGAACAAGCAGTAGAAAATGCCGGCTATCAAGTGGTTTCCATTACCTCGGATCAGCCGGTCAAAAAGGAGGATACAAGAATGAAGAAACAAATGGATGTAGACGGTATGATGTGCGAACATTGTCAGGCACATGTCACGAAAGCACTGTCGGATGTACCAGGTGTCAGTGATGTACAGGTCAGCCTGGAAAAGAAGAACGCGACATTCAATGCAGAGGACAGCGTAACAGATGAGATGCTGAAAAAAGCTGTCACGGATGCTGGATATCAGCCGGGAAATATCCGAAATTGTTGACGAACGTCTCATAATTCGGTAAACTAATTGTGAGAGAGAAAATATATGTCAATATATACGGAAACAGGGGCCGCAAGGTTCCTGTTTTTGTTTGGGAGATGGAAAAATGCGGAAACGGATCAAAATATATTTTAACGCGATCGACGGCTTGTTATGGTATCAGGCGCTGCTGGCAGGGATCCTGGCCGGGATCGGTTTTCTGGTACGGCAGCTGATCAATTTTTTGCTGCGCTCATCAGGTCATGTGGCTTTGACTTCAGGAGATTATCGGTTTTTATTTACCACTTGGCAAGGCTGGCTTCTGCTGGCGGTAGGTTTAGGTGTGCTCGTGCTTTATGAGATCATCGACACCAATGTGAAGATCGTTTATTGTGATGATTTGATCCATCGGCGGACCAAGAGCTTCCGGCAGACATTTTTACAGGCGATGAAAGCTTCGCGGCCGCTGTTTTCCCGGCGCGGGGTCTGGACGATTTTCTATATGAGCCTGCTGGTGCCGTTATGCGGCATCGGCCTGACCGTGCCGGCAACGCGCAATCTGACGATCCCGGATTTTATCACATCGTATATTTACAGCCGGCCGCTGTTGTTTATAGGTTATGGAGCGGCGGTTGCGGCCGCTGCGATCCTCTGTATCCGCAATCTTTTTGTTTTTCATGAAATCATCTTAGAAGGCAAACCGGTCGATGAGGCTTTGGATGCCGCTAAAACTTTGATGCGGCGTAACTGGAAAAACTTTTTAGGACATATCATTTTATTTACACTGGTTCTGGTCGGCATTGTGACAGTGCTGACATTAGCCTTGTCAGGCGGTTCCTATGCATTGATCCAATCACTGCATTTATCAACGGAGATGACACGGTTCTGGACCATTTTCACGACCTTGTTTACGGCCATTGTGGGCAGTATCTTATCATTGGCCATGCTGCCGCTGGAGATCCTGGAAGTAACGATTCTGTATGAGCGCTATCGGGATGAAGCAGTTTATACCTTGCCGGAACAGCCGGCCCATGTCAGGCGCAGGGTGCTTGTGATCACGATCTGCCTGGCGGTCTGCACCGCCGGATCGACCGTGATGACCATGTCGTTCGACCGATTCTTTCCGGCGGCCAGTTCGGTTGGTGTGATCGCGCATCGAACAGGCGGAAAACTGGCGTTTGAAAACAGTGCGGCCGGCATCAAAGCGGCTGCGCGTCAAGGTGCTGTCGGCAGTGAGACCGATGTACAGCGGACCAAAGACGGCGCCTATATCATCAATCATGACAATACGTTTAAGCGTTTGTATGGGGATGACCGCAAGCCCTCGGAAATGACGCTGGCAGAAATCAAACAGCTGCATGATGCGGACGGTCATACCGTGCCGACATTGGCAGAATTGCTGAAAACATCCAAAGGGAAGGTTAAATTGTATATTGAGCTGAAAGGAGAAACAGCGGACCGCCGGATGGCAGATGACGTAGTAAAAATGATCCGCAAGTACCATATGGAAAAGCAGACTGCTGTGATCAGTTTGAAATACGATGTGGTGTCTTATACCGAAAAGAAGTATCCAGATATTGAAACAGGTTATCTGTATTTTGCCGCCGTGGGACGGGATGAGGATCTGCAGGTCGATGATTTGATCATCGAAGAGGAGATGGCTTCCAATGCGACGATCGAACGGATCCATGAGGCAGGAAAAAAGGCCATCGTCTGGACGGTCAACGACGAAGAAATGATGTATAACATCCTGCTTTCGGATGCGGATGATCTGATCACCGATGAGGTAAAACAAGCCGTCCGACAGAAAAAAGCCATTCAGAACCGCAATTATTATGAACGGATCTGGGATCAGATGCTTGATTTCTAAATAGAAAAAAGCGCAGAGAATATCCTGCGCTACATTGCTGCTTTGATGGCGGTCAATAAATCATCGAATTCATCATATGCCGGAATGTCCGGATTGTCCTTGCGGATCTGATCGGTGGTTTTGAATAAGAAACCGGCCTTGCTGGCTTTGATCATATCCAAGTCGTTGTAGCTGTCGCCGGCGGCAATGGTTTCAAAGCCGATCGACTGTAGCGCTTTGACGGTGGATAATTTGGAATTATCGATGCGCATTTTGATGTCGGCGATCGTGCCGTCTTCGTTGATCTGCAGTGAGTTGCAGAATAAGGTCGGATAGCCGAGCTTTTTCATCAGCGGCATCGCAAATTCGGTGAAAGTATCGCTGATGATGATGACCTGTGTCATTGTGCGCAGCTCGTCCAGGAAGGCTTTGGCTCCTGGCAGCGGATCGATCGTCGCAATTGTTTCTTGGATTTCTTTCAGGCCGAGGCCATGTTCTTTTAAGACTTCCAGACGCCAGTGCATGAGTTTTTCGTAGTCCGGTTCATCGCGGGTGGTGCGGGTCAATTCCGGAATGCCGCTGGCTTTGGAAAAGGCGATCCAGATTTCCGGAACAAGGACGCCTTCCATATCTAAACATACAATATCCATTTGGGATCCTCCTGTTGAATACACACAGTATACCATAGAAACGAATGCAGACGAATGTTTGGTTATACAGCGAATAGATCGAAGTGATGAATAAAAACCGTGAGATCAGCAGACCTCACGGTTTTCTATTCCATATACAATACAATTTTTCCTTCTTTTCGGGTCTTGGGTACATCGATGATGCGCTGATTTTCTGATCCGCGGAAAGCGAGTACCAGATTCTTCTGCTCTTCAATGAAAGGACCGTCCACCAGGACATCCAGATACGACAGGAATTCATCGGTAACTTCACAGTGCTTGCGCTGGCCGGGCATCAGATCTTTATCCAGGACAAATCCCGTGAAGCACCAGATATTTTTCTGTGGATACTGGGTTTTGATCTTGCGGCAGAGATTGACCAGTTCACGTTGGTTTTCCGGTTCAAACGGTTCACCGCCTAAAATGGTCAGGCCTTCGATGTAGTCGTGTTCCAAAAAATCGAGAATTTCTTTTTCCGTATCTGCCGTGTATGGCTGTCCGTAATGAAAATCCCAGGTCTGCGGCTGAAAGCAGCCCTTGCAGTGGTTGGTGCAGCCAGAAACGAATAAAGTAATGCGTACACCTTCGCCGTTGGCGATATCATATTTTTTAATATTTCCGTAATACATGATGATTCTCCTTTTGAATAAAAAACCAGGAGTGAGGAATTCACTCCTGATCAAATTTAAACAGTCTTGGCTGTTTCTGGGGGCAATTCTATATACACTCTGTCAAGTCTATACACATCTTTAGTCCACCCATTGTGGCTCATCAAATTCCAACTACAGTATAGCACAAGTTGAAGGTTCAACCAATCTTTTTTGCATTTTTTCGGCTTTTCGTTTGAAGACCTATTTTTCTTGTGAATGAAATAGATTGATATGGATAAAAAGTGCGGGCTATTTTCCGTTTTGTTGTTTAAACAACATAAAGATCGACAAAATGATTGTATGGTTAAGGCATAAAGCTGCAGAACGTGCATGTGCTTTATGGGAAAGGATGAAGAAAATGAATCATACAATGTTTTGCTATCAGTGTCAGGAAACCGCGAAAGGAACCGGCTGCACTTTAGCCGGCGTATGCGGAAAGAATGCTCAGACTGCGAGAATGCAGGATTTATTGATTTACGTAACAAAAGGGTTATCCGTTGTCACTACGCGTCTTCGTGCAGAAGGGAAAGCGGTAGATAAGAATGTCAATCATTTAGTGACTGTGAATCTTTTTACGACCATTACCAATGCCAACTTTGATTTCGATGCAATTTGCGCCAGAATCGAAGAAACGCTATCGGTCAAGGAAGATTTGATTGAACAACTGACCAATCGTACTGATCTTCCGGATGCAGCGCTTTGGAACGGAACAAAAGCGGAATTTGAAGCAAAATCTGCATCCGATGAGGTCGGAGTATTAGCCACGAAAAATGAAGACGTTCGCTCTCTTCGAGAATTGATCACATACGGATTGAAAGGCTTGGCGGCCTATACGAAACATGCCAATGCCCTTCTTCAGGAGAACGAAGAGATTGATGCGTTCCTTCAGAAAGCCCTGGCTAAGACGCTGGATGACCGCTTGACGGTAGATGATCTTGTTGCATTGACGTTGGAGACCGGGAAATACGGCGTTGAAGGAATGGCACTTTTAGATGCGGCGAATACTGGTGCGTATGGGAATCCAGAAATGACAACGGTTGATATCGGAGTTAGAAAAAATCCAGGCATCCTTGTATCTGGTCATGACCTGAAAGATCTTGAGCAGCTGCTGGAACAGACAGCAGGAACAGGCGTAGACGTATACACGCATTCAGAAATGCTTCCGGCTCATTATTATCCGGCATTTAAAAAATATCCGCATTTTGCGGGCAATTATGGAAATGCATGGTGGAAACAGCGAGAAGAGTTTGAAACATTCAACGGCCCGATTTTAATGACCACAAATTGTGTTGTGCCGCCGGCTGAAAGTTATAAAGAAAGACTTTGGACAACTGGTGCTGCCGGTTTCCCTGGATGCAGGCATATTGAGGGAAAGTATGGCGAAGTGAAGGATTTTTCAGCGATCATCGAACAGGCGAAACAGTGCCCGGCGCCGCAGGAAATTGAAACGGGAAGTATTGTCGGCGGTTTTGCACATGAGCAGGTATTTGCGCTTGCGGATCAGATCGTGGATGCCGTTCGATCTGGTGCGATCAGAAAGTTCGTGGTCATGGCTGGCTGCGACGGCCGAATGAGGACGAGAAACTATTATCGTGAGTTTGCAGAAAAACTTCCGAAGGATGTTGTGATCCTTACAGCCGGATGTGCAAAGTATAAATATAACAAGCTGGATCTAGGCGATATTGGAGGGATCCCTCGTGTGCTTGATGCCGGACAGTGCAACGATTCTTATTCTTTGGCGCTGATTGCCTTGAAACTGAAGGAAATTTTCGGAGCAGAAGACATCAATGATTTACCGATCGTCTATAATATTGCCTGGTATGAACAGAAAGCCGTGATCGTGCTTTTGGCGCTGCTTTCTCTTGGTGTAAAGAATATTCATCTTGGACCGACTCTGCCGGCATTCCTTTCACCGAATGTAACAAATGTCCTTGTAAATAATTTTGGCATTGCCGGCATTGGTACAGCGGACGAAGACTTAAAGCTATTCTTTGGAGAAAATAATTAAAATGCATGAAATAAAAATTGTTCGGGTTTATGAACTGAAACCAGATATGGAAGGATATCGTATCTTGATTGATAAAATTTGGCCAAGAGGTCTCCGGAAGGAGGCTCTTGAGCCGTTTGAATGGGCAAAAAGTATTACCCCTACAGATAAACTTAGAAAATGGTTCGGACATGATCCGGATCGTTTTGAGGAATTTACCCGAAAATATCAGAAAGAATTGACAGAGAATCCATTTGCGGAGGAATTTGTAAAAAGAGTCAGGGACATTCTGGATGAACAGGATG
The DNA here is from genome assembly GCF_014202755.1 of Catenisphaera adipataccumulans. GTDB lineage: Bacteria > Bacillota_I > Bacilli_A > Erysipelotrichales > Erysipelotrichaceae > Catenisphaera > Catenisphaera adipataccumulans. The sequence goes on from NZ_JACHHK010000002.1 coordinate 121,953, forward strand.
TACTGCTGCTGTATGCCGCAAAAAATGAGCATGTAAATCACGCACTTGTTTTGAAAGAGTGGCTGGAAGAAAAGCTTAGATAATATTGATCTAAGCTTTTTATCTGCCATAAAAAAATAACTTACCTTTTGGGGGAAAAGGTAAGTTATTCTCTATTGTTTATAGGTGCAGCACGCGCTCTTTGATTTCCTGCGTACGTCCTTGGTTCCAGAACTGGGTACCGATGTATCCGCAGGTCCGGCGGGCTACATTCATCTTCTCCTGATCGGTGTTGCCACAGTTCGGGCATTTCCAGATCAGTTTGTGGTTCTTGTCTTCCACAATTTCGATCTCACCATCGTAACCGCATACCTGGCAGTAATCGCTCTTGGTATTCAGCTCGGCGTACATGATGTTGTTGTAGATGTGCTTCATGACGGCCAATACGGCTTCGATGTTGTTCTTCATATCCGGCACTTCGACATAACTGATGGCGCCGCCCGGAGACAGCTTCTGGAATTCAGATTCCAGTGTCAGTTTATCGAATGCGTTGATTTCTTCCGTAACGTGAACATGATAGCTGTTCGTGATGTAGTTCTTATCTGTTACGCCCGGGATGATTCCGAAACGATCCTGCAGACATTTAGCGAACTTGTACGTCGTCGATTCCATCGGCGTACCGTACAGACTGAAGGAGATGTTCGTCTCTTCACGCCATTTTGCGCAGGCATCGTTCAGATACTGCATGACTTTCAGGCCGAATTCCTTGCCGACCGGGTCGGTGTGGGAATGACCGGTCATATAGCGGACGCATTCGCATAAGCCGGCATAGCCAAGGGAAATCGTTGAATAATTGTCGTACAGCAATTTATCGATCGGCTCACCTTTTTCCAGACGGGCCAGGGCACCGTTCTGCCATAAGATCGGTGCGACATCCGACGGCGTTCCCAGCAGACGGTTGTGACGGATCATTAGTGCACGGTAGCACAGATCCAGACGCTCGTCCATGATCTTCCAGAATTCATTCATGTCCTGCTTTGAGCTGCAGGCCACGTCGACCAGGTTCAGCGTCACAACACCTTGATTGAAACGTCCGTAATATTTATGGTTGACCGGATCCGGTGTCAGGAAGGAACGGCAGCCCATGCACGGATACACGTCGCCGCCTTTTAATTCTTTCATGATCTTTTCGGAAATATAATCCGGCACCATACGCTTAGCGGTGCACTTTGCCGCTAAACGAGTCAAGTAGTAGTACTTACTATCTTCGTGAATGTTATCTTCTTCCAGGCAGTAGATCAATTTCGGGAATGCCGGCGTAATATAAACGCCTTTTTCATTCTTCACACCGCGGATGCGCTGCTTCAGCATTTCTTCGATGATCAAAGCCAAGTCATCGCGTGTCTGTCCTTCCGGAACTTCATCCAGATACATGAAGACGGTTACGAACGGCGCCTGACCGTTAGTTGTCATCAGTGTGATGACCTGATACTGAATCGTCTGCACACCTTTTTCGATCTCGCGGCGGACACGCATCTCCGCTACCTGATTGATCTTTTGTTCATCATACGGAATACCGGAATCCTGGAATTCCTGACGGACCGCGCTGCGCTCTTTCTGGCGGCTGACTTCGACAAACGGTGCTAAGTGAGACAACGTGATGCTCTGGCCGCCGTATTGGCTGGAAGCAACCTGTGCAATGATCTGCGTTGCGACGTTGCAGGCGGTTGAAAAACTGTGCGGTTTTTCGATCATCGTTTCGGAGATGACCGTACCATTTTGTAACATGTCTTCCAAATTGACCAGGCAGCAGTTATGCATATGCTGAGCGAAATAATCGGCGTCATGGAAATGGATGATGCCTTTTTCGTGGGCTTCCGAAATATCCTGCGGCAGCAGGAAACGTTTCGTGATGTCCTTGGATACTTCGCCGGCCATGTAATCACGCTGCACACTGTTGACCAACGGGTTCTTGTTTGAGTTTTCCTGTTTCACTTCTTCGTTCTGACGCTCCAGCAGGCTCATGATCTGCTTATCGGTCGAATTGGCCTTGCGGACCAAAGCACGCTCATATCGATAGGTGATATAATTGTGGGCAACCGAATAGTATCCTTTTTCCATGATGCCGGTTTCCACCATATCCTGGATCTCTTCGACATTGGCACTGCGCTTCAGATCTTTGCATTGAGCGGCAACCGATTCAGAAATCTCCTGAATGTCTTTTTCGCTCATCGGCGAGTGCGCCGTTGCTTTGTTTGCTTTGCGGATCGCATTGGCAATCTTATCAATGTTGAAATTGACTTCTTCACCGCTTCGTTTGATTACGTTCATATTGTACCTTCCTTCCTAAAAATAAAACGGTATTTTGAAATTAGTTGAGGGTTCAACTAATTCAGCTTGCGTACTTTTAGTATACTGATAAAATTTTTTAAATCAACCCTTGAATTTCTATGCCAATTTGCTTTTGCTTTATATAAAATGGAAAACGCAAAATATTTTTTTATTGGATCTCTGTACGGGCATAAATGACCCGCCCGATGATCTGCACCGGCAGTGTTTCAACTTCCTCCGCTGTGAAAATTTTTGTCTCTACATCGGGATTGGCGGCCTCCAATAATAAAAATTTCTGTTTTTTGATGACTCGCTTGACGGAGACTTCTTCATGTCCGATCAAAACGACCGCGATCGTACCGCTGGGCACGTCGCTGCATGCTTCCACATACAATAAGTCACCATCATGGATCTTCGCATTGATCATCGAGTTGCCGGTCACGCGTAAGAAGTAATCTCCTTTCTTGTAATCTTCTTCGCTGACCGACAAATAGCCTTCCAGATTTTCTTCGGCCAATAAACCATAGCCGGCCTTGACCACGCCCAATAATGGTTTTTCAAACGCAAACTCTGACATCCGCGTCAGTTCATCCAGATCCAGATGCATCAGGTCTGAGAGCTTTTCCAGCGTATCCGGTGAAACTTTCTTGGTCTGACCGCTGCACCAGCGTGAAACCGTTGATTTGGTCACGCCGATCTGACGGGCGATGTCTTCATTGGTAATGTTGTTCTGTCTTTTGTACTCCTGCAGGATTTGTTGGATGTTCATACTTCTATTATACACAAAATATGGAACAAATACAGATGAAAATAAAAAAGTTGCATAAAAGTTGCATAAATGGTTGAAAAAATGCATCGCTGTTTCTATAATGAAAGCATGAAACGAGTCATAGTTCATTCGGATATCAATCATGCATATGCGCAGATCGAAGAGATGAAGAATCCAGCTTACCGGAAAGTACCGATGGCCGTAGGCGGCAGTGAAGAAAAGCGCAACGGCATCATCCTGGCCAAAAATGACCTGGCCAAGCGTTATCACATTCAGACCGGCGAATCACTGCGGGAAGCCCGTGCGAAATGTCCGGATCTGCTGATCGTACATCCGCATTATGAAGAGTATATTTACTATACGGAGAAGATCAAGGACATTTACCGGCAGTATACCGACCGGGTGGAATCATTTGGATTGGATGAAGCATGGATGGATCTGACCCATTCCCAACGCCTGTTTGGTGACGGGGTGCATCTGGCCAGCCGCATCCAGGAAGAGGTGTACCGCAAGACAGGCATGACCGTTTCCATGGGCGTTTCATTCAATAAAGTCTTTGCGAAACTGGGGTCGGATATGAAAAAGAAGAAAGGCTATATCCTGATCGACGAAGAAAACTTCCGGGATGTGGTCTGGCCGCGGCCGGTCGGTGATCTGTTGATGGTCGGTCATCGGACGGAGGCCAAGCTGCATCAGATGGGCATCCTGACCATCGGAGATCTGGCCCGGGCGGACGGCACGCTGCTGGTCCGCCGGTTCGGTAAGATCGGCGGGATGCTGTATCAGTTTGCCAATGGTTTGGATCACAGCGAAGTCAAGCCGGTGGGCTATCAGCGGGAGATCAAGTCGGTCGGCAACGGCAAGACCGTGGTGCGGGATATCGAAAACCGCGAGCAGCTGTATGAAGTGTTCCGGGTCATTGCGGAATCCGTGGCGGCCCGGCTGCGCGATATTCATTCGAAAGGATCGGTGGTCTCGGTGTACATGCGCGATACGGGGCTATGTTATATCGGCTTTCAGCAGCGGCTCAGCCAGCCGACCGATCTGGCCGATGAGATCCTGCATACGGCGATGTTTTTGGCCCGCAAGGATCCGCGCTTCGATGTACGCTACCGCAGCGTCGGGATCCGGGTCTCAGATCTGACCAAGCTTGCTTATGACCAGCCGGATTTGTTCAGCGATCCCCGGCGGCGGGAAAAAGAACGTCGGGCCGAAGCGGTCATCGAAGAGATCCGCGGCCGTTATGGCTATCACAGCTGCGGCATGGCATCGGTGCAGCTGGATTCGGATCTGACGGATTTTGATCCGAAAGGGACCCACACCATTCATCCGGTCGGATTCCTGGATGGGAGCATTTCATTATGATGTACAAATACTATATTGATGTGGTGACGCTGGTCGGCAAGGAGGGCCAGCTGCAGCCGCTGTTCGTGCGCTGGCAGGAAAAAACCTATAAGATCGATCAGGTGCTGGCCAAGCAGGAAAAGTTTTCGCCGGCCGGCGGCTGCGGCGTATGCTACAAATGCCGGTTCGGCAGTCAGATCCGCAACCTTTATTGGGAAAAAGACCGCTGGTTTCTGGAAAGTGAGGTCAAAGTATCCGATATTTGACATAATTCAGGCCGAATCTCACATATTTTCACATGGAAATATGATAAAAGTTTGAATACTTTCTTATAGATTATAGATGAACCTAGAACAGGTTCAGACAATTTCTCTCTCCCAAGCATATGAATAAAACAAAAGGCAGTGCTTACCCCACTGCCTTTTGTGTTCTGAACGAATGTGTTAGAATAAGGATACCATGGAATATAGTGTGATATTGTTGGCGGCCGGACGCGGCGAACGGACGCATCTCGAATATAACAAGGTTTTTTATACCTTGAACAACGGCAAGACCGTTTTAGATACCGGATTGGATGTTTTTCTAAATGATCCGGACTGCCGCCAGGTGGTGCTGGTTTGTTCAGCTTATGACTGGAAAGCCATCACCAAGAAATACAGTAAAAATGAACGGATCGTTCTATGCCAAGGCGGTGCGACCCGCCAGGAAAGCGTAGACAAGGGCCTGCAGAAAGTGACGTATCCATATGTGTTCATTCACGATGCGGCCCGCCCATATATTCAGTTTAAAGAGATCAAAGCGCTGAAGCAGACCTTGGAAACCGAGGATGCTTGTCTGCTTATGGTGCCGAGCGCCGATACGATCAAGATCGTGGAAGACGGTTATGTCAAGACCACGCCGATTCGTTCGTCGTGTTATTGTGCGCAGACACCGCAATGTTTTAAGACCGAATTGATCAAACGCTGTTCGGCGCAGGCGCAGCAGGACGGGTTTTCGGCAACCGATGATGCCCAAGTCGTCGAACAGTACAGTGATGTGCCGATCAAAGTGGTGATCGGCGATATCACGAATCTGAAGATCACATTGCCGATCGATCTGGTTTAGGAGGGCGCTTATGAACTATACGGTGTTGGTGCGGATCGATGAACAGGATCCATTTGATTTATCCGCCTTTGATGAAGATGAACGCTGTGTGCAGATCGTTGCGGTCGGTACGGATGAACAAATTGTCCGACGGGCAGCCCATCCGCGCGGTAAAACGGTGTACGTGGTGGCTAAAGGGAATGCTCATGAGAATCTGCTGAACGGCCTGAAGGCGGTCACGCAGGAAAATACCATTGTCTGCCGCAACAGGCAGACAGATCGTGCCTCGATCGACCGTCTGCTGGAGGCGCTGAGCCAGTATCCGGCCATTGACGGCGGGGCATGCCGGGCATTTGATACACGGCTGTTGATGTTCTGTCTGCAAAGCGCAATGGAGAAACACGAAAAATTTGAAAATTACGGGGATGTCGTTGCCTTGTACGACACACCGATGCAGCCGATTTCCGGATAGCTGGATTTCGGCTTTTTTTCATATCCGCAATGGAGTAAAATGGAACTATGGATTTAAAGGTAAAGAAATATACAAATATCAAGACCGGTTTGAAAAAAGCCGACGTGGCCAAGAATAAAACCAACGAGGTCGAAACCAAGAACAGCCGGTCCTATAAACAGATCGTGCACGACAACGTATTCACGCTGTTCAACTTGATCAACCTGATCCTAGGCCTGATGGTCTTTGTGACCGGCTCCTATCGGAACATGCTTTTCGTGCTGCTGGTGCTGATCAATATGATCATCGGTATCATTCAGGAAATCCGTTCCAAGAATGTGCTGGATGAACTGGCTTTATTGAATGTAAAGAAGGCCAAAGTATTACGTGATTCACGTATTGAAGAAATTCCGGCCGAGGAAATCGTGGAAAACGATGTGCTTATCGTTGAACCAGGCGATCAGATGAGCGTCGATGCGGTGGTGCTGGACGGCCATGTAGAATGCAACGAATCCATCTTGACCGGTGAATCCGATGCGATTGAAAAAACATTCGGCGATACGCTGATGTCGGGCAGTTTCATCGTTTCCGGCAAGGCCAAGGCTCAAGCGGTCCGGGTCGGCGATGATACGTATTCGTATTCGATCATGAACCAAGCCAAGCGGGAAAAACGTTATCCGAGCGAACTGCGTGACAGCATTCAGACCATCATCCGGTTCAGTACGATCATTTTGATCCCGTCCGGTCTGGTGCTTTTATATAAAGAATTGTTCATCGAGCATTTATTGTGGCAGGAAGCGTTCCTGTCAACGGTCGCTGCCGTGATCGGTATGATCCCGGAAGGCTTGGTACTGCTGACCAGTACGGCATTGGCCATCGGCTCGATCAAGCTGGCACAGAAAAAGGTACTGATCCAGGAATTGTACTGCATTGAAACACTGGCCCGGGTCGATACATTGTGTCTGGATAAAACCGGTACGATCACCGAAGGAAAAATGAAAGTGATGCATATCGAATGTCTCGATGATATTACGGAATCCGAGGTCAAGGATATTCTGGCTGAGGTCTATACCGCGCTTGATGACAACAATGCGACGGCGCAGGCGATCCGTGAATTTGCGGGCCAACGCGAAGCCGCTGTATCTCATACGATCCCATTTTCCAGTGACCGCAAAGCCAGCGGCGTTGAATTCGCGGACGGCAATTGTTTCATTACCGGTGCGTATTCCTTTGTGCAGCAGAACACGGATCCGCAGATCCAGGCAAAGATCGACAGCTATGCGGAACAAGGGATGCGCGTGATCGTGCTGGCTCATGCTTCGCATCTTTCCGATACGTTAAAAGGAAACCACCGTATTTTAGCGCTGATTTGTATCCAGGACGTACTGCGGGAAGACATCAAAGAAACGCTGGACTATTTTGAAGACCAAGGTGTCGATATCAAGATCATTTCCGGTGATGATCCGCTGACTGTTACCGCGCTGGCAAAAAAAGCCGGCGTGCGGGGCCGTCCGGTGGATATGAGCAAGGTCAAGGACATCCCCAAGGCCGTGGAGCGTTATTCGATCTTCGGCCGGGTGACGCCGGAACAGAAAAAAGAAATGGTGCTGGCATTAAAAGAACAAGGACATACCGTAGCGATGACCGGAGATGGTGTCAACGATGTCATGGCACTGAAGGAAGCAGACTGCTCGATCGCGATGGGAACCGGTTCGCAGGCAGCCAAGGCCATTTCATCCGTCGTGCTGCTGAACGATCAATTTGATGCCCTGCCTTCGGTCTTACGCGAAGGCCGCATCGTCATCAACAACATTCAGCGTTCGGCTTCTTTGTTTCTGGTCAAAACGTTGTTCTCTCTGGGCCTGACCTTGATCACGATCTTCTGGCTGTCAGCTTATCCGTTCAAACCGATCCAGCTGTCGTTGGTTTCCGGTCTGGGCACCGGTATTCCGGGCTTCGTGCTGGCACTGGAGCCAAACGAAGAACGAGTTCACGGACACTTCCTGCGTCATGTCTTCGGCCGCGCCATTCCAGGGGCAGCCAGCGTGATCCTGTCCGTCGTGATTTGTTATCAGTTTAAAGGCCTGCTGGGCATGAGCTCGGCACAGCTTTCGACGATCTGCACGATCGTGGCCACATGGAATTCACTGTGCGTTCTGTATACGGTCTGCGAACCAATGACGCGGATCCGGAACTGGCTGATGACAGCGATGCTGCTGGCGTCGATCATCGGCATGCTCGGCTTCCACGACTTGTTGTATTTGACCGGACTGAGCGTTTGGCAGACGGTCTATCTGGTCTGCAACATGGCATTGATCCCGGATTTCCTGATCATTGTCAAACATGTTGTGGATAAGACAATTTTAAGAGATGAGGCGCAATATGTATCTGTATAATGTGCAGAAACTGGACCATCGCCAGATCTATGCGGATTTTTTTGAAGAAACGACCAAAGAGCGAGGCTCGATCCGCATGGAACTGGGAGCGAATAAAGTCATGGAACTCACGTGCAATACCGTGCGGGGCCGCTTTTCGGATAAATTCGATGCCGTCATGATCCAGCTGATCAAGATCGGCACGTCATCGGATTATAAGAAAAATAAATTCAAAGAGAAATACATCGTGCGTTAAGGCTTCAAATGAAGCCTTTTTGTTTGGGAATAGAAAGAAGATCATATGATTTTTAACAATCAAATAGGAATGAAAAATATTAATTAATATACAATATTTTAATAAAAATATTGATTCTAAATTCGAGTTCAATGAAATGATTCATAAACGTTATAATAAGTGATATAATTCTGAATGGTAGAGAGGGAGGGGGTGAAACAGTGAAAAGCACAATGAAGAGAGTTTCATTGTATGCATTCTTCTTTGTTTGTTTATTTGCCGGATTCTGTTTTGTGCAGACAAATGCTTATGCATCAACGAACGAAACGACAGAAGGTATAGCATGTGATGTTAACTGTGATACAGAGGAACCGCCGCTGACCGATGAAAATCCGCCGGAAGACTTAGAACAACCAATTCTGATCCATAAGATCGATGAAAATGGAAATCAAATTAAAGATGCAGAATTGGAATTGACCGATCAAGATGGAAATTCAACAGAGATCGTTACCACAGACGATGCAACGGTCGTGAATTTACCGGATGGTGAATACACGTTGCATGAGAAAAATGCACCGGATGGTTATCAAAAATCCGATGATGTTTCATTTCAAGTAAAACCAGTACCGGATCCGCGGACAACGGATGAAAATTTAAAAACATTTAATAAGGGTGCTGGAATAAATAGCCGGATCGGCGCTATATCAGACGGCGAAGCTGCCGGTGTATGGATCGATACAGAAGGCTATGGTGCTATTGTTTATCAATTAGAGATGTATTATCAGCCATCTGAAGAAGCCGGCGAAACGACTTATACGATTTCGTATATGACAAAAAACAACCGTAATGCATATTATGGCGGTGACAATATGGTTGCTGACCCAGAAACAATCGACAGACGCATCGCCTATTTATTGAATTATGGTTATAAAGGAACACCATTTTCTGGTATGAGCCATGCAGAATCGTATGTGGCTACTCAGATAGCAATCTGGGCAATTTTTCAAGAAATGCCAAGAGAAGCGATACTTAATTTTACTGACGATGAAATTCAAACTGCTCTGAATATTATATATCCACCAACGAGTGATGGGCAGCCGCTCATTCCTGATTTGACGGTAAATACGTCAAGTATCAGAATTAAAATGAGCGAATTATATAACGATGCTTTGACCAAGGCAGATCAAGCGAAATATCGCCATTACGTGGTATATTCTTCCTCAATCAGAGGCATGACTTTTTATGGAGAAGGATTCACAGATTATATTTCTTTGGGATTCGTCACACCAGGACATGTCTTTATGTTAGACTTGCCGGAAGAAACAACAGATACAGAAAAAACAAACACAACGACAACAGAAACAACAAATGATCAAGGTGTATATGTACAAGCTGCACAGACAAGCAGAACAGGCGGTGTAAACACAGCAGCCTCAACACAGACAGCTATTTATTTTATGGGTGCCATAGTTGTAATCGGAGCCGCAATTATGATGAAAAAAGCAACAGAGTAATAAACGAACAAAATACGTTGTGTAGGAAAGAACATCGAAAAAGATGTTCTTTTTTTATGATTTTTGAGAATCAAAAATCATAATATGATATAAAATTATAAAACAAAAGCAAGTTTTTAATAGTTTTAAATTCTTTATACAGTGCTATAATAAACACGGATAGAGGAGGGAGGTGAAACAATGAAGAGAGCAGGAATGTATGCGTTCTTTTTCGTATGCTTGTTTACTGGATTTTTCTTTTGCGCAGATAAAGTATCCGCTGCAGCGTGTACAACATCTTCTGCATGTCCGACGGAAACAACTGTTGATGATTCGCTTCCGGATGATCTGACGCAGCCGGTGATCATTCAGAAAACGGATCCAAATGGAGCTCAGCTGAGCGATGCTGAACTTAGTGTTGTCGATTCGAACGGAGTCGTTCAGACAAACATTGTCACCACATACAACACGACAACATTGAACCTATCAAAAGGTGAGTATTTCCTGCATGAGTCCGGTGTACCGGACGGCTACCAGAAAGCCAAGGATATCTGGTTCTCTGTCAATCCGACGGTGGATTCCCGAAACGGAAAATACATTTCGACAGATAGTGTTCAGTTTACTGGACTGACCGAAAAAGGCGGCGTGCGGCAGGATACAGAATTTGGAAAGATTGTTTACTGCATCAATCCAGAAAAGAAGGGAATGCCAGTTCCGCAGCTTGCGTCTATCAGTCCGATGAGTGTTTCAGACTCTGAATACTTTATCGTTTATGGGAATGCTGATAAATTGTCAGCTTGCTGGACTATGTATGAAGATAGTGCTGCTTATGAACAAAAATTGGCAAACTTGAATAAAGAATTTAATTATCTGGTCAATCAAGGATACAAAAAACTCGGTGAACCGTTTGAAGGTATGACCGATGCACAGTCGTACGCGGCGACGCAGTTGGCAATCTGGGCAACGTTGGAACCGGGTGTACGTCAAATGCAATATGGATTTAATTCCGGATGGGCAATTTGGGATAACCCACAGAACTTTGAATTTAATAATGGAAGCCAAATCTATGGACAAGCTGCAGCGTTTTTGAATTTTGCTAATTTATTATACAACGATGATCCGGCTATTAATACGTACTACATGAGCGAAGAAAGCAGTACTGATCGTGACACGATTATAGCCAAGGCAAAAGAATTATTTGAAAATGCGCAGAACGCAGATGAATTGGCGAACACTCAGTATGACCATTACATGCTGTATTATAGTGAACAAGATGGATATTGCGGTACTATCTCGGAATATCAGAATTTAATTTCCGCTGCTGCTTCTTCGGATCCGATCACGATCACGATGATCGATGAACCAATTCCGGAAGAAAAAGAAGAAACGCCGAAAGAAGAAAAAGAAACACCAAAAGAAGAAAAGAAGACGCCGAAAGCAGAAACAAAGACAGTCAATACACAGACTGTACAAACCAATGGCGTCAATACAGGCACCACAACGAATATGATGATGTGGGCCATGACGGCGATCAGCGCATTAGGTGCTGCGATGTTAATCAAAAAAGAAGCAGAATAAACAATTTGTTCTATAAAATGACCCCCAGAGGTTGGAAAACCAGCCGAAGGGGTTTTTATTATGAGCATGAACAGAATGCTTCATGATTAAATGATTTATAAAAAATAGATATAAATAAAATTTATATAGGCGCTCCATCAATGATTCAAAAATGATATAATACTTGTAAACGGATAGAGAGGGAGGTGAAAAAATGAATCACAAATTGAAGAGAGCGTCTTTATTGGTTTTCTTTTTTGTATGTTTGTTCGGCGGATTGTGGATAGCGGCAGGAAACACATATGCTTCCAGCTACCGCCAGCAGCTTGCTCCGGCGCCGACTGTCGATGATTCCGTTCCGGATGATCTGACGCAGCCGGTGATCATTCAGAAAACAGATCCGAATGGAGCACAGCTGCAAGATGCTGAAATTAGTGTTGTTGATTCAAATGGTGTCGTTCAGACGAATATTGTGACTACGTATGATGTGACGACGCTGAATATGTCCAAAGGTGAGTATTTTTTGCATGAGAGCGGTGCACCGGACGGTTACCAGCAAGCTGAGGATATCTGGTTCTCCGTCAATCCAACGGTAGATTCCCGAAATGGAAAACACATTTCGACAGAGGATGTTCAATTTACTGGAATAACAAATCTAGGCGGCGTGCGGCAGGATACGGAATTTGGAAAGATTGTTTATTGTATCAACCCGGAAATAAAAACTTCGAATTCGGTTGGTGTTGCATCGGTTCAACCAATGAGCGTTGAAGACCCGGAATATTTTATCGTATACGGTTCCAAAGAAAATTTATCGGCTGCTTTGAGCGGTAATTCATATAACGATCAGACATTGAATAATTTAAATAGCAAATTTAATTATCTGGTCAATCAAGGATACAAAAAAATTGGCGAACCGTTTGAAGGAATGACGGATGAACAATCCTACGCTGCAACGCAGTTAGCAATCTGGGCAACGATCCAACCAGAAACTTGCCATATTGATCTGGAGTCTTCAGTTTTAGTTGATGGATGGAAGATTTGGGACAATTTAGAGGAATGGAATGGTTATGAGCTGCCACAAGATGATGCCTTTCGTATATTTATCAACAGGCTTTATAACATCAATGTGGGTCCAGAGTATTTCGACAGTGAAGAAGCAGGCCGTGACATCATTATCGCTAAAGCGAAAGAGTTATTCGAAAATGCACAGAACTCCGATGAACTGGCCAAAACGAAATATGACCATTACATGTTATATTATAATGAACAATATGGAAATGGAGAGATACCAGAATTCCAAAATCTGATTTCTGCTGCAGATCCTTCGGATCCGATCATCGTTACGATGATCGATGAACCGATCCCGGAGGAGCCAGAAGAAACGCCGGAAGAAGAACAAGAGACGCCAAAGAAAGAAAAGAAAACGGTCAATGCACAAACGGTGCAAACCAGCGGTGTTCAGACCGGCAGTGCGGTCCATACGATGCTGTGGACCATGATGATGATCAGTGCATTCGGTGCTGCGATGTTCATCAAAAAAGAAGCAGAATAAAATAATCTATTTTTACGTGAACCCCAAAAGTTGGACAGCCAGCCGGAGGGGTTTTTCTTTGTTTGAATAGATATGAAAAATATAATAAATAAATTAACAAAAAGTGTAATAAAAAGGATATATTAATCAGAGCATTAATATAGTAAAAATTGATGTTATAAGATATAATATCTCTGGATGAGAGGGAGGTGAAAAAATGAACCAAAAAATGAAGAGAGTATATTTGTGGGGTTTCTTTTTTGTATGTCTGTTCGGCGGCTTATGGATGACGGCGGGAAATACATATGCTTCCAGTTATCATCAGCATCTTAGCCGGCCGGATATAACGGATACATCGGTTCCAAGTGATGTTCAGCAGCCGGTGGTCATCCGGAAAACGGATCCAAATGGAACACAGCTGCAGGATGCTGAAATCAGTGTTGTCGATTCAAATGGTGTCGTTCAGAAAAATATCGTCACCACATATAAAGCGACGACGCTGAATATGGCAGAAGGTACATATTTTCTGCATGAGACGGACGCACCGGCCGGTTATCAAAAAGCGGCCGATGTGACATTCAATGTTAAGGTCATACCGGACAGCCGGAACGGAGAGACCATTACGATGCAAAGAAACATCACAAATTATGATGCGGAAAACAAATCCAGAATTCAATTCTCTGATGGCGCATGGCACGATGCAGAAAATGGTATCCTCTACCAATTTAATTCCGTTTGGGCAGATTGGTTTCGGAATACTCAGGCTGCAGATGCATACTATAGTCAAGAAACCACAGCTGGTACGTATCTTATTTCTTATGGGACCGAAAATAAATTGAAGTTACTGATGGATAGCCCTGTGTACGAAGGCCGTGACATGGCGGCACTGCAGAAAGAACTGATTTATTTGATCAATCATGGCTACAATGGGACAGCTTTTAGTGGATTGTCAAATGCGACATCGTATGCAGCGACACAGTTGGCTATTTTCCAGGCAATCAATGACAGGACCTTTGTGAGTGATGAGGAAATAATGGATCAGTGGAACAACGGCGACGCAAAAGATTATTTGGAACAGTATTTTTTCTTTCGACATCTTGATGAGGTTGAAAGTACACTGGATATGGACGCTGCCTTAACCAAAAGTGATGAACTGCTGACGGCTGCGAAGCAGGCTGCTGCAGATGAAAATTACGATCCTGTCGAATATTACATGTTGTATTTTTATAAAGCGAATGAATCAAATTACGAAAATTATGGTATGTTCCCAGATTGGATCTCCGCTGCCAAGGTCACATCGATGGAAGTGATCATGGTGGATGAAAAAGAAGCAACGGAAACTACGGAAACGACAGAAAAAGAAACGCCAAAAGAAGAACAAGAGACACCGAAGGAAGAAAAAGAAACACCGAAGACAGAAAAGAAAACTGTCAATGCACAGACTGTACAAACCAACGGTGTTCAGACGGGCAGTGCAGTTCATACGATGATGTGGACCATAGCGGCCATCAGCGCACTGGGTGCTGCAGCTGCAGTCAGAAAAGAAATGTAAAATAAGAAGGACCGGGATCCCGGTTCTTTTTTGAAACAATTTTCATTCATTTCATTATTTACAATTTTCTTTCAAGGTGTTACAATTCAATCAACAAAACCGTTGAGGCGGAGATAACGTCAGACCAGGACGTACAGAGAGTTCCCGATGGTGGAAACGGAACGGACACCGATTTGGCAAATGGACCGCTGAGGGTACAGTGAAAAGGAGATCCCTGAGTATTCTGTAACGTAAGGCCTGCGTCAGAGGCCGGAAATATGTTTGTATTTCGCAAGCGCACATCGATCGATGTGAATCAAGGTGGCACCGCGGATAATGTTTATTCGTCCTTGACAGAAAAAAGTTTCTGTCAGGGACTTTTTTCTTGCGAACAAAAGGAAAGAGGAAAAAAACATGATCAAAGAAGCAATTGAAAAAATCGTAAACAAAGAAGACTTAACCTATGATGAAGCGTATACCGTCATGAATGAAATCATGTCCGGTGAAACTTCCCAGACCCAGAATGCTGCCTTCCTGGCCGCGCTGAGCACCAAAAGCGCGCACATGGAAACCATTGATGAAATCAGCGGCTGTGCGACCGCCATGCGGGAAAAAGCAATCCCATATGACCGCGGCGACATGGACTTGTTAGAGATCGTCGGTACCGGCGGAGACGGCGCGCACAGCTTTAATATCTCTACAACTGCAGCTCTGGTCTTGGCTGCCGGCGGTGTCAAAGTCGCCAAGCACGGCAATCGGGCAGCCAGCTCCTTATGCGGCACGGCCGACTGCCTGGAAGCTTTAGGCGTCAACATCAACCAAGATCCAGAAAAAGCGAAACAATGTCTGCAGGAAGCCGGCATGTGCTTCTTCTTTGCACAGAAATATCATACATCGATGAAATATGTCGGTGCGATCCGTAAGGAATTGGGATTCCGCACCGTCTTCAATATTCTTGGTCCGCTGACGAACCCAAGCAAACCGAATTACTTTATCCTTGGGGTTTATGACCGCTATCTGGTGGAACCGATCGCCAAAGTACTGGTCAACCTGGGCGTCGAGCGCGGCTTTGTCGTCTACGGCGAAGATAAGCTGGACGAAGTCAGCATCTCCGCACCGACCCTGGTCTGCGAGATCCGAGACGGCTTCTACCGCACCAGTGAGATCACACCGGAACAATTCGGCTTTGAACGCGGTACCAAAGAGGATATCATCGGCGGCACACCGCAGGAAAATGCTCAGATCACCAAGGACATTCTGTCCGGCAAGGAACAAGGACCGAAACGCAATGCCGTACTGATGAATGCAGGCTTGGGCTTCTATGTTTATGGTAAATCGGAGACCCCGGAAGCCGGCGTGCAGTATGCCAAAGAGGTATTGGATTCCGGCAAGGCCATGGCTACCTTGCAGAAGCTGATCGAGGTGTCCAATGCCTGAAAATATTTTAGTGACGATTGCCGAAGCGGCGAGACAGCGCGTAGAGATCGCCAAAGAAGCCGTCACACCGGAATCCTTGTGCCGCAAGGCCGAAGCACTGCCCAAATTGAACCACCCGTTTTATCAGGCGCTGGCCAAACCGGACATTTCCTTTATCTGTGAATGCAAACAAGCATCGCCGTCCAAAGGCCAGATCGTGGAACACTTTCCATACGTAAAGATCGCCGAAGAATATGAAGCAGCCGGTGCCGATGCCATTTCGGTGCTCACCGAACCGCAGTGGTTCAAAGGCGGCTTTGATTATTTGCATGAAATCAGTCAGAAGGTATCGATCCCATGTTTATGCAAAGACTTTACCATTGATGAATATATGATTGACCAGGCACGGCTGAACGGCGCTGCAGCGGTGCTGCTGATCGTTGCGCTGCTGGATGAAGAGACGCTCAGCCGCTATCTGGCCAAGGCCGAAGCGCTGGGAATGGATGCGTTGGTGGAGTGCCATGATGAAAACGAAGTAGCGACAGCCAAACGCTGCCATGCCCGGATCATCGGCGTCAACAACCGGAATTTGAAAAACTTCAGCGTGGATCCGCACAATTGTCTGCGGCTGCGTGAACAAGTCGGTCATGACTGTTTGTTTGTGGCCGAAAGCGGCATCAAGAATGCAGCCGATGTACAGGCGCTGCGCCAGGCTGATGTCGATGCCGTGCTGATCGGTGAAACCATGATGCTGGCGGCGGACAAGACGCAGAAACTGAAGGAATTGAAACAATGATCCGGATCAAGATCTGCGGTCTGCGCCGGCTTGAAGATATCGCGATCGCCAATCGCTGTCATCCCAATTATGCGGGCTTTATCGTTGATTTTCCGAAAAGCTTCCGCAGTGTAGAGCCGGCTGCTCTGCATACCTTGACCGATCGGCTCGATCCTGCCATTCCGGCCGTCGGTGTCTTTGTCGATGAAGATCCGGCCGTGATCGAACAATTGGTCAGGACTAATACGATCCAAATGGTGCAGCTGCACGGCCATGAGACACCGGCGATGATCCGCACCGTTCAATCATTCGGCGCACCGGTCATCAAAGCCTTTGTGATCCGCAGCGAAGCAGACCTGCAGCCAGCCATTGACAGTCCGGCCGACGCGATCCTGCTGGATGCCGGTCAAGGCAGCGGCCGTACCTTTGACTGGAGCCTGCTGAAACAGATGGACCGGCCGTTCATCCTGGCCGGCGGCCTGAACCCGGACAATCTGTCGGAGGCCATTCAAACCCTCCGCCCGGCTGCCGTTGATATCAGCAGCGGGGCTGAGACCAATCAAATCAAAGATGAACAAAAAATCAAACAATGCATTGCGTTGTGTCGAAAGGAGCAGTTATGACAAAGAGTCGAGGAAGATTCGGCATTCACGGCGGACAATATATTCCCGAAACGTTGATGAATGCGGTCATTGAATTGGAAGAAGCATACAATCACTATAAAAACGATCCGCAGTTTCAGGACGAACTGCAGACCTTATTAAATGAATACGCCAACCGCCCGAGCCGTCTGTACTATGCGGAAAAAATGACCAAAGATCTCGGCGGTGCCAAGATCTATTTAAAGCGGGAAGATCTGAACCATACCGGCGCCCATAAGATCAACAACGTCCTGGGCCAGGCGCTGTTGGCAAAAAAGATGGGCAAGACCCGTCTGATCGCCGAGACCGGCGCCGGCCAGCACGGTGTTGCCACCGCTACGGCTGCTGCGCTGATGGGCATGGAATGTGTCGTATTCATGGGCATCAAAGATACCGAACGACAGGCACTGAACGTTTATAAAATGAAACTGTTGGGTGCCGATGTCGTGCCGGTCAAGACTGGCACTGGGACATTGAAAGATGCCGTCAGTGAAGCGATGCGCGAATGGACCAACCGCATTGCCGATACGCACTATTGCCTCGGTTCCGTGATGGGCCCGCATCCGTTCCCGACCATCGTCCGTGATTTCCAGGCAGTCATCTCCAAAGAGATCAAAGCCCAGATCCTGGAAAAAGAAGGCCGTCTGCCTGATGCCGTCCTGGCCTGTGTCGGCGGCGGAAGCAATGCCATCGGCTCCTTCTACAACTTTATCGATGACAAAGATGTCCGTCTGATCGGCTGTGAGGCAGCCGGCCGCGGCATCGATACACCGGAAACCGCAGCGACGATCAACACCGGCCGCGAAGGCATCTTCCACGGCATGAAATCCTACTTCTGTCAGGATGAATTCGGCCAGATCGCACCGGTCTATTCGATCAGTGCCGGATTGGATTATCCAGGGATCGGACCGGAACATGCCTATCTGCATGACATCGGCCGGGCCGAATATGTCGCCATCACCGATGAAGAAGCGGTCAATGCGTTTGAATACCTTTCCCGTATGGAAGGCATCATTCCGGCCATTGAATCCAGCCATGCCCTGGCTTACGCGATGCAGATCGCACCGAAAATGGACAAAGACAAGATCATCGTCGTGACATTATCGGGACGCGGCGATAAAGACTGTGCGGCCATTGCCCGCTATAGAGGAGAGGATATTTATGAGTAGGATCGCAGAAGCATTTGACCACGGCAAAGCGTTCATTCCATTTGTGACATGCGGAGACCCGGATCTAAACACAACCAAAGCAATCATCAAAGAACTGCAGGCAGCCGGGGCAGATCTAATTGAATTGGGCATTCCGTTTTCAGATCCGACCGCTGAAGGACCGACCATTCAGGAAGCCAATCTGCGCTCGTTATCCAAC
Organism: Catenisphaera adipataccumulans; assembly: GCF_014202755.1. Taxonomy (GTDB): domain Bacteria; phylum Bacillota_I; class Bacilli_A; order Erysipelotrichales; family Erysipelotrichaceae; genus Catenisphaera; species Catenisphaera adipataccumulans. Next base: position 140,832 of record NZ_JACHHK010000002.1, read on the forward strand.
GGCTGCACCACTGACAAGATCTTTGCGATGGTCAAAGAGATCCGTCAGGAAGTTACCATCCCGATGGTCTTCATGACCTATGCGAATGTTGTCTTCTCCTACGGCAGCGAACGCTTCATCAAGACTGCCAAGGAAATCGGCATGGACGGCATGATCCTGCCGGATGTACCCTATGAAGAAAAAGAAGAATTCCTCGATTTGTGCAAAAAATATGATTTTGATTTGGTTTCATTGATCGCACCGACCAGTGAGGACCGCATCCAGATGATCGCCGCCGAAGCAGATGGTTTTGTTTACGTAGTTTCCAGTTTGGGCGTCACCGGCGTACGAAGCAAGATCACGACCGATCTGAAAAGCATGGTTGCCAAGATCAAAGCGGCGACGGATATACCGTGTGCCATCGGATTTGGCATCAGCACTCCGGAACAAGCACGGAATATGGCGATGACCGGTGCGGACGGCGTCATTGTCGGGTCTGCGATTGTTAAGATCATCGCACAATATAAACAAGACGCTCCTCGTTATGTCGGCGAATATGTCCGCTCCATGAAAGAAGCGATCCGCGGTCTGTAAAGACCGCATTTTTTTTCGACATTCCGTGACGAACGACCGTTGTATCCAATGACATTCTTTTTTATGATGGAAGCAGGAGATGATCAAATGACAGCGCAGAAGAAATGGCATATTGCCAACACGATCTATGGGATCGTCTGGATCTATTCGCTGATCCATAATATCCGTCTGGGCAATGCCAACGGCATTTTCATGACCGGGGTCGCTGCCGTGACGCCTTGTCTGATCCCGTTTCTGTTTCACTGCATGCATTGGCAGCCCGTTTATGAAATTTATCTGATCAATACGATCTTTATCTTTTTTGCCAGTCTGGGCAGCCCGCTGGGCGGCTACAGTGTCCCAGGCTTTGATAAGGCGCTGCACTTTGTGAGCGGCTTTCTGGTTTTAACGATTGCGATGATCTTGTTTTACGGCATCCGCGGCACCGACCGCCTGGAAGATGACCGGACCAAGATCTTGTTTTATGTGTTCATCAATGCCTGCAACATGGCCGGCGGACTGATCTGGGAATATTATGAATTTATGATGTTGGTGCTGTTCAACAACGATGCGATCAACCACTATACGACCGGAGTTTATGATTCGATCACGGACATGATGTGCTCCACCGCCGCCGGTCTGGTGTTGACGTTTTTGATCATCAAAAGAAAGAAACTGGCCGGTTTCTTCCTGCATACGGCGGAACAGTTTTATCAAACCAACATTCAAAAGGCGGATCGATGATGGAAATCCTTCTGCTTTTGTTTGTGCTGATCCTTGTTCACAGATACCCAAGCTTCCGTGTTGACGGCCGAAGCATGGAACCGAATTTTCACCATTTGGAACGGGTGGTCGCCCGCCGCATGACAGCCGATGCGTCGATCGAACGGTTTGAGGTCGTCATCCTGCGTTTGCACGGCGGCCGACGTCTGATCAAACGGATCATCGGTCTGCCCGGCGAGACCGTTGCCTATCAGGACCATCAGCTTTACATCGATGGCTGTCCGTTCACGGAGCCATTTTCCCATGGTATCACGATGGATTTCGGACCGGTGCAGCTGGATCAGGATGAATATTTTGTGCTGGGGGACAATCGGCCGGCCTCACTTGATTCTCGAACTTATGGTCCTTTTCACCGAAAAGACATGATTGCGAAGAATGTGCGCAAAAGTTTATGGAAAATGTGATATGGTAAGGGTGGAAAAAATCATAAAGGAGGATCGTATGATTCAAAATTTCAATTATTATACGCCGACCCGTGTCGTTTTCGGCAAGGGAACGGAAAACCAGGCGGGCGAACTGGTCAAATCCTATCAAGCCCGCAAAGTCCTGGTTCACTACGGCAGCCAGCATGCCGTGAAGTCCGGCTTGATCGACCGCATCTGCAAATCATTGAATGAAGCCGGCGTTGAATATGTGACCTTGGGCGGCGTGGTCCCGAACCCGCGTTTATCCCTGGTCTACAAAGGTATCGATTTATGTAAAAAAGAAAATGTCGACTTCCTGCTGGCGGTCGGCGGCGGCAGCGTGATCGACTCCACGAAAGCCATCGCTTACGGACTGGCCAATGAAGGCGATGTCTGGGAACTGTATGAACGCAAGAAAAAAGCGACGGGCTGCTTCCCGCTGGGCGTCGTGCTGACCATTGCCGCATCGGGCTCGGAAATGAGCAACAGTTCCGTCATCACTAAGGAAGACGGCTGGATCAAACGTTCGTACAACGATGATATTGCCCGGCCGAAGTTTGCGGTCATGGATCCGGAACTGACCATGTCGCTGCCGGATTATCAGACAGAGTCAGGCTGCACCGATATCATGATGCACACGATGGAGCGCTACTTTGTCAACGGCGGTTCGATGGGTTTGACTGATGAGATCGCTCAAGGTCTGCTGCGCACCGTGATGAAAAACGCATTGATCCTGCATAAAGATCCGCAGAACTACGAAGCTCGTGCTGAGGTGATGTGGGCCGGCAGTTTATCGCACAACGGTCTGACCGGCTGCGGCATCAAAAAAGGCGATTTCGTCTGCCACGGTCTGGAACACGAACTGGGAGCGATGTTTGACGTCACGCATGGGGCCGGACTGGCCGCTGTCTGGTCATCCTGGGCACGTTATGTGATGCTTGACTGCCTGGATCGGTTTGCGAAATTTGCGGAAACCGTGCTGGATATCCACGACGAATCACCAGAGGAGACGGCAGCAGAAGGCATCGATGCGATGGAAGACTTCTTCCACGAGATCGGTATGCCGACTTCATTAAGCGAACTGGGCGTGCATCCGACCGAGGAACAGTTCAACAAGCTGGCCGATGACTGTTTTGCGCACAACGGCCACAAAGGCAGTGCCAAGGTCATGGACCGGGATGATTATTATAAAATCTATAAAATTGCCGCTTAATATGCGTAATATGTATGTAAAGAGTATGTAAAAATGGGTCCGATACCGATAAAATCATGGTATCCTTTCAGCAGGAGGATGACTATGAGTAAAAAAGACAAATCTTTTAACTATTGGAGCCTGACTTATCAAGGAAAATATGAACGGACCCGTAAAATGATCCCGCTGGTCATCGTGATTGCGGTCTTAGCACCGTTTTTCACATCCGCTGCCTATGACAGCACCGGAGTGGGTATCGTTTTTGATGTGATCCTGATCGTGACTTTGATCCTTCAATTGAGCTACACGAAGAAAAAAGCCATGGCAGAAAGTGATGACTTTACCGATGGTTCAGACGACGATGATGATTAAAGGCCGCAAGGCCTTTTTTTCTGAATATAGGACAACAAACATCTGAACCCGGGAGACTGAAAACTTACTTGAAATCTATTATTCTATCTATGAGGTGATCATCATGACAGAGATGGAAAAACTGCAGGCCGGACTGCTGTACAGCTTTGACGATCCGGAAGTGGAAGCAAGAAAGCAAAATGCCGTGAAGATGTGCGAGAAACTGGAACAAGTACCCAGCTGGGACGGGGAACGCCGGGCCGAAGCGACCCGCAAATTGTTCGGTTCCTGTGCCGGGTCGGTTGCCGTACAGAAAGGATTTGTCTGCGACTGCGGCAAGAACATTCATGTCGGAGATAACTTTACCGCCAATTACCGTGTGACCATCTTGGATATTGCGCCGGTCATCATCGGCGACAATGTGATGATCGGACCGGGCTGTGTGCTTTCGACCGTCGGGCATCCGACCGATCCCAAAGGCAGAAGGCAGCACCTGTCTTTTGCCAAACCGATCCATATTGGCAATGATGTCTGGTTCGGAGCCAATGTTTGTGTCATGCCCGGCGTGACGATCGGCAACAATGTGATCGTAGCTGCAGGTGCTGTCGTCACCAAAGACTTACCGGATAACGGCGTCTACGGCGGTGTGCCGGCAAAATTAATTCATGAAATTGAAAACAACGTCGAATGATTCAGACGTTGTTTTTTGTTTGATAGCTGCGCGGGGTCTGATGAAAATACGAACGGAAGGCCTTGTAAAAATTGCTGGTATTACTGTAGCCGATGATCGCCGCGATCTTTTCAATGGTCATATCGGTATTTTTCAGCAGCAGCTCCGCTTTTTCCATCCGCACTTTTAGAACTGTTTCCGAAAATGTCCGCCCGGTTTGTTCCGGCAGGATCGAAGAAATATAATTCGGATGATAGCCAAAGTGTTCCGACAGTTCTTTCAATGAGATGTGCTGTGAATGCGTTTCAATATAGTATACGATCTGTTCAGCAAGTGAGGCTTGCTTCGCAGAGCCGTATTCGATATGGTACTGATACGAAATGAACATCATGACCGCCAGGATCAGCGGCTGCACCATGATCTGCAGATCCTCTTTATGATCGTGATAGGTCAGGATCAGCGTCTGTAATAACGGCCAGAGCAGAGAGTCTTCCGCAAAAGTCAGGTGGACGTATTCATCGGAAAAGCGATTGGTCTGCGGATCAAGGAAAAAGCGGTACATCCCCTGGTCTGCCGCCAGCACTGGCAGATATTTCTCTAAGAAAGCGCCTTTCTGGATCAAGATCCCGAGAATGATCACATCCTCGCTTTGATCGCAGCGCAGCGCGTATCCGCTGAATGGCTGACCAATGTAGCAGTCTCCCTGTTTGATCGTGATCTTATGATCGTATTTTGCGGACAATGCTTCATAATCGCCCTGCCAGGCAAAATTGAAAAAAAAGAACTCCTGCCGATGGAACGCTTCATGAATGTAATTGCCTTTAAACGCACAGAGCATCACATCATCATCCGGATCGCCCAGCCATTGGGAGACCAATACATTTTGATGGACCGGATCCGGACGGAAATTCCAGTTCAGATTTGGAAACGCTTTGCCCAGTTCTTCCAGCGCTTCTTCTGTACGTGCATTTAAATCAGGAATATGCATATATTCTCCTTTATTTCTTATCGATAGTTACATTTTTGACACTGTTTCAGAGTATGTTCATTGTCTTCATTATAAAAGATCCCCGACCATTTACAAATGCTCCGAAGGATCGGTACGACGGATCTTCCTTTCTCTGTCAGTTTATATTCCACATGCGGCGGAATTTCATTGTATTGGATCCGATCCACCAGATCATCCTTGAGCAGTTCCTTTAACGTCGATGCCAGAACGGCGTCGGTAATGTTGCTCATTTCATCTCTTAACGTGCTGTACCGAAGGGTCCCCATTTCTGCCAGCACACAGATAATTCTCGACTTCCATTTTCCGCCGAAAATTTGTAACCCGTACTCTAACGGGCAGCGAATGTCCGATTCCAGTTTATGTTGATACATGTTCATCCCTCCACGTTCGACTTTATTATAATGAACTGCTTTTAGATCTACAAGTAACTATTAAATTTATTAGTTACTAATAAATTTACGGATATCTTACATTTTCCAAGATGCTCGTATATGATGAGGATGGCTCAAGAAAGAGCACAAACTAGGAGGTCATTCAAATGAAAGTCAAAGCTTATTTACAAATTACGATGAAAATTGATGAAGAAAATCGCCCGGCGGCCGCAAAGGTATACAACGATTACAGAGGACCGTTCCTGGAAACCATCCCAGGTGCCCTGACGAAAGATCTTCTCATCCGCGATGAAGATGTTCAGGTATTGCACGGATTTGACAGTGTAGAACATGCCAAGGCCTATCTTTCAAGCGACCTGTTCAAAAATGATGTATTTGTCGGCTTGAAACCGACCTGGTCGGCGGATCCGGAAGTAAAGATCTACGAAGTCGCATAATTTTCATGGCACGCTGCATCTGCAGCGTGTTTTTTATTTTGAACAGATATCCAAACCCCCTCAATTTCTTTAATTATCACACATAGATTCTTAAGATGAAACGCTGTTTCCTGAAAATTTGCCGCCTATAATGAAAACAAACGAACCGGAAAAGGTTCGGGAATTGGAGGACAACATGTATCATTTTGATTATTATATGCCGGCGAAAGTATTATTTGGCGCCGGCCGTCTGAACGATCTTCACGATGAAAAACTGCCAGGCCGCCGAGCCTTGATCGTCACGACAAACGGTACATCTGTGAAGAAATATGGTTACCTGAGCGCACTGGAAACACAGCTTGCCTGGGCAGATGTGGAGTACGTGCTTTTTGATCAGGTCCGGCCGAATCCGACCCGTGAAAACGTCATGGACGGTGCTGCCATGGCCAAAGAAAACCAGTGTGATTTTGTGATCGCATTGGGCGGCGGTTCCGTGATGGACTGCAGTAAGTGCATTGCCCTGATGATGACCAACACGGGAGATATTTGGGATTACAGTCTCTCCGCGGCCGGAGGAAAAAAGAACCCGACGCAGGACGCTGCCCCGATCGTTGCGATCACCACATCGGCGGGAACGGGTTCTGAAGTCGACATGGCTTCCGTAATTACGAATGATGAAACGCAGGAAAAGACCGGCATCTTCTTCCCGTCGATGTTCCCGACTTTATCTGTCGTGGATTCGGATCTTATGATGAGCGTGCCGCCGAAGTTCACGGCTTACCAGGGAATGGATGCGTTCTATCATGCTGCGGAATCCGTGATCAATAAAAATGAACACCCGATGGGCGAAATGTTTGCGCTCAAAGCGATCGAACTGATTGCCAAAAGCCTGCCAGTTGCTTATCAGGATGGTTCAAACAAAGAAGCGCGCGCCGATGTCGCCTTGGCAAATACACTGGCCGGTTACTACATGCTCTGTACTTCGCAGCACACGATGGAACATGTCATGGGCAGCTTCCATGACGATCTGGCCCACGGTGCCGGTTTGATCATGATCAGCCATGCATATTTTGATTTCTTTGCGCAGCGTCAAGCAGCCGAAGAACCGATGATCAAAATGGCAAAGGCCATGGGCGTGAAAGATCCAACGTCCGGAAAGGATTTCATTCAGGCATTGGATCACTTGATCGATCAGGTCGGATGCAGCGATCTGCGGATGAGCGATGCCGGCATCACGAAAGAAGAGCTGAAAAAATATCCTGCCAAAGTGCACGAGGTATTGGGCGGCGATATTACGGCCGATCCGCTGCCGTTATCGGACGAAGACTATCTGGCAATTTACAAAGCTAGCTATCGCTAGTGATGATAGGGAGCCGGCTGGCTCCCTTTTTTCAAGGATGATCATGACCGGCATTCCGGTCTGGATCATAGATTCTATGGTAAATACATAAAGGAGGGAGATTCGTTATGGATGTAATTACCGCGATTGCGCAAGGATTTATCGGCTGGTTTACGACCGGCGGTGAAACCTTTACCGGTTGGGTCACTGGTATTATTCCGCAAGTTGTTTGTTTGATGACGTTCATGAATTCGATCGTCAAATTGGTCGGTGAGAAAAAAGTTGAAGCCGGCGCGCAGAAATTGACCAAGAATGCGATCCTGCGCTATTCATTGTTTCCGCTTTTGGCCGACATGTTCCTGGCAAATCCGATGTGCTATACGTTCGGACGCTTCGTTGAAGAAAAGTATAAACCGGCCTTCTATGATTCGTGTGTCAGCTTCTTGCACCCGATCACCGGACTGTTTCCGCATGCGAATGCAGGGGAACTGTTCGTGTATTTGGGTATTGCCCAAGGTCTGCAGAAAGCCGGCTATGAATTAGGCGGTCTGGCAGTTCGTTACTTTATTGTTGGTTTGATCGTGATCACATTGCGCGGCCTGATCACGCAGCGCATTTATTTCCATTTAGCCGGAATTAAAGAGTAGGAGGCGTGAACATGGCATACAGAAATATCAAGATCACAAAAGGTTCAGCAGGATTCGGCGGGCCGCTGATCATCGAACCGACAGAAACTCGTAATAAAGTATTGTGCGTTACCGGACAGACCATCAGCCCGGTCGCAAAAAAGATCGCCGAAATGACAGGCTGTGAACTGGTTGACGGTTTCAAGACCAATGTCCCGGATGAACAGGTGGCGGTCGCGGTCGTAAACTGCGGCGGTACCGCCCGCTGCGGGGTTTATCCAAGAAAGCACATCATGACGGTCAATGTAGAACCCGTCGGTGCGGTCGGACCGCTTGCACAATATATCACCGAAGACATCTATGTATCGGATGTCAGTGAAGAAAACTTGAGCTATACCGATGAAACCAATGCTTCTGCCGCAAAATCCGCTGCCGAAGAATTGGAAGCTGCCGATGCAGCAGGCGATAACGGCCCGAAAACCAAAGATCAGGCCAAAGCCGATGTAGCTGCAGCACAGGAAGGTCAGAAACAGAACCTGGTCACTCGTATCGGTGTCGGCGTCGGCCACGTTGTCAATAAATTCTTCGCAGCCGGCCGTGATTCCATCGATATGGTCATCCGCAACATCCTGCCGTTCATGGCCTTCACTTCGACTTTGTTGGGAATCATTTCCGCAAGTGGATTAGGAAACGTCATCGCCAACACGATCAGTCCGTTCTGCTCCACATTGCCGGGCATGATCTTCATCTCCTTCATCTGCGGTCTGCCGTTCCTGAGCCCGATCCTGGGTCCAGGTGCCGTCATTGCGCAGGTCGTTGGTACACTGTTGGGTGCTGAATTCGCAAAGGGCAACATTCCCGCTCAGTATGCATTGCCGGCCTTGTTTGCCATCGATGCACAGGTAGGATGCGACTTCATTCCAGTTGGTCTGTCTTTAGGAGAAGCAGAACCAGATACCATCGAGATGGGTGTTCCGGCGGTCTTGTACAGCCGTGTCATCACCGGTCCGCTGGCCGTTGTCATTGCGTACTTCTTCAGCATGGGCCTGTATTAGAATTGGGGGGCTGATCTCTGTGATAGGGGATCGGCCTTTTTTGTGCTATGATGGAACCGGAGGAATCTTTATGAATCAAGAAGTGGAAGAAGCAATCTGGGCCGGACGACAGGCACAGCGCAGCCTGCAGGAGGCGAAATCCTGTCTCGATCATGCCCGGGGCTGGGGCATTGTCGATCTGATCGGCGGCAATGAGATCTCCGGCTTAATGAAACATATGAATGTACGCCAGGCCAATCGCGCCTTGAAACGGGCACAGGACGATCTGCAGACTTTCAGCCGGGAAGCGGCGGATGTACAGGAACTGGTCGGACTGCAGGTGAACATCGGTGGTTTTCTGACCTTTGCGGACTTTTTCCTCGACGGGCTCGTAACGGATATATGGGTGCAGTCGAAGATCAAGGATGCACGCCGTCAGGTAGACCAGGCCATTGTGCAGGTCGATCAGATCATGGATCGGCTGCAGGCGATACAATAAGAAAAAGAGGCTGTTTATACAGCCTCTTTATGCATAGATTTTTTGAAAGACTCGATGGGTCAGCGGGGCCGCGCCGTACATGTTCCAGAAAAATGCGATTGGAAAATTTTTCAGAACGGTTCCGATCCAGATCGCGATGATCTGTGAAAATGGTGCACCGCCCATCAGAAGATTGAACAAGATCGCAGCGACCATGCTCATGGTCGGACACATGATCCCGACCGTGCCGGCCTGACGAAGCAGGCGATTGAGGTACGAATTCTCGGTTTTATGCCGATGCATGAAATGGGCTCCGATCCGGTTGCCCCATAAAGATGAAAACAAGAAGACAAACAATCCCATATACGAGGCTTCCTTGAGGGCCCCGAGAAAAACCGCATTGGGCATCTGACTGAGATCGGTTCCGTAGCCCATTTTGATCGCGACGTTGAACACTTCCATGCCGTATGCCATGAAATAGGACATCAGCAATCCAAAGACGACACCCTGTGATTTTGTTTTAGGCATAGATCCGCTTGCCTTTCTTTTTGGTCAGGCCATTTTCTTCACGGGTCTTGCGCATGTAGTAGACGGCCACGATCGAACCGAGGAATTCCGCAACGGGGAAACACCACCAGATCATTGTCGTTGGATCGTTCAAGTTTGCCAATGCCATGGCCAGCGGCAGCGGGACGATGATCAGCCGGATCAAAGAGACGATCAAAGAACGCACGCCGTTGCCCAATGCCTGATAGATGCCCTGATATGCGATGTTCAGACCGGCAAAGAAGTAACCCAGTGAAACGATGCGCATCGCTAAAACACACAATGAGCTCGTTGTACCAGTCAGACCGAACAAGCCGACGATCGCCGATCCGGCGGTCTGCAGCAGGATCATGCCGGCAACCGTCAAGATCACCGTGTACAAGGTACCATAGAAAATGCCGTCTTGGATACGTTTCTGATCCTGCTTGCCGAAGTTGTAGGAAACGATCGGAATGATCGCATTGTTCATGCCGAAGGCCGCAAAGTAAACAAATTGCTGGACTTTGTAGTAGACACCGAACGCCGTGACCGCATTCTGCGAGACCCCGCCGAAGATGATATTGATGCCATAGGACATGATCGACATCAACGACTGCATGATGATCGCCGGAATTCCGATCTTATAGATATCCCGAATGGCGCTGCGGTCCGGTTTGATATAAGCCAAAGAAGGATCGATCTCTGTATTGCGGCGATAATGGAACCACATATCCATGACCAAAGTGACGATCTGACCGATGATCGTCGCCCAGGCAGCACCGGCAACGCCCATCGCCGGCAGACCGAAGTAACCAAAGATCATGATTGGATCCAGGACGATATTCGTAATGGCACCAGCTAACTGTGCGATCGTCGACAACATCGTGCGGCCGGTACTTTGGAGCAGTTTCTCGAAGATCATCGAACCGATCGAACCGAACGAAAAAATGCAGCAGATCCGCAGATAGGTACAGGCCATCTCGGAAACGATCGGATCCGAGGTCTGGGTGCGGAAAAATGCCTCCACGCCGAACAGTCCGAACAAAAAGAAGACCAGGAAGGTACAAATGCCGATCAGGATCGCATTTCCTGCGATCAGCGACGCCTTTTCCCGTTTCTTTTCACCTAGATATTTTGAAAGCAGCGCATTGACACCGACCCCGGTACCGACGCCGATCGCGATCATGAGCATCTGCACAGGATAGGCCAATGTCAGCGCGTTCATTGCCAGATCGCCGATATCGGCAATCGTTGAACTGGTAATGTGTGAAATAAAGTAGGTATCGACAATATTATAGAAAGCCTGCACCAACATCGATGCGATCATCGGCAGTCCCATCGTCAACATCAGCTTTGGCATCGGCACATAGCCCATCTTGTTTTCCTGCATTATTTCACCATCCTTTCGATCAGATCGCAGCACATATCAATGCCGATATGGCCGCTGTTCAGGCAGACATCATAATATTTTGCCTGGCCCCATTTCCGATCCGTGTAATACCGGTAGTAGGTGATCCGGCGGCGGTCTTTCTTTTCGACCCGGCTCTCGATCGATTCATCACTTTCGCCGTAGACATCCACGATGCGCTTCTGCCGGAAGGCACGGTCCGCATAAATGAAGGCATGGAACGTATCGGTACGTTCCCGCAGAATATAATCCGCACACCGGCCGACAATGATGCACCGTCCCTGCTCGGCCAGATTCGTGATGACATTGCGCTGCGCGACATAGAGCTGATCGGACAGACCGCCGCCGTAGTTGTTCCACGCAAACGCGAACCAGCCGCTCTGACTGGCGTCTTCGCCATGCTCCTCGATATATTGACGGGAGAAATTACTTTGTTCCGCGATCTTCTGCACCAGGTTATAGTCGTAGTACGAATAGCCCAGGCGGGCAGCCAGTTCCTTGGCAATGGTCCGGCCGCCGCTGCCGAATTCACGCGTAATGGTAATAACGTTGTATTTCATTTTTGACTCCTTTCAGACAAAAAAACAACGAGCATTCTTTGACAACCGGATTTACATCCACAAAGAATACTCGTTGTTTCCGAAACGAATTTTAACACAAAAAAATTTGAAATGTAAGGAAAAAATACCGGCATTTACCGGTATTTTTGTTCCGAAGACCCATGCACAAAGGTTCAAAACCCTAACGGGTAAAATGAATCAATGTACACAGTGTTTCGAAACGGATGCCATATACCCTCGTATCATGAATCCAGCGTCATTATTGCAGAATCGATGCTGGAAATCGAGCGATTTGCCCAGAACGAAGGAAAAATTTAATCCAGCACCCGGATCGACTCGATCACCTGGTCTTTTTTCGGTTTATCCCGCCAGTTGGTCTTCACCGAAGCGATGCGGTCCAGTTCATCAAAGCCTTCGATTACCCGGCCGAATGCCGCATACTGACCGTCCAGATGCGGGGCGTCCTGATGCATGATAAAGAACTGGCTGCCGGCCGAATTTGGATCCATGGCACGGGCCATCGAGAGCACGCCGCGCACATGTTTCAGATCGTTGTGGAAGCCATTGGCTTCAAATTCCCCTTCAATGGTATAGCCCGGGCCGCCCGTACCGTTGCCGGCCGGATCGCCGCCCTGGATCATAAAACCCGGAATGACCCGGTGAAAAGTCAGTCCGTCATAGAAATGTTCGTTGATCAGTTTCACAAAGTTTTCTACGGTTTTCGGCGCAGTTTCCGGATACAACTCGGCTTTCATCACGCCGCCGTCTTTCATTTTGATTTCAATTTCGATCGTTTTCATGATGATTCCTTTCTAAAAAAGAAACGCCGAAGCGTTTCTTCTGATCACTAATTGTTCAGTCCGTATTTTGCGCGCAGTTCTTCTTTTCGCTTTTCCCACGCTTCATCGGCAACCGGTGTCCAGTTCGCTGCATACGGATCACATTTTTCTTCCAAATGTTCAGCCGATTCCGGCGACTGTAAGTCGGTCGAATGAGCACCTGTCTCTTTGACCAGACGCGGCAGAACGGTCGGGTTTTCCAACATCGGGCACGGTTTCAAGTGGTTGTTGTTGAACGGCTGATTGTCGTGGTATGCCTGGAACAATGGGGAACGCAATACCTCGAGCAGCGATTTCTCGCGGATGTTCGAATCACTGTAGTGGATGAAGACACACGGATCGCAGTCTCCGTTGGCATTGATGTGCAGATAACGACGTCCGCCGGCAATGCATCCGCCGACATATTCACCATCGTTCTGGAAATCCAATGCGAACAACGGTTTTTCAACACGGTATTTGCGGATCCGCTTCATCGTTTCCAGACGCTGTTCCGGGGTCGGCAGCAGTTCCGGCGATGCATCGTTTCCGACCGGCATATAATGGAAGTACCATACATAGAAGGCACCCATCTTCACCATGGCATCCCAGTATTCTTCACTGGTGATGGATTCGAAGTTATAACGCGTATAGCAGCAGGAAATTCCGTACGGCAGACCACGGTCCTGCAGTAAGTGCATCGCGTTCATGACTTTCTTGAAGACGCCGGTTCCGCGGCGGGAATCGGTTGCTTCTTCGAAACCTTCCAAAGAGATGGTCGGGATGAAGTTCTTGACACGAAGCATATCATCGGCGAATTTCTCGTCGATCAGCGTACCGTTGGTAAACGACAAGAAGATGCAGTCATCGTTCTCTTCGCACAGACGGATGATATCATTTTTACGAACCAGCGGTTCACCTCCGGTAAAGATATAGAAGTAAACACCCAGTTCACGGCCCTGACGGACAATATCGTTGATTTCATCATAAGTCAGGTTCAGACGGTTGCCGTATTCAGCGGCCCAGCATCCGGTGCAGTGCAGGTTGCAGGCACTGGTCGGATCCAGCAGGATCGCCCAAGGAATGTTGCAGTTGTATTTCTTGCGCAGTTTTTCCTGTTTCTTCCAGCCTTTTAATACGGCGTTGCCGAAGAAGTTGACGGCCATCGTATTCAGCAGACCTTCGTCCAAGTGCGTGACACGATCGAAAATAAAATCGTGGTACGGATGATCCGGATTTTCAATGGCCTCACGGATATCCTTGCGCTGACGGACAAAATAGCCTTCGGCATATTTATCGGCCCAGTCCATTAATTTGATCAGGTTCTTTTCCGGATCTTTCTGAACATACTTCATTGTTTGTTCAATTCCGAAACTCTTGATAGTGTCTTTAACGCTCATGTTCTTCCTCCTTATGATCTATTTCGTTGCTTTGAATGATTCTCAAATGCCAAATCGGGCAGATCCCCTAATTTGTCATGGTTAATATTACGAGAACCGGATTTTTTTTCCAACGGGATTAATTCCAGTCTTGACTGAAATTCGAACAAAATCATTGAACTGTCTACCTAAGTGAAAAGGATTCAAATGACTATTTTGAAAATTTGTTCTGATGTGCTTATAATGTAAAAAACGAAAGGGAATGAATTATGCTTGCCAGAGAACGACAAAACGCTATCGTAGATGAAGTCAACGCCAATGGTTCGGTGCTGGTCAAGGAACTGGCCGAAAAATACCAAGTGACCGAAGACAGTATCCGGAAGGATCTGACGCTGCTTCAGAAAAAAGGCTTATTGAAAAAAACGTACGGCGGCGCGGTGAAGGTCCGGGCCAAGATGCACGATTTGTATGTATCACAGCGTATCGGTAAAAACACCCCGGATAAACAAGCCATCGCCAGAGAAGCGATGAAAGTCATCGAAAAAGGCGATATGGTCTTTCTGGACTCTTCGACCGCCAATATTGAACTAGCCCGCCTGCTGATTGAAAGCGGCAAGGACGTGACCGTCGTCACCAATATGATCGAGATCATGTTGATGTATACCTCCGTGGAACATCAGCGCTTTCTGTTGATCGGCGGCATGCTGAATGATGAAAACGATGCGTTTGTCGGCGATTATACCGACCATCAGCTGATGTCGTTTCATTTTGATAAAACGTTTATCGGCACGGTCGGCGTCGATCTGGAGCGCAATGCGGTGTACACGCATAACGTACAGAGCGCGATGACCAAGCTCATCGTCATGCAGAATTCAGAAAAGAACTATATCATGCTGGAAACGCGCAAGCTGAATCTATCCGGCAACTATAAGATCGCTTCGGTGGATGCCTTTGACGGGGCCTTCATGGAAAAGGAACCGGAAGATTGGGCACACAAACAAATGGATCACTATTCGATCGAGTGGCATTACGAACATCAATAATGTCACTTTTCTTTTTATTCTATAGGCAGAGGTGATCAAAATGAATCGTTTTCCAATGGAATCCGTCGTAACGGATAATACGAACATCATGAATGCGACCAGTCAGCCGGATGTGTTCTTTGCCTGCCGGAAACTTTACTTTGAGACCATGACCATGCTGACGAACAGCCATTATCTGCCGGAATCCGAGCTGTCCGGCGCCTTTGCCCGCGACATCGACACCGTGAACCGTTTTATCGACCGGTTCTGGGACGAGACCAGAAAAAAAGCCGGCACCTGTACGGACTGTACCGATGTCGACCGTGTCTATCATCATTTTTTCGATAAAATGGATGCATACCAGTATACGATGGATGATACCTGCCGCCGTTACTATAACGACAAGGAGTCCACCGGTCCGTTAATCCTTCAGAAGATGCGGTAAAAAGTAAACGACCTGCTTTTTCCACCAGTACCAGTCATGATCGGCATCCGTGCCCCAGTAATCAAACCATGCCGGCACGTGCAGACGTTCGAGCAGCGGCTGCAGCCTGCGCATCGAGTCGGCACAAGGCCGGTCCCATGTCCCCTGGCCGGCGCAGAAGATGATATTGCGCTGTTGGTATAAGGCAATGTATTCATGGTCGGTCGGCATCCGGTCGAGGAAATAGAGCGGTGTATTCTGGTAAAGCAGATCATCGGACCAGTCGCCGAAAAACAAATGCGGATCCAGGGCCGGTGACAGTGACAGGACGCCTTGAAACAGATCCGGCCGCCGGAAAAAGGCGATCGCTGCCTGCGTGGCGCCTAAACTGACGCCGAATACATACGGCCGTGCGTTTTCCGGATTGACGCCGGAAACAAACGGCACGACCTGCTCGACGATATAACGATAGTAGCGTTCCTGCCAAAGCATGCGGACATCGGCCGGTTTATCGGCCGCGTTCCAGCTGAGGTCATCGACACTGTCGACGCAGAACAGCTGCACCTGATCGGCCCGGATGGCTTTGGCCAGCACATCGATCAGGCCGAACGACTCATAGGCATCGGCTTTTGAGCCCTGGGGCGGAAACGCGATCACCGGCATGCCGCCGGTGCCGTAGATGCGGATGTTCATGTTCCGCTCCAGGTCTTCCCGCCAATACGTAAATTTCCCTGATAAAACTTTCATGGAGCCATTATAGCACAACGACGGTCACGGCCGTCGTTGTTTTACGTCTTCAAGCGTCGGGATGGAAGGCATGCCGCCGGCTTTTTCTGTAGAAATCGCCGCAGCCAGACCGGCCAGTTCCAGACTTTCCGGCACGGACATCCTCTGATCCAATCCGTACGCAAAGGCACCATGAAACACATCGCCGGCGCCGGTCGTGTCCAGCGTTTTGGCTTGATAAGCCGGATGCAGCCGTCCGTTATTGATCCAGCCTTTTTCGCCGACCGTTAAGATCACATGGCGTGCCAAAGGCTGCAGCTGAGCATAAGTTGTTTCATCGGTTTCATGACCAGTGATCTGGGCAGCGAACTCTTCGCTGCAGATCAGATGATCGACACGTTTCAATAAGTCCATGGAATGCGGCTTGACGCGGTCGCCGTCCCAGACGATTTGCGCATTTGGATACCGCTGCATGGCTTCGCGGCACAACGGCAGCTCATGTCCGTCCATGAGGATCACATCGACGTGTTCCGGCCAGGTCACCGGCAGGACGTGCGCTTCGCTTAACGGGATGTTCACGATGGTGCGGCTGCCGTTTTGTAGGTTGACCAGAATGCTGCTGGTGCTGGTTTTGGTCTGCTCGTCCACGAGCATCGTTTCGGTATGCACGCCGACCTTTGTCAGCGTATCGAGGATCGCCTGGCCGGCGGCATCCTTGCCGATGCGTGCGCATAAATATGTATCGGCATGCCACAGGCCGCATAAATAAGCCGCATTGGCTGCCGGTCCGCCCATGCAGGAAAAACCGTTGACAGCGCGGCGTTTTTCATTTTCTTTGAGCGGTGAATCGATCGGCAGCACCGTATCGTACACCGTCTGTCCTAAACATAAGATCGTCATACCTATATATTACCAGATTGTAAATAATCATAGAAAAAATTATAATATGACTATGAAATCATTGGATCTTATCGAAAATTGGAAGCTTTGTGACTTCCGTTATTGTCCGCAAATTGTGCAGATGCTGATCGTTCATCAAATCTCTGTACACTGGCCGGATGACAAACTGGCAGAAGCCTGCCGCAAGGTATTTACGCAGCCGGTCTGTGATGAAGTGATGGCTTTGGCCCGTGAACATCGTTCGGCGATCGATCAATGTCAGGGCATCCATGGCAACAGTGTTTATGTGCTGCTGAATTATGGACTGACCCGTCCGGTCATCAAGGAACATCTGTACGGCCGTGCCGATCTGGAAGATGTGCTGTTCATGAAACAGGATGAAATCATGCGTACGCTTCATGTATCGGTTTATACAGGCCGCAAGATCATTGCCGCCTGCCGGTTTGCGCTGCATGACTTGGTCGAAGATGATGTCAAGGCCAAGCAGGATGTCCTGTGCGATGACTTGGAGATCTTCTTTTCCAGCCTGGATGCGCCTGCTGATCTGCAGACGATCAAAGAAGGCATGCTTTGGCGCAGCGGCGATGCCCTGCTGAACGACCTGCTGAACGACTTGTGTGACAGCCGGATCATTTCCCGCAGCGGGGATCAGTATCAGTATATCGATAAAAAACCAAGCCTGAGCACGGTCCTTGACCAGATGGAAGATGAAAAGGAACAAAAGGCCGCCGTGCGTCTGCTTTACGGCAAGTCCGTCAGCCGCCATCAGGAAGCCATCGCCCGGGCAGCGATCTTTGCGCTGCCGCCGGTCGCGGAAGACAAATACATCGATTTGATCCAAACCTATGATATCAGCGAAACGGTCTTCTATCAGATCACCAATGCGCTGGAACCGACCTACCGCTACCTGCAGATCCGCTATCCGGTTTCTGAACCAAAACAGCCGGTCACCGGCCGGACCTTATCCGGGCCGATCCGTCAGGAACGCACGGTCGATCTAAAAAAACTTCAGAAGTATCTGGAGAAAGAATATTTTCCATACAATGAAACGTGGATCTCCAAGGAAGATCGTGGTGAATTGTTACGTGAAGTCTGCCGCAGTTTTGACGGCTATTTTTCCAAAGAACAGCTCATTCAGCGGTTCAACGATGTGGTTGCCAAGGTCCGTCCGGAACGTATGGCACAATGGCGTTTGGATGATTTCCGTGCCGACCGGATCAGCCTGCGGGGATATTTGGTCACTTCGATGAAACGCGGCATTCGTTATCGGCCGGTCAATGCGGATTTTGTACAGGCGCTGATCGATGATCTGGATATCATGAAATACCGCAATACGGTGCTCTCTGCCAAAAAGCTCTTTGACGAAGCGCCGAACATCATGGAAAAATACGATATCCGCGATCAATATGAACTGCATTCGATCCTGCGGATCGCCAAGGAGACCTATGCGGTCGAGATCAACCGCTGGTCCATTGTCCATACGCCGATGATCCAGTTCGGCAGCGGTGATGAAGATCAGATCATCGAAGAAGAGATCCGGCAGCTGGCGCCGATCTCGGTGCAGAACTTTGTCCGCCGCATGTGCCGGCGTTACGGCTATGATACCGGGACATTTACGAAGTATTTATATAAAAATTTCAGTTCGTATATCCATGACCGCATTCTCGACTGCGTCGATACCGCGGTGATGGAAAGCGAGGACTATCAGACGTTCAAAGGTATTTTGACCGAGGATTTCTATTTCAGTGAAGACGTCAAAAAGCTGCTCAAGGAACACGATCTGCCGGCTTCGCTGAACGATCCGTACGTGCTGCGCCGTTTAGGTTATAAATGCCATTCCGGCTATATTTTGAAAGACAAATACAATGGTCTGCAGTATTTCCGGCAGCGCATCCTCGATGATCCGGATCTGGTCCTGTCACCGAAATACAATCGAATCTGGTCTTTTGCGTCGGTAGCGAACCAGATGGAACAGAATCTGGAGATCGTTGAGGTCGACCGCAATGAATACCGCACACCGGCACAGCTAGGTCTGCGGAAAAAGGAACTGCGTACATTTGCGCGCAATGTGATCAATTACGTCGAAGCCGATACGTATTTCAACGATGCCTCTTTGGCAGCCGACCGCATCGCGCAGAGTGCTTACTCGAATACATTTTATAAATCACTGCTGAAATCTGATCCGCAGATCCGGAGCATTTCCATCAACCACGTTTGGGTGTTCAAAAAATCGAAGAAGGATGCCTCGATCGGCGAATTCCTGCGTTCGATCATCGTGGACCGGATGACGATCAGCGGTTTGTGCACAGTATTGAAAGAACGTTTTGATATCGATATGGAAAAGGGCGAAGTGATGCGCGCTTTGCGCCAATCCGGCATTTATTACAGCGCCGATACCGAACGCATCTATCGGCAGCGGCCGCCGGAAACCACCTATGCGCAGGAAAGGCTGTTTTAATGGCAGAAGAATTTAACATGCAGCTGGTCAAACAGCTGAAGGAACAAAAAAAATATACCGAGCTCTACCGGTACTGCCGCACGTATGCGCTGCAGAATAATCTGGATGCGATCTGTGAGCTGGCCGGCTGTTTCTATCACGGCTGGGGAACCGCAAAAAATGAGCAGGAAAGCGCCCTGCTGGATTATCAGGCGGCCAAATGCGGCCATGTGAAATCCATCTATAATTTGGCTGTTGATTATGAACAAGGCATCGGGGTCATGAAAAATCCCGAAAAAGCCAAAGAATTATATGATCTGGCCGCCAAACAAGGCGATACCGATGCGATGTTCAGCTTGGGCATGTGTTATTTTCATGGTCACGGCACGGCGAAAAGCCTGCGGCAGGCATTGGATTGCTTCAGTGAAGCAGCCGCCTGCGGCCATGCCCGGGCCCAGTGCGCACTGGGATTCTGCTACCGGGAAGGATTAGGAACCAAGAAGGATCTGATCAAATCGGATTACTGGCTGAATCTGGCGGCAGATAACGGCAATGCGCTGGCGGCCAAATATGTGGATCGGGATGTTTATAAGGAAGAGATCCACGAGGCGCTGGATTCCATGTTGGCGGATGCGAAGAACATTGCGCCGCTTTTGAAACAGCACGGTGATGAAATGATCGAGGCGAAGATCGAACGGATCATTGCCTTGTTACGGAAGCATCAGCAGGAGGCATAGAAATGTTAGATCAGGAAATGTTGGAAATGATTCTTTCGCGGGCGATGCAGAGCGAGGCGGATTTCGCGGAAGTTTTTGAAGAAGATACCATGTCCGAATCCATTTCGGCTTTGAATGAGAACGTTGAAAAGGTCGATCGGTCCCGGCGGGCCGGCATCGGGATCCGTTTATATCAGGGAAACCGGTCGGTCTATGGCTACAGTACCGAATGTGACAAAGACTCCTTGTTGGCGTTGGTGGATGAGCTGCGGGACGGTTTTGGCCGGAAGGAGACGAATACGATCGTCGATCTGCAGAAGCAGACCTATCCGGCCGATGCCGCTGTCGATCCGGTCGAGGCGCCGCTGCAGGATAAGATCAACTTGATGAAACGGGCGGAACAGACGGCGATGGCTTATGATGCGCGGATCGTCAAAGTACAGACCGCCATGGCCAATGTCCGGCAGACCGTTCAAATTGCCAACAGTACCGGTCGGCTGGTGCAGGATACCCGGATCCGGACACGCCTGATGGTGCATGCCTATGCGCAGGAAGACGATCGGCTGCGTTCCGGTTTTCATGGACCGGGCGCCGGCAAGGGGCTGGAATTTTACGAAGAAGCCACACCGGAAGCCATCGCCAAGGAAGCCTGCCGGGTGGCGCTGGTGATGTTGGAGGCGGAAGAATGCCCGTCCGGCCGGATGCCGGTCATCATCGACAACGGCTTCGGCGGTGTGATCTTCCATGAAGCCTGCGGCCATTCGCTGGAAGCCACGGCGGTCGCCAAACATCAAAGCGTATTTGCGGACAAACTGGGCAAACAGATCGCCAATCGCTGTGTCACGGCGATCGATGACGGTACGATCCCAGGCGCCTGGGGCAGTCAGCACGTTGATGATGAGGGCAATCCGCAGCAGAAACGGGTCTTGATTTCCCACGGCATTTTGAAATCCTATATGATCGATCAGCTGAACGGCCGCCGCATGGGCATGCCTTCTACAGGCTCCGGCCGCCGGCAGTCGTACCGGTATGAACCGACCAGCCGCATGTCCAATACCTATATCGCGCCGGGCAAATCGACCATGGCAGAAATGCTTGAAGGCATCGAAAAAGGGCTTTATGCCAAGAAGATGGGCGGCGGCAGCGTGAATCCGCAGACCGGTGAATTCAACTTTGCGGTCAATGAAGGCTATTTGATCGAAAACGGCAAGATCACCAAACCGGTGCGCGGTGCGTCTTTGATCGGCACCGGTGCGGAGATCTTGATGAATATTGATAAGGTCGGTGCCAATGTGGCCCGGGCGCAGGGAATGTGCGGCTCGGTCAGCGGCAATATTCCGGTGGATGTCGGACAGCCGACGATCCGGGTCTCGTCGATCACGGTCGGAGGCACCAAGAGTGAGTGAGGCCGAAAAGGCACACGCATGGGCGCGGCAGGCACATGCCGGACAAGTCGATCGGGCCGGTGTTCCTTATATCAAACATGCAGAAGCGGTAGCGGAAGCCATGAATACGGATCAGGAAAAGGTGGCTGCTTATCTGCATGATGTGCTGGAAGATACCGATACGACCGTTGAAGATCTGAAACAGGCGGGATTTTCGGCCGAGGTCATTGAGACGGTCAGGATCCTGACGCGTCAAGACGAATCTTATGAAACCTATATCCAACGGGTCGCCGAGCATCCACTGGCGGCCCGGATCAAGCGGGCAGACCTGATCCACAATATGGATCTTAGCCGTCTGCCGGAAGTCAGGCCGAACGACAGGACACGTACGGAAAAATACCGGCGTGCTTTGCGTCAGCTGGAAAGGAAACATATGAACAAAGAACTGTGGTTTAAGAAAGCGAAAGAAAAAGGCTTTGACGGGCTGGAAATCTATCAGTCTTTTCTGAAGGGAAAAGAAATGACATGGTATGAACATGCGATGGATTCCTATACGATCAAACAAAGTACGGACTACTCCATCCGGGCGTTGATCGACGGACATATTGCCAATCTGGCGGCCGAAAAGATCGACGATCAGGATGCCGATGCCGTTTTGGATGCATTGAAGGAGCAGGCGCAGACGGTGACCGATCCGGATGAAGGCGTGATCCGAAAACCGCTGCCGGTCAAGCAGACACCGCGGCATCTTATTTGGAAAAAAGCGCCGTCGGCATTGATCAAACAAACGCTGGATGATCTGCAGACGAAGCTGGAAACATATGATCCGCGCATTGTTCAGGTTTCTTATCTGGGGTACAGTGAAACCGAAGCCGGACGGTCGATCGTCAATTCCTACGGCATCGATCTGTCCGATCAGGAAGAAGCGCAGTTTCTGCAGGCCGGCATTGCCGTACAGGAAGGCGATCAGGTCAAGACCGGCGATCTGCTGAAGATCGTACCGGATCTGAGCGCGTTTGATACCGATGCGTTCGTGCAGGAACTGGCGGACAAGGCGTTGTTCCGGCTGCAGGGACAGTCGCCGAAAAGCGGCCGGTTCCCGGTGATCTTTGAACGGGAAGCGATGACGCAGCTGTTTGCGGCGTTTACCGGCCTGTTCAGCGGGGACTTGATCTATAAAGGAATTTCCCCGATCGCAGGCAAGCAGGGCGAAACGATTTTCTCGGATCAGATCACGATCATCGATGATCCGCAGGAACAAGCAGCATTGTCTCAGGCGGATTTTGATGATGAAGGGTGCCCGACACAGAAAACCGTTTTGGTCAAAGACGGTGTCTTTACGAATATGCTTCTGGATTCCAAGAGTGCCAAGCGGATCGGTGCGGAAAGTACGGGCAACGGCTTTAAGGCCGGTGCCGCTATTTCGGTCCAGCCGATGAACTGTCAGATCGTTCCGGGCACGGACAGCCTGGAGGAATTGTGTGCGAAGATGCACGATGGCATCGTGGTCACAAGGCTGCAGGGGCTGCATGCCGGTCTGGATTTTGTCTCCGGCAACTTCAGCCTGCAGTGTTCCGGCTATCTGGTCAAGGATGGGAAAAAGGCGCAGGCGGCGGAATTGATGACTGTTGCCGGTAATTTCCTGGATCTGATGAAGCGGGTAAAAGCAGTTGGCAATGATCTGAAATGGGAGTATCATCAAATCATCGCACCAAGTATTTGGTTCGAAGAATGTGCCGTAAGCGGCGAAGGAGAATAAACATGCCAGGTAGTTTCAAAAATACCCAGATGCAGGAAGCCATGCGTGCGTTTCAGGAAAACGGTACGCCGGAAAATACCCAGCGTTTGATGGAATGTCTGCTGACAACACGGTTGTTGGCGCCGGCCGAATGGGATAAAGATCCGGTGATGGATGAAAACGGACAGATGGTTTTTGAACCGGATACGAAGTTTCAATTATTGTTGATCGAAACCGATACCGGCGATCAGTACTTTCCATTGTTTACCGATATGCAGGAGCTGGAAAAATGGGATAAGAACCATGAGCTGCAGTCGCTGGTCATGGAATTTGATCAATATATTCCGTTTGTGGAAATGGGCAAGGGCCAGGTCAAGGGGATCGTGATCGATCCTTATGGAGCCTCGCTGCCGTTTGACAGCGATTTCCTGCTGAATCTGCAGCACCAGACCGATCAGCAGCTCAAGGAAACGACTGTCAAGGAAGGCGACGATATCCGTGTGCGCAAGCCGGTGCGCAATGTCGACAAATTTGTGGCACGTCTGCGCGAACTGGGCGCGGACAGTCCGGATATCGATGCGATATATTTAAAAGAGCGGCTGGTCAAAAACAAGCCGAGCCATTGGCTGGTCATTGTCGATATGGAGACGGAAAACACGAAGCTGTTCCAGAAGTTAGGCGAAGGCTGCCGGGGCATGACCTACGGCAAAGATATGGAATTTGCGTTTGCCAAGACCCAGATCGGTCAGGAACTGATCAAGGATGTGGAGCCGATTTATGTGAAGGAACCATCGGAATGATGGTTCTTTTCTTTTGTGTAGAGTTTCTCCAACATCTCTGCCGCCTGGGTGCTGATTTCTTCAACGGGTTCGGCAAAGTCGCGGCTGGCCCACTGGAAGACCAGTGAAACGCAGCCGCCGACCGCAAACTCATGGATATAACGGACTTGATCGCCGGCTTCCTTGCCCCAGTTGACCTGGATGTCTTTGGCAATGGCCAGAAACCGCTGCTCCAATATGAAGAACAAGTTGTTCCGATAGAGGAGGGCAAGCCGTTCCCGGTACGTCTTGCAGAACAAGAAAAAATAATAGCTGTATTCGGCAAAGGTGGGATCTTTCGGACAGTTTTTCAAGAACGACGCAAAGAAAGCGTCCATATTGTATTGCAGGACATCTGCGATCGTTTCGAAATTGCGGTAAAAGGTCTTGCGGCCGACCCCGGCATGCCGGCATAATTCGGTGACGCTGATGTCGGTATAAGAGCGTGTTTTCATCAAGTCATAGAGACTGCGGCCGATGAGTGTCTGGGAACGGATGGCGACCGGATTGGTTTGTTTTGTGTACATGGATTGACCCACTTTCTTTCGTTTTGTATCAGTTGCACCGGATGTATTGAATCTGTGCATCCTCAATGCTATTATATCTGTAGATAGAAAGTGACACAAGTGTGTCTTTGAGGAAATTTACATGAATAAACAAGATTTCTATATCGGAAAAGCGTTTGATGCGTACACCTATTTCGGTGCTCATCCGACGGCAGACGGCGTAGTGTTCCGTACCTATGCACCGCAGGCGCAGAAGATCGCGGTCATCGGTGATTTCACCGATTGGCATGAAGAGGAAATGACGCAGGACGGTCTCAGCGGCATCTGGAGCTTGCTGAACGGCAATGCCAAGGTAGGCCAAAAGTATAAGTATGTCGTTTACGGTGCCAACGGCCGTGTGGAGCATTGTGATCCGTACGGCTTCGGCATGGAACTGCGCCCGGACTTTGCTTCCGTGATCCGGGATCTGTCGTTCGAATTTTCGGATGAAGAATGGATGAAAAAACGTTCCCGGAATTTCGGTGATCCGATGAATATCTATGAGATCCATTTTGGTTCCTGGAAACATAAGACCGATGCCAAGGACGGCTGGTATGAATACGATGAATTGGCGGATGACTTGATCGAATACTGCCATCGTCATCATTTTACGCATGTGGAGTTCATGCCGCTGAACGAGTATCCGTTCGATGGTTCCTGGGGTTATCAGAGCACGGGCTACTTCAGTCCGACTTCGCGTTACGGGACGGCCCGTCAGCTGCAGACGCTGATCGACCGGCTGCACAAAGCGAATATCGGCGCGATCATCGATTTTGTGCCGGCGCATTTTGCGACCGACTCCTATGGCCTGAAACGGTTTGACGGCAGCGAGCTGTATGAATATCCAGCCAGCGATGTCGGCAACAGCGAATGGGGCACATGCAACTTTATTTATTCCCGTTACGAAGTGTGCAGTTTCCTGCAGTCGGCGGCGAACTACTGGCTGACGGAATATCATTTTGACGGGATCCGCATGGATGCGGTCAGCCGGCTGATTTATTGGATGGGCGATGAGAACCGCGGCGTGAATCCGCGCAGCATCGAGTTCATCAAGCGCATGAATGCCGGCTTGCATACATTGCATCCGACAGCGATGTTAATTGCGGAGGATTCCACAGCGTATCCAAATGTGACAAAACCGGTCGATCAGGACGGTCTTGGCTTTGACTACAAATGGGATCTGGGCTGGATGAACGATACACTGGACTATATCATGAAGACCAGTGAGGAGCGGAAAAGCTTGTCGGAACGTCTGACCTTCTCAATGTATTACTACTATAATGAGCGCTATCTGCTGCCGCTCAGCCACGATGAGGTCGTCCATGGCAAACGGACGATCGTGGATAAGATCTACGGAAATTATGAAGAGAAATTTGCGCAGGCGCGTGTCTTGTACATGTATATGATGATGCATCCGGGCAAAAAGCTGAATTTCATGGGCAATGAGATCGGCATGTTCCGGGAGTGGGATGAAGAAAAAGAACCGGATTGGTTCCTGCTGAAATACCCGATGCATGATTCTTTCAATAAATATATGCAGGAGCTGGGCCGAATCTATACCAGCACGCCGCAGTTGTATGAATGGGACGATGACAACCAGGGTTTCGAATGGCTGACGATCAATGAGAACGGAAATAATGTGTTCGGGATCAAACGTTCGTGCGGGGAAGGCAAACCGGTCGCTGCGCTGTTCAATTTCTCGGATCAGAAAGGCCATCATCATGATAAGGACAAATGGGTCGTGACGCTGAATTCGGATTGGGAGGAATTCTCCGGATCGACCAAGCGTCCGCCTGCCGATATCAATGTGCCGTCAACGGATGGATTTGATTTAGCTCCGTTCAGTGCGTTATACTTAGTAATGGAATAATTGCCGATGAGGGCTGTGTGCATGCACAGCTCTTTTTTTGTGAGGAGGATGCGTATGAAACCAATCATTGGCGTGCTGTCTTTGTATGACCAGGAAAGGGAAAGTATCTGGATGCTGCCGGGGTATATGGCCGGCATCACGACTGCCGGCGGCATTGCCCTGCAGGTTCCGCTTACGATCACACCGGCGGACTGGCAGCAGATCGCCGGTATGTTCGACGGTTTTCTGTTTACCGGCGGACAGGATATTGATCCGTTTTTATACGGTCAACATAAAGAGGGCTCAGGAGAACTTTGCGGGCAGCGGGATCAAACAGAGACGATGATTTATCGCTATGCGGCGGCTCTGGACCTGCCAATCCTGGGAATCTGCCGGGGCATACAGTGGATCAACGTCATGGAGGGCGGCACGTTGTATCAGGATCTGCCGAAGGAAAGACCGTCAGCGATCGATCATCATATGCATCCGCCGTATGACCGCACCGCTCATCAGGTGACCGTTGTCCCCAATTCGCCGCTGGATCGTCTGTGGCATGCTCAAAAGAAAGGAGTAAATAGTTATCACCATCAGGGAGTCTATGAGCTGGCAGATTCTTTGCGGGCCATGGCATATGCGGAAGATGGTCTGATCGAAGCCGTCTATCATCCGGAGCATTCGTTTCTTTGGGGCGTGCAGTGGCATCCGGAGTTCAGTTTTCAAAGCGATCCGGATCAGCTGTCTATTTTCCGTATTTTTGTTCAAGCATGCAGACAGAGAAAGCGCCGTTGATGCGGCGCTTTTTGTATGCAATCATGAAGAAAAATTTTTTGTGTTTCTATTTTTATAGACTGTCTATGTTTGAATATGTCATCTATATATAAAATCAAATTACTTAAGTGAAAAGAAATATAAAATATATAAATATAATGAGATAAATACGATGGATGATATAATGGAAGTGGCCTATAGAGGGGGTCAAAAAGGAGAAGGGAGGTGTAACAATGTTAGTAAAGCATAATTCTGTTTTAAAGTGGATCGCGTTGTTTTTTTGTTTGACTGCTTGTTTCTTCTGTTTTCGGATGACAGCGTTTGCCGAGGAGATCCAGCCCGTCGATGATCCGGCTGTTGTTTTAAATCAAGAAACTGACAACACAGCTCAGCAAAGCGTCCAGACGGAGGCTGTTGCAGAAACGGAGCAGAATGTTCCGGCAGCAGAAAATACAACAATAGAATCTAGTGATGCAGAAACGAGCGAGACCGCAGCAGCGAATGATAGCACAGAAGAATCGGGCACAGTGGAAACAACAGACACTGAGACTGTTGAAAAAGGCGACCATGTTTACGATACGGAAAACAGCTTTGGATTTAATCATTTGGGTTATGAAAATAAAGACGCGGTTAGTCAGCAAACTTTACTCGACTTCCTGTTGTATTACTCGATTTACAAAAATGGAGACATGGGTGTCATTGCAAAATCGAAAAATATTCTTGCTTATACACCGGCAGAAGGTACGAACCCTAATGATTACAACATTTTCTTAACGCCATATAGCGTTATGCGCTTGTACTTACAAGATGAAATTCTAAAGTGGGGTCAACAGCACGGAAAAGACTGGACGAAGAATACTCTGATAAAGAATTTTACTTTTGATTTGAAGACTGCAACTTATTTTTATAACGAAAACGGTGAGCCAGTCAATTTTTTGTTGTATAATTCGGAATCGATATTATTTAATTACTGGATCAATAATATCGAAAAACCGAAAGATATTAAATCCGATATAACAGCAGATCACGTAATATTTACAGTCAGAAATAATTACTGGCCGTTCAATGATGAAAGTGATGAACGGATTTGTCCTTTCAGCAATTTACCTAGGCTGGATATGATACAAGGTGCAGGATTGATGCATTTTGATCCAAATTACAGAGGTATACTGAATGTTGAATATAAGCAGGAAGTACTATGTATCTTTGAGGTCGATGGACAGAAGTATGAAATCTTGATCCATAATCCGGAAGATGTTGCGAAGTTCGTCGTTGATGATGGCATCACGAAAAATAACAAATCTGAATCATCGGATGCTGATATGAACGCCGAGATCAAGACAACAGATCACAATGGTAATACCACGGTTCATTCCAGTTCAGAGAATAAAACAATTACTGGTGTGGTTCGCGGCGATCAGATCACTTATATGATCAATATTGATTTGTCTACAGAAACAGAAATGTTGTTAAAACTGTATCAGGGCATTGCTTTGCAGAATCATTTTTCATTTGATTATTCTGATGCAGCGAAGCAATTCGTGGATGATCACGGTTTGTCACTCAGTCGGTTTTGCCCAAGTTGGATCGAGGATTCTGATTATAAGCCATTTTATCCGATCATTGAGTTTACATTCACATTGCCAAAGGACAAGGACGGCAATGGTAACTATGATTTGATCGTTGATGAAGAGGCGCTGAAAAATGTCCAGCTGATCCAGAAAGATGGAACGCCTTTATGGCGGCTGGATCCGTCCATGACAAAATATGATCCTAAATCAAGAGAATTGAAATTTTATGCCTATTTGTCGCCGGACCAAATTGCTCAGAGTTTTGCCGAAAAAATAAATACAAGAGATATGGTCCCGCAATTTGATCATGAGAAAGCACTGGCTTTATTGAATTCGATGATCGGTGATCATTTGACGGCGGTCATTTCCGGCGTGCGTGTGTCTGACTTGGCAGAAATTGGAAAACCATTTACCGTAAAGGCAAAGGTTTCTGGTTCCTTGGATTATAAAAACAGTTATGTAATGGAGATTTCGGACCACGGAGTGCCAGGTGCGAAACCAAATCCAGGCGGAGACTTTGAAGATGCAGATGCAGGCTGGGACGAGGATGTTTCCTATCAATCAGCCCGCCGCGCAGTCAGAATGCTTCGTGCAGTGGCTGCAGCTTCCGCAGAAGGCACTTATACAGAAGATGATCTTTATTCACCACTGAATGTTTCTGATTACGATCTGCATCAATTGCTGTTCGGTCATTTTGCCTGGACCCATTTACAGGATCCGTCCACAAAAGACGTTATCCAGACAGAAGACAATTCCGAAGAATTCTGGTATACCGTGATCATTCCGTCACTGGATATCACAAAAGAAGTCGAAGGGATCAACACAGATCAGGAGTTCAATTTTGAACTGAAACTGGATGATGCAGCTATGGCAGGACCGTTCAACGGTACGACCTACAATGCCGAACTGCATGAAAACGGTACAGTTCAAAACATTGCGGTCAGCTTTAATAATGGAACGGCAACGTTCAAATTGAAGAATGGTCAGACCATCCGCATTATTGTTCCGTTCGATACGCACTTCACATTACAAGAGACCGATCATAACGGCTATTTTGTTACGATCGACAAGAACGGAAACAGGATCCTCAGTGATACGCTGAAAGGCGTCATTGAATCCTACACAAGCCTGGAAGAGATCGAAGAAAACAAGAATGCCTATACGTTTACAAATGAGTATGAAGAACCGGAGCAACCGGAAGAACTAAAAGAAGAATCGAAAGAAGAACAGCAAGAAGAAAACGTAGAGGAAACAAGAAGCACAGGCGTACAGACCGGTGTGATGACACAGACCGGCATGTGGATGGTGCTTGCCCTGGCAAGTATCGTGATCCTGCACAAACAACGTGCGTAAGAAGTACACGGCATCGAATTATCGATGCCGTTTTTTTATTGAAACATACAAGGAAGAAAATGTGATTGACTGAGATCGATTAAGCAAACATAAATAAAAAAAATATTAATAAAGATATAGAAATCATAGATGATATAATGGAAATGATCCATAGAGAGGGTCAAAAAATAGAGGGGAGGTGAAATTATGCAATTAAAGCGTAATTCTGTTTTGAGGTGGATCGCGTTGTTTTTCTGTCTTGCGGCTTGTTTCTTCTGTTTCCGTATGACAGCATTCGCCGAGGAGACACAGTCTGCTGATGATCCGACCGTTGTTTTGGATCAGGAAACAGACAATGCAGTACAGCAGAGTACACAAAAAGAAAAAAGCATTCAAGAAACAGAAAGCAGTTCGTTATCAACTATAAATGAAACTGCGGAAACGAATGACTCTGACAAGGCGGCAGTTTCAGAGGAAACAGGAGTGAAAAAAGCGTCCACTCCAATAACGACAGCATCTGTCGCAGAAACTGAAACAGTTGAAAAAGGTGATCATGTCTATAACACAGAAATCAGCTCTGGATCAAATCGACTGGGCTATGTGAATGTAGATCCAGACAGTGAGCAGCGTTTGATTGATTATTATTTGAGTGCCTCATACTATGTGTCCGGAAATACAATTGTCGCGGCAAAATCGAAAAATATTATTGCATATATCGTTCCGCAAGGTAAGGATGCAAAAAATTACAATGTTTTTCTTTCAACCGATAGTACGTTACATCTTGATCTTACAGAGGAAATTCTGAAATGGGGACAGGAACATGGAAAAAACTGGACAAAGGAAACATTGATAAAAAACTTTTCTTTTGACTTTAAAGCTGGGGCTTACTTTTATGACGAAAATGGAAAACCAGTCAACTTCATCGATCTTTCATTACCGTATTATGTCACAAATCCGTATGATTCGGGAGAACCATGGATCGACTTTTATTTCCTGAATTCATTTGACTGGAATGACTGGCGGCGAAATGAAGATCAGTCTGTAGATAGAGAAGCGGATCACATCGCCGTCGAACTCAACAATAATTCATTGCGGAAGAACGGAGAAGATCTATTAACATGTTCACTGGACGATCTGCCGTACATATCTGCTGAAGCGAATCCTGCAGGAATTCATTTTGATCCAAATTACAGAGGCATATTAAATGTTGAATTGATCCATCAATTCACCTGTAAGTTTGAGATTGACGGCCAGAAGTATGAAATTTTAATTCATAATCCGAAAGATGTTGAGCAGTTTATTGTTGAGGACGGAACTGTAAAAAGTGAAGAAATGAATACTTCAGATGCGGACATGCGCGCCGAAATCAAGACGACGGATCAAGACGGTACAACTACGATTCGTTCCGATTCAGAGAATGAAACGATTACCGGCGTGGTCCGCGGCGATCAGATCACCTATAAGATCGATCTCGATCTGTCTGCGGAAAGAGAAATGTTGTTTAAGCTGTATCAAGGCATAGCTTTAGAGTACGCGTTTGATGCCGAGTTTTCCGAAGAAGTTCAGCAGTTTTTTGAGGATCACCGAATGGTTTTACCTTGGCTGTATATAAGCGGTCAGCCGAACAGGAAAGCGATTGAATTTTATCCGACAATTACATTTACGTTCACATTACCGAAGGATAAGGATGCAAATGGTAATTATGATTTGATCGTTGATGAAGACGCATTAAAGAATGTTCAGCTGATCCAGGAAAACCCAAACGGTTCGCCTTTATGGCAGCTGGATCCGTCCAAGACGCAATATGATGCAGTAAACCGGATATTGACTTTTACTGCTTATTTATCACCAGATGAAATTGTTCAGGATTTTATTAAAATTGGTGATGATAAAATATTTTATCTTGAGCATGAAAAAGTGTTGACATTGATAAATTCAATGATCGACAGTAAATTGACCGCTGTCATTTCCGGCGTGCGTGTGTCTGACTTGGCAGAAGTGGGAAAACCGTTCACTGTAAAAGCGAAGGTCTCTGGGTCTTTGGACTATATAAATGATTATCTTATAATTCTTGCTGATCCTCCTGCTCCTGCTGCAAAACCGAACCCGGGCGGAGACTTTGAAGATGCAGATGCAGGCTGGGACGAGGATGTTTCCTATCAATCAGCCCGCCGCGCAGTCAGAATGCTTTGTGCAGTGGCTGCAGCTTCCGCAGAAGGCACTTATACAGAAGATGATCTTTATTCACCACTGAATGTTTCTGATTATGATCTGCATCAATTGCTGTTTGGTCATTTTGCCTGGACCCATTTACAGGATCCGTCCACAAAAGACGTTATTCAATCAGAAGACAACTCTGAAGAATTCTGGTACACCGTGATCATTCCGTCGCTGGATATCACGAAAGAAGTCGAAGGGATCAACACAGATCAGGAATTCAATTTTGAACTGAAACTGGATGATGCAGCTATGGCAGGACCGTTCAACGGCACGACCTACAATGCCGAACTGCATGAAAATGGTACAGTTCAAAACATTGCGGTCAACTTCAAGAACGGTGTGGCAACATTCAAATTGAAGAATGGTCAGACCATCCGCATTATTGTTCCGTTCGATACGCACTTCACGTTAAGAGAGACCGATCATAACGGCTACTTTGTTACGATCGACAAGAACGGAAACAGGATCTTCAGTGATACGTTAAGTGGTATCATTGAATCCTACACAAGCCTGGAAGATATCGAAGCAAACAAGAATGCCTATACGTTTACAAATGAGTATGAAGAACCGGAACAACCGGAAGAACCAAAAGAAGCAAACGTAGAGGAAACAAGAAGCACAGGCGTACAGACCGGTGTGATGACACAGACCGGCATGTGGATGGTGCTTGCCCTGGCAAGTATCGTGATCCTGCACAAACAACGTGCGTAAGAAGTACACGGCATCGATGATTCGATGCCGTTTTTAAATGATCGATCTTTCAAAACATTTCATAAACAGAAAAAGCGCCGTTGGGTCGGCGCTTTCTCTGCATATTAGGAAAGGAAGAGATTAGAAAATTACTCGATGGAAATATACTGTTTCGTCTGTTCGATCTTCTGTGCTTCTGTCGGCAGCGTGATCTTCAATTCACCGTTGTCGAACGAAGCTTTGATGTCGCTTTGTTTATAGCGATCACCAATGTAGAAGCTTCTCGAGAACGTTCCTTCATAACGCTCTTTGCGGATCACACGTCCTTTGTCATCCGATTCATCGTTATGACTGTTGCGTGTTGCCGTGACGGTCAATGTACCGTCATTCAGTTCGATTTTGACATCTTCTTTTTTAAAGCCCGGCATTTCCATGTTCAGTTCATAGTTGCCGTCTTTCTCACGAATATCTGTCTTTAACATGCCGTTGGATGGGCTGACATAGTCATTAAATAAATCGTTGAAAAATCCAAATCCCGGATAGTATCTCATAATATTGCCTCCTTTATTCAATCGCAATGTATTGCTTCTGATCTTCTACTTTTGCTGCCTGTGTCGGTAACGTAATCTTCAATTCACCGTTGTCAAACGAAGCCTTGATATCGCTTTGTTTGTAGCCGTCGCCGATATAGAAGCTTCTCGAGCAAGTGCCGGAGTAGCGTTCCTTACGAACAACGCGTCCTTGATCATCCTTTTCTGAAGAATCAGAAGACTTGTTGGCGGTGATGTTCAAATAACCGTCTTTCAGTTCGATCTGAATGTCTTCTTTGCGGTAGCCTGGTACTTCCATGTTCAATACATAGTTACCGTCTTTCTCATGGATATCAGTTCTTAACAGATTCGAGTCTGTCGAGAAAAAGTCATCAAATAAATGAAAATGATCTGGATAATACATCATATGAATTCCTCCTTTATTCAATTTCGATATACTGTTTCGGTTCTTCAACCTTTTCAACTTTACTTGGCAAAGTGATCTTCAGTTCGCCGTTGTCAAAGACTGCCTTGATATCTTCCTGCTTGTAACCATCGCCGATGTAGAAGCTTCTTGAGCAGCTGCCTTCATAACGTTCCTTGCGAAGGAGCTTGCCGTTTTCGTCTTTTTCATCGTTGTTCTGTTTATGCGTAGCAGATATGGTCAGATAGCCATCGTCCAGAGAAATCTTTACATCTTCTTTCTGATAGCCCGGCATTTCCATGTTCAAAAGATAATTTCCGTCTTTTTCCGTGATATCGGTTTTCATGAAACCTCTTGGCTGCGTAAATAAGTCATCAAACAAATCAAAGTGATTTAATTCTGGATATAACATATTAACACCTCCTAGATGATTAGCACTCTTACCTTTCATCTGCTAATACTATAGCACACTTTTTAGCAGTGTCAACACTTAAGTGCTAATTTTTTTTAAAAGATTTTTTTATTGGTATGTTATGATGGAAAATTAAATTTAAATATAATGCCGAATCTTAAAAAGATATATATAAACAATACATTTATATGATATAATATTTATGATCCATAGAGAGGGGTCAAAGAGAAGAAGGGAGGTGTAACTATGTTAGTAAAGCGTAATTCTGTTTTAAGGTGGATCGCATTGTTTTTCTGTCTTGCGGCTTGTTTCTTCTGTTTCCGGATGGCTGCATTTGCCGAGGAAACACAGTCTGTAGATGATCCGGCTGTTGTCCTGAATCAGGAAACAGACAATACAACACAGCGGGATGAACAGACGGAGGCTGTTTCAGAAAAGGAGCAGAATGTTCCGACAGCCGAAACCAGTACATCTACAGAAGTCAGTGATGCAGAAACGATTGATACTGCGGCGGCTGATACTGAAACTGCGAATGATACCACAGAGGAATCAGATACGGCGAAAGCAGCAGAAACTGAGAATGTTGAAAAAGGTGACCGTGTTTACGATACGGAAAACAGTTTCGGATTTGTCTTTATAGGTTATATGAATACAGACACAGTTAGTAAGCAAAGATTAGCTGATTATTTATTGTATTCTTCATGTTACAAACAAGGAAATGTTTATGTTTTTACTAAATCGAATAACATTCTTGTCTATGCTGTCCCAGAGGGTGAGAGCCCGGAAGTTTACAATCTTTTCGCTCCCCCATATTCTGGATTAAGACTGGATTTAACATCTGAAATTCTTAAATGGGGACAGGAGCATGGAAAAAACTGGACAATGGAAACATTGGTAAAGGATTTTACATTTGATTTGAAGACTGGACTGTATTTTTATGATGAAAATGGAAATCCGATCGATTTTTTCGACTTATCACTGCCTGATGCACAGCAGGAGCCATATGTTGGTTATTGGACAAATAGTTCTTATAATCTGACACCACATGAAGACCGCAAATTTGACAAAACAGGAGATCATTTGGTATTTACGGCCGAAAATAATTACTGGTCGCTGGCTGATGAAAACGGCTTAATGAACTGCCCATTACAATATCTAAACGGACTTGAGTTTATACAAGGCACATCGTTTGTTAATTTTAATCCGACTTATAATGGCAAACCTTTCAGAGGTTTACTGAATGTGGAAGCCAGACAGGAAATATTATGCAAATTTGAGATCGATGGACAGAAATATGAAATTTTGATTCATAATCCGAAAGATGTCTCACAATTTGTCGTTGAAGACGGAATCCCAACCGGAAAAGAAGACAAAACCTCAGATGCGGATATGAATGCCGAGATCAAAACAACGGATAAAAATGGCAAAATCACGATTCGCTCTAATTCAGAGAACAAAACGATTACCGGCGTAGTTCGCGGAGATCAAATCACTTACAAGATCGATATCGATCTTTCTTTGGAAAGAGAGATGCTGCAGAAATTGTATCAAGGCATTACTCTATATTGCTACAATCTTGGTGGAGATTATTTGGATGAAGTTAAGCAAATTGCCAAAGAACACAACATCGCTCTGCCTAATCTGTATATGAATACTTTCCGTGATTTGTCAAAGACTGAGGATTTTACTGAATTTTATCCGTCCATTAAGTTTACATTCACATTACCGGATGACAAGGATGCCAACGGCAACTATGATCTGATCGTTGATGAAGATGCATTGAAGAATGTTCAGTTGATTCAGACAAATAACTCTAACAAGAAATATCCATATCCGAAGGATTCGAATCCTTTATGGCGGCTGGATCCGTCCCAGACGGAATACAATGCAGAGAAACGGGAACTGACTTTTGTCGCTTTTATATCACCGGATCAAATCGTTCAGGATTTTATCAAAAAAGAAAATGAAGATACCCAGAAAACAGAGAAGGTACCATATTTCGATCAAGAAAAAGCAATGGCTTTATTGGATTCGATGATCGGTGATCAATTGACCGCAGTCATTTCCGGCGTGCGTGTATCTGACTTAGCAGAAGTAGGAAAACCATTGACCGTGGAAGCGAAAGTTTCCGGATCATTGAATTATATGAATGGTTTTAGGGAATCGATTATTGGTCAGTCAGCACCTTTAGGTGCAAAACCGAATCCGGGCGGAGACTTTGAAGATGAAGACGCAGGCTGGGATGAGGATGTTTCCTATCAATCTGCCCGCCGTGCTGCCAAGGTATTCCGTGCGATGGCTGCTGCTTCAGAACAGGAAAGTTTATATCAGCCATTGAATATTTCTGATTATGACCTGAGTCAGCTGTTGTTTGGTCATTTTGCCTGGACCCATTTACAGGATCCGTCCACAAAAGACGTTATCCAATCAGAAGACAACTCTGAAGAATTCTGGTACACCGTGATCATTCCGTCGCTGGATATCACGAAAGAAGTCGAAGGGATCAACACAGATCAAGAGTTCAATTTTGAACTGAAACTGGATGATGCAGCTATGGCAGGACCGTTCAACGGCACGACCTACAATGCTGAACTGCATGAAAACGGCACAGTCAAAAACGTTGCGGTCAACTTCAAGAATGGTGTGGCAACATTCAAATTGAAAAATGGTCAGACCATCCGCATTATTGTTCCGTTCGATACGCACTTCACATTAAGAGAAACCGATCATAACGGCTACTTTGTTACGATCGACAAGAACGGAAACAGGATCCTCAGTGATACGTTAAGCGGCGTCATTGAATCCTACACAAGCCTGGAAGATATCGAAGCAAACAAGAATGCCTATACGTTTACAAATGAGTATGAAGAACCGGAACGACCGGAAGAATCAAAAGAAGAGAACGTAGAGGAAACAAGAAGCACAGGCGTACAGACCGGTGTGATGACACAGACCGGCATGTGGATGGTGCTTGCCCTGGCAAGTATCGTGATCCTGCACAAACAACGTGCGTAAGAAGTACACGGCATCGATGATTCGATGCCGTTTTTTCTATGGAAGAAATATTGAGAAGATTTGTAAAGGAACATCATATTATTTTTAAAATATTATAAAAATTATGGTGTTATAATAAAAATGATCCATAGAGAGGGTCAAAAAATAGAGGGAGGTGAAATTATGCAAGTAAAGCGTAATTCTGTTTTGAGGTGGATCGCGTTGTTTTTCTGTCTTGCGGCTTGTTTCTTCTGTTTCCGGGTGACAACGTTTGCCGAAGAGACACAGTCTGCCGATGATCCGGCTGTTGTTTTAAATCAAGAAACAGACAATACAGCACAGCAGGATGCACAGACGGAGGCTGTTTCAGAAACGGAGCAGAATGTTTCGACAGCAAAAACCAGTACATCTACAGAAGCCAGTGATGCAGATACGATTGATACTGCGGCGGCTGATACTGAAACTGCGAATGATACCACAGAGGAATCAGATACGGCAGAAGCGACAGAAACTGAGAATGTTGAAAAAGGTGACCGTGTTTACGACACGAAAAACAGTTTCGGATATGTCTATTTAGGTTATGCAAGTAAAGACGCAGTTAGTAAACAACAATTATTCGATATGTTTTTGTATTATTCATACTATAAACAAGGAAATGTTTATGTTTTTACTAAATCGAATAACATTCTTGTCTATGCTGTTCCAGAGGGTGAGAGCCCGGAAGATTACAATGCTTTCACTACCCCATATTCCGAATTAGAATTGGATTTAACATCTGAAATTCTTAAATGGGGACAGGAGCATGGAAAAAATTGGACAAATGAAACATTGGTAAAGGATTTTACATTTGATTTGAAGACTGGACTGTATTTTTATGATGAAAATGGAAATCCGATCGATTTTTTCGACTTTTCAATTCCTTACGCAAAGCCGTATATTAATTATTGGACATATGGTTATTTTACTCTGACATCGGACAGAAAATTTGACACAACAAAGAATAGCGTGATATTCACAGCTGAGAATAATTACTGGTCGTTGGCGGATGAAAACGGCTTTATGAGCTGTCCAATACAATATTTATCCAGTTTTGGTTTTATACAGGAACCGTCACTTGTTCATTTCAATCCATCTTACAATGGCAAACCTTTCAGAGGCTTATTGAATGTGGAATACAGACAGGAAGTGTTATGTACCTTTGAAATCGACGGACAGAAATATGAAATTCTGATCCATAATCCGAAAGATGTCACACAATTTGTCGTTGAAGACGGAATCCCAACCGGAAAAGAAAACACAAAATCCGATGCGGATATGAATGCCGAGATCAAGACAAAGGATCAAAATGGGAAAACCACGATTCGCTCTAATTCAGAGAACGAAACGATTACCGGCGTAGTTCGCGGAGATCAGATCACTTATAAGATCAATATCGATCTTTCTTTGGAAAGAGAGATGTTGCAGAAATTGTATCAAGGCATTGCTCTATATTGCAATTTTGATGGAAATTATTCGGATGAAATTCGGCAAATTGCCAAAGAAAACAATATCGCTCTGCCTATGCCGTATATTTTTTCTTACCGTCTTGATACGCCAAATACTGAGTATACTGCCTTTTATCCATCTATCACGTTTACATTCACATTGCCGGATGACAAGGATGCAAACGGTAACTATGATCTGATCGTTGATGAAGAGGCACTGAAGAATGTACAGCTGATCCAAGAAGATGGAACACCGTTATGGTGTCTGGATCCGTCCCAGACAAAATATGATGCAGAGAAACGGGAACTGACTTTTGTCGCTTATATATCACCGGATCAAATCGTTCAGGATTTTATTGAAATCGAAGAGAACGGAGTCAAGAAAAAAGTACCACATTTCGATCAGGAAAAAGCGCAGGCTTTATTGGATTCGATGATCGGTGACCAATTGACTGCAGTCATTTCCGGCGTACGTGTGTCTGACTTGGCAGAAGTCGGAAAACCATTTACCGTGAAAGCGAAAGTTTCCGGATCATTGGATTATAAGAATGGCTTTGAACTATCGCTTATTGGTCAACCCGTATCAGGTGCGAAACCGAATCCGAGCGGCGGCTTCGAAGATGAAGATGCAGGCTGGGACGATGAAGTTTCCTATCAATCAGCCCGCCGCGCAGCAAAGGTATTCCGTGCGATGGCTTCTGCTTCAGAACAGGAAAGTTTATATCAGCCATTGAATGTTTCTGATTATGATCTGCATCAGCTGCTGTTTGGTCATTTTGCCTGGACCCATTTACAGGATCCGTCCACAAAAGACGTTATCCAGACAGAAGACAATTCCGAAGAATTCTGGTACACCGTGATCATTCCGTCACTGGATATCACGAAAGAAGTCAAAGGAATCAACACAGATCAGGAATTCAATTTCGAACTGAAACTGGATGATGCATCTTTGGCAGGACCGTTCAACGGTACGACCTACAATGCCGAACTGCACGAAAACGGCACAGTCAAAAACGTTGCGGTCAACTTCAAGAACGGTGTGGCAACATTCAAATTGAAGAATGGTCAGACCATCCGCATTATTGTTCCGTTCGATACGCACTTCACATTAAGAGAAACCGATCATAACGGCTACTTTGTTACGATCGACAAGAACGGAAACAGGATCCTCAGTGATACGCTGAGAGGCGTCATTGAATCCTACACAAGCCTGGAAGATATCGAAGCAAACAAGAATGCCTATACGTTTACAAATGAGTATGAAGAACCGGAACGACCGGAAGAATCAAAAGAAGAGAACGTAGAGGAAACAAAAAGCACAGGCGTACAAACCGGTATGATGACACAGACCGGCATGTGGATGCTGCTTGCCCTGGCAAGTATCGTGATCCTGCACAAACAACGTGCGTAAGAAGTACACGGCATCGATAACTCGATGCCGTTTTTTCTATGGTATAATGTTTCCATGGAATTACCGCAGTACATACGATCCATTATTAAACAATTGAACACAGCTGGGTATCAGGCATATGTGGTCGGCGGCAGTGTACGGGATGCTTTATTGGGGAAAAAACCTCATGATTATGACGTTACGACCGATGCCCGTCCGGAACAGATCATCAATCTGTTTGACCATACAGCACCGACCGGCATCAAGC
This sequence comes from Catenisphaera adipataccumulans, assembly GCF_014202755.1. Classification (GTDB taxonomy): domain Bacteria; phylum Bacillota_I; class Bacilli_A; order Erysipelotrichales; family Erysipelotrichaceae; genus Catenisphaera; species Catenisphaera adipataccumulans. The sequence continues at coordinate 181,408 of NZ_JACHHK010000002.1, forward strand.
ATGGCACTGTAACTGTATTAAGTGAACAGCCTGTAGAAGTGACAACGTTCCGCACAGAATCACAATACCATGATCATCGCCATCCGGACCATGTTGCGTTTGTTTCAAATCTGAAAGAAGATCTTGCCCGCAGGGATTTTACGGTGAACGCTATGGCGTATCATCCGCAAAGCGGTCTGATCGATCCGTTCGGCGGTCAGGAAGACTTGAAAAAGAAGCAGATCCGCTGTGTGGGAGATCCGCGGCAGCGTTTTGAGGAAGATGCCCTGCGCTTGATGCGCGCGCATCGTTTTGCCGCTCAGCTGGATTTTACCATTGAAGAAGAAACCGCAAAGGCCATCGAAGAATGCGCAAATACGATCTGTTATGTGTCTGTGGAACGCATTCGTGAAGAACTGTTTAAGATTCTGCGATATAATGCCTATGAAATTGAAAATATGACAAAGTTATTGTCAAATTGGATGCCAGAATTGGAGACGTGCAAAGCGTGTGAACAGAATACGCCTTGGCACAATGCCAATGTGCTTCATCATATTCTTGCATCCGTTACATACCTCAACCCTTTTGATGAGACATTGGCATTGACTTTGTTATGTCACGATCTAGGCAAGCCCGCATGTAAGACGACAGTAGACGGCATCGACCATTTTAAAGGTCATCCGCTTGTCAGTGCACAGATTGCTAAACGAATCTGCCGGGATCTCAAATGTACCCGCAGACAGCAGGAAGTGATCCCGTTGCTTGTGCGTTACCACGATGTTAAAATGAAAGACCCATTAGGCGTGGTCTTCCGTTTTCGGGTCCAGTACCAATGGGACGATGAAAGAATGCAGCAGCTGCTGGAAGTGAAGCGCTGCGATTTGATGGCGCATTCTGAATTCGGACGGCGCAGTCTCCGCCTGCTTGACCGGCTGAAAGAAGTATACCAAGAATGCTTGGAACAAAGGCCGATGACATTACAGGAACTGGCCATCGACGGCAGTGACGTCAGCCGTGCCGGATTTCAAGGCAAAGAGATCCGCAATGTCCTGCAGAACTGCCTGGAATATTGTTTCTATCATCCAGATCAAAACAATCGGGAATTTTTATTGCCGTATATCGAGCAGGATCCATGGAAACTATCCTCTTAATTATGTTTTTTCTTGAAGAGACCGTAAGACTTTGTAAAATCAGCACCAATGTGCTGATTTTTTTATGATTATTAATAATATGTAAAAAAGAAGTAGTATTGATGTTATATAAAAAATAGATGGTATAATAGATTTGACCTATAGAGAGGGTCAAAGAGAGAAGGGAGGTGTAACGATGTTAGTAAAGCGTAATTCTGTTTTAAGGTGGATGGTGTTGTTCTTCTGTCTTGTGGTTTGTTTCTTCTGTTTCCGTGTTGCAGCATTTGCCGAGGAGACCCAGTCCGTTGATGATCCGGCCGTTGTTCTGAATCAGGAAACCGACAGTACAGCACAGCAGGATGCACAGACGAAAGCTGTTTCAGAAACGGAGCAGAAAGCTCCTGCAGCAAAAACCAGTACATCGACAGCTATCAATGATGCAGAGACGAGTAAGACTGCGGCAGCGAATGATGCTACAGAACAACCGGTTACTGAACAAGCAGCTGCAGAGAGCCAAACTGTTGAAAAAGGTGATCAAGTTTACAGCACCGAAAAAAGTCGTGGATTTGTTTATATAGGTTACAAGAGTAAAGATTCAGTCAGTCAGCAAAATATCCGCAATGATTTACTGTATTCCTCATATTATCGTTATGGGGATTTTGGTGTCCTGGCAAAATCGAAAAATATTATTGCCTATATTGTTCCAGCGGGTGATGATCCGAAACTTTACAACAATTTATTCATTCCAAATTCTGGTTTTGCTTTAGAGGTGCCAGATGAAATTCTTTTGTGGGGACAGCAGCATGGAAAAAACTGGACAAAAGATACATTGATAAAAAATTTTATTCTTGATTATAGAATCAAAATATATTTTTATGATGAAAATGGAAATCCAGTCGACTTCATTGATCGTCCGCAAGAACATGGGATGGATTCAGACGATTGGAATCAAGTGGACAAAAGTAGTTTTCATTATGAGATATATAATGAATATATCCATGTACCAAGCAAAAACGAAACAGATTTAGATATTGCGGCGGATCATTTGATATTTACTGCTGTAAATAACTATTATCAGGATAGTGCCGGTTCGAAAACTTGCAGGATTGGAGAAATGACACAGGTTAATAAATTTGGCTCAAGATTTCTAGAGTCTGTCTTTTTCCCGTGGTTTCATTTCAATCCAAATTACAGAGGTAAACTGAATATTGAATTTAGACAGGAAGCTTTATGCAAATTTGAGATTGATGGGCAGAAGTACGAAATTTTATTCCACAACCCGCGAGATGTTGCGGAGTTTGTCGTAGAAGACAATACCACAAAAAATGACCGTACCGATGCATCAAATGCAGATATGAACGCCGAGATCAAAACAACAGACCAAAACGGTAAAACCACAGTTCGTTCTAATTCAGAAAACGAAACAATTACTGGCGTAATTCGCGGAGATCAAATCACTTACAATATCAATATTGATCTTTCTACCGAAAGAGAAATGCTGCTCAAACTGTATCAAGGTATTGCATTACACAACAATCCGGATGCCAAATATTCGGATAAAGCTCTGGAACAGGCGGAAAAACTTCATATAACTCTGTCTCAGTTAATTTATTGGGCTTTTAGTAATGATGAGGAAAACAAACTATTCCACCCAACGATTACATTTACGTTCACGTTGCCAAAAGACAAAGACGCAAACGGAAACTATGATTTGATTGTTAATGAAGATACACTGAAGAATGTTCAGTTGATCCAGGAAAATCCGAATGGATCGCCTTTATGGCAAATCGATCCATCTGAAACAACTTACAATGCGAATCTTAGGGAGTTAAAGTTTACAGCTTATTTATCGCCGGATCAAATCATTCAGGATTTCGATGAAAGTAAAGATGATTTAGAGGAATGGTATGCATCCGTTCTGAAACTTTTAAACTCGATGATCGGCAGTAAACTGACTGCGGTCATTTCAGGCGTGCGTGTGTCTGATTTGGCAGAGGTCGGAAAACCATTTACCGTGAGAGCTAAGGTCTCTGGGTCTTTGGATTATACGAAAAGTTATGAATTATTAGTTGGGCCGACACATCCTGTTGGTGCGAAACCGAATCCGGGCGGCGGCTTCGAAGATGCGGACGCAGACTGGGACGACGAAGGTTCTTTTAAATCAGCCCGACGCGCGGTCAGAATGTTCCGCGCAATGGCCGCTGCTTCTGCAGATGATGCCTATACAATGAATGATCTGTATTCAGTATTGGATTCAACAGATTATGATTTCCATCAATTACTGTTCGGTCATTTTGCCTGGACCCATTTACAGGATCCGTCCACAAAAGACGTTATCCAGACAGAAGACAATTCCGAAGAATTCTGGTACACCGTGATCATTCCGTCACTGGATATCACAAAAGAAGTCAAAGGAATCAACACAGATCAAGAGTTCAATTTTGAACTGAAACTGGATGATGCATCTTTGGCAGGACCATTCAACGGCACGACCTACAATGCCGAACTGCATGAAAACGGTACAGTCCAGAACGTTGCGGTCAACTTCAAGAACGGTGTGGCAACATTCAAATTGAAGAATGGTCAGACCATCCGCATTATTGTTCCGTTCGATACGCACTTCACGTTAAGAGAAACCGATCATAACGGCTACTTCGTTACGATCGACAAGAACGGAAACAGGATCCTCAGTGATATGCTGAGAGGCGTCATTGAATCCTACACGAGCCTGGAAGATATCGAAGAAAACAAGAATGCCTATACGTTTACAAATGAGTATGAAGAACCGGAACGACCGGAAGAATCAAAAGAAGAGAACGTAGAGGAAACAAGAAGCACAGGCGTACAGACCGGCATGATGACACAGACCGGCATGTGGATGGTGCTTGCCCTGGCAAGTATCGTGATCCTGCACAAACAACGTGCGTAAGAAGTACACGGCATCGATAACTCGATGCCGTTTTTTCTATGGTATAATGTTTTCATGGAAATTGTCATTTTGATCATCTTAGTTATCATTATGGTCTGCCTGATCCTGCTGATCGGAATGCTCCGGACGCAGAACGAACGCCAGATCCAAATGGGCATGACCCATCAGGAAACCCGTGACCGCCAGGAAAGCGAAGAGAAAATGCTCATGAACTTATCCAATCAGGTCGTTTCAATGCGCCGGGAACAGGCGGCTGCTTCCCAGACGACCGACCGCGTGTACGAAGATATTCAGCGCATGAATCGCGTGATGACCAATACGAAATCCCGCGGCAGCTGGGGCGAGTATCAGCTGAACATGCTGCTGGATGTATATGTCGGGCATCAGAAGCAAATCTATGAAACCCAGTATCATCTGGCCAACGGGAAGATCGCGGATGTTGCTCTGCATCTGCCCGACAGTTCAAAGGTGTTGTGCATCGATGCGAAGTTTCCGATGGAGAACTTTGAGAAAGGCAATGAAAAAGAATTTGCGCGAAATGTAAAAAAACATATCCACGACGTTGCGGAAAAATACATCACCCCGCAGACCGCGGACCAAGCCTTGTTGTTTATTCCCAGCGAGGCTGTTTACCAATATATCTGTTCTGAGGCGACCGATCTGCTCAATGAGGCGCTGACCAGCCACGTGCTGCTGACCTCACCGACGACCCTGGTCGGCGTCCTTTATACACTGATGGAATCAACGCGGGATTTCTACCGTGCCGAACATATGAAAGAAATCGAGAAAAACATTCTTGCCCTGCTGGAAGATGCAGATCGCTTGTGTGAACGCAGCGAAAAGGCAGAAAAATCATTGCGTGCGCTGACGGAGCACTTTCATAAAGTATCCGTCTCTGCCGGTAAGATCGCCGGCCGCATGCATGCACTTGCGGAAGGAGAAACAGACGAATGATCACAACCATGAAAGGCAATCTCACCGGGCTGGATTTTGACATCATCGTCGATCCCAATGATGAGACACTGACTGCTGATGTCAATTCAGTCAGCCGAAAAATATTTCGGGAAGCAGGCTATGAAATGAGCATGCACTGCCGCAATTTGGATGGCTGTGCTGTTGGGCATGCCAAAATGACGCTGGGTTTTCGTCTGCCTTCGCTGGCCGTCATCCATATGGCCGTGCCGCACTATATTGACGGCGAACACAACGAAGACATCTATCTGGAAGCGTGCTACTGGAATACCATGTGCATGGCCTATGAATTTATGGAACACAATCACATGGAAAAAGTGCACATCGCCTTTCCGGACCTGCCGACTTATCCATACCACTTTCCGCGGGAGGAAGCCTGCCGGATCGCGGTAGATGCCGTCAACCGCATCCAGCGGGAATATCCGGACACCCAGGCCGTCCAGGTTTCATTCATCTGTGACGATGAACAGAGCTACCTGGTCTATAAGAAGGAGCTGAGGAGTCGATGAGATCCGCCGTGGAGCAGTCGCACGCCTTTCTCAGACCGGTGCTCCATGCGCAGGCAGTCTGCATCGATGCTACGCTGGGAACCGGTCGGGATACGGCTTTCTTTCTGGCCTGCGGCGCCCGTAAAGTCTATGCCTATGAAATTCAGGAAGATGTCTTTCAGACGACCATGCGGCAATTTGATCAGAGGGTCATCGGCCGGTGTCATTCGCATGAATACATCGATGAGATCGAAGAACCTGTTGATGCCGTGATCTTTAACTTCGGCTATTGTCCCGGACATGATCCGGCGATCATGACCCAACCGGAAACCAGCCGGATCGCGGTCAGAAAAGCGGCCGATCGGCTGCGCCTAAAAGGACGCATGGCCCTGGTCTTCTATCCGCATCCGCAGGGAAGAGCAGAGGCTGAAACCATCGAAACCATGCTTCATACCTGGCCGCTCGATCAGTTTCAGATCGTGAAGGTCCGATCCTTTCATCCGGATGCGCCGTATTGGATCGGCATCGAAAAGAGGCGATAATATGTGCGGACAATTTCATTTAACCAAAGAAAACGCAGTCTGGATCCGTCATCGGTTCCCCTTCCGCGGCCGGAACTACACGACGGGCAACGTGTACCCAGGCAATCGGGCCCTGCTCTTGATGAAAGACAAAGAGATTTTTTCTTGTGAAAAAGAATGGGGATTCGATCTGTACGGCAAACGCATCATCAATGCGCGCAGTGAAACCGCAAGTGAAAAGAAACTGTTCAAAGACAGTCTGGCCCGGCGGCGCTGTCTGGTCGTCGCAGATGCGTTCTATGAATGGGATGCCGCCCATCAGAAAGTCACTTTCTACCGCCCGGAGGAACGAATGTATTTAGGCGGAGCGGTCAGCGGAGATCGTTTTGTGATCCTCACGCAGGCGCCGAATGACTCGGTCGCACCGGTGCATGATCGGATGCCTGTGGTCCTGCGCGAAGCGCAGATTCAGGACTGGTTCGAAGACAATTATCAGGAAATCATACAATCTGAAAAGCCGGGCTTTGAAATCGACCGGCCTTACCACCAACAAGCTTTGTTTTAAGAAAGGAACGAGAGATATGTCTGTTTTAACGATCGTTTTGATTGTGTTGTTTGCGCTGCTGGCAGGCATCGAAGGTGTGCTGGATGAATTCCAGTTCCATCAGCCGCTGGTCGCCTGTACATTGATCGGTCTGGCGACCGGATACCTGCGCGAAGGCATTCTGTTAGGCGGCAGCCTGCAGATGATCGCATTGGGCTGGGCCAACATCGGTGCTGCCGTAGGCCCGGATGCCGCGCTGGCCGGTGTGTTAGGCGCGGTGATCCTTTCGAAAGGACTGGCCGGCGGTGCACCGGCAGAAGCTTCCTTTTATACGGCCATTGCGCTGGCTATTCCGCTCAGTGTGATCGGCGTTTACGAAACTTCCTACTGCCGGAACAAAGCCATCGGGATCGTGAAAAATATGGACGCGGCCGCAGAGCGGGCGGATTTCAAACGCATTGAACAGCTGCAGCGCCGTGCGATCTTGATGCAGGGCATGCGTGTTGCCATCCCGGCATTGATCTTGTGCCTGATCCCGGCCTCCGGCTTTGCCGCACTGATCCATGCACTGCCGCAGTGGCTGACCGAAGGCATTGCGGTCAGTGTCGGTTTCTTAGCAGCCGTTGGCTTTGCGCTGCTCATCAATACGATGGCCTCCAAAGAAACCTGGCCGTTTTTCGTGCTGGGCTTTGTGCTGGCCGGCCTTGATTTTACGCTGATCGGCTTGAGCATCATCGGCCTGGCACTGGCACTCTTATTTGTGAGCCTGAAGAAAACAGATGAACATGGCGAATCACTGGATTCGATCTTGAAATAAACCAGAAAGCGAGGAGCTTCCATGGCCAAAGAAAAAACAAATCATATCGTTATTGCGAAACAAGTACAAAAACGGTTCGATACCGTCTGGGATGACTATCAGATCCTCTTTTTTCAGGCTCCGTGCGGATACGGAAAAACGGTTTCCGCCAAAATGCTTCTGAAAAAGAAAAACGTCAGCTATCGCAGCTGCCGTCAGCCGCGCAGCCTGCTGACGCCGCTGGCACCGGGAATTGAAGCCGTGATCATCGATGATCTGCAAGATCTGGAAAATCAGAATGCGGTTCCTGCCATCGATGCGATGATCAAAACCAATCCGGAGGTGCATTTCTTGTTCCTCAGCCGCGGGGCACTGCCCGACTTTTTGATCCCGTATCAAATGAGTAATACACTGGCCCAGTTTGAACCACAGATTTTTATTCTCGACCGTGATGACTTCGGTAAGTGTATCACCGACTATGGTCTGCATATCTCGCAGACAGATATTGACCGGATGTACAAGGAAGCCAACGGCTGGCCGGCCGCCGTCACATTGGATATGGGCCGCCTGCGCGAAACGGGCCATTTTTCCGGAGAAGCACGCATGCAGATCTATCAGGATGCCTATGCCTATATCAATAAAGAAGTTTTCCGACGTTTTGACCGGAACATGCGGACCTTCTTACTGCGCCTGGTCCCGTTTGAATCATTCAGCGCCGAAATGGCGCACATCGTCTGCCCGGATACCGATGTACGGGCATACATCAACCGCATCTTCCGGGAAACGAGCATGTTCGTGTTCAAGGACGTGGACGAGTACCGGCTGTTGGAGCCGTTCCGTGACTTTCTGCATTGGATCATGTACCAAGAATGTACACAGGAAGAAATCAAGGAAATTTACTATCGGGCTGCTTTGTGCTTTGAACTGCAGGGCGATTATCTGAATGCGCTGAAGTGCTATGAAAAGATTCATAATACCCAGATGATTTCTGAATTGTTGATCAAATATTCCGGACAGCGCCCGGATTTTGGTTATTACTATGATCTATTAAAATATTATCGGCAGCTGCCGGAAGAAACGATCAAAAATAACGCAAAACTCATCTGCAGTATGAGCATGTTGGAGTCGCTGGACGGCGATTACGAACGCGGCAGCTACTGGTATCAGGCACTGGTTAAATATGAGCACCGCCTCGATCCCGACGATCAGGAACGGATCGAAGCCGGCCGCTGCCTTTATTATTTAGACTTTGCTTTGCCGCAGCACAATCATAAAGATTTGGTCAACGGCGCCCTGCGTGCGGCTGCCTATGCCAAGGGAACCGGACAGGAGATGCCGGTCTTCAGTCTGACCGGCCTGCAGCCAGGTTTTTTAAGCGGCTCCAAAGATTTATGCCCGCTGCTGGAGGAACTGATGTCTATCGGGGAAGATAAAAAAGCGTATTTTGACCGGGTCTTCGGAAAGCATGGCTTTGAATTGATCCGGGTCCTGCAGTGTGAATATCGTCTGGAATGCGGCGAAGATATTTCGGACCGTCTGCTTATGGGCATATCGACCATGCATGAAATGCAGCGGCAGGACCGGCCGGACATCGAATTTGCGACCATCGGGATCTTGATCCGTTCTCAGATCGCCAAAGGCGATATTGTCGGTGCCCTGAATCTGATGCAGAACGTATATGATGATTTCCATGAACGCGGTCTGAAGGTCTATATGGGCAATCTGAAAGCTCTGCGCTGTCAGCTGTACTTATATCACAATGAGATCGAAGCAGCCAAAAGCTGGCTGAAAACTTCACCGGACAGCCTGACAAGTTTTAAAACACTCTATCGTTTCCAATATCTAACCAAAGCCATGATTCAGATCACCTTAGGAAAGATCGACGAGGCGCTGATCCTTTTAGCGCAGGTTTACCAATTTGCGGAAAACGGTGACCGGACCATCGATCGGATCCAGATCCTTACTTTGATGGCCATTGCCCGGTATCGCTGGAACAACACCCTATGGAGACAGAATCTCAGCGATGCGCTGGAAGCAGCGGAACCCTATCAGCTGGTTGCGGTGATCGGCCGGTACGGCACTGCCGTCGTACCGCTGCTGGAGGAACTGAAGTGGAAAGGCAGAAAGTCATTCTATGATGCGGTAAAAGAAAATGCCCGCAAGTATGCGGTCCATTATCCGCACTTTATGGAATCACCGAAAGCACAGCCAAAGATCCACCTGACACCGATGGAACAAAACGTCCTGCGCCTGGTCTGCCAAGGCATGCGCAATCAAGAAATTGCCGATCTTCTGAACGTCCAGTTATCAACGGTCAAGACCCATGTCTATCACATCATGCAGAAGCTGCAGGTGAAAAACCGAACCGCTGCCAGAGAAGCCGCGGAACAATATCATTTATTGGATCTCAATGAAAATCAATAAAAAATGCAGATACGAATGTATCTGCATCTTTTTTATGCTTTCGCGCTTTGAATATATTGATCGATGTGCTTATCGCGCAGATCCAGGTTGATCTCGCCCCATTCCAACAGTGCTTTGTGGAACGATTTTTCATCAAATTCGTCTCCCAGCTCGTTTTCAGCACGTGTACGCATCTGGTTGATGCGGTAGTAACCGTAATAGTATGATAAGAATGCGGTCGGCCGGTCGGCAACATCTTCGATCACGGATTTGATGTCGCTTTCATCCAGCGAATATTGATTGGCCAGTTCACTGACAGATAAACCATTGTAGTTGTAGTCGATATCCACCATACAGATCAATAAATAGTTCAAATAGTTGTTTAAAAAATAATAGTTCAGATCCTTGCTGGAGGCCGGCAGATAATCCAGCGCGACTTTTTCCGCATATATCGCATATCCTTCACCAGCACCCAGATTCGAGAAGAGATACTCGATATCATAGTTGTGGTTCTGTGCTACATACTGTGTCGCATACATATGGCCCGGCAGGCCTTCATGCGCCATGGTCGTATAGAAATCGAGCGTATTTGTCTCCGAGCCATAATCACGCTTATTATAGTGGATCTGATTGTAGCCGGTATCATCGATCGCCGGCACGGAATAATAAGCGACGACGCCTTTGATCGACTGCTCATCGCTCAGCGCCTGGATGTGGTAGTCAAATTCGCTGATCTCCGGGAAATCAGAAGTATAACGTTCTTTGATAAACGAAAGAATATCCTCCGGATAGTTAAAACCGGTATCTACATCGCTGTCTGCACCTTTCTTGTAAAGACTGCGCAGCTTGCTTATTGAACTGTTGAATTCATCGCTTAAACTGTTATAGATCGTATCCACGCTTTTTTCCGTTGATGCGTTGCCTGGGATCATGACCTTGGCATAGTACGATTTACCGTTTTTCTGCTTGGACATATTGGTCTCTGATTTGACATCGCTTTTGAGCTTTTTCAGTTCCGTTTTCATATACGTGTAGGAAGGGAAGAAACTGTTGTCAAGCGCTTCTTTGACCTGTGCCTTGTAAGCCGTGCTTTTCTCTTCGCCAAGATTCAGCTCATCGATGCTTTCGCAGATGCCCTGGTAGACCGCGCTGTCGTCCTGGTTTTTCAGGACCGAATTGATGTAGGAAATCGTATCCTTATACCGGAAGCGCAGACAGCCGCGTTTGGCCTGCTGCTTGGAGTAGGCGATCGTATCTTCGGTATAGCGCGGTACATCATTGATCAGCGTGATCAAATCAGCGATGTCGCTTTCATCGTACAGCCGGAATTCCGAGAAAACCGAAACCAGTGACTGCGGCAGTCCGGATGACTGCGACCAAGCATTGCTGATGTATTTATATTTCGTTTTAACGGCTTCATCGGCAATTTCATTTTCAAACATGTATTCATCATAAATGGCCTGCTGTTCCGCATCCAAGGTCGAGCGGTCGAATTTGGCCAGTTTTTTCTCCAGATCGCGCAGCTCCTGCTTATATTCTTTTGTATAAACTTCATTGACTTCGCCGAGACTGACTTCGATCGTGGATTCATCGATGCCGTAAGCCGATGGATCCCGTACGTAATTGTGCAGCGTCAGATAATCTTCATCGACGGTGTCAATAAAATCTTCTTTTAAGAAAGCCGTAAATTCTTCATTTGGTTCTGCGGCGGTCGTGTTTGATTTGGCGACGATCGGCGCGCAGACATTGGTCAGCACCAAGAGTGCTGAGCAGATGATGCTGAATACTGGTTTTTTCATTGTTCTCCTCCCAAAAACAGGCAGATCACTCTGCCCAGATAATATGTTGATCTTTGATTTCTTTGATCGGCGCCAACGTATACACGTCGTAGCCATGTTTGTCTAAATATGCCTGGCCGTTCTGAAACTGCTTGCCGATCACGATGCCCACGCCGTCGATGACGGCACCGGCCTGCCGGGCCAGTTCTTCAGCGCCTTTGAACGCTTCGCCGTTGGCCAGAAAGTCATCGATGAACAACAGATGTTCGCCCGGTTTTAAGTATTCTCTTTCCACGCAGATCGAATACGCCTTGCGCTTGGTAAAAGAGAACACCTTCGCAAACAGCGGATCGGACATGGTGTTAGGCTGGGCCTTCTTGATGATCAATAAAGGCACGCCCAGCCGCAGCGCACACGCATAGGCCGGTGCGATGCCGCTGGATTCAATGGTCACGACCTTATCGATCGGTTTTGCCTTGAAATAGTCGTAAAACGCCTGACCGATCTCATCCATCAAGGCACAGTCCACCTGATGGTTGATGATCTGATCGACCTTGACAACTTCATCGGAAACGCATTTGCCGTGCGTTTCAATGGCTTGTTTCAGTTTTTCCATGGGCTTCCTCCTTGATCTGAACGATCGTCTGTCCGATGCGGTGGTTCTTGACTTCCTTGACATGAACGGTCATCAGCGGCAGATCCAGCTCAAATTGGGAACCGTCCTCCGGAATGTGACCATATTCCGTCAGGATATAACCATTGAACGTTTCATCGTCTTCATCGCCCAGTTCCAAACCGAGCGCTTCTTCGACCTCTCCCAATTCTGCCGTACCGTAGATACGCCACTGGTTGGCATCGATCTGCTGGATCTCCTTGGGCTCGATGACATCGTCTTCTTCGTAGATCTCACCGACCAGACTTTCCATGATGTCGTGCAGCGTGACGATGCCGGTCATGCCGCCGTATTCATCCACCACGATGCAGAAATAATTCTTGCGGTTGGTCATCTGATGAAATAAAGCATCAATTTTGGTGTTTTCCGCCGCAAAAAACGGTTCATCAAACGCATTGTTGATGATCGTATCCTGATCGACATCTTCATCCATCCGGAAATAATCCCGGGTATCGAGGATCCCGATGATATCGTCTTCGTCCTCACGGCAGACCGGATACATCGTATGGCGGTTGTCGTGAATGATCTGCCGCCATTCTGCGGTCGTTTGATCCAGCGATAAAATGACCACTTCCGAACGATGGGTACAGATTTCCTCAATGGCGGTATCGCCCATCTCAAATACATTCTGGATCCATTTTTTCTTCGGCGTATCAATATCGCTGCCCTCACTGAGCATTTCCCGGATGTCCTCTTCACGGACTTCTTCCTTGACGATGGTCGGGACCCGTACTGGCAGGGCCAGGATGCGCAGCACCGGACGAACGATCCGATACAGCCGATGGACACCGGCTTGATGATCGCCGCTGTTGGCCCAGCGCTTCGGCAGCTGTACCGCAAACAAGATATATAAGTAAGCGGCAATGCACATTTCTGCCCACATGTTCCAAGGCAGCGTCGCCGTGGCTGCCATGGTGACAAACGCCCCGAAGATGACCGCCCAGCGGGTTTCTGCCAGGATCGCATTGCGCACATCGATCTCTTCATCGTCGATGTACTGCTGCATGGCCGAACACAAGGCGCCGATCAGAAAAGTCACCAGGTACAGAAAAAGTATATACAATTTCAGTCTCCTTTTTTGTCTTTATCATACATAAAAATAAGCAAAAAGAAAAGAGCCCGCAGGCTCTTCAGGATTGCATCTCTTCCTGCGCAAGACGCTCGGAGACATATGGTTCAATTTTTCTTGCCTGGTTCAATAAGTAGGCAATAATGCTTCGCCGTGTGACGATCCCAATAAAAATATTGCGGTCATCGACGATCGGCACGAAGTTCTGATCCAGCGACATCTGGAACAATTGATCAATATCGACATCCGTCCGGCAGGCTTTGATAAAATTCTTATGGACCAAGGTCCGCAGCGGCAGTTTCCGCAGTTCTGCCTCCCGCTTATCCGGATGGTCGACCAAGTACCAAAGGAAATCCCCTTCCCGTACGCTGCCAAGATAATGACCCTGATCATTGATCACCGGCATCGCACTGTAATGATACATGCGCATTTTCTGCAGACCGGCATAAATATTATCGTTTGCGTTCAGAAACTTCACCGTTTCTTTGGTCTGCAGGAAGAAAAATACATTCGGCAACATGGTATTCATCACCCCGGAATCATGATATAAAAAAATTATAGAAAGAAAGTCTTCGAATTATGTGAAAAGTATGTGTCAGGACAATGAACTTTCAGTTGAAATTCAGGCGTTCTCTTGATAGAATAGAGAACGAAAAAAATTCAGGAGGTCTTGTTGATGAATAAGAATTCGTTATTGACCATGAACGATCTATCGAACGAAGATATTTTCAGTATTCTCAATGATGCGAGACTTTTTAATAGTTCATATAAAGGTTGGCAATTGCCGATGCCGCAGGCATTGGTTGCGAACCTTTTTTTTGAGCCAAGCACCCGCACCCACTTTTCTTTTGAAAGCGCCCAGCTCCAGATGGGATGCAAAGTCGTGGATTTCGTTGCCGAGGTCAGCAGCGTTGCCAAAGGGGAAACGCTTTATGATACAGCTCGTACTTTTGAAGCCGTCGGCTACAACTGCCTGGTGATCCGCCACAAGCGCGACGAATACTTCAAAGAACTCGAAAACATACAGATCCCGATCATCAATGCCGGCGACGGCGCCGGAAATCATCCGACACAGTGCCTATTAGACCTGCTGACGATGTATAATGAATTTGGAAGACTAGATCATCTGCGGGTCGTGATCGCCGGTGACATCCTGCACTCCCGGGTCGCCCACAGCGATAAACAAGCGCTGGAACGTCTGGGATCGACAGTTGTCTTTGCCGGACCGCAGGAATGGGAACGCCCCGGCTATCCGACCATGGATTTTGACAAAGCGGTCGAATGGGCGGATGTCGTCATGATGCTGCGGATCCAGAAAGAACGCGGTGCCGCGATTCAAGGCATGAGCGATGCAGAATATTTGGAAAAATACGGTCTGACCAAAGCCCGTTATCAACGGATGCAGGATCATGCGATCATCTGCCATCCGGCGCCGGTCAACCGCGGCGTGGAAATCGACACCGATTTGGTGGAAGCGGAAAAAAGCCGCATCTTCACCCAGATGAGCAACGGCGTCCTGGTGCGCCGGGCCGTGATCAAACGGGCGTTCGGATTCAAACCATTTGAGGAGCGAAAATGAAAGTCATCAAAAATGGAACCATATTATATGAAGGAAAACTGATCCGTGCGGATGTTGCCTTCGATGAACAGAAAATCTGTGCCGTCGGCAATGATCTGACCGGTGAGGAAATCATCGATGCCGCCGGTGCCTATGTTCTGCCCGGGCTGGTCGATGTGCATGTGCATCTGCGCGAACCGGGCCATGCCCAGAAGGAAACCATCCAGACCGGCACCCAGGCCGCCGCGCACGGCGGTTTTACCACCGTGTTTGCGATGCCCAATGTGCTGCCGTTTCCTAGTGATGCCCAAACGATGCAGGCATACAAAGCAGAAATGGACAAGAAAGCCATGGTGCATGCCCATCCGTATGCGACCATCACAGTAAAGGAAGCCGGACAGCAGGTTGTCGATATGCACGCATTAAAACCATATACCCACTGGTTCAGCGATGACGGCGTCGGCATTGCCGATGATGCCGTCATGGAACAAGCCATGCGGCAGGCGGCCCAAGAAGATGTCCTGTTAGCCATGCATACCGAGGATATGCGTTATCGGAAATTAGGAGCCTCAGTGCACGACAGTGAGACGGTGACATCCAAAGGCTGGATCGGTATCCCGCACGAATGCGAAAGCGTCCCGCTGCAGCGCGATCTGCAGCTGGCCAAAAAAACCGGCTGTACATACCATGCCTGCCATATTTCTGCCAAAGAGAGCGTGGCCGCATTGGCGGCGGCTAAAGCCGACGGTGCCGATGTGAGCGCTGAAGTCACGGCGCATCATCTGCTGCTGGAAGACAAAGACGTTCAAGGACCAAACTGGAAAATGAACCCGCCGCTGCGCACACATGCCGATCGCATGGCATTGATCGAAGGGCTGGAAAACGGCACCTTGGATTTTATCGCCAACGACCATGCTCCGCATACCAAGGCGGATAAAGCCAAGCCCATGGCTCAGGCAGCCTTCGGGATCGTGTCGCTGGAAACTGCCTTTGCGCTGCTGTATACCGAATTTGTGGTCCGGAAAAAACGCTGGACGCTGGCCCAGCTGGTGAACTGGATGAGCACGGCACCGGCTGCCCGGTTCGGCCTGGAAAAAACCGGCGCGATCCGTGTTGGCTGGAAACCGGACTTGATCATCGTTGACTTAGGACATGAAACAATCATTGATGCGGATGCATTTGCATCCATGGGGAAAAATACACCGTTTGACGGCTGGAGCGTACAAGCCGCGGTCCGTCAGACCATCGTCGGCGGCAGAACGGTGTGGAAAGGATAAATTATGGATAGACTCTTAATATTGGAAGACGGAAGCGTCTACAAGGGAACCGCTCTGGGAAGCAATGCGAACTTCCGGATGGGCGAGATCGTATTCAATACGTCGATGACCGGCTATCAGGAAATTCTGACCGACAATTCCTACTGCGGACAGATCATCATGATGACCTATCCGCTGATGGGCAACTACGGCATCAACGGAGATGACATGGAAAGCATCATTCCGGCGGCGTTCGGTTTCGTCGTCCGGGATTACTGCGAGTACCCAAGCAACTGGCGCTCGCAGCAGACTTTGGATGACTACCTGAAACGCGTGAACGTACCGGGCATCTACGGCATTGATACCCGTGCTATCACGAAAAAGATCCGTACGCAGGGAACGATGAAAGCGACCCTGGCGGATCCGGATGTCGATGTGGAAGCAGTCATCCGGGAACTGAACGAAAACGATTATCTGCACAACCAGGTCAAACGCGTATCGACGACGCGGATCTATCCGATCCCGAACCGCGGCCATAAGGTCGTATTGATGGACTTCGGCGCAAAGCTCGGCATCGTCCGTGAACTGACCAAACGCAACTGTGATTTGATCGTCGTTCCGTATGACACCCCGGCTTATGAGATCATGAACTTCCATCCGGACGGCGTCATGCTTTCCAACGGTCCGGGCGACCCGGAAGATGTATCGATCGCCATTCAGACCATCCGGCAGCTGGTCGGCAAAGTGCCGATGTTCGGCATCTGCTTAGGTCATCAGCTGATCGGTCTGGCATGCGGCGCGAAAACGTATAAATTGAAATTCGGTCACCGCGGCGGCAACCACCCGGTCGTCAATCTGGCCACCGGAAGGGTCGAGATCACCTCGCAGAACCACAGCTTTGCGATCGATATCGACAGCCTGAAAGATACGGATCTGGAAATGACGCACCAAGCCTTGAACGATCATTCCTGCGAAGGCGTGCGCCATAAAAAATATCCGATCTTCTCGGTGCAGTATCACCCGGAAGCCAGCGCCGGCCCGCAGGACAGTCAATATTTATTTGATGAATTCATCACCATGATGGAAAAGGAAAAGGAGGAAGACCATGCCTAAACGTACCGATATACATAAGATCCTGGTCATCGGATCCGGACCGATTATCATCGGCCAGGCCGCAGAATTCGATTACTCCGGCAGTCAGGCGTGCCAGTCTTTGCGGGAAGAAGGTTACGAAGTTATCCTGATCAACTCCAACCCGGCAACCATCATGACCGATACGACCATTGCCGATCGAGTATATATTGAACCGCTGACCGTGGACTTTGCGAAACGGGTCATCTATAAAGAACGTCCGGATGCGATCTTAGGCAGCCTGGGCGGCCAGACCGGATTGAATCTAGTCGTAGAGCTGCATGAAGACGGTGTGCTCGATGAGTTCGGTGTCGAGATCCTGGGAACCGATCTGCACGCGATCAACCGCGCCGAAGACCGGGAATTGTTCCGCTCATTGATGAACAAGCTCGGTGAACCGGTGCCGAAGAGCGACATCGTCCATACGGTAGAAGAAGCCGTGGAATTTGCCGGTGAGCTTGGCTATCCGGTGGTCGTCCGTCCGGCCTATACCTTGGGCGGCACCGGCGGCGGTTTTGCGGACAATGAAGAAGAATTACGTGAAATTGCCGATGCCGGCCTGAAGATCAGTCCGGTCCATCAGTGTCTGATCGAACAAAGCATCGCGGGTTTCAAAGAAATCGAATACGAGGTCATGCGCGATGCGAAAGACAATGCGATCGTCGTCTGCAACATGGAAAATGTGGACCCGGTGGGCATCCATACAGGCGACAGTATCGTCGTCGCACCGGTGCAGACGCTGACCGACCGTGAAAACCAGATGCTGCGGAATGCTTCACTGCGGATCATCCGGGCCTTGAAGATCTGCGGCGGCTGCAACGTCCAGCTGGCTCTGGATCCGAAGAGCTTTAAATATTATGTCATCGAGGTCAACCCGCGTGTTTCACGCAGTTCCGCGCTGGCCAGTAAGGCAACCGGCTATCCGATCGCTAAGATCAGCGCGAAATTAGCTGTCGGCCTTGGTCTGGATGAGATCATCAACCCGATCACGAAGACCAGTTATGCGTGCTTCGAACCGGCGCTGGATTATATCGTCACGAAGTTCCCGCGCTTTCCGTTCGATAAATTCCCGAACGCTGACCGTCACCTGGGCACGCAGATGAAAGCGACCGGTGAGGTCATGGCCATCGGCCGGACCTTTGAAGAGAGCTTCTTAAAAGCGGTGCGTTCGCTCGAAATGAAAGTGGATCATATCGAAGATCCAAACTGCACCGAGCTGGATGATGAAGCGCTGCTTGAAAAGATCAAAAATCAAGATGATGAACGCATTTTTGCGATCATGGAATATATGCGCCGCGGCAATGATGTGGCCAAGGTGCAGGAAATTACGAAGATCGACTGGTTCTATCTGGCCCATTTCCAGAAGATCCTCGATCTGGAAAAAGAGATGGCGGCGCACGTCAAGGATGTCGATACGCTTTGCCGTCTGAAGAAAAACGGCTTCTCCGATTCATACATTGCCCGCAGCTGGGGCATGAAAGAAACCGAGGTCTATGCCCTGCGGCAGGCCAACGGCATCGTACCGGTCTTTAAAATGGTCGATACGTGCGCCGGAGAGTTCCGCAGTGAAACGCCGTATTATTATTCGACCTATGAAGAAGAAAACGAATCTGTGCGCACCGACCGCCGGAAGATCGTCGTTCTGGGTTCCGGACCGATCCGCATCGGCCAGGGCGTGGAATTCGATTATGCGACGGTCCACTGTGTCGAAACACTGCGGCAGGAAGGCTATGAGGCCATCGTCATCAATAACAACCCGGAGACGGTTTCCACCGATTTCTCCATCAGCGATAAGCTGTATTTCGAACCGCTGACCACGGAAGATGTCATGCATATCATCGATCTGGAAAAACCGCTTGGGGTCATCGTTCAGTTCGGCGGTCAGACAGCCATCAACCTGGCGGAATCACTGGTGGAACACGGCATCAAGATCTTAGGCACGACGCTGGAAGACATCGACCGCGCCGAAGACCGTCACGAGTTTGAAGATATGCTGAATAAGCTCGAAATTCCGCAGCCGGAAGGCGCCACCGCGACCACGGTCGAAGAGGCATTGGTCATTGCCAACCGCATCGGCTATCCGGCCCTGGTGCGTCCAAGCTATGTATTGGGCGGCCGGGCCATGGAAATCGTGCACAACGATGAAGAACTGCGGGTCTATATGGCCACCGCGGTCAAGGAGATCAGTCACGACGCACCGATCCTGGTCGACCGCTACGTGCTGGGCAAGGAACTGGAAATCGATGCCATCGCCGACGGCAAAGAGGTCTACATTCCGGGCGTCATGGAACATATCGAACGGGCCGGTATCCACTCGGGCGACTCGATCAGCGTGTATCCGACGCAGATCGTCAGCCAGGAAGTCAAGAATACGATCATCGACTATGCGGTCCGC
Source organism: Catenisphaera adipataccumulans (assembly GCF_014202755.1). Classification (GTDB taxonomy): domain Bacteria; phylum Bacillota_I; class Bacilli_A; order Erysipelotrichales; family Erysipelotrichaceae; genus Catenisphaera; species Catenisphaera adipataccumulans. The sequence goes on from NZ_JACHHK010000002.1 coordinate 201,030, forward strand.
ATCGGCAAAGGCTTCCATTTTGTCGGCCTCTATAACATTCAGTTCATCGTCGATCACAACCAGAAAGTCTATGTGCTGGAAGTCAACCCGCGCAGCAGCCGGACGGTGCCGTTCTTAAGCAAGATCACCGGTGTGCCGATGGCCAATATCGCGACCAAGTGCGTGCTCGGCCAAAGCATCGAGGAGCAGGGCTATACACCGGGTTATCATAAAGAAGAAAAACATCGCGTCTTTGTCAAAGCGCCGGTCTTCTCATTTGCCAAACTGCGCAGCGTGGATACGGTGTTAGGACCGGAAATGAAGTCGACCGGTGAAGCGCTGGGCTGCGATGTGACGCTGGAAAAAGCGTTATACAAAGCACTGATCGCCAGCGGGGTCAAGATCCCGAGCCACGGCAGCGTGCTGTTTACGATCGGCGACAGTGAGAAAGCCGAAGCGGCACAGATGGCTAAACGGTTCTACAATATCGGCTACGGCATCTATGCGACCTCCGGTACCGCAAAATATCTGCGGGATGAAGGACTCTATGTCCATGAGGTCGCAAAGATCAGTGAAGATTCCGATCTGCCGGACTGCATCGATATCATCCGCAAAGGCGAGGTCAATTTCGTGATCAATACGATGGAAAATAAAAGTAAAAATACGCGCAACGACGGCTTCATCATCCGCCGGGTATCCGCGGAAAATAATATCTCCTGCATGACCAGCCTTGATACCGCCAACGCGCTGCTCAATGTACTGGAATCCCGTTCGTTTACCATGATCAGCATGAATGAGATGGGGAAATGATCATGATTGAAGATGCGGTTATTTTGACCAATGTCCGGATCGCGCCGGACATCTATCGCATGGAACTGAAATGCACCATGAAAGCAGAACCAGGGCAGTTTGTGCAGGTGCAGGTGCCGGGCACCTACCTGCGCCGCCCGATCTCGATCTGCGAAGTGACCGGATCCAGCCTGGTGCTGATTTATAAAGTGGTCGGCAAGGGAACGGCCATCATGGCAGAACTCGGACCCGGCCGTTCCTTGAATATATTTGGACCGTTGGGCACCGGGTTTCCGATCGAAGCGGTCGATGCGGTCGTACTGGGCGGCGGCGGAGTCGGGATCCCGCCGCTCTATGAAACAGCTAAACGTTATCGCACCAAACAAACGAATGTGACGGTCGTCCTGGGCTTCAATCAGGCCGATCAGATCTTCTATGCGGATGCCTTTGAGAAACTCGGCTGCACCGTGAAGATCGCCACGATGGACGGCAGCGTCGGCACCAAGGGCACGGTCATGGAGGTGCTCAAGACGATGTCGGTGCCGATGATCGAGGCATGCGGACCGCTGCCGATGTTAAAGGCGATTCAAGAGGCGTATCCTGCCGGCTATATTTCGTTGGAAGCACGCATGGCATGCGGCATGGGTGCCTGCATGGGTTGTGTGGTCAAGGATCAAAACGGTCAGGCCCTGCGCGTCTGCAAGGACGGTCCGGTATTTCCGATCGGAAAGGTGGTGCTGGAATGAAACTGAATGTCGAACTGCCGGGTCTTCATTTGAAGAATCCGATCATTCCGGCCTCCGGATGCTTCGGTTACGGACGGGAATTTGCGGAATTGTATGATCTGAGCTGCCTGGGCGGTATCGCCATCAAGAGCGCCACACCGGAAGAACGCTTCGGCAATCCGACACCGAGGATCGCCGAAACACCGAGCGGCATGCTCAATGCGATCGGCCTGCAGAATCATGGCGTCACCTATATCAAAGAACATGAACTGCCGTGGCTGGCGCAGTTTGATACCGAGATCATCGCCAATGTCGCCGGCGCAGCTGAAGAAGACTATGTGAAAGTCATCGAAACGTTGAACGACAGCGAGATCGTCAAAGCGTATGAACTGAATATTTCCTGTCCGAATGTCAAACATGGCGGCATCGGCCTGGGTGTGGATCCGAAACTGGCGGCCCATGTCACAAAGCTGGCCAAAGATGCGGCCAAAAAACCGGTCTATGTCAAGCTTTCGCCGAATGTTACAGATATCACTGAAATCGCCAAAGCAGTCGCTGATGCCGGGGCAGACGGTCTGGTGCTGATCAACACGCTCATGGGCATGCGCATCGATCTGCGCACAGGTAAACCTTTATTGGCAAACAAAACCGGCGGGTTATCCGGCCCGGCCATCAAGCCGGTGGCGATCCGGATGGTCTGGCAGGTGGCACAAGCCGTCGATCTGCCGATCATCGGTGTGGGCGGCATCACGGATGCGGAAGACGTATTGGAGTTTTTGAATGCGGGCGCTTCGGCGGTCGAGGTCGGCGCGCAGAATTTTATCGATCCATATGTCTGCCCGAAGATCATTGAACAATTACCAGGTGTACTGGAAAAATACGGCTATGCGTCGATCGACGAAGCCGTAGGAAGGAGTTTTCGAGATGAGTAAAACAATCGTGGCCTTGGATTTTTCCAGCCGGCAGGAAGTCGAGAATTTCCTGCGGCCGTTTGATGAGCCGATCTTCGTAAAGATCGGCATGGAACTGACCTATGCCTGCGGACTGGACATCGTGCCGCTGGTCAAAGACATGGGACATCATGTGTTCCTCGATTTGAAACTGCACGATATTCCGAACACGGTCAAAGGCGGCATGAAAAATCTGGCCAAGCTGGGGGCGGACATTGTCAATGTCCATGCGGCCGGCGGTATTCCGATGATGGAAGCCGCGCTGGACGGCCTGGCAGAAGGGGCACAAGGCAAGCGGCCGCTGTGCATTGCGGTCACGCAGCTGACCTCGGTCTCGCAGGAAATGATGAACAACCAGCTGGGCATCAGCGGAACCGTCATCGACTGTGTGAAACATTATGCCCAAAATGCCAAGGCAGCAGGGCTGGACGGTGTTGTCTGTTCGGTGCATGAGGCCAAGGCCATTCACGATGTCTGCGGCAAGGAGTTCCTGACGGTGACGCCGGGCATTCGTTTATTGACCGACGACCGCGGCGATCAGAAGCGGGTCGCTACCCCGGAATACGCCAAGGAACAGGGCTGTGACTATATCGTGGTGGGCCGTTCCATCACCAAGAGCGATGATCCGGTCAAGACATATCATCAGATCGAAGAAATCATGGAAGGTTGATCATGGAAACATATAAAAAAGAATTTATCGAATTCATGTTGGGGGCGGATGTGCTGAAGTTCGGCGATTTCACGCTGAAATCCGGCCGTAAATCTCCGTTCTTCATGAATGCCGGCGGCTATGTGACCGGCAGCCAGCTGAAACAGCTGGGACAATATTATGCCCGTGCGATCGTGGAAACCTACGGCAAGGATTTTGACGTGCTGTTCGGCCCGGCGTATAAAGGCATTCCGCTGGCGGTCGTGACCGCAGTGGCACTGGACGAGCTGTACGGTCTGGAAGTCCGGTATTGTTCCGATCGAAAAGAAGCCAAAGACCACGGCGCCGACAAGGGCGGTTTTCTGGGCACGAAGTTAAAAGACGGCGACCGGGTCGTGATGATCGAAGATGTGACGACTTCGGGCAAATCGATGGCCGAAACCGTGCCGAAGGTGCGCGGTGCTGCCGATGTGCAGATCGTCGGCCTGATGGTCTCGCTGGACCGCAATGAAAGAGGCAAGGGCACCAAGACGGCCTTAAAGGAAATTTCAGATTTGTATGGCTTCCCGACGGCTGCCATCGTTTCGATGCCGGAAGTGATTGAATATCTGGAAGCGGCCGCCAAACTGGATGCCGGGACCAAAGCGCGTCTGGATGCATATTATGAACAATATGGAGCAGCCGAGTAGCTGCTCTTTCTGCATATGACGAAGTATATCGAAATTTACCATCGCCTGGCGAACGATATCCGGCAGAACTTGTATGTGCCGTACACCTATTTACCGGCTGAAAATGAACTGATGAAACAGTTTGACGTGTCGCGCGATACGGTGCGCAAGGCACTAGGTCTGCTGGCAGAAAAAGGCTATATCCAGAAACGCCGGGGCAAAGGATCGATGGTCCTGCCGCTGCCGTTTGCGGATGATACACCGCCGATGGACAGGACCGAAGAGACACAGGCTGATGTACGCTGTGATGAGCTGCATACCCAGCACGCCACGAGAACACAACGCACGTATACAGCTGATGGTGAAACGGTGCAGATCGAAACCATCTACCAATCGACCAAGGCCGTGCCGGCATTTACCCGGCGGGAAATTACCTGTGCGGATGATGCCGTGATCGAACGGTCCTGGGTCTATGATCAGAATGCGGTCTGCTTTCAGTATGGCTTGAAAAAGACCAAATTGGATTTCTTTCGGCTGACGCTTTTTGAAAAAGCGGAGCCGGAATAAAAAATGATTTTTCAACTTTTTTTCAGCTTCATTCGTATTATAATTTGAATGAGGTGATAGAAATGGATTGGAACGAACTGATCGAAAAAGCGAAAAGACAGGATGCCGAGGCCATCGAACAGCTGCAGGAAGCAGTGGCTGAACCGGCGCAGCGGATCTTGATGAAATATACCGACAATGTGAATACGGCGAAAGAAATCTTATACGATACCTATCGGAATGCGTGGAACCGGCTGGATGAGCTCAAGGACAGTGCGGATTTTCCGGATTGGTTCTTTGATTTGTTGAAAGAAAAAGCAGCGGATGTCATGACGCGCCGCAAGAGCTTTAATACGGAAATGTCGCCGGACTGGAACGATGATACCTTTGAAAAAGCGGTCGCGGACATGCCGTCGATGGAACAGCGTGTTGCCAACATGTATTACCGCGACAATATGAGCATTGAGGATATCGCATCGGCTTTCGGCGTGGAGCGGGAAGTCATCCAGGGCAACATCAACGATATCCAGTCGAAGCTGGATGCTTATATCAGTGATGCATCTGACCGGCCTTTGTGGCCGTGGGTCGCCGGCGCGGTTACGGCAGCCGCGGTCGGAACGTATCTTTGGAAAAAGCGCCGCTGAATCGAGGCTCCTTGTATTTGTACAAGGAGTCTTTTTGTGTGTATAATAGGAAAACGGAGGAACGATGGAACAAGATTCTTTATTTCAGCAGGAACAAACAGATATGCGGCCATTGGCAGACCGTATGCGTCCGGAATCATTGGAAGAGTATGTCGGACAGAAGCATCTGATCGGCAAAGATAAAATATTGTGGCATATGATCGAGAATGATCAGCTGACGTCCATGATCTTCTGGGGCCCGCCCGGGGTCGGCAAAACGACGCTGGCGCGGATCATCGCGAATCGGACCGAAAGCTATTTTATGAACTTTTCGGCCGTGACCAGCGGCATCAAAGAAATCAAAGAGGTCATGAAACAGGCGGAAGCACGCCGGCGTATGGGACAGAATACCATTGTGTTCGTGGACGAGATCCATCGCTTCAACAAGGCCCAGCAGGATGCTTTTCTGCCGTATGTGGAAAAAGGCAGCATTCTTTTGATCGGGGCGACCACGGAAAATCCGAGCTTTGAGATCAACAGCGCCCTGCTTTCGCGCTGCCGGGTATTTGTGCTCAAGGCCTTGGAAACCAGCGACCTGGAGGAACTGGTGCGCCGGGCGCTGAAATCCGAAAAAGGCTTTGGCTCCTATACGATCGAGATCAGCGATGCGCAGATCGAGGCCATTGCGGGCTTTGCGGGCGGCGATGCCCGCGTCTGTCTGAATACGCTGGAAATGGTCGTGTACAACAGTCCTTCGGATATCTATGGCATTCATGTCAATGATGAAGTGCTGAAACAATGCCTGCAGCGGCGTTCGTTGATGTATGACAAAAACGGCGAAGAACATTACAACGTGATCTCCGCTTTGCACAAAAGCATGCGCAACAGCGATACGCAGGCGGCGCTCTATTGGCTGGCGCGGATGTTGGAAGGCGGGGAAGACCCGCTCTATATTGCCCGGCGGATCGTGCGGTTTGCGTCCGAAGACATCGGCATGGCAGATTCCCGGGCGCTGGAGATCAGTATTGCCGCTTATCAGGCCTGCTACTATCTGGGCATGCCGGAATGCAACGTGCATCTGGCCCATGCGGTGGTGTACTGTTCAATTGCCCCGAAGTCCAATGCGCTGGAGACAGCGATCCTGAAGGCGCAGGAAGAGGCCCGCAAGACATCGGAGGAACCGGTGCCGATGCAGATCCGGAATGCGCCGACCAAGCTGATGAAAGAATTGGGATACAATGAAGGATACGAATATTCGCATGATTATCCGTATCATATGACGGATATGCAATGTCTGCCTGACCGGCTGCAGGGCCATGTCTACTATCGGCCGGGCAATCAGGGCAGTGAAGTGAAAGTGGCCCGCCGGCTGGCGCAGATCCAGGCGATCAAGGCGCAGGTCGCGCGGGATAGGAGAAAGAAAAAATGAAAGTGGAATTACATTCGTTACAAGATACGCAGCGGTTTGCCGAAAAAATGGCCGATGCCTGCCGCGGTCACCAGATCGTGATCACGATGGACGGCGATCTGGGGGCCGGCAAGACGACCTGGACCCAGTGGTTCGGCAAAGCGCTGGGCATTACCGCGGTGATCAATTCACCGACGTTTACGATTTTAAAAGATTATACACAAGGCAACGGCGAGCCTTTCCATCATATCGATGCCTACCGTCTGGAAGGCATCCAGCAGGACCTGGGCTTTGAGGACTGCTTTGATGAAGGAATCTGTGTGGTCGAATGGGCGTCGTACATTCGTGATCAGATTCCCGATGACCATATTGCCATGTCCTGGCAGGAAGGCATCGATGAAGACCGGACGGTGACCGTCACGGCGACGGGACCGACATCCCGGGCAATTTTGGAGGGAACGATATGTTGACGTTGGGAATGGACAGTGCCTATAAGAATCTGGTGCTCGGCCTTTATGATGATGAGCATTTGATCGACGGCATCGCCAAAGAGGCTTTTAAGAAACAAAGTGAATGCATTTTTCCGGAGCTGAATGATCTGCTCGAACGGAATCACACGGATTATGCGGATCTGGACCGCGTGATCATCACCGACGGGCCGGGATCGTACACTGGGATCCGGATCGCGATGACCATTGCCAAGGTGCTGTGCACCCAGATGCCGATCGAGCTGGACTGCATTTCTACGATGCAGCTGTATGCCGGCATGGAAACGGGCAATGTGCTGTTGGATGCCCGCGGCCATCGGGCGTATGCGGCCCATGTAGAAAATGGCAGTGTGCAGGGACAGACGCGGATCCTGCCGGTGGAGGAAATTCCGGCCTGGCTGGATGCGCATCCGGGCAAGCTGTTCGGTGACGGCTATCTGGTGGATCGTCCGGCGGATCATAGTGATCTGCTGGAGAATTTGATCCAGGTGCCGCACCGGAAGATCGACAATGTGCATGCGCTGGTGCCGCAGTATCTGAAGGCAAGCGACGCCTATAAGAAAGCATGATCTTTCGCAGGATCACGCCCGATGATATTGGGGAGGTCGTACGGCTGGAGCGGTTGTGCTACAACGTACCGTGGACCGAAGAAGACTGTATCCGCGAGGTCAATGACAATCCCTTTTCGCATGGCTGGCTGATGATCGAGGAAGGCCGCATCCTGGGATATGCTTTTTTATGGGAAGCATATGAATTGTCGGAGGTGGCCCGTATTGCGGTCGATCCGGCCTTACGGAAAAAAGGATTGGGCTATGCGCTGATGCAGTTTTTATTGGCCGATGCCAGGGAACATGGCTGTGAGGTCATGTCTTTGGAGTGCCGCGCAAGCAATACGGCCGGGCTGCGGCTGTATGCGAAATGCGGCTTTGCGCGGACGCATCGATCGAAAGGGTATTATTCCGACGGGGAAGATGCTGTCGTGATGACAAAACAATTGAAGGAGAGTCTATGATCGTATTAGGAATCGAAAGCAGCTGCGATGAGACAGCCGTTGCGGTGGTCAAGGACCGCAAGGAGGTGCTGTCGAGCGTCGTGGCTTCACAAATCGATGTACATAAAGAATTCGGCGGGGTCGTGCCGGAGGTGGCCAGCCGGATTCATGTAGAGAATATTTCATATTTGATCGAGGATGCGCTCAAGCAGGCCCATCTGACGATGAACGATATTGATGCGGTGGCAGTCACCAAAGGACCGGGATTGATCGGCTGTCTGCATGTTGGAGTGCAGGCGGCCAAGACACTGGCTTTTGCGTTTCATAAGCCGCTGGTGCCGGTGCATCATATTGCCGCGCATATCTATGCCAACGAGCTGGTGACCGATCTGCACTATCCGGTGCTGGCTTTGGTGGTATCGGGCGGTCATACGCAGCTGATCTATATGAAAGAGGAAAGTTCATTTGAGATCCTCGGCCAGACGCAGGATGATGCGATCGGCGAGGCATTCGATAAAGTGGCCCGGGTCATGGATCTGGGATATCCGGGCGGTCCGAAGATCGATAAACTGGCCAAGCAGGGCAAGAATATCTACCCGCTGCCAAAACCAAAGGCAAAGGGCAAATACGATATGAGTTTTTCGGGTTTGAAAAGCGGTGTGCTGCAGTTTACCAAGCGCTGCGCCCGCAATCATGAAACGTATAACGATGCCGATCTTGCCTGCTCGTTCCAGGAAACGGCATTGAATGAGATCTTCGATAAGATCCGCTTGATCCTGGATGACTATCCGGATATCCGGCATTTTGTGGTCGGCGGCGGGGTTTCGGCAAATTCCCGTCTGCGCGAAAAGGTCGAAGAACTGAAGGATGAGTATCCGGATGTGACGTTTACCGTACCGCCGATGGCGTGCTGCACCGACAACGCGACGATGATCGCGGTAGCCGGCACGATCGCCTATGAACACGGTGTGCGCGGGGATGCTTCCTTGACGGCAGATTCTTCGTGGGAGATCCAATAATGGCGGTCGTGAAATCCGGGGCCGTTCTGGTCGGTGATGTAGAACTGGCGGACGATGTGAGCATCTGGTACAATGCGGTGCTGCGCGGTGATTCGGAAAAGATCACCGTCGGCGCGCAGTCCAATATTCAGGAAAACTGCGTGATCCACGTGGATGCAGGGTTTCCGGCAACGATCGGCCGGCGGGTCACGGTCGGGCATGGTGCCATTCTGCATGGCTGTACGATCGAAGATGAAGTGCTGATCGGTATGGGTGCGATCGTCATGAACGGTGCGGTGGTGGAATCGCATAGTATCGTGGCAGCTGGTGCGGTCGTGACCGAGGGCATGCATGTACCGGCAGGAAGCATCGTGGCCGGCTGTCCGGCAAAAGTGATCAAACCGGTTTCCGATGCCCAGGTACAGAGCATTTTAGATGCGGCTGCCGAATATGTTCAGGCGGCTGGTGCGGAGCAATGACACCGATCCGCGCGGTCATCTTTGATATGGATGGCCTGATGTTTGATACGGAACATATGATCCTGGATGAGCTGCCGAAGGTGGCGGCCCAGTGCGGTCTGCATCTGCCGCGGGAACTGGTGAATGAATTGATCGGCTGCGATTCGCGGAAGGTGAATTTATTTGAAAAAGAATATCCAGGGATCATTCAGGCGATGGCATGGTATCAGGAACATCGGATGGAAATATTTTACCGGTATTTCAAGAGGCCCGGTGCGGCAAACAAGCCGGGACTGCAGGAATTGGTCGAAGCATTGGAACAGATGGAGATGCCGTATGCGGTCGCGTCCAGTTCTTCGCATCATGATATCCAGGCGATGTTGGACTTTGCGGATTTTCCGATCCATCCGCAGGTGATCGTTTCAAGCAAGGAGGGCATCGCTTCCAAGCCCAGTCCGGATATCTTTCTGGTAACGGCCAGGAAGCTAGGCATCAAACCGGTCAATGCGCTGGTGCTGGAAGACAGTAAATTCGGCATCATGGCGGCCGGCCGGGCGCATATGCGTTCGATCTTCATTCCGGATGTCATCGTGCCGGATGAAGAAATGAAAGAATACATTCAGGAAACGCGTACCGATCTGGCACAAGTCATTCCATATATTCAGCAGAAACAAAAAAATAGCGGAGGAATGTTTATTTTTCACATTCTTCCGCTTTTTCGATATCTTCATGAAACAGGCAGTATTTGCGGACCACAAAGAGGATGCCGACACAGGCGACCATGATCAGCAGGTCCAGGCCTTCGTAGTGGTTGACGATCATGCCGCGGGATAAGGCGAAGATCAGCACTTCGATGACGCTTTCCATCGAATGGCTGATGAGCATGCGCACAAATTCGATGACGATGATCAGGCTGAATACCGCCGCAAGCAATTCGTGCAGGGATTCGATCGGATCGCCGTTGAACAGGGTCGGGAAGATCTCGGCCAGGATGCGGACGCCGATGATCAATGCGGCCGCCAGCAGCAGGACGGCGATGCCTTTTTCGATGACATGTGTATATTTGGATAACCGATTGGTGAAAGGTGTGCTGGATTTCATGTTTGTATTGTATCATGGGATCAGTACTTTGATAAGTATGAATATTTTGGTAGAATAGGTGTACATAAAGGAGAAACAATATGCCAGATAAAATTATTGTTTTAGATTTTGGAAGTCAATATAATCAGTTGATCGCACGCCGGATCCGTGAGTTCGGTGTGTATTCGGAGCTGCATTCCAATGAGATGTCAGCCGATGAGATCCTCGCTTCCGGCGATGTGAAGGGAATTGTGTTCAGCGGCGGACCGAACAGCGTCTATGAAGACGATGCGCCGAAGTGCGATCCGCGCATTTTTACGTGCGGGCTGCCGATCTTAGGCATTTGCTACGGCATGCAGATGATCCACTATGAACTGGGCGGCAAGGTGCAGTCCAGCACCGAACGGCAGTACGGCCGGACGGAAATTGAGATCACCCAGGACAGTCTGTTGTTTGACGGTCTGCCGAAAAAACAGACGGTCTGGATGTCGCATGGTGACAAGGTGTCAGAGCTGGCTCCTGGTTTTGTCAAGGTCGCTTCCTCAGAAACTTGTCCGTTTGCGGCCGCCGAAAATAAAGAAAAGAACATGTATACGCTGCAGTTTCATCCGGAAGTGCGTCACAGCGAATACGGCAATGATATCCTTCGTAACTTTGTGTTCAAGATCTGCAAGGCTCAGAACAACTGGACGATGAAAGACTTCATCACGACCAAGACCAAGGAAATTCAGGAAAAGGTCGGCAAGGACAAGGTGCTGCTCGGTTTATCGGGCGGCGTGGATTCCAGCGTCGTTGCCGCCTTGCTTCATCAGGCGATCGGTGATCAGTTGATCTGTATGTTTATCGACCATGGTCTGCTGCGCAAGGGCGAAGGCGAAAGCGTCATGGAGACATTCGGCAAAAACATGAATGTGAACCTGGTGAAGATCGATGCCAAGGATCGGTTCATGAAGAAGCTGAAAGGTGTATCCGATCCGGAGAAAAAGCGCAAGATCATCGGCAACGAGTTTGTTTATACATTTGATGAAGAAGTGAAGAAACTGACGGCCGGCGAAGAAATCAAATGGCTGGCGCAGGGCACGTTGTATACGGATGTGATCGAAAGCGGCACGAAGACGGCGCAGACGATCAAGTCGCATCACAATGTCGGCGGTCTGCCGAAGGATATGCAGTTTCAGCTGATCGAACCGCTGAATACCTTGTTTAAGGATGAGGTCCGTGCTTTGGGTGAAGAACTGGGCCTGCCGGAAGAAATGGTATGGCGCCAGCCGTTCCCAGGACCGGGCTTAGGGATTCGCATCTTAGGCGAGATCACGGATGAGAAGCTGAAGATGGTGCAGGACAGCGATTATATTCTGCGCGAAGAGATCGCCAAGGCCGGCCTGCAGCGGGATATCTGGCAGTATTTCACCGCGCTGACGAATATGCGCAGTGTCGGTGTCATGGGCGATCAGCGGACGTATGATTATGCGATCGCGATCCGTGCTGTCACCAGCATCGACGGTATGACGGCAGACTGGGCACGCATTCCGTTTGAGGTCCTGGATAAGGTATCCAACCGGATCGTTAACGAGGTCCCGCATGTCAACCGCGTACTGTATGACATCACTTCCAAGCCGCCGGGAACGATCGAATTTGAATAAACTAAATTCCTGCAAGTCCTATGAATTCAAGACTTGCAGGGATTTTTTTGTGTTCGTTGGGTACATTTTGGGTACAGATTTATTATGCCGAAGCAGTTGTTCAATCTGGATTCTTCGGATGAAGGCTTATCTGATCCACGAAAGCTTTTTCCAAAGCTTCCTTTCGTTCTTTCACGTTCTTGATCTTATCCGCTTTCCGGATATCTTCCTCATATTTCTGATATCGCTGGAACCATGAGTGCATCAGCATCAGCGAATTGAAACGGATGGCAACACAGTCATTGCCATCATCATCCTTCGTCTCGAAGAGTGCGCCGCCGAAATTCCGGTACATCTGAAAAAGCGAATGCATTGCGGAGATTCCGTTGACTTCTGAATTTTTCAGCACTTCAACATTAACACCCAGAGCGTCAGCAAGTGCCTGCAGCGATGAGGGTTTCGGATTCCGCCTGCCGGATTCATAGGCACGTATGTAAGACTCGCTGACACCGATTTCGTCACCGAGCTGCTTTAAAGTCATTCCCCGCGCTTTGCGAAGACGCCTGATATTTTCGCCAACAGTCATGATGTACCTCCTTCGCCTGCCTTTCATTGGCAGTAATGACATGAACAGCATGAAATGATTTCTAAAAAGAGCATACCACGCTGGTACAGCTGGGATTCAGTCCGCTGGAAATTGCCAATCGTCTGAGACATGGAAGGGTTACGACAACGATCGAAACCTATTGTCATCCTTCCATGGATGCACAGGAGCGGATTGCGTACCGTCTCAGTGCCCTTGAAAAAGATGGAGAGAGCAGGGATACGAAAAGCGGTTCGAAGGATACTGATGAGAAAGATTCTGGAGAGGAGTAAAAGACATGGCATGTGAGAGAAAGGCGAGATTCCGTCATAACACGATTGCGTTCTGGCTGAGCGATGAGGAGAATAAAGCTGTAGAGGCGAGGATTATTTTATCCGGTCTTCCGAAAGGGGGAATATTACCGACAGAGTATTCTCGGTCAGCAGATTCAGATTAATGGAGGTCGTAATCAATCAGCAAAGCTTGCCGCAGAATTGGAGAGTCTGTACCAGCGCGCATCGGAGCACAAAGATGCAGCGGCAATGGCTGAGCTGATACAGGTTCTTTCAGAACTTCTTGCGGTTTGGAAGGCAGGGGAGGACAACGAATGAACATTGGAAAAGAAATGGCCGCTTCCGGATCGGCTGTTGGCGCAGCCGGGAAGCGGTCACCTGTAAATAACATTTACAAAAGCATCATAGCAGACCGATCCCGCAGCTTCAACGGATATCCATCCGTACTGTCAGGAAAAACGGAGGAAGGAGCTGCCATGAATAAAAGGTATTTTCAAGCCTTAATGCATCGGGAACCAGCTGAAGGCGAGCAGAAATATATTTTCTTTGTCGACAGCACTGATCTTGCTATGAATATCATCGCTGCAGGATATCAGGCGGTCGTACTTCAAGAAGGGATTGAGGCATATTTCTCACCGGAGGAGCTGACTTCCTATATGGACAGCATTCAATTCCACGGTCTGTCTCTCACATCCTACCGGTATGTTCCTGCCTGTTCTTCCAAGAGGATTAATGATCTTCTTGAAGATTACTTCCGTGGAAATTATTTGCAGTGGTGTGAGGGCTGGAAGCTTTTCAAAGATAAGGAATACCTGGCAAATACAGGAGCAGAGGAAGAGATAAAAGGCCTGCTCAGCCAATTCATTGAGCGGCATGAAAGAAAGCCGAAGCCGCAGACCAATCTGGATGCATACCATGTGCTTTCAAAAGACGGCGAGCCTGTCGGCGTTCTGGACATTGAGATCGTAGATGACATCCTGCATACGGTTCCGTCTTTTGTCATCGGCGCAACTCCATTTCTTTATGAGAATGGCGTCTATCGGGAAGATATCGGCTGTGTGCGTCTGAAATCAATCATTCAGAAGTATCTTTATCGCAGGTTTATTAAGAGCCCGCCCCTGAAGCGGATCTGCGACCTTCTGATCAGTCAGAGCAGCGTGCAGAAACATTTTTCAGATCTTTACAATTACCCGCTGGAATGGGTGAATTTCCAGAACGGCTTTACGATCCAATCGAACAGAAATTAATTCCTCATGATCCGAAATATCTATCCATCAATCAGATCCCACATGAGTTTCATCCTGAAAAGAAAGAAGAGACCATGCTGGGCGGTGCGGTGACAAAACATTATCTTGCAGATTCGCTTCCGAATCCGGTGGAGCAGCAGATGCTGTGGGAGTACCTCGGTTACTGCATGACAGCTGATACAAAGATGCAGAAGTTTCTCATGCTGATCGGCGAAGGCGGGACGGGTAAGTCAGTTGTCATTCACCTGTTTCAGAAAGTGATCGGAATGAAGAACTGCTCCTGCATCTCTCTGCAGGATCTGAACAGACGATTCTATGCAACTGGACTTTTCGGAAAACTTCTCAATGCCTGCGGTGACATTCCGTGTAAAGCACTAGACAGCATCGATGTGCTGAAGAAAGCAGTAGGCGAAGACAGTCTGATCTTTGAAAAGAAATGTCAGGATGCACTGCAGTTTACCAGTCATGCCAAGCTCCTGTTTTCATCGAATGGAATGCCTGACAACGTTGAAGAAAAAGAAACTGGATCGGGAGATTGATTTTACAATCGTGATGGCGATGGACGCGCTTCATGAACTCTACGAAAGAGGAGCTTTGATCGAGAGTGAGAACAGTCGAAGATGCGTGGAAGAAGCGAGAAAATCTGCAGACAGCGTGATGGCCTTTATCAGTGAAAGGCTGATGGAAAAGAGAGGGTGCTGGCTGAATCGGAGCAGAGCCTACGAGGCTTATGAAGAGTATTGCAAAGACAACGGAAGGCAGCCGCTCGGTAAAGCTAAATTTATTCCGGAGATGAAACGAAAAGGATATAAAGCGGTCAAGAATCAGGGAATTTTCAAATATAAAGACACGGCTCTCTGTGAGGAAGAATTTCATCCGATTGCGGAAGATGCTGATGTTCCGTTCCAGTAATTTGACAAACGCACATAGCAGAAATGAGAAGGGGCACTAGGGGCATGAATCCGAAAAATCATGAAAGGAAATTCGTAGTTAATAGGACAAAACAGCGCGTTTGAAGAGGGTTAGTTTGGAAATATTGCAAAGCTCTCGTGAGTTAAAAAATGATGCCCCTTATGCCCCCAACAATCATTAAAGAAATTTTATTTGCGATAGGGGCATCTGGGGCATGAAAAATGAAGTTGCTGAATTGTTAAAAGGCCAGAGGATTAAAAACACAATAGTTTTAAGCAGGAGTGCAATCGGATCCGATCGTACTGAATCAAATTATAAAAAGCAATGCCCCTCATACCCCATCAGAAAAAATTGGAGAGGCGTATCAGACGTAAGTTTTCTTAAGAAAAAATTGGACACAGTCACGATAGGAAAATTGAAAAGTAAAGCCAGAATGACATTGTCGCCATATTTTTTCAGTTCTTCAGGCAGATGCTCTAAGGCATGTTCTCCGAAATAAAGTTTTGTCGGGGCGCAGTAAGAAAAATCTCCAAGCATATTGAAATCCTCCGTTTCGTATTGAAAATTATAAAAATGCACCGTTGCAGACCTGAATGACTTGACCTTTTACATGACGGCCCATCTTGCTCGCGAGATAGAGGCAGGCATAGGCCTGATCGATGGGGTCACATTCAGGGCCTGGAAAATACACGTAATGTCCGCTGTACTGCAGCATTTTGGCGCCTCCCGGCTGCTTACCCGCCTTGTTTGCCAGATGCGCGGGCGTGATTGTGGAACCCGGAGCAACGGCGTTGCATCGGATGTTTGTATCGATCAGACGCATGGCAACATTTTTGGTCAGTGTGTTGAGTGCGCCTTTTGTCGAAGTATAAGTTGCACCGCAGAAGGGTCTTGTTGCGTTGACGGAAGAAATATTGATGATACAGCCGTCATTTTTTGGAAGAAAAATCTTCAGAGCTTCACGGATGTAGCGCATCGGGCCGCCTAGGTTCGTATTCATGACCATCATCATCCAGTCGTCATCTGTCTCATCAATCATTTTCTGTTCCCCGATGCCGGCATTATTGATAAGAATGTCGACATCACCAAATTCTTTTATTGTGGTTTCAAAAACCTTCTTGGTATCTTCTGTTGAACATACGTCAGCCACAACACCGATGGCCTGCTGTCCTTTGCTGCGAATCCCTTTGACGACTTCGTTCAGTTTATCTTCATGTCTCGCCGTTAAAACTACGGATGCGCCTTCGTCGGCGAAGAGTTCTGCCATGGTCTGTCCCATTCCATAGCTTGCCCCTGTAATAATCGCTATTTTATCTTTCAGCATTTGCTGTTCCATAACTTTGTTGCTCCTTTCTAATTAACTACGTCATCATTCAGCGGAGAAGGTGATCTGTACGCTGCCATTTCCCACAGCATCCGCTAAGCCGTCTGGATCAGTGATATGGCCGATTTTTGTATAGCTGTAGCTGGTGGAAAAACTGTCGTAGAAGAGGACAAGGCAGTCATCATCGTAGAGCATAAGATCGCCCGCCTGAATCGTTCCGACAGACTCCGCGTCAGAGGGGAGAGAAACATCATAAGCGTACTTTTCGTTGCCGTTTAGTTCCTGCATCTGAAGTGTCAGAGGTAGTTTCTCTCTGAATGCTGCGGCTGTTTCATTATCTTCCAGTTCGGCAGTAAAAGTCTGATCGCCGATCTGAATCTGTATTGTCTGTTTTTCTGTCATGTTTTCCTCCTGTGCCGGGGCATATGAAGTCTGCAGATCAGCTGCGGCGGAACGCACTTCCGCTTCCGCATCAGCGACACTGCTCTGGGATACCGTGATGCCCTCAACGATATCCGCATCCGGCTCTGCTTTCTGTATTTTTTCAATCGTATCCCCGAAACCGCTTCCACCGCTGGTTGTAAAGCAGCAGACCGTTTTGCCGGACAAGTCATAATCTTCAAGAAATGACACCATCGGGGCCGGCAGGGTGTAATGCCAGATCGGATAAACGAGATAGATCATATCGTAGGATGAAAGATCAATCGGATTGATCAGAAGCGGATGCACGCCGTCCGAATCCTGACCTTCGCCAACATCAACGGTCTGATCATAGTCCACCGGATAGGTATACATCGTCTGAATCGGATAGAGATCACCGCCGGTCTCATCGGCGATCCATTCCGCCATCTGCTGGGCATTTCCCTCCGCTGTGCCGTCTTCCTGTACCTGAAGGCTGGCCGAAGATACTGCATCAACACCGTCGAGGGAGGTATTGGATGACCGTGAGAAATAGGCAACCAGAATATTTCCGGCGCTGCCGGAAGTAATGCCGGCATCTTCTGCTTTGACTGGCGTATAGTCAGCGTAACGGGTATAGTTTTCTATTTCATCAGTAGAAGCCGGACTGCTGGAATCGTCAGATGTGGAAGCGTTTCTGCTGATGGTATTATTTGATTGACTGCCGCATCCGGAAAGAAGAACGGCTGTCAGGATTCCTGTAACGAATACCTTTTTTAGCTTCATCTCATCATTCCTTCTTTTTATTCTGCTAACTCTACGGTGACATCATAGCTTCCATTCAGCGCATCGATCTCAGCAAGAGGAGACGTGATGACGCCGATGTTGACCTGATAGCCAAACTGTTCCGATTCATCTTCATCTTTGAAAAGAATCGTAAAGTATGGGGCATCGATGGCATAATCGATATCACCATTAAGCCATCCGTAATGTACTTCGTCTTCGTTGTAGGGGAGTTCCTCCGTCACACCGCAGAAGTCATGGGAATACCGGCTCATATGAACCGTGTAGGGAAGTTTGGCGATCAATGCTTTTGCGGTGTCACTGTCATTCAGTACACCGGTAATCACGGCATCATCACCGAAACGGATATTGATCTTCGTGCCGTTCTCCGGCGGAATTCTTGTTGCAATTGTTTTATCTTCCGTCTGCATCTGCGCTCCATCAGATGCGACACGTTTTGTTGTTTCTGTCATGTTTTCATCCTCCTCATTTGCAATAGCGGTCTGTTCAGAAGCAGCCGTTTCGGTTGTACTTGTGGCTGTAGTACTTCCGCAGGCGGTCAGTATCAGAGAAATCAGAATGGCTGCTGCAACTGCTTTTTTTACCCTCATAATTTTTTTCTCCTTTCTCAGGTTTCAGCAGGCATGTGCTGAGCCAGAAAGTCTTTGATGTACTGCAGAGCATCTTCAAACGGCTGACCATAGAATCCGTGTCCGCCGTCGCTGATCGTATGAAATTCAGCATTGCTGTAGACTTCGGCTGCCCGTTCTCCATAGGAAATATCCACAAGGGTATCGCGATCCCCGTGCAGGATCAGTACCGGCCCCTGGTAAGTCGAAATGTGTTCATAGGGATCATAGCCCCAGACATCTTCGGCATAGATCTTTCCCAGAGTGATCCATCCGCCCCACTGTCCGAAGGTATCAGGCACTTCATCCAGTGAAGAAAACCGTTCATGTACATCATCGTAGATGACGAAGGCCGGATACATGAGGATCAGGGCGCTGACGGCATCGGTGTTTTCAGCAGCTGCCACGGCACTGACGAAGCCGCCCTGGCTGCCGCCCAGCAGAGCAATGTGATCAGGATCGGCAAAATCCCAGTTACGGGCGGCATCCAGAACACTTTCCAGATCTCTGACCTCTGTCCTAACGGACATTTCCGTTGAACTTCCATCACTCTGATTCTCGGTCCCGTTGGCACTGCCGCCGCAGAAATCGAATACATAGACGGCGTAGCCGCAGGCGGCCAGATGTTCCGCGTAGGGAATGCCGGTTGTGTGATTTTCTCCAAGTTCATGCGCGAAGATGACAAGCGGATGCTGTGTCCGGCCGTCATCGGGAATATAAGCGATGCCGTAGATCTGTCTGCCGTCATGACTCACCCAGGTTTCCCGGGTGCTGTAGGAATAAGATTCATTTAAGGTTCTGTCTGCTGGTGAGGGTGAGGCAGATTCAGCTGCCGTTGAAGCTGCCGTGGTTTCTTCCGTTTCCGGACTGCCGCAGCCCCACATGCGGGCGGTCGTCAATATTGTACAGATTAAGAGGGCAATTCCTTTCTTCACTTTGTCATTTCACCGAAGAAAGACGCAAACTTTTCGAACGGAATCTTTGTCTTATCATCATAGAGATCACAGTGGCCGGCACCTTCAACCCAGTAAATCTCCGTGCATTCCCGCGGCAGTTTTGCATACGCTTCTTCACTGTAGGCACGGGAGTGTGCTTCAGTACCGCAGACGATCAGAGCTTTTCTGCCCTTGAGAAGATCCGCGTTGATATAAGGATCAAAGTTGAACAGAGCAGCCAGGCTGTTCATATTCATAGCACCGGTTGAATACTGGTGACGTCCTCTGTTCTTGTCGAGATAGTAGTCAAAGAATTCTTTGGAGACAGGATCAAGATTGTCATATATTTCCGGTGTGACCTTGCGGGGGAATTCCATCATGAATTTCTCTTCACCGCCGGCATAGGCGTTCCATCTCTGTTCGCCGGTTTCCTTCAGCATGTCAATCCGCTGATCCGTATCCCGCATGCCGAACATCGTGCGGTAGTTTTCGCCGATGTTGTACATCGTCGAGGTGGCAACGGCCTTGATGCGGGTATCCGTCAGGGCTGCCGCAATGGCGAAGCTGCCGGAAGCACAGATACCGATGAGGCCGATCGCATCACGGTTGACAAATGTTCTCGTGCCGAGATAGTCAACGGCTGCCTGGATGTCTTCTACATGACCTTCCGGTGTGGAGATATGTCTTGCCGTGCCGCCGCTGGCACCGTTGTAGGAAAGATCGATGGCGAAGCCGATGAAGCCGTGCTTTGCCATTTCCTGCGCATACAGTCCGCCGGACTGTTCCTTTACGCCGCCGTGCGGATGGCTGACGATAATCGCCGGATACTTCCTGGTATCATCAAATCCTTCCGGGAAGAAAATGTCCGCGGCCAGCTGAATGCCATAGCGGTTATGGAAATATACGGTCCGGTTTTCGATCTCCGGATAAACTTCATAGGTTTTGCCTTCATTGAATTCAAATCTTGTTACGTCTGTCATTTGCTGTTCCTCCTTTGTTCTGATTTCAGTATATTAGCCTTGAAAAAAAATTGAAAATACTTTGTTTTAATGAATTTGCATTGATAAAATCTATGATATAACAGAAGAAAGAAGGAGGTTTGAAAATGGAACTGCGCGTACTGGAATATTTCCTTGCCGCAGCAAGAGAACAGAATATCACCGCAGCCGCAGAATCACTGCATCTGACCCAGCCGATTCTTTCTATTCAGCTGAAAGAGCTGGAGAAGAACTGGGGAAAAAGCTGCTGATCCGCGGCACAAAAGGATCCCGGAAAGTAACCCTGACGAAAGATGGAAAACTGCTGCGTGCCCGTGCTGAAAGATATCCTGAATCTGGTTGAAAAGACTGAAAATGAAATTTCCAGCACAAATGATACCGTGGCAGGCGATGTGTATATCGGCACCGGTGAGACAGATACGATCCGTGTTTTTCCCGGACAGCCCGGGTCCTGCAGACCCGCTTTCCGGCAATTCATTATCATTTCATGAGTGGCAATGCGAATTATGTACTGGAACAACTGGATAACGGCTTGGTTGATTTCGGCCTGGTGTTCGGAGAAGCAGATGAAAAGAAATATAATGTTCTCCACATTCCGAAACGGGAAAGATGGGGTGTACTGCTCAGAAGAGATGATCCGCTGGCTCAGAAAGAAAAGATCACGCCGGAGGATCTCCGCGATCAGCCTCTGATCGTATCAGCCCAGGAAGATGCCCGGAAACAGCTGGCGGAATAGATGCATGTCCGGCCATCGGGGCTTCATGTCGCAGCGACATATAACCTGATTCTCAATGCAGCCATTCTGACGGATGAAAAATTCGGGTATACGATTGGTTATGACAAGCTTCTGGATACGGTCCTTGATCAAGGAAATTCTTCTCTCTGCTTTCGGCCACTTGATCCAGTCATGGAAGCAGAAGCTGTCATTATCTGGAAAAAATACCAGATTTTTTCCAAAGCTGCAGATTTGTTTCTCCAGCAGCTGCAGAAAGCACTTTATATTGACCAAGAAGGTGAGACAAAATCAAAAGAAAAACGTGAATGAAATTTGCGTGCATCAATATTATGGTATGAGTACAATGATAAATCCACATCCGAAAATGATTCGGATTTTTGCGTTCAGCATGAACGCGCAGCCATTTCCGAAGGAAATGTTCAAGGGGATGAGAATGCTTAATCAGCAAAAAAATATAAAGCGATCTCAACTTTTATGTTATATCATGTAATTAATGGTAATATTGGTACTTAATAAGGAAACAGGTCAGTGAAAATATTGGGTACAATCTGGGTACACCAGCTTTGAAATGAGGTGGATGAGAACAAAAAAGCGCATCAAAAAGATACGTTTTAAGAACGAAAATCAAGCAGATTCATGACCTGCATCGGATCCGAAGTTGAACTCGAATAAACTAAATCCCTGCAAGTCCTATGAATTCAAGACTTGCAGGATTTTTTTGTGTCATTTTTTCAGGATGGAAGCCGATGAAACACACCGTAGTGAAGAAGGCTTCCCGGAATATGTTTTATGACGAAATCATGATTACAAGAAGCCATTTGAAGAGCGAGGATATTGAAAAGAGAGAAATCAGATGCGGGATCCTGTCAACGCCAGAAAGATTGCAGAGATGATCTTAGCATATTATCAACTGAAAAATGAAAAGTTGGGGAATGAAAAGGATCTGAAGAAGCAATCGGAATTTGACACACTTACGAAACCATAATCGGGAAAAGGTTACTTAAGTAACGAAAATAAAAATATCGGCCATTGTTTAGCTATCAGTCCAAGAATAAAATAAAGATATAAAAAGAAACTGTGGTTACTTAAACAACCACAAGGCGAAAAAGGAGGCTGCAGATGAATTTTTTAGAGGAAAAAACAAAGCTGCATGAACTGGTCGATACTTTTGCTATTCTGGCAGATGAAATGAAATTGCATGAACAGGCACAGTTGTTTACAGAGCATGGAATTTTGGAGTCACATTCTGCGGACGGTCAGGTTTTCACATTTCAGGGGAGAGAGAAGATTGAAAAGAGTTGCACAGATTTTATGAATCTCTTTGAGATCCACTTTCACAATAACGGACAAGCAGTATTTGAAATTCAAGATGAAAATCATGCTACGGGGACTGCCTATAACATCACGGTTCTGATTGGAGAAAACGAAAATCATGAGAACATCATGACGACAAACGGTATTGTTTATCATGACCAGTATCAGAAGATTAATGGACAATGGTTCATCAGCAAACGTGAATCGAATTTTTTGTGGACAAAGTCAGAGAAATATGGGGAATAAGCTATGCAGGAAGAAGTTTTTAAAAAACTGAAAAGTGGGCAGCCAGTTGATATGCTGTCCGAAGAATACAAGCCGGCAATTGCTGAACTGCATCGGGCAGACACTGCCTTGTTTCGTCTGAATCATGCAGAACCGCGTACGAAAGAATGGAATAACTGCCGGAATGAACTGTTTCAGGGAACCATTTCAGATTCCGTACATTTTATGACCCCGATTCAGATTGATTTTCCAATGCAGATGACATTTGAAGGTGGCTGTTTTATCAACCATCACTTCACAGCAATGTCAATTGGTGGAATCACGATTGGAGATGGTGTCCAAATCGGCCCAAATGTTACGGTTGTAACAGATAATCATGATTTTAAGAACAGAGCGGTGCTTCGATGCAAGCCCGTTGTTATTAAGAAGAACGCTTGGATTGGTGCCTGTGTGACGATTATGCCAGGTGTTACTATCGGTGAAAATGCTGTGATCGGCGGAGGCGCTGTGGTCACAAAGGATATTCCGGACAATGCGATCGCAGCTGGCGTACCGGCAAAAATCATTAGGAAGGCAAATGAATGATACTGACAGGAAAAGAAGATCCCCGTGTGCAGAAAACGATCGAATCAATTAAAGAAGCATTTCATGATCTGATATTGGAAAAAGATTATGAGAAGATCACGGTGAAGGAACTCTGCGAGAGGGCAAGAATTAATAAAAAGACTTTTTACACATATTACGAAACACTTGATGATCTCCTTCTGGAGACGCAGAGCTCGATAGCAGCGGAATATCAGAATCGGATAAAGGGTCTTTCACTGAAGGATATGAATCAGCTTGTTCGTGAATTCTTTCTATTTTCTGAGGAGCAAGGACCGTTTTACGAAAAGATCACTTGCGGTGGAAGCTATGCAGGAATTCGTCAGAAGATGATTGAAAAAGTCATGAGTGGATCTGATACATATGCGGAATTGAGAAATGTTCCAGAATATGAAAAGGAGATTATCAAAACTTTCACTGCAGACTCTCTGCTTGGGAGTTACCGGCAATGGATTGCATCAGGTAAGAAGTTATCCGTTGAACGAATCATTTCATTAACAGCGGAACTGATTACTGGTGGGATCAGAAACTATATGCATAGTTAATAAAGACACTGCTCGCACAGTAACTAGAAAAAGAAAGAGATTTCTTTGCAAAATGAAATATAGGCGGCATTTTTAAATTGATGGGATATAAAACCCAGAGATAATGGTTTATATCATGTAATTAGTGATTAAATGGATGCTTGATCGGGAAACAGGTCAGTGAGAATATTGGGTACAATTTGGGTACACCAGCTTTGAGATAAAGTGAACAAGAAAGATAATCGTATCAAAAAGATACGGTTTAAAAACTGCAATCAAGCAGATTCATGACCTGCTGTGGATTCGAAGTTGAACTCGAATAAAAACCCGACTTCCTGCAAGTCTTGAATGTATCAGACTTGCAGGAATTTTTTATGCGAATTGGGGGCATTTTGAGCACAGATTTATAAAGACAGTGCATCGGCAGCAGATACATGTAGCTGTGATCATCCGAACCTGATCCTTGATCAGTTCCTGCTGCTGCAGCCTTTTTCTCGCTGATTGCAGATATTGAAAAATTTATATGAATTTTAACCAAACAGTTCCAACAGTTTTATATAATAAAAAGGGAAAGAGACATGGAACGGAGATGATCCGCAGTCTCTGAAAGGAATGGGCTATGTTATATTACAAGACATTGAAGCTACAGCTTTGCGATGCACTTGAGAAAGACTGCCGGAAGAGCAGGAAATCTATGCTGCTTGCAGCTGCAGCAGTTTTTATACTGTGCATGATAAATGCCAGCCACTCAGAGGAGTTTTTCATCACCCTGAAAGGCGCCTTCGTTTTGGTCGGTATTTTTGCTTTCCTGCTATTTGTTGTATCAGCAATGCTGAAGATGCAGTTTAAAAGATGTGTTCATAAGGCATATCTGGAACATGAAGACAGTTTATGATATCGTGCTATGAAAAAGTTACTGATAAGAGGAGCATGTATAGCCTTTATAGTTGTTGTTGTATTTGTATGTGTTGCTTTCTGGCTGGACAATAGAGCTGGACAGGTGGATGAAGCAGTCGTTGAATACGGCCAGTCTCAGCTGTATTCCAAGAAAGACATGAATGCAGCAGCGGATATATTGAAAGAGAAATTCAAAGAATTCAACGGCTGTGAGCTGCATAAAATTTACTATACATCAGATGAACGCAGTGAAAATGAACGGAAAGAGCTAAATGAACAAGGGAATTCATACACACAGTGCATGATTTTCAGAACATCTTTTCATTCGCCGAAGTTTTCCACCAATGGAGGCTGGGACAAGGATACGGAATATACCGACTGGCAATGGGTTTTTGCCAAAGATGACAGCGGAAACTGGCAGCTGATTTCCTATGGTCACCCTTGATGAAAGTATAGGCGGCAGTCTGCATCAAGGCTGGATCAAATGGTAAAAAGTTTGAGAAACAGGACGTTCAGAAATGGACTGTATGCCAGTGATGAGAAAATGAGATAGGGAATTGCTGAGAGTTCAGTAATTCGGATTGGAGCACATTATGAACATGAGTTCATCTGAGAAAATACGTATGATCGAGGAATATGTGGCGGCCCGCTTGCGGAGCTCGGTTTTTCGATAAGCAGGAAGAACAGCCTTGATATCTATTTTTCACGTACTGTTGACGGCGTGCGTCAGGATATCCAGGTTGTGATCCACCGCTATGCGGATAAAGTATGTGCCCGATACGGAACTTCCAGGAGAATTGATCTCACCATGCAGAAGAAACGAGTCAGGGAGTTCATGGCACGTGAATGTTCTTGGCATCGCTCCGAGGATATGGAGTGGATTTCCTTTGACGGGGATGAAGGCTTTCCTGAGTCCCTGGACAAACTTGTCTTTGTGATCAAAGGAATCGGACTCGGAATACTTGATGAGATGATGACCGTACCTGTAAAGACCGCTGAATTAAATGAGGATAAATCGGCAGCAGTTCCGGGAAATAATTCAAATGTGGAGGCTAAGCCTAAACGGCGGCCCATTCCCGCAAAAAGTCATGTATCGGTTTCAGCCGGGATGAACGGACCGCGCTCATGCTCGCAACAGCTGGACAGACACTCATTGCCCACGGTTTCAAGTTCGATGAATGGGACGATTTTTCGGACTGGTGGTCCAGCCGTACGGTTGAGATCTGTTCTGATAACGCTCCGACATGCACGGCAAAGCAAACGATGAGAATTGTCGAAACTCCTGGTGACGGTCTTCTGGGGATAAGGATGATTTCGAATGTGCCGCCAACAGAGGACGCCTTAAAGACTCTGGCACTGAGAAGTTCTGTTATAGAAGCAGCAAAGCGGGATCACCCCGAATCTTTGAACGGATACTGTTTCAGATACGAGGATGACACATCATATAGGGAGGCACTTGAAAAGATAGCGGATGTGCTTGTGAAGCATGCCCTTGCCGATGCTTGATGCTGAGTGCGGAAAGAAAGAAGTGCAGTAAATAGATCCAGTCAGTGGGTATGTTTTAGATACACCCGTTTTGAAATATAAAAATCCGAATCCTTGCAAGTCTTGTTTATTAGACTAGTGGGGATTTTTTCGTGTTCGTCGAGTACAAAGAAAAATTGTCAGAGCGACAAAAATGTAATAGTGTTCTTGAGCTGTTTCTTTTTTTAACGATCTTGTAGTTAGTTGACAGGGAAGCAGGAATAAATTAAAATAAATATATCAAATTGATATATTAAACGAGGTGGATCGATGATGAGATTTCGTAGAACGGTAATTTTTATTTCATTCCTGCTTTTCCCAATAACGATTTGGTATTTCTCGCCCTATTTGATCATTCAGGCCATGTTTCAGCATATCTTGAATGGAAGTTTCTTTGTCTTTATGGCAATGTTGGTGATTTCGATATTCGCGGGACGTGCCTGGTGCGGATATTTCTGTCCGGCCGGCGGTCTGCAGGAATGCTGTATGAGAATCAATGATAAACCGGCAAAGCAAGGTAAGAGAAACATCATTAAATATGTCCTATGGTGCATTTGGATGATCGGGATCATTGTTACGTATATTTTAGGAAAAAACGATGTGACCATTGATTTCTTTTATATGACCGATCACGGTATTTCTGTTACAGAAATTTATAACTACATTATCTACTATGGAGTTTTGTTTCTTTTTGTCGTTCCGGCCCTTGTTCATGGAAAGCGGGCTGCCTGCCACTATTTCTGCTGGATGGCACCTTTTATGGTGATCGGGAGCACGATCGGAAGACTTTTGCACATCCCGCAGCTTCACATAGAAGCAAGACAGGAGGACTGCATTTCATGCAAGAGGTGCAATAAGTCCTGCCCGATGGGACTGGATGTCGAGCAGCTGGTCAGACAGAACAAAAACAGTTCCTGTACGGAATGTATCCAATGCGGAGAATGCATTCATGCATGTCCAAAACACGTACTGCACTATAAAATGATGTGGAGGAACAAAAAATGAAAAGAGCAGTGATATATTATTCCTTATCCGGTAATACCGAAAAATATGCGAAAGATCTTGCACACGAAATTGGTGCGGATCTCATCAAGATCAAGATGAAAAATCCTTTGCCCAATGTCAAATGGAAGCAATTCCTGATCGGCGGAAGACAAGCAATTTTTCATGAGAAACCGGAAATCGAACACCTCTCCCAAAATATGGATCAGTATGACGAGATCATTATTGGGACACCGATATGGGCAGGTCAGGCAGCATCTCCGATCAATACCGTTTTGGAACGGAAAGAAATTGCCGAAAAAGCAACAGCCGTATTTACATTGAGCGGCAGCGGCAATAATACCAAGTGCGCGGCAAGACTTCGGAAGGAATTACCAAACCTAAAAACGGTCAGCTCTTTCGTAGATATGAACAATGAAACGGCGAAAGAAAACCCTGAGAAATTGAGAGAACTGGTGAAGGAGATTCAAAATGGGGAAAAGTAGAAAAATAGATATGGTCATCCTGGGGCTGTTGGAGCATGAAGATCTTTCTGGGTATGACATCAAAAAGCGGATCGATAACGGCATCAGCTTTTTCTGGAAAGGAAGTTTTGGAAGCATTTATCCTTCATTGAATGCGATGGAAAAAGCAGGGCTGATCATCAAAGCAGGTGATCAGGAAAATGTGAATAAACGGGCGAAATACCTGTATTCGATCACGGAACGCGGGAAGAAACACCTGATCGCATGGCTGGAGGATTCGAAAGCAACGAATGACCTGAAATATGAGACGCTGTTAAAATTGTTTTTTGGCGGAGCAGTCGGTCCGGAAACCACCATTAAGACCATAGAGCAGTTTGAGCAGGATATCTCGTCTGAATTACAGATATTGAAGCATTATCAAAAGAACTTATCCAAGAGTTTAAAGCAGTCGGACGATCATCTTTATTTCTATCTCACGGTAACATTTGGCGTAGAAACCTATGAGGGCTATCTGCGCTGGTGCAAAAAGGCAAAACAAATGTTCAGAAAAGAAACGGCACCGCATTGATGCGGATTCTCAAAAGTCTCATGACCATTGTGTTATGAGGCTTTTTATGTCCATGCCCAAAAAACAGTAAGATCCTATCGATAATTTTATCGAAGATTGACATATATATCGAGCTGTGATATATATACATTGAAGCATGATGTATCGTATCTCGATATAAAGAAGACACGTATTCTGGCAAGAAGATCAGGAGGTGAATGCCATGGACAGCCGCATTGAACGAATCTATGTACCCATGACGGAATCCGCGTTTTATATCCTGCTGTCACTGCAGGAAGAACGGCACGGATACGGGATCGGACAGCGCGTAAAAGATCTGACAGAAGGGCATCTGACCATTGGCCCCGGAACCATGTACGGAACTCTGTCAAAAATGGAAAAAGACGGCTTGATCGAATTCACCCGAGAAAAGGAGAAACGGAAGTATTATAAGATCACCCCGCTTGGACAGGAAGTCCTGGACAGAGAAAAGAAAAGGATCCGCTGCTTGTATCAAGTAGTTGAGGAGGATGACAGAAAATGACTAAAACATGTTTTCGATTTTTTACGATCACCGATTATGAAAAGGAAGAACAATGGCTTCATGCC
Source organism: Catenisphaera adipataccumulans (assembly GCF_014202755.1). GTDB lineage: Bacteria > Bacillota_I > Bacilli_A > Erysipelotrichales > Erysipelotrichaceae > Catenisphaera > Catenisphaera adipataccumulans. The sequence continues at coordinate 229,552 of NZ_JACHHK010000002.1, forward strand.
ATGTTTCTAAAAGGATGGAAACTAGTCAGTGTCCGTTTTCAATGTATTTATACATTTACGCAGACAGAACCGGCAGATATGGCAGTTCGGCTGGAGTACAGCGACATTCCGCTGAAGACCCGCCCAGATTATGAAGTCATGATGAAGGATTACGGCTGGGAATGCTTATCTTCCGGTGCGGGCTGGAATTATTTTGCCCGACCGACGGATGCGCAGCCGGTCAACAATGAACTGTTTACAGATGATGTTTCAAGACTTTCGATGATCCGCAAGATCTTTCAAAAACGGTATTTGGTTTTGTTCCTTGTGCTGATCTTCCTGATCCTTCCCGCCGTCGTTACCACGGGTTTTGAAAAGGGAATGAATGCGCTGTTCATTGGCTGGATCGTTCTGGCAGGGATCTATATCTTTGCCTTGGCATACTGCGGGATCGGCTTTCAGAAGCTGCTGAAAAAGTATGATCTGAAAATGGATATGACACCATCGGTTCGCGGTCTGATGGTTTGTGCTCTGGCTGCCGTGGTGAGCATCCTTTTCCTTATCGCTGCTTATCTTGTCGGCGGCGCATTCCGTGATTTCTGGCTGGCGGCACTGCCCTGGGTCCTCTGCGGGATCGGACTGCTCGCTTTGATGATATATACGACGACAGGAAACATCGATGCATGACATACAGCGTCTTAAACAATGCGATAACTTTGACCTTCAAAAAATAATTATCTATAGGAAGAGAACTGACTTCAAAGCATCAAACACGAAAAGCGATTGAAAAAATATGCACTGTCATGATATTGAATGTCTTTTACCAAATGCAGGGGAAATATCTTTGGAAAGAGATTTCCTGGGTCATCGCTGAGAGATGTCGTGCTGCGCTGTTCAATGCGGCTTTCTGTCTGAATAAAGGGATTTTTCTTTGATCATTAATTTTTCCGCGGCCTTAAAATGGAAACGGCAGAATCTATTTATCGCGATATCCACGAAGAAAAGGAGAAAAATGTATCAAAATAATGCGATCTAAGAACAGAAACCAAGCAGTTTCATGGTCTTCACTGGATTCGAAGTTGAATTCGGATAATAATACAAACCCCTTAAGTGAAGGGATCCTAAAAGTTAAATAAAACAATTGATGTGAATTCTAAGGTTTGATTTCTTGCAGCGCAAGGTATCAGACCTTTTTTATCTGACGGTTTTTTAGTGTATTGTGTGATGGATTTCTCTGTTGCTGGTTTCAGCGTATCCAGATCCTTAGATTCATATTTATGTCTATAGGACATCTTATTTAGTCATCTAGGCAGATGTCTTACCTGAATTGCAGAAAAAATTATTTTTAATCATTACTGCTTTACATTTAACGATAAACGAGTTAATATAATAGCGCGCTATGATAGCGTGCAATTATAAATATTATGAAATGAGTTGAAAGAAAGGATGTGTAGTTTTGAAGAAGGAACAATCGTCATTGGATACTTTTGTGTCGGGGTCAGTAAGCTCTGCGGTTCTAAAAAATGTATTGCCTGCAATTGCAGCGATGATTATGGTGCTGATCTATAATCTGGCAGATACATTTTTTATTGGTCAGACAAATAATGATTACATGGTTGCAGCAGTCAATCTTGCAACGCCGGTATTTCTTTTGTTTATGTCGCTTGGTACGTTGTTTGGAATGGGCGGTACATCATTGATTTCCCGAGCGCTGGGAGCGGGGAAAATGGAGTATGCAAAAAAAGTCTCTTCCTTTTGTATGTGGGCAGGTATTTTTATCGGAGCTGTCTGCTCTATTCTTTTACTTGTTTTTGCAGAACCATTATCCATTCTGCTTGGAGCAAGTTCAGAAACTCTCGGTTATACGAAGACCTATCTGAGCATCGTTTCCCTGAGCGGAATTTTTTCTATCATTTCAAACTGCTATACAAATATTGTTCGTGCTGAGGGAAAATCAACAACAGCTATGATGGGAACTTTGATCGGCAATCTTCTGAATGTGATTCTTGATCCGATCATGATTCTTGGATTTAACTGGGGCGTTGCCGGAGCAGCCATTGCAACCGTGATCGGCAATTTTGTCGGAGCGCTCTACTACCTGATTTATTTTTGGCGGGGACATTCGATTCTCAGTATCAAATTATCCGATTTCAGTATGAAGGATAAGATCTGCAGCGGCGTGTTATCCATCGGCATTCCGGCTGCTCTTGGAAATATTTTGATGAGTATTTCACAGATCATTACAAACAGCCGGATGTCTGGATATGGTGATATGGCTGTTGCGGCCTACGGTGTTTCTGCGAAGGTCCTGATGATCGTTTCACTGGTCGGTATCGGTATCGGTCAGGGCATACAGCCGCTGCTAGGCTATTGCTTTGGTGCCCGCAACAAAGAGAGATTTCAGAAATCTCTCCATTTCTCCATTTTCTTTGCTTTTATTCTTTGTACAGCACTGACGGTTCTCTGTTATATATTTACACCTCAGATCGTAATCGCATTTCTGACGAATGAGAAAGCATTGTCACTTGGTACACAGTTTTCAAGGATCATGCTTACGACTGCCTGGCTTTTTGGTATATTCTATGTATTGATGAATGCTCTGCAGGCAATCGGAGCAGCCAGCGCGTCACTAATTATCTCATTATGCAGACAAGGATTGATTTATATACCTTCTGTGTTCATTCTGGAAGCACTGATTGGATTAAACGGCCTTGCATGGGCCCAGCCTGTAGCGGATGTTCTATCACTCGTGTTAGAAGTAATCATTTACAAGGTCGTAACGTCAAATTACAGAAAACTGAAGGCCGCGTCCGGAAGTTTAGAAAGGGATTTAAATTATGAAAAACAATAAAGGAGAATATGTTGATTGTGGTATGTTAATAAAACAGATTTCAGATCATATACAAAGCCATTCCAATAGGCAATTAAATAAAGTAAACCTTACAGCAACACAGTTTCGATACCTTGAATATATGAAACAAAGCAGTGAACCTGTCTCATTCAAAGATGTTGAAAAACATTTTCAGACCTCGCAGCCTACTGTTTCTGGAATTATGAAACGTATGGCAGAAAAAAATCTGATCGTGATTGAAGACGCTGACTTTGGACGGGCAAAAAATGCCAGACTGACTGAGAAAGGTCAAGCGCTGGTCGATGATTCTGGGATCGAGCGCGAAAATGAAGAGAAACTGCTTCTAAGCGCACTGCAGGAAGATGAAAGAGAATTATTTCATGATATGCTTGAGCGAATTAATAAAAAATTGTCAGAGTAATTTTTTCATTTTATATTTAACAAAAAATCTATTTGATAAAAAATAGGAAAACACATCTCTGTTATCATGCAGCATCCATGAAAAAAACAAAATATAAAAATTATTTCACTGGATGTTGATCATTTCTATAATCGTTAAGCAAGCCTGGCAAACACAGTATCAAGATTTAAAAAGGAGAAAAATGAAGTGCTGAAAATATTGAAGTACCTAAAAAAGAAAGAATGGATGTATGCAGCTTTCTGTGTATTTTTTATTGTCATACAAGTGTGGCTGGATCTGAAATTGCCGGATTACATGTCCGAAATTACAACGCTTGTAGAAACAGCAGGGTCTGCGATGAGCGACATTCTGAGTGCAGGACGAGGAATGATTGCCTGCGCGATCGGTTCTATGGCGGCTTCGATCGTCACGGGGTTCTTCGCGGCGAAAACTGCTGCCGGACTTTCTCGCACACTGCGTGAACTTGTATATAACAAGACACTGGACTTTTCTATGCAGGAAGTACATAAATTTTCCGCTGACTCACTGATAAACCGTACCACAAACGATGTGACCCAGATCCAGACGCTTGTTTCCATGGGTCTGCAGGCAATTATCAAAGCACCGATCCTTGCGGTATGGGCCATTGTTAAGATTGCCGGTAAAAGCTGGCAGTGGACACTTGCGACAGCGATTGCTGTGATTATTCTGATCATTGTGCTGGCTATTACGCTGGTGATTGCAGTGCCGCGTTTTCAGAAGGTCCAAAAGCTCAACGATAGACTTAATACAGTTACCCGTGAACAGGTATCTGGAATCAGAGTTGTACGTGCCTACAATGCGGAACAATATCAGGAAAACAAATTTGATGAGCAGAATGAAATTATTACGGATAACAATACAATTGCTAACCGTGTCATGGCTCTGATGTCTCCGACCATGACGTTGCTCAACAGCGGCTTAACGTTGGCTGTTTACTGGATCGGTGCGTATCTCATCGTTGCAGCCAGTGCAATGAATAAATTGGCGATCTTCTCTGACATGGTCGTATTTTCCAATTATGCGATGCAGATCATCATGGCATTTATGCTGCTGAATATGATCTTCATTCTGCTTCCGCGTGCACAAGTCAGTGCCGATCGTATCGTTGAAGTGCTGAATACGCCGGTATCTATTAAAGACGGAGAGCAGACAGCTGCTTCCGAGGAATCCGGAACCATTGAATTTAAAGATGTCTCTTTCCGATATCCGGAAGCCGGCGGTAATGTTCTTGAACATCTTTCTTTCAAAGTGAATAAGGGAGAAACATGTGCATTGATCGGTGCGACCGGATCTGGAAAAACCACAGCGGTAAATCTTATTCCCCGTTTCTATGATGTAAGTGATGGTGAAGTGCTTGTAGATGGCATCAATGTCAAAGAATATAAACAGAAAGACCTCCGAAATAAGATTGGCTATTGTTCCCAGAAAGCGAAGCTCTTCTCCGGTACTGTCAAGTCAAACATTCTTTTTGGCGAAAATGATAAACCGGCTGGTACGGATGAAGATGTAAAGAATGCGATGTCCATTTCAAAAGCCGACGAATTTGTTGAAAAAATGCATGACGGCACAGATTCGGCGATAGCACAAAATGGAACCAATGTTTCCGGCGGGCAGAAACAGAGAATTTCGATCGCGAGAGCAGTGGCGAGAAAACCAGAGATCTTTATCTTTGATGATTCTTTCTCTGCCCTTGACTATAAAACGGATAGAGAAGTACGAAGACAGTTATCAGAAAAAACAGCTGATGCAACGAAAATTATCGTTGCCCAGCGCATCAGTACGATCCGTGATGCGGATCAGATCCTTGTGCTGGAACATGGAAAGATTGTTGGTAAAGGTGAACATGATGAGCTGATGAAAAACTGCAAAGTATATCAGGAGATTGCGTTATCACAGCTTTCAAAGGAGGAACTTGAAGATGCGTGAGAAGAAGAATCAAAATCAGATGGAACCGCTGAAGAAGTTTCTGAAATACATCCGAAAATTTAAAGCATGGATCTATGTTTCTGCTGTTCTGTCATTGGTTGCAGCCATTCTGAATTTAATTGGACCGAATGCCCTCAGCAAAGTTACTGATCTGATTACGGAAGGTCTGTCCGGGGATATGAACTTATTCTGGATCAGAAGGATCTGTATTCTTCTGGCAGCTCTTTATGTACTCGGATGGGCAGTCAATTATGTGGAAGGATTCATCATGGCTACAGTATCGCAGGACATCACAAAGTCGATGCGCAGAGATATCTCAAGAAAAATTGACAGACTGCCATTACGGTATTTTGATTCTCACGATACCGGCGATACCTTGTCTCTTGTCACCAATGATGTGGATACAGTGGGACAGATGCTCAATCAGTCTCTTTCAACGATCATTCTGAATGTGGCACTGTTGGTCGGAGCAACGATCATGATGCTGGTGACGAACTGGAAAATGGCTTTGCTGGGAATTCTCTCTGCACTTATTGGATTTGCAATTGTGCTGCTGATTATTTCCAAATCACAGGGCTACTTTTCGCAGCAGCAGAAAGAACTGGGCAGCCTGAACGGTCACATTGAAGAGACATACGGCGGTCTGCTTGTCATCAAAGCCTATAACAATCAAAATGTTTCGCGTAAAACATTCCGGGAAAAGAATGAAAAACTTTATACTGCCAACTGGAAGTCCACTTACCTTTCCGGTATTATGCAGCCGCTGATGATGTTCATCGGAAATCTCGCTTATGTCGTAGTCTGCATCACGGGTGCAGTACTTGCCATGAGAGGTGAAATTACGTTTGGTGTCATCGTAGCTTTCATGTTGTACATCAGAAACTTCACCAATCCGCTGCAGAATCTTGCACAGGCGTTCAGTTCTATGCAGTCTATGATTGCTGCCTGCGATCGTATCTTTACATTTTTGGAAGAAGAAGAAATGGAAGATGAATCCTATAAGACAGCAACATTGAAATATGTCAAAGGAAACGTCGCGTTTGATCATGTGAAATTTGGTTACAACGAAAATCGCGAAATCATTCATGACTTTACTTCAAATATTAAAGCGGGCCAGAAGGTAGCTATAGTCGGACCTACGGGCGCCGGCAAAACGACGATCGTCAATCTTCTGATGCGGTTCTATGATATTAACAGCGGCAAGATCACGATCGACGATGTTAATACAATAGATATGAAGCGTGAAACAGTACATGATATTTTTGGAATGGTACTGCAGGATACATGGCTGATGGAAGGAACGGTAAGAGAAAATCTTGTTTACAACAAGAAAGACGTTTCTGATCATAGGCTTGATGAAGTATGCGAGGCGGTAGGGCTGACCGATTTGATAAAGCAGCTTCCAAATGGATATGATACAATTCTGAATGAAGATGCTGGAATTTCTGCTGGTCAAAAACAGCTGATTACGATCGCAAGGGCTATGATTGCCGATTCACCGCTGATGATTCTTGATGAAGCAACTTCTTCGGTTGATACAAGAACAGAACAAAAAGTACAAAAAGCTATGGACCTTCTGACGCAGGGACGCACATCCTTTGTCATTGCCCATCGTCTTTCGACCATAAAAAATGCCGACTGCATTCTGGTCATGAAAGATGGAGATATTATTGAAACGGGCACGCATGATCAGTTGATGGAAAAGGGCGGTTTTTATGCAGACCTTTACAACAGCCAGTTTGCTTCAGCAGGAGCATAAATTTTTTGAAGATTCAGAAAATGAAGGATGACATAGGAAGATCATCAAACGAGTGATATTGGCAATAATAATTTAGATCGATCTTAGAAGCAGTCTGATGAAGATGATAGAAATCTATCGTTTTAAAGACTCAGTAAAAAAGTTTAAATGTTCGATGATTGTTGCATTCAAAGAGAGAGAGAAAATGATTCAATGAAGATGAGTGAATTAAGAAAATTTAGATGTGTTCGGTGGGTCGTGCTCATTGTGGCATGCGGCGGTATCGTGTGGATGATCATCTCAGATCCCCAAGCACATGCGCGGACAAGCCTGATGATCGTTTTGATTGCGGTGCTCGCCACGTTTGGCCCGCTCTTGATCCAGTCGCATATCATCGGCGCTGCCGAGGTCCTTCTGGATCGAAAGTGTGATCCGGCCGCTCTTGTTCGGCGCGGCGACAAGATGAAACTGACGGACCGTACCCCGAACAATGGCCTTTACCGTGTGGAAGCGGTCTTCCTGCATCGCTATGGTATCGCGCTTTCTGACGTAGGCCGGATGCAGGATGCTGCCAAGGTCCGCCGCCGAATCGAGGAGGGGCTTGCCAAACGTCAAAAACCGACAATGAATGCAGATTGTACGGTAATGGATATGTGCCTTGCCGATCTTTGTGCGCGTCTTGGTGACGCTGAGGCTGCCAAGGCTTATGCCGACCAGTACCAGGAGGGACTCAAGCATCTTCCTGAATCTGTGCTTACCAAAGAAGGTCAGGATCTGGAACTGTTGGGCAGGGTGATGCTTTCTTCGTCGGCGGTGCTGTTCCTTTCAAAATGCGGGGCTCTGCCGTTCGATGAAGGCAATGTGAACGTCTTGGATGTTGGCTCAAGGCGGCGGCATTTGACCGCTGAGGCCCGCATGGTCCTGGCTGAAGACGCAAGGCGCAAAGGCGATCTGGTGCGTGAACGGAAGCTGCTTGAACAAGTCGCTGATGCAGCACCTGGTATGCGCGTAGGACAGCTGGCAGCGAAAAGGCTCGCTTTCTATAATGGTACGGGCACATCTGCCGGTTATGATGAGACACTTCAGCCTGCGGAACCTGTCGATGTTCATCCGGCCGTTCTTAAGAACTATGAGAAAAAGAATTGACGGGTATTATTGAGAAGGATACACTTTATACCATCAAAAAAGTCTATTGGCTTTTTGTAAGATCCCTGCATTCGTGCCGGGGGCTATTTTTATGCAACAAGTTTCTATTCAAAAAGATACATGCAGAGATAGAATGTAACTGGATAAAGGAGACACAAGATGAAAAAACTTGGATTGATCGGCGGCACCGGTCCGGAATCAACGCTCATCTATTACAAGAACATTGAACAAGGTGTTCAGAAAAAGATCGGAAAACCATATTTTCCGCCGATGACCATTGAGAGCCTGAGCGTTTTTGAAGTGCTGCGGTACTGTGACACGGGCGATTATCAAGGATTGACGGAATACCTGGTACAAGGATTTCAGGCACTGGCGGCAGCCGGCTGTGATTTTGGCGCTTTTACCGGTATTACGCCGCATATCGTGATCGATAAAGTCAAAGAAAAGTCGCCGATCCCGATTGTCAGTATGATCGATACAGCGGCGGATGATGCTTTGATGAAAGGATATACGAACGTAGGATTGATCGGGACTTATCCGACCATGAGCGGCCATTTCTTTCAGGAGAACTTCAAGAAAAAAGGCATTCAGGTCGTCTGCCCGCACGAGGACGAAATGCGTTTGATCGGGAATAAAATTGAAACGGAACTTGAATATGGCAAGGTCATTCCGGAAACACGTGACCGTGTGATCGAAATCGTACGACGGATGCAGGAAGAAGAACATATCCAGGCAGTCGTCCTGGGCTGTACAGAGCTGCCGCTTCTTTTCAAAGAGGCGAAATGTCCTGTAGAAACGATCGATGTCCTGGCCGTCCATCTTGAAGCATTGATCCGGATGATCCTGGAGCAGCAGAAAATGGAATGATAAACGAAGAAAATGGGTATCCATGCGGATAATAAAAACAGTCAGATGCCTATGAGACGTCTGACTGTTTTTAAGCATCATTGTTCATCGGAAGATCTTCAGGCTTGCAAGCATCTGATGCAGACGATATTCATCAAAAGGCAGATATTCTGCAATGGTCAATCCAACCATTTCACTGTATTTCTCTGCCAGAGAGATGACCTGTCCGACCTGTTCCATCGTCATCCGGCCGCCGCCGGATCCATCGCCTTGGATCTCGGGATTCGCAAAATAAGTAGAATGAAAGAAACGCTCATCCATCGCATCGATATCAAAGTGCACCAGAATGTGGTCATACCTTTTCACAAAAGAAATGATTTCATCTGCGGAGACAAATTGTTCGGTTTGAATTTTATAGTTGACACCCGCCTGCTCCAGAAATTCTTTTTGATAGCCAAACATGTCTTGAAGGCCGACATACAGGATGTCCTTGGCGTCGAAAGGATGATTCTGCATTCGATCGGTCATGACGGGATCTCCTGCTCCCAATAAAGCACCTAATACCATCGCATGCGCAAATTGATAGCCGTTCTTTGTCGTCGATACATCCGGATGTGCGTCGATCCAAAGGATGCCGGTGTTTTCATATTTGCCGTGCAGATAATCAAAAGGCGCAAACGATACAAGACAGCTGCCGCCGATCGTGATGATTTTATCCGGCTGTTCCTGTGCAATTTTTTGATAGGCGGAATCGATGCCATGTGCCACTTCCGTTCTGCCGTAGATGCCTTCGGTCACGGCTTTTTCTTTGCCGTCCGGCGGCGTGATATCGACTTTGATCAGCGGCTGATCCGGATTTTCCGGTAGAATATACTGCAGTAAGTTGGCCCCAAAATAATATGTTTCCAGTCCGCCGCTGATATAGTCAGGATAAAGGAATCGTATTGTTTTCATTGTTGACCTCCTATCTTTCATACATACAATACGTACTTTCCCTTTAAAAAGTAAGTGTCGATGAAATTGAAAAGTTTCAAAAGTGACTTTTGATCGGATCGGTCACTTTATTCATAATAAGGTACCAGAATCTGCGGAATGATCAAATGAAATCTTTCCACCATTTCCTCATCATCGACATCCATATCGCGAAGGATCCAGTCACGCATCGCATAGGTCCCGCCTACATCCTTGGCTTCCAAAGAAAAGAGGATCCGCGGGTCATTGATATCTGCTCCTTTTCTTTTTAGGTAAGCTTTATCAAAATCAATGGTGCTCTGAATTTCGAAATCGAGCGTGCAGCCGGTTTCTCTGGATGTATAAAGATGCTTGATAAACGGCAGATGTTCACGAAAACAGGCGAACTGTTGTTTGTACATTCTTCGCCAGTCTGCTTCATTATTTACCTGGGAAGGTTCGATGATTCCCTGTTGTGTCAGTTCGAAATAGATCTCGTTGGCCAGTGCGTATTTATCCTGGTAATATCTGTAAAAAGTCTGCTTGCTGACTTCGGCTTCTTCGAGAATATCCTTGACTGTCAATTTCTCAATGGGTGTTTTCTGAATTTTTCGATAGGCCGATTGTTTTAGATATTTTCGGGCGTTCAATTTCATCACCTTCGCTTTCAATGGATTTCTTTGTCTGCAGATTTATTTTATCATGGTTTGTGAAGACGTACCTGGAACGTCACATTGACGGCGATCATTTGGCTGTGATACGGTTTTTATAGCAGGAGAAAACGAGATCCTAGATTAGTAGGACTGATCTTCAGCAGCGGAAAGGTGTGACGGAGCAGAACGATCATGAAAAAATCATTTTTCTACCTAGGCAATATAACAGACGGCGCTATCTATTACTGTCATACCGACCGGAATATCTACTTATTCAAGCCGCAGAACACAGAAAACGATTTGCAGCAGGGGCACTCGCCTGATCTGAGCCCGTTGTTTACAGCTGCCGGTCTGTTTGGATATCTTTTACTGAGAAGACATCCGGCTTTCATTCGTTCGCCGGCGATCGATCTATTTTTCTATTGCCTGTTTTCGGCGATGGTCGGTCTCGGTATTGCGTTCATGCTGATTGGCTGGATCAGAAGACGAATGCAAAAAAACAGTGTCCATTTTGTGCCGCTGGAAAAGATCAGCAATAGTGATTATCTGCTGATCCGGAAAAAAGTCAGGAAACAGATGCCGCTTATCTATATGATCTCCGCGGTCCTGCTGTATTTCTTGATCACAGAACCCTTTTCCTGGCAGGGTGACTACTACCTCGACGCAGTGATTTTTTTCGGTTATTTTCTGATGTGGGCTTTTCTAGGTCTTGCGATCTATTTCTTCTCTCCGATCCGGTGGTTTCTTGCCATGAAAGCACTGCGGCAGATCCGGAGCATGTAAGCCCCATTCCCAGACAATAAACATTAAAACGGAGAGCACTTGCCTGTACTCTCCGTTAATTTTTCAAGATGAACAGCCTCTTAAAGAATACCGCTATTTATCATATAGTCGGCGGTGTCAATGACAGTTTCAGTCGCCGGACGTGGTGTCCATCCCAGGATCTTCTTTGCTTTGGTGTTATCCAGTTTGTATTTCATACCGACCATGGTGTTCAGGATCTTCATGGCTGTATTTCTTTTCATGAGATGAACGATGAAATCAGGAATGACGATCGTCCGGATCTTCCTGTCCGGATAACGGTTCTTCAGAATTTTAGCCATTTCAGGCATCGACAGATCATCCCCATGCGCCAGAAAACGCTGACCATCGGCGGCGTGATCTTCCATTGCCAGGATATGCAGGTCGGCAAGATCCCGCACATCACTTACGTTATAAAGAACATTCGGGCTGGGCGTTCCTTTCAAAAGCATCTCAAAAATCTGATCGGTGGAGCTTCTTTTTCCTGCCATGTTCGGTCCCATGATCGCACCGGGAAGAAGCGTGACCAGTTGTGTATGATCCTGCTCACCGATCAGTTCCCAGGCCTTTTTTTCCGCAAGGATCTTTGACCGCATGTAGTTCGTGATTTCCTTATTGTTCACATCGGTCCAGAAGGTTTCATCCGCCGTGGGCTTTTGATAGGTTCTTCCTGGGTAGCAGGCCGCCTCCGAGGACGTCATGACGATCTTACTGACGCCTGCATTCACTGCAGCCTGGGTCACGTTTTCAACGCCGCTTATCGCTGTAGGGATCAAGGAAGGATCTTCCTGATTGTTTCCGCCGAGCGGAGAAGCGACATGAAGCACAAAATCCATTCCATCCATGGCTTCTTTCCAGCCTTCTCTCTTTGTCAGGTCCGCTGCCGCAAAAGAAAGATTCGTGATATCGACGCCTTCTTTTTTTAACATATCTATTACGGATGCTATTTTCTTTTCCGATCGGACCGTTGTCCGTACCATATATCCTTTTTCCAGTAATTTACGAATGATCCAGCCGGCCAGAAACCCCGTGCCGCCGGTCACAAGTACATTTTTCATTGTCTGCCTCCTTTGAAATATGCATCATGTGTTGCATTTCTTTCATGTGTATATTATGATGAAGACAGGGAATATACAAGCATCAATCTTATCGATCTTGTTACTTATGCGACACGGGAAAAGGATGTGATGCAAATGGGGAGATATTTTTATGGACAGACGCACAGCATATACAAAAATGGTGATCAAAGAATCACTTTATAAACTTCTTGAAAAGAAGCATTTGCCGCAGATCACGGTGAAAGAACTATGCCAGGAAGCGGATATCAATCGCGCGACTTTTTATCGGAATTATCAGGATATTTATGATCTGTTTGAAAAACTCGAAGATGAATTGACCCGTACAGCCTTCGGCAGTGATGATCTTGAGACGGATCGTTACAAACTTTTAGAGGTTATTTATGAGAATCAACCCTTTTATCGGGAATTTTTTGATTCGCACCTTGAAAGCCGCTACGTGCGACAGACGATGGAAAAAGCCTATACACAGATGAAGGAAATATTGATGCAGCGGGGCACCTATGATCAAAAGACGTTCTCCGTTGCTTACCAATACAATTATTACGGTGCCGTTGGGGTGATCAAAGAATGGCTGGATGGCGGATGCCGTGAGAAGCCGCACGAACTAGGAGACGTTCTCTATTCAATCGTAGAAAAACAATATCAATAGCCAGATCCATCCAATTGATAAAAAAGACTGTTGATTTTCTGCTCAACAGTCTTTTAGTTTTTTATTCGGCCAGTGCGATCGTTACGGTGACATCACCGCTGCCGAGAATTTCTTTCAGTTCCGATGCGGAAACATCTTTGATCTTTCCCAGCCGGGTGAAGTTCCATGAATTTGGTGCATAGTATATTACGAACTGATTGCCTTGATAAAGGATAAGATCACCTGCTTTTGTCGTGATTTGTTTATTGTTGGTCGGCAGGCTGGTTCCCAGGTCACCGACTTTTTCCATGTTCGCATAATCACTCATATTTATCGTAAGAGGACCTTCAGCCAGCAAGTTTTTCAGTGCTTCCGCAGAAGAATTGTCCGCAAGCTCAGCGGTCAGGGTCGTGTTGTTTATTGTTAAGGTAATCATTGTTTCGTCTCCTTCTTGTGATGTATTCGTATTCGTTTCTGTCTGTGTATTTTCTTTTTGTTTCTGTTGGTCGGCTGATGAAGTACCATTTTGTCCGCTGCAGGCAGACAAAGAAAAGGAAACGATCATGGCGATCAGCAGGATCAGCCATTTTTTATCTTGTTTCATAAAACCCTCCTTACGGATGATTCAATACTTTTGATCAGACAGCATGCTTTGCATATCTTATTTTAGATAGGTATTCATGAAGCTTTCGATCTTATCGAATGGAATGACATCCATGTTGTCGTACAGATCGGTGTGGACCGCACCTGGGATGATCATCAGCTCTTTGTTGTCGCCTTTCAGTTTCTTGAATGCATCTTTTGTAAAATAGCAGCTATGCGCTTTTTCACCATGAATCATGAGCACGGCGTTGCGGATCTCCGAAGCATAGCAGTGGATCGGCATATTTAAGAAAGACAGGGAAGAAGTGACATTCCAGCCGCCGTTTGAATTGACCGATCGATCATGATAGGCTCTGTGCTTATAATAAGCGACATAGTCTTTGACAAAGAACGGTGCATCCTCGGGCGCTTCTTCCGGAAGACCTCCGGCCAGCGCGTAAGTGCCGCTGCGGTAGTCTGCCGTACGTTGTGCATTGAGCTGCTCTCTTAATTGATAGCGGTCCTCTTCGCTCATGGCATCAAAGTAGCCGTTTGCGGTCATACGGCTCATATCATACATGGTAGAAGTTACGGTCGCTTTGATCCGGGTATCCATAGCAGCGACATTCAGGGCCATGCCGCCCCAGCCGCAGATGCCGATAATACCAATTTTTTCCGGATCGACATTCTCCTGCACGGAGAGAAAATCCACCGCTGCACTGAAATCTTCGGTGTTGATATCCGGCGAAGCGACGGCTCTTGGCTGACCGCCGCTTTCTCCGGTATAAGAAGGATCAAAGGCAATGGTCAGAAATCCTCGTTCTGCCATTTCCTGTGCATAGAGCCCGGATGCTTGTTCTTTACAAGATCCGAACGGTCCGGCTACCGCGATCGCAGCCAATTTACCGGAAGCATTCTTCGGTGTGTACATATCTGCCGCCAGCGTAATGCCGTAGCGATTGTGGAAAGTAATTTTGCGATGATCGACTTTATCGCTTTTCGGAAAGGTCTTATCCCATTCTTGTGTTAATGTTAACTTTTGTTCCTGCATTTGTTTGTCCTCCTGGCTCTATCTTTATGTTTTACAGGGAAGCACCCAGCATGCGTGCTTCTTCGCGTTTTGCTTCTGATTTATTTTCAGATCCGTGGGCAGTAATGATCCCGGCATCTTCAAGTCCCATGTATTCAATGAAATTTTTATGATAGGAATAGAATGCTGCTTCATAAACCTGATCTGCTCCGGAACTCAGCAGCATCGCGATCTTACGCAGTTTCAGCTGTCCTGGTGCGCCGATGGCATAGAAGCGGTCGATCGCACATTTCAGCTGACCGCTGAAACCATGATAGTAGATCGGCAAAGCTAGGACGAGCGCGTCTGCCTGCTGAAGCAGCGGATAGATTTTCTGCATATCATCGTTCTGTACACATTTGCCGCGGCCTTTGGTATGGCAGTATTCGCAGCCTAGGCATCCATGAAGATCCAGCCGGGCCACATCAACTTCTGTGACTTCATGGCCCTTGGAAACCGCACCTTCTTTCAAGGCGTCAACCAAGGCTTTGGTATTTCCGTTCGGGCGCGGACTGCCGTTTAGGATCAGTACTTTCATAGGGTTCTCCTTTCCTGTTTTTCCAGTTCATAGGACAAGTAATCCAGACATTCCAGATGTCGGTTTTCTTGATGAAGTTTTTCAAGAATCTTTGTGCGTTTCATTGCCAGATCACGCAGCTGGGATTCAAGGTCACCGCTGTTTACATAGGTCATGAACCGCTCTGCTGTGGCCTTGGTATAGCCGGCATCCAGCAGATTCTGATAGATTTCCTCCGGTGTTCGATGCATGTTTTGATTCCTCTCAGAGACTTTCTTTGAAGATCTCTGCGATCTCTTTTTCATCCAGGACCTTATAACCGCCGTTCAGAACAATGGTTCCTTTCACTAGATCAGGAATCATGCTTTCATCTGCGCCAAGATCTGTGATGTTCATAACGAGGCCCAGTTCCTGCATCCATTGCTGCATGGCAGAAAGTCCGGCTTCCGCAATCTCGCGGTCGGATTTGCCTTCCGGGTCGACATTCCATACGGTTTTGGCAAACCGCACGAATTTCTTCAGACCATACGGCATAATATGTTTGTAATAAGGGATGGAAACAGCTGCCAGTGTCATGCCGTGCGTCGCATTCGTTACAGCACCGACTGCCTGACCAAGCATGTGGACCATCCAGTCTGTGGTCTTGCCCTTTCCGGTCAAGGTATTGAGGGCCCAGGTTGCCGACCACATCAAGTTGGAGCGGGCTTCATAATTCTGCGGATCTTGATTGGCGATGCGGCTGGAATGAACGACCGAGCGCATCAGTCCTTCAGCGATATAATCGCTGGTATTGTCGTCTTCGCCGGAGAAATATTGTTCACAGATATGATTGAAAATATCATAGCTGCCCGAAACCATCTGATAATGCGGGAGGGTCATCGTATAGCGCGGATTCAGGATCGAGAAGCGCGGCATGATCTTTTCATCTTGGAAAACATGGCCGATCTTGAGCTTTTGATCCGGATTTGTGATCACAGCACCAGAATTCATTTCCGAGCCGGTTCCGACCATGGTCAGAACCGTACCGACCGGAAGTGTTTCGCATTCTGGTTCTTCAAATTTCAAGTAGTACTTCTCCCAAGGATCACCATCATAATGAACAGAGACGGAAAGCGCCTTGGAATAGTCGATGACGGAACCGCCGCCGACCGCAAGGATGAAATCTGCCTTTGCCTCTCGGGCAATCTGGATTCCTTCTTTCAGTTTTTCAACGGTCGGATTCGGCATGATACCGGAAATTTCCGTTACGGTCTTTCCTGTATCTTTGAGAACTTTCATGACATCATCGTAGATGCCGTTTCTTTTGATGGAACCGCCGCCGTAAGCCAGAATGACATTGTCGCCATATTTTTTCAGTTCTTCAGGCAGATGCTCTAAGGCATGTTCTCCGAAATAAAGTTTTGTCGGGGTGCAGTAAGAAAAATCTCCAAGCATTTTTTATCCTCCTTTGTTCTTGAAAGCAATTTCGATTTGTATCATTTTATCAATCGGTTATCTGGCAAGTTCAATTGTCACATCATAACTGCCGTCCAGCGCATTGATATCTGCAATTGGCGAAGTGATGACACCGATATTGACTTGATATCCAAATTGATCCGACATTTCCTCACCCATAAAGAGAATCGTGAAGTACGGTGCATCAATGGAATAATCGATATCTCCGTTCAGCCATCCATAATGTACTTCGTCTTCGTTGTAGGGGAGCTTGTCCATCACGCCGCAGAAATCATGTGAATACCGGCTCACGTGAACCGTGTACGGAAGCTTTTTGATCAATGATTTAGCAGTTTCACTGTCGTTCAGAACACCGCTGATCACAGCATCTTCACCAAAACGAATATTGATCTTTGTCCCATTTTCCGGCGGGATCCTTGTGGCGATCGTTTTGTCATCGGTCTGGATCTGTGCATCCTCCGCTGCCAGACGTTTGGAATTTTTCTTCATTTTATTACCTCCTTTATAGGGTTGATTTCTAACCGTTCGGTTTTCGAAATCATGTATTTGTTTATCTCCTTTGTTCATCTTTAGTATAGAAGCTGTAATATAAAATTGGAAATATTTTGTCTAAATGCATTTGCATAGATAATAATTATGATATAATCAAAAGAAAAAGGTGGGACATGACTATGGAACTGCGTGTATTGGAATACTTTCTTGCGGTTGCACGAGAACAGAACATCACGGCTGCTGCGGAATCTCTGCACCTGACTCAGCCGACGCTTTCTGTACAGCTAAAAGCGCTGGAAAATGAACTGGGAAAACAGTTGCTGGTGCGTGGTACGAAGGGGCCCCGAAAGGTGACTTTGACCGAAGAAGGGAAACTGCTGCGTGCTCGTGCGGAAGAAATCTTAAGCCTGGTAGAAAAGACCGAAGGTGAAATATCTCAGTCGGATGATACGGCGGCAGGTGATGTTTATATTGGTGCCGGAGAGACGGATACAATTCGTGTTTTTGCCCGGGCCGCAAAGAAACTGCAGAAAAGCTGCCCGGATATCCATTATCACTTTATGAGCGGCAATGCGGCCTTTGTGATGGAGCAGCTGGATAAAGGCCTGATCGATTTTGGTCTGATATTTGTGGATGTGAATCCGAAAAAATATGAAATTCTGCGTATTCCCATGCAAGAACGTTGGGGCGTGCTGATGCGTCGTGATGATCCGCTGGCACAGAAGCAGAACATTACCCCGGACGATCTGACAGGACTGCCTTTGATCATCTCTTCCCAGGGCAATGCCAGAAAGCAATTGGCAGGCTGGATGCATCAACCAGAGTCGCGTCTGAACATCAAGGCAACATATAATCTGATTTTGAATGCGGCGATTCTAAGCGATGAGGGCTTTGGCTATACCATTGGTTTTGACAAGCTTCTGAATACCGCACTGGATCCGGGAAATTCGTCTCTGTGCTTTAAACCGCTTTTTCCTGTCGTAGAAGCGGAAGCAATCATTGTTTGGAAGAAATACCAGATTTTTTCAAGAGCGGCAGGCCGTTTTCTGGAGCAGATCCGACAGGAACTCTATCCATCGGAAAAATCGACTTCGGACTGATTTAAGAACAGTTTAAACCGCAAAGTCAGGATGACGGTGATAAATGGATTGAATGATTTCGATGAAGTTAGTAATCAAAGCACGATTGTCAGAGGCATGGGTGCACAGCACACAAGGTATTGTCTCTTCGCAGTCAAAAGGGATCCAGCAAAATTCTTCATTGTGGTCATTGAGGAATCCTGGCGAAAGTACAATTGCGCGGCCGGCTGCGACATTGGTCAAGGAGGTGTCATGATCGTCACTGTTGAAATAGTGGATCTTCTGTGTTTCGATCATGCGCTGCTGAACTTGTCTTAAAGGCGCCTGAGAAGGACCGCCGACCATGAGTGTCCGTCCGTCAAGATCTTCCGGCTCGATCAATGATTTCTTTGCCAGAAGATCATCTTTTCTCACGACCAGATAAATGCGTGAATCAAACAGGTCATGAATGCGGATATCCGGGATATGACTGACTTCGTCTTTGATGGCAAATAGAATATCTTGTTCGCCTTGAAGAAAGGAATCAATACCGTGATCCCAATCAAAGGGCGGCGAGATAAGGATGCCGGAATCGGAATCGGAAATTTCCCGGATCGCCTGCGGCAGGAAATAGAGTGCCGATCGGATCGGCAGGACGATCCGGATGTTTTCTCTATAGATCGAAGAATAGTTCTGGCCTTGTTCAATGGCTTTGCGCAGTTCTGCCCGGATCCCGCGGAGACTGGCCACAAACTGCAGACCGGCCGGCGTGATGCTGGTCTTTTTATTGCTCCTGTCAAAAATGGTAAAGCCGATTTCCTGTTCGGCACTATGGATCTGATAGGTCAGCGTAGGCTGAGAGATATAAAGGTTTTCGGCTGCCCGATTGAAGTTCAAAGTCTCTGCCAGTTCAAGAATGTAATCGATTTGCTTGGTATTCATAAGGTCCTTCTTATTTAATAATTCTATTATAAATCAAATATTCCAATTAGAAAATATGATTTATTGGCAGTAAGATACAAGCATAAAGAAAACGAATGTTTCGACAGAAACACAGGAGGCTGAAGATGAAAGATGTAATGTTAGTGATGGGCGCGGGACAAATCAGCATGGCCTGTGCCAGACGTGTTGGATACGGCAAAAAGATTGTTCTCGGTGATAAGAATCTGGAACATGCAAGAACGATTGCAAAAACGATGAATGAAGCGGGTTTTGATGTAACACCAATGGCAGCAGATCTTTCCTCACGGCAATCCATTCAGGCTATGATCGTAGAAGGACAGAAATATGGGGAGATCACGATGCTGATCAACGGTGCCGGTGTCTCACCGAGCCAGGCATCGATCGAAACGATCCTGAAAGTCGATCTGTACGGGACTGCAGTATTGCTGGAAGAAGTCGGCAAGGTCATCAAAGAAGGCGGATGCGGCATTACGATTTCCAGTCAGTCCGGATGGCGGATGCCGCAGCTGACGGCGGAGCAAGACCGGGCACTGGCAGCTGCACCGACGGAAGAACTTCTTTCGCTGGATCTTCTTCAGCCGGAAAACATCCGGGATACGCTGCATGCCTATCAGCTGGCAAAGCGATGCAATGAGAAACGGGTGATGGGACAGTCTGTAGAATGGGGCAAACGCGGTGCCCGGATCAACGCCATCGCACCGGGCATTATTGTGACCCCGTTAGCGCTGGATGAATTCAATGGTCCGCGCGGCGACTTCTATAAAAATATGTTTGCGAAATGTCCGGCAGGCCGGCCGGGTACGGCAGATGAAGTTGCCAATGTGGCAGAGCTTCTGCTGTCCGATAAAGCTGCTTTTATCACGGGATCTACATTTTTAATTGACGGCGGCGCAACTTCCTCTTATTTTTACGGCCCGCTGCAGCCTGCTGAATCTGAATAAAAAAGGAGAATGAATATGGCGAAGAATTTGATTATCTATTATTCCCGCAAGGGAGAAAACTATGTGAACGGCAGTGTCCGGAACCTTTCGAAAGGAAATACAGAATATGTTGCGGAGTTTATCCAGAAAGCGGTCGGCGGAGATCTGTTTGAGATTCAGACAGTAAAAGAGTACTCACCGTCTTATATGACCTGCATTGAAGAGGCAAAAGAAGAGCTGCGCAAAGAGGCGCGTCCGGAGCTGAAGGAATACCTGGATGATCTTTCCGATTATGAGAATATCTTCATCTGCGGTCCCTGCTGGTGGGGCATTTATCCGATGGCAATCTATTCTCTGACGGATCGTCTGGATTTTTCCGGTAAAAAGGTAATGGCGGTCGTCACCCATGAGGGCAGCGGTCTTGGAAGCTGTGAAAGAGATTTGAAAAAGCATTTAAAAGGGGATCCAACTTATGGCAGAGCGCTTGCGGTTCATGGTGCAGATGCGCCGCGCAGCGAATCAGAAGTTTCCGAGTGGGCAAAAACACAAATATAAATTCTGTTGAGATCAAAGTTGGAAGATGCGGGGATTTATTTCAAAAAAATGTTATGATTGAATCAGATACTGGAGAAACAGAATCGTTTCAGATCATATATCAGCATCTGTAATGAATCAATTCATTGAAAGGAGAGTGCATGATGGACAATTCGTTTCCAGAGATTCACAATTGTTTTGGTTTTGGATGCATGCGCCTGCCAATGAAAGACGGCAAGGTCGACATGGATGAATTCAACGCTATGGTAGACTATTATCTTGATCATGGTTTTAACTATTTTGATACAGCACATGGGTATCTGGATGGTTTATCCGAACTTGCTGTTAAAGAGGGGCTGACCAGCCGTTATCCGCGGGATCAGTACATCCTGACGGATAAATTGACCGGTTCTTACTTCCAGAAAGAAGCCGATATCCGGCCGTTCTTCGAAAAACAGCTCGCATGCACAGGTGTCGAATATTTTGACTTTTATCTGATGCATGCACAAAACGCAAAAGAATTTGAGAAATTTAAGAAGTGCCGCGCCTATGAGACGGCTTTTACGCTGAAGGAAGAAGGCAAGGTACGTCATGTGGGCATTTCTTTCCACGATAAGGCGGCTGTCCTCGATCAGATTCTTTCTGAATATCCGCAGATCGAAATCGTACAGATCCAGTTTAACTACCTTGACTATAATGATCCTTCGGTAGAGAGCGGCAAGGTCCTGGAAGTTGCGCGCAGGCACAAGAAACCCGTGATCGTTATGGAACCGGTAAAGGGCGGAAATTTAGTAAATCTGCCGGCCGAAGCACAGAAGATCTTGGATGAACTTCACGGCGGCTCCAATGCCAGTTATGCGATCCGATTTGCGGCTGGTTTTGACGGCATCCGCATCGTTTTATCCGGTATGAGCGATCTTGATCAGATGAAAGACAACGTTTCCTATATGAAAGATTTCAAACCGCTGAACGATCAGGAAATGGCAGCCGTAAAGAAAGTCAATCAGGTTTTCCGCGGACTGAACATGATTCCGTGCACAGCTTGTCACTATTGTATCGAGGAGAATCACTGTCCGAAGCACATCCTCATTCCAGATCTCTTTGCCTGCCTGAACTCGAAAAATGTATTCCATGACTGGAATGCGGACTTCTACTATAATAGTGCGCTGACCACACAGGGACATGGAAAGGCAAGCGACTGTATCAAATGCGGCGGATGCGAAAAGGTCTGCCCGCAGCATCTGCCGATTCGAGATCTGTTGGAGCAGGTTGCCAAAGAATTTGAAAAGTAAAGAAACAATAAAAAAGCGTGAGTTCTAAAGATAAATCCGGATCACTTTCGATCCGGATTTTTATATTCAGAATGGTTTTGTATGGGCCTCAGTCCGCTTCACTGCAGCTTGACATTGATGACAGATTCTGTGTAAGGGGTGCAGGTGACTTGATAAGTTGATCCCCCTTTGTCTACGTATTTCAAGTAAGTCGATTTGTTCAGATCATAGGAAACCACATCGCCGTCTTCCGACAGACCTTGCAGGCGGTAGTAGTCGCTGGGGCGACGACTGTTGGTATGGATTTTCTTAAAGTATCCGTTATAAACGGTCTCAGTTTTCGTAGACGGCCAAACGGCCAGATCGCGGATCGGATTTTTCAAAGCCAAATAAGCAACCGGCACTAAACCGCAGAGACATAATCCAAAAAGGATTTTCTTCCATTTTATTTTACTGTCCCGAAACAGACTCGTTAGGAAAACTGCTGCGAAAAATAATATAGACAGACGGATAAATAACATCAGCACAAACGCGATCCTGCCCTCCAGCAGATACCCATGGCTGCGTAATATCAGGAAAACTGCTGCTGTCAGAAAGAAAATTAAGGCCAGCAGAATGATCTTCGCTTCTGTCGTGCCGTTTGTTAGTGAACGTTTCTTTTGCATTTTTCAAGCTCCTATTCTATCATAGCACGCCGCCCGAGAAAAATTGACTTCGAAAAATTTTTTAAAGAAGGCAGAAAACAATGCTGCAATATTCAAAGACAATCGTATTGCCGCAGCAAGTGGATCTTTCAACAAGGATTCTGCATGTTGAAAAAGATAAATTCCGAAAGTCTTTATATTGAAGTTACTTCGAACGGTATATTTTTAAGAAAGATGATAATTTGAAAAGCTGATTTGTTAATGTCATTGAAATATCTATATGATATGATACAATTATAACGTTTAAATATTATAAAAGTAACATAATATAAAAATATAGAGTTTTGATATCGAGGGAGAGAAAAATGGAGAAGAAAAAGAATCGGGATTCAAGGTTTGAATTACTGAGAATTTTTGCGATGTTGATGATTATTTCATATCATATTGTTTTACATTGCGTTAATATTCAATTGACGGATCCGGCATATGTTGAAAAATTTCAAACCGGATTTTTTAATCATCCAAACTTTTATAAACAGTTGCTTGTAATTGCTACGATCATGTCATTTGGTTCTATTGCCAATGCATTGTTCATTCTTATATCCGGTTATTTTTTAGTTGCTCAAGAAAAAATACATATTGGAAAAACCGCAAGTAAATTGGTTCAGCAGCTCTTCTTTGCTGTGGCAGAATTGACTGTATTATCGACATTCTTTTATAAAGTGGTATATTATGGAGATCCAAAGATCGCAATGATAAATTTTTCGCAGGTAAACAATATGTCCTGGTTTCTTGGGTATTATTTCTTTATTATCATCTTTGCAACGCTCTGGTTAAATAAATTCCTTCATAGGCTAAGTAAAAAGAAATATCAAATATTTTTAGTTGTTCTTTTTGCCGCTTTCCAATTTTCCTGGTTTGGAATAATCGCAGATGATTACACTCCAGGTCTAAAAACATTACTTTTGGGCATGTTTCTCTTTTCGCTTGGCGGCTATATCCATCGATATGAGCCATTGAAAAAATATAAAGCAAGCCTGTTTGTTGTTCTTATATTGCTGATGAACTGTATTATCTGGGTTTCCTATTACAATAATGCTGTAAATAATCTTCAAATCAACAAAGGAAAAGACGTTTTCACCCAAAGTATTTTAAGTTGGGAAAATTATTGCCCTGTGGCAATTATTATTGCAGTTTGTCTGTTTGAATTATTCAGCCGAATTCACATTTCTAGTAATAGAATAATTAACTATATTGGCGGCAGTACGTTGATGATTTATTTGTTGCACGATAACGGACTTTGTTATTCGATTTGGGACATTGAAGATTGGGTCACGCCGCTATGGAATTCTCCGATAACAGGTTTTACGGTGAAGCTTATTACTTGGGCGTGTATTGTGTTTTTATACGGTTTTATTAGCTATATCATCTTTAATGTTTTTATAAAATTTTTAAAGCATGCTTCAAAACTTTTTTTGAAAAAAGATTTTGATCAAAAATTACAAAATAATATAACATCAGCTTTAAAGTGAAGATCTTACGGATAACAATCTTAACTTGATAATAGATGAATATGAAAAAGAAACGGTGTTAATGACTTCTGAAAGGAGCCATTAACACTTTTTTATAGAATTTTTGATCAAACAGATAAGCAATTTCAAACGATACTTTCTGAATAAAAAATATGATATTCAACAGGATGGATGAAAATGGGGCATAAACCTCTGTTTTGCCTTTCATGATGTCGTGATGTCAGGAAATCAAGACTATGATTTGGATACGAACGAAACAAAGGAGGTAACTGAACTATGAAACTGAATACCAGTTACGATATGCCGCAGTTAGGCATCGGCACATATATGTTGATGAACCATACCGCAGAGCGTGCTGTATACGAAGCATTAAAAGATGGATACCGTTTGATCGACACAGCACGTATTTACGGCAACGAGCGCGGTGTGGGGAAAGCAATTCACAAAGCGATACAGGAAGGAATTGTCCGGCGTGAAGATCTTTTTGTGACGACCAAGATGTGGACATCGGATTATGGACATGCGGAGCGAGCAGTGGATGCCTCTTTAAAAAGGCTGGGCCTTACATATATTGATCTTATGATCCTCCATCACTCGCAGCCTCGTAACGATATAGAAGCCTATCAGGCCATGGAAAAAGCAGCAGAAGATGGAAAGCTTCGATCCATCGGTCTGTCAAATTACTATTCTGTTTCTGACTTTGAACGACTGATCAGACAGACAACGATTCATCCTGCCGTACTGCAGAATGAGCTGCACCCTTTTTATCAGGATCCTGCTTTTGTTCAGTATGTTCAAAGCACAGGGACGGTCATGGAAGCATGGTTTCCTTTGGGCGGCAGAGGGGACCATCGAAAGCTTATGGAGCACCCGGTCATCAAGAATATTGCCGGTGCCCATCATGCGTCATCGGCGCAGGTGATTCTTGCCTGGCATCTGCAGAAAGGCTTCGTGGCCGTACCGGGATCTTCCAATCGAAAGCATATCGCTGAAAATATCGGAGCATTTCAAATTCATCTTTCGGATGAAGAGATGAATCAAATCAATCGTCTGGATACTGGCCGGCGCTTTGCTTCCTATTGAGAGCAGAAAGGAAATCAGAATGCCTCAACAAACATTACCATCTGCACTCTACGAAAAAACTGACAGGATCTGCAGAAACTGCGGACGCTGTGTCCGAGCCTGTCCGGCCGATATTGATATCCCTTCATTGTTGATCATGGAAGAAGGGGGCCACGCCGTTGAAACGAAACATACAGCCAGTCAGGACGGTCAGCCGATCGACTGCATTGAATGCGGCATCTGTTCGATGCGATGTCCGCAGGGATTTCCTTTGCTTCAAATCGTGCGGAAGTATGCCATGAAACAGGCAAGCGAATCGATTTTTATCCATTCACTTGAAGAAAATCAAATATAATCCACATTGATCAAAAATGTGAGGCATAAGCCACAAAGCTGTACGTTTTGATGTGACGGAAAACGAAAGAATTTTCTACAATACAAATAGAAACAGTTCAATAGATGTAGAACTGAAAAGGAGGAAAAAATGAACCAGACATATGTAACGTTAAATGATGGAAATCAAATTCCGCAGTTTGGATTGGGTGTATACATGGTTCCGGATGGTCCGGAAACAGAGAATGCCGTTTTAGAAGCATTGAAAATGGGCATCCGTCATATCGATACCGCGCATGCTTACCAAAATGAGCGCAGTGTCGGCCGCGCCGTGAAGAAAAGCGGTGTTCCAAGAAATGAGATCTGGATCACGACTAAACTGTGGCCAAGTGAATATGGCGAAGGCAAGACGATGGCAGCCATTGAGAAAATGCTGCAGAGACTGGACACGGATCATATCGATCTGCTGCTTCTGCATCAGCAGTTTGGTGATTATCTTGGTGCCTGGAAAGACATGGAAAAAGCTGTGGCACAGGGGAAAGTCCGGTCGATCGGCATCTCGAATTTTGAGTCGGATCGTCTGGAAGAAATCTGCGAAGCAGCCACGATCAAACCGGCAGTCAATCAGGTCGAATGTCATCCATATTGGCAGCAGAGCGATCTGAAAAAGAGAATGGCCAAGTACGGTACGATCGTCGAGAGCTGGTATCCGCTGGGACATGGCGACAAGGGCCTGATCGACGAGCCTTTATTTACCAAACTGGGCCAGAAGTACGGCAAGACAAATGTACAGATCATTCTGCGCTGGCATATTCAGGAAGGCAATGTTGTTTTCCCGAAGACGACCAATCCGCAGCACATGAAGGATAACTTTGATATCTTTGATTTCAGTCTGACCGATGATGAGATGAATGCGATCCGTAAAATGGAAGGAACAAAGCGATTCTACAATGTATCCCTGGAAGATCAGGAAAGAACGCTCAGCCAGTTTACACCGGCAGACTAAAAGGAGCAGACGGAACGATGAAAACAATGGAAAATAAAGTCGCTCTTGTAACCGGCGGCGGCAAAGGAATTGGTCTTGGTATTGCGAAGGCGTTCGCAGAGCAGGGCGCTGATGTAGTGATCGCCGGCAGACATGAGGACGTATTAAAGAAAGCCTGTGAGGAAAACGAACATTTCTATTATGTGAAGGCCGATATCACAAAATCAGATGATATAAGCAGGATTGTCCAATATATCAAAGAAAAATTTCAAAGACTAGATATTCTGGTCAATAACGCAGGATGGTGTCCGGTGAAGCCGATTACGGAAATCACTATGAAAGATTACGATGCTGCGTTTGATCTGGATGTACGTGCGCTGGTGGACATGACCATACAAAGTCTGGATCTGCTGAAAGCGTCCAAGGGCAATATTATTAATATGTCCTCTGTCGGCGGACAGAATCCGGGACCGAATTTGTCAATGTATGTGGGAGCCAAAGCAGCTGTTGAAAATTTCACAAAAGCATGGGCCGTGGAACTGGCTCCTTATGGGATCCGCGTTAATGCCATTGCACCCGGTGCGATCGAAACGGATATCTGGAAAGTACCTGGACTGACTGAAGAAGAGTCAAGAAAACATCTTGCTGAATCGGCAGCCAGGATCCCGATGAAACGGATGGGACAGCCGGAAGAAATCGGCAGAGGTGCCGTTTTCCTGGCAGATGATAAAAATTCGTATATTACTGGAACGATTCTGACGATCGACGGCGGCATCAGTATTGGATAAAGGAAGGATCGGTATGGCTGATACCTTTAAGAAAGAACTTAAGACGGCCGAAGAACAGGAAATTTACAAAGTCTGGCGTAAGATCAATGACGCCATGATCACGAAAGACCGAAAAACATTGGAACAGCTGTATGCAGATGATCGAAAATTCGTTCATATGAGCGGAAAGACGCAGACAAAACAGGAGTATCTCGATGAGATCATGGACGGCACATTAAATTATTACCATACAGATCTCAAAGAAATCGAAATCTGTGTCAACGGAAAAGAAGCAGAACTGTCGGCAGTGAGCTATTTTCAGGCAAAGGTATACGGCATGAGCGGAACATTTCCCATGCATACAGCAGCCCGGTTCAAAAAAGTTGACGGCAAATGGATCTGTACAGGATAAACAGATCCCAAACAAACCGTTGAGAAGGGAAGAAAGGAAGAATACAAATGAGTGACAGACCATATATTTTCTGCCATATGGGTACGTCTGTAGACGGAAAGATCATGGGCAGATACATGGATACCCAAGCAAGCCAGGGGGCAGGAGAAGCCTTTTATCGGATCGCTTTTGGAAAGGAACGCTTTTACAAACATCAGGGATGGCTGTCCGGCCGGGTGACGACCGATGACAATTTTACCTTGTATGCCAAACCAGATCTGATCCCGGACGCACCGGAAGTACCGGAAGGTGATTATGTCGCACGTCAGTCGGATATGTACTATGTCTCCATTGATCCATCCGGAAGATTAGGCTGGAAAGATCATGTTCTGCATTACCACGACACGACAGCTGATGTGATCGAGGTCCTGACGGAAAGAGCGTCCAATGACTACAAAGCATTTTTACGCCGGCTGGGTATTTCCTATATCATTGCCGGAAAAGAAACCTATGACTATGATCAGATGCTGAAAAAGCTGAAAGAAAAATTCGGCATCGAGATGCTGATGCTGGGCGGCGGTGCGGTACTGAACTGGTCGTTTCTGCAGAAAGGATACTGCGATGAAGTCAGCATTGTCATCAGTCCGGCCGCCGATGGTTCCGTAAAAACGCAGTCCTTGTTCATGGAAAAAGAAGGCCTGAGCGACGATACACCGGTCACGTTCCAGCTGCTGGATGTGCAGCGGACCGAAGGCGATTCAGTCTGGCTGCGTTACAAAGTCGATCATGCGCAGTAAACTGCCGCAAAAACCAAGGCTTCTCTATCAGGGGCAGGCCAGCATCCGGATCATATCTTCAGACGGCAAGGTCATTTATATTGACCCTTATGCTGGTGACGGCTATGATTTGCCGGCAGATCTTATCCTGATGACACATCGACATTTCGATCATTGTGATACAAGCATGATCCGGAAAAGAAATCCGGACTGCCGGGTCATTTCCTGGAAAGAGGCCCTTGCCCATGGCCGGCACAATTCTTTCGATCTTGGATACGTCCGGATCCGGTCGATAGAAGCCGGCGGCAATCCTCTGCATAGCCGGCGTCACTGCGTCGGATATGTCCTGGAATTTCCTGCCGGGCCGCAGACGATCCGCGTCTATGTTTCCGGCGATACTTCGCGTGTGCCGCAGATGGCACAGCTGGCTTCCCTGCACATCAATTATGCCTTTTTCTGCTGCGACGGTGTATTTAACATGGGATTGAAAGAGGCCGCAGAATGTGCCGCACGGATCGGCGCAAAACATAACATTCCGTATCATATGTCCATCAATGAGATTTTTGATCGGAGGATCGCCGAACAGTTTCCGGCTGCAGACCGTCTGATTCTTGAAGCAGGCGAGGAAATTGAACTGGAACCGGCCTCATAAACAAAATCTTTAGATCGGAAAGGAGAAGAAAAATGAAAAAACTTGGATTTGGCTGTATGCGTCTGCCTGTGCATGGCGACGGCCGCATCGACATGGAAACGCTGAAACGGATGGTCGATGCATTCATGGCAAAAGGATTTACGTATTTTGATACTTCCTATGTATATCACAACGGGAACAGTGAAAAGGTTCTGAAAGAGGCGCTGGTCAATCGGTATCCAAGAGATTCTTTTACCATCACGACCAAGTCGCCGGTCTTCATGATCCAAAGTCAGCAGCAGTTCTTTACGATTTTTCAGGAGCAGCTCGACCGCCTGGGCACAGATCATGTCGATTATTACTGGCTGCATGCCATCAACCGCAATGAATATAAAACAGTCCAGAAATATGATCTGGTCGGTGCGCTGAAACAGCTGCAGGCAGAAGGAAAAACCAAGCATATCGGCATGTCCTATCACGACAGTCCGGAACTGCTGGATCAGATCCTGACGGATCATCCGGAACTGGAGTTTGTACAGCTGCAGCTGAACTATTTCGACTGGGATTCGCCGTTTGTCGCTTCGAAAGAAAACTATGAAGTCTGCCGCAAGCATGGGAAACCTGTCATTGTCATGGAACCGCTCAAAGGCGGCAATCTTGTCCGTCTGCCGTCGGATCTGACCGCAGCGATGAAAGCAGAAGATCCGGATCGATCCATCGCTTCCTGGGGCATCCGCTTTGCGGCAAGCCTTGACAATGTGTATATGGTGCTTTCCGGTATGTCGGATGAAGCGCAGATGAACGACAACCTGTCGTATATGGAAGACTTTGAACCATTGAATGATAAGGAACAAGCCATCATCCGTGAGACCCAGCAGGAACTGCGTGCATCGATGCCTTATCAGCCGGAGGACTTCCGAAAAGCAGAAGAAGCTTGCCCGAAGAAGATCGGCATGGTGAAGATCGTGCAGATGCTGAATGAACGCAAAGCCGTCGTCAACGACGGGAAGGTGATCAACACACCGATCTACTATGATATCTTTCTGGATGGCTGCGGAAAAGCAGCCGACTGCGACCATTGCGGAAAATGCGCAGGAATGGTGAAAGGAATTGATGTTCCTCAGCTGTTGGAAGAGGCGGACCGACGGCTGCGAAACTGGTGATGATCAATTGAATAAAGATGGGAAAGCTCCTGATCAATATGGGATCCGGAGCTTTTCGTTACGAGAAAACGGCAGATTTTGGAAGGAAGGAATACAAAGTGAAAAAGGGAAAAGAAATTGATCTGATGCATGGACCGTTAGCGAGCAGTATGACCGGATATGCGCTGCCGGTTGCGCTGACG
This sequence comes from Catenisphaera adipataccumulans, assembly GCF_014202755.1. GTDB lineage: Bacteria > Bacillota_I > Bacilli_A > Erysipelotrichales > Erysipelotrichaceae > Catenisphaera > Catenisphaera adipataccumulans. The sequence goes on from NZ_JACHHK010000002.1 coordinate 259,919, forward strand.
GGGATCCTTCAGCAGCTGTTCAATGCGGCGGATGTGGCAGTCGTGGGCCGGTTTGTCGGAACGGGAGCGATGGCAGCCGTCGGGACAGACAGTCCACTGGTCGCCCTGCTGATCAATTTTTTCACTGGTCTGTCTCTGGGGGCAACGGTAGTGATTGCCACCGCGATCGGCGAAGGAGATAAAGAAAAAGTGCACCGCGGCGTGCATACGGCTTTGCTGCTGGCTTTGATCGCCGGAATACTGGCCGCTGTGATCAGTGAAATAGCGGCGGTACCGCTGATCGGAATGATGGACGTACCGCAGGAAGTATTTTCGATGGCGGTCCTTTATATGCGGATCTATCTTGCCGGTCTGCCTGTGATCGTGCTCTATAATTTTCTGTCTGCTGTTTTCCGCAGCGCCGGTGATACGGAAGATCCGCTGCTGGCGCTGATCGTGTCCGGAAGCGTCAATGTCATTCTGAATATTTTCTTTGTGGCCGAAGTTGGAATGAATGTCGATGGGGTCGCACTGGCAACGGTGATCTCCAATGCGGTCAGTTCCGGGCTTCTGCTTTTCCAGCTCATCAAAAGCGACAGGGAGATCCGTCTGCGCAAGGAGGATATGAAGATCGACCGGAAAGCGATGAAAAGAATATTGATGATCGGCGTGCCTTCCGGTATTCAGGGGATGATCTTTTCCATTGCCAATATCATTATCCAGACCGCTATCAACAGTCTGGGAACGGCCGTCATGGCCGCTTCATCTGCTGCTTTCAATATTGAAGCTTGTGCCTATTATGTGGTGAACGCTTTCGGACAGACCTGTACGACTTTTGTCGGCCAGAATAATGGAGCTGGAAACAGAGAACGATGTGTGCGCTGTTTATATGATGCACTGGGACTGGATTTTGCCTTTACAGGTATTTTATGTGCGGTGCTGCTGCTCTTCGGCCGCCCGATTCTTTCGCTTTTTAACGAGAACCCAGCAGTGATCAATTATGGATATATACGGTTGGAAATCATCTTTTTCAGTTTTATCTTTTCCATCATTCAGGAAGTTCTGTCCGGGTATCTGCGCGGATACGGCATTTCTGCCCGGCCGGCGCTGATCTCAGTGATCGGCATATGCGGGATCCGGATCTTCTGGATCTTCCGTGTTTTCCCCCGATATCCCCGTTTGCAGACGATCTTGCTTGCTTATCCGATTTCCAATGCCGTTACGGCAGCGGTCCTTGTGTTTGCGGTGATGCAGTTCCATAAGTATAGAAATGAAAATCTGAGATTTCAGTAAAAAAAACTGCAGATGTCTTATCTGCAGTTTCTTTTCTGTTATTGATACTGATAGCTTGGAAATGGTTCCGCGAATACTTCTGCACGGTAAACGGCAGCCTCTCCGGTCTTCATGTCAGCCGTGCACATATAAGCTTCTTTGGTGCCGGGGCGGATCTGAATGTGCGTGGACTTGAGCATTCTGCCTTCGTCCCTGCCGGGGATCAGGATCTGTCCGATCGGAATGCCGAAGGAATTGAAGATCAGGAATCTTCCCTGACTGCACATCGAAACATAAAGATTTTCATCCTTGTCCATACAGAGGGAATCCGGACCTTCATAGCCGGTGAAATGATAGAGAACGTTCGATTCACACGGGGCCGGCGACAGGCCGTCTTCGGATAATCCAATGCGATGTAACAAGGCCCGGCTGAATTCCGTGACATAGAGATTTTTTCCGTCCAGGCTCAGTCCGATGCCGTTGGTGGCAGCCATGCCGTTAGGAATGACGGGATGAACGGTTTTCTCATCGGGTTCGATATAAAAGATGCCGGCGCAAGGATCTGCGGCAGTTCCTTCCAGATCGGAGCAATAGAAGCCGCCTTTGGCATCAAAGACCATATCATCGATCATATGGCCGTTGTTTTCCCAGATCCGATTGGTGATTTCACCGGTTTCCGGGTCCATGACGATGATCATGGAGCCATGATCGGATGCGGCGATCGTCGCAAAGAGCCGGCCGTCTTTATGGATCTTAACAGCGCTGGGGGCCATGTGCTCCGGCAGCTGTTTGAAAAGATGCACAGTGCCTTGGGGCATGTCGATCTTGTAGATTCGTCCCATCGGGCAGTCGACAAGATACATATCGCCTCTGCGGTCAAAACAAATACCTTCTAAAATGTTCAGCCCGGGCTTGACATCGTCCATGGGGATCTTGGCAAACAGTTCTGCCGTTATTGTTGGCAGGTTCTTTTCGTTTTCCGGAATTGGATAGACGGATCGTCCTTCCGGATAGACAAGCTTTTCCATTTTTATACGCTCCTTTCAGTCATGAACTTTGAAAGCTTTCAGCAGTCTTTCGCCCATGCCCGGCTGATCCGAATCATGATTGCCTTTGCCTGTATCCAGCTGACGGATTTCCTTCATTTCATCCTCGGAAAGCCGGAAATCAAAGAGATCCAGATTGCCGGCCATATGGGCCGGATTGGTGGATTTCGGCAGTACGACAACTCCTTCCTGCACTTCAAAGCGCAGGATGATCTGCACCGGCGTCTTTCCATACTTCTCAGCCAGTGTCTGAAACAGCGGATGATGCAGAAGTTCGCCGCTGCCGTGGCCGAGCGGATAATACGCTTCCATACGGATATCATCCTGCTTCATCAATTTTCGAAGTTCCTGCTGCTGAAAGAAAGGATTGAATTCCACCTGATTGACCGCCGGTTTGGTCGCAAACTGCGGGATGTATTTCTGAAAGAGTTTCGGCGACATATTGCTGACGCCGATCGAGCGCAGTTTTCCGGCCGCTTTCGCTTCTTCCAGTGCTTTCCATGCTCCCGCTACATCAAAATACGGCTGATGCAGCAGGTAGAGATCGATATAATCTGTTCCCAGCTTCTGTAAGGAAGCATCGATGCCTTTCTTGGCTGCTTCATAACCGTAATCCTGCAGCCAGAGCTTGCTGGTGATGAAGATCTCACTGCGGGGAATGCCGGCGTCGGGTACGGCCTGGCCGACTTCTTCCTCATTGAAATAGGCCGCAGCCGTGTCGATATGTCGATAGCCGGCTTTCAAAGCATCGGATACGGCTTAGTAGGTCGAGCCATCGTTGGGGATCATGAAGACCCCGAATCCGACGGCCGGAATTTTATTGCCGTCATTGAATGTAAAATATTCCATTGATCTTGTCCTCCTGACTACATTTATAGTAATGTTTCCTTTTTCTCAGAGACACCCCATGGGCCTGAAAGATGCGGTTTAATTCCCATTCTTTGCCAATCTGTTGCATATTACTCATTCTGAAGTTTCTTGATGTCGATAAAAACGGCAGGAGCGATTATCATTCAATCGTAATCAGGCAGAAGCCTGAACGATCAAGGAGGTAACGAAGATGGCAAACGTGATGACGATCTTCTTTTCCATGAAAGGACAGACGATCGGTCCGTTCATGAAGATCCGCAATCAGGAAATCGGCAATACCGCGATGGCAGCCGGTTATGTCCAGAATGCGGTCGGAGGAGAAATCGCGGAGTTGGTTCCGGATAAGCAGTATCCGAAAGATCACATGGAACTGATCCGCGAAGCGCAGGATGAATACGATAACGGCGTGCGTGTGCCGCTGAAAGAATATCCGGATATCAAAGATGCAGATACTGTTTTTCTTGGATATCCAAATTGGTGGGGACATCTGCCGATGCCGGTGGTCAGCTTTTTGGAACATTATGACTGGACCGGTGTGAGGATCATTCCTTTTTGTTCCAATGAAGGCAGCGGTCTGTCAGCCACAGTGGAGGATATCCGCAAATACGCCGCGCATGCGCAGGTTGAAAAAGGCCTGTCCATCACCGGATCGCGGACGCAGAAATCCGAAAAGAAGATCATGAAATGGGCAGAGAACCAACTGAATGCGTAAGAAAGGAGATACAATGAACGAAATGAAAACTTACCAGCTGAACAATGGAACTACGATCCCAAGCATTGGCTTTGGTGTATTTATGATGCCGCCGGAGGAGTGTGAAGCAGCGGTCCTGCAGGCGTTCCAGGCCGGCTATCGGCTGATCGATACGGCCAATGCCTATATGAATGAACGGGCGGTCGGCCGGGCGATGAAAAAATCCGGTCTTCCCAGAGAAGAAATTTATCTGACCACAAAGATCATGCCGATTGATTTTGGTTATGAAAAGACCAAAGCAGCGATCGATGCTACGTTGAAACGGCTGGATACGCCGTATATCGATTTGCTTCTGCTGCACATTCGGTTTGGGGACTACCTCGGCGCCTGGCAGGCCATGGAAGAAGCCGTGCAGGCAGGCAAAGTAAAGTCGATCGGTTTTTCCAATTTTGAAGCACCGCAGATCGAAGATATTGTAACGCATGCGAACATTATGCCGGCCGTCGATCAGATTGAATGCCATCCTTATTTTCAGGAACATGAGATCCGTGCTTTGCTGAAAAAGTACGGCATTCAGGTGGAATGTTACTATCCGGTCGGACACGGGGATCAAAAACTGCTGGCCGAACCGATCCTGAAAGAGATGGCAAAGAAATACGACAAATCTGTGGTGCAGATCATTCTGCGCTGGCATGAGCAGGAAGGTTTCATTCCGCTGCCGAAATCCACGAATCCGGATCATATCAAAGCCAATTTGGATATTTTTGATTTCGAACTGACGGAAGCAGAAATGAACCAGATCCGCGGACTGGATACCAACCGGAGCTACTTCCAGGACTACTATGATCACACCACGGAAGAGGAGCATGCCAAACAGTTTTTGAACATTCCGCATCCGGATTATGATGCGCAGAAATAAAAAGAGGTTTTGTTTATGAAGAAAATGCTTGTGGTTTATTATTCATGGTCAAACGGTAATACGAAACGGATCGCAGAAAAACTTGCGGCGGCCGCAGGGGCGGATCTTGCCCGGATCGAGACGGTGAAGCCGTATACTGGTTCCTACAATGATGTCGTTGCACAGGGACAAAAGGAAGTCCGGCAGGGCTTTCTGCCGAAGATCAAGCCGCTGGCGGCAGATATCGATGATTACGATGTCATCGCCGTAGGGACGCCGACCTGGTGGTATACCATGGCACCGGCTGTCCGCAGCTTTCTGCACAGTCAGAACTGGAACGGAAAAACGGTGATCCCGTTCATGACCAACGGCGGCTGGCCCGGCCATGTCATTAAAGATATGAAAAAAGAATGTTCCGGCGCGGATTTTCCGCTTTCGATGCAGATCCGATTCGATTCGAACGGCGGCGATCAGATGAAAACACCTGAAAAAGATGTGGATGCTTGGATCGCAAAGGTAAAGAGGCAGCTGGAAACAGAGTAAGGAGAGATACGATATGTTTGAAGAAGAAAAATTACAAATGACAGAGGAATGGGATAAAACATTCCCGAAAAGTGAAAAAGTCGATCACAAGAAAGTGACCTTTCATAATCGATATGGTATTACGCTGGCGGCGGATTTATATACGCCGAGAACATACAGCGGCAAGCTGGCAGCGATCGCGCTGTGCGGTCCGTTCGGCGCTGTAAAAGAACAGGCTTCCGGCTATTATGCCCAGACATTAGCAGAAAGAGGTTTTCTGACGATGGCGTTTGATCCATCCTTTACCGGCGAGAGCGGCGGCAAGGTGAGAAATGTGATGTCTGCGGATCTTTCTACAGAGGATTTTCAGGCAGCGGTGGACTTTCTGTCGGTGCAGGACAATGTAGATCCAGAGAAGATCGGCATTCTTGGCATCTGCGGCTGGGGCGGCATGGCGCTGAACACAGCGGCACTGGATACCCGGATCAAGGCAACGGTCGTTTCTACGATGTATGATATGACCCGGCTGACAAGAAATGGGTACTTTGACAGTGAAGATACGCCGGAACAGCGCTATGAAAAGAAAAAGGCGCTGAATGCCCAGCGCACCGAAGATTACCGCAGGGGGACCTATGCACGAAGCGGCGGTCTGCCGCAGCAGGCAGCCGAGGATGCCCCGCAGTTTTTGAAAGATTATGTAACGTACTACCGGGGACGTGGTTATAACCCGCGTGCCGTCAATCCGAACGGCGGATGGAATACGACCTCCGATCTTGGACTTCTGTCCATGCCGATCCTGCAGTACAGTGATGAGATCCAAAGCGCCGTTCTCATGATCCATGGTGAGAAAGCCCATTCTTTATATTTCGGCAAAGAAGCGTTCTCACACTTAAAAGGCGAAAACAAAGAATTCATGTTGATCCCGGGAGCCTCTCATACCGATTTGTATGATACCGATAAGATCCCGTTCGATCGGATCGAAGCATTTTATCGTGAATATCTTGGATGATGGGTTTGATCCGATGAACGAAGCCATGCATCCAGCCCGTTGCACACTAAGGTGATGGTGATCTGGATGATGTCTTCCAGGGGGATGCGTTTCTGATCGGCGACCCACTGCCGGTAGATGGAAAGGGTTGACTGCGAGACAAAGGCCATGATGATATTTTGAAGATAGGGATCTTTTGCCTTGGCGTTTTCTTCTTTCCATGTATCCCGCATGATCGCGTTGACCATCCGGCGGTTGATGTAGTGGTAATTGCCGCTGCACGCCAGACGTTCTCCGAATTTTCCGGATTCTTCCATGCTTAGATAAAAGGCACGGGTGATTTTATCCATGTCATACGGCGGCTTGAGATTCTTGATCCGCTCCATAAAGCGCTGGCTCATTTCGTTCTGCATTTCACCAAGCAGATCGTCCAATGAATCATAGTGAAGATAAAACGTCTTGCGGTTGATGCCGGCCCGGTCGGTCAATTCTTTGATCGTGATCTGTTCGTAATCCATTTCGCAGATCATATCCGTAAAAGCACTGCGGATGGCTTCCCGGGTGCGTGTGACGCGCATATCTGGATGTTTCTGTGTGCTGTTTCCAGTTTTTTGTTGAGATGTTTTTGTGGCCATAAGGATCCTCCTGGTTGATTCTAAATGTATATTACCATGTGAGGAATAATGGACACAAGGGAATATAGAAGAATGTTGATAAGAAAGGAAATGTTGTATGGAATGTGAAGAAACAATCGTGGATACAAGGGACTATCGACCGGAAGAAAGAAAAGCAGGAGAACGGATCAATCACCTGTTGTTTCTGCTGAATCAAACAGAGCCGTCTTCTCCGGAATATCGCAGTCTGCTCAAGGAACTGTTCAAAGACAAGCTTGGCGAAGGAAGTTTTGTTGGTGCGGGGCTGCATGGCGCAGCGCTGGATCGGGTCACGATCGGCAAGGATGTCCTGGTCAATACGAACGCTTTATTCATGGCCCGAGGCGGCATCACCATTGAGGATCATGTGATGATTGCTTCCGATGCTTCGATCCTGACAAACAATCATGATCCATATGACCGCAGAGTGCTGCCCTGCCGTCCGGTCCTGATCAAGGAAGGCGCCTGGATCGGTGCGCATGCCATTGTTCTGCCCGGTGTCTGCATCGGGCGCTATGCGATCGTAGGCGCGGGCTCCGTGGTGACGAAGGATATTCCGGATTATGGCGTAGCGGTGGGCAACCCGGCACGTGTCATCCGGATGCTGGATCCGGATAAGTTCCCGGCCAGTGAATGATTTTCACCAATAAACCTGCAGATTCAAAAAGGTCTGCAGGTTTTTTTGTGGAAATATTTGATGTGGTTTGCGGTTAAATGGTGCCGGTTGCCTTGCCTAGCTTTGCTTGAACGTTCTTTATGGTTGTTTCAGATTCTTCTGTCAGAGATCCCGCTTCTGTTAATATTGGCGTATCTAACAAAGATTTGATCGTTACTGCGAAGCTTGCGCAGGAAGCAATGATTTTCTTCGATTCCGAAGAATAATTTCTATAGTCATTTCCTTCATTTTTCAATATATCTTCCATTCGATAAATCAGCGGTAAAAAGTAAGCATCCAGTCTGGCAAGAAGATTGTAATACATATAGCTTCTTCGCCGGATCGATTCGCATTGTAAAGATGCAGCACTTAATTGTTCATTGATTTGATTGGCTTCTTCTTGATTGATGTAAGCATTTTCGAGATTTTTCTTCGCGGCTGTGCTCGTCACAAAGCCCATGACCATCAGTGCCGGGCCGGCGACCAATCCGCCAAGTACATACATACCGCCAGTCATACCGAGGCCGCCGGCAGCCAATGATCCACCGCCAAAAAAGGCCAGCGTTGCATTTCTTGCCGCGGCACCGCTCAGTGAAGCGATTGCTGTTCCTGTCGAAGCCGTAGCAAAAATCTTAGCGGAACTGTAAGCGCCGAAAGCAACAAGTGCTCCGCTTGCTGTTCCGGCAGTGACACCGCCAACAATCGATCCTGCAAAATTGACCATGGTCTTCATATCTGCAAATTCTTTTGAGTCAATATGGAAATTTTTCAGTTCTTCCAGGCCGATGGAATCTCTGAAATCTACATTCTTGATTTGTGCGAATGCTTCGATAAATTCATTCATACTGTTGTTTAATACAAAAAGCTTTTCCTCGCCAAGCCTGCCGAGCGCTTTTCCGCAAGCCTGTTTTTGCACATCTAAGGTTTTTGATGATTCATCCACAAGTTCCTGCGCGGATTGATTGATCTTGGACGCATTGTTTGCATTTAGTCCGGCCTGCACAGTGTTTTTGATTCCGATCCCGCTGGTTGTGACCGCTATACCGATAAATAATGGTAATGGCATATTTTCACCCCTTATATCATGACAAGGTCTTTGACGCCTTCAAAAACCGTATTCCGACGATTGTTTAGCTCATTGACCATTCTTTCGATCGTTAAATAAGGTCGATCGGTTGTTTTGATCCAGTTGATTTCTTTTTCAATATCCATGATGGTCTGCATACTGCTTTCAAGTTCCAGGAAAAGAGCTTTGTCTACATCCAATCGCCGCACAAGATGTTTGATCAATCTTCTTTCATTATCGTTGGCATTCCCGTCACTGTATGCAATGGTCAACAGATCCCAAATCAGAAGCTTGGGTGTGATATATGCATCTATACTTGGCTGAGACGTAAGAAGCGCTTTTTCCACTGCATCCTGAAGAAAATCATATTCATCATCATTATCGATCACTTTATCCAGTTCACGATGACAGTCCTGCATGATTGCATCTTTTTTCTCGGCAAAATGAGGATCCAGTTCCTTTGCGAGTTCTTCGAATTTCTTTTCTTCAATATCTAAGATTTTACCGTCAGCGACCATGAGATAATAAATGATCTTTATGGCCGATTCGGTCGAAAGCACCGGATTATTTGTGTTTTTAACTGCTTCTGGTTCCTCTTTTTTCTTAAAGACATTCTTTACGTTTTCCGTTGCATTCAATGCAGTTTTTTTGGCGTTGTCTGCAGCTTGCTTTGCGCTTTCTGCATTGATTTCCGGCATTTTCACATCCTTTACGGACTGTTTGATTGTTTCGGTTGAATCTTGCAGTTTATCCTGAATATTTTTCAGGCCGCTGCTGATATCGATCTTGGGCATATATTTTCTCCTTTCTACAAAATGAAGGCTTCGTCAGAATCCATCAGAGCATCGAATTCTTTTTGATTGGTAAACTGAGGATCTCTTCCGAGTATCTTTTGAATAGTTACATTTCCTTTGATGATCTGGTTGGAATTATCTTCCGCTATTCCTTTTTGAATATCATTGAAGCCATTCATAAATTCTGTAATATCTTCCGCAAGGAATATCGTTACTTGCTCGGTGAGCCATTGTTCATATTCCCTCAATCGCTGAATATCTGTTTGTTTCTTGATCTCAGTCAGAAGCAGTTTTTCATGTATCAGTTCTGCTTTCTTTTTCTCAGACGAGATTTCTTTTACAATCGCATAGGTGGCTCTTCCTGCACCAACATAGTTATATCGAGCCGCAAATTTACCTGAGAAAAGGATCCAGTTTCCTTTTGATTTCAATGCCGCATGAACGGCAGCATCTGTAGTATCCGCAGTTGTAAATGTCATCGAAGCAATAGTCAGCATGCGGTTCACGGAACGATTGTTGAATGGAATTACTTTTTGCCAGTCAATGTCTTTGTATGTACCGCCGTTCTGTTTCATGATTTCCGTTTGTTTGATTAACTCTGCGACAAAATATAGAACTCGTGTAAAAATTTCTACAAACAAAACAGGGACTGCCTGCTTTTTTGCAAGATTGACCGCAGCCAGTTCATGCCGCAGATCGATTTTCTGCTTTTGATAAAGATTATTCATAGTCTCTGGCAGACCTGTATCTTTTAAGATCGGAAGTGCTGCTATTTCATAAAACAGTGAAATGAAAACACCCGGAATGCCCATTCCGGCGCCGGCGGTATTCTTAGAACCGCCCATGTCACTGACAAGATGGCCAAACCAATTGTCGGCGCATTTGGCAATCTCGATCAAGATTGGCGTCGATGCAGCAAGATGAGCGATTCTATGGATATTCTCAGGTAATTTGTGTCCATATTCTTCTTCAAACGCTTGTTCGTCCATTGTGACAAGCCAGTTCAAAATAGCGGTAATTACTGCCGGTATAACATTTCTGATAATGTCTTCTCTGGAAGTTTCAATAAATACAAAATGCCATTCGCCGTCACGATTAACAAAAATACCGATTCTGAGAAACTGAACGATGAGTGCGGCCAATAAACCAGCCGGAGTCGGATGATGGGCCAGATCGGCAAGATGGTGATTCTTTGCGGAAACTCTAATATTTGCACCTTTCCACACATTGTCTTGATCAACTTTAAATTCTTTTTCTAATTCGGATATGGCATCTTTCAGTCTATCTTTATGAATGCCTCTGGCCTTTGCGTATTCCTGAATAAAGTGATTGACTTGTTTATGCGAAAGGCCAATAGTTCCCTTGGTCATTGTTGTTTCACCAACATAGACTGCATCGATGATTCCTGCAACGATACCGGCTCCTACTGCGAGTGCATATTCAGTACGGTCGGCATGATTTGTATATCGGTCCAGTTCGCTGTTGATACGAACGAGTTCTTTTTGAATATCTGCTTCCGACATTGAGTTTTTTGAAGATGTTTCTACCTGTACCTCTGCATTGATGATTTCTTCATTATCGAAAGATTTTATTTGTGGATTGTTTTCGGAGAGCACTGAATAGGTGCCCTTCAGGATCCTATGATATTGTTCAGATTGAGCCCATGTATTACTTTCATATAGACGGGTGGCCAAAAGAGATTGGCTGTCTTCTTGAGAAAGTATTTTATCAATGATCTGATTCGCATTATTTTCATCCGCAAAGTTATCAAGATTTAATGCTTTTTGAAAGAATTCACTTTGATTGACTTGATCGGGATCATAGCCATGTATTTTTAACAGTACTTTGATTAGATGGTCTGCACTTCCATCACAAAGAACGGCAGCGCGATCAGCAGTCAGCTCACTGCAGTATGCCCAAAACTGTAGAGCTTTAGACAAAGATGGTGTCAGTATATTATCAACATCGGGTATATTCAGTATACGGTCATTTGTCTTACTCATTATTTGTATGGCCATGGAATAATACAAAAAATGCGGATCGGCAATATGACCGCATTCATGTGCAAGTACACTGGCGATGAGAGCTGGTTCTGTCTGTTCTGCTAAAGCAGAGGTGATGTAAATAAATGGGTGTGCACAACCGCCGACCGCCGCATGCATCTTCGAGGAATGTACGCAGTAAAGTTCCGGTAAATCGATCCCTAGCTTTTCACAAATTGGCGGCAGTAAATGATAAATCTCAGGCATATTATTTTTACCCAACTGTACCCCATCGGATAAGATATGATTTTTAACAGTTTGTTCATCACAATTCTTAATGCAGAGCTCACGAAGTTTCTCAGTTTCAGGAAACCGACTGAATGCCTCGAATGCGGTCTTATCTAAATCATGAACGTAAAGTTCCGGACGGAAAGCCATGATACATTTCCTCCTTTTTCGATATTGGTTGCACAATGCCATCAAGCTTACAATCCAGCGTTGTATAATGCGTTTTTAAATATTTTCACGAACGCGTTATGTTTCACCATTTTGCCATTGTATTTACGCTGAGTTTTGATTGTTTGATCAGTCAGCGTTTTTTACATTTGTGATAAAGGATAATGGTCATTCTATTTGTCTTAGGACATACTTTTAAAATAATTATTTCTGTTTATTTTATTATGAAGGTTTTTCTTTTATTTTGGAAGATTTAATATAATAAATTTAAGAAAGCTAAAACAAATGAGGTGGATCATCGTACTATGTTCGAGGATTGCGGTATTGATATTCATTTCTATTGTTGGAGGGGGGAACAGAAAATGGAGAGAGTGCTCACAGAAATACTTCTATTGATTCAATTTATTCTTATCGTCCTTTGCGTTGCCCGATTTTATAAAACCGTTTGTGGAAATACACGAACGAACAGATGGAAAACCGAATCTTGCATGTTTCCTGCAGGAAGTACGGCCGTACCTTTGAAGGAACGCAGAACAGTTTGAAGATGGGAATCATGCATAAAGAAATAAGTTCTACAAAGACAAAAATCAAAGGCGGAGCAGTCGTAAATGAGCCAGAATACATCAGTTATGCGCGCAAAGTTTACTGTCCGTACTGCAAGTCAATGGAGTGGGCGGACATCCAAGATATCGATGAAATCAGTGAGGAAAACCGGCAGGCCGTAAGACCGTATCTCATCCAGCTCATTATAAGCGTGATCGCGATCAGTACAATTTATTCGTTGCTTGCCAAACTTGTCAGTGTCATTTTCTGAAGCTTGTGTGAAATATTGTTATTTGGATTTTATAGTAATTAGCCATTATACAGAATCATCGGAACAATCAGTTTTATTCTGATTGTTTCGGTGTTTTTTTATGTGTTGATGAACAATTCAAAATATAACGTAAGAAAAGCATCATGAATGTGCAATATACTTTTGAATCATTAATATTGTTTACGACCATTAAATTTATAATAACTGATAAAAAATTTATAAAAGGTGATTATTGATTTGAATAAAGCAATATTAAATTGTGGAAAACCATGGTTAATGTTATACTTATAAAGGTATATATAAGCGCATACATTCTACAAAGTATGTGAATTCTTTATGGAGATATAAGACCATGGCAGTAAGCTATAAAAAACTTTGGAAAATGTTGATTGATAAAGAGATGAAACGTACTGAATTGCGTGATGCAGTGGACATGAGCACCAATACATTGGCAAAGCTGGGGAAAAACGAATATATCTCTTTAGAGATGTTAGATAGAATTTGCACATATCTTAACTGTGATATTGGTGATGTAATGGAGATTGTTCCTTCGAAACAAAAGGATAAAGTTTAATGAACATAGAAGAGTACAGTTCCAGATCAATGAAATACACATTCTGATTTCCAGCATTTTACCAAGAAATCAAAAGATTACTCTTTGATGAGAATTTATTAAATCTATGATAGCAGCAATCGTAAAACAATGTACGATACGAAGCAATAAGAGGCAGATCATGTTTAACGAATCGTACGCTGGATAAGGACGACTCCTCACGTATAGGTATTCGTGAGACTCAGATAATTCCTTATACCGAGAAAAAGACATTTGATAGCTTTTGGTGGCATGGCCCCACCATTTATCAGCCGATAGGTTACGCATCATCGAGATTTGGGACGGTTTGAGTCCAAATACAAACAACTAGCTATAAATAAGCGTAAAACGAAGTGGAATATCTGTTATAAACAAGCAGCTTGTTTTGCTTTTCTAGAATTAAATGAATTGTGCGGCACTGTCACGTGTGATAGACTACTTATATTGGCATGTGTCTCATATTAATTGTTTAAAGCTAACATGAATACAATAGATATAGATTATAAAAATTAGGTAAATTATTAAAAAAATATAACAGCGCTTTATAGAATAAAAATATTTTTCTATATGTAACTGCAATAATAAAGCTGTTTTAAAAAATTATATAAATCTTGTTTGCATAATTTATAGCATCGTTGTATGGTGGCGAGATATTAAGATATGTCAATCTGAAGCTAAAAAAAGGAGCAATGACAACATGTGGTGTAAAAATTGTAATATAGAAACCAATGAAAATAATTGCCCCATCTGCGGAGAAAAAACAGTCGAAGATATACCTACAGAAGTTTATTGGTGCAGTGAATGTCGTGTGCCGGTCATGCAGGAAGTTACACAGGCTGATAAGGGAATTTGTCCACGATGCGGAAAACATATGAAGCATTTATCGTCCGATATTCGGCCTGTTTTTCCAGAAGAGAGGTTGTTGATTGAACTAATACTGGATAAGGAACCTTATGAGTGGGCAGAATCTTCGGTATGGGCTTCTAACAGCAGGTATTACATTGATGGTAAGTCAGTCGCTTTACCAAGTAAATTTTTTAGGGAAGCAAATGCTGACGGATATATTGAACAACTAAAAAAATATAAAGATAACAATCCACATGAAGGTTTTAAAAAGTTTATTGATGTTTTTATAGAAGCAAACAAGACACGTCTAGATTATTTGATTGATGAAGCTCATGGATTTATCAAGAAGGCTGCACAGAAATTCCCAGAGGAAAATATTGTGCTGTCTTTTTCTGGCGGTAAAGATTCTACAGTTACAGCAGACTTAGCTATAAAAGCGTTAAGTGATCCAAGTTTAGTTCATATTTTTGGTAACACTACACTTGAATTCCCGTTAACGGTTCAATATGCAGAAAGGTACCGTCGAAATCACCCGGAGGCTATTTTTAAAGTTGCAAAGAACTATGAACAGGTATTTTTAGATGTTTGTGAAGATATTGGGCCTCCTGCTCGAATGATGAGATGGTGCTGTTCAATGTTTAAAACTGGACCTATCACTAGAGTGATTAACGGACTTTATCGGAATCAACAAATATTGACTTTTTATGGCATCAGAAAATCTGAATCTGCTGCTAGAAGTAAATATAACCGCATTGAGGATGATGCAGAGTCAGTCAAGATTCAGCAACAAACCGTAGCCTCTCCTATTTTTTTCTGGAAAGATATGGATATTTGGCTCTATATTTTGTCTGAGAAGATTGATTTTAATGATGCATATCGTCTTGGATATGATCGAGTTGGATGCTGGTGTTGCCCGAATAACAATCAAAGGGCACAATTTTTATCGCGAATCTATATGCCGGAAGAATCTAAACGGTGGCGGAATTTTCTTATTGAATTTGCTAAAAAGATAGGAAAACCCGATCCTGAAGAATATGTAGATTCTGGAGCATGGAAAGCTAGACAAGGTGGTAATGGATTAGCTGCTGCTGGAGATGTAAAAATACGCTTCACGAATTGTACTACAGAAGATCATGCAAAAATTTATCGTTTAGTTCGTCCAATGAACGATGAATTTTTAAATATGCTGACTCCGTTCGGACGTGTAGCTCCAGAACTTGGTCAGAAATTATTGAATGAAGTATTGGTTTTAGATGTTAAAACAAATGTACCGATTTTATCTGTACAACCATTTGAACAAGATGGGTATGAACATGCCGTAAAAGTCCGCACCATGAACGTTTCTAACCATGATAGTTTGCAACATATGGTTGGATATCAGGTGCGAAAATTTAATGCATGCAGAAAATGTTTGAAATGTGAATCTATCTGTAAGGCTGGAGCAATCTCCATTTCTGAAGATGGATATCATATCGATCCGCAAAAATGTGTTCATTGCAAAATGTGTGTTACAGCTAAATATTTACGAGGCGGCTGTATGATGGATAAATATTTGCGTACGAAAGATTAGGAGGAAAAAACATGGCCATGAAGTTTCGAGCCCATGAAACATTTTTTATCAGAAAGGGTTGGCTCAGCAAAGGCATGCGATATGTATCACAGAAGCCTGATGTTTTTATTGATAAAAACGAAAATCCAATGGATGTTTTAGGCATTGGAACAAACATGGTCAAATCACTCCGTTATTGGCTTCAAGCAGTTGGATTAACGACTGAAGCATCTAAAGGTAGAAGGGTGCAGACTCTTACTGATTTTGGGCAAATTGTTTATCATCATGATCCTTACACAGAAGAACTTGGAACACTATATTTAATGCAATATAAACTAGTTTCAAATGAAAAAATGGCTCCATCTTGGTACTATTTTTTCAATATTTTTTCAATGCAAGAGTTTGTAAAAGATGATTTTGTTGAGCAAATCCAGAATGCTCTTAAAATGCAAGATATGAGTGTGGCTGTACGGTCCCTTGAAGATGACTTTACTTGTATTGTAAATACTTATGTACCAAAATATAAATCGCATCCATCGAAGAATTCACCTGAAAATAACATTACTTGCCCTTTTGGAGATTTGGGTTTAGTAGATATATTAAATAAGAAAAGAAAAAATGTTAGTTATAGAAAGGCAATTCCATCAGTAAAAAGCTTTAATCCTTGGGTTGTTATGGCAGTTATTTCTGAACAAGCAAAAGAAAAAAAAGAGATTAGATTAAATGAATTGTTAACTTCTCCATGCAATATTGGTAAAGTGTTTAACCTTGACTCAATCAGTATGTTGGAGCTTTTACATGAAGTTGAAAAGCTTGGAGAGATTAAAATTATACGAACGGCTGGACTAGATGTCATTCGTATTAATCATGACCGGACATTTGAAGAATGTGTTGAAAATTATTATGATGATATTGAGGGAAGAAATTTATGAGTAAGATGATAACAGTTGAACCAGGTTTTCAATATTCTGTAAATATTGGATATGATCTTAACAACAATGATAAGTTGAAAAGCTTCATACCTACTAGATCGTCGCTTGAGCTTTTAAAAGAAATATTGCTGAGTACGAGACAAGACTCGAATGAGAGGTCAAGAGTACTTATCGGCGCATATGGAAAAGGAAAATCGCACATTATACTTACTATAATGTCTATTTTAATGCAAAAAGATAGAAATCTTTTTGTACATTTAATGCCGAAAATAGAAGAGAATTTAGAACTTAAGCAACTTGTAGATAATTATTATTCAGATCCTCATAATAAGATTTTTCCAGTCATCATTAATGGCGCAACAACTAGCCTGTCACAAGCATTTCTACTTGCTTTGCAAAGAACTCTTGACGAAAATAATTTAGATTTAATGCCAGAGACAAATTATGGGGCTGCTATACAAACAATAGAAAAGTGGAAAGAAAAATATCCTGAAGTTTTTGAAAAGTTCAAAAAAGAAATTAGCGTACCAATTGATCAATTTATCTCTGAACTTGAAGATTACAATGTGGAAATTTACCATGAATTTGAAAAGATTTATCCATCTTTAACAGCAGGAAGTACGTTTAATCCTTTTATTGGACTAGATGTAGTCGATTTATATGAAAGTGTGGCTAAGAGCCTCAAAAAGAGAGGATATCTTGGCATTTATGTGGTTTATGATGAATTCAGTAAATACCTTGAGTCTAATATAACAGAAGCATCAGTAAGCGATACAAAGATGCTTCAAGATTTTGCTGAAAAATGCAATAGGAGCCATGATGCCCAGATGCATTTACTTCTAATTTCTCATAAAGAAATTTCTAACTATATTGATAAGCTGCCAAAACAAAAAGTTGATGGATGGCGTGGAGTTTCTGAACGTTTTAAGCATATACATTTAAATAATAATTTTACTCAAACTTATGAGATTATTTCTTCTGTAATAAAAAAATCACCAAAATTATGGAATAGATTTTGCAATATTCATAAAACGCAATTTGAGGAATTAAATGATCGATATAAAAATCATGCCATGTTTAGTAATTCTGCTGACAATGAGATTAATATTACAATTTATGGATGCTATCCGCTGCATCCAGTTTCGACATATATTCTGCCACGCTTATCGGAAAGAATAGCACAAAATGAGAGGACTCTGTTTACTTTTTTATCTGCGGATGGTCCGTCTACATTGACAGCTTTTCTTAGAAAATATGGAGACAATACTTTTAAGTTGCTCACTCCTGATTTGATTTTTGATTACTTTGATCCAGTATTTCAAAAAGAACCAATCTCAGGAGAAATATATAAAAATTACATATTAACGAAGACGATATTAGAGCAAATTGAGGGCCAAGAATTAGAAACTAAGATCATAAAAACAATTGCGCTAATCTATATGTTAGGACAGTTTGAAATCATTAAACCAACCAAAGATGAACTGGTTGGCATTTTTAGCATGGAATATCCGACTGATAGCATCGAAGAGTCTGTTCAGCATTTGATTAAAGATGAATACGTCATTTATTTAAAGCAGAGCAATGGATATCTCAAATTGAAACAATCTTCTGGAATTGATATTGAGCATAAGATTGAGGACATGATTGCTTCATTAGCAGTTTCATTTTCTTTAAAAGAAGCATTGAATTCATCCAACGTGGATAATTATTTATACCCGTCAAGATATAATGATGAAAAAGAAATGATTCGATATTTTAAATTCGAGTTTATAGAAGAACAGGAATTAATAGAAGACATTGATTGGAATAAAAAATCTGAAAACATTCAAGCTGATGGCATTATTTACGGAATAATTGTGAATAATGGTGAGTCTATTAAATCCATTAAAGAAAAAATTTTAAAAACGAGCAAAAATACAGAAAGATGTATTTTTATTATTCCGAAGAAAGCAGTAAATATTGAAAAGGTCGTAAAACAATATGAAGCTATAAAAATGCTCCGTAATAAAGTTGGGGAAGATTCACTGCTTTTTGAAGAATATGAAGTAATTTATGAAGATCTTCAAGAAGTGATCACTAATTTCATTAGAGGATATACACACCCGGAAGAGTACAAGTCTTTGTATATTTATGAAGGAGAAGAGCAAGTAATAGTACGTAAAGCAGAATTAACTGATCTTGCGTCGAATATTTGCTATCGGGTATTTTATGATACCCCTGTCATTAATAATGAAGCAATCAATAAAAATGAAATTACATCTATCGCAAGAAAAAGTCGAAGAAAAATCATGAATGGTTTGCTCAGAAATAGACTTGAGCCGAAACTGGGACTTATTGGAACTGGACAAGAAGTTTCTATATTACGCAGTACCTTAATTAGAAAAGAAATTTTTATCGATGATGAATCTGGCGTGAGAATTAATCTGTCACCTTCAGATAATAAAATGAAAAAAGTTCTAGATCATATTGTCGCTTTTGTTATACAAGCCAAACAATGTGGATATGTACCTTTTTCACAATTATATGATGAATTAATTTCTCCAGAACATCATATTGGACTTCGTAAAGGAGTAATTCCAATTTATATTGCGGCAGTATTTCACGAATATTATGACGAAATCATAATATTAAATGATTTAGGACAAATTCCATTAACTGCTGATGCTCTACAATCTATTAATGCTTCGCCAGATGAATACAAATTAAAGTATTTGGACTGGGATGAAGAGAAGCAGAAATTTGTAACTAATATTGCTGGTATATTTAACCGCTATGTTATTGATGCAGAAAAAAGTTTAAGTGCATATGAGTTTGCCTCTTTAGCAATGAAGCGCTGGTTTTTAGCACTTCCAAAATATTCCAAGGAAATAAAGAAGATGGGAGATCATCCTGTTGATATTAGGTATAGAAAAATGGCTAAATTGCTAAAACAGAATTTGAGTGGCAACGAACTATTGTTTGAGCGTCTTCCTAAAGCTTTTGGATATCAAGAGTTTAGTGAAGGGTTAGCAGAAAATATTGCAGAAGCTAAGCGGTTTTATGATTCAGCTATCAGCAATCTTAAAGAAAAACTGATATTAGACACAAAAGAAATTTATTCGATTTCTACTAACAGAGCCAAGCTTCAGAAAAGTTCACTTACATCTATCATTAGAGATTGGTGTGAAACACTTGATGATCATGTTTTTGAGCAGTTATTTGATAATGGCACAGATAAATGTTTAGGATTATTTAAGGATGTAACGAATGATGAATATACCTTTATTAATAAACTAGCAAAAATTGCTACTGGTTTACGAATTGAAGATTGGGATGATGAAACGGAAGAGCGTTTTATTAGTAATTTAAAGCAATATAAAGAAACGGCAGAAAACTTCCATACACAAGAGCCTCAAGAACGTTCTGAAACAACTGCTGAGTACGAAATTCATTTCCGTTCTGATGATGGTTCTTCAGAAATAAAGCGTTTTGATAGAGTAGAATCCAGTAAAAAAGGAAAGCTTCTTTACAATTCTATTATGGCTGACATTGATTCCATGGGATATTCAATTTCAGATCAGGAAAAAAGGCAGATTCTTATGGATATATTGAAAAAAATGTGTTGAGGAGATGAAAGAATGGCCTATTTTGATAATGCAGCTACTACATATCCGAAACCAGAATGTGTTTATAAAAACATGGATGAATTCTATCGCTCGGCTGGAGCAAATGCAGGCAGAGGAAACTATCAATTAGCTTTAAGCGCGGGTGAAATGATTGCCGAGACGCGTTCCTTAATCCAGGAACTGCTCCATTGTCCAGCAAAGCAAGTGATATTTGAGCCAAATGCTACAATTGCACTGAATTTGATTATTCAAGGAATTATTCTTGATGGAGCAACGAATGTTTATATCAGTCCATTTGAACATAATGCAGTAACTAGAACGCTTCATCATTTTGAGAAAAATGGTTCGATCAAAGTACATTTATTAAAAGTATCAGATGATTTGCAATACGATTTGGAACGGATTCGCTATCAGTTTGATGAAGTTAAACCAGATTTTGTTATTGTTAGCCATGCTAGTAATGTAATAGGCTTAATTGCTCCAGTTGAGAAAATATTCAATCTTGCAAAAAAATATGGAGCAGTAACCTTAGTTGATATGGCTCAAACTGCAGGATTAGTGGATCTAAACGTTGGGTTGAGCACGATTGATTTTGCAGTATTTGCTGGACATAAAACACTGTACGGCCCTACTGGTATTTCTGGATTTGTCATGAATCCAGAGAAAAAATTTCAGCCTGTAATTTTTGGAGGTACTGGATTTGAATCAGCAAATCAGGATATGCCAAATAGTTTACCACAGCGTTATGAAATGGGTACTTTAAATATTTCTGGAATTTCAGGACTAAATGCAGCACTTAAATGGATTAAGGAAACAACAATAGAAAAAATATGGGATAAAGAGCAGGAACATCGAAATCAATTACTTGATTTGCTTGCACAGTACCCATTTGTCAGAATTGTTGGAAATTCTAAAGAACGGAGGTATGTAGGAATTGTATCTATATTGATTGAAGGAGTCAGCAGTGATAGTGCAGGCCCTATATTTGATCGATGTAATGTGGCAGTGCGCACGGGACTGCAATGCGCTCCTTTAGCGCACAAGTTTATTGGCACACATCCTTCTGGAACAATTAGATTTAGCGTAAACTATTTTACTTCCGACAAGGATTTTGATGAATTAAAGCAGGCATTGGATTACATTGAAATGGAACTATAGAGAGGGTCAATTATGAGTTTGAAAGATCAGCACATTAAAAGTGAATATCGATCATTGGTAGACAATGTAATTCAAGATTTTTATTTACCGCTTTTACATGAAGCCACTTTATATCGTCGTGCGGTAGGTTTCTTTTCATCTTCTTCTTTGATAGAGATATCAAAAGGCGTTGGCGATATGGCACGCAATGGTGGAAAAATTGAAATTATTGCTTCTCCATACCTCTCTGATGAAGATATTGAAGCGATTCATACAGGTTATGATAATCGAGAAAAAATCATAGAAAATGCCTTAATGAGACAACTGACAGATCAATATACAGATTATTTTTCTGTAGAACGATTGAATTTGTTAGCTAATCTTATTGCTGATGGTGTGATGGATATTCGAATCGCATATACTGATAATCATCATGGGTTAGGGATGTATCACGAAAAAATGGGCATCATTGAAGATTTCGAAGGTAATCGAGTTGCTTTTTCTGGCTCAATGAATGAGTCACGTACGGCAATGTCAATAAATTATGAAGCAATTGATGTCTTTTGTGATTGGAGGGGTGAAGAAGCTGAGCGAGTGAATCTTAAGGAAAATGCGTTTACTTCTCTGTGGAATAATGTTGAACCAAATCTTCAAGTATTAGAATTCCCTAAAATTTCCAAAGTATTGATAGAAAAGTATCGAAAAAAAGAGCCAAATTTTGATATTGATCATGAGCAGTTTAGAAAACGTGATAAGATATATGTTGAAACTATGACAAAAGAAGAATGGAAAGTAGCAGAAGCTGGTCCTATTGGACCTAGGGTTCCATATGATATTGAACTGCATGATTATCAAAAACAAGCCATTTCAGCATGGGTTGGAGAAAATTATAGAGGAATTTTTGATATGGCAACTGGTACAGGGAAAACTTATACAGGACTCGGTGCAATTGCCAAGTTGTCGGAAGATTTACGTGATGATTTAGCAGTTATCATTGTGGCGCCATTTAAGCATCTAGTTGAACAATGGGTAGAAGATATTCGCCGATTCAATATGAGTCCTATTGTTGCCTATGGTGACCCCGAATACAAAGATTGGAAGAAAAAGCTTTCGAAGGCTGTATTAGATCAGAAAATAAGATATGATAAAAAGTTCTTGTGCGTGATTTGTACAAATGCTACATTTACAAACCAATTTCTTCAAGAACAGATTTCAAAAATTAAAGCACCAATTCTACTGGTAGTCGATGAGGCTCACAATTTCGGTGCAAAATCATATTCTCGTTTTTTAGATGATCGATTTACATATCGGTTAGCGTTGTCTGCTACACTAGATCGCTATCGTGATGAAGAAGGAACTGCTGTCCTATATAATTTCTTTGGAAAAAAGTGCATTGAATATACACTGGAAAGAGCTATTGAAGAAAAGAAATTAACGCCTTATAAATATCACCCGATTTTAATATACCTATCTGATATTGAACTTGAATCATATGAAGAACTGTCATATGAGATGTCAAAGTGTCTGATAAAGGGCAAGGATGGAAAGTATAAACTGAACAAACGTGGCGAGATACTTGCTTTAAAGCGTTCCCGTATTGTAGCAGGAGCTATACAAAAATTAGATGCATTGAAAAAAGCAATAGAGCCATATAAAAATGACAACAATATTCTTGTTTACTGTGGAGCAACCCGTGTAATCGAAGAAACAGACGATAATCCAGACGATGAAAGCGATATACGACAAATTGAAGCAGTGACAAAAATTTTAGGAAACGAATTAGGAATGAGTGTTGCTAGATTTACTTCTGAAGAAAACATGGAACAACGTTCTATGATTAAAAAGCATTTTCAGGATGGGGATTTACAGGCAATTGTTGCTATTAAATGTCTTGACGAAGGTGTAAATATTCCAAGTATTCGAACCGCATTCATTTTGGCAAGTACAACAAATCCGAAAGAATATATTCAGCGCCGAGGACGAGTATTGCGAAAAGCACCAAATAAGTCTTTTGCAGAGATATATGATTTTGTAACTTTACCAAGACCTTTGGATGCTGTTTCAGGTTTGACTAGCGAACAAGCAAATCGAGATAAAACATTAGTAGAAAACGAACTTGCTCGGATTATAGAATTTGGAAGATTAGCAATGAATTCTATGGAAGCGAATAACCTAATCTGGCAAATAAAAGAGGTTTATCATCTTGATGAGATAGAAGAGGAGCAAATGAAATGAGTAATAATGGAGAGTTAGAAATTAATGAAAAAGCGATCGATCGCTTAAAAAAGACTATAGTTATTAAGGAAAATAGAAATTTAAAAACAGGTTCTTTAAGCGATGCGCAGATGGTTGCATGGATTAAGAAAAAAATTGAGGAGGAAGTCAAATGTTGCTTAAATCAATAAAACTTGAAAACTTCCGACAGTTTAAAAATGAATCTATTGATTTTGCTCAAGGGCAAGATGGTAAAAATGTAACTATTATTTTGGGAGAGAATGGAACTGGAAAAACAACTTTTGCTCAGGCTTTTTTTTGGTGTATGTATGGTGAAACCGCATTTTCAGATAAAGTAATGTTAAATAAAAAAGTTGCCGCGGATATGACACCTGGAGAAGAAAAACTTGTTAAGGTTACTCTTTGTCTTCATCATGGAGAAGTGGATTATAAATTGATTAGAAAACAAGTCTATCACAAGAGTTATTCAAACAATATTAAGGGTGATAATACTGTTTTTGATATTGAAACAAAAGATTCTAGCGGGAATACTAGCTATGTAAAAAAATCGCAGTGCGAATTTGAAGTGAAGAAAATTCTTCCAAAAGAATTATCAAAATATTTCTTTTTTGATGGCGAACGTATTGAAAAAATGAGTAAAGATATTTCTACAGGGAATAAGTCAAATGATTTTGCAGAAGCAGTGAAGGGGTTGCTTGGCCTGAATGGAATGATCAGTGCATTGAGTCATTTCAATCCTCGTAACGGTTACGGTGTCATTAGAAGTTATGAAAAATCTTTTAACAGCAAGAGTAATAAAAAAATAGAAGAATATACACAGATTATTGAAAAGTGTAATAAACGATTAGAAGAAATTAAGGACCAAATTGAAGAATTAGATTCAGAAATAATAGCTGCACAGACTCGTAGAGATGAAAGGACAGCTGAAATCAAGCAATACGAAGAAGGTAAGAAACTTCAAGAAGAAAAAGAGAAGCTTCAAAAAGAAATCCAAGTTATTATCAACTCTCGTGCAAAAGTATATAAAGCAGTTTGTGAAACCTTTAATGTATCGACATATTCTTTTTTCTCGCTTTCTCTAATAAAAAGAGCATTAGAATTACTTGCAGATCATGATTTTGGTGGCAAAGATATTCCATTTATGCATCAAAAGACAGTTGAGTACCTGTTAGCAAGAAAAGAGTGCATTTGTGGAACACATTTAGATGAAGGTTCAATTCCATACAATAAATTAAAAGAACTTATGAATTATCTTCCACCTAAATCACTAAGCACTACTGTTTTTGATTTTAAAAGAGAGGCTAAAACGAGGGCTGGTAGATTGAAAAATGTTCATGCAATGATTCAAGAAGATTTAGCCATAATTAGTGAACAGACAGATGAAATTATCGATCGGGAAGATGAACTAAACAGGATTGAAAGAAAATTAAGTAGTAAAGATGTACAAGCGAAAGTTAGAACAATACATAATGAGATTCAGCTGTGTAATGAAACAATTACAAAGAGCAATATTGCAAGAGATGAACTGAATATAGAGAGAGGCGGTATCGAAAAAGAAAGGAAGCGGGCCGATTCTGAACGAAATAATTTAACTATTTTAGATGAATCGAATAAAAGGACTCAGATATATTTAAATTATGCAAAGCGTATATATGAAGAACTTGATAATGATTATAAGACTAGTGAGCTAAAAGTTAGGACAAAACTTCAAAGTACTATAAATGATATTTTTAAGCAAATTTATGAAGGCGACTTGTCGTTAAATATCGATGAAAAATATCACATAAAGGTACTGGTAAATGACTATGAAGGAGAAGTAGAAACGTCGACTGCTCAAAGCATAGCTGTAATATTTGCTTTTATCACAGCAATAATTAAAATGGCAAGAGAGAATCAAAACAATGAAGAGAATAAGTTGCTTTCATCAGAACCATATCCGCTCGTAATGGATGCACCGTTGTCTGCGTTTGATAAGAGAAGAATTAAAACAGTTTGTGAGGCTCTCCCTAGGACGGCAGAACAAGTGGTTATTTTTATAAAAGATACTGACGGAGAACTTGCGGAAAAATATATGGGCGATAAAATAGGCAGCAAGCATCTGCTTGAAAAAAAGAATGAATTTGAAACAATATTGATTTAAGGAGAATGGAAATGTTTGATAAACAATATAGGTTTAAGGGAAAGCACGCTCAACGAGTGGATATGCTGACAAGCTCATTTGATGAGATAAGTAGCGCAAAATTGTTTGATCGTAATGTTGACGTCTATATAAATGCTCCTTTGATTGGATTTTTGTATGGAAGAACAGCAGAACTAGACAATACTAAAAATCCTGAAACGGGTCAAGTTTATACTCAAAATATTATGGGTGATAGGGTTATTTATTCAAGTGAGGAACTGATGTTTAATTTTCGTCTCATCATGTTGCTGGACACAAATTATGAGCCAAATGAAGAAAAACGTATTAATAAAGCATTTAGAAATATGGGCGAGGATCCAAAAGATGAGGAACGTTTTGATAGTTACGTTCGTGGCGGAGTAGATGTACTTTACGAAAAACTAATCGAGGGTTCAAATGAACCAAATGCATATATTTATCGATTATTTGATTTTATTGAAGAATTTCAAGAGCGATTTAATAGTGAGATAAAAAGTGAAGATATTTTAAATCTTTGTATGAAGTAGTAAGAGGGTGAAGGGAATATGGGAAGCGACTATAGAGAACAGGCGTATAGCTACCTGATTAAACTATCAGAGCAAAAAGGTTATGTTCTCTTTGATGATATTATGAGCAGTGCTGATAGATGGTCTCTTTCCATAGAAGATGTAGATTGGCTTTCAAATACGATTATGATGCGAGGAATTATAGTCTATGATACAGCACCATCAAATATACAAGACAGTGATGAATATGATGATTATGCGCAAACTGACTATAATGAGACATTCAAACGAGTAATTGAAATAGATCCTTCATTAAAAGATTTCATATATAAAATCAAAAATATTAAACCGCCGCAAATGCGTGAAATGGCACAGCTTAAGTATCAGCTTAAAGAAGGAAATGCGTTTGCAAGACAGAGGGTCATTGAAATGCATTTGCGTATTGCCGTACGTGTTGCCTTACAAAGAGTAAAAGAATATGATTGCGATATGGCAGATACATTACAGGATGCATGCGTTGGCTTGATATATGCAGCTGATAAATATGATCCGGATTCTAATGGATCTTTTAGCTCATATGCTTCACTATGGATTTTGCAAAATATTTCGAGGACACAAGTATCTCAAAGAGCTCTGATATATTATCCTTTTCATAAAAAAGAGAGTTATTTTTCCATATATCCACTATTGAAATCTTTAGGATATGATTATAATGAACTGCTTACGTCTGAAGAGGTTTTGAAACTTGTTCAAAAAAGACTTAATTGTGGTGTAGAACAAGCAAAAGATGCCATATACCAATGCATACCATTAGAGTCTATTGACACTGCATATAAAACGTTTATAAAAAGTAATTATTATTCAAAAACAAATAATTACAAAAATAGATGCTTCTGCATAGAGGATTTTTCTGACAGAGTAATTGAAAAATGTGTAGAAGATGAATTTCAAGAAATTATTAAAATGTTAAAACCTCGGGAACAATTTGTGATTAAGGAAAGATTTGGTTTTGAAGACGGAGATGAAAAAACTTTAGAAACGGTTGGAAAAATGCTTGGTATCACAAGAGAAAGGGTAAGGCAAATAGAGTCTAGAGCATTGAAAAGATTGAGTGCCATATGCAAAGAAAGAAATTTTGAGATTTATTGATGGCTCAGAAAAATATTTTATTTTTTTGTTAGTATTTACTAAGATTTGAAATATCTATATTATCATTTTATTAGTCAGCAGAAAATTGATTATTTATTATGACAGTAAAAAAAATAGGTTGGAACTAACTTTTATTAATATTTCTATAATTTAAAGAGATAAAGCATTGTCTTTAATTTGACGGTGCTTTTTTATTTTTAACACTTTTATAAGTGCACTGCCGAATCTATAGATAAAATGAAATGATGTACTTTGTTGCTGTATTGACGTTACTAATAGAAGTATACCGAAAAGCGTAATGTGTATTCCAACCTACTTGTTTACCAGGCAATCAAAGTTTAGAAATTGTTCAGATTTGACTAAACGCAAATTAATATCTGTCTTCTATAGTATGGATGATCTGATAGGAGATCTATACATGGAGGTATGGATATGGAAATACAAATCTTAAATACAATTCAAAATATGCGGACACCATTATTGGACGTCCTCATGCCATTGATTTCCAACGGCATCGTGGTGTGGTTCCTGCTTCCGGTGATCCTGTTCATTCGCAAAAGCACCAGAAAGGCAGGCCTGATCATTTTCGCGGCGATCTTGTTGGATATCGTGCTCTGCAATCTTGTCATGAAAAATGTATTCCAGCGGATCCGTCCTTGTGATGTCAATACCGCGGTCACGCTACTTGTACAGCGGCCGACGGATTATTCGTTCCCGTCCGGTCATACCGGACTGTCCTTTGCGGCAGTCAGCGGACTCTGGTATTCCGGTGTGCATAAGAACTGGCGGATCCCGGCACTGGTCTTCGCGTGCCTGATCGCCTTCTCAAGACTGTATCTGTATGTTCATTATCCGACCGACGTTCTTGCCGGCGCTGCCGTCGGCGTGCTCTGCGGCTGGATGGCCTACAAATTTTTTCAGATGCATACATTCAAAAGATGCCCGGAGATTTCGAGTCATGCGGCGGGGCTGAAAAGCTGAGGATGTGAAATCTTCGAGGATTCAGTGAAAAACGTGGAAACGAATGAGAAAGTGTGACATGATAATGATAAGAAAATTATCATGCTTAAAGATCAAATGAGTATGGAAGGAAATAAAATGATAGAACGTATAAAAACACATCGAATTCAATCGGTGAAAAGCCGGATCTTTTATCTGAATGCGCTGATGACGCTGGTCACTGTTGCGATCTGCGGCGGGATCGGCGTGATCTGTGTAAAACTATATTGGGATCAGGAAGAAAGGGTGCTGAAAGATGCGCTGGACAGTCGCATTGCCGAACATGAAGCAGAAAGACTGATCGAGAACCTGACGGTGCACAATGGCTGGTTTATTCTCGCGGCCGTCGTATTTGCGGCGCTCTCGATCTTGACGTTGATTCTGGTCAGCCGCTTTTTCTCGATGATCCTCACCAAAAAGATCATGGAACCGTTGGATCTGCTCGAACAAGGTGCCCAGCGCATCCGGGCCAACGATTATTCCGTTCCGGTCGTTTACCAGGGCGACAAAGAGTTTGAACAGGTTTGTGACGTGTTCAACGGCATGCAGCAGCATTTAAAAGAAGAAAAAGAAAAGAACGCGCGCTATGAGAAGGCCCGCCAGGAAATGGTGGCCGGCATCTCGCATGACCTGCGAAGCCCGCTGACCGCGATCCGCGGAGCGGTCAAAGCCATGATTGACGGCGTCGTCAAAGAGCCGGAGCAGCAGAAAAAATTCCTGCAGGCAGCCTATCGCCGCAGCGGCGAGATGGATACATTGCTTAGTGAATTGTTCTATTTCTCAAAACTGGAGACCGGCGGTATTCCGGTGCAGGTCCAGGAACTGAATCTTTCAGAATATCTGCGGAATTATATCGATGCGAAAAAGGATCTGCCGGATTATGCGGATGTTGAATTTACCTGTGATCTGCCGGAAGAAGAGCTCAAACCGGCCCAGGCCGATCCGGAAGCTCTGCAGCGCATACTGGACAACATCTTATCGAACAGTAAAAAATACGCCGGTGTCTCCCCGCTGCGCTTCTATGTATCGCTGCAGCAGGAAGAAGACGGTCAGAGAATTCTGATCCAGGATAACGGCGGCGGCGTGCCGAAGGAGAAACTAGGCCGTCTGTTTGATGAATTCTACCGCGTCGATGAATCCCGCGGCCGGAAAGAGGGCAGCGGACTCGGCTTGTATATTGTAAAATATCTCTGTGAAGCGATGGGCGGTCAGGTCAGCGCCGATATGGAGAGCCACTGCGAAGGCTTCGGCGGCCTGGCAGTAAGCTTTGTGCTGAAGGAAGGAGAGATCCAGGATGGCGGAGAAGGACAGAATACTGATCGTTGAAGATGATGAAGACATCAGCATGATCGAGGAAACCTACCTGCAGTCGGCCGGTTATGAGACCACCGTACTGCGAAACGGGGAGAACATTCTGTCCTACATGGAAGAGCATCCCTGCGATCTGGTCCTGCTTGATCTGATGCTTCCGGGGAAAAACGGCTATGAAATCTGTGCAGAGATCCGCAAGAAGTACGATCTGCCGATCTTGATGGTGACGGCGCGCAATGAATCCATCGATAAGGTGCGCGGCTTCAACATCGGTGCCGACGATTACATCCCGAAACCGTTTGACCCGATGGAACTGACCGTACGGGTGCGTGCCAATCTGCGGCAGTATCACCGCTTAAAAGAAAATGCCGGCAAGACCAGCACGCCAGAGGAAAACGCCGTGCCGGAGATCCAGATCGGGGATCTGCGCATCCAGCCGGACAGCTGGCGCGTATTCAAAAAGGATCAGGAGATCCGCCTGCCCAACCGTGAATTTGAGCTGCTGAAGTTCATGGCGCAGAATCCCAATATTGTTTTCAGCCGCGAACAGCTGATGGAAAAAATATGGGGCTATGATTATGTCGGGGATACCTCCACGATCATGGTGCATATCAACCGCCTTCGCGAAAAGATCGAAGATGACCCGAAAAATCCGAAGATCCTGGAGACCGTATGGGGTGCCGGCTACCGCCTGAACAAAAATCCAGAATAAAAAGATAAAGAATTAAGAGATTGTTTAGAATCCTCCTGCAGGCTGTTTAGTTCTGACTGCTAAGATTTGGATGATCCGGAAAGAGATGTTCCGAATCACAGTCAGTTACAGAGAAAACAGCCTAAGGAGGAGATTTTTATGTCAAAATCAATAGTGAAAGAAGCAGCAGACGGATTCTGCATGGCGCTGGCCGACAGCGTTCCCGGAGTTTCCGGCGGAACCGTCGCGTTTATTTTAGGATTCTATGATCATTTCATCGGTTCGATCAATCAGCTGGTATTTGGAAATAAAAAAGCAAAGCTGCAGGGCCTGCGGTACTTAGTAAAACTGGGCATCGGCTGGGTCATCGGCATGGGCCTTGCGGTCATCGTGCTGAACGCTCTTTTCGAACAGCACATCCACTTTGTCAGCTCGTTGTTTATCGGCTTTATTCTCGGTGCCCTGCCGGTCGTATGCATGGATGAAGCGAAGACGAACCGGAAGTGGCGAAAGGGCATGCCGTTCTTGATCCTGGGCATGCTTCTGGTCATCGGCATCACGGTTCTGAATACGCAGTCGGCAGCCGCTGCCATGAATTTGTCCGCCTTCAGCGCCGGACTGGCCGTGAAGCTCTTTCTGATCGGTATGGTTGCGATCAGTGCGATGTTCCTACCGGGCATTTCGGGATCGACCATCCTGCTGATCTTCGGTGCGTATATGCCGATCATGAGCGCACTAAAGGATCTGATGCATTTCCAGTTTGCCTGCCTGCCGGCGATCGTGATCTTCGCCTGCGGTATTCTTGCCGGGGCAGCCAGCGTTGTCAAACTGATCCAGGCCGGCCTTTCCCATTATCGTCCGCAGATGATCTACTTTATTTTGGGCATGATGCTCGCTTCCTTGTATGCGATCGTGATGGGACCGACGACCCTGGACGTGCCGCAGGCACCGCTGAGCTTTTCGAACTTCAGCTTCTTAGCCTGCGTGATCGGCATCGTGCTGGTGATCGGCATGCAGGCGGTAAAGCTGCATGAAACCAGTCAGCCAGAACGACTGGCACAGGAGAAAAATTAACAGAGAAAAAGCGATGGCAACATCGCTTTTTTTTAGAAGAAACAATGCAGACCGGCATCCAGGAAGACCTGCCGGTAGGCAGTCAGATCTTCCGGATGAAGTGCTTTTTGCCCTTTCAGTGAATAGCTGCGATTTAAAAAATCGTATTTCTTTTCTCCCATCTGATGAAACGGCAGCAGCTGCACCTCCTTGGATCCGGCTGAAACGATCAGCTTCGCAAGCCCCTGGGCATCCCTCAGCGAGTCGTTAAATCCGGGGATAACGGGGATACGGGGCAGGACCGGTATGCCGCTTTGGATCGCCCATTTCAAATTGGCCAGGCTCTGTTCATTGCGGACACCGGTTCCGGCCCGGTGCTTGTCGGGATCATAGTGCTTGACATCAAAAAGCAGCAGATCGAACATCGGGGCAAGTTCATGAAAAATTGTTTCCGAAACCGCGCCGGTCGTTTCGATCGCAAGGTGGATCCCTTTTTGCTTCAAGGCTGGAAGCAGTTGTTTTAAAAATTCCGGCTGGCTCATGCCCTCCCCGCCGGAAATTGTCACCCCGCCGCCGCTTTCTTCGTAAAAATCCACATCCTGCATGCAGATGTCGACGACTTCCTGCACGGAGCGCATCTCACCTTCATGGCTCAGGGCCCTGCCCGGACAGGCCTTGGTGCAGGCCAGACAGCCGCCGCACTTCTCATCATCGATATCGATATGATTGTTTATTTCGCGGACCGCGTGCCGCGGGCAGGTGCGGATGCAGGTATGACAGTGCACGCACTTGGATGCATCATAAAGGATCTGGACCTTGGCGGACTGTGATTCCGGATTGGCACACCATTTGCACCGAAGCGGACAGCCCTTCAGAAAAACGGTCGTACGGATCCCCGGACCGTCATGAATACTGAATTTCTGTATATTGAAAACAATGCCTTTCTGCACGGCTGCACCTCTGCTTTCCGTCATCAAGATATCATACTCATTTCAAAAAGTAAACAATAATATTACGAATGAAAGTAAAAATCATTTTATAAATAATATTTAATTGACATTAATGGGAGGTATGATAGTATAAAAATACGAACGAAACTTATTGATATTTCAATAGAAATATAAGGAGGAGCTATGGAGAACGCAGAACATTTTGGAACATTGACCGAACGCATGAAAAATTTCCGCGAAGAAGTGCTGGATGAAAAACCATATATCGATGCCCAGCGGGCCATGTTGGTCACGGAAACATACCGGAAAAACCAACATTTGCCGCGCGTGCTGCTGCGCGCCGAGATGCTGAAGAACATCCTTGTCAATATGACGATCTACATCGAAGACAAGACGCTGATCGCCGGCAATCAGGCAGGCAAGAACCGGAACGCACCGATCTTTCCGGAATACACGATGGAATTCGTGATGGATGAGCTTGATACTTTCGAAAAGCGGGACGGCGACGTTTTCTATATAACGGAAGAAACCAAAGAACAGCTGCGCAGCATTGCGCCGTTCTGGAAGAACAATACATTGCGCGACCGCGGGGAAGTGCTGCTCCCGGATTGTGTAAAAGTGTTCATGGAAACAGGATTTTTCGGCATGGAAGGCAAGCTGAATGCCGGGGATGCGCATCTGGCTGTCAATTATCAGCGCGTTCTGAAAGAAGGGCTTCACGGCTATGAACAGCGGGCTAAAAAGCTGCAGGATGAACTGGATCTGACCGATCCGGATGCGATCGATAAAAATATTTTTTATCAGGCGGTCTTAATCGTGATCGATGCGGTGAAAAATTTTGCGCACCGCTACAGCGAATTGGCTGAAGAACAGGCAGAACATGCCGAAGGTGCACGGCGGGAAGAGCTGCTGATGATGAGCCG
This sequence comes from Catenisphaera adipataccumulans, assembly GCF_014202755.1. Taxonomy (GTDB): domain Bacteria; phylum Bacillota_I; class Bacilli_A; order Erysipelotrichales; family Erysipelotrichaceae; genus Catenisphaera; species Catenisphaera adipataccumulans. The sequence continues at coordinate 293,241 of NZ_JACHHK010000002.1, forward strand.
CATCTGCGATAAGGTACCGTATGAACCGGCTGAAACCTTCTGGGAAGCGGTTCAGTCGGTCTGGTTCATCCAGCTGATCCTTCAGATCGAATCCAACGGCCATTCGCTCAGCTACGGCCGGTTTGACCAATATATGTATCCCTACTATAAAAAAGACATTGAGACCGGTACGATGACAAAAGATGAAGCTTTGGAGCTGCTCTCGAACCTGTGGATCAAAAGCCTGACGATCAATAAGGTCAGAAGCCAGGCGCACACCTTGAGCAGCGCAGGATCACCGATGTATCAGAACGTGACGATCGGCGGGCAGACACCCGATAAAAAAGATGCGGTCAATGCGCTCTCGTTTGCCGTCCTTCAGTCCGTGGCACAGACGCGGCTGACCCAGCCGAACTTGACGGTCCGCTATCATAAAAATCTGAATAAACGTTTCTTCGATGAATGTATTGAAGTGGTCAAGCTTGGTTTTGGTATGCCGGCCTTCAATAACGATGAAATCATCATCCCTTCATTTATTTCATATGGAGTCAAAGAGGAGGATGCTTACAACTATTCAGCCATCGGCTGCGTGGAAACTGCGGTGCCGGGCAAATGGGGCTATCGTTGTACCGGCATGAGCTACATGAACTTCCCGCGCATCCTGCTGGCAGCCATGAACAACGGCGTCGATCTCACAAGCGGCCGGCGATTTACGAAAGGATACGGCTTTTTCAAAAACATGACCTCGTATGATGAACTCATGACAGCGTGGGATCAGACCGTGCGCGAACTGACCCGTTACAGCGTCATCACGGAGAATGCGATCGACAAGGCCTCGGAACGAGATGTACCGGACATCCTCTGTTCGACACTGACCGATGACTGCCTGAGCCGCGGCAAGACGATCAAAGAAGGCGGTGCGGTATATGATTTTATTTCCGGGCTGCAGGTGGGCATTGCCAACATGGCCGACAGTCTTGCCGCCATCAAGAAACTGGTGTTCGAAGAAAAACGGATCACACCGGAGCAGCTGTGGAACGCGATCCTGGATGATTTCACCGCGCCGGAAAACCAGAAGATCCGGGAAATGTTGATCCATGAAGCGCCGAAATACGGCAATGACAATGACGACGTGGATCGACTGGTGATCGATGCCTATGATTCATATCTGGATGAGATCAAGAAATATCCGAATACGCGCTTCGGCCGCGGTCCGATCGGCGGCATTCGCTACGGCGGCACATCCAGCATCTCCGCCAATGTCGGCCAAGGCATGGGCACAATGGCAACACCAGACGGCCGGCACGCGCATGAACCGCTGGCAGAAGGCTGTTCTCCGGCACACAACTGTGATAAAAACGGCCCGACTGCCGTATTTAAATCCGTGTCCAAACTGCCGACAGAAAAAATCACGGGCGGCGTGCTGCTCAACCAGAAAATGACACCGGCCATGCTTTCGACGGCCGAAAACAAACAGAAACTGGAAATGCTCATCCGCACATTTTTCAACCGCCTGCATGGCTACCACGTCCAATACAACATCGTTTCCCGCGAAACACTGCTGGATGCCCAGGCACATCCCGAAAAGCATAAAGACCTGATCGTCCGGGTGGCCGGATACAGTGCTTTCTTCAACGTTCTGTCAAAAGTGACCCAGGATGATATCATCGAACGAACAGAGCAGACGCTTTGATACATACCTCCGGCTGGATGACCAGCCGGAGTTTTTAGTGACAAAAAAAGCTTGATCCCTTGTTTAGGATCAAGCAATTGATTTATGCATTTTCCAGAAGATCAGCCATGGTTTTGCCGCCGGCGACTTTTTCAAAGTCTTTGACAAAATCATCGACCGCACCGTCGATCGCACGATTGTTGACCATCGCATCGATCACATTCGGCGCAGCTGTTGCGCCGCCGACACCATACTGTGCCAGTGCGAGCACCTGCTGACAGTTTTTAAACGAAGCGGCGAGCACTTCCGTATCAAGGGCGTTGTTATCCAGAATATCCTGGATTTCCATCGTGACCTGGATACCGTCATAGCCCATGTTGTCGATGCGGTTCACATAAGGTGCGACATACGAAGCGCCGGCTTTGGCTGCCAGATATGCCTGCAGCGGTGTGTAGACAACCGTTCCGCAGGTCGGAACGCCTTCTTTTTTCAGCTCGCGGATCGCCCGGAAACCAGCCGGTACAGCCGGGATCTTGACGATCGTTTGTTTGCCGAACGCCTGATAGATCGCCCGGGCATCACGAATCATCCCTTCGGTATCAGTCGGGACAGCCTGGACAAAGAGGAGACTGTCCGGTCCGATTATTTCACGGATTTGTTTCAGTGTGGTCACCGGATTCTGATTCACTTTGGATAGAATGGATGGATTGGTCGTGACGCCGTCGATCGGATATTCTTCAAAAATTCTTTTAATTTCATCGACATGCGCATCATCAATTAATAGTTTCATAGGTCCTCCTTGTTTACCGCATAGATAGTTTCATTAGAAATTTAAATAACTTTCATATGCAGTATCATCATACAAACTATCCCTATTATTGTCAAGCGTAAAAACAATAAATTTCATTTGAAATATATTCGTTGATTTTTCACCTATTTCAAGATAAAATAAGCACGGAACATTTCAAATGAAACAACTATAACGTTAGGATGATGTATATATGAAAAACCAACGCCAAAATCAGATCCTTGAACTGCTGGCTTCCAGAGGAAAAATAGAAGTCATTGAACTTTCTCAGATCTTTGAAGTATCCCAAGTAACGATCCGGAAAGATCTGAATGAACTGGAAGAAAAGGGGCTGATCCGCCGCGAACACGGATTTGCCGAGCTGCGCAGCCGAGACGATGTAGCCGGCCGGCTCGCATATCATTTTGAGACAAAAAGAAAGATCGCCGAAAAAGCTGCAGAAATGATCCAGGACGGCGATACGATCATGATCGAATCCGGATCATGCTGCGCCCTTCTGGCTGAACAAATCGCGGAAACCCGCAAGGATGTGACCATCATCACCAACAGCGCGTTCATTGCTGACTATATCCGCAAAAACACCAACGTTCAGATCATTCTGCTCGGCGGTATCTATCAGAAAGAATCGCAGGTCATGACCGGACCGATGGTCCGGCAGTGCGCAGAGAATTATTTTGTCCGTTATTTTTTCATCGGCACAGACGGATATACCGAACGCACAGGATTTACCAACAGCGATCCAATGCGTGCCCAGGCCGTACGCGACATGGCCGGCCAGACCGATGAAGTGGTGATCCTGACGGAAAGTGAAAAATTCCAGCAGCGCGGTTCGATTCCGATCCATATCAAAGATCAACCCAAACGGATCATTACGGACAGTGCCGTTCAGAAAGATGTTATCCAGTCTCTTCAAAGCAAAGGATGTGAAGTGATCACGGTTTAATTGCCGGAAAGATTCCGGCAATTTTTTATGGATCCAATGTATTTCAATGCAGGTCAGCAGAATTGGCAGGCACTGCCGGAGCCGATATAATGAAAGACACAAGGAGGATAAATGATGCACAATGCGTTCATCGGCATTGCGGTCCCATTTCTGGGCACGATCCTCGGTGCTGCCGGTGTCTATTTCATGAAAGAAGAACTGTCCGACCGGATGCAGCGGTTTCTGACCGGATTTGCGGCCGGGGTCATGGTGGCGGCTTCGATCTGGAGCCTGCTGATCCCGGCGCTGGACAGTGCAGCCGATCAAGGCAGCCTCTCCTTTATGCCGGCCGTGATCGGCTTCTGGCTGGGCATCTTGTTCCTGCTGCTTCTGGATCATTTGACGCCGCATCTGCATCGCTTTGCGGATGCGCCGGAAGGGCCGCAGAGCCACTTCAAAAATAATACCCTGATGATGCTTGCGGTCACGATCCACAACATTCCCGAAGGCATGGCCGTAGGCGTGGTGCTGGCCGGTTTTCTGACCGGATTTTCCGGCATTACGGCGTCGTCGGTCATGGCGCTTTCCTTAGGCATCGCGATCCAGAACTTTCCGGAAGGAGCGATCATTTCGATGCCGCTCCATGCGGAAGGCACAAGCAAGCATCGATCGTTCCTGTACGGCGTGCTGTCCGGTGCGGCGGAACCCACCGGAGCGATCCTGACCATTTTGTTTTCCGAACGGCTCGTGCCGCTGATGCCGTATCTGCTGAGCTTTGCGGCCGGCGCGATGCTTTATGTGGTCGTCGAGGAACTGATCCCTGAAATGTCGCAGGGAAAACATTCGAATATTGGCGTGCTTGCGTTTGCGGTCGGTTTCAGTCTGATGATGGCACTGGATGTCGCGCTCGGCTAGAAATCATCCGTGCCTGCGGTATTCCGTCGGTGTCATGCCGAACAGCTTACCGAACTGCGCCGCAAAATAACCCATCTCCCGAAAGCCGCACCGGCTGCCGATTTCATTGACCGGCCAGTCGGTCGTCTTCAGATAACCGGCCGCAACGATCAGCCGGTGTTTTTTCATATATTGGATCGGTGACAGCTTCAATCCTTCCCGGAAACAGCGCAGGCATTCTGTCGTGCTGACCGAAACCGAGCCGGCAATGTCCGCCAGCGTGATCGGTTCGGAATAATGCGTATGGATAAACGCCAGCATGTTTTTTAGACGCTGTGACCGGATGATCGTTTTCAGATTGGCCGGATCACTTGCCTGATGATCGATGTTCTGCGACAGCAGAAAAACGCATTCCGATAAAGCTGCCCGGATCCGGAATTCAAAACCGGCTTGTTCAGAACGGGCTTCCTCCCATGCGTCAAGCGCTCTTTGTATCAGTTGATCCTGCCAGGCGGTATCCGGCGACAGGATCAAAAACGGACAGTTGGGATCACTGATGAGCGGTTCCAGATATTTGTTCCAGAAGATACTGTGTTCATCACCGGCGATCAGCAGCGGGGAAAACACGAGCGAATGAAAATCAGCGTCCGGTGAACCTGGCGATGCGGCGTGCAGCACATTGGCATTGACAACCATGCCGGCCCCCGCATGCAGACAGTGATCTTCCATCTGTACATGAAGATCCAGATCGCCTTTGGTGACAATGATGATTTCCAATTCATTGTGCCAGTGCGGCGGCACCGCATCAAACTGAGAAGCCGCATGATAACACGCAATTGGAAACGCTGCCGTTCCGTGCGTGACCAGTTCGCGGCCGAAAACATCGGTATCGACGTAACATCTGCAAGGAAGAACTGACATAGAAACCCTCCGGTATGGCCATTTTATAATAGGAATTGGTGAATATTTTCTAATCCATTCCGCATCTTCTGCTATATTATAACATTGAATGTAAAAAAGCGGCCGATTCGGCCCAGGGAGGTAAACAGAGGATGAATGAAATCGATCAGACAAAAAGAACATTGTCAAGTTCAGATATCTGTGCGGACCTTCATACGCACACGATCGCCAGCGGACACGCCTACGGAACCATTCGGGAAATGGCTGCGGCAGCCGCAGATCAGAAGCTGAAGATCCTCGGCATCAGTGAACATGCGCCTGGCATTCCTGGTACGACGGACCCTTTTTACTACCGCAATCTCAAAGCCGTGCCGAGAAACTTATATGGCGTCACGATCGTTCATGGATGTGAGATCAACGTATTGAACGACGGCGCCCGTTCATTGGATGATGAGATGATGAAATATTTGGATTACGCGATCGTCGGCATTCACCGACAGTGCTATCAAGATCAGGGCAGAGAACGGAATACCGATCATTTGATCAGCTGCATGCAGCATCCGAAGGCCCGTCTGGTTTCCCATCCGGATGATGATCATACACCGCTGGATTATTCACGCCTCGTGCAGGCGGCCAAACAATGGAATGTCGCGCTGGAAGTCAATGACAGTTCCTTTGCCAAGCAGGAAGAGCGATGGGGATGCCTGGACAATTACCGGTGCATGCTTCAGCTCTGCGAACAATACCGGGTACCGGTCGTGGTCAGTTCGGATGCGCATGATCCCAGCCGGGTCGGCTGTTTTGATCAGGCCCTGTCTTTTCTGGATGAGATCCAGTTTGACCGCTCGCTGCTTCTCAATTTAAATGAGAACCTAGGCCAGCTGCTTGCATTTTTTCAGCTTCGTGAGATTTACGTTCATTCATAGATCATACAGCCGGCAGAAGCCGGCTTTTTTTTCATGGTCAGACAATGAAAATGGGCATAAAATAGAAGCAAGAACCATTCGCTAGAAAGGAGCATACCATGCAGTATACAAAACACTATTCATCGCCTTTGGGCAATTTGCTTTTAGCTGCCGATGAGCAGGGACTGACCGGTTTGTGGTTCGAGGGCGCAAAATATTTCGCTGCGACCCTGGCAGATGATCATGAAGAAAAAGACACGCCGATCCTGGAGGCGGCTTCCCGCTGGCTCGATGCCTATTTTGCCGGCAAGAGACCAGAACCTTTTCAGCCGCTGCATATCCTTGGCACCGACTTTCAGAAAACGGTCTGGGAGATCTTGCGGCAGATCCCATACGGCCAGACGACCACATACCAGGCAATTGCCCGGCAGATCGCCGCACAGCGCGGCCTGGATCACATGCCCTCGCAGGCCATCGGCAGTGCCGTGGGACGCAACCCGATTTCCATCATCATTCCTTGCCACCGGGTCATCGGCACAAACGGCAGTCTGACCGGTTATGCCGGCGGCGTCAAGAAAAAAGCCGCTCTGTTGAAATTGGAGCAGGCTTATACGGATGAAATGTTTATTCCCGAGAAAGAAGAGCTAGCGGCTTAGTTTCATATAGCCCTGCAGATCTTCGAACCCAAGCTGTTCATACATCGGCCGGCCGTCATCGGAAGTTTCCAGGTAGATTTTTTCCACGTGCCGTTCTCGGGCTTGGTTGATCAGCCAGCGGACGATCTGCTTGCCGGCGCCTTGATGGCGGTAGGGCTGCCGTGTATAGATGTTCATCAAATAGCCGCATGTTCCCGAACGGTTATCCGGAGACGGCATTTCACGCTGCAGACAAATGCCGCCGCAGCCGATGATCTCGCCGTCTGCCAGCGCAAAACACGCAATATGATGTTCTTCCGGCAAGGCGTGCAGATAATACTGACGGTTGTTTTCATACAGTTCCGGATCCTTATCATCGTCCGGCAGATCAAAAACTTCATGCAGCACTTCCATGCGCCAGGCCATCAGTACGTCCAGATCTTTCAGATCGGCCTGTTTGATTTCTATTGTCATCTCAATACGTCCCTTCTTTCATCACCAGCGGCATTTGGTCAAAATCCGGCTTGCCGTTGGCATTCAGCGGGATCGACGGCATCCGCACGAAGAATTCCGGGATCATGAACGAAGTCAGATTCTCCGCCAGTTCCCTGCGCACTTCTGAAAGCTTCAGATCATCATCAGCCGGTACGATATAGGCTGTCATATACGAAAGCCCGGTTTCATCGACACAAGGGCGCACCACGGCCTGACGGACGTGGCGGCATTGATACAAGCGCGATTCCACTTCCTTGACCTCGACCCGTTTGCCCAGGATCATGATCTGGGAGTCTTTACGGTGCAGGAAGGCAATGCTGCCATCGGGCAGAAGATATCCCAGATCACCGCTGCGATACATGACGGAACCGTCTGCCTGCCGGACAAAGGCCTTGTTTTCTTCGGCGTGATCGCCGATATAGCCATTGGATACGCCGTCACCGAAGATACAAATCTCACCGGTCTGTCCGGCTGGAACTTCTTTGCCGTCGGCATCCATGATCTTGATGACCGTCCCCTCAACTGCTTTGCCGACCGGATAGGTGCCGTCTTCAAGGACATGGCCGGTGTTGCAGCAATAATACGAAGCGCACACTGTGGTCTCGGAAGGACCGTAGGTATTGTAGACCAGTGCCTGATCCAGCAGGTGATCGACATACGAGCCGCGCAGGACGTCGCCGCCGCTGATCAGCAGCCGCAGTGAATCCGGCAGATGATCCAGATGGTTTAGATCTGCCAGCAGGTACGGAAAGCCGCTGAGCATCGTGACATGATGTTCCTGAACAAAGTTCATCAACGCCTGCAGATCGGCTTTGTCCTGCGAAGACGGGATCGCGATGGCCGCACCGTTCAATAAAGACGCAAAGACCTCCTCGGTAAAGATATCAAAGGAGCAGACGGAATATTGAAGCATCACATCGCCCGGACCGGGATGGAACTCATGTGCGAACGCATGCGCATAATGACAGACGTTTTGATTCGTCACACAGACTCCTTTCGGCCGTCCGGTGGTTCCCGAGGTATACAGCACGTAGGCCGGGGACGACGGCTGTACTGAAGCATCTTGATGACCGGCAGCGTCCTTGCCGGCACAGAGCACGCAGGCAGTGATCTTTGTATCAAAACCTTCGGCCAGTGGCTGGTAAGCCCGGTTGACCAGGATGAAATCGACCTGCGCTTCGCTCATCATATAGCGGATCCGGCCGATCGGAAAGGTCGGTTCGGCCGGCACATAGCGGGCGCCGCATTTTAACACCGCCAACATCGCGGCGATCATTTCTGCCTCGTGGTCCATGATGATCCCGACCGTCCGGATATTTTCCGGGAAAGCGGCGGCCAGCTGGTCCGTCATTTTTAGAAGTTCCCGGAACGTCAGTGTCCGATTTTTTTCGAGGACCGCCGGCTGATCCGGGTACCGTTCAGCCATCTGACGGAATAAATGGTAGATCGTTTCATTTTGATTCATAAGCATCCTCCGTTCTTTCCTGCCTTAAGATCCAGACAATTCCGCGTGCGGTCCGCTGGTCGCTGAATTGATAGTGATTGCCCGGATTGAGTTCAAAGATGGTCGGAATGCCGGCTCCCCGGCAGTCTTCATAGACCGCTTCGGTACGGTCCTGCACGCTTTGAAGCAATTCGACCGCACTGTTTTTTTCTTTGTCGCCCAATGAAAAATAGATACAGTCAGGCCGACGGACCATGGTGTGGGTGCGGGTATATTCGAGAAAATCCGGATACCAGAGCGAACCGGACATCGAACCGACACAGCGGAAAACATCGGTCCGGTACAGCGCATAAACCGCAAACAATCCCGCCAGCGAATAACCGGTCAGGATCCGACCGTTTGGATCTTCCAGATGTTTTTCAACGGCCGGGATCAAACGTTGGATCATCCAGCTCAGATACGCATCAGCCTTGCCGGCACAAGGCGTATCGCCTTTGGTCAGGGCCGGGCAATACCACGGCGTCATGTCATCATCCCAGTTCAGCCCGCTGATCTCGACCAACGTATGCGGCGGACAGTTTTCTTCTTTCAGTAAGGTATGTATTTTGATCCCGCGGTCCATCGGATCGTTCAGATAGACGACTGGGGAACCAGCCGGTCCGGGGAAGATCCGGACGCGTTTGCCGCCCATCGGCATCAGCAGATGTTCGCTCATGATCGGACTCCTTTCTTCGTGATAAAATCACTGTAGCTTTTTGCCGGCGTTTTCGCAAGGCAAACGATAAAAAAACCGAAGCATTAGCTTCGGGATCCGGATTGTTCCGGTGTTTCTTTTTTCTCCAGAATGTGGGCCGTATCCGGCATTTCAAAATAGATGCCCAGTGAGAAAATGTACAGGACATAGGAAATCGAATCCATCACGCTCAGACGCGACGACAACATCATATAGATCCAATAGTAAGTCATCGCATAGGTATCGCCGAGACTTTCGTTTGCGGCATTGATCCTGGTGTTCAGCCAGTTTGTGCCGATATAGATGACGATAAATGCGATCAACAGGCCGACGGCCTTTTTCTTTTTATGCGTCGGCTTGCTTTTGATCAGGATGAGCGTTGTCAGGGCCATCAAAGCCAGGAACAGCGCTGCGTGGATCAGCTGGGACAGCGGCAGCACCACCGCATCTGCGGCATAGGACGGAACATTAAACTGTTCTTTGAATGAATCCTGTGCAAGCCAGGCATAAAAGACAAAAATCAAGGCAGCAGCCTGCAGGATGCAGCAGATGATCTGCAGGATGATCACAACATTCTTCTTCATACAAAATTCCTTTCCCGGCAGGACGCCGATCAATTTCTATATTTATTCTATCACAAGCTCCCTGAAACAAAAAAACAGATTCATTCTTCATTCACTATTAGAAACATGAATAGCCGATGTCAAATTATTTTACTTCGGCCGGGGCGAATCATGTTATTATAATTATGAAGGATATACCGATTTGTGACGGTGAAAAACTACATTTTGATCATTTATGTTCTGTTTGTCGAACGGGTTCTGAACTAGGCTTTATGAAGGATTCGAAAAGGAGATGAAAAACATGAATAACCAAAGTAAAAACCCCGCTGCGAAAAACGCACAGATACAGACGGAAAACCCAGACCTGGCGACACGCAGGCCGCCGGCTGATGGTACGAAAATACGAATTCGTTTTGGAGATAACCTGTCCGTCAACGGTATATTGAATCATTGTAAAACCGCACAAGCTTTGGTCCAGCAGCTGCCGTATACGATCGAAATGGCGCGCTATACGCATGATCTTTGCGGTATTACCAAGCCGCTGCCGTATCAGAAAGAAGAAATACACTGCGGCTGGCTGAACGGTGATATTAATTATTCATTCGGTATTCCTTACTTGATGATTCCTTTTAAGGATGAAGACCAATCGGCGTATTTTGATTACCAGGTCAATATTGGCGTGATCACATCGCCGCTTGAGGAACTGGAAGGCCTGAACGGCACCTATGATGTGACCATTGAACGAGCCGAACCATAATTTGAAGACAGGCATATCCGCAAAGCGGATATGTTTTTTTCTATTAAACATATTCAATGACTATATCGAATGTGTATAAAAAACGCGTGATGAATCTATTTTGTGTTTTAATAAAAGAAAAGGAGGAAAAAAGATGAAGACATATGATTTTTTTGCCCCGACCCGCGTCTTATTCGGCCCAGGACAGTTACATCAGCTGCATACGCTGCCGATGCCGGGAAAGAAAGCCATGATCGTCACGTCCAACGGCCAGTCGACGATCCGCAATGGTTCATTGGAAACCACGAAAAACGAACTGACACAAGCCGGCTGTGCATTTGCGCTTTTCAATCAGGTCTCTGCCAACCCGTTAAAGGAAACCGTTGAGCAGGGTGCTCAGTTCGCCCGTGATAACCAATGTGATTTTGTGGTTGCCTTAGGCGGCGGTTCCGTGATGGATGCAGCCAAAAATATGGCGATGCTTGCGTCGCAGCCGACCAATGATTTATGGGACTTTGTCTTTACCGAAAACGGCAAGAAACAGAATATCAAAAATCCGGTCCTGCCATGGATCGCGATCACCACATCGGCCGGAACCGGTTCAGAAGTCGATGCCGCCGGGGTCATCACGAATCCGGAAACCAAAGAGAAGATCGGTGTCGGCGGTTTTGAGGGTATGTTCGCGACCTATGCGATCGTTGACCCGGAATTGATGAAGACCGTACCGCCGAAGTTTACGGCGTATCAAGGATTCGATGCGCTGTTCCACAGCTTGGAAGGTTACATTTCCAATCGTCATAATCCGATGGCGGATATGGTGCAGCGTGCGGCCATTGAAAACATCGGCGCTTATCTGCCGCGTGCCGTCACCGACGGCAGCGATATGGAAGCCCGGACAGCGGTGGCTTTTGCGAATACGATGTCTGGTTATTCGATGGACGTTTCAGCCTGTACATCGGAACATTCCATGGAACATGCGATGAGCGCGTATCACCCAAGTCTGCCGCATGGCGCCGGCCTGATCATGATCTCAGTGGAATATTTTACCTACTGGATCAACCGTCATGTCTGCGATGAACGCTTTATCGATATGGCGAAGTTCCTCGGCAAGACCGATGCCAGTGATCCGATGGACTTCATCACCGCATTGAAAGCTTTACAAAAAGCCTGCGGTGTGGATGATCTGAAGATGTCAGATTACGGCATTGAGAAATCTGAGGCGCTCACGTTGGCAAAGAATGCCCGCGCGACCATGGGCGGTCTGTTTCTATGTGATCCGGCGGAAATGCCGGAAGCCGACTGTGCCGGTATTTACGAAAGATCCTGGAAATAAGCACAATGGTGTGCCCAAAAAGCACACCGTTTTTTTATGAAAAAGAGGTGAGAGCTTGGGGCTTGACAAATATCTCTAATTAGAGTAAAACAGAAGCAGAGAACGGAGGAACAGCTATGCAGGAGGACAATTACATATTGATCAAGATGCACCGTATCAACAGTACGATCGATCGCAAGACCGCACATATCGCGGCGCAGTACGGACTGACGCTTGGCCAATTCGGCGTATTGGAAGCGTTGTATCATGCCGGAGATCTGACTGTCGGAGAGGTAAAGGAAAAGATCTTATCGACGGACGGCACGATTCCGGTCGTGGTGCGCAACCTGGTGAAATGCGATCTGATCCGACAGCGCAAAGATGAAAACGACGGCCGCCGTCATATCCTTTCTCTGACTGACAAAGGCCGGGAAGTTATTGCTAAAGCGTATCCAGAAAATGCGGTAATGATCGAACAGGAGATGCAGGTGTGGAACGAAGAGGAGAAACAAACGCTGGTCCGATTGTTCAAAAAGTTTGCGAGGTGATGCGTATGCAACTGCGATGGTTACCGAAAAAAAGGCCGCTGTCCGTTCTGGATATCGGCTGCGGCTTATGCACCGAAGCCGAAGAACTGGTGCAGTCCGGCATTGAACTGACAGGGATCGATCAAGATGGTGAAACCATCGAAAAGAACCGTCAGCGGATGCCGAACGTGAATTGGATCGTCGGGGATGCCGCCCACTGGCACACGGATCAGGTGTATGATGCCGTTTTGATCCGCCGGCCGGATATCTTGATGCGGCCGCAGAGCTGGCAGGCCGTATTCCGCCGGCTGCCCGAATGGACACAAGGCCCTGTGATCGTAACGACATTCGGCAAAAGCGAGGCAAAGACTGCCGAACAGGCATTGAATAAGATCGCGGGCAAGGTGACATGCCGCAAGACCAACGATCCAGAAGATTCGTACGTGATCCAGGCAGAAGACATCCAGAAACCACAGAAAACAAATGACCTTGTTCAGTCATTGTCATGGGATGATCAGCCAGGCATGGTTTGTGATGTGCGTACCGGAAAATGCACACCCCTAAAATAACTAATTAGAGATAAAAAGAAGGAGGAAATAGATATGAGCACAAATAACACAAAATTGGAAGTAATGGTTTTTACGGATCCGTATTGTTCGTGGTGCTGGGCCACCGAACCGATGATTTTGACGATGATGGAAAAATATCGCGATCAGCTGCATTTTCGTTATGTTTTCGGCGGTTTGATCAAAGACTTTGATGATTTCTATGATGCGCAGAACGACATCCGGGATGCGGCGGCCACAGAACCGCACTGGAAGATGGTCTCCGAACGGACCGGACAGCCGATCGATGAGAAACTTTGGGAAGACATTGCACCGATCCGGCATTTCTCGACTTGGCCGGCAAACATTGCCGCCAAGGCAGCATTCATGCAGTCGGAGGACATCGGTTTCCGTTATCTGCGCCGGCTGCGTCGGGCGGCTTTGACCGAGCGCAAGATCATTTCGAATCCAGAAATTTATGAAGCATTAGCCAAAGAAATCGATGGCTTGGATTTCGATGCTTTTAAAAAAGCCATTGCCGATGGATCTGCCAAAGAAGATTTCTATGAAGATCAGGTAACCTGTGCCGAGTGGCAGGCTTGGGGCTTCCCGACCATGTTATTTTATAAAGCCGGTGAGAACGTGCATGCCCTGACGCAGGAGACCGGAATCTATGTCGGCGGCCACCGGCCGATGGAGACGTACGATCAAGTCATTCACAGACTGTGTCCGGATATTCAAACTTATCCGACCCGCGAAGAAGCCGAATTGATCGAAGAATACGGCCCGATGACCGAGCGTGAGTTAGGTCAGATCAAGGATCGTTCCAAAGCAGTCGAGTATGAGGTCCTGCGCCAGCTGGAGACAGACGGCAAGGTCAATCGTACGCAAAGAGTGCGCGGCAACGTGTGGTCTGCTGCATAAGACAAAAATCGGAGGTGAGGCGAACCTCAAAAGTTTGAAAAAATAACTTGTCTTGATTCTATGGCTTGATTTCTTGCTTCGCAAGGAGTCAGGCCTTTTTATTTGAGCCGGACCCTTTCCGTGTTGTATAGGTGATGTATTCTTCTATCGTTGCTCAAGTGATTTCCCGCTTCTCCATATTCTTTCATAGCTTTGAATCGGGAATATGCCAATGGATTGGTGATTTTTTTAATCGTGTCTTGAAAGGGAAATTCATTATTTTTTAATCAAGCATGCCATGGAACATTCTAACATCCGATGGTGTATAAAACCGTATACATTTACTCATTTCTACATCTTTTTATCGATCTTCATTTCGAAAGCACTTGTTGAGACCATGATCCAATTTTCTTTTTCAATAAATATGTTCTTTATTCAATACTAGTTGGTAATGATTTTTCTTGATGTTTCTTTGTTTCAATTGGGAAGACGGATCATGAAGCTGGTCATTATAGCGTAATATTGAATTTCATGTTTCAGGAATTTTGGTTCATACAGAACATTTTTTCTCTTCAAAAAAGGAAAAAGACTTATGAAATAAGTTTAATAATATTATCACAATATTTATTATTTGCATGTTATATCTTTTTAAGATATACTCATTGTGTAAGGGACTTATATAAATATTAGAGAGAAATAAGTAATAAATTAAAAATAATATTTCGTTTACGATTCACAACGGTCATTCAGCTATGAAATAATTTTATGTCACTGACATATAGATAGAGAGGAAAGAATTATGGACAAAAAATTACACAGTTTTTTTCGTGGGCTCTTATCCATTTTGATTTCATTATCAATCGGTCTGCAGTGCACAAATACGGTTTTTGCCGATGAAACATCAAACGCTTCTGAGCAGACGACCGTACAAACTTCCAACAATCAAGCAGGCGGTACAGGCGGATCTGCTGATACATCGGCCGAATCACAGTCCGGCACAGCAGCAGGGCAGAATGGAAATACAAGTCCGGCCGGAAATGATCAGGAAAGCACAGCGGGTGCCGAGGGAACAGAGCAGAAAAGTCAGGGTTCCTCTGCAGCATCATCTCAAACAAAACAGACATCTGCACAAGAGGATACGCAGAAAGAAGACGAGACCTCGATGCCGGCACAAGATTTTACAAAATCTTCATCCGGCGGAGTAACTGTTTCCGTTTCTGCTCCGGAAGGTGCGTTCCCAGAAGGAACAACAATGACAGTGACCGATGTCAGCACAGAAACAGCATTATCGATTGCCAAAGGAAGCTCTGAAGATCCGGAGAACGTGGTGGATGCATCAGGTGTTGACATCACTTTCAGGAATAAAGAAGGCCAGGAAATTGAACCGGCAAACGGAAAACAAATTCGTGTAAAAATGACACTTTCCAGAAATCTGGAAGGAGAAACTTTTAATGTAATACACAATGATGAACAAAATGGTCCGACAGAAATCGCGGATGCCAAGAAATCATCAGCATCTTTTAGTGCGGACAGTTTTTCAATTTATGTCATTGACGGCGAGCAGCCGGCCGTGGCAACATACCGTTTTTATGATGAAAACGGAGAATTGCTGAGTTACAGTGCAAATGGTAAAACATTCAATAAACAGAAAATAAAAAACGGAGAAACATTATATTCTCCGAAAAATCCAGAAAAATCTGGTTACATCTTTAAAGGATGGACGACAACGCAAGGATCGAGTACGGTGGAACTGGATCCATTCAGCAGCATGACTCCGTCTGTAACGTCTACGCAGGATATCAACTACTACCCGGTTTTTGAGGAAGCACATTATGTGTTCTTTATGGATTCGGCCGGAGATAATGCGAGAGTCTATGAGACAAAAGCCGGAGCGAGCGGTGACACCATAAATACATCCGACGTTACGCTTGCTTCACAGGGAGACAGTTCTTTCACCGGATGGTATACAGACAGCAGTTTGACCACTCCGGCAGGAGATTCCATTACACTGGGAAATGAAAACATTTATCTGTATCCAAAATTTGAAGAGGGACATTATCTGATCTTCAAGACCGGTGATGACGCTACGATCATTGCACCGGAATTCGTCGCTGCTGAAAGTGTAACATCAGCACCAACCGATCCGGAACGTGCCGGATATACATTTGTGGGATGGTCTACAAATGAGGATGCGACGGAAGCCGACTTTACATTCGGCAGTGAATTGTCCGAAGATACAACGTTATACGCTGTCTGGGAACCTGCAACCGCAAATTATACCGTCATTTTCTGGAAACAGTCGGTGACCGATGACAAAGATGCGGCAGATGCGGATAAAACATATGAATACTATGCCTCAGAGACGCGTACCGGAACGACCGAAAGCGACGCTTCGCCGACGGCTAGTGATAAATCAAAATCAAATATCAATAATGGTGATGGTTTTCACTATAATTCGACCAATTCAGAGTCCGTTCAGATCAAGGGCGATGGATCCACGATCCTGAATATCTATTATGACCGCGATTTATTTACCTATAAATTTAATAATAATGATGGATCAACGACATCAATTTCCGGATTGTACGGCGCTACGATGGATCAAAGCAATGTGACATGGCCGACAAATGAGGATAGTGTATGGTACTGTACAAATAATCAGTATTATTATGCATATTTGGATGCTTTCCTGCCAGTAAAAAATTTCCACTACAGCGGAAATTCTGCAACGATTACATTCAGTCAGACATCTGGCAGATATACATTGAATTATTATCGTGAGGCAGTTACCGGCGGCGGATTTACAGACGATCTTACACCTCAGACATTTTCTCTTGATACACAGTTTGCAGGCTGGAATTTTGAGAATGTCTACTCTGGCTTTACCGTGTCTAAGTTCAGAGTCATGGACCGCAATGGAAATTATGGAAACTGGGTATCCGTATCTTCTGATGGATCTACGCAGTTATCCGAACAACAGATGATGAGCAGGTCTGGAGTAACCTCTTTTGGCGGATTTGATGTTTTCTACAGCCGTAATCAACATGGCATTGATTATTACAGCGGCAACGAAATCATTCACCAGGAGACAGGCATCTATTATGAAGCCAGCCTGGCATCGTACGGCGAAGATGGAGAAAATTACTATGTGCCGGAAGAGGCACCGACCACAGTGCCGGCAGGAGCCCAATTTGCGGGATGGTATAAAGACCCTGAATGCACAGTTCCTTATGATTTTGATCATGCAAAAATGCCGGACGATAACGTCATTGTTTACGCAAAATGGGAACTGCCGAAAGTAAAAGCAAAAGTTTATGACGAAATGGGCGGCGGCAGTCTCGTCGATACCATTACAGTGGATTATGGCGGTACCGTGGATGAAAATCTGATGCCAAACGTCAAAGACGAAAGCGGAAATTATATTGTTTATACAAACAGTTCAAAAACGATCACGATCCCGGATGACGCAGTTTGGGTCGGATGGGATATAAAAACCACGGATGACAGCGGCGAGACATCTTATGAAACGTATAGTTTTGATACGCAGCTGACAAAAGATATTGAATTATATCCACATTATGTACAGCAGCATAAGTATAAAGTCACTTATGATGCCAATGGCGGATCGGGTACGGTAACCGATTCAAAAACTTATGTTGGCGGCGACAACTGTTATGCGGATGTCCAAAGCGGCAGTCCGCTGACACCGCCGACAGGCAAAGTGTTCCTTTATTGGAATACGAAAGCCGATGGTACCGGAACGACATATTATCCAGACGATAAAATAAAGATTACCAAAGATGAAACACTTTATGCTATTTATGGTGAATCTCCGAAAGCGACGGATTTGACGTATCATTCAAATTATCCTTCTGATACAGGACTCTCTGAAGTGACCACAAAACAGACAGTCGATGATGCAAGTGTATTGATCAATAACCAAGACTTGACTGTGTATACGTTGGATCAGTCAAATATCCCAGCTCCTGCTGGTTATGAATTCATCGGCTGGAAAGATGGAAATGGCAAAGAATATGCACCTGGAGCGTCAATCGGTGTCGATGTAAATGATCCTCAGCCGAATGCATTATATGCAGTCTGGGCTAAAAAACCGACAAAGGATGTATTCAAGAGCGGTGAGACGCAGTCGATCGATGGCCAGACAGTCAAGGCCGGAGAGCTGCTGGATTACAAGATCACGTACAAGAATACGACCGATCAGGAAGAGACGGTGACGATCACCGATAAGATCCCTGCGAACAGTACGTTCCAGTCAGCAGATAACGAAGGCAGCTATGCGAATGGCACGGTGACATGGGAAAAGACAGTCGCAGCCGGCGAGAGCATCACGGTCAAATTCACGGTGAAGGTCAAGGAGAACAGTGGCACCGCATTGGAAAACCAGGCTGTAGTGAACGACGGCACGAATAATTTCAATACGAATAAGACCACGAACCCGACACCGACGCCGCCGACCGATCCGACAAAGGATGTGTTCAAGAGTGGTGAGACGCAGTCGATCGACGGCAAGAAAGTACAAGCCGGCGACAAACTGGATTACAAGATCACGTACAAGAATACGACCGGATCGGCACAAACGGTGAATATCACCGATGCGATCCCGTCCAACAGTGAATACGTCGACGGTTCAGCAGATCATGACGGAACCTATTCGAATGGTACCGTGACATGGAGCGGCATCACGTTAGAGGATGGAAAAAGCATCACAGTCAAATTCACGGTCAAGGTCAAGGAGAACAGTGGCACTACATTGGAAAACCAGGCCGTAGTGAACGACGGCACGAATAATTTCGATACGAATAAGACTACGAACCCGACACCGACGCCGCCGACCGATCCAACAAAGGATGTGTTCAAGAGTACGGATGAACAGAATTCGATCGACGGCAATCAGGTGAAGGCCGGAGACGAGCTGGTATACAAGATCACATATACGAATACGACCGGTGCGGATGCGACGGTGGATATCACCGATGCGATCCCGGAGAACAGTAAGTATGTAGAAGGCTCGGCAGATAACGGAGGAACTTACTCAAATGGAAAAGTAACATGGAACGATCTGTCGGTTTCCAAAGATTCAAGCATCACGGTCAAGTTCACGGTGAAGGTCAAAGAGAATAATGGCACGGTATTGAAGAATAAAGCCGATGTCATCGAAGGAACGAATACATACACGACGAATGAGACCACAAATCCGACGCCGACACCGCCGACCGATCCGACAAAGGATGTGTTCAAGAGCGGTGAGACGCAGTCGATCGATGGCCAGACAGTCAAGGCCGGAGAGCTGCTGGATTACAAGATCACATACAAGAATACGACCGGTGCGGATGCGACAGTGGATATCACCGATGCGATCCCGGCCAACAGTGAGTACGTCGACGGTTCAGCAGATCATGACGGAACCTATTCGAATGGTACCGTGACATGGAGCGGCATCACGTTAGAGGATGGAAAAAGCATCACGGTCAAATTCACGGTGAAGGTCAAAGAGAATAATGGCACGGTATTGAAGAATAAGGCCGATGTCATCGAAGGAACGAATACATACACGACGAATGAGACCACGAACCCGACGCCGACGCCGCCGACCAAGCCAAAGAAAGATGTTTTCAAAAGCTCGGATGAACAGAACTCGATTGATGGCAAGAAAGTACAGGCGGGAGATGAGCTGCTTTACAAGATCACGTATAAGAACACGTCCAATGAGGAGAAAACATTGACGATCACAGATGCAATTCCGAAGAACAGTTCTTATGTAGAAAACTCTGCAGATAACGGCGGAACCTATGAAAACGGTATATTGACATGGAGCAACATCACGTTGGCAAGCGGTGAAAGCATTACGGTCAGCTTCAAAGTAACAGTGGATTCAAACAACGGTACGAAATTGACCAATCAGGCGAAGGTGAACGACGGTTCCAATACATATACAACGAACGAGACCGTGAATCCGACGCCGGAAGAACCAACCAGCCCGCCGCAGAACAATGATAAAACTTCAAGTTCAAAACCATCAAAGCCGGTAAAAAGCAAGAAAAATATATCGGTTTTGACATCGATGGAATCAAACAGCGGACTTACTCTGATCATGTTGGCAGGAAGCTTGCTTGCGGCTGTTCTGTTGGAACGCCGCCGCAGAAATCGAGCATGATTGGCTTACGCGAAACAACTGAAGCAGGCTCCTATATATGATTAAAAACGGATGCGGAATGAATATGTTCCGCATCTGTTCTTATCGAATCTCTAAATCAATTAACAGTGCTTTCAGCACTGTTTTTCTATGCCCATCCCTTCAGAGCATTTCACTGGCAAAAACATCTAATTAGATATAAAATACAGACGATCATAAGGAGGTATGAAAATGGAACGAAAAATACGCAGAATGGTACGAGGATATCCGACACAGGACGGCGCCGGCGTCAAATTGATCCGCGTGCTCGGCAACGAGACCGTGCACGATTTCAGCCCGTTTCTCATGTTAGATTCTTTTGACAGTACACAGCCGGCCGATTATACCGCTGGTTTCCCGCTGCACCCGCATCGCGGCATCGAAACGATCAGCTATGTGGCAAAAGGAAAAATGCAGCACAAAGATACATTGGGATTTGAAGACACAGTTGGAGACGGTGAGGTCCAGTGGATGACGGCCGGCTCCGGCATCGAACACGAAGAGAACATCCCGCCGGCTGAACGATTATTGGGCATTCAGCTGTGGATGAATTTACCGAAGAAGGATAAAATGTGTCCGCCGGCTTACCATGCGATCAAACACAAAGATATCGAGGAAATCCCGATTGCCGAGGGCCAAGGTACCTTACGTCTTTTAGCAGGAACCTATTTGGATCATACGGGTTTTCAAGGGGAATATCAGCCGTTGGATTACTACGAATTGATCCTTAAACCGGGTGCATCCATAAGCCTGCCGAGCGACCCGCAGAAAACTGCCATGGTCTTCACGTTATCCGGTGATGCCGAAATAGCGGGCACGTCGGTACGCGAAAAAACTGCTGCTGCTTTATCAGAAGGCGATACGGTATCGATCCAGGCACCCGCAGAGGGTCCGGAAATTCGGGTGCTTTATATGAGCGCGCCGGCATTGGATGAACCAGTTGCGTGGGGCGGACCGATCGTCATGAATACAAGAGAAGAACTGCATGAAGCGTTTAATGAACTGCGCAATGGAACATTCATCAAGGAGCTGTCGAAATGACAGCTTTTTCTATTGCGGCGTCAAAATAAGAAAAATATAATATAATTAAATAAAGAAAGAAAGGAGATTGATATGAACATCATTTTATTACGGCATGGACAGGCAAAAAAAGCCGAAACGCCTGACGGCGATGCGGAAAGAAAATTGACCGGCGCCGGTAAAAAGGCCATGCGTGCTGTTCTGCAGCGGGATGTCAATTTACTTTCGACACGCGGGGACATCATCTTCTGGACCAGTCCGCTGATCCGTGCCCGCCAAACCGCTAAGATCTTTCAGCGTGCGATCCGCAGCGCCCGCAACGTCGATCTGGATATGAAAGTGCAGGAAGCCCTGAATAATACCGAGATCCATGATATCGTATCCGTTCTCACCGAAGCATTGTATACCGATGCTTTTGGATCCAATGATACGTTGGTGATGGTCGGCCACGATCCGCAGATGACCAGACTGATCGAATATTTGACCGGACAAAAAATCCGTTTTCAGGCTGGTGCACATATCTGCCTGTATCTATCCGATGAGACGCGAAATCATATCCGCACATGCGATGATACGGAAGCAGCGGCACAGGTACTGATGCATGCCGCCAAGATCCGCTGGTTTATCCAGGGACCGAATTTTGCCGACTGGCAGACCATGGTCGATCTGGAAAAAATTCTGGTGCATGGATTTGAAAATGTCAAAAAACAATGCAAAGAATTTACGGATCATCCAGATGATGCCGATGCGGTCCACGATCTGCGCGTTTCCATCCGGACCCTGCGCTCTTATGTCTGGTTTATCAAACCATTCCAGAAAGCGAAACAAAATCAGCGGATGCAGATCCAACTGCGCACGTTGGTCCGGGCGCTGTCCCGTCTGCGCGAACTGGATGTGCTGGCCGAGGATACAAAACGTGTGGATGTCGATCTAGCGCCGGCTGTCAATGGACCGGAACCGCCCGAAACGCTTGATGCGGTCATCCGTCGCTGCCGGGCCGCCGAATGTGAAGAAGTACTGAAACGGTTTGCTTCCCGTGACTGTGCAGAAACGTGGAAAAGCCTGGAAAAAGAATTCAGCCGGATCCACTGGAACAATGAAACGGAACAGGAAGGCCTCTCAGATCAAGTTATCAGCGACCGGCTGACCGAGCTGACCGAAACAATGCGGCACGATTATCAAAAGTTAGATCCAGGCGATGTTGAAGCGGCACACAAAGTCCGCAAAGATGCGAAAAAGATCCGTTACAATGCCCGTGGTTTGAAAGAACTGACCGGCCCGCGGAAAGACGTGGTCGATACGATGCATGAGATCCAGGACAAGCTCGGTGCCTTGTGCGATGCCCGTGTGAATATCGATCTGCTGGAAGAACTGATCCATCACGAAGCACTCTCCGACTTGGCCCGCTGGCAGGCTGTAAATCTGCAGGTGATTGAAAAACAAACAGAAAAACAATGCATGAAAATGCTTATGGATCAACAATGATCAGGCTTCGGCCTGATTTTTTTCTGCCTTCGGTAAGGGAATTATAGAAGCAAGATAAGCCGACAGCAGCAGCGGCAGGATGAACCGGATCGGGAAACAGAGGAAAAGGACCGCGGTCACCGTCAGCGGCTTGCGCATGATAGAACCATAGGCTCCGGCTACAGTGCAGACGACCGCAAACAGCGGCAGCACACCCGTTAAAGATGCCAGCGCAAACCCCAAGGACGCACTGCAGTAAATGATCGGAAAAATACTTCCGCCTTTCCATCCGAAGGATAGACAAAGATTGGTGGCGATCATTTTAGCCAGTGCCGTGAGGATCAAAAAAGATACCGATACAGACTGCCACCGGGAAGCTAAGTGCAGCAGCTTGGCCTCGCCGCTGAACATCGTCAGCGGATTCCAGGCCCCCAGCAGCCCCATACCTATTCCGGCAATCAAACAAGAAACGACACGATGATCCCGAAAGGGTACGGATAAACGATGGGCCGCGCGCTCTGTGATCTGAAAGAACCAGCCCAGGGCAATGCCGGCAGCGACCAGCACCGGAAACCAGATCCAGTCATCAAGACCGGCGTGTCCCGGCCAGGCAAGATGCGGCAGTCCATGTCCGCCGCCGAACCATTTGGACAACGATTCCGATACCAGCAGCGCGCCGCCGATGGCACAAAGATAAATAATGATCTTCGATATTTTCAATTCTTTGGGATCAAAAAACAGCGGCTCTTCATCATGCGTATGTTCAAAGTTATTGACCAGCCCGAACAATGGTGCCCGGAACACAACGCCCAGTGCAGCAGCAAATCCGGATTTTTCCAGCTCCCGCAGTTCGCGGACATTGTATTTCAAATGATCGCCCACATAGCAGCACAATGCCGTGATGATACCAGTCAGACCGGCCTCCGGACCGAGCGAGCCGCCGAAGATCAGCGGCAGAAGCATGCCGATGATGAGTACAGGCAGATGATGATAATCATAGGTACCGTCTTGTTTCAGCTTGGCAAAGACCTCCTCCATCGTGTCGGGAAAGATGCCGTACTTTTGTTGGAAGAGGCCGATCAGCAGACCGCCGAGCGTACAAATCAGTAAAGTATAAAGCCAGCGATGACCAAGTGCACTCGGGATCACGGTCCAGATCCAATTTGTGCTGACAGAAAGCAGGTGCAGGACGATCCATACGATCGCACCGGTCAAGATACCCAGCAGCAGGGCATACAGCGCAATGGATGCGACGCTGACAGTTTTCGTTTTTTTTGACATCGTATTCATAACATTCCTCCGGGACATACGAATTTATTTTATCATGCGCTATTCATTTGGTAAAATCTCCAATTCAATATCGATTCTGTACAACCGGGCAGGGGCACTTCATAATTTGAATAGAAAACGGAGGCGTCAGGATATGAACAGAACATTAGGAAAAGATTTAGTTGTCTCACCGGTCGGTTTAGGATGCATGGGATTTTCTCATGGCTATGGTGCTCCGACTGAAGAAAAACAAGCAGAACAACGAATCCGGGAAGCTTATGATCTCGGTTATCGATATTTTGATACGGCGGAAGTCTATGGCACACCGGATGATCCGCATCACAATGAAAAACTGGTCGGCAAGGCACTGGCCGATGTGCGCGATGATGTAGTTATTTCTGATAAATTCGGTTTGTCGTTTGACTTGGACAGTGATCAAGTTCCGTATCCGTTGATCCCGGATGCGCGTCCGGAGACGATCCGCCGTTCAGTGGAAGGTTCGCTGCAGCGGCTGGGCACCGATCACATTGACCTATATTTTCAGCATCGCATCGATCCAAATGTCGAACCCGAGACGGTTGCCGGTGTCATGGCCGATCTGATTCGAGAAGGAAAAATTACACATTGGGGAATTTCGGAAGCCAACGAAGAGTATCTCCGCCGGGCGCATGCTGTTTGTCCGGTGACAGCGGTGCAGAACCGCTATTCGATGATGGCACGTCAATATGAAACATTGTTTCCAGTGCTTGAAGAGCTGCAGATCGGTTTTGTGGCCTTTTCCCCGATGGCAAATGGTTTCTTAACAGGCCAGTACGGCAAAGGCCAGCACTTTGATGCCGCGGTCGATTATCGGGCATCGATGCCGCAGTTCAAGGATGAAGCCATTGAACAAAACCAGGCATTATTGGATCTGATTTCCCAATTT
This sequence comes from Catenisphaera adipataccumulans, assembly GCF_014202755.1. Taxonomy (GTDB): domain Bacteria; phylum Bacillota_I; class Bacilli_A; order Erysipelotrichales; family Erysipelotrichaceae; genus Catenisphaera; species Catenisphaera adipataccumulans. Next base: position 318,085 of record NZ_JACHHK010000002.1, read on the forward strand.
GCTGAAGCGAAAGGTGCAACTTCCGCACAGATTTCTTTGGCGTGGATGTTAAATAAAAAGCCTTGGATCGTACCGATCCCGGGCAGCCGAAAACCAGCTCGTATGAAGGAGAACTTCCATGCGGCGGATATTCCTTTGACAGCAGCGGAAGTCCGCCGGCTGGATGATGCACTGGATCATGTAAATATGTCGGCCGTCTTCGGCGGCAGTGCCGTAAAGGGTCGGTAACATGTATCAGCCGTTGTCTTTTCCCAAAGTAATGGCAGAAATTCCAGACGCTTTTGAGCGTCCAGCCAACTGCCCAGGAAAACTGGTAAATTTGAATTATCAAACATGGGAAGCCTTTACGTATCAAAAACGACTTCAGCGACTGAAGAAAAGAGCTGTCGTCTATTTGCCCTATAACTATGATCCGAAGCAGCAATACAACGTGTTCTACTTGATGCACGGCGGCTGGAGCAATGAAACGACGTATCTGGGCATTCCGGGAAAACCAAGTACGTTTAAAAATGTGATCGACAATGCCGTTGAGACGAAAACAATGGCCCCGATGATCATCGTCTGTCCCACCTATAACAACACTTCGGTCCGTGACAGCAGCGACTATTCTATGGCTGTTGAACTGACTGCCCGTTATCCCCAGGAACTGGTCAATGATTTAATACCGGCCGTCGAAGGAACCTTCTCGACCTTTGCGGCATCCACTGACCGCATAGATTTGCGCGCTTCCCGGGATCACCGGGCATTCGGCGGATTTTCAATGGGGTCGGTGGCCACATGGCAGGTCTTTGCCCAGTGCTTGGATGTATTTCGTTACTTCTTTCCGTCCAGCGGCAATCTGACCGCCGACGGAAAGAAGATGGCAAAACTGGTAAAAGATCAAGGATTTGGGCCAGAAGACTTTTTCATCTTTGCGGCTTCAGGCACGCATGATTTTGCGTATCCTGCCTTTTCCGAACAGATTCAGAACATGTCGAAGGAAGATTTGTTTCAGACTGTTTCGAATGAACAGGAAGGCAATTTGTGTTATCGCATCAAACGCCATGGAGTCCATGGTAAAGAAGATGCACTGCAGTATTTTTATCAAGCGATGAGCCGGATCTGGAAACCGGCAGAAAAGTAAGGAGGAAAAACCGATGCGTTATATGAAAGGTGTCGTCATCGAAGGAAAAAATAAAATGGCGGTCAGCGACCATTGTCCGGTACCGGAACCGGAAAACATTGTTCCCACCGGTGCTTTGATCAAACCAATGATTTGGTCACCTTGTACCAGTGATGCCCATTTATGTGCCACGGGAGCAGCCAGTCTGCCTTATTTGGTCGGCAAAGCAGTCGGTCATGAAATGTGCGGCGTGATCAAGGCCGTGGGCAGCGATGTACATGATTTCAAAGTAGGGGATCCGGTCATTGTTTGTGCCGTCATGCCGGTATGGCGTTCCTTGGAAGCACAGGACGGCCAGGCTAAACAGCGTCAGGACAATATGTATGCGGGAATCGATTATCCGGACCGCGGCGGTTCGTTTGTCGAAGAATATTACATCCGTGATGCGGATATGAATCTGGCGAAGATCCCGGAAGGCGTCACGATGGAACAGGCGGTGATGGTGCCGGATATGATGTGTACGGCTTTCGAGGGCGTACAGGCACTGAATATGAAATTCGGACAGTCCGTGGCCATATTGGGCATCGGTCCGGTCGGATTGATGGCTGTGCGGGCAGCCGTCCTGCAGGGAGCCGGGTCGATCTATGCGATCGGTTCGCGGCCGATCTGTTTTGATGTTGCCAAGCAATACGGTGCGACAAAATGCATCGATTATCACAATGAAGATTATATCGATCAGATTCTTGCCGACAATCACGGTCCGGTCGACAATGTGGTATTGTGCGGCGGTACGGAAAAAGAGTTAAGCAAAGGTCTGCAGATGCTGAAAAACGGCGGAACTTTGGTAAATTTATCCGCGTATTTCGGCAATTCATCCATTCCGATCGAACCGGCGGTCTGGGGATTCGGTTACGGTGATAAAACAATCAAGGGTGTCGGCTGCGGCGGCGGACGTGTACTGCTGAGCCGGATGGCCAATCTGATTCAAACAGGTCGGGTCGAGCCAGAAAAATTGATCACTCACCGCTTTCATGGACTGGATCAGATCCCGGCAGCCATGGATCTGTTCCTCAATCATGATCGAACGCTGATCAAACCGGTGATCTACAATGACTGATTTATTTCGAAAAGTCGGTGCGGTTTGTTTAGCCGTTGTTCTGCTGCTGTCCGGCTGCACGCAGACCGCTGCCGAGTCCGGACACTTTACAAAAGATACATCGATCCAGGAAGTCATCAATGATAAGGCGTTTGACAATTACGGCCGCCTGATGTTTCCGACGGACGACAACTATTACAGCGGAGATACATTGGGGGATCTGCAGCTGACATGGTATAACAACATCAATCCCGATAAAACAGTGGAAATCGTCAATTATTTCTACGATCAAGTACAGCAGGACCAGCGTATTTTTTATCCGATTTATTCCAAGAGCGAACGGAAGGCGGATCCGGAAAAAGCGGACACCGGTATTTTCTTTTTCCGCGGACAGTCCGGCGCAAAGACGGCCGTCGTCAATGCGGGCGGCGGGTTTGCGTATGTCGGTGCCATGCAGGATAGTTTCCCGGTGGCCTTGGAGTTATCAAAGAAAGGATACAACGCGATCGCGCTGATCTATCGGCCGGAAGAAGAAACGGCATATGAAGATTTAGCGTATGCGATCACCTGGCTGCGAAAACATGCGGATGAGCTGCAGATCGATATGACGGATTATTCACTTTGGGGCGGTTCAGCCGGTGCACGAATGGCCAATCGGGTCGGTACCGACGGCACGGCATCATTCGACGAACCTGCTTCCCCGCAGCCGGCAGCCGTGATCACGCAGTATACCGGATTGAGCGAAGTGACAGGAAAGGAACCGCCGACCTATGCGAATGTCGGTACGGATGACAGCATCGCCGATGCCGAAACAATGACAGAACGCATCGATGCGATCAAGGAAAACGGCACCGATGCGGAAATTGAAGTATTCAAAGGATTGGAACATGGTTTTGGTTTAGGCGAAGGCACGGCAGCAGAAGGCTGGGTCGATCATGCGGTCTCATTCTGGAAAAAACATATGACAACAGAGGATATAGTTGCTTCCGCCGTGAACATTCCCGACTCGATCCGTAAGATCCCGCGTCGTTACTTTCGTCAGGCCCGCCAGCAGGGTACATTAGAAGATCTGAATTATCAGACGTGGGAATCCTTTTCGTATGAAGAGCATCAAACACGGCTGAACAAACATGCGGTGGTCTACTTGCCGTATCAGTATGATCCCAGTCAGCAGTACGATGTATTTTATTTGATGCACGGCGGCTGGAGCAATGAGAACAGCCTGCTGGGCAGTCCCGGTTCTCCTTCAGAATTTAAGAACGTCCTTGATCATGCGATCCAGGAAGGCAAACTGCGCCCGATGATCATTGTCTGCCCCACCTATAACAACACCAATGAAAACGGCCAGGATTCAGATGACTTTTCACTGGCGCTGCAGCTGACCGATCAGTTTCATAACGAATTAACGAATGATTTGATGCCGGCTGTTGAAAGCAAGTATAGTACGTATGCCGAAGAGCCGACACCGGCAGGATTTGCGGCGTCGCGGGATCATCGCGGATTCGGCGGATTTTCCATGGGATCCGTTGCCACCTGGCATACGTTCCAATACAATTTGGACGACTTCCGTTATTTTCTGCCGATGAGCTGCGGAACCGATTTAGACAATTCGGTCTTGTGGCAGGATGCAGAAAATCGGGATCCAGGCGATTACTTTGTCTTTATTATGACCGGCACAAAAGATTTTGCGTATTCGTATGAACAGGAGCGTCATCAGGCGATGGAAGATTCCGGTGTGTTTACGGATATTGACCAACAAAGTAACGGCAACTTTGCGTATCGCGTGAAAAAAGGCTACGATCACGATGCGACCGCAGCCGAAGAATATACATATAACGGATTGACGGCGTTCTTTCCGTCCTCATAAGACAGGCTTGAAAAAGCCTGTTTTTTTTACCAGGCGCCTCCGCCTCCGCCGCCGAAACCGCCGCCGGAGAAGCCGCCGCCGGAGAAACCGCCGCCGCCAGTTGTATCGCCGCCGCTCTGGATGAGGGCACTGTTCATCTGGTGCGTGTAGGTGTGGAACAACGAACTGTACCATATTGAACTATAAACCATGCCCGAATCATAGCCGTCGTACCAATCCGGCTTTCCGATCTGGATCTCTTCAAACTTCTTGGCCCAGGTCTTATCCATGCCCATGACATAGGCATACGGCATGATATGGAAGAAATATTCCGGATCCTGATCCGAGAGGGCTTTCAGACGGTCGTATTCTGCCGTTTCGATGAAACGGCGGAAGCCCAGTATCTTGCCCATCAATTCCGCGCCATGTTTGGTCAGGGAACGCATGAAGACGGAGCAGAGCACCATGATCACATAAGCAGCCACGCATCCGATAGCGGCAGCTGCGCTGACCCAGGCGAAGATAAAACTGCCGAAGATGCCGCCGCCGATCACGAGCAGTACGATGCCGATCGTGCGGATGATTCCGATCTTGGCTTTGGTCATGCTTTTTCGGCGGTCAAAGGTCATATTGACCATCACTAAACCAAAGATGGACGGCAGCAGTACAATGATCGGTAAGAAGATACAAAGAAATGTAGTATAGGAATAATATCCGGTGACAAACGATACGATCAAGATCATGAGCGCAAACAGCACATAGGTCAAGCCGCGGCAGAAGTTGGCCTGCTTATTGTAGATTTGATCGTCGCCGGCAAATTGTTCCTTCACTTTCTCTTTGGTGTTTTCAACGATTTTTCCAAAACTGTCCGGCAGATTGCTCAAGTCTTTGGTTTTTTTACTATTGAAAAGATGTTTATAAAAATACCGACTGAATTTTGGATCTTTTGGATCCGCTTCTGTTTTTTTGATCAGCACAAGGTGATCTTCTTCTTTCTCTTCGATGCTCAGGTAACCGCGGTCGGCATAATACATGATCATCGAAAGCACATCTTTGTTTTCCGCACTGCCGTCGATAATATAACCAATTTCACAAGGGGTCATGCCTTCCGGCGGTTCGAATTCAACGGTCTCCACGATTTGCGGATCGCGTCCGTACTTAAACCAAAGCACAGCGGCTACGGCCGGGATGATCGTAATCGCCATCCAAAGATATTTGATCGAACTGGCCCGGCTAGGCGGATCGACCCAGTATCCTTCCGGCAGATCCGCTTTCACAGTGGCACCGACACCGGACGGCACATTATCCCCCATTAAAATGATCGTTTTATTTTCCTTATCGATCGTCTGCGTAAAATAGTCGGAAATGGGATCCTCTGCTCCGTAGCTGCCGCTGTAGAATTCCAGATCGTCCCAGTCCATCGATTTTGGCAGGGTCAACGTGCTCGTGACCGTACCGACGGACGTCTCCCAGTCCGTCGGGAACAGATCGTAGGATAGATAATCATTTATTTTAGAATCGTCTTTGTAGCAGACCAGATCGTAGCTGATATGATAGGTGTGTTCACCGGTGACGGTTTTATCTTCATCCCCGATGCGCAGGACCTTGTAACCAGATCCATATTCGGACTCGGTAGAAGTATTGAGCGGATCATCACCGGCATTTTCATTGGTGACAATATACTGCTTTTCTGAATATGGGATATAGCGATAGATGCCATGATGGGCATGAGAACCAAAGTCGACCACGATGGTTTCCTTTACATGCATCGTATGGTTCTTGGCAACCGTGGTATGGATGGTGAAACTTTCGGTCGTATAGTTGGCACTTTCATCCGCATAGATCTGCCCGCCGGCCTGCAGCGGCGCAAAAAAACAAAACAAAAACGCGAGAAAGATCGCGGCGGAGAATCGCAAAAATTGTCGGATCCTGGTCATAAAACCCTCCTTTGTGAAAAAGTCTCTATTCTTAACATTAGTATACCTTCGATTTTGCGAGATGAGAAGTAAAATATAAGTAAAGAAGTACGCGCAGAAAAATGAATGCTCATAGATAAATTACGATCAAAATGATATGGTGAACATAAAGAAAGAAGAAAAATATGAAGAAAGAAAAGAAGAACCCACCCGCCCATATCGAAGTCCGCGGTGCCCGGGTGCACAATTTGAAAAATATTGATGTTGATATCCCGCTTTCTCAGATCACGGCGATCGCCGGGGTTTCGGGATCCGGGAAATCTTCGCTGGCTTTGGGTGTTCTGTATTCCGAAGGTTCCCGGCGGTATCTGGAGGCCTTGTCGACCTATACCCGCCGGCGCATGACTCAGGCGGAAAAAGCCGAAGTCGAGGCGGTCAACTACATTCCGGCCGCTCTGGCGCTGCATCAGCGTCCGGCGATCCCTGGTGTGCGCAGTACCTTCGGGACATCGACCGAGCTGCTGAACAGCCTGCGTTTGATGTTTTCACGGCTGGCCAGCCATCGCTGTCCGAATGGGCATTATGTTGAACCGTCGATGAACGTCGCAGCCGAAAAAGAACTGGTTTGTCCTGTCTGCGGGGCACATTTCTATGGACCGGGCGCCGAGGAACTTGCCTTCAACAGCGGCGGTGCGTGTCCGACCTGCAGCGGCACCGGCATTGTCCGGACCGTCGATGAATCAACGCTGGTGCCGGATGAGAATCTGAGCATCGATGAAGGCGCGGTCAAACCATGGCAGACCCTGATGTGGTCGTTGATGAAAGACATCGCCCGCGAGATGGGGGTCCGCACCGATGTACCGTTTAAAGAACTGACACCGAAAGAACGGGATATCGTGTTCAACGGCCCGGCTGTCAAGAAAAACATTGTCTATCAGAATCAGACGACCGGCGCGACCGGGGATATGAATTTTACGTATTTCAACGCCAAATACACGGTGGAAAATGCCCTTTCCCGCGTGAAAGACGAAAAAGGCATGAAACGGGTCGAAAAATTCCTGAAACAGGATGTATGTCCGGATTGTCACGGGACGCGTCTGTCCGAAGCAGCGCGTGCTCCGCGGCTGTGCGGTATTTCTTTGGCCGATGCCTGCCAGATGACCTTGTCCGAACTGGATGACTGGGTCAGCGGCGTACCGGCCTGGGTGCCGGAAGCGATGCGGCCGATGGCCGAAAGCATCTGTGATTCATTTCATCGTGTAGCCCGCCGTTTATTGGATCTCGGTCTAGGGTACCTCTCGTTGGATCGGGCGGCCTCAACGCTTTCGACCGGAGAACGGCAGCGTATGCAGCTGGCAAGAGCGGTCCGCAACCGGACGACCGGGGTGCTCTATGTACTGGATGAACCATCCATCGGTCTGCATCCGGCCAATATCGAAGGTCTGACAGGTGTCATGGAAGATCTGGTCCGTGACGGGAATACCGTGGTGCTGGTCGATCACGATACGCAGATCTTAAAGCAGGCGGACTGGATGATCGAAATGGGACCGGGAGCCGGCGCCAAAGGCGGCACCGTCATCGCCGAAGGAACCATTGCGGATATCGAACAAGATCCATGCTCGGCCATCGGCCCATATCTCAGCGGCAGGCAGGATGTTCAGGTACGCGAACGGTGTACGCCGGCCAAACTGTTTGCGCATGGCATGATCCGCATGCAGACCAATTCGATCCATACGGTACAGCCATTGGATGTTTCCTTTCCGAAAAACCGGCTGTCTGTCGTAACGGGTGTATCAGGTTCCGGCAAGACCACGATGGTCCTGGAAAGCCTGATCCCAGGATTACAGGCAGAAGGGAAACAATTGCCGGAGCACGTGCGAACGATCGATACCGGCGGCATCAAGCAGGCCAAGCTGATCGATGCGTCTCCGATCGGCATCAACATCCGTTCGACCGTGGCAACGTATGCGAATGTGCACAACGAGCTGCGCAAGGTGTTTGCGAAAACCGAAGCGGCGCAGGCAGCCGGCTACAAGGCGGGTGACTTTTCCTATAATACTGGGCAGTTAAAATGCCCGACCTGCGAAGGGACGGGTACGATCAGTCTGGATGTGCAGTTTCTGCCCGATGTTGCGATCACCTGCCCGGATTGTCATGGCTCCCGGTACAGCCATCAGGCCGATGCGGTTCGCTGGACCAATGCGGCGGGCAAAGCGTATTCGCTGCCGGAATTGATGGCGATGAGCGTGGACGAAGCGCTGCAGGCTTGTCAGGGACTGCCCCTGGTGCAGCGCCGGCTGCAGGTGCTCAGTGATTTAGGACTGGGCTATCTGACGTTGGCGGAGCAGACGCCGAGTTTATCCGGCGGGGAGGCGCAGCGACTGAAACTGGCCAGTGAAATGAAAAAACCGCAGGCGGATACCCTGTTTGTGTTTGATGAACCGACCATCGGTCTGCATCCATTGGATGTGCAGACCTTGCTGCGGGTGTTCCAGCGGCTGCTGGATCATGGGGCAACGGTCATCGTGATCGAACACGATCTGGATGTGATCCGGAATGCGGATTATATTGTCGATATGGGTCCGGGCGGCGGTCAGGAAGGCGGCCGGATCGTGGTATCCGGCACTGTTGACGAGGTACGTGCCTGCCCGGAAAGCAGGACCGGCAAATATCTTTAACACTTACAGCCTGTACCGGTATATTGTGCGACCGCACGGCCGGTATCGTCGGTGACATCAACATTCAGGACGGTCAGGCGCCGGCCGTTTTTGATACAATAGGCATGCGCAAAGAGTTTCTGCCCATGCACACGGTTCAGGTAATTCATCGTGACAGTTTGTGAAACGGTCGGCCGGTGGATCTGATTGGCCGCGACCGCAAACGCAAAATCGGCCAGCGTAAAGATGGCACCGCCCATGACACCGCCGTTGGCGTTCTTGTGATTTTCATTCAGTACCAGGGAGCAGGTTGCTTCGGTCTCACCGATCGTATCGATGACCATGCCGTTGATACGCGCAAAGCGATCGTCATAAAAATATTGTCGGGCTTCTTCGATTGTCTGAAATGTTCCCATAGGATCCTCTTTCTTTTTTTCCTATCCTACCATAAACAGGCGGAATATGAAAAAATAGCGTCCGATTTGTGAATATGTGATACGGATAAAAAGACAGAAATTTGCTATGGTGAAATGGAAAGGAGCGAAAAACATGAAACCATCTGCTTTCAACACCAAAATTTTTAATTTATTTGATCAAAACTGGGCCATCGTGACCGCAGGCACGCCGGATCGTTACAATTCCATGACCATCAGCTGGGGAAGCATGGGAACCATCTGGGGCGCACCGAATCATGGTCGGCCCATCGTGACGGTGTACATCAATCCGCTGCGCTATACCTATGAAGTTTTAAATGAAAGCGATCGTTTTACGGTCAGCTTTTTCCCGAAAGCCAATCGTCCGGATCTGATCCTCATGGGCACCCGCACCGGCCGGTTCGGTGATACGAAAAAAGGCACCAATCTGACACCGGTCTTTGATGACGGGTTTGTCTATTATCGGGAATCGATCTTAACGTTTGAATGTGAGAAACTGTATCAGCAGACGCTGGATAAAAAACAAATTCCGGCTTCGATCGCGGATGCCTTCTATGCCCCGGAGGAGCAGGCGCACCGCATGTATATCGGCGAAGTCAAGAAGATCATTGAAAAAGGAGAAGAAGATGAATAAATTAACAGATGTTTATACACTGCGCAATGGCGTAAAAATTCCGTGTGTCGGCTTCGGCACCTGGCGGATCCCGGACGGGGAAACGGCGGTCAATGCCGTCAAAGCCGCCGTGCAGGCTGGATACCGTCATATTGATACGGCTGCAGTTTACCACAATGAAAAAAGCGTGGGCAAGGGAATCGAGGAGTGCGGCGTACCGCGGGAGCAGTTGTTTGTCACCAGTAAAGTCTGGAATACCGAACGCGGGTACGATAAAACCATCGCGGCTTTTGAGAAGACCTTGAACGACTTGCAGCTGGATTATCTGGATCTGTATTTGATCCACTGGCCGGCAGCCGCGCATCAGTTTGAGAACTGGGAAGCTATCAATGTCGATACCTGGAAAGCGATGACCGAACTGTATCAGGCCGGCAAGATCCGTGCCATCGGGGTTTCTAACTTCCTGCCGCATCATTTGAAGGCATTGATGGAAACCGAAGTGCCGCCGATGGTCGATCAGATCGAGTACCATCCGGGTTTCTGCCGTAAAGAGACGGTGGATTTCTGCAAAGCCCATGATATCTTGGTGGAAGCGTGGAGCCCGCTGGGCGCCGGCAAGATGCTTCAGAACGAACAACTGATCAAAATGGCCGGCCGTTATCATAAGTCCACGGCGCAGGTCGTGCTGCGCTGGGTCATCCAGAACGGTGTGCTGCCGCTGACACGCTCTGTCACACCGGCACACATTGTCGAAAATGCGGATTTGTTTGATTTTGAACTGTCCGATGAAGATATGAAATTCATCAATGAGATGCCATATTTTGCGGGTTCCGGCAATGATCCGGACCGCGTCGATTTCTAACGTGAGCATTTGAATTACGATTCGCCTTTCTTTATGCGATGATGAAAGCAGAGAAAGGAGATGATTTCATGAAGATCATAATTATCGGCGGTGTTGCCGGCGGAGCGACGGCCGCAACGCGGCTGCGCCGTTTGGATGAACACGCGGAAATCATTCTATTGGAGCGTTCAGGCTATGTTTCCTATGCCAACTGCGGGCTGCCGTACTACATCGGCGGCATCATTGAAAACAAGCAGGATCTGACGCTGAATACACCAGAAAGTTTCAGTACACGGTTCGGCATCGATGTGCGGGTGCATCAGGAAGCCATCGACATCGATCGGGAACATAAAATCGTTACGATCCGAGAAACGGAAACCGATCGTGTCTATCGGGAAAAATACGACAAATTGATTTTATCGCCGGGCGCAAGACCTGTGCAGCCGCCTTTGCCGGGCATCGACAGTCACAACTTGTTTACACTGCGCACGGTGGAAGATGCCTTGGCCATTCGTCAATTCATCGAAACGCGAAAACCAAAATCAGCAATCATGGCCGGCGGTGGTTTTATTGGCTTGGAAGTTGCGGAGAATCTGCGTCATGCCGGTCTTGATGTGACGATCGTTGATCTGGCGGATCAGGTCATGACGCCGTTTGATGCGGATATGGCGGCATTGATCCAGGCACAGCTGAAGAAAAACGGCATTCATCTCAAATTGAAAAGCAGTATTGCCGGCTTTGAGGAAACGGAAACCGGGATCCGCGTATTACGCAAGGACGAAGCATCGCTGGAAGCAGACATGGCCTTGTTGGCGATCGGTGTCCGTCCGGATACCAAGCTGGCCGAAAAAGCCGGTCTGCAGCTGGGCTTGAAAGGCGCGATCGTTGTCGATGATACGATGAAAACATCGGATCCGTCGATCTACGCGGTCGGGGATGCGGTCGTCATCCGTAATGCCGTCACCAACCAGGAAGCACTGATTGCCCTGGCTGGTCCGGCCAATAAAGAAGGGCATATTGCGGCGGATAATATCTGCGGTCTTGAAGCGCATGCGCAGGGATCCTTAGGCTCATCGGTCGTCAAGATCTTCGATATGACGGCAGCCAGTACGGGCTTAAGCGAGAAAGCTGCGGCTGCGGCAGGAATCGATTTTGATCGGGTCGTTTTATCGCCGCTTTCCCATGCCGGATATTATCCGGGTGCGCAGTCGATGTTCATGAAAGTTGTCTATGAACGGCAAAGTCTGCGGCTGCTCGGCGCCCAGATCGTCGGATATGAAGGCGTCGACAAACGGATCGATGTTATAGCTACAGCGATCAAGGCCGGTCTGAAGGCCGATGCCTTGGCAGACCTGGATCTGGCTTATGCACCGCCGTATTCTTCGGCCAAAGATCCTGTCAACATGGCAGGCTATATCATCCGCAACGTCAGCGGCGGTTTGATGAAACAATTCCACTGGAATGAGGTCCAGGATCTGCCGGCTGCCGCATTCAAGCTGGATACGCGGACGGAGGCAGAATATGCGGCCGGTCATATCGATGGATTTAAAAATATTCCGCTGGATGAACTAAGAGAACGCTTGGAGGAAATCCCGGCCGGACAGCCGGTGTACGTGATGTGTCAGAGCGGTCTGCGCAGCTACATCGCCTGCCGGATCTTGATGCAGAATGGATATGATGCGTACAATCTTTCCGGCGGATATAGTTTTTACAGCGCTGTTATGCAGGAGCGCATGCCGGCTTCATCGGCCTTGCCATGCGGAATGGAGATCAAATAAACCTGGGATCTGATCCCAGGTTTTATTGTTCCTGATCTTTGACCGACAGAAGCATCAGGGAATTCAATACGACGAAAACAGAACCGGCATTGTGCACCAGGGCGCCGACGACCGGATCGAGGATGCCGGCCGCAGCGAGGACCGTGGCCAAGGCATTCAGAGAAAGGGAAATGATGATGTTGGTCCGGATCTTCTGCAGGACCTTGCGGGAAAGATCGATCAGATAGGGGATCCGGCTGATATCATCCTGTACCAGGACGACGTCGGAAGATTCAATGGCCACATCGGAGCCAATGCCGCCCATCGCAATGGCCGCATCCGCTGTCCGCAGTGCCACGGCATCGTTGATACCGTCGCCGATCATACAAACCTTATGATCTTGTTCCTGGTATTGATGAATGATTTTCTGTTTGTCTTCCGGCAGCAGTTCACTGTGCACGGCGGATACGTTTACCTGATCTGCGATGGTTTGAGCAGCGGCTGGATTGTCACCAGTCAGCAGCACGGTCTCTACCTTCATGCGGTGAAGCTTTTGGATCATCGGCGCAGCGCTTTGCCGTACGGTATCCGACAGTGCGATCAAGCCGGCTGCCTGTTCATCGACAGCCAGAAAAACGACGGTTGCGCCGCGGGCCTGAAATTCATTTTTTAACGATTCGTCCAAGTCCACGGCATGTTCTTTGAGAAAACTGCCTTTGCCGACCAACAGATGCCTGCCGTTATACATGGCTTCGATGCCTTTGCCTGGTGTAACAGTATACTCAGACGCTTGTTCTTTTGTATCGGCAGCGGCACAAATGGCCTGGCCGATCGGATGCTCCGAGCGGGCTTCGGCAATGGCCGCCAGCTTCAGGATATCGGCTTTGGCCCATTTTGGATCTAAGGATTTGATTTCGGTGATGCTCAGCTCACCGTAGGTCAGGGTCCCGGTTTTATCCAGTGCGACAGTATCGATGGTGCCGAAGCGCTGCAAGGCTTCGCCGGATTTGACGATCATACCATATTTTGCGGCATTGCCGATGCCGGCGACGACGGCAGTCGGTGTGGCCAGAATGAAGGCGCAGGGGCAGACCACGACGAGCACCGTGACGGCACGCAGGAAAGCAGCCGATGGATCACCGAGAACGACACGGTTGATGATAAACGTAAGGACTGCGGCCGTAAAGGCGGCAATGACCAGCCAGGACGCCCATCGATCGGCCAGCGTAACGATCGGCGCCTTGTTTGCGTCAGCCTGTTTGGCCAGATCGATCATTTTCTGCAGCGAACTGTCTTTGACTTCGGTCGCCGCGACATATTCAAAGATTCCCTGCTTGTTTATGGTACCGCTGAGCACTGGATCACCGATTGTCTTATCGACCGGCAGGGATTCTCCGGTCATGACCGACTGGTCGATGGCCGTGCTCCCTTTACAGATGGTGCCGTCTGTCGGTATCGTTTCGCCGGCCAGGATGATGATCGTATCACCGATCTTTATATTTTCTGCCGGTATGTTTTCTTCTTTGCCGTTCCGCCGGACATGAACTATTTTCGGCATCAGCTGGATCAAGCTTGTCAGACTTTTTTTGGCTTTGGCCGCGGTGTAATCTTCCAGTGCAGATCCAATTTCCATAATGAGGGCAACCTCGCCGGCCGCAAAGAACTCTTTGGCGATCAAAGAGCCGATCAAAGCCAGGGAAACCAGTACATCGGCCGTGATATCGTGTTCCGTGATCACGGCTTTGACGGCTCCGATGATGATCGGAATGCCGCAAAGTACAATGGCGATCCATGCCATATCGATTGCCCCTGGCAATGTTATCCATTTTCCCAGGCTGATGATCAAAGCAGCGCCGGAGATGACGATCCGTACGATGCGGAATTTGGCTTCATCGGTCAGCCATATTTTTATGCGATTCATCCTGTCCTCCTTTTCCTATTTTTATGTACAATATATTTGTTAGCGAACAGATTGTTCTGTAATTTGATTTTACTTGCGAAATGCAGGACCGACAAGAATCAGTTTTTCATGATCGTTCGATATCGAACAAAAATTGAAATCTATTCGAAAAAGAGGAGGAAAACACGATGGACCGCAGACAACGGAAAACCAGAAAAGCAATATTTGATGCGTTCAGCCGTCTTTTAGAGAAGAAGCATTATAGTCATATTTCGGTACAGAATATTATTGATGAGGCCGATGTCGGACGGACGACGTTTTATGCGCACTTTCAGACCAAGGAGGATCTTTTGAATCAGATGTGCGAGGACATTTTTGGGCATGTTTTTTCACAAGTGCGGGAAAAGGAACACACTCATGACTTTTCGTCAAAGCCGGAAACGTTGAAGAATGAACTGACGCATCTTTTATATCATCTAAAAGAACGGCAGAAAGATATTTTCCGGCTTCTGTCCGGAGAAAGCGGCGATATCTTCCTGAAGTATTTTAAGGAACAATTGGCAAAAGCCTTTGATGGGATGAATGAATGGTTCCCAGGATCCGTGCCCAAAGCGTATGCGGAAGCGGTCTATGTGACAGCTTTTGCGGAAATGGTCTCGATGTGGGTGAAACAGGGAACGATAGAAACACCGGAAACATTGGTGAACTATTATTATGATTTGATGAGGCTAGGATCCTGATCGATCTTAGTTGAATTTCTATATTTAAGCTTTTGTGATTGATAGAAAAATATCATAAACGTGCAAATATTCTTTAAAATATGATCGATTAATGATAGTATTGAATCATAAAAGGAGGATTTATCATGAAACCCACCAAGAAAGCATCAGAAATGAGCATTCAAGAATTAGCAAGATACATTGATTACAGTGTATTAAAACCGCAGTTTAGTGAAAAGGAAATTGTTGAATTGTGTAAAAAAGGAGTTTCCTTAGGCGTTGCTCAAGTGTGCATCAGTCCTGCTTACATGGCGCTTTGTGAGCCCTATGTAAAAGGAACCCATACAAAACTAGGCCCGACGTGTGATTTTCCTTTTGGCAACACATCTTTAGAATCAAAAGTCGCGCAGGCAAAATGGGCATTGGCGTATGACACAGTAGGTGAATTGGATATGGTCGCAAATTTTGGATTGATTCGTTCAGGAAAATATGACGAAGTGGCGAAAGAAATCCATGCGGTGGCCGATGTATGTCATGAAAAAGGAATTGAATTGAAAGTCATTCTTGAAACAGGTGCTTTAAATGAAGAGCAGATTCGTAAAGGAGCTCGGACTGTGGTTGCCGGTGGCGCTGACTGGGTCAAAACGAGCACAGGGTTCCTGACTGGATTTGATGATAAGGGAGCAACGCCGGAAATTATTCAGATCTTGATGGATGAAGTCGGCGGTCAAATCAAAATCAAAGGCAGCGGACATATCCGTACGCGTGAACACTTTTTGAAACTGATCGATATGGGGATCGATCGGATGGGTGTTGGATATAAATCGGCGCCAGTGGTATTGGGCCTGGACGAAGAGCAAGCGTAATTTCGTTTTAAAAGCTGAGGGGAAATCAGTGATCCACATGGTATACTTTTATAGCGAAAGGATTGATTGTTTCAAACGATGATAGCGAAAGAAAGACAGGATCTCATTTTACAAAAAATCCATGCGGACGGCGTTGTCTACTTAAACGAGCTTGCAAAGGAGTTCAATGTATCTGCCTGTACCATTCGCAGAGATTTTGAAAAATTAGAAAAGCTCAATTTCTGCAGGCGTGTCCACGGCGGTGCTGTCAAAGTTCAGAATCCGCAGCACAGTTTAGAAATGACGGATCTGCACATGGATCAGAGAATTACAATGCATATGGATGAAAAAAAAGCACTGTGTCAGCGTGTGGCTCAAATGATCGACAATGGAGACTGTGTGTTTATTGATGGCGGGACGACTTTCATGTACATCATGGAATATTTAAAAGATAAAAAGATTACCGTGGTTTCTCATAATATGCTGCTGAAAAATGATGATGCGTATCAATGTGAGTTATATATTCTAGGCGGCAGAAACAGTTCGAAGTATCAAATGAACCTAGGCCCCATGGTGCTGGATGATTTGTCCTATTTCCATTTTGATAAAGTTTTTCTGGGGGCAGCCGGCTTTGCGTTGGAAAATATGAATTTTTATACTGCAGAGCTGGAAACTGCTAAAGTGAAGCAGCAGGCGATAAAACAAGGACAAGAATGCTATGTTGTTCTTGATTCCAGTAAAATTGGTGTGTATGGTTTCTATGCCATGACGAATCTTGCGGATTTAAATGGCTTGGTCACGACGCAGAATATAAAATCAGTGAAAGAAAAGCTGATTTGGGTGCCGATGCCTGAACAATCATCGGAAGTGTAATGGGAAGCGCATCGCAAGCGCTTCTTTTTAATATTGAAAAGGCTATTCATTGGATGAATGCAGGAGTGCAAAATCGATATTGTACGAACGGTGCTTACCAATGTTACACTGCCGATGAACGGAGGTACAGACTATGGAATATTTTACATTAAATAATGGTGTCAAGACGCCGAAAGAGGGATTCGGCGTTTTCCAGATCCCGGATCCTGCACAGTGCGAAGAAGTGACATACAATGCGATCAAGACCGGCTATCGGCTGATCGATACGGCAGCAGCTTACATGAACGAAGAAGCTGTCGGCAAGGCGGTCAAACGGGCCATTGCGGACGGCTTGACGACGCGTGATGAATTGTTCATCACCACCAAGGTCTGGGTCCAGGATATGACCGATGAACAGACCACGTACGATGCGATCAAGACCTCACTGCAGAAACTGGATCTGGAATACGTCGATTTGATCCTGATCCATCAGGCGATGAAAGACTACTTTGCGGCATACCGCGGCATGGAACGGGCTTATAGGGATGGATTGGTCCGCGCGGTCGGCGTGGCCAATTTCTTCCCGGAAATGTTGACGAATCTTTGCGAGAATGTTGAAGTGATGCCGGTATTAAATCAAGTGGAACTGCACCCGTTCTTCACGCAGGAAGCCGCGATCGAAAATATGAAAAAATATCACATCGTGCCGCAGGCCTGGGCTCCGCTGGCCGAAGGCAAACATGGCATCTTTACAGATCCGGAGCTGAGTGCGATCGGCAAAAAATATGGCAAGACCGCTGCGCAGGTGGCTCTGCGCTGGAACGTACAGCGCGGGGTCTCGATCATTCCGAAATCGACCCATGTCGAACGTATGGAACAGAATATCGATATTTGGGACTTTGAACTGACAGAGGAAGAAATGAAGACCATTGCCGCCAAAGACTTAGGCCATTCGGAAATCATCAATCATTACGATCCGGAACTCGTACGGGCTTTGAATCGTATGAACATTCATGACTGAGGATCGAAAGCTGGATCGAAAAGATCCAGTTTTTTTGTTGACAAGGAAAGAAAGATGATTTAAACTGTAGCCAGCTACAGAATGGAGGAATCCTATGGAAATGAACATTGGTTATTTATTGAAGAATGTATCGGATAAGATGCGTGTCATGGGCGATGCGGATCTGAAAAAATACCACCTGACGTTTTCGCAGTCCACGGTCTTGGCTTTTTTAAAAAGTCAGGACGGATATCAATCAACGCAAAAAGAAATTGAGCGCTTTATGCGGGTCTCTCATCCAACCGTTGTGGGCATCCTGGCCCGGATGGAAAAATCCGGATTTGTGACCACGGCGCTGGATCCGCATGATCGGCGGCATAAAATCGTCACCTTGACGCAGCAGGCAGTCGATGTTTCTGAGGTATTGGAACAATCGATGCATGCTAATGAAAGACGGATGACCAAGTCGCTCAATGAGGAGGAAATCGCCAAATTAAAACGTTACTTGATGGTGATGTATAAAAATCTGGAAGATCTTTGATCTTTCATGCCTTAAAATGTAGCCAGCTACAGGAAGGAGAATCGTATGATAAGAACTTTGTTGAAAAGTATGCGGCAGTACAAGAAAAGCTCTTGGCTGACGGTTATTTGTTCCATCATGGAAGTCGTGATGGAAATTATTATTCCGATGATGATGTCCAACTTGATCGATTACGGTATCACCGACGGCAAAATGCCGATGGTTTGGAAATACGGCATTGCGATCTTGATCTTTGCATTGTTGGAACTTTTTTTTGGCACGCTCAGCGCTCATTTCGGCGCCGAGGCAGCCGCTGGTTTCAGTGCCAATTTACGGTCGGACATGTATAAAAATGTTCAGACGTTTTCTTTTTCGAACATCGATAAATTCTCGACCGCTTCGATCATCACCCGTCTGACCACGGATGTGACCAATGTGCAGAATGCTTATCAGATGTTGATCCGCATGGCCATCCGCGGTCCGGTCATGATTTTATTTTGTTTCATCGTCTGTCTGAGCATCAGCGTGAAGATTTCCATGATCTTTCTGATCATCATTCCGCTGCTCGGTTTCTGCCTGGTGCTGATCATCTTGAAAGTACGTCCGATCTTCACCCGTGTGTTCCGGACCTACGATAACATGAACAATATCGTGGAAGAAAACGTACGCGGCATCCGGGCCGTCAAGACCTTTAATCAGGAAGAGGGACAAATCAGCCGTTTCAAAAACATCAGTCAGAAAGTGTATGAATACTACTGCAAAGGTGAAAAGATCATCGCGCTGAACTCGCCGCTGATGCAGTTCTGTATGTATGTATGCACGCTGCTGATCGCGTGGATCGGTGCCAAGATGATCGTCGCTTCCGGCAACAATCCGGCGCTTGGTCTGACGGCCGGCAATCTGACCGAACTGCTGACGTATTCGATCCAGATCCTGATGAGTTTGATGATTTTATCGATGGTCTTTGCGATGATCACGATTGCTTCCTCTTCGATGGAGCGGATCGCAGAATTGCTTCAGGAAAAGACCGACATCACCAACCCGGAACATCCGGTCATGTCAGTGGAAGACGGCAGCATCACCTTCGATCATGTCAACTTCCGTTACCAGACCGCATCGAATGATCTCACGCAGAAGAAACGAAAAAATGTATTGAGCGATATCAATCTACAAATCGATTCCGGTCAGACCGTCGGCATCATCGGTGCGACCGGTTCGGCCAAGACGTCGCTGGTTCAGTTAATCCCGCGTCTGTATGATGTTACCAGCGGTACGCTGCAGGTCGGCGGCCGGAACGTAAAAGACTATGACTTGCAGACGCTGCGCGACAGCGTGGCGATGGTCCTGCAGAAAAATGAACTGTTCTCCGGTACGATCAATGAGAATCTGCGCTGGGGCGATCCATCCGCAACGGACGAAGAAATCAAGACCGCCTGTCATCAGGCCTGTGCCGATGAGTTCATCGAACAGTTCCCGGACGGTTATGAAACACGGATCGAGCAGGGCGGCAGCAATGTTTCCGGCGGGCAGAAACAGCGGCTGTGCATTGCCCGTGCCCTGCTGAAGAAGCCGAAAATTCTGATCCTGGATGATTCAACTTCCGCCGTGGATACCAAGACCGATGCCTTGATCCAGAAATCGTTCCGGGAGGATCTGCCGGAAACGACCAAGATCATCATTGCCCAGCGCATCAGCTCAGTTCAGAATGCGGATCAGATCATCGTTCTGGATGACGGTCATGTCAATGCCGTCGGCACGCATGATGAATTGGTGAAAAATAACACGATCTACCGCGAGATCTATGAATCACAGACCCGGAAAGGAGGTTCGTCCGATGGAAAAGAACAATAAAATTCAAGGACAAACGATGAAACGTTTGATCGGATATATGACCAAACAGAAAAAAGAACTGGTCTTGGTCGTGGTCTGCATCATTGTTTCTGCTCTGGCTACTGCGGCGTCTTCGATGTTTATCCAGACTTTGATCGATAACTATATCATGCCGTTGTTGGGAACAGCGAACCCCGATTACAGCGGTCTGCTGCATATGTTGGCGGTGCTGGCAGTCATCTTCGCATTCGGTATCCTTGGAACACTGATCTACAACCGGCGTTCCGTTGTGATCGCGCAGCGTACGATGAAAGATATCCGTAATGATATGTTCAGTCATATGCAGAATTTACCGATCCGTTATTTTGATCAGAATGAACACGGCGATATCATGTCGCTTTACACCAACGATGCGGATACCCTGCGTCAGATGATCGCACAGTCGGTACCGCAGCTGATTTCTTCGTTGTTCACGATGATTGCGGTGTTTGCCTGCATGCTTTATTTATCGCTTTGGCTGACGTTGTTTACGATCGTTGTCATTGTGCTGATCCTGTTGGTCGTCAAGCGGATCTCTGCTTCGGCCGGCCGTTATTTTACCGAGCAGCAGACATCCTTGGGCAGTTTGGACGGCTATGTCGAAGAGATGGTCAACGGGCAGAAGGTCATCAAGGTGTTCAACCATGAAAAGCAAGCTGTTGATGGTTTTGAAGAGCGTAACGAAGCCTGGCGGCAAAGCTCATCTAAAGCCAACGGCAAGTCCAATGCGATGATGCCGATCATGAATGTTATGGGATATGGATTGTATGTCGTGATCGCGGTCATCGGCGGCTATATGGCAATCAACGGCTTGACAAACTATGGTTTGATCAGCGGCCGAGGCATCCTGACCCTGGGCACGATCGCCTCCTTCCTGACCTTGACGCGCAGCTTTATCAATCCGCTTTCGCAGATTTCTGCGCAGCTGAATTCCATGATCACCGCATTGGCCGGTGCTGATCGGATCTTCCGGTTTATGGATGAGCAGACGGAAACCGATGAGGGCTATGTGACTTTGGTCAACTGCCGCATCGATGAAGACGGCAAGATCACCGAATGTGCCGAACGGACCGGTCAGTGGGCGTGGAAACATCCGCATCATGACGGTACGCTGACCTATACGAAACTGAGCGGCGCCATCACGATGAATCATGTGGATTTTGGCTATGTGCCGGATAAAACCGTGCTGCATGATATTACGTTGTATGCAAATCCGGGCCAAAAAATCGCTTTTGTAGGCGCGACCGGTGCCGGCAAAACGACCATCACGAACTTGATCAACCGATTCTATGATATTTCCGACGGCAAGATTCGTTATGACAACATCAACATCAATAAAATCAAAAAAGCCGATCTGCGCCGCAGTCTGGGCATGGTCCTGCAGGAAGTCAACTTATTTACCGATACGGTCATGGAAAATATCCGCTTCGGCAATCCGCAGGCCAGTGATGAAGACTGTATCCGGGCCGCCAAACTGGCCAATGCGGACAGTTTTATCCGCATGCTTCCGGATGGATACAATACGGTATTGAAAAACGGCGGTGCCAGCCTGTCGCAGGGCCAGCGTCAGCTGCTGTCCATTGCCAGAGCTGCAGTCTCCGATCCGCCGGTCATGATCCTTGATGAGGCGACCAGTTCCATCGATACCCGCACCGAGGCCTTGGTGCAGTCCGGACTGGATAACTTAATGGCCGGCCGGACGGTCTTCGTGATCGCGCATCGTCTGTCTACCGTGCAGAATTCGGATGTGATCATGGTCCTGGATCATGGCCGCATCATTGAACGAGGCAGCCACGAGTCGTTGATTGCCGAAAAGGGCATGTATTATCAATTGTATACCGGTGCATTTGAGCTGGAGTAATTGCGCTTGACAAGCCCGCTGAAATTGATTACTGTATAGAGCAATCAAAACAGAGGGAGGACAAACACATGATCGATTGGGCAATCCTTGACGGTATTCAAAATCTTCGGACACCATTTCTGGATGCATTGATGCCGATCATCACCAACAGCGTTTCTTTATGGTTCGTGCTGACCGCTGTGCTGCTGCTGATCCCGAAAACACGGAAGATCGGCATTATACTGTCGGTTGCGATCCTGTTGGAACATCTGATCGTGTCGCTTGGCATGAAGCCTCTCTTTCAGCGGGAGCGGCCTTTTGAGATCCGGGACATCGAGCTGCTGATATCGGCGCCGCGGGGCTATTCGTTTCCTTCCGGCCACTCGGCTTTGTCTTTTGCGGCAGCTTCGGTGATCTGGCTGCGCGGGCCGAAAAAATGGCGCCTGCTTGCGGTGATCGCTGCCTGTGCCATTGCCTTTTCCCGATTATACCTGTATGTTCATTTCCCGTCAGATGTACTTGTCGGCGCGGCAGTCGGCATCTTCTGCGGCTGGGCAGCCGTGAGACTTACTTCGGCCCGTGACAAAACGACCTGCTGATTTCAGCAGGTCGTTTTTTGTTCCAGATTCAATAAAGCGGCTTTGATATCTAAACCATCGGCCGCGCTGCCGTTTCCGGCCGTATAGCCGACCAAGCGGCCGTTCTGGCCGATGATGCGGTGACAGGGGATCAGAATGGAGATCGGATTCTTACGGACGGCCTGTCCCACTGCCTGAGCAGACTGCCGGCGTCCGGTCGCTTTCTTTAACTGTTCCGCCAACATTCCATAGGTCGCGGTCTGTCCGTAAGGGACCTGTGCGACAAGTGACCAGACAGCGCGCTGAAACGGTGTGCCCTGGGCATAATAGAAAGGCCGCGGACCTGGATCTTCTTTTTGAAAATACCGATCCAGCCATGTCTTTGTTTCGTCGAACACCGGACAGCTTTGCGAAGGAGCCGTTGGTTTATCCGACCAGGAAAGACCAGTTAGGACATAGCCGTCGCTGGTCATCTGCAGCCAGCCAAACGGCGACTGATAAAAAGCAATCTTGAGCTGCGGATCCGGATCAAAGCGCTCAAAGGCCAGACGCGGGATATCGTCTTCAATGACATGGACGATGCCGCATTGTACGAAACCGGACTTTTTCATTAAATTCTGCATGACGGTATTATCGCCGTGAGTATCCATGCGCAGATGGCCGCAGCGCGCAAAGGCCCACTCCAGGCAGAAAGCGCCGATGCCTTTGACCGATCCGTCGCCGGCCAGTCGGTGAATGACACCGTATTGTTCCGCTTTATCCGGATCCATGGCGAGGCGGGATGGCCAGCTGCCCTCCGTGATCCGGTCATACTGCGGGTCGGCATGCGCCCCATAGACCAGACAAAAGGTGCCGACGATGCGGTCCTTGTCTGTACAGACATAGGAATGGCCGTTTTGAATATCTTCTTCGATGACCGAACGGGGCGGCCAGTGTGTCGGGCCCCATTGGTTCGGGTTGCCGTGCTCGGCCATGAAGCGGCGGGCGCCGGCATAAATTTCTTCCAGCCGATCGACATCGGTTAGTTGTGTCTTGCGAATTTCCATAATGCTCCTTATTCATCAAACAACGGGGTCGAGAAGTAGCGTTCCGCGGTATCCGGCAGGATCGTGACCACGGTCTTGCCTTTGCCAAGTTTCTTTGCCAGCTGGATGGCGGCTGCGACATTTGTGCCGCTGGAAATTCCGCACATGATGCCTTCTTCCCGTGCTAACCGCTGCGAGGTCTTGATCGCATCTTCATCGTTGATGATGCAGATATTGTTGTAGATGTTTTGATTCAGGATGGCCGGAATGATGCCGTCGCCGATGCCCATCTGCAGGTGGGTGCCGATCGAACCGCCCGAAAGGATGGCGGCATTTTCCGGTTCGACCGCCCAGATCTCAATGCCCGGGTTGTATTTTTTCAATGTTTCGCCGATGCCGGTGATCGTACCGCCGGTCCCGATGCCGGAACAGAAACCATGGATCGGCTTATTGGCCGCTTCAATGATCTCCATGCCGGTGCCGTCACGCTGGATGGCCGGATTGGCTGGGTTCTCAAACTGCTGCGGTACGAATACCTTTGGATTTTCCGCTTTCATGCGATCTGCAATGGCTGCACATTGGGCAATGCATTTGCCGATGTTGCCGTCATCGTGGACCAATTTGACTTCCGCACCGTAATGACGGACCAGTTTCCGTCGTTCCTCACTGACGGAGTCCGGCATGATGATGATCGTTTGATAGCCGCGCACTGCGCCGACCAAAGCCAGGCCGATGCCTTGGTTGCCGCTGGTCGGCTCTACAATGATGCTGTCGGGATGGAGGAGGCCTTCTTTTTCGGCCTTCCGGATCATATTGTAAGCCGTTCTCGTCTTGATCGAGCCGCCGACATTCAGCCCTTCAAATTTGACCAGGATCTCCGCGGCATCGTCCGGAACCATGCGGTTCAGGCGGATCAGCGGGGTGTGTCCCATGGCCTCTAATATATTATTGCAGATCATAAATATCTCCTTATAAGTTCCAAAGCCGATTATATCGGTTTGACGATAGATTTTCAATAGTTCTGGTTCTTATTGACCAAGGTGATTTTCAATTTTATACTGTATTTAGATGAACAGTGTTCGGAGAAAATGATCATGCCACGTTATTTGACCGAAGAACAACGAAACCAAAAACGAGAGCTGCTGCTGAAAGCAGCCGCTGACTTGTTTCAGACGAAAACCTATTCTGATATTACAATGCGGGAGCTTTGTGCCGCTGCCGGCATCGGGCTAGGCACCTTTTTTGACTATTTTCCGAAAAAAGAAGCTCTGTTTACAGAATTGATCCGGCAGAATTATGCCCGTTGGTTTGCGAAAGAACGGGACTGGCTGGATGCCCAACAAGTTATTTCCTATCATCAATTTAAGGAACATTTGATCAACGTCGTCAGCCGTACGGTGAAAGAAGACCGCTTTTTTGTCCGTTTGATGATGCTGGTCAGCCGTTTTGGTTATCCTTCTTTGGTCCGTGAGCCGAACACGTATAGTGAAACGTATCATACGGTCATGGTGCTGGTTGAAGCCAAGACGGATTTCTGCACGGCCGCCCAGGCACGGGAAGTGTATACATTTGCGCATGCTGCGGTGACCGGTTATTTTCATTTTCTGCATCATGCCATGTTGATCAACGGGGAATCGGCGGATATCGAAGATCAGCTGAACCAGGCGGTTTCCTGTTTTCTCGATGGTTATTTTCTGCCGCAGGCAGATAAGGAGGATACATATGTATAATAAATTGTTTGAACCGGGCAAGATCGGCGGTTTGGAATTGAAGAACCGTGTGGTCATGACCGCGATGGGCTGCAGTCTGGCAGAGCCGGACGGCCATCCGGGACCGCAGATGATCGAATACTACAAGGCCCGGGCTAAAGGAGGGGCAGGCCTGATCATTACGGAAATTACACGGATCGATGACGCCGAAGGCGCCAGCACACCTTGCCAGCTGTCCGTGACCAATCTGAAAGTTGTACCAGGCCTGGTGCGTCTGACCGATGCTGTTCATGCTTACGACACGAAGATCCTGATCCAGCTGCATCATGCCGGCAATCAGATTTCCAGCAAGCTGATCGGCGGCCGCCAGCCAGTTTCTGCATCCGATGTGACGTGCTCTACGATCGGTGAACAGCCGCGTGCTTTATCGACGGAAGAAGTCGAAGGTCTGGTCAAAAAGTTCGTGACCGGCGCAGTGATCGCCCAGTTAGGCGGTGCGGATGGTGTGGAGATCCATGCCGCACATGGTTATCTGGTCGGTCAGTTCCTGTCGCCGCACACCAATCATCGGACGGACAAATACGGCGGTGATCTGCAGGGACGTATGCGCTTCTTGATCGAGATCGTCATGGGCATCCGTCAGTACTGCGGACCGAAGTTCGTCATCAGTGTCCGCATGGACGGCGATGAGTTCATCCCGGACGGTCTGCATCTGGACGAGGCGGTCGTCGTTGCGAAGACGATGGAAAAATTAGGCGTCGATGTGATCGATGTCAGCTGCGGTACGTATGAATCCGGTATTACCATTGTCGAACCGAATGCCTATCCGGAAGCTTGGCCGCAGAAGGTGAACTTGGCGAAGACGATCCGCGAAAATATCGATCTGCCGGTGATCGCGGTCAATAATATCAAGCATCCGGCAACAGCGGAAAAACTGCTGGAAGATGGTGTCAGCGACTTTGTCGGCGTTGCCCGCGGTCAGCTGGCCGATCCGGAATGGACCAACAAGGCCAAAGCGGGCCACGATATGCGGATCCGCAAATGCATCAATTGTATGGAGTGCTTCCGTCTGCTCGCAATGGGCCGTCCGCTGGAATGCACCTTGAATCCGGTTTTAGGACGTGAGTATCTCATTGGCGAGGAACATCTGAAAAAAGACGGTGCCGGCCGTACGGTTGCGGTCATCGGCGGCGGACCTGCCGGTATGGAAGCAGCCTTGACCTTGGCAAAACGTGGATTCCATGCGGTGCTCTTTGAAGAACACGAACATTTAGGCGGCACGGTCAATTTAGCTGCGGTTCCGCCGCATAAAGAACGCCTGCTGGAATTCATCGATACGATGGCGCTTCAAATGAAGGAAGCCGGTGTGGATGTGCGTCTGTCAACGCCGGGGACCGTGGAAGCGTGCCAAGCCGTGCATGCCGAGGCAGTCTTCGTGGCTACCGGCGGATATCCGATCATTCCGTCATTAAAAGGTACGGACAAAGCGGTGACCAGTACCGATGTGCTGACAGGTACAGCGGATCTGGAAGGCAAGAACATCGTTGTGATCGGCGGCGGTGTCACCGGATTGGAAACGGCAGAATATCTGGCCGTAAATAAGAAAAACAAGGTGACCGTGGTCGAAATGATGGACAATGTCGGTGCCGGATTGTATAAGAGCGCACTGTATCCGATCATGAAGGCATTGAAAGAAAACGGTGCCGAAGTGAAGACCAGCACCAAGCTGACGGAAATCGAAGAAGGCAAAGCCATTGTCGAAACCAATGGTCAGCGCACGGAAATTCCTTGTGATGCGGTCGTTCTGGCCATGGGCGTCAAACCGGACCGCAGTCTGGCCGATGATCTGCAGCAGGCTTTTGATCAGGTCATTTATGTTGGTGACTGCCAGCAGCCAGGACAGATCCGGGAAGCGTTACATGCCGGCTACGATAAAGCGTTTGTTTATGAATAAAGAGGAAGCCTCCTGCGGGAGGCTTTTTTCTGTGGTATCCTTAAGGAGGTGATAAAATGATCGAAATTCATACGATGCGGGTAAAAGATGCCCAAACCGTCATAGAAATGATGAAAGTTTTTTATGCTTCGCCGGCCGTTCATACCAATGGATCGACTGAAATCTTTGAGCAGAATGTCAATCGATGTCTGCAGGACGAACCATATCTGGAAGGCTACGTTATGAAGGAAGACGGGCAGATCGTCGGTTATGCCATGGCAGCCAAAAGTTTCGCGACCGAATTTGGCAAGCCGTGTATCTGGCTCGAAGATTTGTATCTGAAACCGGAAGCACGCAGCCGCGGTCTGGCACATCGCTATTTTAATTTTATGAAACAAAAATATCCGGATACGGTGTTCCGGCTGGAAGCCTCCAGCGGCAATACGAAAGCCATCGATTTATATCGCCGGCTGGGTTTTTCGGAAATGACGTATACGGAAATGAAATATGAAACGAGGGAGAGAAAATGATCAAAACGATTTCAGTAACAGACATTCCTGGCTTTCAGATCGGCCAGGCAGAGAATCAGGAAGCAGCGACCGGCGTGACGGTCATTTTGGCACAGGATAGTGCGCCGGCGGGCATGGATATCCGCGGCGGCGGTCCGGCTTCCCGGGAAACCGGTCTGCTTGATCCGATCGCGGCCTGTGATGCGGTCAATGCGGTCGTGTTATCCGGCGGCAGCGCATACGGACTGAACTGTGCCGGCGGGGTGATGCGTTATCTGGAAGAGCGCGGCATTGGTTTTCAGACCGAATATGGCTGTGTGCCGCTGGTCTGTGCTTCATGCATTTTTGACTTAGGCGTCGGCGATCCGAAGGTCCGTCCCGATGAAGATATGGCTTATCAGGCGTGTGTGAATGCCCCGAATTTTAAGGAAGGAAATTACGGGGCCGGCACAGGAGCAACGGTCGGCAAGGCGGCCGGTTCTGCCTTCATGATGAATTCCGGCATAGGTTCGGCAGCTGTGCAGGTCGGCGACTTGATGGTCGGCGCGATCGTAGCGGTCAATGCGTTAGGTGATATCTACGACCCGGTAACCGGCAGAAAATTGGCTGGCCAGTTAAGCAAAGAAGGCACGCTGGATGCTTCGTCGGAAGACACGCTGATCGCCATGGCCGAGCAGCTGGCCCCGCATGCCAATACGACCATCGGTGTGATCCTGACCAATGCGCAGTTTGACAAAACGATGTTGACAAAGATAGCCGGCATGGGGCATGACGGCATGGCCCGTGCCATCCGTCCGGTCCATACGATGTTTGACGGCGATACGCTCTATGCGTTGAGCGGCGGTCATGTACCGGCAGATGTGAATGTTGTCGGTGCCCTGGCAGCTAAAGTGACGGCACAGGCCATTGATCATGCAGCCCTGCATACGCCTCCGCAGTACGGACTGAAGTGTGCAGCGGATTTTATAAAGGAAAAATAAAAAAAGTTATCAAATATCGGAGAGCACTTGAATCAGTGGTCTCCTTTTTCTATTCAAAAGATTGGCACAAATTGATGAGCGTGCGGCATGGATTGATGTTCCAATGAACATCAATATTTTTTATGATAAGGACGTCAAATGACTCAGGCGCAGTAAGCAATAAAGAAAGGATAAGAATCAATTATGAAAAATACAGCACTGATCACAGGTTCATATGGCGGTTTAGGAACATGTTTTATGAATATTCATGCTGCAAATCACGGGGATTTAATTTTGGTCGGAAGAAATCAGACAAAGCTTGATCAACAGGCGAAGGAAACCGAAAACAGAAATGGTATCAAAGCACATACAATTGCAGCCGATCTTTCCAAACCGACAGCAGCCTAGTTTATTTATGATATGTGCAAAAAGAACGGCTGGCAGCCGGATATCATCATCAACAAGTTACTAACAGGGGTTGATGCATTAAAAGATATCAACTTAATAATAAAAGACTCATGAGTGAGATCTCACGGGTCTTTTTTATAGATATCAAACTATACTTGTATTACTTTTGTGCTTTTAGATAAAGATTCGATGATGTTTTTATTGGTCTCCTGACTGGTGATTAAAACGTCGATGTCGGACCATTTTGCATATTTTAGCATCGATGAGTAAGTTGCTTTACTTGAATCGCTCAATACAAAAGTCTTCTTAGCACAGTTGATCGCATGCTGCTTCACATCTAGATCTTCAAAGTTATTCGTAGTCGGACCGTTATGCCTTTCAAAGCCAGATGTCCCCATGATTGCCGCATCAACTCTTACCGACTGCAAGAACGATATTGTTTCTGGACCGTAGCTGCAAGAAACTTTTGTGTTGATATACCCTCCGGTAAATATGATTCTGTTTTTTGTATCGAACAGAGTGTTCACTACAGGCAGTGAATTGGTTATGATCGTAAATTCTTTGTCTTTGATCAGATTGGCAAAATGCAGTACGGTGCTTCCTGTATCAAGAAAAAATACAGAATCATTTTCAATTAAAGAGATTGCTTCTTTGCAAATACGTATTTTTTCTTCTTTATTGTTTTCCAGACGGGAGGATATAGGATAGATACCAAAATCATTTTTGTGAACGACCGCATTACCAAGCCAACGATTAATTTCGCCATTTTCTGTTAATGCATTTAGATCTCTGCGGATCGTTTCACTTGAAACGCCTAATTTTTCCGCTAATTCACTGGTTTT
The DNA here is from genome assembly GCF_014202755.1 of Catenisphaera adipataccumulans. Classification (GTDB taxonomy): domain Bacteria; phylum Bacillota_I; class Bacilli_A; order Erysipelotrichales; family Erysipelotrichaceae; genus Catenisphaera; species Catenisphaera adipataccumulans. The sequence continues at coordinate 347,855 of NZ_JACHHK010000002.1, forward strand.
AACCGTTCCGTTGATGGATATTAGTTCAATAATTTGTTTTCGTCGTTCTTCTATACTCAGTTTTTTCATTTTTATTCCTCAAAATTGTGTTTAATTCAAATTACTTTCCCACATATTTTACAGCATTTCGTGTAGCATTAGCAATATTCTCCAAGAAAAGTGCAAATTCCACAAAAAATATATGTAAATGCAACATTTAATGTTGCCAAACCACACTTATAATGGTAATATAATTGCGTAAATCACAAATATTTGTGGAATTGCAATAAAGGAGGAGCGTTGATGATGAAATTGCAACTTGCGCTAGATGACTTGGAATTGAATGATGCGTTAGCTCTTGTTCAAAAAGTGAGAGACGATATTGACATTATTGAGGTCGGGTCACCATTTATTATCGAGGAAGGCATGAGAGCTGTTCGTGAACTGAAAAAACGGTTTCCAGAAAAACTGATTTTAGCGGACACAAAAATTATGGATGCCGGTGAATATGAAGCTGAAAAAACATACATTGCCGGGGCGGATATCTGCACAGTTTTAGGAGTGACCGATTCTTTAACGATTAAAGGATGCTTAGAGGCTGCAAAAAAATATGGCAAGAAGGTCATGGTCGATATGATTTGCGTGGAAGATGTTCCGAAACGTGTAGCTGAAATAGAATCAATCGGTGTTGATTTTATTGGTGTTCATGTAGGTGTCGATCAACAAGCCGTTGGAATTACCCCGTTGGAAAAATTAGCCGAAATGAAAAAAGTTTCGAAAAAATCGAAGATCTCCGTTGCCGGAGGAATTAATCCCAAAACAGTAGCTGATTATAAAAAGGTTGGTGCCGATGTCATCATTGTCGGCGGCGGAATCACACATGCTAAAGATCCGGTTGCTGCTGCTCATGCAATCGCTGAAAAAATAAAATAGAAAGAAGTAATAAATATGAAGGCAAAAAAACTACAAATCATTTCCGAGGAAATTAGTAAGTACAGCCAGTATGTAACGCAAGAAGATATCGACCGTTTCGTACAGGCAATTCTGAAAGCAAAACGTATTTTTGTCAATGGCGCAGGACGTTCTGGTTTTGCTGCCAGAGCGTTTTCAAATCGGCTTATGCATTTAGGACTGACCGTTTATTTTGTCGGTGAACCAACCACACCTTCTATTCACGAAGGAGACTTGCTGGTCATTGGATCAGGAAGCGGCACAACGGCTTCTCTTGTTTCCAATGCAAAAAAAGCCAAATCAACAGGTGCTAGCATTGCTACATTGACAATTGATCCAAAAGCCACGATTGGATCAATGGCTGATGTAGTTGTCGTTATCCCAGGGGCAACACCGAAAAATGAAGAAGTCAACAACACAAATCTTTCGCAGCAGCCGATGGGAAGCTTGTTTGAACAATTGAGCTGGTTAACCTATGATTCAGTGATTATGGAATTGATGCCGCTGCTGCATCAAACAGAAGATGAAATGTTTAGCCGACATGCAAATATGGAGTAAGAAGGTATAAGTATGGAAGCAAAAACAACACAAGCAAAAATCCAAAAATTTGGTTCTACTTTAAGTGCGATGGTAATGCCAAATATTGGCGTCTTTATTGGATGGGGTTTATTGACAGCGTTCGTTATTGATACGGGCTGGATCCCAAATGCATATTTGAACGAACTCGTTTCCCCGATTTTAACATATTGTTTACCATTATTGATTGGCTATACGGCAGGATATAACGTATATGGCCGCCGCGGCGGTGTCATCGGCGCATTTGCAACAATGGGCATGATCGTTGGCAGCAGTGTAACAATGCTGGTCGGCGGAATGATCATGGGACCGCTTGGAGCTGTATGTATCAGAAAGTTTGATCGAGCTGTGGAAGGTAAAGTAAAACCAGGATTAGAAATGTTGGTTGACAATTTTTCTCTTGGTTTGATTGGTTTAGCTCTCTGCCTGTTGGGCTACGTCATTGCAGCACCTATATTAACAACAATCGAGAACGTATTATCAAGCGGCGTACAGGTATTGTGTGATAAGAATTTAATTCCATTAGCAGCACTCTTTGTACAGCCTGCTCAGATCCTCTTCTTAAATAACGCAATCAATCATGGCATTATGATTCCGTTAGGTATTGAACAAGCTGCAAAAACTGGAAAATCAGTCTTATTTTTGGTAGAAGCAAGCGGAGCTTGCTGGGTTGGTCTTGCGGCAGCGTTCGCAAAATTTGGCAATAAATCTGCCCGAAGAAGTGCACCAGGTGCTGTGCTGATCATGTTCTTCGGCGGTATTGCAGAAGTATGTTTCCCATACTGCTTAACGATGCCGATCACAATTTTAGGCCCGATTGCAGGTAATATGTTTTCTCTGTTCGTATTGACCGCATTTGGCGGCGGTACAGTTGGACCAGTTTCACCAGGATCCGTCATTGCCTATTTTATGATGACTCCAAAAGACAGCATGCTTGTTAATGCAATTGCATACTTTGGATCCTTATGCATTACATTTGTGGTTACCGGATTTATTTTAAAACACTACCGACAAGAGGAGACTCTAGACGAAGAGGATGCTAAAGGTGAAAGTACGGCTGCTAATTTTATTCCTTTCACTCAACCATTAGGGGAAGTAAATAAAATTGTGTTTGCCTGTGATGCAGGTATGGGTTCGAGTGCAATGGGTGTATCAATTTTGAAGAAAAGGCTTGCAAATATTGGCCTGAATCCAGAAATTAAACATGTTGCCGTATCAGAAATACCAAATGATACAGATATAGTCGTTACAAATGAAAACCTGGCGAAGAGAGCTGAAATGGTAACGGGTGGAAAGATCCCAATTTTAACCTTATCAAACTTTATGGACGAATCGGAGTACGACAGTATTGCTAATCATATCCAGCAGATGTCAGATAAAAGTAAGAACGTGAATCAGCCGGCAAAAAATGATGTAGATGATCAAAAAAATGTACAAAAAGTAAATAAAGATATTTTCCCGGATGAGAATATTGTTTTAGGAGCTAAGTTTGATAACAAACAACAAGCCATTGAAGCTTGCGCAGATATCTTTATTAAAAACGGTTATACCACAAAACAGTATAAACAAGACATGATCGAGCGTGATAAAGATGTATCCGTTTATATCGGAAATGGTGTTGCGCTGCCGCATGGATTATCCGCATCGGAAGGAAATGTTCTGACCTCTGGAATTTGCTTGATCCAAGTACCGGACGGTGTCGATTTTGATGGCAATATGGCATATTTGCTGATTGGTGTTGCCGGAAAAGGTGAAGAACATGTACAAATCTTAGGAAAATTAGGCGAAATTATGCTTGATGAAAAGAATTTATCAGCATTGAAGACGGCAAAAACGAAAATGGATATTAAGAACGTACTTAAATTTTAGGAGGGAATAAAAAATGAAAACAGCAGTTCATTTTGGAGCCGGTAAAATTGGAAAAGGATTTATTGGTGATTTGTTACATGACAGTGGATACGATATCACTTTTGTCGATGTGAACCAATCTGTTGTTGATACATTAAATAAAGATCATCAATATAGTTTGTTTTTGCTCGACCACGATTATAAAGAAAAGGTGATCGATCATGTAAAAGCATATTTTACGAATACAGATTACAATCAGATCATTGAAGAAATCGCTAATGCAGAGATCGTTACAACATCTGTGATGGCTACGAATTTGGTAAAAATTGCTCCGTTGTTAGCAGATGGTTTGAAAAGCCGTTTAAACAAAGGCAAGAAAAAAGTCGTTGTGATGGCATGTGAAAATGCGATCATGGGAACCGATATGCTGAAAAAAGCGATGATTGATTCTGGAAACATTACGGAAGAGCAATTAGATGAAGTGGGTGTTTATCCAAATACAGCAGTTGACCGCATGGTTTTTGAAGGGAACCACCATGGAAAAAATGGTATTGAAATCGATGATGATTATGAATTAGTCATTGAGGCAAACAAGCTAGATGATCTTGAAAACAAACCAATTAAAAATGCGGAATATGTGAAAAATTTAGGTATGTACTTGGAACGAAAAATTTATATGGTAAATTGCGGTCATACGGTGACGAGTTATTTTGGCTATATCAAAGGCTATAAAACCATTCAGGATTCTTTGAAAGACCCAGAACTCGTTGATGAAATGAAGAAAGCAGTAATGGAATCCGCATCTGCCTTAGAAAGAGAATATGGATTCAAACATGAAGATCTTGTGTCCTATTATGATAAGATGATCATTAATCGATATACAACTCCAGGCATTGCTGATCCGGTTACCAGAGTTGCCAGAGAACCAATTCGTAAGATCGCTCCAAATGAAAGAATCATGGGCCCTGCAATCAAATGTGAAAAGTATGGATTGGATAATGAATACTTGCTGAAAGCATGTGCATGTGCGCTTGCTTATAAATATGAAAAAGATAAGCAGGCTGTGACGCTTCAAAAATTTATTGCAGAGAATGGTGTCGAAGCAGCAATCAAAAAGTATATTGGATTAGATAAAAATGACCGCATGACGAAAAGAATTGTTGAAATTTACAATTCTCTCGTTTGATCCTTATTTACTACGTATAATTTCAACTGCAGATTCTCCCTCTGATTTAGTTTGCTAAGCAGGTTGATTATACGATGTTGAATAAATGCAATTCGAAAGAAAGACGGACTTAATTAGTCCGTCTTTTTAGTACCCAAGATCTTCATGGATCAGGATGACTTCATAGTCGGTGGATGTTGGCTTATCCCAAAGCACGTTCAGGATCCTGCAGATGCGTTCCGGGCTTTGGCAGTCCGCGCACTTGTCCAGGACACTGCACGGTGTCTTCTTATGCAGGCGCTGGGCGTTTTTCGGGGCGGCGATATTGCGGGCACGGGCCAGTGCTTCATCGAAAGTCGGCGCCAGCTTGTTTTCGCCGATCACAAAGATGACCTTTTGATGCCCATAAAGGGTAGAGGCAATGCGGTTGCCGTAGCCGTCGATATTGATGATCATGCCGTCCTCGGATAAGCCATTGGCGGAACAAATATACAGTTCGGTCTGTGCAGCTGCCTTCCGCATGTCTTCTGCGGTCTGGCCTTCCGGAATGCGCCAGTGCCAATACACTTCGTTATGCGGCTGCAGACGTTCATATAAACCCATCGCATCCAACGTGACCGAGCCGCCGAAGCCGACGGTTTTCTGATCAATTTCTGCATCCAACGCATCAGCTGCTTCTTTGGCCGTATCAAAGCACTTGACCTGATAGCCTTTGGCTTCCAATGCTTTTTTTACTTTATCAAAACTTTTCATATGACCTCCTATACATGTTTTCTGCCGTCCGTGGTGATGTAGCGGATCCGATCCGGCGGGAAGGAACCGATGTCATCGGTGATGATAATAGCTTCATCCAGATCGGCAAAAGGCACCGGACAGAGCACGTTGAATTTTGACGCATCCGCCAGAATGTACGGATGATCGGAATGACGGATGCCAAGAGCCTTGGTGTCGGCTTCCAATTCATTGGATGTCGTGAAACCGACGCGCTCATGAATGCCGTTGGTGCCGACAAAGGAAATATCAAAATAGAATTCTTCCATCATGCGGATGGCTTGTTTGCCGGCTACAGCTTCAGTCGGCCAGTACAGATTGCCGCCCAACATGATCGTCGAAATATGCCGCTGTCCTAAGATCTGTAAATGGGGGATCCCCGGCGTGACGACGGTGATGTTTTTCGCAGTGATGAATTCCAACATTTCATAGGTCGTACTGCCGGCATCGATATAAACCATCTGGTTGTCCTGGATCAGCTTGGCAGCCGTATATGCGATCTGGCGCTTGCTTGTATGATGCGTCTGGCTTTTGATCATCATGGCCGGTTCCTGCATTTGGGTGCCGGACAAGCGGACGCCGCCATGATAGCGTTCTACCATATTCAGGTCTTCCATCTGCTGCAGATCGCGGCGGACAGTGGCCGGCGAAACGTGCAGCGTATCCACCAGCGCATCGACCGAAACGGACTGCTGCTTGCGGCAGATCTCGATAATTGTGGTCCATCGTTCTTGCTTCGACATAAGAACCTCCAAAATAATCATTATTATGATCGTTTTAATCATTATAACAATCTATATTCAATAAAACAATGAGTATTTGATTGAATTGCGTTCAAATATATTGATAAATCAAATGAAGTCGTTATACTGAAAGCGTAGATGAAAACGCATACAGGAGGAACGAAGATGATTTACACTGTAACATTCAATCCATCGCTGGACTACATCATCCATGTGGAAAAATTCCGCGCCGGACAGATCAACCGGACGGATGAGGAATTGATCTTTCCCGGCGGCAAAGGAATCAACGTTTCCATTGTGCTGAAGCACCTGGGCATCGAGAGCACTGCCTGGGGATTTGTGGCCGGGTTTACCGGAAAGGAAATTGAGAAGCGTCTTGGCGACATGGGCGTACGAACCGATTTCATTGTTTCCGAAAACGGGCTGAGCCGCATCAATGTGAAGATGCATTCCGATGAAGAAACCGAGATCAACGGCCGCGGGCCGAAGATCTTGGACGCGGATATCCGGAAGCTGTATGAAAAGCTTGATGGTTTGAAGACCGGCGATGTATTGATCCTTTCCGGAAGTATTCCTTCTAGTATGCCGGAGACGATGTATATGGACATCATGAAACATTTACAAGGCCGCGGCATCAACATTGTGGTCGATGCGACCCGGGACCTGCTGGTCAAGGTGCTGCCGTACCATCCCTTCCTGATCAAACCGAACAACCACGAGCTGTCGGAAATTTTCGGGACAGAAATTACCGAAAAAGACGATGTGCTGAACTATGCGGGAAAAATGCAGGAGATGGGAGCGCGCAATGTCTTGGTCTCGATGGCCGGTGAGGGTGCCGTGCTGCTGACCGAAGACGGCCAATCGTTCCGGGCCGAAGCGCCGAAAGGAAAAGTGGAAAATTCCGTCGGCGCCGGTGATTCCATGGTTGCCGGTTTCATGTATGGATATATGCAGGATCATGATTATCAGAAGGCGTTTGAATACGGTGTCTGCACCGGAAGTGCCAGTGCTTTTTCCAAAGAGCTGGCAACAAAAACGGAAGTGGAAGCCTTATTAAAGAACAGCCGAAAATGTTTTGAGTGAGAGAAAGGTTAGGAAAACATGAAAGAAAAAGTACAATCGTTTGGCCGCTTTTTAAGCGGAATGGTCATGCCGAACATCGGCGCATTCATCGCATGGGGTCTATTGACCGCCCTGTTTATCGATACCGGCTGGACGCCGAATGCTGCACTGGCTACGATCGGCACACCGATGCTGACGTATTTACTGCCGGTGCTGATTGCGTACCAAGGCGGCAAGATGGTCGGCGGACCGCGCGGCGCGGTAGCCGGTGCTGTCGCAACGATCGGTGTCATCTGCGGTACCGAGTATACCATGTTGATGGGCGCCATGGTCATGGGTCCGTTTGCCGGCTGGTGCATGAAGAAAGTCGATGCTATGTTTGAAGGACACATCAAACCGGGATTTGAGATGTTGGTCAACAACTTCTCTCTGGGAATCCTGGCGATGCTGCTGGCGATCTTAGGCTTCTATGTCATTGGTCCTTTCATGGCCGGTGTGCTGAACGTCTTAAGTGCCGGTGTGCAGGTATTGGTCAACCATCAATTATTACCGCTGATCTCCGTATTCGTCGAACCGGCCAAAGTCCTGTCCCTGAACAACGCGATCAACCATGGTATTTTCACTCCGCTGGGTGCCGAGCAGGTCAAAGAAACCGGCCGTTCGATCTTCTATATGATCGAAACCAACCCAGGTCCGGGAACTGGTGTGCTGCTGGCCTATTCCTTCTTTGCCAAAGATGAACATACAAAACAGTCGGCTCCGGCTGCTCTGATCGTGCATTTATTCGGCGGTATCCACGAGATCTCCTTCCCGTATATCTTAATGAACCCGCTGCTGCTGCTGGCAACGATCGGTGGTTCGGTCTGCGCGATGATCTATAATTCCATCATGGGACTGGGTCTGGTTTCACCGGCTTCTCCGGGATCGATCTTTGCCTTTGTCGGCATGGCACCGAAGGGCGAAACCATTCAGGTATTATTGAGCATCGTCATCGCTGCCGGTGTATCCTTCCTGATTGCCAGCCCGATCGTTCGTTTCAGCAATGCCAAGAAATCTTTGGATTCTGCATCGGATCAGATGGCCGATATGAAAGCAGCCTCCAAAGGCGCTACGGCTTATACGACCAGTGAATCCGGCCAGAAAGTCGATTTACGTACGTTAGATCACATTGTATTCGCTTGTGATGCCGGAATGGGCAGTTCGGCGATGGGCTCAGCTGTTCTGCAGCGAAAATTATCTGCCGCCGGTTTTGACAACATTACCGTTTCACACGCTCCGGTATCTGAAATTCCAGCCGGCACCGAACTGGTTGTCTGCCATCGGGATCTGGCCGAACGTGCAGTGAAGAGCGCACCGAATGCCAAGCTTGTTACGATCACCGATTTCATGACCGCACCGGAATACGATGAAATCATCAAAGAACTGCAGGATGCCCGTCTGAATACCAATCCAGAAAATGCCGAAGGTTCGGACTTCCACGGCGGAATCCTGATCAAGAAGAATATTCACTTGAACGGCCCGGAAAAGAACAAAGAAGAAGTCATCAAAGAAATGGGCAAAGTGATGTACGAAAGCGGCTATACGACCGAGAAATATACCGAAGCGATGTTTGAAAAAGAAAAAGTCTTCAATACCGCCATCGGCAATGAGATCGCCATCCCGCACGGCATTGAATCCATGACCGGTGAAATCAAGAATTCCGGTATTGCGATCTTCACTTATCCGGATGGTATGGACTGGGGCGACGGCAATATCGTCAAGCTGGTTATCGGTGTCGCTTCCGTCGGCAACGATCACATGGCTGCCCTGCAGAAGATCGCTGAAGCATGCAGCACGACCGAAGATGTCGAAAAAATTGTGAAAATGGATGTCGATGAGATATATAATCTATTTAAGTAAATAGGAGGCCTATATGAAAACAAAAGCAGTAAGAATGTACGGAAAAATGGATTTGCGTCTGGAAGAGTTCGAACTTCCGGAAATCAAGGATGATGAGATCTTAGCGAAGATCTACAGCGACAGCTTGTGCATGTCAACATATAAACTGGCGCTGCAGGGCAAGGAACATAAACGTGCGCCGCAGAACATCGATACCCACCCGGTCATCACCGGCCATGAGTTTGCCGGCGTGATCGTCAAAGTCGGCAAAAAATGGCAGGATCAATTCAAGCCAGGCATGCGCTTTGCGCAGCAGCCGGCGCTGAACTACAAAGGATCGATGGCATCCCCGGGCTATTCGTATGAATATTTCGGCGGAGACTGCACTTACTGCATTTTCCCGCATGAAGCAATGGAAGTCGGTGCGCTGATGCCGTTCCATGGCGACAGCTTCTATAAAGCCTCGCTGGGCGAGCCGCTGTCCTGCTCGATCGGTGCGATGCACGCCCAGTATCATACGAAACAAGGTGTGTACCATCATGAAATGGGATTGAAGCGCGGCGGCAATCTGATCATCATGGGCGGCTGCGGTCCGATGGGACTGGGTGCTGTTTCCTACGGTGTGGTCTGCGACTATCATCCAAAACGCATCGTGGTGACCGATGTCAACGATGAAAAGATCAAACGCGCCGAAGAAGTGGTCTCCCCGGCCTGGGCCAAAGAACATGGTGTCGAATTGATGTATGTCAACACCGCTGCTATGGATGATCCGAAACAAGGCCTGATGGATCTGACGGACGGTCACGGCTACGATGATGTGCTGATCTATGTACCGATCCCGGCCGTTGCGGAACTGGGCAATCAGGTACTGGCTTATGATGGCTGCATGTCGTTTTTCTCCGGCCCCAGCAATAAAGATTTCCGTGCGAAGGTCAATCTGTATGACTGCCACTACAACGCGACCCACATCATGGGTACGACCGGCGGCAACAACGATGATTTGATCGAAGCCAATCAGCTGGCCGCCGATGATATCATTGATCCGGCGGTCATGGTGACTCATGTCGGCGGCATCGATTCGATCGCCGAAGCAACGAAAAACCTGCCGAATCTGCCGGGCGGCAAAAAGCTGGCCTATACGCAGTTCAACATGCCGATGACCGCCATCGAAGATTTTGGCAAACTCGGTGAAACGGATCCGTTCTTTAAAGAACTGGATGCCTGCTGCAAGGCCCACAATGGTTTGTGGAATGCCGAGGCAGAGAAGATGATCTTCGAACACTTCGGTGTCACGGTCGATGCGATCGATTAATTCATAGGATAGACATAAAGATGAACGCTGTCATATGTTGGCAGCAGGGAATCGCTTTGAACAGGAAAGTCAAAATGACTTTCCTGTTTTGCGTTCAGCCGGTCGGCAAATCCCGCTTTCATCGCCACCGGCTTGCCGTGCCGGCGGTATACCGCTGTGATCATCGGCGTCACCGTCTTTTGGGAACGATTTTTGACCAGGCCGGACAAGGTCGTCGAATAGGTCCCTTTGTCGATGTGCACCGCGCTGATCTGCAGCGGATCGATGCTGCGTTTTTTGCCGCATGCATAATGCAGGAGGCGGACCTTCATGGTTTTGGGTTTGCTCATTTCAACGGCAGAGGCATAGTACATCGTCTGATCGACGCGGGGGATCGTCACGGTCTGTGTCTGCTGATCAAATGTAAGCTTGACTTGGACATTTCGCAGCGGCCGCGGATCCTGGATGCGGAATCCATAATAAACAACATGCAGATCCGGATCATAATAGCTGACCGTCTGATCGATCACCGGTTCCGGCGGACTGCAGGCACTGAGGCAAAATAAGAATACGATCCATACCACGATTTTTCGGCACATAAAAAGCACTCCTTTCTCTTTTGTACGAAACAGAAAGCAGTGCGTCCAATTTAAGCGGAGAGAGCGGCAAAAGCGCGCATGCACCGGTCCAGGATCCCCTGCATATAGGCGATCACCACGCCGTAGTTGGTGATCGGTACACCGGCATCGCGGGCACATGCGATGCGATAACTCATTTCCCGCTTGGGCAGGGTGCAGCCCCCGCAGTGGATGATCATTTTATACGGGGATAGATCATCCGGAAATTCCGTGCCGCTGGTCGTTTCGATGTGCGGCTTGAAACCAATGTGCTGCTCGATCCAATGCGGCAGTTTGACCGTGCCGATGTCTTCACACTGCCGATGGTGCGTGCATCCTTCACTGATCAAGATCGTATCGTTTTCCTGCACGGTCTCCAGGGCCGCAGCGCCATCGACTAAGGTTTCCAGGTCGCCTTTGTAGCGGGCCATCAAGATCGAGAAGGAAGTCAGCGGCACATCGTCCGGCGTATCGGCGGCGACGTGCGCAAATGCCTGACTGTCCGTGATGACCACGCGCGGCGGCTGGTTCAAATTGGCCAGCGTTTTTTTCAGTTCGGTTTCTTTGCATATTACTGCTGTCGCGTTGGTATCGAGAATGTCGCGGATGGTCTGCTGCTGCGGCAGGATCAGACGTCCCTTGGGCGCGGCGGAGTCGATCGGAACGACCAGAACAGCGGTGTCGCCTGGATGCAGCAGATCGCCGATGATGCGCCGTTCGGTTTCCGGCGGCCGGTCCATCGCGGCGATGCGTTCTTTCAGCTCTTCGATATGTTCGCCGGTCTTGGCGCTGACCCAGATGGAATCAGCCGGCAGATCGGATCGGTCGGCAACGGTATCGGCTTTATTGTAGACGATCAGATAAGGAATGGCTTTCGCTTTGATCCGTTCAAGAATGGCCTGGTCTTCCGCAGACAGACCGGCTTTGCCGTCTAAGACCAACAGCGCTATATCCGTTCGATTCAATGCCTGGTAAGCTTTGCGGATGCGCAGTGCGCCCAGTTCGCCGACATCATCCAGTCCTGGGGTATCGGTAAAGACGACCGGACCTAACGGCAGCAGTTCCATGGCCTTATTGACAGGGTCAGTCGTGGTGCCAGAAATTTCAGAAACAACCGCCAGATTCTGGTGGGTGATCGCATTCATCAGGCTGGATTTACCGGCGTTGCGTTTGCCGAACAAGCCGATGTGGATCCGTTCGCCCGATGGCGTTTGGTTCATGTTCATAAGGAAGCCTCCTTTTATTTAGTTATTTTACCTTGCTTAACCGAAAATTGCATCCGGACTGGCAAAAATATAAAATTGTTTTATACTGAAAACTAGTGTAATAGGAGGATGTTTTATGAAAGAAACTGCCGGAAAGGTATTTTCCATTGCGAAAGAAAACCCGCTGATCCCGGGCTGTACCATCACGAAAGAACTGAATGCGGATTCAACATATTATTTCTTGGCACAGTACGGAGATATCAAAGCAGAACGATATGAGAACGAAAAACTGATCATGGTCATCGACGGCCGGATGGACGTGCAGACGGATCAAAATCAGGAACTGACCAAAGGCATGGTCTTCGTGATCCCGACCGATCAAAGTGTTCATATGAGCACTGGAACCGGCTGCATCTTTACGATGTTTGAGATCAAAGACGGCGCCCAGATGCCGGCGGATCTGAAAAAGAACACCGCATTGGCACTGGCCGATCTGATCCCGCAGGCACAAGGAAGCGTCGTCAATAAAGACCTGCTTACCCAAGCCGGCGGCAAGCTGTGCGTGATGCGTCTGGATGCCGGAACGGAGCTGAAAGAACATGCGGCAGACGGAGATGCGCTGTTGTTTGCGGTCGAGGGCGAAGCCACGATCACATATGAAGGAAAAGAATTTGCCATTCGGCATGATGAAAGTTTCCTGTTTGCCAAAGGCGCTGTACATGCACTGAAGGCAAAAGAACCGTTTACGATGGTTCTGTGGATGGAAGACTAAAAAAAAGACGGCGTGCCGTCTTTTTTATTTGACTATTTTCTCTAACATCGTCTTCTCGGTCTGAAAGCCCATCCGTTCATAGAACGCTTTGGCGTTGTCGTTGCCTTCCCAGACATTTAAGGTGACGTGGTAACATCCCATGGCTTTGGCCTGTGCCATGACATAGTCGACCAGCTTCTGCCCGATGTGCTGGTGACGGATGTTTTGATCGACGCACAGATCATCGATATAAATGGTTTCATGCGCCTTCATATTGACGGCATCTGTCTTTTCCAGGATGCAGAAAGCATAGCCGATGACGCTGTCTTCGTCATTGACGGCGACATAGATCGGGCGGGATGCATCGTGCAGAATTTCTTTCAATTCAGCATCGGTATATTTGCGGGTACCGGAAATAAAGAGATCCGGCCGCGCTTGTGCATGGATCTCCAGGACCTGAGATAAAAGCCGGTCGATGGCTGGAATGTCTTTTTCTTGTGCCGGACGAATATTCATAGGATCTGCCTCTTTTCTTTGGGCTTATTATAACGTACGTTCTTTTTTCTGTGAAGCATCTAAGTTGCAGGCGGGAACGGATTCCGGTAAGTTTAAGCTAACAGGAGGTGAACGATATGATGAAACATGTAACCGTGATCGGCGGCGGTGTATTGGGCACGCAGATTGGTTTGATGGGCGCATATACCGGTCACCAAGTGACCTTCTGGCTGCGCAGTGAATCATCGATCGGCCGGACCCAGCCGAAATTGGAACGGTATAAGAAAATGATGATCGATGAGCTGGAACGATCGAAACAACTGATCGGCAATCCGCTGGCTGCTGCGTATTTTCCGAAAGGACTGATCCCAGACCCGGCCAATATCACGGTAGCGAAGATCGATGCATCCATCGAAACAGCGCGGCAGCGTTTTGAAGAACAGATCGAAATCACGCTGGACCTGGCAGAAGCCGTCAAAGAAGCAGATATCGTTATTGAAGCGATGTCAGAAGATCCGGCACAGAAAAAACAGATTTACGAACGTCTGAAAGCAGTGATGCCGGCCAAGACCATCTTATGCACCAATTCCTCGACCTTGCTTCCTAGTCAGTTCGCCGAAGCGACCGGCAGACCGGAAAAATATCTGTCGATGCATTTTGCCAATCAGATCTGGCGGTTCAATACCGCAGAGATCATGAAACACGAAAAGACGGATGAAGCCGTATTTAATACAGTGATCCAGTTTGCGGAAGAGCTCAATATGGTGCCGATCCCGATCTACAAAGAACAGCCAGGCTATGTGCTGAATTCACTGCTGGTGCCGTATTTATCCGCCGCGCAGCAGCTGTGGGCCGTAGGGATCGCTGATCCGGAAAAGATCGATCAGACATGGAAGATCGGAACCGGCGCACCGAAAGGCCCGTTTGAGATCATCGATGTCGTTGGTTTAGAGACCGTATACAACATTGCCAAGCGTCAGCCGCAGGCAGAGACGGAAGGCACGATCCCGAATCAGATCACGAAGCTTTTGAAAGAGAAGATCGAAAAAGGAGAAACTGGTATTCATGCCGGCAAAGGTTTTTATACCTATGAATAAGGAGCAGATTTACTGCTCCTTTTTTCGTATCAGATGAACCAGCGCATAGATGCCGAATCCCACGCTGAGCACCCATGCCCATAACATCGCGTAAATCCCGTTGTTGATCATGTCCCGGCCGCCCTGTAAATAAAGTGCACCGCCGGTTTCATAATCGGTTTCCAGCATCGCTTTAAGCATCAAGCCAAAATTGCGGCTGTAAATGAATAAGATCGTACTGACGGCAAAGAAAATGAGCAGCGCGATCACACCTTTTGATTTTTGTTTCTGTTTGATCAAAGTGATGATCGCCATGACCAGGCCGACAACGCTTACGACCAAGGAGGCAATGTAACCATAAAAGATCCGGCCGACGGCGATCACGACGGCTGTATCGTTCAAATCGCTGATGCTTAATGCCGTACGGAAAAAATAAATCAAAGTCACCAGGCCGACAAGGCCGGCTGCCAAGGTGAGGATGTAGAGCCATTTTGTGTTCTTCATAAAAACTCCTTTTTTCTTATTATAGAATGTCGGCCTTTTCTCAACCATGAACTTTTGGTTCATACCATCTGAACCGACCGGAGATAGCAGAAAAGAACCGCTTGGTATATAAAAAAAGAAAGGAGGAAGTCGATGAAAACATTAATTGCTTATTATTCTCGTGCGGGAGAAAATTATGTAGGCGGTCAGATCCGTTCTTTATCTGTGGGCAATACGAAACGTGCCGCGCAGATGCTCGCGAAATCTACGGGAGCCGATCTTTTTGAAATCAAACAAAGAATTCCATATTCCGATCGATACAATGAATGCATCGCGCAGGCACAGGCCGACCAGCGAAACGACGTCCGTCCGGCGCTGACTGCTTTGCCGGAAAACTGGGATGCATATGATGAAATATATCTAGGCTATCCGAATTATTGGAATACCATGCCGATGGCTGTGTTTACCTTTTTGGAAAGCCTGGACTGGACCGGCAAGACGATCCATCCGTTCTGTACCAATGAGGGCAGCGGCATGGGCCGCAGTCTGACCGATCTGAAGCGGCTCTGTCCGCAGGCAGCGGTCACAGCCGGTCTGTCCATTTATGGTTCGCAGATCGCACATGCCCGTTCTACGATCGAAGCCTATGTGAAACAATTCAATTCCTGACGCTTTTTGACCAATTGGTGTTAAACTGATGATATGGGACAGACGATCAGAAAAGCGCTGTGGCTGACAGCCGGCAGTTTCTTTTTGGTCCTGGGATTGATCGGGCTGGCGATCCCGATTATACCACAGGTGCCGTTCTTACTGGCATCGGCATTCTGTTTTTCCAAAGGGTCAGAGCGTTTTAATAAAAAAATGAAAGAATCCAGGCTTTATCATTGGATCATGAAAAAGCTGCACCGTTCATAAAAAAAGAGCTCGAATGAGCTCCACGGAGAGATCATGACAAGCTGCCTGTTTTACAATTCAGTATGGGAAGAAGACAGTATATCTGCAGCAGGTGAATTGCCATGAATAGACCAGGTGCAGCCGGAACCATGATATTGGCAGAGTTGATGAAGCGTCATGTTTCCGATTGAATGAGAGGTACTGCACCGGGCCGATCAATACGGAATATCCTTCCGTTATGAATATCTTATAAGGCATAGGAATCGGAAACAAGTCAAAAGTTTTACCAAAACCCGGAAAAGAATTGATAAAAAAGCCAGAGTCTTGGCTCCGGCTTAATACAATCTTTTGATCAGATCGACACATGTATCGATGCCCAGGACGCCGCTGTCCAGCGCGATATGATAGTTTTCGGCATCGCCCCATGTACTGTCAGTATAGAACTGATAATACGCTTTCCGGCGTTTGTCTTTGTCTTTGACCCGTTTCAGCGGGGCTTCTTCCCGCTCGCCATACACTTCGACGATCCGCTTGGCGCGGAATTTCGGATCGGCATGAATAAATACGGTCAGGCAGTCGGCTTTGCCGCGCAGCAGATAATCTGCACATCTTCCGACAATGACGCATGGCCCTTTTTCGGCCAGTTCATAAATGATCTTGCTTTGGATGCGCCACAAATCGTCCTGCGGTGAGTGGCCGTACATGTTGCGGCCGGCCAGTGCGTTGGCAAACCAGTTGCCCGAGACGGTATATTCGCTGTTTTCTTTGACAAAGTCTTCGGACATGCCGCTGGCTTCGGCCAGCCGGTTGATCAGTTCTTCATCGTAGCAGGGAATACCTAATTGTTCGGCAACTTTTTTACCGATGGTGCGGCCGCCGCTGCCGAATTCACGGCTGATGGTGATGATTCTGTTCATCAGGGATCCTCCTTTCTGCTTCTCTTTCTATAGTAACATATTTGCTATTCAGAAAACGAAAGACGGCTTGCGTTTTTGATTGTGTACAAAGCTTGAACCGCATGGCAAGATGGATTTATCAATAGAAAGCAGGAACCAAATCATGAACTTTTATTTTTCAGGAACCGGCAACAGTATGTATATTGCCGAGCAGCTGGATACCCAGAGCGAAAGTATCCCGCAGGTGATGAAATCAGGGAAGCGAGTCTTTCAGGATCGGATCATTGGTCTGGTCTGCCCGATCTACGGCCATGAAATGCCGCAGATGGTCAAACAGTTTTTAAAAGAAGCCGAATTCAAGACGGATTATTTCTATATCATCCTGACCTATGGCAGGCGGCATGCCAATGCCGTGGAACTGGCAAGGGATTATGCGGAAAGTGTCGGGATCAAACCGGCTTATATCGCTACGCTTTTGATGGTCGATAACTTTCTGCCGGCTTTTGATATGGCCCAGGAAGTGACCTTGGAAAAGCATGTGGACCGTCAGCTGGAGACGATCCGCAAAGAAATTCAAAGCGGCTGCCGGAAAATCGAAGCTGTTACCGAGCAGGATCGTGCCGGCCATGCGGAATTTCTGCAGAACATGAAAAACCTTCATGTCCAGGCGCCGTATGAAACGTATTGGGGACAATTTGAGGTAACGGATGCATGCATCGGGTGCGGCATCTGTTCGAAGATCTGCCCGGCCGGCTGTATTTCGATCATTGATCAGCGCGCGGTCCATGAAAAAGATGGCTGCCAGGCTTGTTACGCATGTATTCATTCATGTCCGCAGACAGCCATTCATCTTAAGATCGGCGAGGCCAATCCCGATGCCCGCTATCGCAACGAACACATTTCACTTTCGCAGTTGATCAAAGCGAATCATCAAAAATAAAGGAGGAAATTTTATGAGAAAAGATTTTGGCGGCAAGCCATTTATGTATCCGCAGCCGGTGCTGATCATCGGCACATACAATGAGGACGGTACGGCCAACGCCATGAATGCTGCCTGGGGCGGCATTTGCGGCGCCGACCGGATCATTATTGATTTAAGCATGCATAAGACCACAGAGAATATTCTGCGTGAAAAAGCCTTCACGGTCCATATGGCCGATGTGAAACACGAAACAGAAGCCGATTACCTTGGCTTGGTTTCCGGAAATAAAGTACCCGATAAATTGACAAAGGCTGGCTTCCATACCACAGCTTCCGCTCATGTTCATGCGCCGATCATCGAGGAACTGCCGCTGGCACTGGAGTGCGAACTGGTCCATCAGACGGAAGAAGGCATCGTCGGCAAGATCGTCAATGTGAGCATCGATGAAAGCGTGCTCGATGAAAACGGAAAACTGGATCCGGATCGATTAGAGGCCATCGCCTTTGATCCGATGAATGCCGCTTATCTGCGGGTCGGCGGCAAGGTCGGCAATGCGTTCTCGGATGGGAAAAAATTGATGTGACAGTCCGGGAGGACTGTTTTTGGCATGATTGAAGAAAGGAGGACCCCAATGATCGATCTATCAATCAAGAAATTAGGATTTGGTTTGATGCGTCTGCCGAAAAAGGACGATCAAATCGATTTGGAACAAGTAAAAACCATGGTGGACTTATTTATGGCAGCAGGCTGTACGTATTTTGACACGGCTTGGGCCTATCCAGGCAGTGAAGAGGCCATCCGCAAAGCGCTGATCGAACGCTATCCGCGCGATTCTTTCACCATCGCAACCAAGAATGCCGCATGGCTGGAATGCAAAAATCGGGACGATGCGATCCGCCAATTTGAAACCTCCTTGGAACGAACGGGTGCAGGCTACTTTGATTTCTATCTGCTTCATAATTTAGGTCAGCAGCGCACCCAGGTCTTTGAAGACTTTGATATGTGGAATTTTGTCAAAGAGAAAAAAGCCGAAGGCAAGATCAAACACATCGGCTTCTCTTTCCATTCTACTGCTGATGAACTGGAAAAGATCCTCATTGCGCATCCGGAAGCCGAATTCGTTCAGCTGCAGATCAATTATGCCGACTGGAACGATCCCGACATTCAGTCACGCAAAAACTACGAAATGGCCAGAAAGTATGGTAAACCCGTCGTCATCATGGAACCAGTCAAAGGCGGCTTGCTGGCAGCGCCGCCCGATGCCGTAGAAAAGATCTTTAAAAAAGCGGATCCCGATGCGTCCTGCGCTTCCTGGGCCATTCGTTTTGCGGCCGGTCTGGACGGCGTGATCACCGTTTTATCGGGCATGAGCAACATCGCCCAGATGCAGGACAACTTATCCTATATGAAAGAATTCAGACCGCTGGATGAAAAAGAACAGGCCGTCATCCGCCAGGCGCAGCAGGCCATGCATGAAATTCCATTGATCCCGTGCACCTCCTGCAATTATTGTGCCGAGGTCTGTCCGAAAGAAATCGGTATTTCCCAGACGTTCAAGGCGCTGAATTTACTGACACTGTACCGCAATCTCGATATGGCCAAACACCGCGAACAGGTAGATGTCGATCTGGCCGGCCGTAAACATGCGGAAGCATGCATACAGTGCGGCCGCTGTGAACAGGTATGTCCGCAGCACATTACGATCCGTTCTTATCTGCAGGAAGCGAAGGAAAAACTGCGTTGAACTATCTGATGACAAGAACCGATGCGGATGCGGCATTTTGGGATCATACGGGGACCCTTGCGCTGGACGGCCGCTGCGGCAGCGGCAAGACCACCTGGGCCAAACACTTGGCCGGGCAAGGGACGATCGTGGTTGTTTCCATGGATGATTTCTATCTGCCGGCGGATCAGCGCAGATCCGGACCGGCCGGGCACATGGATATTGCCCGGATCCGCGCGGTGCTGCAGACTTTATCAAACGAAAAGGACGCAGCGTATGCGCCCTTTGACTGCCGTAATCAGACGTACAAACCGTCTGTGCGGATCCCATGGGGAAAACGCATTCTTGTAGAAGGCAGTTATGCGATGCACCCGGATCTACAGGTGTTTTATGATTTTATGTTTTTTATGACCTGCGGGAAAGATGTACAGAAACAACGGCTGCTTCGTCGTGATCCAGAACGGTTTCCGGATTTTGAACAACGATGGATCCCGCGGGAAGAAGCGTATTTTCAGGCTTATGCGACTGCATCCAAAGCCAATGCGCTGATCGTAACAGATGATTGGAAAGAAGAGAAAGAATGAAAGAGAATCGTGTGAAGAATTTGGCATTGGCGGCCTTATTTCTGGCATTGTGCATGATCTTACCGTTTGTGACCGGACAGATCCCGCAGATCGGCCAGGCGCTGCTGCCGATGCACATTCCCGTTTTATTGTGCGGATTGATCTGCGGCAAACGATTCGGCGGAATCGTCGGCTTCATTGCACCGCTGCTGCGCTTTGTGCTTTTCGGCATGCCGCCGATTTATCCGACGGGTCTGGCGATGTGTTTCGAACTGGCAGCCTATGGTTTTTTGATCGGCTGGCTGTTTGAGAAATCAAGCCATTCATTGGGCGCGTTGTATCGCTGTTTGATCATGGCCATGGTCGGCGGCCGGATCGTCTGGGGCGCGGCCGAAGTGATCCTGTTAGGACTTGGCCATCAGGCATTTACATGGAAACTTTTTATGGCAGGTGCCTTTATCAATGCGATCCCAGGCATCGTGCTGCAGCTGGTGTTGATCCCGCTGCTGATGATGACGCTGGATAAAACAGGCGTTTATACGCTGCAGAAAAAGTCCGCGGCTTAGCAGATGGAAGCATCTGCTTTTTGTTTTGTTCCATCTTCCTTTGCGGTCAGAAGGGACATATGTTACTGTGAATAGGAAAAGAGTGACAAAATGAAGATCTGGCTGACAAGACATGGACAAACGAATTTAAATAAAAAGCACCTGATGCAGGGGAAGACCGATGAGCCGCTGAATGAAACCGGACGGAAACAAGCGGCGGAAGCCCGTCAGAAAATCGGGAATATCCACTTCGATGCGGTCTATTCCAGCCGCTTGGACCGTGCCATTGAAACGGCTTCGATCATCGGGAATGTGCCCCGGGATCAAGTCATCATCGATGACCGGCTGATCGAAGTGGAGTTCGGAAAATATGAAATGAAGAAATATTACGGACTGGGACTGAAGATGACAGCATTTTGGCTGCTGCCGGAGATCCTGCCGGCACCGAAGACCGTGGAATCCGTTCAGTCAATGGTCCGGCGCAGTTCCTCATTTCTGAATGAGCTGGAAACCAAAGACTATGACAATGTGCTGATTGTCTGTCACGGCGGTATCATCCGGGCGCTGCGCGGTTACTTAGAAGACCGCAAAAACGGCATCCGCTGGCGTCCGAAACCAAAGAACTGTGAAATTATTGAATATGAATTCCGTGACGGAAAGCACCGCACCATTCATACGTTCAAATAAAAAACGATGACCAAAAGGAGGTCATCGCATCAGAGAGAAGTGCGAGAAGCACGGGCAGCCTTTTTCGCTTTGTATCGATTCAGAAGGTGTTTCCAGTTCGGCATGTATTCGCCTTCCTCTTCTTCCTGCTTCTTTTTCGCAGCCTTGCGCTGCTGTTTATCTTTTTGCTGGACCCAGCTTTTCACAAAACGGATGTATTCTTCCGGGTGGCCGAGGCTGAGGCCGCCGTGGGAATAATTCAGCAGCATGAATATTTCTGATCCAGCTACCTTATCGTGCAGAAGATCTGCACTTTCTTTATATTTCTTGCTTTCACGCTGCCCGACAAGTATGGCGAGTTTTCCCGTATAATCTTTGATGGAATCCGGCAGCTGATAGTTATAGGTCTCGTCATACATGCGGGCCAATGTTTCCTGCGGAATCGTTTTTAAGTTTTCATAATATTCATGTTCCGCTGCATCGTCCGAAAATTTTGCGTAGTACATGAAAGAATTGAAGAGTTTGTTATGGGAGAGCGTCGGGGCATGGACCGCAGCCAGATCGCTCCAATTGCGCAGTTTTGACGGCAGCAGCAGGGCGCTTTCCACCATCGCAAATTCGCATAGATCATTTCTTTGACTCAGCATCTCCGTGACGATCTGCGCTCCCAGACTGAAGCCGGCAAGGACCTGGATATGTCCGTCATATTGCTCATCGATATATTGAATGAGTTCTTCTGCCGTTTGTTGGATGGAAGTAAACGAGTCGTTCAAAAGCGGCAGAACAATTTCAAAATCTTTTTTAAATTCCTTCACCTGCGTTTTGAAACTGAATGCGGAAAGACATTCGCCATGAATGTACATCATGACTGGCTTTTTCTTATGAATATATCTCTTGTATTCCATGTTTTCGCTCCTCTTATTTTCATTATATCGAAGCGCTTTCAAAAGAAAATGGTAAAAGCTTGCAGAGGATCATGCAAAGAGTTACCCTGTTCAAAAAGAAATTTTTTCATATGATATAAACAGGGGGAGTGCAGCATGATCAACAAACGAAGCATGGAAATTATTCAAACCATCATTGACCAGGAACGCTACCACAAACCATGCACGCTCGAGCTCTTGAAAGAGCAATACAAAGTATCTGAACGTACACTGCGCTATGATCTGGACAATATTTCTGAGTTTCTTGAGCAGCAAGGATGCAAAGCATTGGGCTACGATAATGACGGGAGCATCCGGCTTAATAATCCGATCTATACCGTTCAGAAAGCTGTTTCCCAGCTGGATTTTTACTCCATGAAATTAACCAAAGACGAACGCTGTGCAGTGATCGCCTATGATCTGGCTGCAGCCGATCAGCCGCTCACCATGCAGAAACTGGCCGATTCGTTGTATGTCAGCCGCTCAACCATTTTACATGACATGGATGAAACCAAAAAAATAGTGTCTGATTTTGATTTAAAGCTTGAATCCTCGAAAAAAGGTCTGTATTTAACTGGATGCGAAAGTGACCGCCGAATTTTGATGATGAATTTTTATCAGAAGGCTGAACTGCGGCAAATGGATCAAAGGCAGACCGCAGACGAACAGATGATCGATCAAATCGTTCGCGAAGAAATCCGCTCCATCGAAAAACAGGATTCCTTGTTTTTTACCGACGAATCTTACAGTGATCTGCTGACATACATTTTTATCATGCAGGAAGAAATAAAAAAAGATCGTCTGGTCGAAATTGATTATGTACTGCGCCACCCGTCAATGGATGCCATCGCTTCAGAGATCCTGAAAAAAATCACTGATGCCCTGCATTTGAAATATATTTTGACAGAAGAGTATTTATTAAGCGACATATTATACAATCTCAATTATCTGCGCCGCAACGACATTGATGAAAATTTAATGCGCATTCAAATCGCAGCGGATGAGTTTATCAATGCGGTTGCCGTTGATCTGAATCAGCACATTTATCGTGATTTTCAGTTTTATCAGAACTTGATCAATCATCTGCAGTCGACATTTAAAGACATCCCGATGGCATCAGACTCCGACGATCATCTGCTTCAGCGGGGCGTCACGGATAACCCGGAAGTCGAAGCGGCGGTGCGCAAGAATCTGCCGATCCTGGAAGAGATCGTCAAGCGCTCGCTGACCAATGACGAAATTGCTTATATTACGATCCATGTCTGTGCCGCGATCGAACGAAGCAAGCAGCGGGAAAATTCGTTGTCCGTCTTATTGGTCACGAACGGCGGCGGCAGCGCGGCGGAGCTTTTACTGATGAAATTAAAACGATATTTTCGCTTTCATGTATTGGATGTGATCCCGGAACATATTGTCGGCATCTATGATCTGAGTCAGGTCGATCTGATCATTACGACCGTACCGCTGGATGTGACGGAATGCGAAACGGTGCTGCTGCATCCGTATTTAAGCGATGAAGACTGTATCTTATTGGGAGAGCGGATCGAAACGATCCAAAGCCGGAAGAAAAACGGTGCGCATAACCGGACATTTTTGCGGTTGGAAAATATCATCGCGAATTCGATTGTCCGCAGTTCCCTGAATAAAGATGAAATTTACGTCAATATTATTTCGGATCTTCGGAATGTATTTGTACCGGAGATGAAAGATCAGATGGCATTATGCAATCTTCTGCAAGGTCATATACAAGTCGATGTGGAGGCGGACACATGGGAAGAAGCAGTGCAGAAAAGTGCTGCACCGCTTCTGAAAGAAGGTTACTTTAATTCGATTTATGTCGAACAGATGATCCAAAGCGTCTATACCAACGGGCCGTATATCGTGATCGGGCCGCATTTTGCTTTACCGCACGGCACACCGAACCGGGGTCAGAAATTGGCACTGAACCTGATTCGTCTGAAGCATCCCGTAACATTCGGCGCAAAAGCATTTGATCCCGTGTATTTTGTGTGCTGCATGTCGACGCAGGATAAGGAATCACATTTGAAACCAATGTTTCATATCATGAGCCTTTTACGAGATAAAGAATGTCTGCAGGCTTTGATCGAAGCGAAGGACGCGGCGGAAATTATGCGCATTTTGTTTGATTATGAACAGATGCTATAGGCATTGAACGATTTCAATGCCTTTTTTTTCAAACGGTTCCTGCGCTTCGGCCGTAAATTCGTAGGTTGTGATCAATGTATATGGTTTATGGCTGTGGATCGGCACAAAATGCCGCTGCATCATCTTCGTGGTATCAGCCAGCACATAAATCTTCGGTACGGTTTCAAATAACGATTCGACAATATCACTTTCTACGACCGATGAGCAATACAGCCGGCCGGTTTCATCGACGGCATTGATGCCGATAAAAGCGGCATCCAAACGAAACTGTTGTAAATCATGCAGCGCCATCGGGCCGGTGAGGGTCAGGGAGTTTTTTCGCAGCTCACCGCCGATGACGATCAGATGCAGCTGGTCATCGGTGGATAAATGATAAGCGATATTGATCGCATTGGTGACAATGGTCAGCGGCATCGTGTGCATCAGATGCAGTCCAAAGATATTGATCGTTGAACCGCTCGCAATAAATAGCCGTTCGTTCTCATGGACAAACGTCAGTGCGGTCTGTGCGATGCGCCGCTTTTCATCAACACGCTGCTTGCTGCGTTTCAACAAAGAGGTTTCCGTATCCTGGATCTTTTTTTCTTTTAAGACGGCGCCGCCATGAGTGCGGATGACCAGTCCCTTTTGTTCCAATTCCTTTAAATCTCTGCGTGCTGTCATCGGCACTACATCAAAATGGCGGCAAATGGTCGCAATTAAGATCTCATCCCGTTCAGATAACATATCCATGATCGCTTGTTGTCGAGCTTGTTTATTCATAGGAAAATTGTATCACAAAATGTTCGAATAAAACATATAATTGGCAAAAATAACGAAAACCGAACATGTATATTGAGAATCATGCACAAATTCATTAAATTAATAATATATAAACGTTCAAAACGAACATTTGGAGGTGGAAATATGAAATGTACTGCAGTCGGCGATATGCTGCTCAAGGAAAGTGACTTTCGCTCTGCTTTACAAGATTTGCCCGGCATCATAAGCTATCAAGGCCTGGAATGGAAGGCGGACATGGATCGTACGGCCATGCGGGAACTGATCCGTAAGATCGAGACGGAGGGCAGTGAAGCTTATTCCCTGCCGGAAGAAATCTATCAGGCCATGATCGACAGTGATGTTCTTTTTGTTCATCTTTGTCCTGTCGGCAAAGACGTCATCCGCAACGCGTCTCATCTGAAATATATCTTTTCAGCGCGCGGCGGACTGGAGAACATTGCCGTCAAGGAAGCGCAGGCAAAAGGCATCCACATCATTCATTGTCCGATGCACAATGCCCATGCGGTCGCCGAAATGACGATCGGAATGATGCTTTGTGAAAGCCGGAATCTGGCCCGTGCGGATGAAGCGTTGAAAAACCATATTTGGCGCGAACAGTATCCAAATTCCGGTCACATTACCGAACTGCGCAGCATGACGATCGGCATTATTGGATTCGGAACCATTGGACGATTGGTTGCTGAGCTGCTTCAGCCGTTCCATACAATGATTTACGCCAATGATCCATTTGTGCCGGCCGATGAAATCAAAAAAGCCGGCTGTGTGCCGGTCGATCGGGGCACCTTGCTGAAGCAGTCCGATATCATCACGCTTCACGGCCGCATCGGTCCGAACGATCCGCCGCTGATCGGTGCCGAAGAACTGAAGAAAATGAAACCGAATGCGTATTTGATCAACACGGCCCGGGCGGTGCTCGTTGATATGGATGCGTTGGCCGATGCGTTGAAAAACCATCAGATCCAGGGAGCGGCACTGGATGTATTTCCAAGCGAACCGCCGCAGTTCGATCATCCGATCTTCAAGCTGGATAATGTCACCTTGACCAATCACCGCGGCGGAGATACCGTCGATTCCTATCGTCGGGCGCCGGAATTATTGGCAGATATGTATCGCGAAGTCATGGAAACCGGAAAAACAAGGACGATGTTATGAGAATAGAAGAAACCAAATTTTTTCAAGAATACATCGACATGGCCATGCATGGGGATGAAATGGGATGGCATGAGCGCAACGGCGGCAATTTTACCTATTGGCTGAAGGAAGAAGAAGTCGATGCAGTTCGTGATCAGCTGCATCCTGGAAACTGGCTGCCCATTGGTACAGAAGTTCCCAAGCTGCAGAATGAATATTTTCTGATCAGCGGCACCGGACAGTTTTTCCACAACATGCGCCGCGATCCGATGCATACATGCGGCATCATTCAGGTCGATCCGACCGGCACGCAGTACAGAATCTGCTGGGGGCTGCTGGACGGCGGCCGTCCGACCAGCGAACTGCCGACCCATTTAATGAACATGGCCGTGCGCGCCGTGCATACAAACGATAGGAACCGTGTGATCTATCACTGTCACTGTCCGAATGTCATCGCGATGACATTTCTGCTGGAACCAGATGCCGATTTATTTTCCAAAGAGTTATGGGAATCGATGACCGAATGTCCGATCATCTTCCCGGAAGGTGTCGGCGTTGTACGCTGGATGGTCCCCGGCGGCCGGGAAATCGCGGAAGCCACAGCTGCCTGCATGGAACGGTACAATGCCGTTATTTGGTGTCATCATGGCATCTTCTGCTCCGGGCCGGACTTTGATACGACGTTCGGCTTGATGCATACGATCGAAAAAAGCGCGGAAATCTGGATCAAGATCCATTCTTGTGCGGATCATAAAAGACAAACCATCACCCGGCAGGATTTCATCCGTCTGGCCGATGCGTTCCATGTCACATTAAATCCAGATGTACTGAAACGATGTGTGTAAAAGCTTGCACAAATCATTGAACGACTCTACTCTTTAATGAAAGCGCTTAACAAAATACAATGAAGATGTAAAAAATAGCGCTATTAAAGTAGGAAGGGCAAGATATGATTTGGGAAGATTTGAATGAGGACATAATTGTATTTCAGTCCGATGCGAGCACTTCAGATGAAGTGTTCGAAACATTGGGAAAGATCCTGATCGATAAAGGATATTGTAAAGACTCTTATGTTCAAGCTTTAAAAGATCGGGAAAAGGAATATCCCACAGGCATTAATGTCGGCGGATTTGGAATCGCAATTCCGCATACAGATCCAGAACATGTCATTCGTGAAACAGAATCGATCCTGACATTAAAAAAACCGGTTCGTTTCACACAAATGGGAAGCACCGATATCCCGGTAGATGTGAAATTGGTGATGATGCTGACGATCAAAGATCCGAAAGCACACATCAAAAAATTGCAGCGAATTATTACGTTGGTACAAGATCAGCAGCTGCTGAAAAATATCTATGACTCAGATAGTGCTGATCGTGTCATTCAGTTGATCAAAGAAAAAGAAGATGCAATAGAAAAGGAGAGCGAAAATCTATTATGAAACAAGTTAGTATTTTATCCGTCTGCGGATCTGGAACGGTTACCAGCAGTACCGTGGCCGCAAAGTTGAAGGAAAGATTAGGTAAGGAAGGCTATCAAGTTTCTACGACCGAATGCCGTCCGACCGAAGCGCTGAATCTGGCGCAGTCCGGCCGTTTTGACATCATCGCTCATACCAGCCCGTTACAAAAAGGCGACTATGGTATTCCGGCTGTCAATGCCTTTGCGGTCATCACCGGAATCGGCGAAGAAAAATTCTATCAGGATATTCTGGCTGCTTTGAAATCAGTCGGTAAATAAAAAGTAAAAAGAAAGAGGTATAAAGTAAATTATGGTAGTGCTTGAGTTCTTAAAGTCAATGATCGATAACTTCGGAGCGGCTATTATCGTCCCGATCATTATCATCATCATTGCATTGATTTTCCGTGTAAAGTGGCAGAAAGCCGTTATGTCCGGCTTGTATGCAGCGGTTTCACTGGAAGGTATCTCCTTGATGGTCGGTGCCTTCACACCAATTATCACACCTTTGGTTCAGAACATGGCCGATGTCATGGTCAACATCACCGGTGTCAATTTGAATGTATTCGATGTCGGTTGGCAGGCGACGAGCTTGGTTGCCTTCTCGACCAGTGCCGGCATGATTTATCTGGGCTTGGGTATTGTCCTGCAGACGGTTTTGTTCCTGATCAAATGGACAAAATGCTTCCAGCCTTCGGATTTGTGGAATAACTATTCCTACATGGTTTGGGGTGCCATGGTCATCGCTGTTACGGGCAACTTCCCGCTGGGTATTGCCTGCATGATCTTGTGCAACTTGTACAGCTTATTGGTAGCGGATATGCTGGCAAAACGTTGGTCGACATATTATCAGTATCCAAACTGCACCATTATCGCGATGCACAACATCGAGCCAGGTATCTTTGCCATCGTGCTGGATCCGGTCCTGAACCTCCTGCATATGAATAAACTGAAATGGAACCCGCAGTCCATTCAGGAAAAAATCGGTTTCTTAGGCGAGCCGATGACGATTGGTTTCATCTTAGGTGCTTTGATTGGTTTATTAGGAAACATCACATCCTTAGGAACGATGGAAGCTTGGGGCTCGATCTTCACAGCTGCTGTTGCAACGGCTGCGATCATGGCCATCTTCCCGAAGATCACCGGATTCTTTGCGCAGGCATTCGCGCCGATCACAGAAGCTGCCCGTCAGTTTATGGGCGATACCTCTGAGCGTGAATGGTACATCGCCGTCAACGATGCCGTTGGATATGGTGAACCGGCAACCTTGACCTGCGGTCTGTTATTGATGCCGATCATGGTATTGATCGCCTTCTTCTTGCCAGGCAACCAGACATTGCCAGTTGTTGACTTGGTCGCTATTCCGTACATGGTTGAGGGATTGGTTGCTGTTTATAACGGTAACATGGCCAAGGTCATCGTTACCGGTGCAATTTGGTTCAGCTTAGGTCTGCTGATGTGCTCCGCAACAGCGCCGATCTTTACCGAAGTAGCCAAAGAAGCAGGATATGCCATTCCGGCAGGAGCTGCTATGATCACCAGCTTCAACATCTTAGGTAAACCGTTGGTTGGTTTGGTCTTCTTCGCTTTCTTATCCGGCAATCCGATGCTCATTGGTTTAGCCGTTGTTGTATACGCAATTGCTTATATTTGCTACCGCAAGAACGATAAAAAACTTGAGGATCATCTGGAAACAATGGCTGCGAAGAACGCTGCGTAAAAAAATGATTCAGGAAGGAAATATATATGAATGTAGACTTACAGAAAGTTCGTGAATTATGCGATCCATCAAGGGATCAGAAAATATTCGTGGATGATATCATCATTGAAAAAGGTGCTTTAAAGCACCTTCCTTCCATTATGAAGGAAAAATATGGCCAGTTTAAAAATGTCGTCATGATCTGTGATCAAAATACCTATGAAGCAGCCGGAAAAAAAGTGGAACAACTGCTGCCGGCCATTCATACAGTGATTCTTGATCCGACCGACCTGCATGCCAATGAGATTGGTGTTGCGGCTGCAGAAAAGGAACTGAATCAATATGGTGATGTTGATTTCATGATTGCCTGCGGTTCCGGAACGATCCATGATATTACTCGTTATCATGCATACAACCGGAAGATCAATTTCTTATCCATTCCGACGGCAGCCAGCGTCGACGGTTTCGTTTCTACCGTGGCGGCGATGACCTGGCATGGTTTCAAGAAAAGCTTTACGGCTGTCAGCCCGGTCTTTGTCTTAGCGGACAGTGAGATCTTCTCTCATGCGCCGGCTCGTCTGACCGCCAGCGGCGTCGGTGATTTGATCGGCAAATATACAAGTATTTGTGACTGGAAGATCGCACATGCGGTGACCGGTGAATACATCAGTATGCCGGTCGTCGAATGGGAACAGGAAATTCTGAAAGATTTAATTGATAACCTAGACGGCATCGGCAAGCACGATTTCAAGGCATACGAAAACTTGATGTACGGTTTGCTGCTGAGCGGACTGGCCATGCAGATGATCGGCAATTCCCGCCCGGCATCCGGCGCAGAACACCATTGTTCCCATTTGTGGGAAATGGCTGCGATCAATGAGCCGATCGATTTCCTGCACGGCGAAAAAGTCGGTGTGGGACTGTGCCTGGTCAGCGCTGTATACAAACGGGCATTAGCGAAGTTAAAGGAAGGAAACTATACAGTGAAATCCCACATGGATGTGGAGACGGACTTTATCAAGGAACATTTTAAGAATGAAACGCTGCAGAAAGCCATTCTGGAAGAGAATACACCGAACTTGATGGCCGATATCACGGCGGATCAGCTGAAAGCCAAAGAAGCTGAGATCATTACGATCTTGGAAGAACTGCCAAGCGCAGAACAAATCATTGGCTGGATGAAGAAAGTCAACGCCTTGACAACGATCGAAGAGTTGACGTTGGATGAATCGCTGCGTCCGCTGACTTTGAAACTGAGTCCGTATGTACGTCAGCGTCTGACCTTCATGCGGCTGCTGAAATTCTACGATTTCTACGACGAAGTAATCGAGGGATAGCGTATGCTGGAACAACTGAAACAAGAGGCCCTGAACGCAAACTTGCTGCTGCCGAAGTATGGTCTGATTACTTTTACCTGGGGAAACGTCTCAGCTATTGACCGGGAAAAAGGAATCGTAGCCATCAAACCAAGCGGCGTCCCGTATGATACAATGAAGGCCGAAGATATTGTATTGGTCGATTTGGATGGTCATATCGTGGAAGGGGATCTGAATCCAAGCAGTGATCTGCCGACCCATCTGGAATTCTATCGTCAGTGGAAAAACATCGGCGGGGTCGTTCACACTCACTCGCAGTGGGCCACTGCCTTTGCACAGGCAGGTCTGGATATTCAGGCTTTAGGTACGACCCAGGCAGATTACTTCTATGGCAATGTGCCTTGCACCCGCTGCATGACAGATGCAGAAATCAACGGCAACTATGAACTGGAAACCGGAAAGGTGATCGTTGAAACATTCAAAGAACGGAATATCGATCCTGACCAGATGCCGGGCGTCCTGGTCCATTCGCATGGTCCATTTACCTGGGGCACAGATGCAGAAAATGCCGTACACAATGCTGTCGTGTTGGAACAATGTGCGAAGATGAATGCGATCTCTACATTATTAAAAGACAACCACATCGATGATATGCAGCCGGTGCTTTTAAACAAACATTATCTAAGAAAGCACGGTCCGAACGCTTATTACGGACAGCACAAATAAATTATGCTGACAGACTTAAATGAAATCAAACAACGCCTGCAGACCATAAAAACCTTCATCCTCGACATGGACGGAACGATCTATCTGGGCAATGATATTTTTCCCTATACGCATCGCTTTTTAGATCGTGTCGAAGAAACCAACCGCAGCTATTATTTCTTCACCAATAATTCCTCCAAAGATCTGCAGGCCTATATCGATAAGCTGGACAAGATGGATATTCCCATCACCAAGGAACAGATGATGGTCTCCACGGATGTCATCCTGGAATATTTAAGCAGCCATCATCCCGGTGCCAAGCTGTATGTCGTCGGTACGCCGGCTCTGTTACGGGCGTTCACGACCGCTGGCTGGACCTTGGATGATGAAGATCCGGATGTCGTGATCCTCGGCTTTGATACGACCCTGACCTATGAGAAGTTAAGCAAGCTATGTACCTTCATCCGACACGGCAAGACGTATTACGGCATCAACCCGGATCTGAACTGTCCGGTGGAAGGCGGCGAGTTCATCCCGGACTGCGGCAGCATCGCCCGCTGTGTGGAATCGAGTACCGGCGTGTATCCGGAATTTTTCGGCAAACCGAGCCGCCGGACGTTGGACTATATTGTCAAGGCGACCAGTCTGAAACCGGGAGAGATCGCCATTGTCGGCGACCGACTGTATACGGATATCGCCGTAGCCGACAACAGCGAGGTGCTGAGCATTCTGGTGTTGAGCGGTGAAACAAAGAAGGAAGATGTACCGAAAAGCAAGCATCAGCCGGATGTGATGGTGGATGACATCGGCGTGCTGGCGGATTTGCTTGAATGATCAATTCCCCGAAACTTCGGGGAATTTTTTCTATATGTCAAAAGAAAAAGAGACCTTGCGGTCTCTGATTCATGCAAACCTGTTTGAGATGAAATGGATCATCGCATCCAGGTTTTTCTTTTGGTCTTTCATATCAGTACCGGCGGCACCGTTTGACCAATCAAAGGAGAGAGATTCTTTCTCAAACCTAAACTGGATGCTGCACCGGAGCAGGCCTTTTTTAATGGAGGCAGAGGTTACATCTGTAAGAGGAATAGAGAAGCCTGCTGTCGTACGTGTAACATCCAATGGATTGAGCGTAACAATATTGAGATGTTTTTTTGTACATCCCACATAACAATATATATTGCTCATACCGATTTTTTTATCGGAACGTATGACTTCATATTTTTCCAAGATCGGCGACCAGCTGCGCAGTGTCGCCCATGTCCTGGCACCGTATTTTTCATCTGCTGCCAAGAGCTTTTTCAGCTCCGCATTGCGGCTTTCCGTACTAAGAGATAAAGACATGTTTATATCCTTTCCGCTGCCTTCTGCAGCGCAGCAACATTGCCCGCAAGATCCGCTGATTTGAACAGTCCCGAAGAACCGCACGTAAAGACATCGGCACCGGCTTTGACACACTCTCCGATCGTGCCGTCATGGATATTGCCGTCCGCTTCGATCGGAATGCTTAAACCGGCTTCATTCAGCTGCCGGCGCATTTCCCGAATGTGGTCCAGCACCGGCGGCTGGAATGACTGACCGGAAAATCCCGGCTGTACGGTCAGTTTCAGAATGCCTTCGGTTTGTGCTGCATAATGAAGAAAATCATCCGGCACCGGTGTGTCGCAGCGAAAACCAAGCAGCACATGCACGCCTTGCTGCTTCAAAGCAGAGATCGTTTCATCCAGATCGATGTCGCTTTCATAATGCAGAATAAAACGATCGGCGCCAATGCGTCGGAATGCATTGATATAAGGCTGCGGGCTGATGCAGGCTAGATGCACATCGATGGGCAGGGTGGTTTCTTTGCGGAATACCTCATACATCAGATCGCCGAAATCCAGACAGCAATTAAACTGGCCGTCCACCACATCGTAGTGATACCCTGTGATACCGCAAGTGTTTAATGCATGCATCTGCTGTTCAACGTGCAGCAGATCCATACAGGAAAGAGACGCATGAATCTGGATCATAGGCTGTTCAGTCCTTTCAGCACCAAGGCTTCATACGGCGAATTTTTACAATGGGTCCGTGCCTTTTCGAAATA
The DNA here is from genome assembly GCF_014202755.1 of Catenisphaera adipataccumulans. Taxonomy (GTDB): domain Bacteria; phylum Bacillota_I; class Bacilli_A; order Erysipelotrichales; family Erysipelotrichaceae; genus Catenisphaera; species Catenisphaera adipataccumulans. The sequence continues at coordinate 381,222 of NZ_JACHHK010000002.1, forward strand.
GGTACGGCTCATTTTTTTATTCTGCTGATTCAAATACTGCAGTCCGATCAAATATTCGTAGATCCCGATGCGGACCCGGTTGGCTTCCTTCGAATAGGCATCTTCCTTCTGCTGCAGCGTTTCCAGGCGAGTTTGTACCTCTTCGATATGGTTGCTCTTATGATCGACCATTACGTCGTACATCAGCTGCATGTTCTTGGTGCTGCCTTCTTTGCCGGAGGCTTTGCATTTTTCCAGCATGACAGCGGCTTTTTCATGTTCGCCGGTTTCCAAATACGTATAAAATGCCCGCTGCGCCAGCACATAGGTTTGTTTTTTGTTCATACGCAGCTGATCGAACATTTTATCGAACTGGGCTTCGATCTTCTCTCTGTCGCCCTGCATCATGAATGCATTCAGACGCAGGAATTCCCGGTTGTATGGACTAAATGTAAACATACACCAGAATCCGTCCAGCTTCTTCTGGGCTGCATCATAATTCTTATTGGATAAATCATTCATGATTTTTTTGTACATGACTTGCCGCATGATCTGCGGAATCAGAATCAGCACCAATACGATGATTCCAACAATAACCACGATATTTTTCATGACTGTCCTCCTACTTCAAACTCAGTTCCAGATCTTCTTTGCAGACTCTTAGGAATTCGTCAAATGATTTCGATGTCACCATTTTTTGTTTCAGATTGTTATTGAAGAGCAGCGGTGACAAGTATTCCCAGGCACGGAATGCTTCCAGATTGTTGTGCTGGATGCAGACCAGGAAAACAATATTGACATGATTGCCTTCACGATCCCAGACGACCGGTTTTTTTAAAATGACTTCACCGATGAACGATGCCTCACCAGAAAAATGCATGGGGTGAAGAATGGCGATGGAGTTGCCGAAATACGTGCTGCCGAACTGTTCGCGCAGCTCGATTTCATTCTGCAGTTCCGGACAATGGTACAGCTCCATTGCTTTATTGACCAGCCAGTTTTGGATATTTTCTTTTTTCTTGAAATCATGCACATAGAACAGGCGCGAATCAAATAAATCGACAATGTCGTCCGCGTTGCGGAATCCTTCGATCCGTACCTTCATCATTTCCAGTTCGTTGGTATCCGGGAAAGAGCTGATCTTCATCGCCAGTCCGGATTCGGTTGCCCGGTTGTCTTCAGTCGAGAAGAATAAATCATATTCATCCAAATCAAGATCATCCAGTTCTTCGCTTGTCACGAACGTGATCGAAACAATATATTTTTGGAACTGGTCATACAAATACTGCTCCAGCAGGAAATATTCCGAACGTTTCAGATTTGTGATGATGCAGATCCGCTTGCTGCCGCGGAACGCTGCCGATTCCATGACGCTTTTATTGAAATAAATGGCCAAAAAGGCGGTTTCTTCTTCTTTGATCTGGATCGAATACTGTTTCGAAAGCAGATAAGAGAAATATGTCGCAATATCAAATGCGTATGGATAACTTTGCTTGATATAATCCAACATTTCGTTTTTGACCTGAACGTTGTTGCGCGCTCTGGAAATCAACGGAACACAGTGCATCGCCAGAGAAATACGCAGGTTGACATCGTGCGTAAAATCCGTCGGATACATCGTGTGGATCTTTTCTAAGGCGTCGACGATAAAGTTGTTCAAATCCTCCGAGATATAATCGGTATTGCTGTAATTGCCATGATTGTTGATGTATAACGCAAGAAAATCAATTTCTGTCTGCGGACCGCGGATCAAAAAGTGCTTTTCGATCTGTGCAAAAACTTCCTTGGCGATACTCAGTTCTGTTTCTACCGGATGGGTCTGATCAATATCATCTTCGTTCAAGTAGAAAAATTTCTGAATACGTTTGATGGAAATGTTCAGCCATAAAACGACATTTTGGAACTCAACATCTGAAATCGGATAACGTCGTTTCAGCAATTCTTTCAGAAGAATATTGTGTAGGTATTCCAATTGTTCTGAATAAGAAACATGGACATCTGACTTTTTTAGAAGCTTTAGATGATAAGCATTATTTTCCATTAAACAAATCCGTTTATCGCGTTCCAGTCCGTCTACGTATACGTAACCTTTCGATTGGATCAATCGAAGAGAATATTTATCTAATAGCTTTTCCATTTCTTTTAAATCACCAATTAAAGTTGATTTCGATACAAAAACGGCCTCTGCACATTTGTTTAAAGAAATACTTTTATGTTGATAAAAAAGAAAATGCAGCAATTTTTCAATCCGATCTTCTCTGTAATTTAAAGAATTGATATCTGTTTGTTTTTTTAAGTCTTCAAACGATTGATAAAAAGAATCGGTATTTGTAACGATTAAACGGGTTCCGAAAGGAACCTTCGTTTCTACAATGAAAGAATCTTCATTTTCCTGAGCATATTCTTTAATTGCTTTTATATCATTTTGGATCGTGCGCAAGCTCACATTGAATGTGTTCGCAAAATAGTTTGCTTTCATCCATTCTCCGCTTCGATTGTTCAGCTCTACCAGAATCATCATTTGACGTTTTGAAAGCATTATTCCCCTCCTGATTATCTGTAAGCAATAATAATTATACGTTTCATAGCAATTACATCATAACGGATATAAAAAAAATCAGAAACCACCTTTTTCATAATTAATATGTAATAAATGTGAAACCGTTAACATTTTTGGATTTCATAATAATTCTGCAAATAAGAACATATTTTACCAAAAAAATTTTCTATACTTGATAGCGAACAAGTTAACAAGTGATTGGAACGAAAAGGAGGCTTCAATAAGGCAGCTTTAATTAATTTTTTAACCAATGCTTTTTCTCGACAGCAGCAGGATGAGCAGCGGGAAATAGGAAAAGCAAAAAAATATTTTTATTGATTCTGTTAAAAAAAATAAACATAGTTAAATGAAAGCGGTTGCATAATTACTACGCATTTTATTGTAAAAATAAAAAATGAATATTTATTACAATGAGGTCGTAAACAGAGAGAAAAGCCGCTTTTGAAGGGAGTTTACGAATGCAAATTATTTTAGTATCACATGGTTCTTTTTCTAAAGGTTTATATGAAACAATGGAAATGGTTTTAGGCCCGCAAAAGAAACTTTCTTATGTTGGGTTGTATCCAAAAGAAGGAATTGACACATTAAAAGAAAACATTGAAAAAGAGTTCAACAAAGCCGAAAGCGGGGAAGAAATTTTAGTTTTGACCGATTTATTCTACGGCAGCCCGTTCAACGCTGTTGTCCAACTGATGAATAAATATGATATTTATCATTTAACGGGCATCAACGTACCGTTGCTCATGGAAATCTTGATCATGAGGAACAACGGGAAAAATGCCGAAGAAATTTGTGCCGAGGCCATGAAACTGGCCGGCAGCACAGTTCAGGATGTTCGGAAATATCTGGAAGATATGATGGAAATCGGAGAGGAGGATGATGAAGAATGCGAAACATCGTTTTAGCCAGAGTAGACGACCGATTGATCCATGGAGAGGTCGTGACCGCTTGGACACCGAGCTTGAGCGCAAACCGGATCGTCATTGTTGATGATACGGTTGCAGCGGACAAATTCAACAAGCGAATTCTGATGTCACTGGCTCCGCAGGGGACCAAAGTAGCGGTTTTGACCGTAGCCGGCGCAACCAAGGCGCTGCAGAAACCAGATCCGGGTGGAGAAAGAGTCATTGTTTTGACAAAAACTCCAATCGTATTTGAACAATTGATCAACGGCGGCGTTGATATCAAAGCGGTCAACTTAGGCGGCATGGGAATCCGCGGAGATCGCAAACCGTTTATCAACAATGTTTCTGCCAGCCCGGCGGAAGTTGATTCCATTCGACGCATGAAAGAAAAAGGCGTCAATGTGTACTATCAGCTGGTACCGGAACAAAAAGTGGTAGACATTTCAAATTTATTGTAAAAATGAGAGGAGAATGAGAGGAGAAATTAGAAAGTTATGAGTATTTCGGTTTTACAAGCAGTACTGCTGGGTATCTTGTACTGGATTGGTGAAGCCAACCTGCCTTTCGTCGGACTGTGGACCATTCAACGTCCGTTAGTCTGCGGCTGGATCGCCGGAATCATTTTGGGTGACCCGCTTACAGGTGCGATGGTCGGAGCTTCGATCAACTTAGTTTATTTGGGATTTATTTCTGCCGGAGGTTCAATGCCTGCGGATATGGCATTGGCAGGAACGCTGGGTGCAACCTATGCGATCACCGGTAATTTGGATGCGAAAACAGCCTTGGCATTAGCCGTACCTATTGGTATTTTGGGAACCTTGGTATGGTATACGCGTATGACGCTGGATTCTGTATTTGTTCACTTAGGTGATCGTTTTGTTGATAAAGAACAATACAATAAATTGTGGATCGCAAACGTATTATTGCCGCAGATCATGTCTGCAGCCATTTGTATCATCCCATGCTCATTGGCTGCTTATTTCGGTGCAGCATACATCGAAGACTTTGTAGATATGCTGTCGGGTACACCGCTGACGATCTTCCAGATCATTGGTGGTATGATGCCGGCATTAGGAATCGCGATCACATTACAGTACATTTTCAAAGGCGAAAGCCGTGCATTCTTGTTCTTAGGATTTGTCATTGCCGTTTATTCCGGCCTGGGCCTGCTGCCGTTAGGTGTCATCGCTCTGTTAATGGCAATCGTTTATACACAGTTAGCTTATAAACAGCACGAAGATAAGTCGAAAGCTGCTGAAGAAGCAGATATGGAGGAGGATTTCTAATATGGCTGAAGAAACAAAAACAAAAGAAGTCAGACATGTCATTCCGAAGAAAGCCCTCTACCATGCAGCTTTCAACTGGGAGACTTGGGTTCAGACAAACTATAACTACGAGCGAATGATGGGTATGGCCTGCGGCCACACATTCGTACCAGTAATTGATTATTTGTATAAGGATGATCCAGATGGTGCTGCAAAGCGTAAAGAAGTCATGCAGCGTGAAATGGAATTCTTCAACGTTCACCCGGAATTTGGATCTTGTATTTTAGGTATGGCGATCGCATTGGAGGAACAAAAATCCTTAGGTGAACCGATCCCAGGTGAATTTATTACTTCACTGAAGACATCTTTGATGGGTCCGTTAGCTGGTATCGGTGATACGATTTGGCAAGGTGTATTGATCCCTATCTTACTGGCAATCTGCATCGATATCACTTTAACGGGTACCGTTTGGGGCTCCATTATTTATTTGATCCTGATGTTGGTTATCACATATGTATTCAGTTTTGCGAACTTCTTCTTTGGGTACAAACAAGGTTCCGAAGCCATCATGGACTTCCTCGAGAAGGGTCTCCTGGATCGCCTGCTGCTGGGTGCACAGGTCATGGGATGTACCGTAATGGGCGGCTTGATTGCCAACTATGTCAACGTTTCATGCGGTTTGAAGCTCGTGACATCAGGTTCTACCTTCAACGTACAGAAACAATTATTTGATGCCGTTATGCCAGGTATCCTGCCGTTAGGCTTTACGATGCTGGTTTACTGGCTGATGAAAAAACGCTGGACTTCCATCAAAATTATCGTTTTGATTATCGTTATCGGTATCGTCGGCGGTTTGACTGGAATTTTAGCCGCATAATGAATAGGCAAAAGGGAGAACAGCGCAGCTGTTTTCCCTTTTTTGATAAGGAGGAAATTTATGAAAGCTTGTGTATTAACAGAACCGGGAAAATTTGAAATTCAGGATTTACCGGTCCCTGAAATCAAAGACGATGAAGTATTGCTTCGTGTCCTGACATCCGGCATTTGTGTCAACGATGTCCGTGATTTCAAAGGCAGCAAGTGGTCCTATCCGCGGGTCGGCGGCCATGAATACTGCGGTGTGATCGAAAAGATCGGCAAAGACGTCGATGCGGATGAGATCCATGTCGGCGATCACGCCATTCCATATATCATCGATGACTGCGGCATCTGTCCGGACTGCAAGCATCATCACGAAAATATCTGCAGCAACTTTACAAAAGGAAAGACCTATTTCAATCCAGACGGTTTATCCGGCTTCTTTGGTTTTTCCGAATACGTTGCCGTTCCTGCCCGTCATATCTACGTGTATTCGAAAGAAACCCCGGATGATGAGGCAGCCTTCACAGAACCGCTGGCCTGCGTGATCAACAGTATTCAGCGTACTGATATTCAGATGGGGGATGACGTCGTTGTCATCGGCGGCGGTGTCATGGGCATGCTCCATGTCTTGTGTGCGAAACTACGCGGCGCCCGCGTCATTGTCAGTGAGCCAGATGCGGCCCGCCGGGAATTTGCGCTGAAGCTGGGTGCCGATGCGGTCATCGACCCGAGCGCTTCTGATGCGGTCGAACAAGTGAAAGCGCTGACCAACGGACGCGGTGCCGATGTGGTCGAAGATACGACAGCAGTGCCGGCGGTTGCCGCTCAGGCCATTGAGATGACCGGCAAAAGCGGCATCTGCAACATGTTCAGTTCGATCCATCCAAATGAACCGATCCCTGTCGATGCCGGCCGGATCCATTCGCAGGAACTGCGGATCACAGGTACGCAGAATGGTACGATCGAAACCTTTGCCCGTGCCATCGACTGCATTTCCAAAGGCATCATCGATGTCAAACCGCTGATCGAAAAAGTCTATCCGTATGAACAAGTACAAGAAGCACTGGAGTTTGCTGCCCGTCCGGACACATACAAAGTGATGCTTCAGTTCTCAAAGTAGGAGGGGAAATATGCTAGCGACTTTAAATGATATTTATCCAGATGCTCAAAAGCGGAGGATCGCTGTCGGCGCCTTCAATATCGTTAATTTTGAAAATATCCTGGCAGTGCTTGAAACAGCGGAAAAACTGAATGAGCCGGTGATCATGGCCTTTGCGCAGACACATGAGGAAAATCATATTGCCACGCTGGATACCATGGGACCGGTGATGATGCTGATGGCAGAGCAGGCCAAAGTGCCGGTCGTCGTGCATCTGGATCACGGGGTGAATATCTCATATATTGAAAAGGCACTGAAGATGGGCTTTACTTCCGTGATGTTTGATGGTTCCGCGCTGCCGTATGAAGAGAATGTTGCCAAGACGAAAGAAGCAGTCAAGCTGGCCCGCGCATATCATGCGAGCATCGAGGCGGAGATCGGCAAGATGGCTGGTATTACCTTAAACAACAGCGGCATCACGGAAAACCGTAAATCCAATCGGAGCAACTACACCGATCCGGCGGAAGCAGCGGATTTCGTTGCTAAGACCGGCGTGGATTGCCTGGCCTGCTCGTTCGGCACGGTGCACGGAGAATATTTCTCGGAACCGAATCTAGACTTTGATCTGGTCAAAGAACTCAGTGAAGCGACAAATGTACCGATCGTCATGCACGGCGGCAGCGGTGTGAGCCATGAGGACTATAAGAAAGTCATCGCCAACGGCGTGCGCAAGATCAATTATTTTACCTATATGGATAAAGCCGGTGCTGCCGGCGCAGGGGCATTGAAAGAGCCAAATTATTTCCATGAATATGCCCAGGCAGGCAAGGATGCGATGCAGAAGGACGTCGAATCCGCGATGCGCTGCTTTACAAACAAAGATGAGGGATCCCTATGAAAATCAATGTAGATACATTTCAAATTAATGATTATCTTGGACATGATTTTGACTGCGACTGCGGAAAAGTTCACACCACAAACTTGGAAATTGTCAAAATCAAAGAAAATGTCAAAGAAGATATTCTCACATACTTAAAAGAGCACAATTATCATACGATCTATATGATCGAAGACAAAAATACCAAAAAGGCCTACGGCGAAGAATTAGAAGACTTCCTGCGTACGCAGAGCTTCGAAATTGATAAAGTCGTACTGACCGGAAATGTCGTTCCTGATGAAAAGACCGTTTTCCAGATCCTGGTCAACCTGAAACGCCCTTATGACTATATTCTTGGAGTCGGTTCCGGTACGCTGAATGATCTAAGCAAGTTCACGTCAAAGAAACTGAATCTGAACTACGGCATCGTTGCCACGGCCCCAAGCATGGATGGCTTCGCGTCGGTCGGCGCTGCCTTGATCACGGATGATCTGAAAACCACGTACGACTGCCACGTACCAACGGCTATTTTCGGTGATCTGGACGTATTGGCTGCCGCACCGATGGAAATGATCAAAGCCGGCTTAGGCGATATCGTCGGCAAATACAACTGCCTGATCGACTGGAAGATCGCACATGTGATCACCGGCGAATATTATTGCCCGACGATCGTCAAAATGGTCTATCAGTCGATCCACAAAGTTGTTGCTAATGCGGACGGAGTGCTGAAACGCGATAAACAGGCCATCTTAAGTATTACCGAAGCCTTGATCGAAACCGGTATGGCGATGGGCTTTGTGGGCAATTCCCGGCCGGCGTCCGGCAGCGAGCATCATGTATCGCATTATTGGGAAATGAAGCTGCTGTTTGCGCATCGCGAACCCGTTTTCCACGGCATCAAGGTCGGTTTAGCGACACCGGGCGTGATCTTCTTATGGCATGAACTGATGAAAGAAGACCTGGACTTTGATGCATGCAAAGAGAAGGTCCGTGCCTTTGATAAAGAAAAATGGACAGCGGAAGTCAAAGAAAAATTCGAAGGCGCTGCCGATGGTGTGATCTCTTTGGAAGAAAAAGCCGGCAAAAACAATATCGAAAAAGCCGTTGAACGCATTGATGTGATCGCATCGAAATGGGAGGAAATCCATGAGATCATCGATCAGGAATTACCAAGCTCGCAGACGGTCGTGGATATCTTAAAATCCGTCGAGGCACCGTACCGGCCAAGTCAGGTCGGACTGGATGATCAGCTGACCAAAGATGCGCTGGTTTATGCCAAAGAAGTACGTGTACGCTATGGCTTGCTGCAGCTGTTGTGGGATCTAGGCTTGCTGGAAGATTACAGCACGAAATTTGTCGAGTACTATAAGAACAACTAATATGCTGACAGACTTAAATGAAATCAAACAACGCCTGCAGACCATAAAAACCTTCATCCTCGATATGGACGGAACGATCTATCTGGGCAATGATATTTTTCCCTATACGCATCGCTTTTTAGATCGTGTCGAAGAAACCAACCGCAGCTATTATTTCTTCACCAATAATTCCTCCAAAGATCTGCAGGCCTATATCGATAAGCTGGACAAGATGGATATTCCCATCACCAAGGAACAGATGATGGTCTCCACGGATGTCATCCTGGAATATTTGAGCAGCCATCATCCCGGTGCGAAGCTGTACGTCGTCGGTACGCCGGCTCTGTTACGGGCGTTCACGACGGCCGGCTGGACCTTGGATGATGAAGATCCGGATGTCGTGATCCTCGGCTTTGATACGACCCTGACCTATGAGAAGTTAAGCAAGCTATGTACCTTCATCCGACACGGCAAGACGTATTACGGCATCAACCCGGATCTGAACTGTCCGGTGGAAGGCGGCGAGTTCATCCCGGACTGCGGCAGCATCGCCCGCTGTGTGGAATCGAGTACCGGCGTGTATCCGGAATTTTTCGGCAAACCAAGCCGCCGGACGTTGGACTATATTGTCAAGGCGACCGGTCTGAAACCGGAAGAGATCGCCATTGTCGGCGACCGATTGTATACGGATATCGCCGTAGCCGACAACAGCGATGTGCTGAGCATCCTTGTGTTGAGCGGTGAAACGAAGAAGGAAGATGTACCGAAAAGCAAGCATCAGCCGGATGTGATGGTGGATGACATCGGCGTGCTGGCGGATTTGCTTGAATGATCAATTCCCCGAAAAATTCGGGGAATTTTTTTATACGATTGTGATAGGATAGGAACAGAAGGGAGAAAACCATGAAAGTATGTGTACTGACGGAACCAGGAACCTATGAACTGCAGGATGTTCCGATTCCGAAAATCAAAAACAATGAGGTCCTGCTTCGTGTTCTGACCTCCGGCGTCTGTGTCAATGATGTCCGTGATTTTAAAGGCAGCAAGTGGTCCTTACCGCGCATCGGCGGACATGAATACTGCGGGGTCGTCGAGAAGATCGGCGATGATGTTGATGTGGATGAGATCCATATCGGTGATCATGCCATTCCGTATATTGTCGATGACTGCGGCGTCTGTCCAGAATGCAAGCATCATCACGAAAATATCTGCAGCAATTTTACGAAAGGAACAACGTATTATAATCCGGATGGATTCTCCGGTTTTAAAGGCTTTTCAGAATATGTTGCCGTACCGGCGCGTCATTTATATATCTATCCAAAAGAGACCCCGGATGATGAAGCGGCCTTCACCGAACCGCTGGCCTGTGTGATCAACAGTATTCAGCGTTCGCAGATCAAAATGGGCGATGATGTCGTCGTGATCGGCGGCGGTGTCATGGGCATGCTCCATGTATTATGCGCGAAAAAACAAGGAGCCCGCGTCATTGTCAGCGAGCCGGATAACGCCAGACGGGCATTTGCACAGAAGTTGGGCGCCGACATCGTGATCGATTCGATGGCATCCGATCCAGTGAAACAAATTCGTGATATTACCCATGGCCATGGTGCCGATGTGGTCGAGGATACCACGGCCTTGCCGGCGGTTGCTGAACAGGCGTTGGAAATGACCGCAAAAGGCGGCATGTGCAATTTCTTCAGTTCGATCCATCCGAATGAACCGATCCAGATTGATGCCGGCCGGATCCATTCTCAGGAGATCCGCGTTACCGGTACGGAAAACGGCACCATTGAGACCTTTGCCCGTGCGATCGACTGCATCGCCAAAGGCATCATCGATGTCAAGCCGCTGATCGAGAAAGTCTACCCGTATACGCAGGTTCAGGAAGCCCTGGAATTTGCGAGCCGTCCGGATACATATAAAGTGATGTTGGAATTTTCAAAATAAAAAGAGGAGCGCGGCTCCTCTTTTGTTTTGCTTATTTTGTATAATATGTCATCATATGACATTCAACAGAATTATGATCTGCGATCTTGCGGTAGCAGTCGAGCGAGAAGGATACGGTGTCTCCTTTGCCGATGGCGTCCACATATGTCTCATCCATATCGACGACGGTGCCGTCCTGCTTAAATACGGCAACGACTGTTGCGCCTTCTATTTTTTGACCGCTCTTGTTGGTGATTTCGCCTGTGACCGTAACATCGTTGTATCCTAAATACTCAGCCGTCGATGTATCGATCGATTCACTTACACTGGTGACTGGGTACAAGGCATCGGTCTTCTTTTTATTCGTAGCTGTATAGAAATCGCGGCTGGAAGTTTTGACGTTGACACTGGTTGGTTCAGCACTGCATTTCGCTTGACCAGAATAGTAAACTTTGTCGTTTTTCGGACCGATCCGTGTCAGATGATCGGTTTCAGAGGCAACAATTTTATCGTCCTCTGAACGAGCGGTCACATTCATGGAGATCCGATCGACAGTTTTGGTCTTATTTGGGTTTTTCACCGAAAAACCATAATACAAATAATTGGTCTCGGAATTATATTGCCAAACGATGTCATCAATGATCAAGCCTTTGCTTTTGGGAACGGATTTGGCTTCTGTCGGCATAACGCTCACACTTAAAAGCATGGTCAGACAAACAAAAAGCCCGAACAATTTTTTAATACTCTTCATACATATACTCCTTATACTATTAATTATGTCCTAATTATATCACGATTCGCTCATTCCTTTCACCACCGCAATGTAAAATATATATAAAAAAAGTGAATAAATGAATAAAATTATGTGTTCTGAAAAAGAAATGAAGAAATTTTATCATAAAAATGCATATTTTCAGATTGTAGTATAAGTAGGAATAAAGAAACCGGCAAAAATGTAACAGAAACAGATCCAATCCATTTTCTGCATCTTTTTTTATTGAACGAAATTTTGTATAATTGATTCAGTATAGCTATGACAAAGGATGAAGAAAGAAAACTCGTCCGGATCGCAGAAATGTATTATATGGAAAACCGGACACAAAGTGAAATTTCAAAAGAACTGCATATTCATCGCAGCACCATCAGCCGGCTTTTAAAAATGAGCCGGGAAAAAGGGATCGTTAAAATATCGATCGATCCGCTGGCTGCCGGAACATTTTCCTATGAGGAAGCGCTGATCGATAAATACCATTTGAAAGATGCCGCTGTCGTATCTTCGGATAGTGCTGATCACGATCGTACTTTGGCATTGTTGGGAAAAGCAGGGAATGACTGCCTGAAGAAGATCTTGAAAGATGACATGATCCTAGGCTTTTCCTGGGGAGAAGCGATGCATGCATTTGCGGTCGCACTGGAAGATATGCAGAAAAGCAATATTCTTTGTGTGCCGATCGTCGGCGGCCCGTCCGGACGCTCGAGCAGTGAATATCACGTCAATACGGTCACGTATGAAGCAAGCCGCCATTTGCACGGTCGTGCCTTGTTGATCGATGCACCGGCATTGCCGGATACACTGGAATTAAAGAAAGCGCTGATGAATGATTCGTTCAATCAATCGCTGGTTGATTTTTGGCATCGTCTGGATATTGCGATATTCGGTATTGGATCGCCTGCCATCAAGAGCAGTGACCGCTGGAAGAGTTTCTATGGGCAGAATGTCTTCTGCTTTGTGAAAGAGAATGAAGTAGCCGGTGATGTTGCTTCCAGATTTTATGATGAAAACGGCCGGCACATCACCAGTGAACTGGATGACCGGATCATCGGCATCGACCCTGCGGATCTAGAACGGGTGCCGTACCGCATCGGCATTGCTGAATCCAGAGCGAAAGTCAAAGCGATCCGCGGTGCACTGCGCGGCGGTTATGTGAATATTTTGGTGACCACGCGGGAGACTGCAGCTGAATTATTGGAAGAACAGGAGGCGTAAACGCCTTCTTTTTTTCATAATGATTAGGAAAAAGATTATATTAGTATACCTTGTTTCCTTCTTAAAATAAAAACAGAAGGAGATGAAATCATGCAGGAAATCGAAGTAAAAGATTCAAACACAATGGAATGGGAAAAACGCGTGAACGGGCACAATGGCAAGGACAATTACCGCAAACGTTTGATCAACGACCCAGAAACCGGAATGTCCTTTCAGAAACGGAAATATCCAAAAGGCTTCATGGTGGATACCCATCGTCACAATGCCGGTCAGGGCATTTATGTACTGAAAGGTAAATTCGTATCAGACGGTAAAGTCTATGAACCAGGAACATTCGTTTGGTATCCGGAAGGTTCGGTAGCAGCACACGGGGCAACTGAAGATGAAGATGTTGAGGTGCTGATCATTTCCAATAAAAAGTGTGATATTTTCTATCTATAGTTTAAAGTTTAAGAAAGCCGCGAAAGCGGCTTTTTTTGTGTCTTAACAAATGTGAATAAAAATTATCACAAAATTTAATTTCTTGTTGACAAGAATGATGAAAGCGCTTATCATGAGGATGTAACAAATGTTACTAATAAAAATCACAAATGTTAAGGAGGAACATATGGCGGAGGAAGAAAACCAAGTAGTCATTGTGACCGGCGGTGCTTCAGGCATCGGCAAGCACGTCGTAGAACGTTTACAGGCAAACGGCAAAACACCGGTCGTTGTGGACTTGAATGTAAGAACCGGTGATGAGCAGGAAGGCGCGTACTGCGTGCAATGTGATGTGACCGATCCGGATAGCGTGAATGCGATGATGAAAGACGTATTGAACCATTATGGCCGCGTTGATGCGTTGGTCAACAATGCCGGCATCAATCTGCCGCGCCTGTTGGTGGATGTGAAAGGCGAACATCCGGAATACGAACTGAATGTAAAGACGCTGGATAAAATGTTTGCGGTCAATGTAAAAGGATTGTTCCTATGTGCACAGGCCGCCGCCCGCGAATTTGTGAAACAAAAGCACGGTGTGATCGTCAATATGTCCAGTGAATCAGGCAAGGAAGGCAGCCAGGGCCAATCGGCTTATGCCGCGACCAAAGGCGCCTGCGACAGCTTCACCCGCAGCTGGGCCAAAGAACTAGGCAAATACAATGTCCGCGTGGTAGCCGTTGCGCCGGGCATCATGGAAGCGACCGGACTGCGGACGCCGGCCTATAACAAAGCACTGGCTTATACACGCGGTGTCAAACCAGAAGATTTATCGACCGATTATAGTAAGGTCATTCCGTTAGGACGGGACGGCAAGCTGGATGAAGTCGGCAATTTAGTCAGCTTCCTGGTTTCCGATCAGGCAAGCTATATTACCGGAACGACCATCAATATCAGCGGCGGAAAGAGCAGAGGATAAAACGATGACAGATGTGATCTTAGTTGCGCATGGCCGCTTGGCTGAAGCGATGAAAAATTCCGCGGAAATGATTTTCGGCGAATTGAAAAATGTCTATCCACTGCAGTTTCTCGTCGGAGAAGGACTGGATACCGTGGTAGATCGAATCACTGAACAGATGAAATCCGTCACCAGTGATTCCGTTGTGATCATCACCGATATATTCTCCGGTACGCCGTTCAATGCTGCATGTGCTTACAGTATGGCGCATCCGGATCAAAATGTGCGCGTGATCTCCGGCATGTCGCTGCCGATCGTTCTGGAAGTGGCTGCCATGCGTCAGGAGCATGATGCGGACGCTATTGTGAATCATGTATTAGAGGTCGGAAAGGATTCGATCCGTACCTTTGATAAATCATCAATCGAAGAGGAGGAAGATTTATAATGCAAATTCGATTAGCGCGAATCGACGATCGATTGATTCACGGCCAGGTTGCGACCGTATGGTCCAAAGAAGCCGGTGCCGAACGAATTATCATCGTCAGCAAGGAAGCCGCAAATGATGACATTCGTAAAACATTAGTACGTCAGGCAGCCCCTCCGGGCGTGAAGGTCAATGTAGTGGATGCGCCGAAAGCCATCCGCGTCTACAACAACCCGAAGTATGAAAACGACACCGTCTTCTACTTGTTTACAAATCCAGAAGAAGTGTTGGAAATGGTCAAAGGCGGTGTGCCGATCAAGACCATCAACATCGGCGGTATGCAGTTTAAGACCGGACGGACCCAAATCACCAAAGCGGTCTCCTGTACGCCGGAAGATATCGCCGCGTTCAAGGAACTGAAGAAACTCGGTGTTGAGTATGATTTAAGATGTGTTGCTTCGGATCCGAAAGGAGACTTTGAAGCCGCAATGAAAAAAGCAGGCTTTTGATCAGAATTAGGAGAGGAAAGAATATATGACTATCAGTACGTTACAGATCGTTTTGATCTTTATCTTCTCATGCATCTGCGGTGCCGGCAGTGTACTGGATGAATTCCAGACGCACCGTCCGCTGATCGCATGTACGATCGTCGGCTTGATCTTAGGTGATCCGACCAAGGGTATCATCCTGGGCGGAACCTTGGAATTGATTGCCTTAGGCTGGATGAACATCGGTGCCGCACAGTCACCGGATTCTGCCTTAGCCAGTGTGATTTCGACGATCTTGGTTGTTGTCGGCAATCAGAGCATTCAGGAAGGAATTGCCATTGCCCTGCCAGTTGCAGCGGCCGGCCAGGTCCTGACTGTATTTGCCCGTACCATTACGGTTGCCTTCCAGCATGCCGCTGATAAAGCAGCTGAGGATGCCAACTTTAATAAAATCATCGCCTTGCATTTCAGCGCCTTGTTCGTTCAGGCTCTGCGTGTAGCTATCCCGTCGACATTGGTCGCAGCTTATGTCAGCCCAACCATGGTACAGAACATGTTGGATGCGATCCCGGATGTCGTTACCGGCGGTCTGACAGTTGCCGGCGGCATGATCGTTGTTGTCGGATATGCAATGGTATTGAATATGATGTACGTCAAATACTTAATGCCATTCTTCTTCCTGGGCTTTATCCTGGGTGGTTATCTGGATTTCAGTCTGTTGGCCTTCGGCGGCATCGGATTGATCCTGGCGATCGTTTATGTACAATTGAACCCGAATTTTGCGAAACCGCAGGCTGCGGCTGCCACATCGGCAGGCACGGTTGCGGATGATGAGCTCGATGACGAGCTGGACGACTAGAAAGAGGAACCGTATGTCAGAAAAAAATGAAGTAATCAAAAATACGAAGATCACCAAAAAAGATATGCTGCAGACGTTCTTCTTCGAGAACTTCCAGCAGGCTTCGTTCAACTACGAACGTATTCACGCCTTGGCATTTTGTGTCGATATGATCCCGACCATCAAGCGCGTATATCATAAGAAAGAAGACCAAGTCGCCGCATTGAAGCGTCATCTGACCTTCTTCAACGTCACCCCGGCCGTCTGCGGACCTGTTGTTGGCGTCACAATGGCCATGGAAGAAGCCAAGTCCGATGGCGAAGACATTGACGAAGGAACCATCAACTCACTGAAAATTGGTTTGATGGGCCCGCTGTGCGGTGTCGGTGACCCGCTGATCTGGGGAACATTGCGGCCGATCACGGCAGCCATCGGTGCATCCTTAGCATTGAACGGCAGTGTTGCCGGACCGATCCTTTTCTTTGTTGCATTCAATGCCGTGCGCCTGGCACTGAAATGGTATGGACTGAAATACGGCTTCCAGAAAGGTCTGGATATCGTTCATGATTTATCCGGCAACCTGCTGCCAAAACTGACCGAAGGTGCGACCGTATTAGGTTTGTTTGTCATGGGCGTCCTGGTTACGAAATGGACATCCATCAATGTACCGCTGGTCGTATCCAGTACAACTGCCAATGGTAAGACCGTTGTCACGACCGTTCAGGATATTCTTGATCAATTGTGCCCAGGTCTGCTGGCTTTAGGTTTGACGTTCCTGATGATGCATTTCCTGAAAAAGAAAGTCAATCCGATCGTATTGATCTTCGCTCTGTTTGCGGTCGGTATCGTTGGATACGGTTTAGGTATCTTAGCATAAATAATAGAGGAGGTCTGTTATGAAAACATATGCTGTCCGTTTATACGGAAAACATGACCTGCGCCTCGAGTCCTTTGATCTTCCTGCCATGCAGGAAGATCAGATTTTAGCCGAAGTAGTTACTGACAGTATTTGCATGTCGACGCTGAAACTGGTCAACCAAGGACAGAGTCATAAAAAAGCACCCGACAATTTAGCGGAGAATCCAGTCATTATCGGCCATGAATTCTGCGGTAAGATATTGGATGTCGGCGCCAAATGGGCGCATAAATACAAAAAAGGGGATCATTTCGTGATCCAAGCCAATCTGCTTCTGGAAGATAAACCCTACAGCTGCCCGGGTTATTCATACCATGATATGGGCGGAGATGCCACTTATGCCATCATTTCTGATGATGTGATGCGGGCCGACTGCCTCATCCCATATAACGGGGATACATATTTCGAAGGATCGCTGATGGAGCCGCTCTCCTGCGTCATCGGTGCCCTCGATTCTCAGTATCACGTCCCGCTGGGCACACATACGCATGAAATGGGCATCAAGGAAAACGGTAACCTGCTCATCATGGCCGGAACCGGGCCGATGGGGTTGTTAGCGGTGGATTATGCGCTGCATAATCCGGATAAAAAACCCAAACACATTGTTGTGACCGATCGTCATCAGGACAAACTGGACCGGGCAGAAAAATACTATCCAAGCCAGAACGGTGTGGAAGTGACATACGTCAATGTCAAAGGACTGGCGGATGAAACCCAGTACTTGATGGACCTCAGCAACGGTGAAGGCTACGATGACATCATTGTCATGGCCGGTACACCAGGTGCTTTGAAAGAAGCTTCTGATCTGGCCGCCGATGATGCCTGCATTGATTTCTTTGCCGGTCCGCAGGATAAAAACTTCATGGCGGAGGTCAACTTCTATGATGTGCATTATTCCCGTACACATTACTTTGGTATTTCCGGCGGTGTGGCGGATGATATGCGCAAAGCTGTGAAATTGGTTGAAGAAGGCGTTGTACACCCGGCAACCATTGTAACGCACGTTTTAGGCCTGAATGAGGCTGCCTATGTGACCGAACACCAGAAAGAAGTCGGCGGCGCAAAGAAAATCGTTTATACACATAAGAATATGGATCTGACCAAACTGGCAGATATTGATCCGGACAGTGAATTAGGCAAGATCCTCGCAAAGACGGACGGCATCTGGAGCAAGGAAGCCGAAGCGTACGTCTTGACCAATATGAAAGAAATCGCTTAGAGAAGCTCCGGCTTCTCTTTTTTTGAAAGGAAATCATGTATACCATACGAAAGAAACAACCATTGAACCCAACTGTAACCAAGATGGTGATCGATGCCCCTTTTGTTGCCAAGCGCGCCAAAGCCGGTCAGTTCATCATCTTACGTGTGAATGAAAACGGTGAGCGGATCCCGCTGACCATTGAAGACAGCGATCCGGAAAAGGGCACCGTCTCCATCGTGTATCAGATCGTCGGCGGCACGACCATGAAGCTCAACGCCCTGAACGAAGGCGACAGTCTGCATGACTTTGTCGGCCCATTAGGCAAACCGAGCGTCATCGACGGCAATAAAAAAGTCTGTGTCATCGGCGGCGGGGTCGGCTGTGCCATCGCGTATCCGACGGCCAAGGCCTTTGCCAAAGCCGGTGCCGATGTCACGACGATCGTCGGCTTCCGGAACAAAGACCTTGTCATCCTGCAGGATGAATTCAAATCTGTAAGCAATCATTATTATCTGACGAGCGATGACGGAACGGCCGGCGAAAAAGGTCTGGTCACCAATAAACTGGAAGATCTGATCGCAGCCGGTGAGCATTTTGATGAGGTCGTGGCGATCGGCCCGATCATCATGATGAAATTCGTCTGCCTGGCCACGAAGAAATACGATATCCCGACCGTGGTCTCCATGAACCCGATCATGATCGACGGCACCGGCATGTGCGGCTGCTGCCGATTGATGGTAGACGGCAAGATGAAATTCGCGTGCGTGGACGGCCCGGACTTCGACGGTCACTTAGTGGACTTTGATGAAGCGATGTCCCGCAACCGCGCGTATATGGACTTTGAAAAGAAAGCGCGTGATGAAGCGTGCAATCTGCTGAACAAGGAGGTAGCGTAATGCCGAACATGTCATTGAAGAAAGTGCCGATGCCGACACAGGATGCGGATGTGCGCCGCACGAACTTCGAAGAAGTCGCCCAGGGCTATACAAAAGCGATGGCCATGGAAGAAGCAACACGCTGCCTGCACTGCAAGAACCAGCCGTGCGTGAGCGGCTGCCCGGTCAATATCCATATCCCGGATTTTATCGCTCAGGTGAAGGACGGCAATATGGAAGAGGCCTATAAGGTCATCTCGCTGACCTCGAGCCTGCC
>NZ_JACHHK010000003.1 GCF_014202755.1 Catenisphaera adipataccumulans
GTATTAGGCATGCCGCCAGCGTTCATCCTGAGCCAGGATCAAACTCTCCATTTGATTTAGCTCCAGATGTCTCTGACATCTTTCTTTCTTTTTTTAAAAACAGAATTGACGTTTTTGGTTTGTATATCTATTCGGTTTTCAAAGATCGTTCCGCGCCCTCTTGCGAGCGCTCATTTATATTATCAAACTCTTCCCCTTCAGTCAACTACTTTTTTGAAAAAATTCATTGACCATAGAAAAAGCCGATACCTTATAGGCATCGGCTTCCTATTAATCCAAACTTTTTAAAGCTTGTTCCAGATCTTCGATGATATCATCTGCGTTCTCAATTCCAACAGATAATCGGATCAGATCCGGTGCAACGCCGGCCCGGATCAATTCTTCATCCGAAAGCTGACGGTGCGTCGAATTGGCCGGATGCAGAATGCACGTATGCGCATCTGCCACATGGGTCGCAATGATGGCGACCTGCAGCTGGCTCATGAATTTCTCCGCTGCAGCACGTCCCCCTTTGACACCAAATGAAATGACGCCGCAGGTTCCGTTCGGCAAATATTTTTTGGCCCGTTCATAATATTTGTTGCCTTTCAGACCTGGATAATTGACCCAAGCTACATGCGGATCCTTTGCCAAAAATTCTGCAACTTTCTGTGCATTCTGCACATGACGTTCCATCCGGACCGCCAGCGATTCCAATCCTAAATTTAAATAGAATGCATTCTGCGGCGATTGGATCGCACCAAGATCCCGCATCAGCTGAGCAGTAGCTTTCGTAATATAAGCCCCGCCTTGGCCGAACTTTTCCGCATAGGTAATGCCATGATAAGATTCATCCGGCTGTGTCAGGCCTGGGAATTTATCCGCATGCGCCATCCAGTCAAAATGTCCTGAATCGACGATACAGCCGCCGACACCGACATCATGACCATCCATATATTTTGTGGTCGAATGAGTGACAATATCTGCGCCCCACTCAAATGGCCGGCAGTTGATCGGCGTCGCAAACGTATTATCGATGATCAGCGGAACACCGTGTGCATGCGCTGCTCCCGCAAATCGTTCAATATCAAAAACAACCAACGAAGGATTGGCAATCGTTTCACCGAAGACTGCTTTCGTATTCGGCTGAAAAGCTGCTTCTAATTCCTCATCGGAACAATCTGGATCCACAAACGTGAAATCAATTCCCATCCGTTTCATCGTCACATTGAACAGATTATATGTACCGCCGTAAATTGCGGTCGAAGCCACAACATGGTCACCCGCTCCGGCAATATTAAATACACTATAAAAGGAAGCTGCCTGCCCGCTTGCCGTCAGCATCGCTGCCGTTCCGCCTTCCAGCGCGGCGATCTTCGCAGCGACCATATCATTGGTCGGATTTTGAAGGCGGGTATAAAAATATCCTTCTTTTTCTAAATCAAACAGTTTCCCCATTTCTGCACTGGAATCATATTTAAATGTCGTACTTTGAATAATTGGGATCATACGCGGTTCACCGTTTTTTGGTGTATAACCGGCCTGCACACATTTTGTTTCTTTTCGCATAAAAAAGTCTCCTTATATGCTTATTTTAGCACAAAAGGAGACTTTCTTTTAATTTCTTCGAAAATGCGAAGCAATTGCCCGGAACACATGATGTTCCTTCGATTTTTTCGGATGCATTTCTTCAGCCAGACGCATACATTCATTCTGCGAATCCAGCGGTGCATCCATGGTTTCAATCGCCTTATATGTTCCGTCACTTTGCATCTGACGGGCCTTGATATTATCGCGCAGCTGCAGTTTGAAATACTCCAGCACACGTTTCTTCAACTTTTCATCATAGATCGGACAAGCGACTTCAACACGTTTTTCGGTATTTCGCGTCATGAAATCCGCACTGGAAATATACACTTTCATATCATCGTCATTACCGAAAGCATAGATCCGGGAATGTTCCAGATAGCGGCCGACAATTGAAATAATGTGCAAATTTTCGGCATAGCCCGGTACACCTGGCAAAATACAACAGATGCCTCGTACGACCATCCGGATCTCTACGCCGGCACTGCTGGCTTCCTGAATTTTATTGATCAAATCAACATCCGTGATGGAATTCATTTTCAGATAGATCTTTGCCTGTTGGCCGGAGCTGGCTTTTTCAATCTGCTCATCCATCATTTTCATGACAGCTTCTTTCAACTGAAACGGGGACACCAGTAAATGATCATACTGTCCTTCGAGATTGGACATCAGGAGGTTCCGGAAAAACGCCGTTCCGTCTGCACCGATATCCTCCCGTCCGGTGATATAGGAAATATCTGTATACTGCTTGCTGGTCTTCTCGTTGTAATTGCCCGTACCGATCTGTGTGATCGTGCGGATCTGTTTGCGGGTCTTAACCGTAAACTGCATCACTTTCGAGTGAACTTTCAGATCCTCAAACCCATATAAGATCTTGCAGCCGGCCTCTTCCAGGATCTGTGCTTCCTGAATATTGTGTTTTTCATCAAAGCGCGCCCGCAGTTCCATCAGGACGATTACTTCTTTACCATTTTCTGCAGCTTCGACCAACGCATTGACAATGCGGCTGTTTTTTGCCAGACGATAAATTGTGATCTTGATCGAGAGAACATTTTTATCATGTGCTGCTTCCATCAATAGATCTAGGAAAATATCAATGCTTTGATATGGATAAAACAGCAGTTCATCATGTTGAAGCAGCTGCGGGATCAGCGGCCGATCCAGATCCAAACTGCATTTTTTCTGCGGCTCAAATGGTTTATAAAGCAGCGGTTTGGTCAATACATTCGGCGCCTGATCGATCAGATCAAAAAAATAATCCATTTCCATTGGTGACTTCGAGCAGAATACCTGGTTTGGTTTTAAATTTAATTTTTCGCATAAGAATGCGGTCGTTTCATCATCCATCGTACGATAATACTCCAGACGGATCGGTGCCAGACGATCTCTTTTCTTCAAGATCTTCTTCATGTATTCACGATAATCTTCGTCCTCGTCAATTTCTTTTTCATTCAAATTGATATCGGCATTGCGTGTTACCCGGATGATCGACTTACTGACAATATTGTCCTCTGAGAAGATCCTTTCGACTTGATGGTAGATCACATGCTCCAGCAGAACATAATCACCTTGCGCCTCAGGCAGATAAATGATGCGGTCCAGGAAATCCGGTACCGGAATAATGCCGAACTGCATATCGTTTTTGCCTTCTTTTAAACGGACAATGATATACTGGGCTTTATTCATCAAATGCGGAAACGGATGACGATTATCGATGACCTGCGGCGAAAGCATCGAATAAATTTGGGTATCGAAATAATGCCGTACAAATTTCTGCTGTTTTTTAGTCAGCTGTTTATTCTCGATCCGTGCCATGTGCAATGAAACCAATGTCTCATTGATATTCTTCAGTACATCGTCTTTGACCGGACACAATTTATCGACTTGTTTAAAAATTGCGTTCAGCTGCTCCGCCGGCGTCATACCGCTGCGTTTGTCATGATTTTCTGGATCGACCAACGATAAGTCATACAGACTTCCGCATCGAACCATAAAAAACTCATCCAGATTGCTGGTGTAGATAGAAATAAATTTCAAGCGTTCCAATAAAGGGACCCGA
The DNA here is from genome assembly GCF_014202755.1 of Catenisphaera adipataccumulans. GTDB lineage: Bacteria > Bacillota_I > Bacilli_A > Erysipelotrichales > Erysipelotrichaceae > Catenisphaera > Catenisphaera adipataccumulans. The sequence continues at coordinate 3,626 of NZ_JACHHK010000003.1, forward strand.
GGGTCGGCGGCCTCCTCCAATACACGTTCATTGAACCGTAGCCATGACAACTCTCTGTTTTGTGTATAAGCATAAGGCTTTTCGGACATAGTTTCCTCCTTTAGGCAGATGTGTATAAATCACCCAGCACCCGTCCCTGCAAATATCCTTCACGGACTCCGTAATTGGAAATCTGCACGTTTTTGGCGTGAATGATCTGAGCGATCGTATCGATGATGACGAGTCCCGGCATCATCGTATGAACACGATCGGCTTTGACTTTCAGGAACAGACGCATGACATCTTTGGTGTCCATACTTAAAAGTTCTTTCACCAACGCATGCAGAACATCCGCGTTCAGCTCATAAGATTTTTCATCGAGCATCTTCAGACGGACCAACAACAGCCGGATGGCCCGCATACTGCCGCCGGTGACGACTAAGTTGTCACTGAAAACTTTTTCCGGGATATTTTCTTTGAATTCGTCTTTCACTTTGCTGCGCATTGCGTCCATTTCTTTCTTAGTCGGAATCAACTGATTGACATAATTATTGAATAAATTTAAAGAACCGACGGGAATGCTCGCTAAAAATTTCATATTTTCTTTATTAAAAGTCAAAATTTCCGTGCTGCCGCCGCCCGTATCGATATACACACCGGTTTCAAAATCGAGCGCCGTCATGGCACCGTGGAAGGACAATTCACCTTCCTCTGATCCCGTCAGCATATTGATACGCATCCGGCATACGGAAAAGACTTGGCTGAGCACATCATCTGTATTGTCAATGTTCCGAAGCGATGCGGTCGCAAAGGCAGAATAGCCGTCGATGTTCAGTACCCGCATCAATTCTTTAAAACCGCTCAAACAATCGATCAAGGCATGAATGCCTTCTTCGGTCAGTTTTTTCTTTTTAACATAAGCAGCCAGACCGACAGATTCTTTACGAGAAAGCAGAACATGAAAATTTTCGCCCTCAATACGATAAATGTTCAATCGGACCGTATTGGACCCGATATCAATGATTCCATACAACATTTGAATTCTCTCCTTTGTATTCTTCTTTACTTCTTAGTATATCATCATATTGAGGGAATTGGCTCTCTTCAATCCTGATTCCTTTTTTTAGTATAGCGAGAAATCCTCGCTACATTTGTTAAGTTTCTGTAAAAAAAACCAATTCGGTCTAAAAAAGGCCCCGAAAGGCCTAAGAAATAACGATATTTTTGATTCCTGCATTCACCGCAATCTGACGAAAATGTTCCATCTTTTCCGCACTGTACATTTTTGGATTATCATCAAAACAATACTCCATATCCAGATAGGAATATTTTGATGCGGCCAGCGGATTATAATTCAGCAGTTCATAGTGCACTTCCGGATCAATGGCAGCCAGAAAAGATGCAATGCCTCGGATATTTTCATCTGTCGCAGTCATTTCAGGGATCAGCGGGGTCCGCACGACCACATGTTCTCTTTTTTCACTGTTCAGTAAATACCGGAGATTCGCTAATATTTGATCATTGTGTACATGCGTATAAGCAAAATGTTCGTTGTCTTCGTAAACTTTGCAGTCACAGTACACTTCATCCAAATACGGCAGGACGAGATCCAACGTCTGCCGATCTGCATACAGACTGGTTTCAATGCACGTATGTATCCCTTCTTTTTGACATTGTTTCAGCACTTCGGCAACAAACGGTGCCTGCAGCAGCGGCTCTCCGCCGCTGAATGTCACGCCGCCGCCGTATGCAAAGAACGGCTGATCTTTCCGAATTTCTGCCATCAGTTCATCCACCGTATAATATGTGCTGTCCATCCGCAAAGCGCGTGACGGACAGGCATCGGTAACTTGTTTCCAATTTTCCGGCTGACTGCGATGCACCTGGATCTGACCGGCCGTCATCGTGATCCCGTTATTCCGGCATGCCTGCATGCAGCTGCCGCAGTGGATGCAGTTTTTCTCCATATAAAGAACCTGCGGTACGGCATTCAGTCCTTCCGGATTCTGGCACCATGCACAGCGAAGCGGGCATCCTTTCATGAATACGGTCGTACGGATCCCGCTGCCGTCATGGGTCGCAAACCGCTTGCAGTCGAAAACCAGTCCTCTAGATGGCATCATAAGTCGTCCGGGCGATGATCTCATCCTGCAGATCACCTGCCAACTCTGTAAAATAAGCGGTATAACCGGCAACCCGTACCGTTAGTGAGCGGTATTGTTCCGGGTGCTTTTTTGCATCCAGCAGATTCTCCCGGCTGACAACATTGAACTGAATATGCGGGATCTTCAAGTCCACGAACGTGCGCAGGAAGTTACAGAATTTGGTGATGCCAGCTTCTGTTTTAAAGAAATCCGGTAAAAATTTCATATTCAGCAAGCCGCCGTTGGTCGTGCATTCGCACGGAATGCGGGAGACCGATTTCAAAACTGCGGTCGGTCCTTTGACATCGCGGCCATATACGGCCGATAAACCGCCGTCCGCCAATGGTTCCTGCGACAGCCGGCCGTCCGGCGTAGCGCCGACATTTTGTCCCATCGGTACGTGGGCACTGACAGTGTACATGCCTGTATGGTACGGGCCGCCGCGGTAATTTGTATACTTGCGCAGCTCATTGCGGAAGAAGGTGGCCCATTTTACGCCTAATTCATCGACCCATTCCACATCGTTTCCATATTTTGGCACACGGTTCAGCAGCATTTGCCGCATCACTTCATCATGTTCGAAATTTTCCTGCAGCGCTTTTTCCAGCTGCGCCGGTGTAAATCGTTTTTCATCATAAATGATCTGCTTGATTGCCGCCAGACTGTCAGCCAGATTCGCGACCTGGATCATCTGGATCCCGGAAAGGTTGTAGTGTGCACCGCCGCGTGTGACATCCAGTCCCTTTTCCATACAATCATCGATGACGGCCGACAAAAACGGAGTCGGCAGAATATCCATATGAGCCTGTTCGACCGCTTCACAGCACGGGATCATCTTCTGAATAAAGTATTCCGTCATTTTCTGATAAGCGGCTTCCAGATCTTCGAAGGTTTCATATGTGCTCAAGGCGCCGTAGTCCGGTCCCATTTGTTTGCCGGTGATCAAGCAGCGGCCATGATTCAAAGTCAGTTCTAGCACTTTATTCATATTGAACATTGCCGCATCCGACCAGCCTAAATTGTTGCCCTGGGTCGTCAGCTCAACACAGCCGACGATGGCATAGTTCATCGCATCTTTCTTAGAAATTCCCAACTCCTGCATCGGTTTGATGATGGCTTCATCGTTGAAGAACTGCGGCATGCCGCTGCCCTTGGAAACGACACGCACCGCATGACGAAGCAGCGCGTCATTGGTGTGCTTATGCAGCCGTACGGATAAATTCGGCTGCGGCAGGCCAAGGTCTTCCTGTGCATTCAGAAATAAATGACTTAACTCATTTGAGAAATCATTGCCGTTTTCATCGACCCCGCCTAACGCAATATTGAATCCGATCGGGAACCCGGCAAAATATTTTGCGCTGTTTTTATTGCGCAGATAGACGATCTCATTGAATTTCAGCCACAAACATTCAATGATTTCCTGTGCTTCGTCTTCCGTCAGCCGTAACGAATCGATATCGTTTCGATAATATGGATATAAGATTTCATCCAGCCGGCCTGGTGAAAAACTGGATGCATTGCTTTCCATATGCAGCACCACAAACAAAAACCACATGGATTGTACCGCTTCATGGAACGTTTCTGCCGGGCGTTCACTCAGATTTTTGCAGATCTCGGCAACATGATGCATGGTCTTTTGATCTTCCGCCGAAGCAGACTTTGCCTGCTCGATCAATAAATCATGATATCGCATCATAAAGGCCTGTACGCCCTGCATCACTAAGATCACACATGAATAGAACTCTTTTTGTTCCGGCGTACAATCTTTCATTTTTTCCTGTGCCTGGGCAATGTATCCGGCCGGACCGGTTGCCAGCCATTCTTTGACATTCGGACAGATGTGTCCCTGGGCATGGTCTGTCTGGTTGATCTTGACCACTTTGGAGATCGCGGAAATCTCATCGCCGGCCCGCTCTTTCAGAACATCCTCAAGGCTTCTGCCTTTCCAATAAGGAACGATTTCGCTGCGGAAGGTTTCAATATCTTCCTGACGGACACGAAACTTATCCTGCGGACGCGTCGGGATCGTTTCAAACTCCCGGTCGACCCATGAAATCCCGCTTTCCGGAAAAACCACACCATACCGAACACCTTTGGTCCGGTTGCCGACGATCAATTCCTGGTCCTGAACGCCGATCTCCAACTGCGTCAAGGCGTTGTAAAGCGCTTTTGCGCGTTTGACTTGGATGGAATCCTTTTCATTTTCCTGATACGTTTTCGTAATGATCAATGCCTGTTCGATGCTGACATAGCGCGGCTGTGCCAACATCGTATCTTTTAAAGATTGAATGCGTGCCTTTTGTTTCTTATTCATACGGAATTCTCCTTTTCTACGAAGATTATATCAGATTTTTGCCGATTGTAAATCGTTTTGTTTATTATTTTTTATTATTTTTTATTATTCTTGCATACAACGACGAACAGCTCGCTGCCATCCTGCATAATATGCATCCATCTGTTCCTGCGGCGCTTTCGGTACAAAGACACGGTCGGATTCAATGATAAAATCTTCTATGTGCCAATAATCCACGGCCATACCGGCTAAGAAGGCAGCTCCCAGCGACGTGAGTTCCTGAATTTTGTAACGCTCTACTTCACATCGCAGCAAGTCGCTCAAGAATTGGAGCAAGAAGTTATTTGCGCTGGCCCCGCCGTCTACTTTTAGATTCTTGATCGGAATGCCGCTGTCCTTGACCATGGCATCTAAGACATCCTTGCTTTGATAGGCCATCGATTCCAAAGCGGCCCGTACGATGTGCTTTTTGTTTGCGCCCAATGTCAGTCCGCTGATCTCCGCTTTGCATGTATCATTCCAGTACGGCGCTCCCAGTCCCACGAAGGCCGGGACAAAATAAACACCCGCGGTATCTTCTACATCGTTGGCCCATTGTTCTGTGATCTTGGTCGATTCATACAATCCGAGCTGGTCACGCAGCCATTTCATCGTACTGCCGGAAACGAAAATACTGCCTTCCAGGGCATAATAGAGACGATCCCCCAGTTTCCAGGCAATCGTACTGAGCAAACCGGACTTGGAATCGACGATGTCCTGTCCTGTGTTCATCAACATAAATCCGCCGGTCCCAAACGTATTTTTCACCATACCTTCCACAAAACAGCCTTGGCCGAACAATGCCGCCTGCTGATCGCCGACAACAGCACCGATCGGAATCGAACGACCATCCAGTAAATCCGGATCGGTCATCGTGTACACTTCAGAAGTCGCTTTGACCTCCGGCAGCAGCATGGCCGGAATATTGAACGTCTTCAGCAGTTCATCGTCCCACTGACAAGCATGGATATTATAAAGTAACGTGCGGGAAGCATTGCTGACATCTGTAATATGCGTTTTGCCGCCGCTTAATTTCCAGACCAGCCACGTATCGATCGTACCAAATAACAAGTCGCCGTTTTCCGCGCGCTGCCGGGCGCCTTCGACATGATCGAGCAGCCAGCTGATTTTTGAAGCGGAAAAATACGGATCCACGCGCAGTCCGGTTTTCTTGTGCACCATATCATTGTATGATGCCCAGCTGCGGCAGACGTCTGTAGTCTGTTTTGACTGCCATACCAATGCATGATAAATTGGTTTTCCAGTTTTCTTATCCCAAATGACGCTGGTTTCCCGCTGATTGCTGATGCCGATGGCAGCGACCTGTGATGGTTTGACATCACATTTTGCCAAGACTTCGTGAATGACTTTTACGGTCAAGTCCCATACTTCTTCTGCATCCTGTTCCACCCAGCCTGGATACGGATAGAACAGCGTGCCTTCTTGTTGGGCGATCCCAACGATCTGACAGCCATGATCAAAGAGCACCGCCCGTGTACTGGTCGTGCCTGAGTCAATGGCTAATACATATTGTTTTTGATTCATAAAACTACCTGCTTTCCTCTCCTTCCATTATAGCCAAAAAAAGGAAGAGGTTTCCCTCTTCCTTGCATTTTTTACTTCCGCAGTTCAATTTGGAATTTCTTTTCCAAAGCTGCTACGATCTGATCAAAGACATCATTGACTTCCTGATCTTTCAGCGTGCGGTTTTCCGCCTGGAACAAAATCGAAAGCGCAACCGATTTAACCGTCGGCGGCAGCGGTGCTTTCTCATAGACATCGAAAATTTCGACATCGCGAATGATGTTTTCCTTATTCAGCTTACCATTCTTGCGGATCTCACGAATGATATCCTCTGCCGGTACTGTCCGTTTGATCACAAACGAAATATCGCGTGAAACACTTTGATATTTAGAAACCGGTTTGAATTTGATCTTCGATTTCTTTACATCAAAGAGCGCATCAAAATCGATTTCTGCCATGATGACATCTTTCGTATCCGTCGTTTTCGCATATTTCGGATGGATCTGTCCAAGCAGGCCGACACATTTTTTGCCGACATGGATCTCCGCGCTGCGGTACGGATGAAAGTGTTCTGTATCTTTTTTATTCACTACATATGAAACCATCCGGGCATTGATGCCGATGCGGTCCAGCCATTCTTCCACGATGCCTTTGGCGGTGTAGAAATCAGCCGGTACATCATAATCCAGCCAGCGGGTCGACTGCAGACTGCCGCTCAGAACAAATGCCAGATGCGTGCATGCACCGCAGGTCGCGGAAACATCGCTCAGTTCAAACACATTGACATCCTTGATCGAATGCGCATGGTTATAAGCCACGACATCAAGCAGGCTCGGCAGGATGCTTGTGCGGATCCAGCGGCGCTCTTCACTGATCGGAATGGAAAGTTCGATCGGATCTTTGATGCCTAAGATCGCATTGTCCTTTTTTTCTGTGCTGACCAATGTATAGGTGATGCAGTCCTGCAGACCTTGGGCCGTGAAGATCTCACGCGTCTGACGGATCATGCGCTGTTTTGGATTCAGCTTTCCTTCGGTCATTTCCATCAGCGGCAGCGTGCTCGGCAGACGGTCATAGCCCAGCAGACGGATAACTTCTTCCGAAAGGTCCGCTTTGCCCTCGATGTCGGTACGATAACTTGGAATATGGCAGATGATCTGATCGCCATTGGCTTCCGGTTCAAAACGCAGACGTTTGAATACATCACAGACTTCCTCAAATGTAAAGTCTGTTCCCAATCGGCCGTTCAGATCGGCCAATGTGCAAGTCACTGTCTTCGGTCGATAACCATCGCTGCCGTATTCAACCGTTTCTTCGATTTCATCCGCATCGGCATACTCTTTCAGCAGTTGGACAGCACGATCCATCGCTTTCTGACAGGACAGCGGTTCGATACCTTTTTGATAGCGGATGCTTGCGTCTGTATTCAAGTTCAGCCGGCGGGAAGTGTTGCGGATGGCAACGTGATTGAAATTCGCGCATTCAATGATCAAGCCAGACGTCGTATCCAGGATCTTTGAGTCATCGCCGCCCATGATGCCGGCAATACCGATTGGTTTGCCCTGATTGGTGATGACGGCATCCTGCGGTTCCAAATGATAGGTCACACCGTCCAATGCCGTGTAGTCCGTATCAAAACCATCTTTGACCGTGATTTCCTGATCCTTGATGGCATCTTTATCATAGAAATGCATCGGGTGTCCGGTTTCCAGCATGACGATATTGGAAATATCGACCACATTGTTGATGGAATGCACCCCGCTGGCAGACAGGAGTTCTTTCATCCATTTCGGGCTTTCTTTAATGGTGATCTTACCGATCACTTTGCCCATAAAATGCGGGCAGATCTTCGTTTCGCTGGCAACGTGCAGCTGGGTCGGCTTGCCGCCGTCGGCCGCATGGGCATAATCCGGCAAAGTAACCGGACGATCCAGGATCGCACCCGTTTCGACTGCCATATTGAAGGCAGACATACAATCACTGCGGTTCGGCGTCAGGCTGATATCCAGCACTTCATCATCCAAGCCGAGATAACCCAGCGGATCATGGTCGCCGACAGGCGCATCAGCCGGCAGTTCCTCAATACCGGCTTTCTGCTCTTCGCTCAATGTGTGCGGATCGACACCCAGCTCCAACAAAGAGCAGATCATACCGTTGCTGGCTTCACCGCGAATGACGCCTTCTTTGATTTCACCGCCTGGCAGTTTTGCTCCCGGCAAGGCAACGATGACATTCTGTCCGGCTGCAACATTCGGCGCACCGCATACGATCGGCACGATTTCACTGCCGATATTCACTTTCGTGCAGTGCAGATGGTCGCTGTTCGGATGATCATAACATTCTTCAACATGACCGATCACCAAGTTGGTGCCTTGGCTTAATTTATATACATTCTCAACTTCAAAGCCGGCGGATGTGACCCGATCGGCAATTTCTTCGATTGACAGATCGGAAATATCCATATACTGCGATAACCATTTTCTTGAAATCAACATATCCTTCTCCTCCTATTCAAACCGTTTAAACGTTTCCTCAAAACGTTTATCATTCGTATAGAAATGACGGATATCATCGACTCCGTATTTCAGCATCGCGATACGTTCGATTCCTACGCCGAAGGCAAAACCGGAACATTTTTCCGGATCATAGCCAGCCATACGCAGGACATTCGGATGGACCTCGCCGGCACCCAGGATCTCGATCCAGCCGGTGCCTTTGCAGGTCGGGCAGCCTTTGCCGTTGCAGATATGACAGGTGACATCGACTTCCACGCTCGGCTCAGTGAACGGGAAGTAACTTGGCCGGAAACGGATCTGACGGTCCTGGCCGAACATTTTACGCGCTAAAAATTCCAATGTTCCTTTTAAATCCGCTAATGTGATGTGTCGATCGACGACCAATCCTTCCATCTGCATGAACTGATGGGAATGCGTGGCATCGTCATCATCCCGGCGGTATACTTTGCCTGGGCAGACAACTTTGATCGGCAGGTTCGGCGCAGCCTGCTCTAAAACTTTCATCTGGATGGCTGTTGTATGGGTCCGCAGCAGATTGTTTTCATCAATATACAAGCTGTCCTGCATCGCACGGGCCGGATGATCCTTCGGGATATTGGCACGTTCGAAACAATATTCATCATCAACAATATCGTTCCCTTCAATGACTTGATAGCCCAAGCCAATGAATAAGTCTTCCAGTTCCTGCGTGACGATATGCAGCGGATGCAGGTTGCCGGCGGTCTGACGGCGGCCGGGCAGCGTGATATCGATCTTTTCACGTTCGATCCGCATATTCATTTCGGATTCCGCCAACTCTTCTCGTTTTTCTTCGATCCGGGATGCCACGTGCTGTTTCAGCGCATTGACATCTTTACCGAACTGCGGTTTTTCTTCTTTCGACAAATTCTTCATGTTTTTCATCAAGTCCTGTACTTTGCCTTTTTTGCCTAAGTACTGGACCCGCAGCTGATTCAGATCGGATAGATCTTGTGCTTGCGCTATGCGTTCGGCTGCTTCTTTGCGTAAATCTTCAAAATTTGGCATGTGAATCTTCCTTTCCTACAAAAAAAAGACGTCGTAGGAACGAATGCTCGCGGTACCATCCTACTTCGTCTTTCAACGCACTTTCATCATGATAACCGTATGATACGGAAGAGGGTTAACTCTTGCTCCCAGGTGAATTCATCGGCTCTGCTTGTGCGGATGTCTCAGCTGCTGATCCGTTCTCTGTCCAAGGGTTTCCGATTACTCTGTCTGATCATCGTTTTAACACTTCGCATTATACAAAATGTCAATAGATTTTTCAACACTGTTCCGGAAATCTGATACAATGAATGCATGATCATTACATCTGTTCAAAATCAAAAGATCAAAATGCGGGCCAAACTGCATCTTCATAAAGAACGCCTCCGCCAACAATGTTTTGCGGTCGAAGGCCGTCATATGGTGGAAGAAGCAGATCAGGCAGGCTGTCTGCAGGAATTGTACATTGCAGAAGGCATCCCGAACGATTTTTCGATTGAACCGGTCTTCTGCAGTCCGGCGGTGATGAAAAAGCTTTCCCATCGACAGTCCGCTGCCGACATGATCGGCATTTGCCGCTTCCCGGTCCTTCATCCAAAAAACGAAAAAACTGTCGTTTTTCTCCAGGATGTACAGGATCCAGGCAATGTCGGCACCTTGATCCGCAGTGCTTATAGCTTCGGGATCGATGCCTTGTATTTATCTGCCGGCTGCGCCGATCCTTATAATCCGAAAACGCTGCAGGCATCCCAGGGAGCCATCTTCCATCTGCCCTGCATCGTATGTGATCTGCCTGCCGTCATGGCGCAGAAACAGCACAGTGGTATGACGCTCTATGCCACCGCGCTGCATCATCGTTCGCAGGCTTTACAGGCAATCAAGCCAAAGCACCCCTGCGGCATCGTGCTCGGGAATGAGGGCCAGGGGCTCCCGGATGAGCTGATCGAACAATGTGATGCGACGGTAAAAATCGAGATGACTGCTTTTGAAAGTCTGAATGTCGCTGTGGCTGGTTCATTGATGATGTATGAATTTCAATATAAGAAATAAAAAACAGACGATGAGAAATCGTCTGTTTATTGTCTTTGCGCGATCAACAGATCCAAGTTGGAGCGATCCGTTGAAGAGAAAGAAATCTTGCTTTGATCCGACTGCGTACCATGATACTGACATCTGTTGAGATATTTGTGTATTTGGAAGAAGCAGCTGTAATGGTACAAGTGCCGCTGCCGACGGCAGTGACCTTGCCTGCATCATCCACTTTCGCCACACTTTCATCGCTGCTTGACCAGATCAGTGTCGTATCATCGGCATCCGAAGGCGTCAATACCGTTTTTAATTTCTTTTTGTCGTTGGGTTTCATTTTTACCGTTTCCGGATAAATCGCAATGGACTCCAGCGGTTCTTATGAAGAACAGCCGGTGATCACCGTGCATGCCAAAACCATCCCGACAAGGATGCTAATCAATTTTTTCATACTCTCTCTCCGTTCTTTGGCCCATTGTATCATAAAATCGATAGCTTACGCTATCGATTGGCATAACGGGATAAAAATTGTTTGGTGCGTTCATGCTGCGGATGATCAAAGAGATCTTCCGGTGTTCCTTGTTCTGCAATGACACCCTGATCCATGAAGATCACCCGGTCGCTGACTTCTTTGGCAAACTGCATTTCATGAGTGACGACGGCCATGGTCATACCGTTGGCCGCCAGTTTTTTCATGACATCCAGCACATCACCGACCATTTCCGGATCCAAGGCACTGGTCGGTTCATCGAACAAGATCAGTTCCGGGTCCATGCACAACGTCCGCGCGATCGCAACGCGTTGTTTCTGACCGCCGGATAACCGACGGCTGTTGGCTTTGGCAAAATCCTGCATACCGACTTCCGTCAGATGTTTCATTGCCTTGGCTTTGGCTTCTTCTTTGGATTTCTTCAATACCTTGATCTGGCCGATCATGCAATTTTCGAGCACATTTAAATTGTTGAATAAATTGAAGCTCTGGAAGACCATACCGACTTTCGCACGATATGATGTAACCTGGATGCTGTCCGTCAAAATATTCTTGCCTTTAAAGATGATCTGACCGCCGTTGGGGATCTCCAATAAGTTGATGCAGCGCAGCAGCGTGCTCTTGCCCGAGCCGCTGGAACCGATCAACGTGGCCACTTCTCCTTTATGAATTTCAAAATCAATATCGTTGAGCACCCTCAGATCGCCGAAGCTTTTCTGCAGATGCTGTACCTGCAATAATGTTTCCACAAGCATACCTCCTAGACATTTGCCTTGATGCTTACCTGGTGATCATCCGACATATGCTTTTCGATCGCATTCAAAATAATGGATGCGATGGTCGTTAAGATCAGGTAGATGATGCAGGCGATCATATAGACTTCCAGGTAACGCATCGTACTGCCGGCGATGCTGGTCGTCTGGAAGAATAATTCCGTTACGGCGATCGCGTTCAACATACTACTATCCTTGATATTGACGATCAGCTGGTTGCCGATCGAAGGAAAACTGTTGCGGATGGCCTGCGGGAAGATGATGCTCATCATCGTCTGGGTATTGGTCATGCCCAACGATTTGGCCGCTTCGGTCTGACCGACATCAATTGATTGGATGCCGGAGCGGATGATCTCAGCCATATAAGCGCCGGTGTTGATCGAAATGATCACCATACCTGCCGTCAGGCTGGTCCAGCCGATGACCGGGCGAAGCAAATAATACAGGAATACGGCTTGTACCATCATTGGTGTGCCGCGGAAGATCCAGATATACAGACGGGTGATCAGATGACCAAGCCCTTTTAAGACCCGGACACCTTTGCCGTCCAACGGGTCCACGGACAAACCGCGGATCGCACCGATGATCAGTCCGATCACCAAGCCGACCAAGGTGCCGACAAAAGCCAGCGCCAAGGTCACCTTGATACCATACCAGAACATCGGCCACGATGTGGTGAAGGTCTGCCATGCAAAATTAAAATCAATGCTCATGTTTGATCGAGTCCTTTCGAAAAATAATCAATTAATCTTCATCGCTTGAAGTCGGTGCATTCTCCACCGCACTGCGCATGTATTCATTGCGCGTTTCCGTGCTGATGTTGTCCAAAGCCTTCTGCACCTTCTTAAAGTTTTTCGTCTTACGGGTGCCGTTTTTCAAGCCGATGGAAACGGATGTATCGGCATCAAAGCCCTGGCCTTCCGCAAAATGGACGATGGCCAGATCCGAGTTGGCACTGGCGATGCCTTCGGCTACCGGCAGTTCGGCCGTAATGCCGTCTGCATCACCGTTCTGCAAAGCAACGACAAGTTCTGGATACGTTGATTTCGGCGTTAAATGGTTGACACCGTCGATCTGATCGATGATCGTATCATAGTTGGTGTTCTTCTGACCGATGATATTCTTACCGGTAAACTGCTGGATGCTGGTATAACCGGCTTCTTCGCTGTTGGCACGGACGATCATGACCATTTCACTTTCATAATACGGTGTAGTAAAATCGATGCCTTTTTCACGCTTCTTATTTGCGGTCATACCAGCGATGATCGCATCAATTTCTCCGGATTCCAAGGCCGGCTGCAAGCCATCCCACGAAATCTTCTTGACTTTCAGCTTCTGACCGAGCGAATCGGCGATCTCCTGCGAGATCATGACATCATATCCGTCACAGTAGCCGGCACCGGAACCCAGGGATACGCTGGTGTCCGTCTTGTCGCTGGTCTGCCAGTTAAACGGCGCGTAGTTGCATTCCATGCCGACCACAAACGTGTCATCGTCATTGTCAGATGATCCCGATCCGGTCGAACCTGAACCGCAGCCAGTCAAAACTAAAGTCAAAGCAACTGCAGTAGCTAATAATTTTTTCATATAACCCTCCCGATCGGATGAAAAAAGAAAAAGCTACGCGGCATCGCATAGCTTTCTTTTAAAACTACAAGATAACCCCTCTTCAACTTGGAAGGAGTGTATTCGGTATTTCCGAATACCCCAGATGGGAGAACTGCCGTTTTCTCATCTTCGGCAATGGTTACCTTTCCCGACGTTCTCTGCCTGCCGACTCCGGCCGGTACTCTGATGCATTGCTACCTCTATCTTCATCCGATATCTATAAAAGAATTATAGCGTATCTATAAGTTGTGTCAAGGGTCTAAATCCAGCCAAATTTCCGGCAGGCGTTGAAAATTCCGTCATCCACATTGGCATCTGTGACATAATCCGCTTTGGCTTTCAGCTGATCCGTGCCGTTGCCCATCGCAATGGATGTCCATCGCGGATCGAACATGACCAGATCGTTGGTATCATCGCCGAACACCACAACATCTTCCGGACGGCCGTGCACCGTGTTGATCATGTCCAGGATCCCTTGATGCTTTTCATCGTATTGAAACATCAAGTACTCTGGCTGAAAGCGTAAGTGACCGAGCGTATCTTTCAACGTTAATGCGGCTTCTTCTTCAGCCGGAATGGAAATATACAATTTGTAGATCACATCCAGTTTGTCGTAATCTAAATCGGGATCAATGATATAGTTAGTTGGCTCTTTACGCGGTCCGCATTGTTCCCGGAATTTATCGTTGCGGCTGTACACATCGATCGAATCATCCAGCATCAGCAGCACACCGTAACCCAGCGCATCGGCTTGTTTGGCAATGGCTTTGGATTTCTCCAGATCCAGCGGAATGTTGCGGATCAGCTGATCATCCACGACCAGACCGCCGCCGCCGCAGCAGACCATATCATGCAGTCCGACTTCTTCCATGAACGGACGGGCTTTATAATGGGCGCGCCCGGTCGCCAGCGAAACAAAATGGCCGTTGGCCTGCAGCTGGTTCAGGGCTTCCTGAGCTGATGGAACGATCTTGCCGGTCGCTCGGTCGGTCAGCGTACCATCGATATCGAAAAATACATATTTTTTATTCGCCGTCATATTTCATTCCCCATTGATTGCGCACAGCAGTCAGGATCGCCATCACATCCCGGATGTTCTGCAAGTTTTCTTTGCCGTCATGTTCGGTCACATACTGCTCCATATCCTGCAGTTCATAGTCCAGCGCATATTGTGATTCACCGGCTTCAATGACTTCCGGTTTACCGGTATCGCTCCATTTGGAACTGGCTTTCGTCCGGGTGATGGTCGCCTGGCAGGCACGCGGGTATTCCATGACTTCAATATAGCCGTTCTCGCAGGCAACGATGCCGCGTTTCGGCTGCTTAGCGCGCAAGGTCAAGGAAATCACGGCCATTTCATCATCTTCGTTCTTCAACAAAATACCGCTGGTTTCGTCCACTCCGGTCGGTGCAAAGTCTGCCGTCGTGAGAATGACATTCGGTTTCGAAGACATAAAGTAACGCACAAAGCTGGTCGCATAAACACCGATATCCAACAAGGCGCCGCCGGCCAAAGATTTATTAAAGAAACGATTGTTCGGATCAAATTCCTTATTGCTGCCGAAATTGACCTGGATCATTTTCACTTTGCCCAGTTCTTGGGAGCGGATAATTTCTTTCAGCTTTTTAAACAACGGCATATGGAACAGCGTGACCCCGTCACTGATCACCAGTCCTTTTGCCTCCGCGATCGCAACACATTCTTCCAGCTGACGGGAATTCAAGGTGATTGCTTTCTCGCAGAAGACATGTTTGCCGGCTTCCAGAGCTTTTTTCATTACTGCATAATGCGCACTGTGCGGTGTTGCAATGTAGATGATGTCAATTTGATCATCAGCCACCATCGCATCGACATTCTCAAATACCTTTTTTACATCGTATTCTTGCGCATATTTACGGGCACTTTCTACATGTCCGCTGCACACACCGTAAATTGTCCGTCCGTTTCGTTTTAAGGCATCGCCCATTTCATGCGCGATCCATCCTGTACCAACGATCCCCCAATTATATAACATGTTCTTTTCCTCCTTGATCCATCCAAACGACTTCGTTCTCTTTTGCGATCATGACACCGTTGATCAAGCCGACCACCAGCGATGTATCGACAACTCCATAAATATGATTCAATTCCCAGTCCAGTGCGGAAATATCATCCGGCTGCGGGAACTGGACATCCAGGATCAGATTGCCATGATCACTGCGCAGAAAACCGTCTTTGTTTTTTGAACGACGCACTTCCGGCCGGCCGCCCAATTCCTTGACCCGGCGCAGGACGATCGAATACGCTTCCTGGATGACTTCCAGCACCACCGGATGACGGAAGGACAAGGTTTCGCTGACTTTTCCCGGATCGACCAAGACAATATACCGGTCGGCCATGGAAGCGATGATCTTTTCATCCGTATGGATCGCACCGCCGCTTTTCAGCGCATTATAGTCATAATCGACTTCATCACAGCCGTCAAACGCTGCATCGACATGATCGACCATCCATGTCGGCAGTACCTGAAGGCCGGCTTCTTTGCAGTGCCAAGCCGTGTTCATGCTCGGCGTTACCACTTGCACGTCAAGGCCGGATGATGCCAGATCATCGACTAAATAACTGACGGTCTGGCCGCCGCCCAAACCGATCACCGAATGATCCGGGATCAGGGTCAATGCTTTCTGTGCACAACGTTTTTTCGCACTCATGGCAGCATCCTCCAAACTTCCTGAATTTGATCATAGGTCGCCAGCCCGGAATGAAAGGCAGTTGCCGAACCGCAGGCCGTGCCCATTTTCTGTGCATATGCATAATCATGTGTTTTCAGATAACCAGCGATAAAACCAGCCACCATGGAATCTCCGGCACCCACCGAATTGACCACGGTGCCTTTGCCGACGCCCATCTTATGCACATTTTGTTTTTCATCCACGAGGATCGAACCATCACCAGCCATAGAAACCAGTACATTTCTTGCGCCCATGTGCTGCAGCTCTTTGGCATAATGAACGATTTCTGCATCGGAACTTAGTTGTTTATCAAACATCTGCCCAAGCTCTTCGGCATTGGGTTTGATCAAAAACGGATGATAATTTAATACTCTGAGCAGCAGGTCTTTTTCCGCATCGACCACGATATGGACACCGGCCGGCGTATTTTCCAAGATCTGATGATAAGCATCGGACCGCATCGAAGACGGGATATTGCCGGATAAGATCAGCCAGTCTCCTTCTGACAGCTGCTTTGCTTTTTCGATCAGCGACTGAAATTCAGTTTCTGTCACCTGCGGACCTTTGCCGTTGATTTCTGTTTCTTCATCGGATTTCATTTTGACATTGATCCGGGTCATGCCTTCCTGACATGTGATAAAATCCGTTCGGATCCCCAGTTCAGTCAACCCCCGATGGAGTTCCTGGCCGGTGAATCCTGCTGTAAATCCTAAGGCTGTGCTGCTGCATCCCAATTCATTTAAAATGCAGGAAACGTTGATGCCTTTGCCGCCGTAAAAGATATGCTCGGTCTTGGTACGATTGATGACACCGCTTCGGAAGTGATCGACCTGGATCACATAGTCCAAAGCTGGATTTAAAGTGACGGTATATATCATAGTTCCTCCTCTTCTCTTTCAGTCTATCACGTATGTTATTTTCGTCAATATTATATTCATGAAATTTTATTTCTTTTGATCTGCATAGATTTCTTCATTCGCACGGATCCGGTCATAACTGTCTTTTTCTGCCGAGACCAGAAACAAATATAAGATCTCGATCACGGTGCTGGCAGAAATACGGGAAAAATAAAATTCATTCAAAAACAATTTTTCACGGGTCGAAGTCTGAATGTGGTGATCCACACTTTTACCGACCGTTGAATGCAGATTGTTTGTGATGCCGATCGTCACAGCACCGCGATCATTCGCAATATTGACCATGTCGGCGACCTTGCTGGATTCCCCGCTGTTGGAGATCGCGATCAAGACGTCGCCTTTCTGCAGCGTATAGGTATAAGAAACTTGTGTTTCCCAGACCGATGAAGTAGAAGTCGGAATACCGATTTCATTGAATTTAAATGCGCAGTCCATCGCAACCGGGATCGTATTCCCGACTGCAGCCACATGCACCCGGCCGGCATGTTCGATAGCCTGCAGACATTGCACGAGCACATCGGCATCGATATTTTTGATGGTTGCGGTCAGTTCGGCAATTTTATTGTTTAAGATCGTCTGCAGGGATTCGGCCACATGGTCCTGTGAAATCTTCTCGGCCTCCAGAGGCACGGTCAGCTGGTCGGCTTCCGCTTTCGCTAAATTGATCTTTAAATGATGGAAACTATCCAATTCAAGCTTCCGGCAGAAACGGGAAATGCTGGCTTCACTGGTACCGCAGGCGGCAGCTAATTCCTTGATGGTCATATTAATAACATCCTGGGGATGATCCAGAATGTAGGAAGCAATTTTCTTTTCGGAATCAAAGAAAGAATCGTATCCAGCGTACAATTGATCGATAATTGACATATTGTTGCTCCTTTCAAGTCTATTATATTCCTTAAAAAGATAAAAAAATAATAGTCTTCTGCACTAAAGGTGGGGAGAAATTCTAACCTCTTAATCTGAAGACTGACATGCACGAAAACTATGAAAGCCATTGCTTTCTCTTTAAAATTGATAACGACCAAGAAATCAATAAAGGAGATTGCAATGGCTTCCGGAAGAAGTGTAATGGTGAAAGCCCTGAACATCAAGGGGATGCATGTCGATCAGGTTGAATATGTCGCGGGTGAATCCGTCATGTACGGTGAGAACTATCGGCGGGATCACATGGAGGTTCACGCAAGACCGTATAAGCGTATTCAGAGAAGATGCCCTGTGTGCGGCAAGAAGTGCTCACTGTATGATCATAAGACCTCTGAGAAGGTTACCTGGCGTGCAGACGCCTTGAATGGCGTACCACTACAGCCTGTCCGCATTGAATGTCCTGAGCACGGCGTATTGACCGAACACATCCCATGGACAGACGGACATTCACACTTCACTAAGGGGTTCAATGATGAGGCTGCCTTCCTGGCTTTGACATCTCCCAAGACCGTTGTCAGCCAGTTCATGGGAATCAACTGGCGTACGATTGGCAACTGTATCAAGGCAGCTCATGACCGCATTGAGCCTGATGTATCAGAATGTCTGCTTGGTCTGAAGAGGATCTGTGTCGATGAAACATCCTATCACAAAGGCCATAAGATATTACCGTCGTTTATAACATTGACCGCAACAGAGTGGCTTGGGTGCACGATGGTTTCGGCCAGGAGGTCTTTACACTGTTCTGTGAGGCTCTGACAGAGGAGGAACGGGATCAGATCGAAGTGGTCGCCGGAGACGGCGCCAGGTGGAGTGATTCCTGCACAGAAACTTATCTTAGTCGGGCCCGTAGATGCATAGATTTCTTTCATGTCGTGGGCCGGACAGAGTTAAGAACAGTGCCAGACGTGCGGCAGAAAACGAGTTCAGACGACTTGAGAATGAATTCAAAAAGGACGAGGAGGAAGCTGAGAAAGAACAGGAGGAGATCGAAAAGAAACTGAATGAAGCGTACAGCCAGCTGAAGGCTCGTGCGAATGAACTCAAGCACACAAAGTACGCACTGGGTATGAATCCGGAAAACCTATCCGACGGTCTGAAAGACAAGCTGAAGATTATTGAAATATCTCATCCCGATATCTATACAGCTTATCAGCTGAAAGAAGAACTCAGAGCGATTCTGCGCATGAAGAGCAGAGAACTCGCTCAGGCTGAACTTGATAAGTGAATCGGGAAATCACGGAAGCGGCGGCAGTGGGTACCCAGTACCTCCTGCCCTTCTTCGTCGATGTACTGCTGTAAAGTCTTACCGGCATAGGGACCGTTGACAATGGTGGAAGGTCCATCCGGATGACACGAAAGCATCCAGGCCTCCGCAAAAGGTGTCCTGTCATAGTCAATACCGTACTCGGTCCATAGGCGTTCGCCGCCCCAAAGATCGTCCTTACAGGCGGGTTTTAATTTTAATACAGTCATACTGTTCCTTCCTGGCGAAAAAATCTCTGCTTATCAAAATCACCCCGGCGGCGCCGAGGTGATGCGATTTATCTGCTTTCAGATATATTTCCTATCCGCCGATACTTACGGTTAAGCCGCAGCTTTCCAGATACTCTTTCAATGGTTCAACATCTTCAGGATGCATGGCATGTTCATTGCCGAACGGATACGGGATGCCGAGCTGTCTGTATTTGGTCAGACCGAGCGTATGATACGGCAGCAGATCCACTTTCTGTAGACTGCATTCCTTCATAAGCTCCGCAAGCCTTTCCATATCATCCATGGTGTTATTGACCCCGGGAATCACCGGCACCCGGATATGCACGCGCGCCGGATCATAGGAACTGAGATGCCTGAGATTAATCAGGATCACATCGAGATCCGCCCCGGTATACTGCTTCAGCACCTCTTTCTGCAGACTTTTGACATCAAACAGCCATTCACTGACGTACGGGGCCAGACGTCTGTAATTCTCTAAAGGCGCATGTCCGCATGTTTCAAAGGCAATGCCGATTTTTTCGGTGCAAAGCTGTTTCAGAAGAGGTTCCAGACCGGCTGCCTGCAGGACCGGCTCCCCGCCGGAGAAGGTAACCCCGCCGTCAGTCTCTTCGTAATAGTCGCGATCACGCAGAATGGTATCATGAATCTCCCGCAGATCCATCCATCTGCCGCTGATGGAACGGGCATCATTAAGACAGGCTTTGACGCATCGGCCGCAGGCAGTACAGGCCGTACGGTCAACGACTGCCTTGCCGTCCTGCAGCGAAATGGCATGCTGGGGACAAACCGGTACACAGCGGCCGCAGCCGGTACACTTGTCTTTGAGAAACATGAGCTTCGGGCCGACCTGCTGCGATTCCGGGTTGGCGCACCACTGACAGTGCAGCTGGCAGCCCTGCAGAAAGACCGCGGTACGGATGCCGGTGCCGTCATGAATGGCAAAGCGTTCAATATTGAAGATCGGTAAGGATGTCATAGTCTGCTTTCATCATACAGGGTTCTGCTCAGCAGTTCTTCCTGCACGGTTCTGTCCAGATTGACAAAGACCGCGGAATAGCCGGCGACGCGGACAATCAGATCCGGATACTTCTCCGGATGGACCATGGCATCTTCCAGAGCGCCTTTATCGACAACGGTTACCATCACATGGCAGCCGCCCTTGCGGAAATAGACCTTGAACATCTGTTCGATCAGCTTTTTATTCTGATTGAACATCGGCTTGGAGAACTTGATGTTCTGCACGGAACCGGCATGATATCTGGCATCGAAGGTGCTGAGCGAGTTCAGAAGCTGTGTCGGGCTGCCCTTATCGGCGCCGCCCTGCGGATTGTTGGCCGGATTCATGTACATGCCGGACAGCCGGCCGTCCGGAGAAGCCGCGGTCTGCAGGCCCCATTCGGTATTCAGCGAGTTGTTGGAGATGACGATTTCATAGTACTGCATGCCGATCTGAATGCCTCTGTCGCGGATGCCCTTGGCCACAAATTCATAGAGGCTGTTGGCCATCTGATCAGCCGTATCCAGATCATTGCCGTACTTGTCGCAGGCCAGGCAGTCATGTCTGATTTCTGCGTAGCCTACGAAATTATGCAGAACAGCTTCCTCCAGCTGCGGCAGCGTATATTTCTTTTCTTCGAAAACAAGGTGCTTGATGGCATACAGTGAATCGGAGGCGTTGATATTGCCATACGTTTCGCATGTACCGCCGAGATATCTGACCCCGCCGTCCAGCAGTGCCTTTCCTCTTTCCAGGCAGTCATCCATCAGAATGCTGTTGAGCAGGAAGGAACATTCCCGGTTCATGACGCCGTAGGAGTTGTACTGGGCCTGTACGCTGAGATCCATATAATAGTTCAGCAGTTCCTTGTAGCCGTCATAGAATTCATCAAAGCTCTTGATCTTCGCCATATCTTTCGGCTGGATCGGCCCGAGCTTGTATTTGCCGTCCATCGGATCCACACCGTTATTCATGTAGATATTCAGGATCTTGAGCAGGTTGATCAGGGTATTGGGCGTACCGGTGCTCTGCCCCCAGAGTACAAACTCCGTGCAGCCGAACGGCACATATCTTGTCGCTGTTTCCGGATCGACGCGCATGCCCCAGGCAACTGCCGGCACATTGACTTCATCATTGTAAAGGGTCGGATAAGTGGCGCCTGCGCCTAAGGCATCCATGACTTCCGCCCATGTCTGTTCATCGGTGTTTTCATCTATCCGTAAGGTGAACTGCGGTTCCACGTAGCGGCAGTCCTTGCATACTTTAAGCGCGATATGCATGAAGCGGTCTGCTTCGGCCGGATGCTTCCTGCCCTTGCCGCCGACGATCACTCGGCCGTTGACCGTGGTGCGTCTGTTTTCAATCATCGTCCAGAGCGACTTGATATAGTCATAGGCATCCTGCTCGCTCATGCGTCCTTCATCCAGATCTCTGGCAAGATACGGACCGAGGAAATCATCCAGACGACCGTAGTTGATGACGCCGGCCGGCAGGGCATAGAGCCATAATAACTGCAGGGCTTCCGGGAAAGTCTCCGGTCTAGCAACGGAGATCTTCCGAAGAACAGCTGCCATATTCATCAGCTGTGCTTTCCGCTTTTCATCCGTTTCACCCTGGGCGGTCCGCACGGCTTCATCCGCCAGATACAGCGCACATTCGGTCAGAAGATCCATCTCATCCATGCAGCAGTCATAGAAATCAGCGCTTTCCGGATGCTTTTCCTTTTTCGAAGCAATCAGCTTCTTCAGACCGCCGATGCCGTTATCCAGCAGCTTCGGATAATCCAGCATCATGCCCGATAAACGGGCTGTCGCCAGTAACGGGTAGCTTGGATCGATGAAGCGGCCGATTGTGACATCCGTCAGATTTTCCCGGCAGTAGATGGTTTTGACATCATGATCCAGCCAGTAGTTATACAGTTTTTCAATGCGCGGCTTATAAGCTTCGCCCAGGCGGTCGCCGAGGGCGTGGAGCTGGTCAAACCGGCAGTAATGGCCGACACCGCCGACAGATGTCACCGAGCCGAAGCCGATCGGCAGGAAATCCATGCGGCCGACAATCAGATCTTGTTTTTCAATGGATCGGTACAGGGTCGGAAACAGTACTTTCTGGCATTCCACTTCTCTTCTGGCGCGGGATGCACTGCTGTATTTCCGGTGCGTTTGGGTATAGCGCTCCATGATTTCCAGCTGCTCCAGATCTGTTTTTTCACAGGGGATTATTTTGGAAACATTGACGTTCTGACTTCCTTCGACATCGAATTTGACCATAACAGCTCCTTTCTGAATTCTTTCTTTTATTTGCTTTCTTTCGGCAGATGATTGATGCTTTCTCTTTCGGCGGTACGCCAGTTATCCTGCAGCCCGCCAATGAGATCGGTGAAACGCTTTGTGGTGAGATGAGGTCTGGTGATGGCGGAACCGACGACAACCGCATCGGCACCGAGATACAGAGCCTTGACAGCATCTTCCGGTGTATAGATATGCCCTTCCATGATCATGAAGGCACGATCGCCGAAGTCGCGGCACATGCGGGCAAAGGAACGCATGTCAGGTTCCGTGATATCTTTGGTTTCCTTGGTATAGCCATAGAGGGTCGGGCCGATCATATCCGCGCCCATTTCAGCTGCCCTTTTCGCTTCTTCATAATTGGATACATCCGCAAAGATCAGGGCGTCCGGGATTTCCTTCTGCACCACCGGCAGCAGTTCCCAGGCCGGTCTTCCGTCTTCCGTCAGCTGATCCGTGCAGTCCAGGGCAATGATCTCCGCGCCGGCAGCCCATACCTGTCTGGCGGCATCGAGGGTCGGTGTGATGAAGACATCGCTGGTCTTGGAGAAGATCTTGTAGAGACCGATCATCGGCAGATCGACATTATCCTTGATCAGCTTGATCTGATCCGGACTGTTGGCACGAATGCCCTTGGCACCGCCCCACTCAGCAGCTTTGGCCATCTTCAGGACGAAATCCATGGAATAGACCGGATCCGTCGGCTGGATCTGGCAGGAAACAATCAGGCTCTTCTCAAGTGAAGCAAGTAAGTTCTTTTTTTCTTCGGCATTCATATCAATTACTCCTTTACTCTCTGTGCATCTTTATTGTAGAGTGAAGGCAGGGTATTTTCAATATTCTGAAAAGCTGTATTATTTATTGAGATTGTTCTTTTGGAGGTTTTCGCTATGTTAATTGCCTGGCATGAAAAAGGTGTCACGAAAGATTCCTACATCAGTTTCTTCCGCCAGTCCCCTGTTTTCCGCACATATTACTATTATATGTACAACTGCGGTTCCTTTCATGTGAATGATCAGTACGAGATCACAAGTGAAGGCGTCCGGCCGCCGCTTTTCCTGATGGTCAGCGCCGGTCAGCTCAAAGCTGCCTATGAAGGGAAAACATACCTCATCGAACCGGATCAGGTTCTGCTGATCAACGGGGAAAAGCCGCATCACTACTGGTGTGAGCGGACTTGTGAGTTTCTTTTCTTCCATTACGGCGGCAAGGATGCCGTCGCCATGACGGAACATCTGATTGAAGTCAATCAGTCACCTGTGTTTACACCTGTTCATCCCGCCTGCCTTTACCAGAACGTCGTCGATACTTTTGCCGCGCTGTACTATGAGGACGGCGCCAGCGATCTGAAGATGTCTTCATTGATTTATTCTGTTCTATGCCAGCTGGAAAAAGATGACGGCATCCAGTCCGATACCGAACGGTATTCCCAGGCTGTTCGTCAGGCGATTCTCTACATGAAGAAGAATATCAGCCGCAGTATTACCCTGCCGGAAGTTGCCGGGGAAGTCGGTCTCAGCCCGTATTACTTTTCCCGCATGTTCAAGAAGGAAACAGGTTCTTCCCCGATTGACTTTCATTCCAGCATGAAAGTCAACATCGCCAAAGTCATGCTGCGGACAACCGACAGTTCCGTCTCGGAAATCGGCCGGATTCTCGGCTACAGCAGCGATGCCAGCTTCATCAATGCCTTCAAGCTGCGCTGTCAGACCACACCCCAGAAATACCGCAATGCTATGGCGAAAAAGCACCGCCGCAAATGAAAAAGGTGCCGGAGCACCTTTCTTTCAGAGAATAATGGTCAGTGTTCCGTCTTTGCCAAGCATCAGCTGCTGAGGATCGGCTTTCTTTCCATCGATCAATACTTCCTGATACTGTATCAGATCGAAGTGGTCGCCGGAGACGGTGCAAGGTGGATTGATTCCTGCATAGAAACATACCTTAGACGGGCCCGTAGATGCATAGATTTCTTTCATGTCGTGGGCTGGACAGAGTTAAGAACAGTGCCAGACGTGCGGCAGAAAACGAGGTCAGACGAATTGAAAGTGAATTCCAAAAGGCCGAGGAGGAAGCTGAGAAAGAACAGGAGGAGATCGAAAGAAACTGAATGAAGCGTACAGCCAGCTGAAGCAGATGCCGGTCAGAGGACGACCCAGCAGACAGAAAGTTGAGCTGAAGACTTATATCCAGGCACTGGAGAACCAGCTTGAAGACCTGCAGATGACAGAAGGCATCGTGCAGTTTGCGGAACTGTCAAAAAAGATTGCACGCCACAGGAAAAACATTCTGAATTCCGTGGAACTTCAGGTGAACAGCTCACGCAGTGAAGCTGCGAATACGACGATTAAGTCACTGATCGCAACGACAAGAGGCTTCCGCAACCTGGATAACATGTTTGCCCTGATCTATCGAGATGTTCAGACCTGACAATACCGCTGAACAACAGATATCAGCCATCTTCCCAAAAGCAGGCTGAACTCAGAGAGCTGCAGAATGCAAGGAAGAAAGCGAGAATGGAGAAGAGACGTTCATCCATTCAAGCATGATTAAACCCGGGATGAACCACCCACCCCGGGTACAGAAGCGCAAAAATAAGAGGCTTTTGCCTCTTATTGAATTTCATGAATATAAATGTTGTTGACGCGGTCCGGTCCGACCGAAACCATCGATACGCGGACGCCGGTAAAATCTTCAATGAACTGAATGTAGTCCTTGCAAGTCTGCGGCAGTTCATCGTATGTCTTCATCGCAGAAATATCTTCTTTCCATCCCTTGAAGATCTTGTAGACCGGTTTCGCTTTGGCAACCGTGTGCTGATCGCTCGGAATATAATCGTAGACCTTGCCGTCGATCTCGTAACCGACACAGACCTTGATCTGATCCAGTCCGGTCAGAACATCGATCTTCGTGATGACGATATCCGTTAAACCATTCAACATGTTCGCATGTTTGACGACCAACAGATCCAGCCAGCCGCAGCGGCGCGGACGTCCGGTCGTTGCACCGTATTCAAATCCATGTTCACGGATCCAATCTCCCTGTTCATCCAGCAGTTCGCTGACAAACGGTCCCTCACCGACGCGTGTGGAATAGGCTTTGACAACACCGACCACGGTCTGGATCTTGCTTGGCGCGATGCCGGCACCGGTCGGCACACCGCCGCTGGTCGGCGAAGAAGACGTCACATACGGATACGTTCCGTAATTGATATCCAGCATGCAGGCCTGCGCCCCTTCAAATAAGACACGCTGGTCAGCATCAATAGCTTCATTGACAATGTGTGTCGTTTCACGGATCATCGGCACGATCCGATCATGGATCGCTTCAAAATCCGCAAGCATTTGATCATAATCCATAGCTTTGCCGCCGTAAACTTTCGTAAACAAAGCGTTTTTGAAATCCAGACATTCCTTCAAGCGAACTTTAAATGTTTCAAAATCGATGAATTCATGATAACGGATCCCGCGGCGGGCATACTTATCGCTGTAGCATGGACCGATCCCGCGTTTGGTCGTACCGATCTTATTTTTCTTGGCATTTTCTTCCAGCTCATCCTGATATTGATGATACGGCATCAACATCTGCGCGCGGTCACTGATCACGATATGATCCGTTTTCAAACCGCTGGCTTCCAATGTTTCCATTTCTTTCAGCAGTACAAACGGGTTGCAGACCACGCCCGGTCCAATGATACACAAAGCATCTTCATGCAGCACACCGCTGGGCAGCAGATGCAGGACGTGTTTCTGTCCGTTGACGACCACTGTATGACCGGCATTGTCTCCGCCTTGGAAACGCACGATCAAATCGGCTTTTTCTGCTAATACATCGACGATTTTTCCTTTACCCTCATCGCCCCATTGGGTTCCGACAACAACTTGAGTTGACATAATATCTTCCTTTTCATTCGCTATACAGCCAAAAAAATTATAAACAGTGCTATGATTTCTGTCAAATTTTTCGGAAGCATTTACATTTCTTTCATTCTTCTTTCAATTGCCTGGATGCGGTGATGCATGCCGGGATGATCGTATTCCAGAAATTCGACCCGATCGTCCGGATTGACATCAACTAATTCATCCTCCGAAAGTTCTTTAAAGGTCATGATCAGCTCAGGACCGTAACCAAAATCGACGGAACAGCGATCCGCTTCATATTCTTCTTTTCTTGAAACATAATTCGAAAAGATTTGGTAAGCAAACTGCAGCGGTTCCAGCAGAAGCGGCAAAATATAGAACACCACATAATAATTCATCGCCGGCAGATTGAACGCATGCATCACGTCGATCAAGAACAGTTCGACAATTTGAACATGGGCCAGCAGCCAAACAAAAATCAAAAAACAAAACACCCAAATAAAATACTTTATAAAATTCAAAATGTTTTTCTTATGTTTCAAGTGACCGATTTCATGGCCTAACACAGCCAGCAGTTCCCGCTCGGAATTCTCTTTGATGAAGTTATCGGCAATGCCGAACTGCCGGATCCATAAAAACTTGAGCAAAAAAGCATTCTTGCGCGTCGAACGTTTGGATTCGTCATAGATCTCAATTTTTTTGACCGGGCGGCGGATTCCTGCCATCATCTCGATAATACGCTGACGCAGCGGCCCGTCCGGAAGCTCATGGAATGTATAACGATGGCGCATCATCTGCCAGCTGATCCAGGAAAAGAGCACAGCGATGAGAAAAAACAACAGCACGATCAGGCAGGCTGTCATCAAGACCGATCGAACCGGCATGCCGGCGGTCCAGCCTGTCAAATGTTCCAGTCCGTAAATAATGAGCACATACAAAAAAGATTCCCCGATCAGATCAAAAAGTGCATCAACGATCGTATCTTTCCAGAATTTTTTTCTGGTCATCGTATTCATCTGGTACTGCTCGTCGATCACAAAAGTCCGTTGATAAGAAAACCATGTTGAGATCACAAATTCGATCAAACCGATCCCAACAAGCGTCAGCAGGCAGCGGCTGTAAACATTTGTCCCCCACCCGCTGATCCAGCGAAAGACTGGTGAACATAACAGCACCAGCGAAAAAATCGTGCTTACCCAAAGGCTCTGCACGCTTTGACGGTCCAGGGCATTCTGATATGCCAAAAACTTACGGTAACGGCCGGTATCATAGATATCTGCCACATCGGCCGGCAGCGGTTTCAGTCGCTGGTTACGCGTGATCTTTAACAGCCATATTTCATACAGCAGCTGTAAAATGACAATGATGCAGCTAAAAACAATCATATTTCCCCCTCCTAAAAAGAACAGGTTTCCCTGTTCTAATCTTGCACAAAATCATCGGTCGTGCAGGCATCCATCGCATCAATGATGCCTTGTCGGTCCATGTTCTGGCCGATGAATACAATTTTATTTTCACGATCACCGTATTTGTCGTCCCAGATCTCTTTCAAAGATGGATCCGCCGCAATTTCGCGCGCCTGAATTTCCGGCTCGCACTCGCAGATCCAGATGCTGTCGCGTCCAGTCGTGATCTGACGGCCGGCCTGTTCGAAGACATAGAGATATTTCGGATCATTCTCAAACCATAAGAAACCTTTCGTGCGGATCACACTATCCGGCCAGCGATTGGCTAGCTCTTCCAGTTTATCCATGACAAACGGTTTGCGGCTGTAATAGACAAACGTATCAATGCCGTATTCATAGGCTTCGCCTTCATCATGTTCCTCTTCCTCGTTCAAGGCTTTGACCCATCCTTCATTGAAATAGGCTTTTTCAAAATCAAAATTATCCGTATCGATCAACTCATCCAAATCTACTTCCCCGTAGCTGGCTTCGATGATCTTGGCTTCCGGACAAAGCGCATGGATCACAGCTTTGATTTCTTTTTTCTGTTCTTCATTGACCAATTCTGCTTTGTTCAGCACGATCACGTTCGCAAATTCCATCTGCTGGATCAACAGCGACTGGATGTCTTCCTCTTCTGCATACTGTTCTTTTTTCTCGACAAAGTCACTGCCGCAGTTGAATTCAAAAGCCAGCCGGTTGGCATCGACCACGGAAATGATATTGTCCAGATGGCAGATCTCCGGCAGACCGCGGGAGGCAGTCATATCGCTCATCTGCGCAATGGTCTGCGCGATCGGGATCGGTTCGCAGACTCCGCTGGCTTCGATAATAATATAGTCAAACGTACCTGCCTGGACCAGTTCGCCGATTTGTTCCATCAAATCATTTTTCAGCGTGCAGCAAATGCACCCGTTCTGCAGCGGCACCAGACTGTTGTCCACTTCCTTGACCGCACCGGTCTTAGAGATCAGATCGGCATCAATATTGATCTCACCGATATCATTGACGATGACGGCAACTTTATGTCCTTTCGGATCTTTTAATATATGATTCAGCAGCGTTGTTTTACCAGCACCAAGATAACCAGTAATCAACGCAATGGGAATCGATTGAAAATCATCTTTCAGCATGTTTTTCCCTCCTGTTCTGTAATGTAGCTTGTTTCTGAAAAAAATTCAAGCCGCAGACTATTTTGGTGCATACAACGTGAACACCGGTGCATAAGCAAAAGCAGACTGCACATAGGGATCCAGTTCCTGGAGCACCGGATTGCCCGAATGCAGCAGACGCTGCCATTGTTCCTCATTCACTTCTACATACGGAACCTCCGGAAAATCCGGGAAAACCGTTGTAAAGAGTTCTGCCAGTCCCTGACTGCGGAAAACATCCTGAGCGACATCCATTGAATCCAGCCGCCAGCACCAAGGCGAATGCGGCCCTTTGCGAAATTCATAATATTGATCATTCTTTCGATCTTGTTCTTTGATTGCGTATTTCATAATTCACCTCTCCTTCATTGTACGAAAAAAAAGACGGATGACAATGCATCCGTCAGAAAAAGCTTCTCATATCGTATAAACCTGCCGGCTGATCCACGACGAAATTCGCCGCTTTCAAAGCACCGTTGACGAAAATCTGCCGATTGGTCGCATGGTGCGTGATCGTGATACTTTCGTTGTCGCCAAAGAAATACACCGTATGCTCACCGGCTTCTGTACCGCCGCGCAGCGCATGCACGCCGATTTCCTTGCCGCGTTTGCCGATCATGCCTTCCCGGCCGTACACTTTCTTGTATTCATCATCTGGGTCCATGATTTCCAGCAGTGCTTTGGCGGTGCCGCTTGGTGCATCGGCTTTCTGGTTGTGATGAATTTCTACCAGTTCCATGTCAAAACTGTCTCTTAACATCGGCGTCAGCATCCGCAGCGCTTCCTGCAGGACCGCTACGCCGTACGAGAAGTTGGCACTGTAAAATACGCGATGATCTTCGGCCAGCTTGTAAAGCTGCTGTTTTTGATCCTCATCCAGGCCTGTCGTTCCATAGACCAGAGCGCAGTCATTCGCATTGACATAATCGATGATCCATCCCAGATTGTCACGGTGGCTGAAATCAATCAGTACATCTGCTGCCGGCTTCTCTTTGATCTCATCCAGGCTCATCGCATCGACCTGGGCAATGGCTTCATGCCCCTGTGCCTGGGCAGTCTGGGCAATTAATGAGCCCATTCGTCCTTTTCCGCCGATCAGAATTTTCATAGTAAGCCGACCTTCTTCATTTGTTCTTCCAAACGGGCCTTATTCGTTTTGCTCATTGGATACAGCGGCAGACGATAGCCGCCGACATTCATACCCATTAAATTCATTGCTTCCTTGACCGGGATTGGATTGACTTCATAGAACAATGCATGAATGTAATCCAAATATTTCTGCTGGATGGCGAGACCTTTTTCCCGGTCGCCGGCCAGCCAGGAAGTAACCATCTCATGGCATTGACGCGGGCAGGTATTCGCAAAGACGCTGATAACACCGCTGCCGCCGCAGGCCAATACTGGAATGACCATATCATCATTGCCGGAATACATCACAAAATCATCATTCAGATAACGGGAAATATTCATCACATAGGAGATATTTCCGCTGGCTTCTTTGATGCCGCAGATGTTTGGATGTTTGGATAATTTTGCGACAACATTTTCACTTAAAGCACAGCCGGTACGGCCCGGAACATTGTACATGATGATCGGGGTATGAACGGCATCCGCCACTGCGGTAAAGTGGGCGATCATGCCGCCTTCATTGGCTTTATTGTAGTAAGGGGTGATGATCAGCAGATAATCCGCACCCATCTTTTCATATTTAACGCTTTTATCGATTGCCGTCTGCGTATCGTTGCTGCCGGCGCCGACTACGACCGGCACACGGTGTGCCACCTTGTTGATGGTGTATTCCACGACTGAGTCGTCCTCTTCATGAGACATCGTGCTGGATTCACCGGTCGTCCCTAATACTAAGATCCCGTCGGTCTGGTTGGCAATATGGAATTCCAGCAGTTCCCCCAGCTTATCAAAATTCACGCTTCCATCTTCGTTGAATGGTGTAATCAATGCTACTATCGATCCTTTAATCATAATGAACTCCTTTCTACTTTTCCAATGCGATCATATGTTCATAGGATTCTCTTTCAATCACGACTCGTGCTTTGCCGTCTTTGACAAACACAACAGCCGGTAAAGGTAATTTATTGTAATGGGAAGCCATGCTGTAGCCATAGGCGCCCGTTGTATAGACGATGATCAGATCGCCGGCCTGGCAAGGCGGCAGCTTGATTCCTTCGATCAGAAGATCGCCGGATTCACAGCACTTGCCTGCGATCGTATACGTCACGGTTTTCGGCTGATCATCCTTATTCGCGACATCGGCATCATAGGCGGCTTGATACAAAGCCGGCCGGATATTGTCGGCCATGCCGCCGTCAACAAACACATAATTTTTATTCGGTGTCTGCTTGGTAAAACCGGCCGTATAAATGGTTGAGCCGGCTTCCGCTACGATGCTGCGGCCTGGTTCAATAAGCAGTTTCTTCACATGCGTCTGCCGTTCATCCTGCTGGGCTTTGGCGGTATCTAAGATCGTCGCACAAACTTCCGGCAGCGGGATCGGTGCATCCGCATCTGTATAGGTTGCCGCAAAGCCGCCGCCTAAGTTGACTGTATTCAGCACGATGCCGTGGTCTTCTTCCATTTTCTTCACAAAGCCGAACATCTTTTTGATTTCTGCCGCAAAGGCATTCTTATCAAAGATCTGCGAGCCAATGTGCGCATGGAACCCTTCAAATACCGTGTGTTCGTTTTCATCAAATGTCTTGATCACGCGGACAATTTCTTCTTCCTGCAGCATCGAGACGCCGAATTTACTGTCGACATGGCCCGTGACGATGTATTTATGCGTGTGCGCATCAATACCCGGATTGATGCGCAGCAGGATATGAATGACATGGTCACTGTTTTTGGCCAATTCATTGAAAACCTGCGCTTCCTGAAGGTTATCCACGATGATCGTGCCGACCCCATATTCGATGGCCATTTTCATTTCGGCCAGCGATTTATTGTTGCCGTGAAAATATACGCGCTCCATCGGGAAGTTCACTTGTCCGGCCGTATACAGCTCTCCGCCGGATACGACGTCCAGGCACATCCCATATTCATTCGCCAAGCGCAGAATCTCTTTGCAGCTGAAGGCTTTGGAGGCATAGAGCACACCAGTCTCAAACGTATCCGACTGGAAATAATGCATAAAGTCGGACATCTTCTGACGAAGTTTGTTTTCATCATAAACCATCAGCGGTGTTTGATAGGTATCCGCCAACTCTTTAACGGACATTCCAGCAATTTCGATCATAAATTCCTCCTAATAAAAAATACCGGTAAGAACACTCTTACCGGCTTTTCTTTTTGAGTCCATAAGATAGCGCTCCTACATGTGTAGACAGTCCCGTCGATGTTCTCATACGGTCCCACCGCCCTTAAATGCCTTTAAGAACAGTTCGGCAGAATCGCTGCGGCGAAGAATCAAACGCCTGCCGGCTTTTCCTCGCTTGGTCTTTTCTGCGTCCTCTATCGTTTGAAGTTATAGTATCACTGTGTTTTCAATTTTTCAAGATTTCTTTCATTCTTTTCATTTATTCAATTGTTAACATTTTTTATTGATTAAGTTTACAATTGTGGTATTCTAAGTACGGAAAGGAAGTTATTATGAAAACAAGAGAAATAGTATTATGCGCGATGATGGCCGCTGTGATCGCGGTGCTTGCACCGCTTTCGATTCCATTGTCAGGCGGTGTGCCGATTTCATTGGCAACGTTTGCGGTCATGCTTGCAGGGGCTGTGCTCGGGCCGAAATACGGCACGATCAGCACAGTTGTATATTTGGTCTTAGGTGCAGTCGGTGTGCCGGTCTTTGCCGGTTATACGAGCGGATTCGGTATTTTAGCCGGTCCGACCGGCGGTTATTTAATTGGTTATCTGCCGCTGGCTTTCTGCACCGGCTGGTTCCATGAAAATTTTTCCAAGCAGAAATACGGATTGATCGTGGGCATGCTGGTCGGCGAGGTCATTCTTTATGTGATCGGTACAGTCTGGTTCATGTTTGTTAACCAAACTGGATTGATGCAGTCATTGGTATGGTGTGTATTCCCGTTCATTCCGGGAGACATCGCCAAGATCATTGCGGTGATGATCCTGACACCGCTGTTACAAAAAGCAGTTCATCTGCAGAAAGTCAAGACCGCATAAGCGCTTACGCATTAAAACCTGGTTCTTTGAAAGAACCAGGCTTTTTTATTGATAATATCCGTAATCGTAGCCCGTACTGCCGTCATCGTAATAATCATACCCATAGCTGCCATAATCATCGGTGTAGTAGGATGAATCATCACTGTCCGTGCTGTAATCCGTGCTGCCGTCTGATCCATAGTAGTCCGTGCTATAGTCGTAAGAGTCGGTATATGTGTCGGAACTTGTCGCAGACTGTGAAGTATCCGTTTCCGTACTGGATTCCGTACTGGATTCCGTGCTGTCCGTCGACGTCGTTTCGACCGGATCGACGATCTTCTTATGGATCGTCACATTATCGCTTTGTTTGACATTATACAACACGCCGCCTTTGGCATAGGCTTTTTCCCGCAAGTCCTTGATATCTTTGTCTTCCACTTCTTTATCACGGCAGACCTGAACCGCAAAATAGGCATGGGATTCGTTGCCGTCGGCATCGATCACGATCAGCTGGACTTGATACATACCGACAGTATTGAGATCGTAATCCTTTGAATAGAAATAAGCGATCGATGTACGGCCCGTGACTTTTTCTGTATAGACCTGACTTTGGCTTAAATACGTGATCGTCTCACCGCCGATTTTCTTGACCACGTCCGACATCACAAAACTTGTATCCGATAATGTTACATTGACGATATCATTGTATAAGTCGATCGTTACATCGGTCGTCGGTTTCGTGATTTTTACATAAATAGACTCGGTCTTCGTCGAGGTTCCTTTTTTAGAAATAAAAGTGATCTTTTGTTTCTTATATGAGTCTTGATCGATCGTTCCCTGGATTTCCAGTCGGCCGGTCGATTCCTTGACCAAATCACGCAGATTGTAATCTTCGGCTTCCTTTTCGGATATTTCGACCACTTCGTTTTCGCCGGCAATCAGTTCCAGCTGGTTGGATGCACTGTCTATTCCATGCCGGATCAAAAAAATCAACAAGCATAAAACGGCCACAATAACGATGATCGTCCGAGTTTTCGTTGCTGTGTCCATGTCTTGTATCTTTTGCCAAATTGAATTTAAATTCTTAACTTTTTTCATAATCAACCCTTGCTTCTATTATAACCGAAATAAATCTGAAAGTGCGAAGAAGTGTATATATATTTCCGAAGGAAAACAAGCGCCCTAAAGCGCTTGTCTATGATTCCAACTGCGTTTGAATGTTATGTTCCATTTTTTCTGCCAGATGACGCAGCTGAGAAAATTCTTCATCCGTAAATCCCGCAAAAACCGTCTGAAAAACTTTCCCGGAGATCCGATCCAGTTCCTGCACAAGTTCCTTTGACTGATCCGTCAAATAATTGTGCACAAACCGCCGGTCATCCGCATCATTTTCAGCACTCACGTAGCCTTTTTCTCCCAGTCGTTTCAGCGACTGAGAAATATGTCCGCGCGAGAAGATCCCCATATTCAAAATATCGCGGGATGTATTGCGGTCCTTGTTTGCTGATAAAAACAACAGAATTTTCAGATCGATCCTCTGCAGCTGGTATTTATCCATCAATTCTTCCTCTTCTTTGACGACCAGCTGCTGAAACTTGCGGCCATACAGCAGCCGTTCTATTGATCCGTCCATTCTTTTTTCCTCATCACGCTCATATAAGCCGGCCGAATGATCTTATCAGATGTAACCAATCCTTCGATGCGATGCGCGCTCCAGCCGACAATACGGGCCACCGCAAACATCGCAGTATACATCTCCTGCGGAATACCAAGCATATCGTATACGAAACCGCTGTAGAAATCGACATTCGGGCTTACCGGTTTCAATAAATTACGCTTTTCATTCATCAGCTGCGGGGCCAGATCCTCAACATTCTGATACATCTGCAGATCTTTGTCACGGCCTTTATCTTTAGCCAGGTCCACCACATATTGTTTAAAAATGACCTCACGCGGATCAGAGATCGTATAAACGGCATGTCCGATACCATAGATCAGCCCTTTGTGATCAAATGCTTCTTTATCCAGGATCTTTTCCAAATAATCTTTGATTTGATCTTTATCGGTCGGATCTTCGACATGGGCACGGATATCATCCATCATTTCCATGACCTTGATGTTGGCACCGCCGTGTTTCGGGCCTTTTAACGAAGCCATGGCCGCTGTGATGGTCGAATACGTATCACTGCCCGCCGATGTGACGACATGGTCGGTAAAGGTCGAGTTATTACCGCCGCCGTGCTCCATATGCAGGATCAAAGCCGTATCCAGCACTTTTGCTTCCAACGGCGTGAACTTTTTATCCCAGCGCAGACAGCGCAGCACGTTTTCTGCCGTGGAAAGTTCCGGATCCGGATTATGGATATACAAGCTGTCTCCTAACGTATAATGGTTATAAGCTGCATAGGAATACGTTGCCAGCAGCGGGAATTCCGCGATCAGTCGGATGCACTGATTCAAAGAATTGGTCACACTGGTATCCAACGGATGGTCATCATAGGAAGCCAGCGTTAAGATACTGCGCATCATGGAATTCATGATATCACCGCTGGAGCCTTTCATGATAACATCTCTTGTAAAGTTTTTCGGCAGCGAACGGGCATCGCTCAGGACCTGTTTAAATTCCGCCAAGGTTTCATCATCCGGCATTTCCCCCATCAATAATAAATAGGCTGCTTTCTCGAAACCCATTTCGTTCGGGCCTAAACTGTTGATGATCGTCTCGACCCGATAGCCGCGGTACCACAGTTCTCCGTCACAGGGAATGCGCTGACCGTCCTTTTCGGTAAATGAATTGACCTCTGAAATATTCGTCAACCCTGTCAGGATCCCTTTTCCGTTTTCATCGCGCAGTCCGACATTCACGCCATATTCATGAAACAGCCGACGCGAAATCGCATCGTTGCGTTCACATACTGGCGTTTGTTCTTTCGCGTAGTCCATAATATCCGAATAATTACTCATGCGCTTCCTCCATCTTTTTAAATTCCGTATTTACGATGACATCCATGCGCCGCATCAAATGCAGCAGCTGGATCATATTTTCTTTGCCGAATTCTTTGATCACATCGCCGTAAAACACATTCAGCTGTTTTTCACGTTCTTCCAGCAGTTTTTCACCGGATTCCGTAATGACGACATACGTTCCTTCTGAACCATCGCCGTCATATTCCCACGCGACCGCACCGCGTTCCTTCAGATCGTTGACCATCTGACTGGCTTTGCGCATCGGGATCTGCATCGTATCCACTAGATCCTGCAGATACATCCGTCCGTCATAAATTTCATCCGTATCTTTTTGGTTTTTCATAACATCCGTATCTTTTTGGTTTTTCATAATATATAAAGCAACATACTCACGGATGGTAATGCCATGTGTCAACTGACTGACCTCATCACGAGCCAGACGATACTTCCGGAAAATGTACTCATTCAAAAGAATGTCAATGTCTTTCCGATCGATCTTTCCATCCCCGTTTTTTACCATATTTTCAGCCGTGCTGCTCACCGACTGTTGGTTCGCTAAATCTGTCATGATTCCCTCCGTTTCTATAAATTAATTTACAATTAAACTATTATGGTTACAATGTACATCTTTTTCATGGGCATGTCAATCTTTTTCATTTCTTTACATTTCTTGTTTTTTGCGTTTTCAACCCGACCTGTTATAATCTAGGCATGAAAACGATTCGAAGGATGCTCATCAGCGGCCTATTATCTTATTTTATTTTATCCCTCATCTGGAATGTATACACCAGCGGCTGGTTCCTGCGTTCAGCTTATGGATCCAATGTTACAGGTGATGTCAATGTAGCCAGCGCGCTTGCCAAAATCCAGGACTTTCTGCCGGCCCACTGGATCATCGCTGCCTCGGTCTTTATCGGCATTTATATCGGCCTGCTCTCTTATCACAACCGTGATAACTTTTTCCGCATGGTTTGTGTGCGTCTGCTGCGGTTATCGATGTCGATCCTGCTGATCTGTGCCATCATTTTTTCCGTCTATACACTGGTACCATTAAACGAAAATGTTTTATACAACGCGGAACAATACCATGAATATATCACCAACGAGCAGGAACTGCCGGAGATCTCCGTGGAAGCGGACAGTTCCTATCAGACCGATATCGATCAAATTGAATCAGCCATCCAGTCGATGCCGCAGTTCTTGCTCAACCGGTGTGAAAAAATTATCATTTGTGATTCACAAACTTACTTGGCTTACGGCGATCAATATAATATATCTTCTGTGTCCGGAACCGCGGCTTTTTCAAAATCCGATGATCTATCGATCTACATCCGTATCACAGCCGGCATGAACGTCTCCAATACGTATGATCAGACCATCGCGCACGAGCTCTCACATATTTATGATTTCAGCATGCATTCTTTCGGCATCGATCCATATGGCTGTTCGGATACCGATGAATTTTCTGAATTATATAAGAAATACGGTTCCAAGCTGACCGCATACGGAGCGACCGATCAGCATGAATTCTTTGCGGAAGCCGGATCTTATTACATATTATACCCCGATACATTACGCACCAATTGTCCGGAAGTATACACATATTTTGATAACATTTACGGTCCATATATGTAAATATTAGACATATGCGTCAAATTGTCGAATTGAATGAAGTTGTGATATACTTACTTTATGAAAGTGGGGGCAAAATATGGCAGACTTCACCAAAGTCGCAATTATGAAAACATTTTTGGAATATTTGAATAAAAAGCCCTTCAATAAAATCACCGTCAAAGATATCGTAAAGGATACCGGCGTCAATCGAAATACATTTTATTATCACTTTACCGACATCTATGATTTATTGGAGAAAACCGTTTCCTATAGTTTGAATAATCTGCATCTGAACGAGTACCGCGGCGAAGACTACCGCGCTTTACTGGAAATGTTTTTAGGCAATGTGCAGAAACAAAAAGAAGCTGCACTGCATATTTATAATTCCATCGATCTTAAGATCTTCATTCCGACATTACGCCGCGTGTTGTGGGAAGCAACAGAAAAATACTTTACCCCGATGTTTGATGAAAAGAACATTTCGGAACAAGACCGGCATTTCTTCCTGACATGCATCACCGATCTGCTGATCGGCTTCGGCCTGGAATGGGCAGAACGCAATTTCAACGAAGATTTCACCAAAGAATTGATGGATCGGGTCATCTACTGGCTGGATAAAATTCAAAATCTGGGTACCAGCCAAAAATCTGAAACGAAAAACGATGCGCAAGAATGATTTCACTTGCGCATTGTTCCGTATATCGGGTAAACTAAAATGGAATAAAGGGAGGCCAAGTTGATGAAAATAGCAGTTTTAGGATATGGTACGGTCGGCGCCGGTGTTGTGGATGTGCTGACTATGAATAAAGGTTCGATCACAAAGCGGATCGGTACGGAAATTGATGTGAAATATGTATTGGATCTGCGGGATTTCCCGGGAACGATCGTCGAAAATATCGTGACACATGATATCGAAGATATTTTGAATGATCCGGAAGTCGAGATCGTCGTAGAAACCATGGGCGGACTGAAACCAGCTTACGAATTTACAAAACGAGCTTTGTCGGCAGATAAAAATGTCTGCACATCCAATAAAGAACTCGTGGCAGAACACGGTGTGGAATTATGTCAGATTGCTGCTGAGCACAATGTCAATTACATGTTTGAAGCAAGCTGCGGCGGCGGTATCCCGATCATCCGTGCACTCAATACTTCACTGCGTCAGGATGAGATCTTGGAAATTTCCGGTATCTTAAACGGCACGACGAACTACATCATGACCAGTATGTATGACAACGGCGAAACATTTAAAGAAGCATTGAAGGAAGCGCAGGAAAAAGGCTATGC
Organism: Catenisphaera adipataccumulans; assembly: GCF_014202755.1. Lineage (GTDB taxonomy): Bacteria > Bacillota_I > Bacilli_A > Erysipelotrichales > Erysipelotrichaceae > Catenisphaera > Catenisphaera adipataccumulans. Next base: position 42,801 of record NZ_JACHHK010000003.1, read on the forward strand.
TGAACTGCATCCGGAAGCCGATCTGGAAGGGCACGATGCTCAGCGTAAGATCGCGATTCTTTCTTCCTTGGCTTACGGTCATCATCTTGACTATAAAAAGGTTCCGACCGAAGGCATCGACCAGATCCGGATCCAGGATATTCAGTATGCCAAGGCCATGAACATGAAGATCAAACTGCTGGCAACCTCCCAAGTCGCGGAAGAAGGCACCTGGGCCATGGTTTCACCGCGTCTGGTCGATGATCAGAACATCCTGTATCACGTCGACGGTGTCATGAATGCGGTCTTCGTCAAAGGCAATGCCTTAGGGGATGCGATGTTCTACGGCAGCGGTGCCGGTTCACTTCCGACAGCCAGTGCCGTATGCGCCGATGTACTGGATTGTGCACAGCACCCGCATGAAACATTAAAGACCGACATCACGGCAGAGCCGCTTGCGCAGATGCCGACGGATCAAGTAAAAAATACATTCTTCGTGCGCTGCAGCGGCGGCGAATCCCAAGCAAAACAAGTTTTCGGCATCACGGATACGATGCATGTCATCGACGGTGAATTCGGATTCTGGACACCGGAGATGACAGAAAAAGACTTTACGAAAAAAGCTGCTCAAGTTGACGGCATCATCAAATTCATTCGAAGAGGTTAAAAGGCGGATTCCCATCCGCCTTTTTTTATCCGCCGATCTTCACGCCTTCCTGTTCATATTGTTTCAAAGCTTCCGGCTTCATCATATCCATGTCCTCATAGGCATACGGGCGATGCAGCTGATGCCATTTCTTTTTCCCCATGGAATGATACGGCAGCAAATGAATTTCTTTGACATGGTGCTGCTTTCCATAGGCGATGATCTCATTCAGCTGGTCCTCATTATATCCTGGGATGACCGGCACCCGCATGATCACATCTTCCGGACGGCGGGCAGTGACGTATTCAAAATTTTTTAGAATACGCTTCAGGCTGCCTTGATTGACACGCCGGAATCGTTCTGCATCTAAATTCTTGATGTCAAACAAAAATAAATCAATCTTATCCATCGCTCTTTCCAACTGTTCCTGGGGATAATGTCCCGTGGTTTCCACCGCAACATGCAGACCGTTTTCTTTGCATGCTTTGATCAGCTGCAGAAATGCTTCAAATTGAAAGAATGGTTCTCCCCCGGAAATTGTGATGCCGCCATTGCTTTCTTCGTAATATGCTTTATCCTTTAGCAGCTCTTTCATCAACTCTGAAACTTCCATCGCCTGTCCGTTCAAGGTCAGCGCCATCGGCAGACAATGTTGGACACACGTACCACAATGAACACACTTCGATGCATCCCAATGCAACTGTTCTGCCTGCCAAACAATTGCCCCCTGCGGGCATACCTTTTGGCATGTATGACAGTGCTGACAGCGCTCTTCATCATGCATCAAGACGGGTTCTGCGGTCCATGTTTCCGGATTGGCACACCACGGGCAGCGCAGCGAGCATCCTTTCAGAAAAACAGCTGTCCGGATCCCCGGGCCATCATGCGTCGCAAAGCGTTCGATATTGGAAACTTGAATCATATTTATACCTCATTAAAATAAGCGGACCTGCCGGTCAATATAAGATTTCTGCTGCACTTGCCGCACCTGATCAGCTGCAGTGATCCGGCCGATCAACAGCGGTCCGTTCGGATCATGGCGGGCAGCATTTTGCATCACCGATTTCCGATCCGTATTCGCATAGCAGTACCGGCAGCCGTGTTTACATGTATTATACACGCCGATGTCATTCTGAAGCAAGCAGGCACAGTCCCGGGAAAAAGTTAGGTGCGGTACGATTAAATTTTTCCCGATGACCCGTTCCAGAACTTCTTTACGCAGACAGCCTTTGGTGTCGATGCCGTAAGCTTCCAGACCATGATCTTCCATACAGGCTTCGATGTGCATTTGATGACGGTCAGCAATTTCTTTCAACGCAATAGCCAATTGAACTTGTTCCGCGGGCGTCACTTCTCTGCCTTCCGGAAAATTCCGTTTTGTTTTTTGATAAAGGTCCAAAAATGAAATGACGACTGTATCTGTATAATGTTCCAACACTTTGGCCATGGCTTCAAAACTGCGAATATGGAAATCAATCGTATATCGATCCGTCAGCAGGATCGGATCATAGCGCCAGGTCACCGCCTGCGGACCGAGTTTTTCGCTCAGTGAACGAAAATCCGCAAGGATCTGCCGCTTGTTCGGCACAAATGGTTCAACATCCTTGCCGTAGGGCGTGATCGTCACCTGCCAATACTGGGCAAACGGAATTTCTTTCCAGTCCCGCACCATCGGACCAGGATCCTTGGTGCAGTAACAGATCACATCGATGGTATCTGGATCCAAGGTATATTGATAAATTTGATGCGGCTGAAACGGATTGCGGGCACAGACAAACCCTTCATCCAAGCGATTGTACCACCACTGATGATAAAAGGCGGGAATGTCTGTTCGATTTCCGGTATTCAAGATCATACGCTGACCTCCTTTGAAAAAGGCGGCTCTTCCGGCCGCCATTGTTTATAACGCTCTGCGATAAATCTCTTCAATATCGGCGGGCTGCAGCGGAACATAACTTCCCTTTGAACCGGCCGCAGCTTTTTCTGCCATCTTTTTGAAATAGCGATCATCTGTGATACCGACCGCGCGTAAGTTTGCCGGCATCTTCATCGTCGTAAAGAAGAACTCGCGTGTTTTTTCGATTGCCTGTTTGGCGATCTGCATCGCATCCTGGTTCGGATCCAGATGCCAGACATTGACACCATATTCTTTAAAGCGCGGCAATGTCTCTTCGCTTAACACATATTCCATCCAGACCGGCGTCAAGATTGCCAGTCCCTGGCCATGCGTAATATCATAGAACGCACTCAATTCGTGTTCCATCGGGTGTACACACCATGCATCAGCGGAACCTTCAGATACCAGCCCATTGATGGCATGACTGCCGGCCCACATCAAGTTTGCACGGGCTTCATAGTCATCCGGTTTCTCCAAGGCGATCGGTCCGTAATGGATCATTGTTTCCAGCAAGCTTTCGCAGAATCGTGCCTGCAGATATCCTTCCTGTTTCGTGAAATAATTTTCAAACGTGTGAGACATCATATCCGCTGTACCGGCAGCCGTCTGCTTCGGTGATACCGTGTATGTATAAGTGGGATCCAGAACAGACATCGTCGGTTTCATATATTCACTGCCGGTGCCCCATTTTTCATTCTTCGTCAGATCAGAAATGACCGCAAAACAATCCATTTCACTGCCTGTCGCAGCCAAAGTCAGCACCGTGTAAATGGGCAGGGCGTCTTTGACCAGACTGCCGTCCAATACCAGATCCCATGGATCACCATCGTATTTCGCACCGGCTGCCACGACCTTGGCACAATCGATGGTCGAACCGCCGCCGATGGCCAGGACCATATCAATGTCTTCATTCTTGCACATCGTCACACCTTTGCGCACGGTTTCGATGCGCGGATTCGGCTCCACACCCGGCAGTTCAAACACCTGCAGATCAACATCTTTCAAAATTTGCAGTGCAGTGTTGTAAATACCGCTGCGTTTGATGCTGCCGCCGCCGTAAACCAGCAGCACGCTGCGGCCGCTTTCCTTTAATTCCTCCAAATGAGAGATTTGTCCCTTGCCAAAATAGATTTTTGTCGGCACATGAAACATAAAATTATACATGATTTTCCTCCATACATTTTCGAATTCTATATCTGTATTATATCAAAAAGCGGAGGCATGAAAGCCTCCGTTTTGTTTACTTATATAAATTGTAGAACGCTTTTTTGCCTGGATATTCCGCAATATGGACAGCGCCGCGCTTATTCAATTCGTCTTCGATACGCATCAGACGATTGTATTTCGCGATCCGGTCCGTTCTCGACATCGAACCGGTCTTAATTTGTCCGGCATTCAGGCCGACTGCGATATCTGCGATCGTCGTATCTTCGGTTTCTCCGGAACGATGCGAAACAATGCATGTGTAATTGTGCTTCTTCGCCAGTTCGATGGCTTCAAAAGTTTCCGTCAGCGTACCGATCTGGTTGACCTTGATCAAGATCGCATTCGCAATTCCTTTCTCGATTCCTTCCTGTAAGATCTTCGGATTGGTCACGAACAAATCATCACCGACCAACTGTACACGGCTGCCCAAACGATCGGTCAGCTTTTTCCAGCCATCCCAGTCCCGTTCACCTAAGCCGTCTTCAATGGAAAGAATCGGGTATTTTTCGATCCACTGTGCATACATTTCGATCATTTCATCGGATGTTTTATTTCCCTGACCGGAACGTGACAATTCGTATAAACCAGTCTCATGATTGTGGAATTCGCTGGCTGCAACATCCATCGCAATGCCCATTTCAACGCCTGGTTCATAGCCAGCCGCTTTCATTGCTTCTACCAACAATTCCAGCGGTTCTTCGTTGCCGTTTTTACAGCTTGGTGCAAAACCGCCTTCATCACCGACGTTGGTATTGTAGCCTTTGTCTTTTAAAACCTTTTTCAAACAATGGAATGTTTCGGCACCCATGCGCACCGCTTCCTTCATCGAGGATGCGCCGATCGGCATCAACATGAATTCCTGGAAATCAACGGTTGAATCGGCATGACTGCCGCCGTTGATGACATTCATCATCGGCACCGGCATCGTATGGGCATTAAAGCCGCCGAAATAATTGTATAATGGCATGCCGTAAAAATCAGCTGCCGCCATCGCACAGGCCATCGAAACGCCCAAAGTCGCATTGGCGCCTAGGTTTTTCTTAAACGGCGTGCCATCCATTTTCAGCATGGTCCGGTCAATTAAAATCTGATCCCGGCAGTCCATACCGACCAGCTGCGGCCCGATTTCATTGTTTACATGATCGACCGCTTTGGTCGTGCCCTTTCCGCCATAACGGGTCGGATCCCCATCGCGCAGTTCCAGCGCCTCTCGTTCACCGGTGCTGGCACCGCTTGGCACCATGGCTCTTCCATAAGCACCGGATTCCGTATATACCTCGACTTCGACCGTCGGATTGCCGCGGGAATCCAATACTTCTCTGGCATAAATATCTGTAATAATCGGCATATTCAGTACCTCCTTTTGTATGATTTCATTGTATCAGTTTTTGCTGTAAGCCTCAACTAACTTGTTCTCAATTTTTTCTATTTCCGCTTCTTTTTCATTGAAAAAATCGATTCGAAATTGGCACAGTCCGGCTTTTTTATACATCGGCACATCTTCGATTTCATCAACCGGCTGATCTTCAAACAAACGCATCCAACACTGCGCGTCCCCGGAACAGACTACTTTCTGCCCATCCAAACCGACCAGTTTCATGGTATGTTCATGACAAAGTGCACAATGTTTTCGCTGGCCGTCTTTAAAATACGTATTGATCGGGCAATGCTTCATGATCATGAAACGCCGCGTATGATAGACCGTTTTCACCAGACAAGAAACATCATGATATCGTTCTCGAAATGCTTTGATCATTTTCAAGGATGCCGCCCGGTCACATTCCGGGCCGATCAGCACCGACGTGTATCCCATCTCCAGACAGGCCGCTGCCGCATATGAATTCGACACATTCCATTGAAACGAAGCCATTTCCGGTCTGTCCCCTTTTACAATTTCTGCATCGTTTGTCTTTGCTTTCGGCACATATGAATAATCTTGTTCCGGCTGTGTGACAACTCTGGTTTTCTGCTCAGCCAAAACTGCTGTGGTCCGACGCCGCAGTTCATTCAGATCGGCAATCGTAAAAAAGATATCATCCGCTAAATCAAAGGAAGGTTCATAACGCACGAACTCCGCTTTGGTTTTGGCAAATTGCGTCCTGATCATGGCGGCATCTGTCGGCCGTTTGTGCGCTTTCTGCGCCCGGGCATCCGAAACGATGGTTTCCCCGTTCATCGTTACGACCAATGGCTTGTGCACACCGGCACAGCTGATCTTGATCGGCTGGTTGACTTGCCGTACCTTTTGACATTGTTTTGTCACTTCTTGTTCCGCTGCATAAGAGATCGTCTTGCGTACTTCGGTTCCTTTGGCGCACCGGCGTCCCTTGACCATCGCAATTGAATCGGCCGGAATATGATTTTGAAGATTGCCTTGGGCATCGTATAAATAGTTCACACGAAATCCCTGGGTGCCAATTCGCAGGCCGTCATTCTGCATGATATCCGTCCGGCATTTGATCCGGATATACGGTTTCCGGTAGCCGATCACCTCACCGGCCAGGGTCCCCTGATGATTCGGGGTCTTTGTGTTCATCAAATCATTGCCGCGCTGATCCAATAAATGACCCGTTGTATATCCGCGATAGAACGCCGTCATCAATGCCTGCCGATCTGCCTGCGTCCGCGGTTTTCCGTCCAGAACTTTTTTCAGCTGCGAAACCGCAAGATACACATAAACCGGACTTTTCATCCGCCCTTCGATCTTCAACGAATCAACCGGCAATGAAGCTGCCTGATCGATCAGCGATAAATCTTTTGGGCTCAGCAAATACCTTTCTGATTCCGGGATCATTTGACCGTCCTGTTCAATGGTATAGCGCATCCGGCAAGGCTGTGCACACTGTCCGCGGTTGCCGCTGCGGCTATAGCGGAATGCCGAAAAATAACAGCGGCCCGACATACTGATGCACAATGCACCATGCACAAACATCTCAATTTCCAAGCCAGCCTGCCGGCAGGCTTCTATGTCTTCCGCTGTACATTCCCGCGCCAACACGATGCGTTTGACGCCGAGCTTTTTCAGACGTTCGATCTCATCCGGGCTTTGAATGCTCATCTGTGTGGAAGCATGCACCGTCAGATCAGGCAGCCGATGGTGAAGAAGATGGATCAATCCAAGATCCTGAACGATCAGCGCATCCACACCGGCTTCATACAGCGCACGGGCGGTTTCATACGCTTCTTCAATTTCATCTTCATATAAGATCGTATTCATCGTAACATGTACTTTCACATCGACCAAATGACAGCGGTCGATGGCTTTTTTTGCCTGCTCCAACGTAAAATTATGCGCATAGGCACGCGCGCCGAACTTCGTCAAGCCAAAATAAACGGCATCACAGCCGGCGGCGATGGCCGCCTCAAGCGCTTCCTCATTTCCTGCCGGAGCCAGAATTTCCGGACGCATAGACTTCCCTCCTTAAAAAAAGCACTTCCGTGCTTTAATGTCGTTGTTTATACCAGTTTTGAATCGCATTATAAGATTCCCTGCTCAGTACATGTTCTATGCGGCAGGCATCTTTCTGGGCAATTTCTTTCGGCACACCGATTTCCTGAAGCACATGGGAAAAAAAGCAATGCCGATCATATGTTTCTTTGGCCAGATCCTCTCCTTCTTTGGTCAAATATAAAATTTTATTCGGATCAAACCGCAAATATCCTTTCTCGCTCAGCAGTTTGACCGCATGCGATACACTGGGCTTAGAGAATCCTAAATACGTTGCGACATCGACGCTGCGCACGTGTTCCTGCATATTGCTTAGTATATAAATGGCTTCCAGATAGTCTTCCATTGATTCGCCTAATTCCATAAGAACAACTCCTTTGTTCCCATTGTATTCTTTTTAAGTTAGCAATGTCAAACTCAGTGCCTGAAAAAAAGGATGCCGAAGCATCCTTTCTCATTAAACCAAACGTTCAAACAAGTTCATCAGCGGTTTTCTCGATTCGCTCGGCATGCTCAATGCCTTCTGGATCGGGATTGAAACGATCTTATTTTCACGGATCGCGATGCACTGACCGCCGATGCCCTGCATCAGCAGATCGACCGCTTTTTCACCCATCTGGCTAGCCAGCAGACGGTCAAACGGACATGGCGAACCGCCGCGCTGAATATGGCCTAAGACTGTCGCACGGCCTGAGAAGCCCGTATTCAGACTGACCTTCTTGGCAAATTGATCAACATCGGTAATTTTTTCACTGATGACAATGATCGCATGTCTTTTCTTCTTAATGATATCCAGATCACGCAGGCGCTCCAATACATCCTGCTCATCAAATCCCGTATCGCTGGTGACAATGATCTCAGCACCGCAGGAAATACCGGCCCACAACGCCAAGTCGCCGCAGCGATTGCCCATTACTTCTACAATGGAGCAGCGATGATGGGAATTCGACGTATCACGCAATTTATCGATTGCTTCAACACATGTCTCCAAAGCCGTTTGGAAACCAATCGTATAATCGGTGCATGTAATATCATTATCAATGGTACCCGGAAGACCGATGCAGTTGACGCCCATTTCCGTCAAAGACAAAGCGCCGCGATAGGAACCATCACCGCCGATGACGACGACTGCTTCAATTCCCCGCTTGTTCAGCTGATTGATCGCACGCTGACGGACTTCTTTTTCTTTGAACTCCGGCAAACGGGCCGATCCTAAGATCGTACCGCCGCGGTTAACGATCTCACCGACCGTTTCACGCGTCAACGGTTCGATATAACCTTCGACCATGCCTTTGTATCCATTATAAATTCCAAATACTTCCAGACCGCTGTTGATACCGACACGTGTGACGGCACGGATCGCTGCGTTCATGCCCGGCGAGTCGCCGCCGGAAGTTAAAACACCTATTCTTCTAACCATTTTATCGTCCTCCATAGATATTACGCATACTTCCAATATCAAATTTAATATACCACATTCCCTTTGGTTATGGAACATAAAAAGCAAAATCAAAATGAATGCGGACCTATTGAGCGAACTGAATGATTGTGCTATATTGTATTTAATTAGTAGGAATTGAGGAATTAATATGAAAGTTTCAACAAAAGGACGCTATTCTCTACGTTTCCTGCTCGATCTTGCCATTCAGCCCCGTCAGGAACCAGTCAGTCTGAAAGGCATTTCCGAAAGGCAGCCCATTTCCCTAAAATATTTGGAACAGATCATTCCGCCGCTGGCTAAAGCCGGCATCATCCGCAGTGTACGCGGACCAAAAGGCGGATATTATCTGAACAAATCCCCAAAAGACATTACGGTCGGCATGATCCTGCGCATTACCGAAGGATCGCTGGCCCCGGTCGATTGTGTTGATCCGGAAAATTCCTTTCATTGTCCGCGGGAATCAGAATGTGTCACTATTCATGTTTGGCAGCAAATGTATGATGCGGTCACAAATGTCGTAGACTCGATCACTTTGCAGGATCTGGTCGATGAGGAGCGCGCAAAAGGCGGAGAGTACTATATCTAACTCTCCGCCTTTTTTCTACTTCTGATTCTGTTCTTTCAGCAAATCACGAATTTCCTGAAGCAAAACCGTGTTCTCGTCCGGAGCCGGTGCTTCTTCTTCCTTTTTCTTCTGGAAGCGCTGAACAGCTTTCATAAAACTGAAAATGCACCAAGCAATGATCAGGAAGTTGACAATGCTCTGGATCAAATTCCCGTAATTCAGTTTTGCGCTGCCGACTGTAATGCATAACGAGGTGAAATCAATACCGCCGATCAGCATACCGATCACCGGCATCAGCAAGTCATTGACCAACGATGTCACGATACTGCCGAATGCAGACCCCATGATCACACCGACAGCCATATCGATCACATTCCCGCGCGCGATAAACTCTTTAAATTCTTCTAATGTATTTTTTCCTTTATCAGCCATTTTCCCTCTCCTCTGTATCATATCCGTCTGGATTCATCGTCTGCCACTTCCAGGACGATGCACACATCTCATCTAAATCATATTTCGCGGTCCATCCCAATTCTTTTTCCGCTTTTGTGCAGTCCGAATAGCAGGTTGCGATATCACCGTCACGCCGCGGCAGGATCTCATAAGGGATCGGATGGCCGCATGCTTTCTCAAACGCATGAATGACATCCAGCACACTGTAGCCTTTACCGGTGCCTAAGTTGTAGATCTGAACGCCGCCGCTTTCCTGCATCTTTTTTAAGGCTGCCACATGCCCCAAAGCCAGATCGACGACATGGATATAATCCCGGACCCCGGTACCGTCCGGTGTATCATAATCATTGCCGAAAACGCCGACTCGTTTCAGTTTGCCGATAGCCACTTGTGCCACATACGGCAGCAAGTTGTTCGGGATACCTTTCGGATCTTCACCGATCAGACCGCTTTCATGCGCACCGATCGGATTGAAATAGCGCAGCAGCATGGCATTCCACGTCGGATCCGCCGTATTCAGATCCGTAAGGATCTGCTCATTCATCCATTTTGTCCAGCCATATGGATTCGTACAGGTTCCTTTCGGACATTCTTCCGTGATCGGAATCTGCGCCGGATCACCATATACTGTCGCGCTGGAAGAAAAGACAATGTTTTTAACGCCGTTTTCCTTCATCACCTGCACCAGCGTCAATGTACCTTCAATATTCGTATGATAATATTCAATTGGTTTGTGCACCGATTCTCCGACTGCTTTCAAGCCCGCAAAATGAATGACCGCATCGATCTTTTCACGTTGAAATACCTGTGACAAACCATCCTTGTTTAAAATATCCAAGTCGTAGAATGAAACATTCTTTCCAGTAATTTCCTGGATCCGCGATACCGCTTTTTTGTTGGAGTTGTAAAGATTGTCTACGATCACAACCTCATAACCGGCCTTCAGCAATTCCACACAGGTATGACTGCCAATATAGCCGGCTCCTCCGGTAACTAAAATTTTCATAACATTCTAAATCCTTTCGCATTCATTATACACCAGACGTAAGGCTTTTTCATTCGGTTCGCACCGATTCTGATCATACCCGGCGCAGCAGTGCCGGCAGTTCTTCTTCTGGGATCCGTACAGCTACCGGCTGATCATCCTGCCGGAACCACAAACAGCGGGTCTCGGCGTTCCACGTATCAAATTCCACCGGCCCGACTTGCAGCTCAAGTACATGTTGGCGGCGCAGCACATAGCTAATATTTAATCCCTGACTCAATATCCGGTAGGCATGCATCAGCTGCAAAGCATTGGTACAGCGCACGATGAGTTCATCTTCCGGCAGCGGGCCGACATTTTTCTTTTCCGTCAGCAGCAGAATATACTTCCGGTCCGGATCATGGTAAAGAAACGGCTGCTCTAAATAATACAAGTGATGACATTGCGAACAAGCATGGGTAAAATAGGTGCCGTCATACAGCCGCTGATCGATGATCGGGTTCATGCCTGCGACGGCCATCGTATCCCGCTTGATTTGAAAAACATGCCCGCAGTGCGGGCATGCCGAAGGAATGATTCGCTCTTTCATTTTCGGATCGGCTGACAGATCTGCTTCAGCCAGCTGGCTTCCTCATCCGTCAGATACGGCGAGATTTTTTTCACGACCGCGGCATGATAATTGTTCAGCCAGTTGATTTCCTCTTCGGTCATCAACGAGGGATCGATGCCTTTCACGTCAAACGGTACAAACGTCAGCGGCTCTAAATGCATGAACTGACCATAGAAATTTTTATTTCCTTTCACCACAAGTACTTCATTTTCGTGGCGGATGCCGAATTTCCCTTCCATATAGACGCCTGGCTCATCGCTTTGGATCATGCCGGCTTCCAAGACCGCCGAATCATTGCGTTCAGGTACCTTGCGCCAGCGGAATCCATTCGGTGCTTCATGGACCGTTGATAAATGGCCGATGCCATGTCCGGTGCCGCACTGATAATCCATATCTTGGTCCCACAGCGGGCCGCGCGCTAAAATATCCAAATTCAATCCGCTGCAGCCATACAGCCAATGAGCAGCCGCCAGCCGGATATGACTGCGCATCGCCAGCGTAAACCAATATTTTTCTTCCTTGGTGATCGGGCCCAGCACAAACGTACGCGTAATGTCTGTCGTGCCGTCGATGTACTGACCGCCGGAATCCACCAGATACAATCCTTCTGGTTTCAGTAAAACATCGGTCTCCGGTGACGAACTATAGTGCATCATGGCCGCATGATCTTTATAGGCACTGATCGTCGTAAAACTGTCTTCAATATATCCGTCCTGTTCGCTGCGCAGCGCGGTCAATTTCTGCTGTGCGCTCCATTCACTGACGGTTCCTTGCGGAACATTCACATGCAGCCAATACATAAATTTTACCACGGCCGCGCCGTCTTTCAGGTGTGCATTTTTCGTTGCGGCAATCTCTGTTTCATTTTTGACCGCTTTCATCAACAGCTCCGGATCCGGTGCTTCTACGGCCGGGGCCTGCAGTGAAAAAATCAGCCGGCTGTTCACAAATGAAGGATCATAAAGCACAGGGCCTGTCAATGTCTTGACATCCTCATAAATATCAAAATATCCTTTGATACGGATATGGTTCTCTTTCATCAACTGACGGCTGACCGGATCCAGACGCGAGTCATCTATATAAAGAACTGCATCATCCTGCCGGATGATCGCATAAGCCAGTGCGACCGGAAAGCACGGAATATCGTCCGCACGTAAATTCAGCAGCCAGGCAACTTCATCGATCTTTGTGGCAATGTGACTGACCGCATGCTGCTCTGCCATCGCCTGACGGACCCGGGCTAATTTTTCGCCGATCGTTTCACCCGTATATTTTTCATCATAATGGAACGTTTTTGAATGCGGCAAAGCCGGACGATCTGTCCAGATCCGGCCGACCAGATCCACATCCGTTTTTAAATGGATCTCCTGCGCACAGAATGCGCTGTCATAACGGCGGGCATCCGCGGCATTGATGACCCGGCCGTCAAAACCGACCGTATCTCCGGCTTGTAGCTGAGACAAAATATAGTCCGGAATATCCGGTGTTCCTTCCTGTCCCATTTTCATCAATTCGATCGTCGAATCTTTCAGCTGTCGTTCGGCCTGGATAAAGTAGCGGCCGTCGGTCCAAAGTGCTGCTTTTGAAACGGTCACGACCAGGACGCCCGCACTGCCGGTAAATCCGGACATATACTTGCGGCAGGCAAAATAATCACTTACATACTCTGTTTCGTGAAAATCACTGGTTGGAATAATATAAGCCTGAATGTTTTCTTTCTGCATCTGCGCACGCAGCAGACGTAAACGTTCTTTGATCATAGAATCCTTCTTTCTAGTATTTGATAAAATAGAGCGCATGGATCCAGCGGAAGCCGGCAGAGGCTGTCAGGATGAACAGCGCAGAAATGATCAAAATTTTGATCCAAAATGTAATTAAATTGCGGCCTTTGTAGGTTTCTTCCAAGCGCAGGCATTTGAACTGCGCCCATATAACATAAAAGGAGAAAAAATACAGCAGCGCCTGCAATAAAACCACGATTCCTTCATGGTGCTTGATCGTATACAAAGAAATTAAATGATGACCGTTTCGCAGAGACTGACGGAAGACCGTCGTATCAAGCCACGCATGAAAATGATTGAACGCGCCGATCGAGGACAAATACGCTGCGGCCGCCATGACCGATAAACACAACAGCAATGACCGTCGTGAACGTTTCTTCTCACGCAGGCTGATCCGGCTGGCCTGCCCCATCATGCTCAGGTAAGACAGCCAAAAAAAGACCGAATACAAAATCGGATACCAAGGCAGACGATAATAAAAAACACTGAATACAAAACTCAGCAGCAAGAACAAATCTGCCAATACATCGTCATAATCGTGTTTTCTTTTGTTTTTTCGAATGCCCCAATCGCCCCAAGAAAAAAGTCGTGTTATCAATCGGTAAAACGATGTCGGCAACATCGCAATCACCACGACTCCGATCGCGACCAGCAAAATAAACATCGCTTCCATGATGATCTCCTCATTTACTCTCAAGAAATATTTTAAAATAATTTCACAGTTTCGTCCAGAAAACGAAAACAGCCGTTATTCTTCGGACGGCTGTGTTTCGGATCCAGAAACCGGCTGCGGCAGATCCCGGACAGAAATCAGATCCGTGACCGGTTCGATCCCGCACGCCAGACGTTTCTTCTGCAGATTTTCATTCAAGACACATAAGGTCGGCCAATAGTCATCGTTTTTGACCCACGCATACACCCCGAGGATGATGGCTTTTTCATCAAACGAATCGATCACCACTTGCATCGGTTCAAATTTCAGGACCCGTTCATTTTCCTGCAGGACCGGTTCAAAAGCTTCTTTGCAAGTCTGCAGATCCGCTTTGACCGAAACCGGCAGCTGGATATGGATGCGCCGTTTTTCCTCATCTGTATAATTGATCACAGTCGAAGAGACAAGCTTCGAATTCGGTACGATCATATCCTGATTGTCGTACGTACGGATCACCGTGAACATCATTTCGATCCGTGTTACCTGTCCTTCCGTGTCTTCAAAACAGATCACATCGCCGATCTCAAACGGCTTCGTAAAAAGGATCTGCACCCCGCCGGCCACATTGGCCATGTTTTCTTTCAGGGCCAGCGAAACACCTAAGCCTAAAGCAGAGAGACCGCCGACAAGAACGGATGTATCGACACCTAAAAACGATAAAGCAATGATCACGGCAATGGCCTTGATCAAGATCGAGGAACAAGAACCCAAAAATGTCATCACGCCTTTATCCGGCGCATTTTTTGATAAACCGATGACCAGCTGTTTCGCGATCGGGCCGAGAAAAAATCCAGCACAGACGGCAACCAAAGCCGGCATCACGTTATTTACAATAAATGTCATGGAAAAGATCCTTTCTGGTTTGATTCTTTATCATGATACTCTATGAAAAGATTTCTTTCAATAACGCTTGCAATTTAAATAAATAAAATGTATTATATAGAGGCGCATTGGGGTATAGCCAAGCGGTAAGGCAGCAGACTCTGAATCTGCCATTTCATTGGTTCGAATCCAATTACCCCAGCCATAGTAAATAAACGGGTGTCAGTCGGCACCCGTTTTCTTTATGATCTTCCGATACAAAGCCTTTGTATCCTTCTCATTCTGTGCATTGATCAAAATCGTCTGATCCGCCCGGATCACAATATAATATGGACAATCTTCATACAATTCCAACGTACATTCTCCATAACCGGCACACTTTCCCGTACCGGAAAGATACCCATTCTGATGCGTACCGTCCGTCAGTTCGATGTCCGGAAGGGAATGTTTCAGTTGTACCGAATAAATCTGTTTATAGGGTACCGTCACTTCTTGAATTTCTATTGCGTCATCGTTCCACTGGATCCGGTTTTCCTGCATGGTTTTCATGGAAAGCCATAAACCGCAGAGCATCACAAAAGAAGAAATTCCAAAAATGATGCCGGCAATTTCCAGATTCCGTCGGTTGATGCTCATACCAGAATAAATCCTTCCGGTGCTTCCCGCGTGCCGGTGTCCCGATCGCAGACGATCGCATCAAAGGCACTCAGTTTCAGCAGACTATAGAATCCCTGCACATTGGCCTTCGATGAATCCGTCAGCAGGATCCCGGTCTCGGCCTGACGCAGGGCCTGCTCTTTGACGGCCATCGTATCGACATCGGCTGTATACATTAGATCGCGTTTGATACTAAAACCGTTGCAGGAAATGAACGCACGGTCAAAACGAAACCGCCTTAAATTCTCTGCCGTTTCCGGGCCGACCGTCATCTTGTATTTCGGGATCAATTTTCCGCCCAGCGCAAACACCTCAGCCCGATCGCTCTCGAACTGTGTCTGCCATAAAAGATTATTTGTGACAATCTGGATGGCTTTGTCTTTGATAAACGGCATCAGCGGCAGCATGCTCGTTCCGCCGTCGATAAAGATGCATTCCCCGTCCTGGATCAACTCGGCCGCCTTTTTGGCGACCTTCACTTTTGCTTCATAATGCAAATGCAGCCGATCCAGCATGTCCATTTCGGTATGCTTGGATAAGACGCCCGGTTCGATGCGTTTCGCCCCGCCATGCACCCGGACACAACGTTCCTCTTCTTCCAGTTCAGCCAGATCCCGCCGGATCGTCATTGGTGTGACGTCCAGATGAGCAGCCAGCTTCTGCACGGTAACGATCTCGTGCTGATCCAGCTGTTTTAAGATGGCCTGCCGGCGTTCTGCCGCCAACATCAGAACGTATTCTCCGTACGGGCAATGATCGCATCCTGCGTCTGCGGCATCAGCGAGACAAACTGTGCACAATAGCCTGCAACGCGGACGATCAAGTCCTCGTATTGTTCTGGATGAATCTGTGCCTGCCGCAGTTCTTGTGAAGACACCACATTAAATTGATTATGGTAAATGCCTTTTTTCGCACTGACTTTCAAAAAGCTGACAAAGCGATCTAAGTTTTCATCTCCGGCCAGCGAATCTTTTGAAAAACGCATGTTGAGCAGCTGACCGGCGCCGACTTTTTCATTCGGCAGTTTCGATACCGAATTGATCACCGCAGTCGGACCATTGACATCAGTTCCCTGGGTCGGCGAACAGCCCTCATTCAAAGGCGAGCCAGCTATGCGGCCATCCGGTGTTGCACCGACCACAAAGCCATTCGGCACATAGGAAGTGATATTGCTTGTCGACATCGTATAGCAGCTGACTTTCGGTCCTTTGCCTTTGCGCAGGGTACTGTAGCCCGGCAGCAGCTCCAGATAAGAGTTGAATACATCTTTTACGATCGCATCGACTTCATCGTCATCGTTGCCGAATTTCGGCAGCCGCAGGATCTCATTTTGAATTTTTTTGGACTCTGGATCCTGCCAGTTTGCATCACAAGCGGCGACAATTTGTGCCGGCGTATACCGGTGACTTTCATAAACAAGCTTTTTAAATGTATAAAGCGAATTACCGACAATGCTTGGACCGATATTCGACTGCGAGATGACGTCATACAAGCAGCCGCCGTTTTTCAGTGTCTTGCCCTGTTCCATCGAATTCTGGATCAGGCACGAGGCGAATGGATCCGCATCGTAAACCGCCAGCGACGCATCACAGATCGCATCGCATTCAACACTGATATCCGAATAGAATTTCAAGTATTTTTTCCATGCGTTCCACAAATCATCGTAGGTCTTATATTCCGTATCATCGCTTAACATCGTAATGCCGCTGTTTGGATCCGTTCCGTGGTGCATCACGATTTCGAAAACCTTGCCCCAGTTGACGTATGTCATACCGGTTGCCCGGTGACCATATTTTCCTGGTACGCCGGTTTCCACACAGCCGATCGGGCAATAATCGTAAGCATCAGCCTGCGGAATGCCTAGATCCATCAAACCTTTGATGACCGTCTTGTCATTGAACATGCTTGGCATGCCATGGCCTGTCCGGATCAATTTCGCACAGGCTTCTAAATAAGGCTGCGGCGAATTTTCATGATAACGGGCAGAAAAATTCGGTTCCGCCAGACCGCATTGATGCATCGCTTCGATGCAGATATAAGTCATCGCGTTCGTGCCGTCTTTGCCTTCCGGAGTCAGACCGCCGACCACTAAATTCGAATACAGCGGATATCCTTGCGAATAACGCGTATGTCCGTAAGGGCGGATCTTGTTCAGGGAAGAATTCATGATGAACATATGGGAAGTGATTTCCTGCGCTTCCTCTTGTGTCAGCACACCGGCCTTGATATCGTGCTCATAATATGGCTCGATATACTGATCGAAACGGCCGTAACTGAACGAATGACCGTTGCTTTCGATCATCTGCAGCAGATGGATCATATAAGTCACTTCAACGGCTTCATAGAAACTGCGGGCCCCTTGTTCCATCATCGTATCCGCCATATCTGCGATCCGCAGCCATTTTGGATCTGCCTCTTTTTGATACATGTCACGAGCCAGCCGGCCATAGCGTTTAAAATAACGCAGCGCACTTTCCAAAGAAATGATCACAGCTTCATAATAATTTTTTTGTTCTTCATCTGCGGTTTTCATACGTAACTGCGCTTCTTCGATGATCGAGCGGAAGCCCCGTTTTAGTACTGTCGGATGATCCGGTACAATGTGACCGTCACCGCTCATCGAAATACCGCCGCGATGGATGACGCCCTGTTTTTCCGCCAGGCGGATCGCTTTGGTCAAATTGCGGTTGACCTCGTCTTCGTGTGTATGATGCAGCCAGTACGGCGCGACCGCGCGCAGATCATCTTTGGTCTTTTCATCAATATAGAACACATCGCCTTCTCTTTTGTCAAATTCATCCAATTCATCAATGACCCATTGGATCGAGTATTCCGGGAAGATCGGTGCGGCAAAATTACGGGATGCTTGATTGCCGAAAATCAAAGAATCCGGTTCAAAATAGATGGTCATATGATCCAGCGTATAAGCAAACGCTTTGGCTTTGCGCAGGATATAGGACTGTCCCTCTGTCTGTTTGAATGATTTCGTATAAAATACGGCACGTTCGCTGCAGATCGATGCTTTGCGATGTACCATTTTTTCTCTTAATTGACGTGTCCGATTCGTTTCCATATTGATTCCTCCTACTTCCATTATAAGGAAGTTGATACTAGAATTCAATTGATTTTTATCGTTTTTGTTTCTTTTTGTTCGTTTCTGTATGATAGAATATCTCTATGACATATACCTATATCCTGCACTGTGCAGATGATACATACTATACAGGCTGGACCAATGATCTTGCCCATCGCATACAGACCCACAATGATAAAAAAGGCGCAAAATACACCCGCAGCCGCACCCCGGTCGAACTGGTCTATTATGAATGTTTTGAAACCAAATCGGAAGCGATGCAGCGGGAATATGAAATCAAGCAGCTTTCCCGTCGGGAAAAAGAACAATTAATTGCCAAACAAAAAGAGTGCCGTTAAGGCACTCAATTTTTTTATCGCATATTGAACGGAACGATGGTTTCCGGAATACCCTTTTCGTTGTAGATCAGATCCGGTTCACCCTGGATCAGCGGTGTGATGTAATCGTAGAATTCTTTTGTCATACCCTGATAGTTCGGCAGGATCCATTCTGTCGGTACATGTTTGACATAGTTTGCGAACTTCTCAGCCGGTCCGGCAATGAAGTGTGCATTGTAACGTCCGTCGATGTACTCTCTTTGATGAGCAACGACCATGCCTGTAAATTCCGGATTGGCACTGCGTCCGTGAGCGCTCATACCCAGCTCATAAGCTTCCGTAACATCAACCAAAGACTGAGCAAAGTTGCTGGAACGAGCAGCGGATGACAGATCCTGTACTTTACCGCGCGGTGCGATACCAGCGTCAACGATCATCTGCTTCAATGCCTGTCCGGCACCGCCTAAGATCGCATGACCGAAGCCATCATTCTTTGCCTGTCCGGCAGCTACATACGTACCATCGGCATAATGGGCACCTTCACTGGTAACAATGTAGCATTTGCCCTTCTTATCCATGCATTTCTTGACTTCAGCCAAGAATACATCCTTATCAAAGTCAACTTCCGGCAATACCAGCAAGTCTACTTTTCCGGTCACGACCGTCGAACCAGCCAGCCATCCGGCGTCACGTCCCATTGTCTCCAGGACGAATACTTCTTCGCGGGTGTACACGTTGTAATCCAGCCAAGTTGCGTTGACAACTTCATTGGCAAATTTTGCACCGGAAGCAAAGCCCGGGCAGTGATCGATGACCATCAGGTCATTATCGACCGTTTTCGGAATACCGACAAAACGCTGTTTGATGCCTTTTTTCTTTGCCCACTGGCTCAATGCATCAACAGTATCCATGGAATCGTTTCCGCCGATGTAGAACATCACATCGATGTCGTGTTTTTCCATGATCTCAACCAGCTTCAAATAATCGGTTTCATCGTTTCTCTTTAATTTGTAACGGCAGCTGCCTAAAGCGGAACTCGGTGTCTGACGGAGAATGCGGTTTTCGTATTCCGACATGTTCGTCAGATCGTACAGATGATCTTGTAAAATTCCTTCAATTCCGTTTAATCCGCCGTATACGTGATCGTATACAGGGTTTAATTGATTGGCACGGACAACACCGGCCAAGCTTGCGTTAATGACGGTGGTCGGTCCACCGGACTGCGCAACTAAACAATTTCCCATTGTCGTATTTCCTCCTATTTCATTATGAATATTTTATCACATCATATAGGCTTTTTCACTCTATTTTCCTTCCAATTCCTCCATTTTTTCTTCCCACTCCGACATCAGTTTCTGGATCTCATTGTGTTTGTCATCAATATCGGCATCGAGCGTCTCCATCTTTTTAAAGTCTTGATAAAATTCCGGCTCATACCGCAGTTCCCGCAGACTTTCAAGATCTTTCTCGGCTTCCTCCAACATGTTCTCCAGTTTTGCGATCCGGTTGCGCAGCGCTTTTTCATTTTGGAATTTGGCTTTGCCCGTCTGTGGTTTTTCGATTTCTGACGGCTGCAGATCCTCTGTTGAATGATCCATATAATCTTGATAACCAAGATCAAAGACTTTTGCGCCGCTGCCTAGATCCAACACACGCGTTGCCATCTTCTGTAAAAACATCCGGTCATGACTGACAAACAACAAGGTGCCGTCATACGCCTGCAGCGCGTTTTCCAGTGCCTCCTTGCCGGGAATATCCAAGTGATTGGTCGGCTCATCGAGGATCAGCAGGTTATCATGCCGCAGCATCAAACAGGCCAAGGCCAGCCGTACTTTTTCACCGCCGGACAGATCATTAACTTCTTTGAACACCTCATCCTGCGTAAATAAAAATGCAGCCAGCGTATTGCGGATCTCCGTCTGAGTGCTCAGCGGAAAACGGTCCCACAATTCATCCAAAACAGTCTTATCTGAAGACATCTGGGCGCTTTCCTGATCGAAATAACCGACATCGATCTGATGACCAAATGCATAGTGGCCGCTTAATGCCGGCAGCTGGCCGATCAATGTCTTCAGCAGTGTACTTTTGCCGGTTCCGTTAGGACCGATCACAGCCAGGCGCTGGCCGGCCATCAATTCCACATTCACTTCCGCCAACGGATGATCATAACCGATCGACAGATGCTCAACTTTCAAGACGCGGCGTCCGCCTTTCCGGCCGCTGGAAAACGAAGCATGCATCATCTGTTCATCCGCCCTGACATCCTGGATCCGTTCCATGCGGTCTAAATATTTCTGCTTACTTTGGGCAAAAGACGCTTTACTGCTTTTGGAGCGGAATTTTGCGATCAGTTCTTCCAAACGTTTGATTTCCTGCTGCTGCCGAACATAAGCCTCATGATTTTTCTGCAGATATTCCTTTTTGGCTTCTGTATAATGCGTATAGCTGCCGACATAACGCATGGTTTTTCCATATTCGATTTCCACGATTTCATCTGCAACATGATCGATAAAAGTTCGGTCATGACTGACCAGTACGACCGCAAACGGATAATGACGCAGATATTTCTCCAGCCACTCGACTGCCTGCAGATCCAGGTGATTGGTCGGTTCATCCAATAAAAGAATATCCGGCTTGCTTAAGAGCAGCTTCACCAATGCGATCCGTGTTTTCTGCCCTGAACTGAACTCGCTCAGCTTCTTCTGCAGATCCGCTTCTTCAAATTGAAAATGGAAAAAAACATTGCGGATCTCTACATCATATTGATAGCCGTTCATCGCTTCAAAACGCGCCTGCATATCCGCATATCGGCTCAGTATTTTCTCATCTGCCTGTTCCTGCAGCTGCTGTTCCGTTTCGCGCATCGCCTGTTCCAGATGCCGTACTTCAGCAAAGGCTTTCAGCAATTCCTCATAGACCGTACAGGACTCATCGGGAAACGTGATCTGTGCCAGATAACCAATACGTGTATCACCGGCAATAAAACGATCGCCGGCATCCGCCTGTTCCTGTCCGCATAGTATCCGTAACAAGGTCGTCTTGCCGCAGCCATTGCGGCCGATCAGTGCGATCTTTTCCTTATCACGAACCCGAAGCGATGCATCCAGCAGCACCTCCTGGGTGCCGTAGGATTTTTTAATGTGATTCAGTTGTGCTTTCACTGAATTCCCCCTCGATCTCAAAATAATCGATAATGCCGTCAGCAATACTTTTTGCCAGTTTCGCTTTATGATTTTTGTAATAGTTCACACTGCCTTCATCATCGACATTCGCATACTGCACATACACGCCGTACATACCGAATGCATTCCGATAACGCCGGTTCAGATCCGCATTGTCCATCGTACCGGCATAGGTCACTTTGGCACCGCTTTCCCGCAGCTGCGGATAATACTCATATTTTGTATCTTTTCCGGCATCGTTCTGAATCAGATCATCGTAATAAACACCCGCATTCAGGCCGGTATCACTATCATCCGATCCGTACAATTCCACATTGTTCTGTTCGCATTCATATGCGATCGTATTGGCCAGATTTCCGGATGTATACGGCGATACGACCAGGATCGGACGATCAATTTCGTCATCGCTCATCAAGCCCAGTGACAAATAAACCTTGGCTTCCTGTTCGTAGCCGCGGCCGATCCGGCTCTTCTTGCCGTAATACGACGAATATTCATTCTTTTTTCGGGAGATCTTGACCCGCAGGCCTTTTTTCTCCAGCTTCTTTTTGATCTTCAGCGCCAGTTCGTAATTATCTTCCTGTGACAGGCCGTTACCTTTATCACCTGAATCATTGGTATCGCTTTCTGGATCGTAGACATTGCCGCCCGGATCGATCATGACGTCTATTTTCTCAACGATCGGGATCGTATCCATAACACTGATGAAGCAATAGTTTTCCGATAAGTTTACCCCGGCATCGCTGAATAAATCTTTATCGGCCTCTAATTTGATTGTTTTTACTTTTTTATGCCGACGCATCGTCTGAAAGGATTTCGAATGCACAGAATGATCCATATACACGCGTTTTTTTGTATAATGATCATATACAAAAACTTCATAGAGCCCTTCTGGCAGCTGACCGAGCTTGATGCCGTCTTCTCCGCCGGAGCCGAACGTATAACTGAGTTCTTCTCCGGTTTCAACATTTTTCAGCAGTACGGTCATGCCATTGGTCGCATCAGAAGAATTTGCTTTCGAATGATAAAGCTTCAAGGACTCTCCGTAGATCGAATACGTATCGATCTGGTATTCGTTATCATACGAAGTATTTACATTCTGCTGAATGACATCGTTATCCAGCGTATCGATATACGACTGCGACAGCCGATCGATCTGCGAAGGACGCGTAGCATATAAAAAGATGGCCACGACGGCCAGTGCGATCGTTACGATCAATAAAATGACTGTCTTCGGATCTTTGAATACGTAACGAAGCGTACTGTTCTTTTTCTTTCCCATACCCTTATTTATACCATAGTTCGGTGCGGTTGGCTATGAAAAGAGGGCTGCCGAAGCAGCCCATTGATTTAAAAAATCAAATTTCTTGGTGTACGCGG
Source organism: Catenisphaera adipataccumulans (assembly GCF_014202755.1). GTDB lineage: Bacteria > Bacillota_I > Bacilli_A > Erysipelotrichales > Erysipelotrichaceae > Catenisphaera > Catenisphaera adipataccumulans. The sequence goes on from NZ_JACHHK010000003.1 coordinate 65,976, forward strand.
ATACGGTTCCACGTCGCGGATATTCTGAATTCCGCTCATATACATCAACATGCGGTCAAAGCCCAATCCAAAGCCGCTGTGCTTGCAGCCGCCGAAACGGCGCAGATCCAGATACCACTGCAGAATGTCCTGATTCATGCCCATGTCTTTCATACGCTGCTCCAGAACATCGTAACGCTCTTCACGTTGACTGCCGCCGACCAGTTCACCGACATACGGCACGAGCAGATCGCAGGCGGCCACCGTCTTTTGGTCATCGTTGACACGCATGTAGAATGCCTTGATGTCTTTTGGATAATCGATCAGGAACACAGGGCCGTCCACGATTTTTTCACAAATATATCGTTCATGTTCGCTCTGCAGATCCATGCCCCAGAAAATATCCTGATTTTCAAATTGATCCTTGGCTTTCAATAAATGTTCAATGGCTTCCGTATAAGTCATGCGCTGGAAATGAGAATCAGCGACCTTCTGAATACGTTTTACACAATCGTGGTCGATCATTTTCTCAAAGAAAGCAAACTCTTCCGGACAATGTTCCAGGCAGTAACGAATACAAAATTTCATCATCTCTTCGATGCAGTCCATATCATCATCCAAGTCCGCAAACGCCAGTTCCGGCTCGATCATCCAGAATTCGCTCGCATGACGGGTCGTGTTGGAGTTTTCCGCACGGAATGTCGGTCCGAATGTATATACATTGCGGTATGTCAGCGCAAACGGTTCGACATGCAGCTGGCCGGAAACGGTCAGCTGGGCGTGTTTGCCGAAGAAATCTTTCTCATAGTGATCATCGCTGCGGGTCGTGACGGTAAAGCACTCGCCGGCCCCCTCAGCGTCGTTGCCGGTAATGACCGGGGTATGTACATAGACAAAACCACGTTCCTGGAAGAACGTATGGATTGCCATACTTAAGACCGAACGCAACCGGAAGACCGCATAATAAGTATTCGCACGCGGACGGATATGCGGGATTTCACGCATATACTCAAAACTATGACGTTTTTTCTGCAGCGGGTAGTCATGGTCGCACATTCCAAGTACTTCTACTTTTTCAGCCTGAATTTCAAATGGCTGTTTGCCGTCCGGCGTCGCTTTAAATGTGCCTGTCACCTCGACCGCCGAACCCAATGTGATCTTTGCGATCTCATCAAAGCCGTCCTGCTCGGCAGAATACACAACTTGGGCATTGGCAAAACAAGAACCATCATTGATGACTAAAAATCCAATGTTCTTGCCTTTGCGGTTCGTCCGTACCCAGCCTTGCAGTACAACTTGTTTCCCATCGTATGCCGATACATCTGCTGCTAACTTCTTCACTAACATATTCTTTCCTCCCTAAAAATAAAAAAACGTTCCTACAGTTAGGAACGATGTTTCACCGCGGTACCATCCTATTTCGGTATGCTCTTTAAGATTAACGCTCGGACACGGAATCGTCTACTGTTCTTTCTCCGATTCAGCTCGGCAGGCGTTCCGCACATGCGCTCTTGCCTTGCCTTTCACCGTTCGCAAGTCGCTTTATCAAGAGATTGCCGTACAGTCCTGCGTCATTGCTTTTGATGCATAGAATTGGATTCAAAAACCAATTCTTGAATTGATGATACCACATCGACGACCTTCACGACAACCCCTTTCGGCACCACAAAATGCTGATGGGTAAAATCCACGATTCCCGTAATGCCGTTATCCAGCAGCAAGTCGACCGTAGACTGCACTTTATGGCTGATCGTCAAAATTGCGATATGGCAGCCAGCCGGAATACGCTCTTCCAGTTCATCCATCGGATAAACTTGAATACCGAACTGTTCGTAGCATTTTGCCGGATCAGCATCAAATGCACAAACAATTTCTCCGACCACATAATCCCAATTATTATAGTGCATCAGTGCACGGCCTAAGTTGCCGGCACCGATCAGAATGATCTTTTCATCAAAATCCACACCCAGCTGGCGGTTAAAGATCTCGATCAAATCATCGACATTATAACCGTATCCTTGTTTGCCAAGATTTCCCAGAAAGGAGAAATCCCGTCGGATCGTCGTCGGTTCTACATTCACTAATTCCGCCAGTTCTTTGGACATGACACGGGTCTTTCCGTGTTTCTGCAGACGGCGCAAAGCTTTCAAATAAACCGGATAGCGCTGAAACGTCGCTTTCGGGACACTCTTTGAACCATTCATTTTTCATCAACTCCGTCGTTTATATTTTAGCTATTTGTGAAGTATTTTACAAGTGAGTTGTGAAATATTTTACAAATGTAAGCGTTATTTTAACGGCGTGCGCATCATCCGATCCAATTTAGCCAAGGGTGCATCAATTTGATGAAGCCAGCTTTCAAAGCGATCATCCATGATCTTAATATACCCGCTGTGCAGGGCGAAAAGAAGCACGATAAAGAATGTCGCCAAAGAAATGATCAATCCCCATAAAAAAGCCATCCGAAATAACAACACCAGAACAACTAGCAAGATCGCATAGATCCAAACATCTGCTTTTAAGACTTTTCGTTCATATTTCGTATAATAAGCACTGTATAAATTGGGTTGAGATTTCAGCAAGGCTTTGACCGAGGGATCCGTGTAGTTGGTGAACGTGATCCGCGGGAATTCTTTCTGGCGGCGCTCCCGCCGGCGCAGAGACATCAGCTGCTGCATGCGCACCAGGCAAAAAAGTCGGCCCTTGGTATTGCTGGTCTTTTTGTATTTGTAATAATACAAAGTCAAGAGCATCATATAATCATCATCTGTGATCGTATCATCGCTCATCGCCCCTGTGAAATCCGTCAGCATTTCGTTGGTCCGCCTGGAAATAGTCATCAAATCATTGTTGATGTTCAGCTCCAGCTGATGCAGACCGCCGACATACTTATCGCGATTACTCACTCGTATGCTCCTTTAATGCTGCCGCAATTTGATCCGGACACGACGTTGTCTTGAAACCGCACTGAATGCCGTTCAACCGCTCGATAACTTGATCGACGGGCATGCCCGTGATCAACGCTCCGATTCCTTTCAGATTGCCGTTGCAGCCGCCTTCGGCGGAAAAATCAACGATCCGGCCATCTTCGATCGTAAAATGGAACATCCGGGGACAAACGCCTTTCGGCCGGAAATTAAATTCTTGTTTCATAATGAATCCTCCTTAAAATCAACTGCACAAAGAGCGCGATCAATAAGCCGCTGACAATGGACAAAGCCAGCAGCACCGGTAAATACAGCTGCATAAAATACTGCTGATAGATCCACGTGATCGCCAGGACCTGTCCGGCACTGTTAGCAGCAGCACCGGCCACACTGATACCGAAAATCGAGAACCATTTCGTCTGTACGGCCAGGCTCATCGTCGCTAATGCCGCCAGTCCGCCGGAAAGTGACAGCCAAAATGCCACGGAAAACAACGTTCCCTGCAGCAGCGCCGATAAAAAGATCCGTCCCAGGCCGACGATCCACATGGATTTTCGGTCGTACATCTGCAGCGCCATCAAGGATGCGATATTCGCAAACCCGATTTTATACCCCGGCACGATGGCAGCGACCGGCAGCAGGCTCTCGAGCAGCTGCAATATGATCCCCACCGCCATGAGAAACGAAAGCGTCACACTTTTTCGTACCGTCATTGGATCACCGTATCCTCGTTGCTCTGTTCATCACTTTCAATGGTGATGACAGTCTCATTGGGCAGACAGACGATCGGTGTGTTCGGATCGGAAACATAGCCCTGCTGGCTGCAGATATGCCTCGGACTGTTTTCCTGCGTGACCCGGATCTGTCCGTCTTTGACCTGAATATACACCTTGCCCAGTTTCCCGTCGACTGAATATTTTCCGTCTTTGGATAAATCGATCCGCATGACCTCCTGATCCGACACCGTCACGACTGCCTGCGAAGCCTGCGGCACATGGTTCAGCAGCGGTACGATCAAACCCGCTGAAAGGATCATGATTGCTACGATCAGGATCTTATCTGCACGTGTCATCAGTTTACGTTCACCTGCACTGTCCGGGTGGTTGAATTGCCAAAACGATCGGAGATCTTTAACTGCACTTCTTCCGATGTGGATGCGGTCTCAATGGCAGGATCTGACGTATACTCCACGCCGGACAGATCGCTGGCATGGAAATAGGAATCCCAGTCGATCGTTTCTCCAGCCGTTACGGTGATAGAGTCCGGTGACTTGGAAACAGTCGGAGCTTTTGTATCTTTGATCTTGATATGGAACGTGACGGTCTGCGATCCGCTGACAATTTCAAAACGATACATGCCACATACTAGATAATTCATATTTGCGGTCACAAAGCGGTTCCGCTTTTTGCGGATACCGGTTGAAAGCGCGCGCACTTCCATTCGGCTGTTCGCATTTTTGACATACAGCGACGGATTGGCATAAACGTCCTGCCCTAGTTCAATGGTAAATGTTTGTTTCTTTAACTCAGGTGTTGCGGAACAGGCACATAATGACAGTGCACAGACGAAACACAAGCCTATTTGAATCAATTTACGCATTCTCTTCCTCCATAAACGGTTCTGCCAATTCTTTGATCTTATGCAGACGATGTTTCATCCCCGACTTTGTGATGATATCGCCGTATTCTTTATAACACTCTTCGCACAGCTCATTCAAGCTGGCTTCCGGGAATTTCTTCCGCATATCGATCACATGCTGGAGTTTCTCGGATATTTTTACTTTCTGGATGTTTTCTTCCAGGACTTGAATATATTTTAATTGTTTCTGCGCCGCCTTCATCGACTTCATTTCATTGGCCAGCTCACAGTTATCCAGTCGGGTGATCTGGTTATAGAAATCCCGCTGGATCCGTGAATCCTCAAATTGGAACAGCGCCTGACTGGCGTTGCATAAACGTAGGAAATCCGCAATTTTATCACCGGCTTTGATATAGACCACATAATTATTTTTACGTTTGATGATCTTGGCCGGCAGATAAAACCGAACCATCAGTTTCTGGATACTTTTAGCCAAATCTTCATACGGCACGGTCATTTCCATATGGTAATTGGTCGTTTTGGGATCATTAATGCTGCCGCCGGCCAAAAAACATCCTTGTAAATAAGCACGGGCCCGTTTTTCTGAACGGATCATGGCAGACGACGGTTTATAATGCAGCCCGGTATCGGTCAGAATATCAAGATCTTCCAGGATCATCGCCGCTTTTGTGTACACGCGAATTTGGTATACGTTGTTTTTGCGCAGCTGCATCTTTTTGATCACAGAAATTTGCGGTTCTACCTCATACAATGTTTTCATGAGCTGAAAAATATGTTTTGCGATGGCCGCGTTCTCCGTACCAATCGTCAGGGACATTCCCTGGTTATTCATAAGCAGAGAAGCACGCATCTGCAGCAGCGCGCACAACTGCGCACGCCCCTGCGCCCGGTCAACCGATTCCTGGCAGATCTGCCGTTTCACATCACTCGTGAAGGACACGCAGATCCTCCTTATCGTTCATCTTATCCAGGATTTCCTGGACCGCTTCTTTAACTGCCATCGAATTATGTCGGATCCGTCCCTGTGCATCAAACTCAACCAGCGTCCGTTTCATGATGCCGTAATCATGATCCTTTTCCCCGACCCGCACCAAGTAAGATCCTTCTTTTTCATATTTTTCCAAGATCGAATTCGGAATATACGAATCGTTAACGACGACCAGATCGACCGGCTTTTCAAATGAATGCTTTGCAATGGCCCGGATGTGATCTTCCATTGAATAGTTGTCGGTCTCGCCCGGCTGGGTCATCGCATTGCAGAAGTAGATCTTCGGACACGGATTGGCAGCGATCTCTTCGCTGATTTCCGGTATGATCAAATTTGGCATGATGGATGTGTAAAGTGAACCAATGCCATAAATGATCAGATCAGCTTCCCGGATCGCGATCAATGCCTGGCGGTACGGTGTGACCCGGCTTTGATAGAAGACATGATTGATATTGTTGTTGGCCTTCGGGATGTTCTTTTCTCCGCGCACCAATGTACCGTCTTCCATCATCGCATACAATGTAACAATGTCCAGTGTACTGGGCAGGATGTTTCCTTTGACTTTCAGGACCTTGCTGATCGCTTCGATGGCGCCGATGAACGACCCGGTCGTTTCCATCAAGGCGAGAAAGATCAAATTGCCTAAATTATGCCCGCCGACATCTTTATCGCCGGTAAAGCGGTAATTCATCAAATCGGCCATCAGGTGTTCGCTGTCTTCATCCGCCATCGCCACCAGGACATTGCGGATATCGCCGACGGCCGGTACATTATAAATATCCCGGATCCGTCCGGTGCTGCCGCCGTCATCAGCCACTGTTACCACCGCCGTGATATTGACATTTTCCAGTTTCTTCATTCCCCTTAACATGCTGGACAGCCCGGTGCCGCCCCCGATCACTACAATATTTTTCATACTTCTTCCACCCCTATGTCACGATGCGATTTAAAGCATCGATATTGTTCGTGATATGTTTCATACAGCCAATTGCAGATGGATACCGAACGATGCTGGCCGCCGGTGCAGCCAATGGATACGATCATATGTGCCTTATCCTGCCGGTCATAACTCTCAAAGACAAAGTCCATATACGATTTCAGACGCGTCAGATAATTCTGCGTTTCTTTGGCGTTGATCACATAATCGTACACTTCCTGATGATTGCCAGTTTTATCCCGCAGATCCGGCTCATAGAACGGATTGGGCAGAAAGCGGACATCAATGACCATATCGGAATCCAACGGAACACCGTGTTTAAATCCGAACGACTGGAATGTTACGGTAAATTCACGCTTTTCATGCCGGCTGAAACGATGTCGGATGCGTTTGGCCAATTCGGAGGTACTCAGTTTTGTCGTATCGATATGGATCATGTTCTGGACATTTTCCAGGTACTTGTGATAGTAATCCCGTTCCATTTCGATGGCATCCTCCAGCGTTGTCGCGTGGTTGGCAGCGATCATCGGGTGCAGACGCCGTGTAAAACGGTAACGCAGCAATAATTCTTCATCGCTGGCATCCAGAAAAATAATGTCGATGTGCTGTGAAATATTATCAAAGAAATTGACAAAATTCATATAATCCATCGCACTGACCGACAGTGCAATGTCGCGATATTGATTTTCCTGGCTGAACCAGCGTTCCAGTTCCGGAAGCAGATCTTTTGGGAAATTATCAATGCAGTAGTAGCCAAGATCTTCCAGCGCATTCATCGCACTGGTTTTTCCGGCACCGCTCATGCCCGTCAATAGAACTATGTTTTCGATCATACAGTATCCTCCGATTATTGATATTTTAACACAATTTATATGAATCAAAAGCACCATCCGCAGAATCGGACAGTGCTTCCGGTTTTATTCGATTTTACTGCTGATAAAGCCTTTCTGGATCTTCCGAAGCTGATACGGATTGCCGTTTCCGTACCACACCAGATACCCCTCATAGCCGGCGCGGTTGATTCCCCTGATCTGCGCCTTGATCTCACTGGTCGAATAATCATACCCACGGATCCAGTTGCGGACCACCGCATCGGATTCAATCGTATTCATCTGCTGCTTTACCCGTTTATTGAATTTATACAGCGTTTTTTCCGGATGAGAGACTGGATCATCGATATCCATCGCACCGGATGCAAACAAGTCCGTATACGCCATCGGACAGACTACATCGACCGCATTGGCAATAGCCGGGAAGAACTGACCGATATCCTGATCATCCTGCGCCACCACCGGCCAGGCCCAGATATCCGCTGCAACATAGACTTTATAGGATTCCAGCTCATGGTGCGCATAAGTAAGAAAGCCCTGGATCGCTGCGACCTTGCTTTCGTTGTATTTATTCTGCATATCCAGCTCGTCCTGGATCGTTGCTGTTCCATCCGGGAAACGACAGTAATCAAATTGAATTTCATTGAAATTGCATTTGGCTGCTTCTTTGGCAATGTCGACATTGTACATCCACGCCTTCCGTGAATAAGCGCTTGGCCAGTATTCATCGTTGACTTTGATCAAATCGCCGTCTTTGTCTGTGATGGCTTCTGATTTATTCTGCTTGGCAAAAATAGAATCTTTGAACGTGACGATGCGGGCGATCATATAGTAGCCGTCATCCTGGAACTCTTTCATCAATTCTTTCATTTCTTTTTTCGTTACCACGGTTTCTGTCTGCGCTTTATCCGGATCTTTCAAGTAGTCGTCGACGACATCACTTTCGTAATAGACCGGACCGCCGTCGCCTTTGATTTCGACCGTGATCGAGTTGATGCTGGTTTTGTCATTCAACGACAGAAAATAATCTTTATGTTTGACTAAATTCTGCAGTGTCGTGTGCACTGAATTGACGTCCTCTTTGATTGGATTGCTTTTGTATTCTTTGAGCTTACGTGGTTTATAATCCACCTGTTTAATGTATGCTTTTTTCGAATAGCCGTCACCGTACTCCTGATCCCAGTAATCGGAATATTCTACGTTGGCCGCATAATTCTTCATTGCCGCGCTCTTTGACGTCTCCACTTCTTCGCCGTTGAGCCAATATTGTTTACCGCCTTTTTCTACGCGGTACCAGGATATGGCGCCTGTCCGGCGGTCCAGATCTTCGGTCTTGACTTCCGTCACTTTGACCTTTTCACCTTTCTTCACAACTTTGGCAGAAAGCTTACCGGATTTGGTCGTCTGTAAATTGATCAGACGGCGCGGATAAACATACGATACTTGTACACAATCTTCCAAGGAAGAGGCTAAATGATCATTATCCACATTGAATTCCATATCCTTGTATTTGACCAGTGATTCGCTTTCACCTTGCTGGCGGAGTTCCACCCTTGTACCGCGCGTCAGCGTCAGCACTTTGACTTTTGCCTCATCACCGGCAGAATAAGGGATCTTTACTGTTAATGTTTCCGTTGATGATTTGATGTAACGATACGGGTGCACGGCACGCCGGATCAACGGAACGGAAATCACCAGCACGACAGCCAGAAGCAGGATGATTTGCCTTCTGGTGAATTGCTTTGCCTTTTTACGTTTACTGCTCATATTTTAAATTTTACCATTAAGTACAAATTACTGTCAATTTACGCCCTAAAACACGAAACATGCTATAATATTCGCATGAAAAATAAACAGTCTCAAGATTATATTATCTATAAAAAATCCAAGCGCCGGGTCACTTTGCGCCTGATCGCAACATATATATTTCTATGTGCTTATTTTGTCGGCGTCTACTATTTGATGCATCTCGATTTTTTTACCGTCGAACAAAGTACCTTTGACATCATCTTGATCGGTGGTATGATCGCACAGCTTTGTATTTTCTCGATCTTATTCATGATGCTTTCAACAGGCAAGAAAGCATACCGGATCTTATACTGGATCACGTTCATCATGGAACTGATCCTGTTCTATTATCCGATCTCAGAACTGATCGACCATACGGAGTCTTTGCCCGGTTATCTGCTGATCATCGTATGCATGCTCATCAAGGTCTGGGTGCTTTGGAAATTCGGGGCGTATCTGCAAAAAAATGCATCCGCAAAGGTCTTCTTTGACCACGTGATCGAAGTCACCAATGACGGCCGGTATGAAGAGCCGCTCTTTGATGAAGATCTGGAAACACCGGAACAAATCGTTCTGGAACCGGAAGAAGAAGATTTCGACCAGCCAGTCGAAACCGAAACAATCGATGATGAACCGACCCTGACCAATCAGCAGCCGGTCATCGAAAGTGCGCCGGTGCACACCGAAACGGCGGATCATACGAAACATAAACACATCACAACGGATGATATCGCCTTCATGGAACTGACTAGTGAAAAACAGTATCCGCATCTGGCGATCCGTATGGCTTTGATCGTATATATCAGCTTGATGGTCTTTCCGATCTTAACGCAGATCTTTTCGAGCTTCTTCTACAGTAACGACAATACAACGGTCTTTGCTTCACACGATATGTTCATGGCTTGTGTCATCACTGCGATGGTCTGGACCATTCCGATCCTATATTTGTATTACAACCATCCTGCCTCCAAAAAGATCATCATGGTCTGTTTTGGAATTGAAATTGTCCGGGTGCTGATTTATCTGCCGACTTTCATTGGTTATATGACCAATACAGAAGTGACCTACCCGCTGCGGGTATTCATCTTTTATATCCTATTGGAACTGGTCCGTTATGTACTGTTGTTTCTCGCGGCACGGCCGGTGTTCCGGCTTCCTATACCAGAAAAAACAGATGACGAAGAGGACGATTAGTCCTCCTCTGTCATCTGTTTTTCATTTTGAAACTCTTTATTGGTTGTATAAATCGGCAGCGTCACGGTGATCCGTGTGCCTTCCTGCAGCTTAGAATTCACATCGATCGTTCCCTGGTAAGTCACCGCAATATGTTTCACGATCGATAAACCGAGGCCAGTGCCCGGAATGCTTTTGCTGCGTTGTTTATCCACACGGAAGAAACGCTGGAAAATACGTGCCTGGTCTTCTTCGGAAATACCGATCCCACTATCTTCTACAGCGAAGACAAAATCACTTTTTTTATGATAGGCCTGGATCAGGACCGAACCGTTTGGCTTATTGTATTTGATGGCGTTGCTGATCAGATTGTTGAACAACATCTGCATATGTTTTCGATCCGCGTAAACATCGATGTCCTGACATAAGACCCGGAACCTCAGATTTTTCGCATTGACTGATAAGTTCTTGACCACTTGTTCCAACAACGGTTTGATGGCGACGTATTCACGTTTCACTTCCAACTGGCCAGTTTCCAGCTTGGAAATCGCCATGATATCCTGGATCAGCCGCGTCATGTGATCGCTCTCATCCAGTATACAGTCCAGACAATGATCCACTTGTGCCGGCTCCTGGATCGCGTGCGCCCGCAGCAGCTCGGCATACCCACGAACTGAAGTCAGCGGGGTCTTGAGCTCATGTGAGGCATTGGAGAAAAATTCCTGCCGCACCCGTTTCTCATTTTCCAGCTGAAGAATATACGCCTTGATCTCATCATTCATCTCCTGCAGCGTATTTTCGATCTGCTGGACTTCCGGGTAACTGCTTTCATCAAATTTCAGTTCTTCATGTCCGATCCTAGTTTCCCGTACAGTCGTTGAAATACGCTTGAGCGGTTCAACGATGGAATGGCTCATGCGGCGGGACAGGATCCATGTGATGGCCAGCGCCGCAACGCCGGCTGCCGCTAGTGACGGGATCACCACCGCGGCAAATTGTCGGACTCCTTGATACGGCATGCCTAAACGCAGAAAGCGCTGATTGTTTTTATCGTATACAGCCGCATAAAGATAGACCCGTTTCATCGTTGTCGAGTAGCGGATGCTGGTCCCTTTGCCAGTCGCTTTTGCCTGTTTAATCTCTTCCCGATACAGGTGATTTTCATCGATCTCACTTTTCATGTTGTCATAGATGACTTTCCCGTTCTTGCTGATCACGGTATAGCGTAAGTTCGAGTGTTTTTTTAAATAATCACCGGTATTGCTGCCGATGTCCTGATACTGGATCCACTCAATTTCATCAAACAACTGCGTGCGCTGGATGTTGGTGAACACGCGGGCCATCGACAAATAAAGAACCAACAGTGCCGCAGCATAAGAAATCAGAAAGATCAGTAAATAGCTCTTAACGATCTTCTTTCTCATGAATGTCTCCGGCTATAAATTGATAACCAATCTGACGCACGGTCTGGATGCGTTCTTTCCCGATTTTTTTACGAAGCGCATTGACATGAACATCCAAGGTCCGGGTCTCACCAATATAATCGTAGCCCCAAATATGATTCAGCAGCTCTTCACGTGATAAAGCACGATACGGATTTTGGATGAAATACTTCAGTAATTCAAATTCTTTGAATGTTAAATCAATGTTTTCACCATCGATCGTTACGGTTCTGCGTTCGACATCCATCTTTAGATTGTCGACCGTATAAACTGTTTCATCGGACTGTGTCCGCTGGAGCAGGCGGCGGATGCGCGCGGCCAGTTCCAGCACACTGAATGGTTTGGTCATATAATCATCCGCACCGGTATCCAGCGCAAAGATCTTATCCAATTCTTTATCCTTGGCACTGAGAATAATGACCGGCATTTTCGCCAGACGTGACTGACTGCGAATATATTTTAAAATTTCCAATCCGTCCATCCCGGGAAGCATAATATCTAAAACAGCCAGATCCACTTCATTTTGTTCCAGATAATGATGCGCATCTTCGCCATTATCGAAGTCGACCAGCTCATAGTTATAGCTCTGCAGTGTTAATTTTAATAGCTGCCTGATATTGTCATCGTCCTCCACAATGATGATTTTATTCATATTTTCTTCATTCCTCCCGAAAAAAGGCCTCGGATGAGGCCTTACAGATTTACTTAACTAATAAAGATTCGTTCCAATGTTCATTTGGTTCAACGCCTAAGAAGTCGCAGACAGTTGCGGCAATATTACTTAAGCCCATATTATCATCGGTCTTTAATTTACATTTGGCATTGTAAACGATGAACGGAACACGGTTCAATGTGTGCGATGTTTTTGCTTTCAAAGGCTGGCCTGCTTTCGGCGTTTGATACATTTCATCCGCATTTCCGTGATCGGCTGTGATCAACAGAATTCCATTGACTTTGTCGACTGTCTTGATCAGACGGGCCAATGCGATATCAACCGACTCAACACCGATGATCGTCGCATCCAGGTCGCCGGTATGACCGACCATATCTCCATTTGGATAATTCGTGCGGTAGAAATCGAATTCTCCGCTTTCGATGGCTTCGCACAATTTATCGGTAATTTCAGCCGATTTCATCCACGGGCGCTGTTCAAACGGAACAACATCCGATTTGATCTCTACATACTCTTCCAGATTTTCGTCAAATTTTTCACTGCGGTTGCCGTTCCAGAAATAAGTGACGTGGCCATACTTTTGTGTTTCACTGATCGCATATTCACGGATACCGTGTTTGCACAGTTCTTCGGTCAGCGTATATTTAATTTTCGGCGGCTCCGTTAAATAATGCTTCGGGATCTGCAGATCGGCATCATACTGAAGCATACCGGCGAATTTCACATTCGGCACTTTCACACGGTCAAATTTATCAAAGCTTTCATCGCCGTCAAATGCCTGCGAAATTTCCAAAGCACGGTCGCCGCGGAAGTTAAACAGCACGACGCTGTCGCCGTCATCGATCGTTCCGACCGGCTTTCCGTCTTTCGCAATAACGAAGCCCGGCAGATCCTGGTCGATCACGCCCAATTCTTTCCGATACGTTTCAATGGCTTCAGTCGCATTGGCAAACTGACGGCCTTCGCCCATGACATGGATCTTCCAGCCTTTTTCGACCATGCCCCAGTCTGCTTCATAACGGTCCATCGTGATCTGCATACGGCCGCCGCCGCTGGCAATGCAGGCATGGAACTGATCATCATTCAGATCGTTCATAAAGTTCTCAATATCATCAACATATTCCAATGCACTGGTATCCGGTACATCACGGCCGTCCAGCAAGGCGTGCACACGTACTTCGGTCAGTCCTTCTGCTTTTGCTTGTTTGATCAGGGCTTTTAAATGATTGATGTGAGAATGTACGTTGCCGTCTGAAAGCAGACCGATAAAATGCATTTTATGGCCTTTGGCATTGGCAACCAGCTCTTTCCACGCTTTCGATTGAAAGATCTCTCCGGATTCGATGTTTTCGTTAACTAATTTTGCGCCCTGCGAATAGATCTGGCCGCAGCCGATCGCATTATGTCCGACCTCGCTGTTACCCATATCTTTATCCGTCGGCAGGCCGACAGCTAAACCATGAGCACGCAGCTGTGTATGCGGGCAAGTCGCTAATAAATAGTCCAATGTTGGTTTATGCGCTAATTGTACGGCATTTCCCAAATGGGACTCATTGATGCCGACACCATCCATTACCACTAAAATAACAGGTCTTTTTTCCATTCTATGTTTCCTCCGTTTTCGTTAATAATATACCATTATTACGGTAAAAAATCATCCGATTCATCCTTTTTGTTTCAATGCCCGATAAATCTTGGCGCCGAATGCATACAACCGGTTTTTCAGATAAACAGAACGGTACCATATTCGGTTCGCATCCGAATGCACAGTTTGATCCAGCGTCAAGCCGCGTGCGGCACAATATTGTCGGAAATCATCAGTCATCGTCATCCAGAACGGACCTTCGCCCAAATAACGCGGATGCCCGCTGATCGGTTCATAATAAACATTGACCAAATCCGGCTGGATCCCAGCAACAGCAGCAGCCATTTCTAAATTTTCATGATACAGACTGGATTTATTGAGCACGACCAAATGCAGCGACGGAGAACCAAACATACAGTTCAGCGGAATCGTGCCGTTGACACAGACAATTTCATCGGCATGCCGGAACAAGGAAACCTGATCATAAAACGAAAGCTGTTCAGGATACCGCACGGCATAACCGTTGGTTACGAACTGATGTTCCAGGACATTTTCGCCGCGTTCGGTCTTTTCGATGCCTGGGATCCGTGAACGTGATAAATAGACACGTTTCGGCACATTCAATGTGCGATCGGCTTTTTTTCCGATATACCGAAGCATCTCCAAATATTCCGGTGCAAGGTTCCAGTCTTTATCTTTACCCAGTGAAGGCAAAAAAACATTGCGGAACTGCATCGGCCGGTCAACGATGATCAGACGTTCCGCATCCACTCCGAGCGTCTGCAGCACCTGCAGGTAATTGCCGCTGATTTCTTCATGCCGGGTGATCATGGCCACTTTCATATTTTTTTCATGGACCAGCGGCCACATTCGGCCCAGACAGTCGACCAGGTAATGGCCCCACTGGCGGATGAAAAAACCAAGAAACATCACATCCTGATCCGCATACGTGCGGTCGATCGGTTCCTCGACCGCACGATCGCCGCCGCGCACCATCCAGTCTCCGATATATTTGGATGCCTCGACGAATTGCCCGTTGGATCGAAACACCCCGCCGGTTTGATAGTCTGCATCGCTGCGATGCGGTACGATCAGCCCGCCGGGAATCTGATCGATCTGCACGGTCTGGTTGATTTTTGATTGCAGATTCATATACCCTCGATCCTAGTCAAATTTTCGCTGCTTTTTCGGCAGGGCCAGATAACCAGTCAACATCCAGAACGCATTGAAATACAACGTAAACATTAAATCATCAATTAACCCATGCACCGCAAAGATCGTCAGGATCACCAAGGCATCGATTTTCTTATGCGTGCGCAGTTCATTGGCCAGCCAGGTGGTCAAGGCGCTCAGGACGGTAAAAAACAAGATACCGTATTTCTGCAGATACTGGATATAGAAACAGTCGACATAGTTGTATACTTTGCCGACATTGCTCGGGATACCGTTGTAATCTAATGCATTGCCGTAATATTCGATCTGGTTGTCCAAGAGATGAAAGCCATAGGTATGCAATGAGTCGTGGGCAAACTGCAGACGTCCCTCTAAGATCCCATTCAGCTTGTACATCCAGGCAATCTGCGGATCATAATTCCAGTTGAGCACCAAACTTAATCCCAGGCAGAATAAAAAAGAAAACACCATAACGATCTGTATCTTTTTCGCTTTGGATAAAAAAGAAGGTTTATGCTTGCGCACCGCAAAATAGACAAGCAGCACACATGTAAAGCCAAAGGACAATCGCGATCTTGTCAGCACATATAGTCCATAGGCACCGGCTGCCAGCAGGATCAATTCGATCCAGGTGATTTTTCTGGAACGTATATAGCACCACATCGCGGCACAGTTAAAATAAATGGCAGAAGCCACCAGCGCGCCCGTAAAGCCCAAATAATGCCGAGTGCGATGACTGTCAATCTTAATATAGTCTAGGATCACGCCCATATAGGCAGCCGCCATTGTCGTTGCCATGGACAGTGCCACAGCAGCCAGGCAGACTTTCAGGATCTTATCAAATTTCGTATGCCGGGCACAGAAAGTCAGAAAGCAGGAATACGCCACGGTTGTATCTGTAAAGCGCATCGCCATATACATCATGAACAACGTGATCAGGATCGCGATATAGTCTCGTTTGGTATATTCTTTGACGTACTGCAGTTCCCGGATCGCGATGGCCGCCATGCACAGCACGGATAAAATCGTATAAAAACCGACGATCCGCTCATGCAGGAAAGACCAGCGATAGACTGAAAAATATGTCCAGATCGCAAACGGTATCAAAAACCAGAGATCATTTCTTGTTTCTTTACGCATGTTCTGCCTCTTTTCTTAAGTATTTCACAGCGGTACGCACTGCTGTCTTTGAGAATACACCGGCACGTGCCCGATCACCGACGGCCTGGGCATTCTTACGCATCTGTGCATATTGGTCCGGCGTGATCTTTGCCAATTCACTATGTAGGTCGTTCAGATCATGCAGGACGATTCCGACCCCATTCTTTTTCACAAAATCAGCGATCGCCGCTTCCTGCCAGACGATGGCCGGCATACCGGCCGCCATGTACAGCGACAGCTTATGAGGATTGTTATAGCGTTCATAAGCGCCATAGCGTCCGGCACACGTATCGGTCGTATCACCGTCCCAGATCAGACCGAACCTTGAATGAAAGCAGTCAACGATCTCATCCGGATCTTTCGTGCCTTGGTAATGATGATTATCATGTTCGACATGTTTCTTGTCCCAGCCTTTTCCAAAGACTTCAAAGGTCACTTCTGGATTGCGGTTCATCGCTTTATATAAGAATTTGGATTTTTCATATTCCAGATTGCCCGCAAACCCGATGTCGTACCGCAATGGTTTTTCCTTTGGTTCCTCTGCCAGATAATCAAATAAATTCAAGTCGACGATCGGGCGGGTACAGCCATTTTCAGTCAGCCATTGATGCATGAACCGATTATGAGCAATGATCACAGAAAACGTATTCAGCCGGCTGATTTCTTCTTTGATCGCCTCGCGGTTGTCACCGCCGATCCGCAGGCTGTTCAGATCATGGATATAAACGATCGTACGATGGGCAGACGCAAATTGATAAAGGCGCTTGATCAGCGGCGGCAGAATATATTCCGGATACTGCATGATATAGATGGATCGCGGGTCTTCTTTTTTCAAACGATGCATCGCCCTTTGATAAAACAAGATCCGCGAAATGTATTTCTTCGTGTTGTAGTTGCCAAAAAAATAGATTGGATAGGCCGAAAAGATCCGGTCAATATCACTGCGTGCCTTCGATCCGGCATTAAATTTGGTCAAAGCCGAACGGCTCTGCGTATCGTCCAATACGATGATTTTTTCTTTCATCATGCTTCCTTTCTGCGCATCAGCCACTGATGCACTTGTTTTTGAAATGTTAAGACCAGCGGTTCTTTCAGCA
The DNA here is from genome assembly GCF_014202755.1 of Catenisphaera adipataccumulans. GTDB lineage: Bacteria > Bacillota_I > Bacilli_A > Erysipelotrichales > Erysipelotrichaceae > Catenisphaera > Catenisphaera adipataccumulans. Next base: position 83,328 of record NZ_JACHHK010000003.1, read on the forward strand.
GGAGCAGCACCGCAAGATAGACAACGAAAAATAAAATGCAGGAAATCGCCAGGATCAAGAAACTGTTCCAGCGCAATGAGGAAACCAGTTCCAGATGCCGGCAGAAGACGGAAAGGATTGCTGCGGCTGCATTGGCCGTCAACAGCTTGCCGTAAGGGATCCGTTTCAGCAGTTTGCGGATCATCGGTTTCGTATAATGATATTGTACCCCAAGCACGACCGCTTCGGCTGCTAATGTACCAATGGCAGCGCCGGCAGAGGCCAAATGCGGGATCAACAGCAGATTGATCACAAAATCGACGGCTGCGCCGGCAATTTCGGAATACAGCACATACATTTCATTGCCGGTCGGCACCAGGATCTGCATCCCGATGATATTGGTCAGACCAATAAAAATCAACGTCGGCATCACGATCTGCATCGGCAGGATGGACCCGGTAAATTCTGCACTGGAAATAAAATAAATGCCCTGCGAAGCAAAAAGGACTGTATAAACGGCCAGCGGCACAGCGACCAGCCAGACAAAATGCAGAGCATCCTGCGCGATCGCACGAAACCGTTTCATGTCGCCCTGCCCAATGTAATAAGAAGCCCGCGGCAGCATCACCGTGCCCAATGAAGTTACAAGGCTGACCAGGATGTTCTTGATCTTGACAGCCATCTGATAATAACCAACATCGACATTGGTTTTCATGAAACCAAGCATGACAATATCCAGATTCGTATAGATGGTCGTGGCACAGGACATCGCAAAAAAGATGCCCACATGACGCAGATGTTTACGAAAATGATAATGACCGACCGGTTTTAAGTCGATGAATTTATGCGCATAAAAAAAGTTAGCCAGCGACGAGCCGTAGGAAGCAAAAATCGAAAGACCGCCGTAAATGATATAATCACTTTTCGCATGCACCAGCAGAAGCATGGCAACGACAGAAATCGTTTTACAAACCACGGACCACACCGTGATGAACGTGTATTCTTCCAATCCCTGATACATCCAGTTCATGCCGATGCAGTTGAGCCAGACCATACTGCCGACAACGATAAACAGTGTTTTCTCATCTTTCATCTGCGGAACAGTAAACAGCAGGATGAAGAACACAATGTAGGAAAGGATCATCATCACGATGTTGATGATCAATAACTCCTGCACAGTCTTGGTCAAGGCTTTTTTATCATCACGAGCCAGCGCACAGGCACGAATACCATAGGTCGGGATACCCAGCTGCGCAAACATCGTAAAATAGGTCGCAATGCTCGTGGCAAATGAAACGCTGCCCATCCCGGACGGGGAAAGGATCGGTGAGACATACGGATACGTGATCAACGGAAATATGAACGCCGACATCGTCAGCAGCGTATTCATGAGAAAGTTTTTCTTTACTGATTTTTGTTCCATAATAACTATTCTATTTTTATGCGAATCTGCGCCATTTGTCAAGAAAAGGAGAGATCAATGACCTCTCCTGAATCGATTACGGATAAAGAACACTGTGTACACTGCTTTGGAAAGATGCAGACGGATCAAGAATTCATAACACTTTAGTTTGAACGGCAGTTCATCGTGCTGGATCTCTTTCTCATGAGCGAGAAAATACGGTTGTTTCAAAAACTTCTGCACATGCATCCAGCCTTCGCGATAATGCGGTGCTTTGCTTTCGTTGTTGATCAGACCAAACCACAATCCCAGCAGAAAATGCATCATATCCGCCGGCGGGATCACATAATGATTCCGTCCGGAAATATATTCCAGATCCTGCACATAATGAATCGTGTCAGCGGCAAAGTGCGGATGATAACGGCGCATGGCCGAACCGCTGCGCAGCAGATAATTCATCAGCAGATCCGGGCAGAACCGCACCGTACGGATGCATTCCAGGTACGACACGACAAACAGGCCGTCTTCGCCGATCTCCCTTTCCGGCAGGAACGTCACATCCTGATCCTGCAGGACATCCGTACGAAAGATCTTATTCCACACTTCCGGCGTACATTCTTTCTGCAGCCGATAGTGCAGAAAATCAATGATTCCTTGGTGCGGCCGTAAACGCATGGGTTCCCGATTTGGTGCATAGCTGTATTTCATATTGTGCTTTTCATCCACGGCCCGATAGCCAAAACAGAGCAATTCTGTCGGTTCGCTCAGCTCACTGCGGATTGTCTCAATATAATTCGGTGCAGCGGTGTCGTCCCCGTCGATGAAGGTAATATATTCGCTGTCGGCAAGCGAAATGCCCGCATTGCGTGCAGCACTGACACCGGCATTTTCTTGATACACATATTTGATCTGCGGATTTTTACAGAAAGATTTGATTTCAGCTTTCGAGCCATCCGTGCTGCCGTCATCGATCACCAGTACCTGCACATCCGGCGTCAGTTGATCCGCTAAACTGCCCAGACATTTTTCGATATATGATTCCAGGTTATAGACGGTCACCACAATCGTCAATAACGTTTTCATTTTAGTCGTTCAGCTCTTTTAAATACCGGGCCAGTGCATCATGCCAATCCGGCAGACGCTTAAAACCGTGATCATCCAGTTCGGTCTGGTTCATGCGGCTGTTTTTCGGACGGGTCGCTTTAGTCGGAAATTGTGAACTGTCAACTGGGTTGACTTTGACATCCATTCCGGCCTGGCGGAAGATTTCACAGGCAAAGTCGTACCAGCTGATGAAATCGCCGGAATTGGTCGCATGATATGTGCCGTAGGCATCGGTCTGGATCATATCAACGACCAGACGTGCCAGATCATACGTATAGGTCACCATGCCAATTTGATCATTCACGACATTTAGTTCATCGTGATCTTTGCCTAATCGAAGCATCGTTTTGATGAAGTTGTTGCCATTCTTGCCGAATACCCAGGAAATCCGGATGATGAAATGCTTCGGATACGCTTCCACAGCCAGTTCACCTTCGTATTTGGTCTGGCCGTATACATTCAGCGGATGGCGTTCATCGTATTCTTTCCACGGCCGCGTGCCTTGGCCGTCAAAAACATAATCGGTCGAAAAATACATCACTGGAATGTCCAGTTTCCGGCAGACATCGACAATGTTCTGGGTTCCCTGTGCATTGACTTTCCGGACCACATCGATCATGTCCTCTGCTTTATCCACAGCTGTCCAGGCAGCACAATGCACAACAGCATCATAATGACCGGCCGTGATCACCTGATCGACTTGTTCTGCATCTGTGATATCCATCTCATCGATATCAACACCGACGGCTTCGATGCCGCGCTTTTCGGCTTCGTTGACGACATCATAACCTAATTGTCCTTTATATCCTGTTACAAGTAGTTTCATTCCAGTTTTCCTCCAATTGATAATTTCCTTTTTCCGCATTTTCCAATATATACAGCCAATGCCGGCGGGCCTGCGTTTTGCCGAATTCGGCAGCGTTCTGTTTGGCTGCATAAGACATGGCTCTCATTCGTTCTCGATCATTTAACAATTCTGCTGTCTTCTGAACGAACTGATCCTCGCTTTGACAAATATATCCATCCTGACCATCGTGGATCACTTCATACACACCAGGGCCCCAATCGGTCGAAATAGTCGGAACGCCGAACGCTTTGGCTTCGATGATCGAAAGCGAAAGCCCTTCAAAATCCGAAGTCTGCCAATGCAGTGCATATTGATTGTAGATGGTTTTATCCTTTGTGAAACCTTTCATCGTCACACACGATGTCAAATCATGGCTTCGGATCCATTCACGCATCTTTTCTTCCTTCGGCCCGGTACCATAGATATCCAGCTGAAACGCAACGCCGCGCTTTTTTAGCGCTTCTGCACAGCGCAGCATCCGTTCCGGATTTTTCTGCGTATTTAACCGTCCCATAAATAAGATCCGATGACTGCGGGTTGGTGCATCGATCTGCAGCAAGCTGTCATATTTGGTTTCGTCAAAAAAATTGTACACATAATGCGCATTCATGGTCGGCATGGCTTTCTTCATATCGGCTTTGGTGCGGAAGATGGTCAATGCCGGCTTTTTCATCAACGATGCCTGGATCCTGCCGAGTTTGTTCTTGCCGAAAAAATATTCATAAAAAACGTGAACTTCCAAAATAAATGTTCTCGCTTTTGGTATAAAACGGGCAGCTGCCGGCGATACCGCGATGAGAATATCATCAGAGCGCAGGTGTTTTTTCATCCGGCGGCCGGCGGCCGGTGCCGCAGCTAAATACAGAAAAATCGAATACAATATATTCAGCACCTGCAGAAGATGACCTTGTTTCAATAAAGGTTTGATCTTGGCATAGCGGATATCGGTATGATGCCGAAATAAATTGATGATCGGCGTATCCGGATAACGCTCATTCTGCGAATAACCGCAGTTGAAAACGCTGATGATGCAAAAGTCATAGCGGTCTTGAAGCAGCGGGATCAACGCCTGATAGGTCACTGACAGACCGCCGGCCTCCGGGTGCGGCAATATATCAAATACCAGTACGATTCGTCGTTTCATAGTTGTACCTGTGATAAATCATGTTCACTGCGGCGTTTTTCTTTCGGCGGGTAGGTCATATAGTCGCCGTACATTCTGGTCAGATATGCATCAAATGAACGGAAAATCGGGACCTTCCGGCCATTGAAGGAGACCCATACGACATCATAAAAGTCGTCCTTTGTCATGCGTTCTCTTTCTCCCCATGCGCAGCCATATGGAAACAGCGTATCCGTCGGCATCGCATCCTGCTGCGTCATCAGCTCGGTTAGTTTTTGTTTCAGTTTCGGCACCGACAAAACACCTTTCCCAGCCCGGACCGCCGCATAAGATGCCTTGACAGCTGCCGATGCATCCTCTTTCACATGAAATCCAAGCTTCACCAATAGTAAGTTCCGATAAAACAATACTTTTCGATAATTCTTGCGGAAAGACGGCAGATCATCCGGCACGTAGTCAAGCGGAAAAATATCGATCCAGACGCCATGATGCATCTTGACATCCTGGGAATATGCTTCGGTCATGCGGGTATTATTTTTGCGCAGTTTTCCGAATAAATATCCACAATTCGGTTCGCTTTGAAAGTGCTGAAAAAAATACTTTGGATCCAACTCACTTTTACAAATCTCAACAAACCGCTCATAATCTTTCCGATCCATCCCTACATCGATATCATCGTCCCAGGGAATCATTCCTTTATGACGGACTGCTCCTAAACACGAACCGCCCAACATCGCAAAGTGCAGGTCATGCTTCTGACAAAGCCGTATCACTTCATCCAGCATTTCTAATTCGGTTTCCTGCACCTGCTGTAATGTTGCGTCCACAGGTTTATACACGGCCTTTGTCCGTGTACATCTTTTCGTAATACTGTTGGTATTCACCGCTCAAAATATGCTGCCACCATTCTTTATGATCCAGATGCCACTGAATGGTCTGCTGCATGCCGGTATCGAAATTGTATTTCGGTTTCCATCCCAACTCGGTTTCCAGTTTTTTCGGGTCGATCGCATACCGACGGTCATGGCCCTTTCGATCCGCAACAAAATGAATCAAGCTTTCCGGCTTATCCAGTGTTTTCAAGATCGTCTTTACGACCTGCAGATTGTTGCGTTCGTTGTGTCCGCCGACATTATAAACTTCCCCTTCGCGGCCGTCATGGACGATCAGATCGATCGCTACACAATGATCATAGACGTGCAGCCAGTCACGGACATTGGCACCGTCGCCGTATACCGGCAGCGGTTCATCGGCCAGCGCACGGGAAATCATCAGCGGAATCAATTTTTCCGGAAATTGATACGGTCCGTAATTATTGGAGCAGCGGGAAATGGTCACTGGCAGTCCATAAGTACGGTGGTAAGCCAGAACGAATAAATCTGCACTGGCTTTTGCACTGGAATACGGGCTGGACGTATGCAGCGGCGTCTCTTCGGTAAAGAACAGATCCGGACGATCCAGCGGCAGGTCCCCGTAAACCTCATCTGTCGAGACCTGATGGTAGCGTTTGATACCATATTTTACACAGGCATCCATCAACGTTGTCGTTCCCATGACATTCGTTTTGACGAAAATTTCCGGATCTTCGATACTGCGGTCTACATGGCTTTCGGCCGCAAAATTTATGACCACATCAAATTTTTCTTTTTCAAACAAATCCATGATGAACGGCCGGTCCGCAATATCACCTTTGATAAACTTATAGTTTGGTTTACCTTCGACCGGTTTGCATGTTTCTAAATTGCCGGCATATGTCAGTTTATCCAGGTTGACGATCATGTCCTCCGGATATTTATTGACCATATAATGAATAAAATTGCCGCCGATAAAGCCGGCGCCCCCGGTTACTAAATATTTCATTTTCTTTCCTCCTACTCCAAAAATATTTTACGTGTGATAAAGTTGAAGACCATCGTGACGGCTGTCGCGATCACTCTGGAATACATGTAATAGATGCCGAACGATTCAACACAGTATTTCATCACGAATTCATTGATCCCCAGACCGATCACACTGAACACGATAAATGTCGTGAATGTTTTCTTTTTACTTTTATTGGGATCGACATGAAAGACCCATTTGACACTGGCGTAATAATTGAACACCGTTGCCACGGTAAACGAAATGACGCCGGAAATCAAATAATAGATCCCGAAATATTCGGTGCAGACATATAAGGTGCTCCAGTCGATCACTGTCGCAATGCCGCCGATAATGCCGAACCGAATAATTTGTTGAAATAAATTTTTCATGAATCATACTCCAATTGATAGATCCGATAACCCAGACGGTCATGGTACGTCTCTTTATATTGGTAGCCATACTCCGTCAATTTTTCGGAAATTTCGCTTTTACTGACAAGATAAGTGACGTGCCATTTTTTCAGATCTTGATAATTCAAAGAGACCAGGATCGAATCCGGTGTGAGCGTTTTGACCGAAGTCTTTTTATCTGTCAGCACAACGCTTTGATGCGCATATCGATTGTATGCATCATCGTATTTTCCTTTCGGATCGACCGCTTTCCATTTACCGTAATCCGGATAGAAATTTACCGCATTGAGCACTTTGGAACCGTTCGCCAATAAGATATTTTGCAGGATACCGCCTTCATCATTGACCGTCAGCCAGTAGCCATCTTTTTTCTTATTTAATTTCTCTGCCGCTTCAACAATTTTATATTCCGTCACACCATCCGTACCATGGGCGATCGGGTTGACCGTCATGCCGGAGATCGCTGTGATCATGATCATCAGCGCCGTCACCAGCCGCCTCCGTCTGGTTGTCATCAATAGGAAAGCGAGCACAAAGACCACGGCCCAAGCCAAATACGCTTGATGCGAAACAGCCAGCTGATCATCGTACAGCGATGCTGCATGAAGATAAATGACACCGAAACCGAACGTATACACAAGATTGATCCATAATTTTGTTTTCAGCGGATATTTGATCAGCACCGACATGGTCCATAAGGTGAATAAAGTCGCTGTGTAGCCATAGACCAGCGGCATCCGATTCACGTACGAAAATAAAGTGGCCTTTGCCAGCCATACCGGAAAACCAATGATCATAAAAATAATTTCAATCATCAAAGCCGCCGCCAGCACGATGCCGGCCGGCAGCACGTTTCGGATTTTTTTCTTGCGTATTTTATATGCCAAATACGGAAAATAAGCCAGACAGACCGGTCCAAGATGATTGAACGTACACAATTCACACGGATTGGATATCTTGGTTTTTTCCGTATAAGGGAAAAACATATTGCTTAAGTTAGTAAATAAATCCGACCAATGACAGTTTCCGCCAGTGCTGACCCGGTGTCCCGGATACACCGTTTCCGATAGAGTCCGGATCGCATCCTGAGCCGTCAGCACAAAGCTGCCTAGTACAACGGTTAATCCAGCACCGCCCGCAAGCAGCCAGAGCCAATCTTTTTTCTGCCACTTCCACTCTGAACGATCACGGTATAAACAGACGATCATCATCACCAAAGCCAGAATGCCCAGCGGGATCTGCAAAGACGGAAACAATGCCAATACATATCCGGTCAAGGCACCGACAGCTAATATCGTAAACCCGAATTTCTGCCAAGTTCCCGAAGCGGCAAAAAAGTGGTAGCCGACAACGAAGATCGCCGCGCCCCAAAAAAATGCATCATAGATATGCGGGGAAAACCACCACTGCATGGCCGGTGAAAAAATGATGAAGAAAGCCCCAAACATGGAAAATTCTGACTGCTTGGTCAAGATCACCATCATTTCATACATGACCAGGATCCCCAGGATCAATTTCATGCACCAGTACCAGGAAAGGCCAATTTCATTGCCGAATAAAATATAACCCCAGACAAATGGTTTGCCGATCAATGTCAGCGACCATACCGGCGAATTATATCCTAAGATCATGTCCTGCCCGGATAAGCTCATCTGATAACTGGTTTCCCGATACGCGTTATAGTATTGAGAAAAATAGTAGGGCAGCTGTACGTCATATTCGTCGGAACGGATCGCATGGGAAACGCCGAACAGATTTGAGCTTCCCTTAGATGCGATTAAATAATTCTGAACGACGTTGATCGAGGATCCGTGCAGCCGCAGCAGCACGCATAATACAAAAATCACCAGAGCGATCGGATATCGATAGCGGATCATCCAGTTGAAGATCGAATGAATCTGTTTGTCCCATTTCAGACGCAATGTATTCAGAATCAGCACCAGCGCTCCAAACGGGATCACCAGGACTGAATTCGGCAAGCTGCATGCGATCAGCCAAGTCGTATAGACGATTAGTACGTCGATCAGCAGAATTTGAGATCCGTTAACGGAACGCTTCATAAGTAAAATTGCAGTCGGCGTTTTCCAGTGTCGGACCCGTCGTATCTTTTTCCGATAATACTGGCTCGATACCGTTCAGCAGGCCGCCCCAATCGACATTGATCGTCGGGTCATCATAGCGGATGCCGCGGTCGTGTTCTTTCGAGTAGAAATTATCGACCTTGTATCGGAATTCCACGTTATCGGTCAGTGTCAAAAAACCATGTGCAAAGCCTTGCGGAATAAAGAACTGCTTCTTGTTTTCGGCGCTCAGTTCCACGCTGACCCACTGGGCATATGTCGGGCTTCCTTTACGGATATCAACAGCGACATCGATAACTTTGCCCGCTGCACAGCTGACCAATTTGGATTGAGCCATTGGGGCATTCTGCCAGTGCAAGCCGCGCAGCGTACCTTTTTTGGCGCTGAACGACATATTGTCCTGTACAAAATCCACGGTGATCCCTAATTTTTCATATTTTTGTTTGTTGTAGGTTTCCATAAAAAATCCGCGATGATCGCCGAATACATCCGGCTCTACGATCAATACGCCGGGAATCTTTGTCTCTGTTACTTTCATGCTTCTTCTCCTTGTCTCAAATATTTCCGATCGATGATTTTTTTCAAATAATCACCATATTGATTTTTCTTATAAATCTCATAGGCATCTTTCAGCTGATCCATGGAGATCCAGCCGTTGTTATAGGCGATTTCCTCCAGGCAGGCAATCTTGCGATGCTGGTGTTCTTCTATCGTTTTTACAAAATTTGCCGCATCAAACAGCGACTGATGCGTTCCCGTATCCAGCCACGTAAAACCATCCTGCAGCAGGGTCACGTTCAATTCGTTGTTTTCCAGATAAATTCGGTTTAGATCCGTGATCTCGAGCTCACCGCGCGGACTTGGTTTTAAGTTCTTGGCATATTCAACGACCTTGTTGTCATAGAAATACAGCCCGGTGACCGCATAATTCGATTTTGGATGTGCCGGCTTTTCTTCCAGAGAAACCGCCTTCTGATGCTCGTCAAATTCAACCACACCAAACCGTTCTGGATCTTCGACATAATAGCCGAACACCGTTGCACCGTTTTCCCGTTTTGCTGCTGCCCGCAGCCGTTTGGTCAGGCCGTGACCGTGGAAAATATTATCACCGAGGATCATGGCAACACCATCATTCCCGATAAAATCTTCTCCCAGGATAAATGCCTGCGCCAGTCCGTCCGGAGACGGCTGCACTTTATAAGACAGGTTCAATCCAAACTGAGATCCGTCCCGCAGCAATTCTTCAAAACGCGGCGTATCATCCGGTGTGGAAATAATCAAAATATCCCGGATGCCCGCCGTCATCAAGATGCTCATTGGATAATAGATCATCGGTTTGTCATAAATCGGCAGTAATTGCTTACTGGTTACTTTGGTCAGCGGATACAGCCGGGTACCGCTGCCGCCTGCTAAAATGATACCTTTCATAACAGCCTCCATTCATTTCTACAGTAAACCCTAACGTAACGTAATAGTCAAGAAATTCAAAGAAAAAAGAAGTTTCTCAACTTCTCTTTTTCATCTGATCCATTAACTGTTTATTGAAAGTCACCTGCTGCAGCCGAAACTCAAAATCCTTACGGTTCTTATCCGCCACCGCATTTAAGATCAAACCGGTAAAGAACGATAAGATGCCGGCCAAGATCACAAAGCAGCTGACAATCAATGTCGGAAACTGCGGCACCAATCCAGTCAGCAGATACGTTTTTAACACAGGCTTGAACATCGTAATGCCGATCACGAATAAGATCAGCGCCAGAATATTAAAGAAGAACATCGGCCGGTAGCCGCGCAGCAGCCGAAAGATCGTACCGAGCACTTTTCGTCCGTCGGAAACCGTATCCAGCTTGGATTCACTGCCTTCCGGCCGGTCCCGATAATCCGTGACCACATTGCGCACAGCCATATTGTTGGCGACCGCATGGATCGTCATCTCTGTTTCAATTTCGAATCCCTTGGAAAGGATCGGAAAGGTCTTGACAAAACGATAACTGAAAGCCCGATAACCCGTCATGATATCCTTGATGTCGCTTTCAAATAATTTATTGATCAAACCGCGGACCAACGTATTGCCGAAGTTATGGAACGGACGCTTGTTTTCTTGAAAATATGTGGAAGACAGCCGATCGCCGACGACCATATCTGCCCCTTCTTCCAGCACCAGCCGTGCCATTTCCGGAGCAAATTCCGGCGGATTGGTATCATCCCCGTCCAGCATGATGTAGCAGTCGGCCTGGATTTCCTGAAACATGGTTCGGACCACATTCCCCTTGCCCTGCTGATGCTCATAACACACGATGGCGCCGGCCCGCCGTGCGATCTCATCCGTATGATCGGAAGAATTGTTGTCGTACACATAAATGTCCGCTTCCGGGATCGCCTTCCGGCAGTCTTTTACAACTTTTTCGATAGTGATGCTCTCATTGTAGCATGGGATGATAAACGCAATCTTTTGTTCCATTTTCTTATCCCCTTTTCATTATTGACCCGTTGAGATTTCGCTCGTTCCGGTCGAATAGGATGAATACGTCGACATGTCGTAGCTGCTCGAATAATCTGTTGTTCCGGAACTATCGGTGGTTCCGCCGCTGTAGACTTCCGAACTGTCCGTACCGCTTGAGTAATCATAGCCGTTTGAATAATCATAACCGGATGTACTGGAATCATACGAGCTGTCATAGGTTGAATAGTCCGAACTATCTGTGGTGCTGTCCGTTGTACTATCGGTCGTACTATCCGTCGTACTGTCCGTCGTACTGTCCGTCGTGTCATCGTCGTCTTCATCATCTGTGGACGGATGAACTGTCTGACTGAGAAGCTGGGTCTTTGCACCCGTTGCGGCGCTGGTGTACTGCAGATAATATTCATTGGCTTGTGTGTAACACAACTCTGCCGTTCCTTTGATATCCGTCATCGGAAAATCATCAAAGATCACCTGGACCTGACCGATGGTCAATGTAACCGTGATCGAGTCTGATTCGGAATCTGGCTCATAGTAAAGATTAGCAAACTGCATATTGTCCCAAGTATTGGAACCCAATAAGTTATCTGTCACGGCTCCGGTCGTCGCATCGGTCACAGTAAAAGTCTGAAAAACGGAACCGGAATAATTGCGCAGCCGTATATGCAGCGCAGTATCCGACTTTTCACCCAGGACCAACGTTTTCGTGGATCCAGGCTTTGTGATTTGTACATCTGCCTTGGTCGTACAGGCACTCATCATACCGACTGCCAGCAGACAGATCAAGATCTTGATCACTTTCTTCATATACATCCTTCTTTCAAACTTTTGCTGTAAACAACACAGCTTGTTTCTTCACTTCAATATAACCCTTTTTATCAATGAATGATTGTAAAAATTTTTTAAACTCCGGCAGCTGAGGCGCCAGAATTTCATTCTGATTGCCATGACAGCTCATAATATAATTGATCAGCGGCTGAGCTGCTGTGATTCGCAGTGAATCCGGATAGTCGATCCGCTGCACATCGCTAAAATGCTCCCGAAGCAGTTGTTCCCCGTTTTCGGCACCGAAGGCATCAGCCAGAGGCTGATCGGACAATTTGACCCGCTTATCAAATGCCTGCGCTAATTGTTCAATTTCTTTCATGTGTTCTTTTCCGTACGTCGTGCAGTACAGCACGCCGCCCGGGCGCAGCACACGATGCATTTCTGCCATACATTGATCGAGGTCTTTTATATAAAATAACACATGATTCGCGATCAAGGCATCAAAATAATCATCCTTGAACGGAATGTGCTGACCGTCGATCACAATACAGTTAAAATCTTTTCCTAGTTTCCGCCGTACTTCCTCGACCATTCCCTCCGATAAATCAGACAGGAAAATTTCCCGATGCCGCAGATCCATGGTCCGGTTTTCCCAAAGTTTTCCGTTGCCGCAGCCAATTTCCAACAAGCGCATGATGCGGGAAAAATCAATGTGTTCATACAGCCAAGGGAACCATCCTTTGGGATTGACGGAAAACTGATCGTGCAGCGCAATGCGGATATTCAGCTGATTGGCATCTTTATAGTTCTCGATCCACTTAGACTCCTGGTTGAACAGCTGCACCACAGACACCACTTCCTGCCAGTCGGCTTCATGCGATGCCACTTGTGCCAGCGCATCCCGAAGCGACTGCAGGTGGTTCAATTCCCGGTCGATCAAATCAATCTGCATGCGGAAGGAATCACGAATATCGGTTTCTTCCTCCACCATCGGATAAATTTCTTCCAGTGAAAAGCCCAAATGCCGCAGCGCGACAATTTTCTGCAGTTTAATAAAGTCTTTTTCGCTGTACTGGCGATAGCCGTTTTCTTTGACATAAGACGGCTTCAGCAAGCCGATCTGATCATAATAGCGGATCGTCCGTTCACTGACGTTGGCCATTTTCGCAAAGGATCCCGTTGTATAGTAGCGTTTCATCGGCTGTTCACATCCAACATCACAAAGCGCCAGATCTTCTTCACATACGAACCGGACGTAAACACAAGCTGGAGCCCATGTTTGATCAAACGAAAATATTGTTTTTTTCGTTTATCATTGAGCATCTGGTTAAATAATACATTGGCTTTAGAAAACCGTTTGGCCCGTTTTTCCGATTTACGGCGGTTCACAAAGGCATCACATTGTTCTAGATCGGCCGTTCTTCCCTGCCGGTAGGCAGAAGTAATGTAGGTCATGTTCAAATACTGATCATATAAATTGGAACGCGATTGGCTTGCTTTGGTCATGCGGTACTTGACCAAGATCTCATCGACATTGGAGAGCCGGAATCCGGCCAGCTGTGCCCGCAGCACAAAATCAGAATCTTCGCAGAACGGTACATCACGATAGCCATGCAGCTTCTCAAAGACTTCCCGGCGTCCGAACCAAGTCGGATGTGCCAGACAAGTTCCGTATTTCAGACATTTTTGGATCCGCTGTGCATCGGTCGGTACTTTTTGGATCGAGTAAATTTCATTGCCGTTTTCTTCGATCATCATCATCCGGCTGCCGATCAAATCATAGCCATTGTTTTCCAAGTACGCCTGCTGGTTTTCCAGCCGGTGAGCCAGCGAGATATCATCCGCATCCATGCGTGCAATGTATTCACCGCGCGCAAGTTTTAATCCCTTATTTAAGGAAGCAGTCAGCCCCAGATTCTGTTCATTGATATAGAAGCGGATCCGGCTGTCCTGTTTGGCATAATTTTCCAATATGCGCTGCGTGTGCGTATTTCCCGGATCATCACACAGAATGATAAATTCCAGATCACGGCAGGTCTGCCGCAGGATCGAATCGACGGCTTCCTGCAGAATATTATCTGCTTCACGATATGTCGACATTAAAACTGAAATCATGTCAGACCACCCTCGTGTACACATAGTGTTTGATGCCGGCATTGTTATCTTCAACGATCGCATACAGCCCGAAACCATCACCGGATAAATAATTTGAATACGTTGCGATATCCAGCGAATCGCCCGGTTCTTCTGTGACGACCAGCACATTGATGCCGTTCGCATTTACAGTCTGTGACAGCGGCTGATAGGTATCGTTGTTCGGCTGCGAAAGGAAAACATAAAAGTAACGCTGAGAATCTTTCGTATACGATTGGTACGGACCCATTTTATCTTCGCCAAAACGGCTGATCGCCGAGAGCGCGATCGAGTGCGGCGATACGGCCCGGATCATGACGCCCAAACTATGTTTATACCCGTTGACGTTATTCAGTCCTTCGCTGGATACGACCACATTCTGCGTGCCGGTCTGATCGTGCCACATTTCCAGCACTTCGCCGAGCTTGATGGTTGATTCGGGCATGACATTTGGATTTTCCAAAATGATCTCATAACTATCCAGCAGATTGTTTGAAACACTGGTCGTCACGAAAACGGCAATACACATTCCGTAACCGATCGCGGAAAGAATCCGACGGACAAGAAAAGGATTTTTGACCAAAGTAACAATATCCAAAAGCAGGTAGGAAAAGCTTGCTACGATAAAGGTATAAGTAAATGTCGTAAAAGCACGCGCAGCCACGAAATTGTACATCGAAGCCGATTCGAAAATATTATTGAACACCGGAACGATCATCAGGGCCAGAACGATCAATAAGATACAGTTGAATCGGATGATGTATTTATTGTGATACAAAAAACTGGTAATAAAGAATACGACGCACGGCCAGAATAAAATACTGCGCAGATTATCCAGAAAATATGTATGAACCAACGATTCAAATGATGCATTATTGCCCAAAACGATCGATATCGTCAGCATAGCGATCAATAGAAGCAAGATCCATAAATAATTTCGTTTGTCAAAAGAAAAGAGCCACAAACAAATCAGATACGCCAGACTGACAATGATGATCAGCGGCAAGGCAATACTGGATTTACTGATCAAGACCACCGCGATCGCTCCGACCGTCAGCACATCGCGGACCGTCAGCTGATCCCGGTCCAAAAACGGCAGCACGATCATAAAAATCGACATCGTACGGACAATGGACGAACCATAAAACATCGCGGTATTAAACTGCCATGAATCCTGCAGGATCAACAGGTGATTGTTATAGAGGAACGATTCCGCAAAACCAAACAAAAACAAAATGGCAACCGCAAACTGAAAATAATCCGGGCGCAGTTCGGCCTTCGTATGGCGGAATACAAATTCGCAGAATGCCGTCACGCAGCATCCATATAAATAGTAGTTAAAAAAGGACATGAAGAATCGGCAGAACACCGTCGTTTTGATGTGCAGCAGATAGACATACACAGAATATTCCGTATAAATGGTATTAAAAATATACGCGCCCATGCCTTCGAGCGTCATCTGAAACCCCGTCGAAGGATTGGTAAAAAAGCCTGTTTCCGAATTATATGGAACGGAAGAGACCCAAGAAAGATAATATCCGTCGTCCAGGCTGTTATTCTGCCACAAATAGGTGATCGTCGTCAGCATGACCAGCGTCAGAGCCAACGCCGTAAAACCGATGAACCATTGACTGCGGAAGGGATGCCGGTCGCTGCGCACATAGCCTGTATTGTGCCGGCGGATGTAAGTCGTCAGCGCAAAAATAGCCAAGCCGAGATATACAATAGCCAGATACGCGGCAAACAAGCGCCAAGGCAGATTCATGACCTGAATGATGATGCCGCCGATGCC
Organism: Catenisphaera adipataccumulans; assembly: GCF_014202755.1. Lineage (GTDB taxonomy): Bacteria > Bacillota_I > Bacilli_A > Erysipelotrichales > Erysipelotrichaceae > Catenisphaera > Catenisphaera adipataccumulans. The sequence goes on from NZ_JACHHK010000003.1 coordinate 99,291, forward strand.
GACAAAGAAGCTGAACACCATATAGCCGATCAAAAACTGGTAAGAATAGCTTCGATCCTGTTTAACGACGGCACCGCCTAAAAAATACATATACGCAATATAAAATGCCGTGAAAAGGATTCCGATCAAATAATTACTCATGTCCGGAACCTCCTTTTTCCTTTTCGCGCTGTTCATAATCTTTTATGCTCAGCCGCTGGATCAATTCTTTCTGTTTCTCTTTCAGACGGGAAATTTCCACCATCTGCCAGAACACTACAATGTATATGAAAAAGATAAAAACAGAAAATACAAAGTTACTGGTAGAAATAAATCCTAACAGACTGCCCAAGCGGACTGCCAGACCTGGGAATATACTGACGATCATCAGTGCCACGGACCAAAGGATCCAAACGATCGCATCCCCAATATTCAGGCCCTGTTTACGGATTTGGTACATCACGAAAACAAACGTCACGATGCTCGCGAAAATAAAGACAAAATTCAATCGCAGATCCATATTTAATCCACCTTTCTGAACGGCTGCACAAAAAAGATCGAAATCATCATGCGGCCCATATATTTGATGGTATTCGTGATATTCAAATACGATTCACCATATTCCCGTTCATTCATCTGCACTTGGATCTCCTTGATCGTGCGGCCTTTCCGCAGCATGTACACCAACGTATCCGGTTCCGGCGGATTGTTGATGTCGGTCGCATAATCGCGGATGCAGTCGGCATTGTACGCACGAAAACCACTGGTCGGATCATTGATCCGGTGTCCGGTAACCAAATGAATGGCACCGCTGATCAGCCGGCTGCCGACCATACGCTTGGTCCAAGGCTTTTTTTCCGTTACATAGCGGGAACCGATCACAATATCGTTGCCGCCCGCGATCTCTTTGACCAGATCCTTGATGCAGGCGGCCGAATGCTGGCCGTCTCCGTCAAATTGAATGGCAACATCGTAATGATTCTCATACGCATATAAAAAACCGGTCTGTACGGCACCGAAAAGACCCAGGTTGCACAAGTTATTCAAATACGGAAAGCCATGTTCCCGAACAACCTCCAGGGTGCGGTCCGCAGATCCGTCGTTGACCACGATATAATCAGCTTCCGGAGCATTTTCCTGCAGATCCTTGACCGTTTTGACAATGTTCTTCTCTTCGTTGTATGCCGGAATAATGACCAGTGTTTTATACTCTCTCATTTTTATCTCCATTATAAACCGTTATAATTATACCAAAAAGTCCTTTGTTTTCAATATTTCAAGAAAAAAGGCGCATTCAGCGCCGATGAAATTTATTCTCAAATACAAAGATCAAATCCATGATCCGGGCATTTCTGGTCTTTAATTCCGCATAATGCGGATTCCGATTCTGCATCAGAAGTTTGAAGAATTTTCCTTCCTGCAGATACTGTGTATGCTTCTGATAGAAATCTGCTAAATCGTCAAATTCTTTCTGATGTTCATGATAAAAAGCTGGATCGATCTCCTGCAGCGTCTGCAGCGTGGCCGCACCTTCTTCCGACAGCTGGGTCCGGATAGCCATCGTGTTGGTCTCTTTTAAACGTTCCCAATGTGTTCGGTTGACCGCCGGCACTCCCACCGCATTGCTGTTGTGGATCCGATAAGAAAATAACGGCACATTCAGAAAATACATTCCTTCATGACGGGCTGCCGTCAGATTGATCAGCCAGTCATGGTGCAGACGTGTGGTAAAGTGCGTCAGGACCTCATCGCAAAGCGAGCGCCGGATGACCAATGCACAACCTTGAAAATAGTTATGGGTCAAAAACTCTTCCAGATGCACCTGCACCAGGGCACCCGGTTCGACCGGCTTGGTATAAAGATTGTTATTGGAGAATCCCGGCAGCGGTTTGACTTCAATGACCTGATCGTCGGCATCCATATAACGAAAAGAAGAAGCCAGGACCAGAATATCCGGCCGGCTTTCCATGATCTGCATCATCTTTTTCGTTTTATCTCGATCCCAATGATCATCTTGATCACATAAAAAAATGTAATCGCCGCGGCAGGCCGCCATGGCTTTTTTAAAATTCAATTTATATCCCAAATTTTTTTCATTCCGCAGCAGCCGGATCGGCACATCATGCGTTTTTTGATAAGTTTCGATGATTGCCGCGGTCCGATCGTTGGAACGATCATCGCAGATCACCACTTCATCGACCGGCCGTTCCTGGTGAAAGATTGAATCCAGCTGTTCCGTAATATATTGTTCGCCGTTATAGACGGCCATTGCGACTGAAATCATTCTGCTTCACCTTCTTTTTTGCGGCCTTTACGGCCTTATAGATTTGTTTCCGCCAGATCAGCATTTGCTTAACATCCGCATGATGCATCGCGGAAGCGTTCTGGCCATGCCGACGGTATAAAAGCAGCGGCTCCGGCAGAAAAATCGATGTCCCCATCATTTCTCCGACGATGCCGATATACTGATCATGCATCGGCAGTTCTTTGGGAAACGGCAGGATGACATCCAGTAATTCTTTTCGGAATGCCATACAGCATCCAATGTATGAATTTTTCATCATATTTTGATAGATCCCGTGCTTCACATGACGCTCCGCAAAAAACGACGGTGCGATTTCTTTCCTATCCGCATCAATGATCTTCGCATCGTGCATCACGACTGTTACGCCGGGAACAAAAGCCGCTGTCACTTTTTTCACTTTATCGGGCATCCAAAGATCATCCTGATCACAAAGAAAAATGACCGCATTATGACAATGTGACAAAGCATTCGCAAAGTTTGCCGTGACGCCTTTACCTGGGCCCTCAAAGACCTGGATCTGATCTTGAAAGGAATCAAGCACTTCTCTTGTACGATCCGTGCTTGGATCCACAGAGACGATCAGCTCATCCTGCGCGCTCAGCTGCGGCAGGATCGAACGAATCTGAGCTGCCAGATACGCTTCGCCGTTGCAGACCGCCATCGCTACCGATACCGACATCATTCCTCCTAAAGTGCCAGGATCCGCGGATCCTTATACATCATCAATAAATGCGCCCGGCGTTTGCCGACCACATACCGATAAGCCTGTTTATGGTTTCGATAGAAATACGCACTGTCTTTCTTGAAGATCTTGAACCGTTCCATGGCTTTCTGCTTGTCAAAATTATTGGCAGAGAACGTCTGCCGGATGGTGACATCCATTATTTCGATTTGTTTATTGCGATGTTTCATATCCGTTAAGAACTGATGATCGACGTAGTCAAGAAACAGACCTTCATCGAAACGATAGTGACGGAACAGATCCAAATTCAGGACCATGCCGCTGTTGATCGCCGTCAGATTCTGATAAGGGATCGAATCATACGCATCGGCATTCTTCACGATCCCGTCGTCGATAAATGCCGGAGAAATAATGTGCGATCCGTCGCTCACATACGGCAGATAAATATCCTTGCCGGAACGTACCGCATGACGCACACATTGAAAATAATGATCGCTGACCAAGGTATCATCATCCATCAGGATGACATACCCTTCCTTGCCCGCCAGTTTTTTCAAAGCCTCGTTATAGGCTTTGGATAATCCTTGATTGCCGCCCATCGGCACATAGGTATACCCATCGGCATGTACGATCACTTCGTTTTCATGGTCGATGGTGCTGTTGTCACAGACGATGATATCCATATCCGGCTGCAGGCGCATTGCCCGATAGGTCTGGGAATCCGTAATTTTTTTATTGTATACAACGATAATGCTATACATTCAAAACACCTGCCTCATCTAAGCGTTTTTCAAACGCCTCTTGTGTAAAATATTTCATATAGGTCGATGCGATCAGCGCACGCTGACACATCCGTTCATCCACCGAATACGAGCTGACTCGTTCCGCCGCTGTCTTCAGATTGCTGCGGTCAATATTGATCCCGATTTTCTCTGTCTCACACAGCTTTTGCAGATCGCCGCCGATCGTATTGATCATCGGGATCTGTGCACACATGTAGTCCAGCGATTTCATCGATAATCCGACCACGACCGACGGTTTCATGACATTCAGCGCATAGTCACAACGATCAAAGATTTCCTGTTTTTTCTGCTGATCATAAATAAAACCATGATCGACCACACGGATCTTTTTTTCCATCAAGGCATGCACGAAGGTTTCTTTGGATTCACCGCCGCCGATGATATGCAGAGATACGGGTTTATATCTTTGACAGGCATCCAGAAAATCGACGATCATTGAAATATCGATGATGTTATTGATGGAACCTAAGTAAGCGAAGGAAAGCTTTTTTTCTTCCAGCTGCGGCTGCGTATCTGCCGGCAGTTCCGCTCGTGCCCAATATAATGTTGTACATTTCGGATCATTCTCTAAATGCAGTACTTTGCGGAACAAGTCACATTCGGTCAGGATCACATCTGCTGCGTGCAGATGGTCATCCCGAAGACGTTTCCAGTGCCGAAATGGCAGCAGCCATTGGAAACGCTGCATCGGCATCGTCTCCGGCCAGAGATCGATCACATCGAAAATCAGCCGGACATTGGGATGAGCGGACTTATAATCTGCTATTTCTTTTGCCAGAGTATTCGGCGGGATCAGACAGTGGATCCAGTCCGGTGCGATCTTTTCAACTTCTGCCCGCGCTCCCTTGCCAAATTCCTGATGCGAACGGATGCGGTCGGCCGAGAAATTTTTTTGGTAAGCCCGCACATGTACCTGAAAGTCTGCATCATGCCGCGGCTGATACGTTTTGGTGCGGTGGGAAAAATCTGAAGCGAGGACCAATACTTCACTGCCGCGTTTTTGATAATATTCCTTTAATAGGCGCACCCGATCAAAGTAAGTATCAAATGCACAGATGATCACACCTTTCATGAATACGCCTCCTTATTGTTCTGTCCGGCGGATGGATTCCTTAAAATCATACAGCTGATAAGTAAAATCCATCTTCGAAAGTGCCGGGTCGATCGTCAGATTTCCGAATACTTTGCGGACCGTCGTCCCTTTCATCTTACGGATCCATGCATTGAAACAAGTCGGAAACCAGACTGTATGATGATGCAGAGCAGCAATTTCAGCGACAATATCCTTGCTTCCGGCAAACTCTGCATTCTGCGGAAATACGATACCGGATACATTATTCAGAATACACTGTTTCACAAATTCCGACAAATTTTCGATATATAACATGCTTCTTTGATTCGGATAATTCGGGAACACCGGCGTCCGCCGTGCTAATTTTGCCAGCCGCGGATAATTGCCCTTGGAGCCTTTGCCGTAAATCATCGGCGCCCGGATGATAACAACTTTGAAATGTTCGTCCGCCAGCGGCAGCAGCATTTCTTCCGCCCGTTTTTTACTGTCGCCGTAAAAGTTATCCGGCTGCAGCGGTGTTTTTCGATCAATTGTTTCATGCTGACTGCCGTATACAATGACCGAGCTCATAAAAATAAACTGCTTCACACCTTGTTTTTTGGCATGAATGGCTGTTTCAGCCGCCAAATCGGTATTGACTCGATAATACAAATCGCGCTGACTTTCATCTGGTGTCGAATGAGCCAGACCGGCCACATGAAAGATCACATCATAACCGGAAAAATCCATGCGGTCCCATTGTACATTGCGCAGACTGATTTTATCGATCTGAAACGTATCCTGGTTGGCTTGTATAAATGCATTGCCGACATAACTATTGATCCCTGTCACTAATACCCGCTTCATTCATTCTTTCCTTCCTGAATTCCTTCTTCGTTGGCCACGCTGCCGATGGTGCCAAAAAAGATACGGACATCTTCTTTGAATGTGATATGCCGGGCATACTCTCCGTCCAATCGAGCTTTGACAGGAATCGGCAGTTCATCCCGGCCGCTGATCTGCGCTAAACCGGTCAGTCCCGGACGCACGCTCGAAGCCCCGTTCTGATCCCGCAGCGCATTTAAATCGTATTGGTTCAGCAGGCTCGGCCGCGGTCCGACCACTGCCATATCACCGCAGAGAATATTGAACAACTGCGGCAGTTCATCCAGACTGGTCCTGCGTAAAAATTTTCCTATTTTAGTGATGTATTGATCCGGATTTTCCAATAAATGGGTCGGAACATCCTTCGGTGTATCGATGCGCATCGTGCGGAATTTAAAAATCCGGAACGGAACATTGTCCTTGCCGGTCCGCTCCTGCCGAAAGAAGACCGGTCCCGGCGACGTCAGCTTGATCAGCAATGCGATGATCAACAGCAGCGGGCTGAGGATCACAATACCGAGCAAGCTTAATATAAAATCGAGGAATCGTTTGATAAATTTCTGATACATACATTCTCCTGAAAAAAACGAGTGAACAAGCTGTTCACTCGTGTATTATATCATACTTGTTATTCAATCACACTTGATCGTCTCCAATAAAATCTCTTTGATATGTTTGGGGTCCATCGAGTCATCAGCGATCCGGCGCAGTGTTTTCAATCGGGCGTCGATATCCGACTGGGAAATATTGACCGGTTCATGGACAAAAATCAAATCGTTGTCGGTTCTGTGACACTTCTCGATCTCCAGTGACAGTTCCTCAAACATCTTCTCGCCCGGGCGCAGACCGATTTCCTTGATTTCGATATCTTCGCCGGGCACATACCCAGACAAACGGATCATTTTTTCTGCCAGGTTCCAGATCTTGACGGGTTTTCCCATATCCAGCACGAAGATCTCACGATGTTTCGCATAGTACCCTGCCTGCATGACCAGCTGAGCAGCTTCCGGGATCGTCATAAAATAACGCTGAACGTTCTTGTCCGTGACGGTGACCGGTCCGCCCTGCTTGATTTGTTCTTTAAAGATCGGAATGACCGAACCGTTGGAACCAAGGACATTGCCGAATCGAACGGCAGCCATCTTGATGGGGCTCTTTGTTTCCCGTGACTGCATGATCAGTTCGGTCATCCGTTTTGTCGCTCCCATGACATTGGTCGGATTGACCGCTTTATCCGTCGAAATCATGATAAAACGGGATACACCGTTTTCGATACAGGCATCGATCACATTTTTCGTGCCGAACACATTGTTCAAGATCGCTTCGCTCGGTCTTGTTTCCATCAGCGGCACATGCTTATGGGCCGCCGCATGGTAAACCACATCCGGACGATGATAAGCCATCACTTTGTTGATTTCTTCCCGTTCACGGATCGAAACGATCAAGGAAAGGATCTCAATATCTTCGGCCATTCGGTGATTGCGTTTATCGCGCATGAATTCCTGTTCCAACATATATAAGGTATTTTCATTGATGTCGATCATGACCAGCTTACGCGGATGAAAATGGACGATCTGCCGGCACAATTCAGAACCGATCGAGCCGCCGGCACCAGTCACACAGACCACCTTGTCAGTGATATAGGAACCGATCTCGTCGATCTTCAGATCGACACTTGGCCGATTGAGCAGATCTTCGATCTTGATATCCTCGACCTGGACATTGGAAGGTTCATCGTTTTCCAATGTAAAGCTCATGATCTTAGTATTGATCGATGTATCGGTGCACAGTTCGATAATATGACGCTTCTGTTCGCGGGTGACCGAAGACATCGCGATAAACAGCTGATCGACCTGGTATTCTTTGGCAATCGAAGCCACTTCTTCCACCGTGCCCAAGACCGGTTTGCCGCTGATCAGCGTACCTTTTTTCTTATAGTCATCCAGAAAACCGACGACATTAAATGGATAACGCTTATTACGGTAGATCTCATTCATCATGATATAACCGGCATTGCCGGCACCGATGATCAGGGCGTTCTTCTTGCGGTCAACATCCATGGAATGACGATTAAAGCTGCGGTAGAGCAGCCGGCTGCCCATGATGATCAAAAACGCAAGGGTCTCAGCCATGAAGATCAGTGAAACGTGGAACAGATGAAAGTGCAAGGTGAATCCAAGCATGATCACCATGCAGAATAAAGTACTCAGCCCGTACCGAACCACATCATTGGGACCGGTATACATCCATAGCGTCTTGTGCGTGCGGAACAAGATCTGCGAAATGAGATGCAGGACCAGCACAAAAATCATCCCGTAAATAATATACGGCGTGATATGCAGGATCTTGCCTTCCAAAAAGAAGTTGTTGTCCATAAAAAAGACAAACACATAACTAAGGAAGACAGCCATCAGATCAAACAGTGAGATCAAGACACCGCGGTAATTCTGATAAAGTTTTGATTTATATAAACCTTCCATAAGGACATCTCCTGTAGACTAAAATTAATTATATACGAAATCGAAAAAAAACTCCACATACGTGGAGTTATTGTGCATAGACACTTTGATCCGTAACCGCATAGTCGGTGCTGTACTGCGACGTATCATAGGTCGGTGCAGTATATGTCTGCGAAGTATCATAGGCAGCAGACTGCGATGTATCATACGTTGTCGACGTATCATAGGTTGCCGACGAATCATTGGTTGTATCCTGCTGTGATGTATCCGTCGATGTCTCTGTCTGTGTCTCTTCCGAAGTATCATTTTCGTATTCATGGATCTTGGATTTTCCGACCTTGACAGAAGAGGCTTTTTTGCCCTTCAGGATCGCCTTGATTTTTTTGCGGGCAGCTGTAACATACGCATCATCCGGCACAACGACCGAAGCATAATCACCTAGTTCGGCTGAATACTTTTCCGCACTTTCGCCTTTCAGAACAAAGTTTTCAAATTTCCAATCCGGGCTGGACTGCAGCTGATACTTGATCAAAGCAGTGATCTCCTGGGTCGACATATTTGTATCAAACGCATTAGAGAATGCTTTCAGCAGATCCTGATAATTCGTCAGTGCCTTGGAAGAAATGGCCTTATCGACGATTGCTTCCAGCACCTGCTGCTGGTTCTTGACCCGCTGTACGTCTCCGTCTTCATAAGCATGACGTTCACGCGCATAAGCCAGGGCTCGTTCTCCGTTTAAGTGGTTCCATCCTTCATGTACCCCCTTCAAGGTACTGTCCGCATAGAAGGTATCGACCGCCATGCCTTTCTTAACATAGATATCAATACCGCCTAAAGCATCGACAATTTCTTCCAGGCTGGAGAAATTGACCCGGAAGGTATAGTTGATATCAATGCCAAGCAGATTCTCGATCGTCTCTTTGGTCGTATTCACTCCGTGAATGCCCGTATGTGTCAGTTTATCCAGCGAACCGTCCTGACAAGCGCCGTCGGAGCATTTCACTTCGACATAGTAATCCCGCGGCAGGCTGGTCAGCAGGACCCGGTTGGTGGTTGGATTGACCGTTACCAGCATATTGACATCGGAACGCGAAACCTCGCCGATATCTCCGTAGGTATCGTTGCCGCTGATCAAAATGGTAAACGGCTTCGAAGTGATATCACTGACGGAATCCGCCTCATTGCTATCTTTTGTATAGTATGTCACTGTGGCAATGATTTTGGTCTCCTTCGAAAATTTGGTGTAATCTTTCAGATCTTCAACATTGGCACGATAAGATTCATTTAAAATGATCGCATCCACTTCTTTATCGTACAAGGCTTTGACTTCTGCCTGCACACTGGTATATTTTTTTCCTTTATAAGAAATATTCTTTGCCTTTAGATCCTGGCGGGCTTTTTTCGTACCATAAGAATCGATATTCTTCAAATAACCGATCTTCTTTCCGTCCAGATCCCGTTCTTTTTCCAAGTCAGAATCTTTCAGTGTGATCATCGACACTTCATTTTTCACACGGCGGCTGGAATCGGTGACAGTCTGCAGAAACGTCTGTGTTTCGGTGAAATATAAACTGCCGATCGGCAGAGCAGCCACACAAATGATCACCAAAGCGGAACTCAGCACTTTGGTCAGTGTCCGTTTCACTTTGAAATTAAAAATCAAAAGGATGATCAGCACGATCAGCGCTAAAATGATCAGACAAAGATACAGCAGCACATCCGGAAGGATCTGCAGCCGATAAGCCTGGTATGCCATGGCTCCGGAAGATAAGATCAGTGCTATGCTCAGCACTCTGGCAAACCATTTGAATTTATTGTGGTTTTGCTTCTGTTTCTTGCGCATAAAAAACCTCCCGCTATTTTTTCAGTGAGAAATCCGAACGTTCCAATGTTAAATTCGGATTGTAACACGGATCGCCTTTCTCTAAAATATCATGCCACCGGTTTTCGATGGTCTTGATTTCGTTGTTGAAGCGCTGCACCTTTTCCGGTGTATCTTCCATGCCGCGTGATTTGGATTCGTAATGATACAACTGTGCATATGGATCATACACGATCAAATATCCTGCCTCACGGATCTTCAGGCAGAAATCGACATCATTGAAAGCAACTGCCAGCTGCTCATTGAAACCGCCGACTTCTTCATATACAGAACGTTTCACCAACATGCATGCAGCTGTGACAGCACTGTAATCGCGCGCTGACATCGCATAGTTGAAATAACCCGGATCATCTTTCTCCAGGCCAATAAACGTATGGCCTGCGATGCCGCCGATGCCGATGATGACGCCGGCATGCTGGACCGTATCATCCGGATACAGCAGCCGGGCGCCGACCGCACCGACATCTTCACGCATACAATAGCCGAGCATTTCTTCCAGACAGTCGCTGTTGATCAGTTCTGTATCATTGTTCAGCAGCAGGAAATAATCCCCTTTTGCGTGAGCAGCACCAAAGTTATTCAGTGCTGAATAGTTGAATGCAGCCTGCCAGTAAACGACATGTGCCTTAGGATTGGATGCTTCCAGCTGATGATAATAGTCAAACGTAGCCGGATCGGTGCTGTTGTTTTCGACGATGATGTATTCATAATTTTTATAGGCAGACTTTTTCTCGATCGACTGAATGCACCGGTCAAGATCGTCCGTATGATCTTTATTCGGAATAATGATCGAGATCAGCGGATGGCTCTGCAGAATATATTTGGTCCGATACCAGCCCAGCCAATCACTTTTGGACGCAACCGCCTTAATGTGCATTCGGTCATAATGCGCCTGCACAGCACGGGTGCCGGCATCAAACGCATACATCTTGCTTTCCGGATTCGATGACGTCGATTGTTCATGTGTCCGCCAGTGATACAGCACTTTCGGTACGTGATGAATATGTTCCGGTCCGGCTGCCTCGCAGCATCGTAAAATAAAATCATAATCCTGCGCACCGTCATATTCTTTCCGGAACATACCGACTTGATCAATGATGGATTTTTTCACCATGAAAAAATGGCAGATGTAGTTGTTGCTGCAGAGCAGATCGATATTGAAATCCGGTTTAAAATTCGGCTGGAAATACTTGGTCGCATCGGAATTCATTTTATCCTCATCCGAATAGAACACTTCCAGCGACGGATCTTCATTGTATGCTTTGACAAATTCAAACAAAGCATCCGGCGTCAGCGTGTCATCGTGGTCATATAAAGCGATAAAATCACCGTCTGCCATTTTCATGGCTTCATTCATATTCCCGGCAATGCCGTAATTCTCAGCCAGCCGTTTCAGCACGATCTTTTCTTCGCTGCCATAATGATCACGAACATAATTCTGTACCGTATCATCTGTACTGCCGTCGGCGATACACAGCTGCCAATTGGTATAGGACTGATCCCGTACCGTGTCGATCATATCTTTCAGATACGGAACCGGTGTATTAAAGGCCGCCACAATGATGCTGATCTTCGGCGTGTGTTCAAATTGGGTCTCCCTCTGTGCTTTCAGTGTCTGCTCATTCGGCAGCTTGCTCAGACGCCATTCATCATAGTTGACCGCATTCGGATTCGGTCCATATTTTAGGCGGGTCATAAACTGACGGACACCATTTTCCTTTAAGTAATCCATCGCCTTTCTGACATTTTCCTGGCTCATGGCTCCCAAATAGGAACGGACCAATGAAATTCGGCTTTGTTTTGGATGTGCCATCGGCAGATCCGTATGCCCGTCCGGTCCGGATACCCGCAGATAATATTGGGTATGCGGTTCACTATCAAAGGATAGATTAAAGCCGCAGGTTTGATGATCTTCATCCACGATGCCCGCTTCGACAAGATCTTTGCGGACGACAAACTGTTTGTCTGTTTTCGGCTCACGGCCCTGGCTGTCCACCACGGACAGGCTCAGCGCCGTGCCGTCCAACGACAGCAGCCAGCCCACCGCATTGGTACGTCCTTTATTGACATCCTGTAAATAAATTTCCAGCTGATAGTCAAAAGGCAGTGTATCCATGATCTTATCCAGCTGGCTTTTTTTTCGATCCAGCAAATCATCGCTTTGTCCAGCACAATTTGCCTGCAGAGCTAACGTCGTAATTTCCGGCACGGACAACGGCACATACAAAGAAAAACCGATGCCTTCACCATTGGTCTTGCCTTTCAGCTGCTTACTGACATCCGGACGGTCGATGGTTTCCGCCGTTGCCGGCATGGCTTTTCCATCGATCACGACCGCTAGATCAAACGGTTTGCCGTCATTGCGGAATGCCCATCCTTTGATCAAGACGTAGCGGCTCTGCGGTGCATTTTTATAACGCAGCGAATCGATATGGAAGATATAATCTTTTTTCATATTACAGTACCTCGGCAAAGCCTTTTTCCAATTTCTTGAATACACGATATCCGATCAAGATCAGGATCAGCGCCAGGATCGCTACGATCAGCAGACTGTGCAGATCCGGCGTCACGTGATACAAGAAAATATCCCGATACGCATTGATGATCTTGGTCAGCGGATTCAAAGAAACCAACCGATACAACGTGCCGGCACTTTTGAACAGTTCCAGTGAATATAAGATCGGCGTTCCGTAGAATGCCATATTCAAGATAAAGGAAACAATATATTCGACATCCTGCACATAGACTTCAAATGCAGAGAGAAACAAAATAATTCCAAACGAGAAGGCAGCCTGGATCAGGGCAATCAGCGGCAGCCATAAAATGTGCACAGAAACTCCGGCACCGGTCCCAATACAGAAAAGCACGATGATGACACAGGAAATAAAAAAGTTGACCAATCCGCTGAGGACCTGCGAGATCAGCAGAACTTCACGCGGAAAGTAAACCTTCTTGATGATCCCGGCATTGCTTTTGATTGAAATCGTACCTAAATTCACCACATTCGTAAAAAAGTTCCACGGAATGATGCCCGTCACCAGATAGCACAAATAGTTTGGGATCGTTGCACCGCGGAATAAATACGGGAAAATGATCCAATAAACGATGACCTGCAGCAGCGGGTTCAAAAAGGACCATAAAATACCTAATACCGACCCTTTATATTTACCGCGGATGTCCTTTTTGACATTGGACTTCAGCATCTCACGGTAATTGTATATTTCTTTGAATGTCGACACAAAATCACCTCACAATGAACACAACGTCTTTTTCGCCTAAAACCGAACCATCCGGTTCATGGTTTTCAACACGCAGCGTATGATTGCCTTTGCTGAGGCTGCGCATCGGAATACTGATGCGCCAGCCAAGCTGATCTACATCAAGGAATCCGGAATATTGTTCAAAATATACTTCGTAGACATCTTTCCGTTCCCGATGCGTAACTTCCGGATGGATTTCCTCATCGTCCACATAGAAATGCAGCGTGGCATCATCCACATTGGCGATGCCCCATCCCTGGCACTCGACCTCCCGGTCTTCCGGATAGAATTCCATATAATCTTTCGGTACATCGATGAAGACGACGCCTTGTTTCTGCTGTTCGCCGCTTTCGATGGCTTTTTTGATTTCTTCTTTGTTGTCTTTGGCGATTTGTTTTAAATATTCATCGATCACATAGGCCGGGTCGCCGTCCAGCTGGACCTGTCCTTTATAGATCCAGATGGCCCGATGGCACATATCCTTCACAACATCCAGGCTGTGCGTGACGATGACGATGGTCTTCCCTGAATCACGCAGCTGGCGCAGTTTAGAATAACACTTTTCCTGAAAGTGCTGATCGCCGACAGCCAGGATCTCATCGATCAGCAGGATATCTGCATCAACGTTGATGGCAACCGAAAAGGCCAGACGCATATACATTCCGGAGGAGTACGTCCGTACCGGATTGTCGATAAATTCGCCCAGCTCCGCAAATGCAATGATGTCCGGCAGCCGTTTCTCAATTTCTTTTCGGCTCAGGCCGAAAATCGAAGCATTAAAATAGATGTTTTCGCGGCCGGTAAAATCCGGATGGAAACCGGCTCCCAGCTCCAACAAGGAAGTCAGCTTGCCGTCGGTTTCGATCGTCCCTTCATTCGGAAAAATGATCTTTGTCATCAGTTTCAGCAGGGTCGACTTGCCGGAACCGTTGGTACCGATCAAAGCCACCGTTTCACCTTTTTTGATGTCCAGATTGATATTCTTCAGGACTTGATGGTATTCTGTTTTATTTCTTCTGCGGATCAGTTTTTCTTTTAATGTATTGCCGCGGTCGTATTCAATTTTAAATTGTTTCGACATGTTTCTGACTTCAATCGCATTTTGTGGATTCATAAACTATACCTCAGTTTTTTATTGTAGCATAAAAAAGAGCGGTCCTTCAACCGCCCTATTCATCTAAAATGGTGCATATCCGCTGTCATTCGTATACGAATCTGAACCATCGTATGTACTATTATAATCCGTCGAGTAATCACCATATGTCGTCGTGTCCTGACTGTATCCGTCATAAGTCGAATAGCTGTCCGTTGATTCATCGCTGGATCCATCATCTGTACCCAGTTCACCGGCCTGATCGCTGACAGACGATGCTTTCTTGCCGTTGCTGATCGCATTGATCTTCTGTTTTGCGGTCTTGACCGAACCGTTGTCCACTAACATCACAGAAGCATAATCCGACAATGTTGCACAATACCGTGTATCAGTCTCACCGGTCAGCGCATAGCTTTCAAACGTCCAGCTTGGATCATCAGAAAGCTGATACCGGATTAATGATGTGATATCCGAAGAAGACATGTTGGTTTCAAAGGCACCGCTGAGCGCATCGGCAAACTTCGCATAGTTTTTGATCATCGAAGCCGAAGTGATCTTCTTGATGATCGCACGGAGCACCTGCTGCTGATTCTTTACTCGCTGGGTATCGCCGTCGGTATAAGCATGACGTTCCCGTGCATAGGCCAGGGCCCGCTCGCCGTTCAGATGGTTCCATCCTTCATGGACCCCTTTCAGCGTACTGTTGGCATAGAATGTATCAACAGCCATGCCTTTTTCGACATAAATATTGATGCCGCCCAACGCATCGACTAGATTGACTAAACTGGAGAAATTGACACGTGCGTAGTAATTGATCTCAATTCCCAACAAATCTTCAATGGTTTGTTCCGTTGTATCGACGCCATATAAACCCGTGTGGGTCAGTTTATCCCGTTCCCCGTCCGGACAGGAACTTTTTGCATCCGATGCACAGGCAACGCTGACATAGTAATCACGCGGGATGCTGGTCATCAGCACACGGTGTGTCTTTGGATTGACCGTCACCAACATATTCGAATCAGAGCGGGAAACATCTTCCAGGCCGCCGTAGGAATCGTTGCCGGAAATCAAAACCGTAAAGGTTTCGGAGGTCACATCCACCGCGTCATCTGAAGTCTGGACATTGCTTCGTTTTGTATAATATTTTGTCTTATGGATGACTTGGGTTTCCGTATTAAAATTTGTATACTCTTCCTGGTCGTGCACTTCACCGCGCATCGACTCATTTAAAATGATCGCATCGACTTCCTCATTGTACAGCGCATCGACCATATCGATCAGTGTGCTGTAGGAAACCGTTTCAATCGAAATTGAAGATTCGATATCGTCCAGTGCTTTCTGGGTACCGGTCTTATCAACTTTTTTACAGATTCCCACCGTCTTGCCGTCCAGTTTTTTCAGCGACGTCACCGATGAATCCTTCAGCGTGACGACCGACACTGTGTTGGTCATCGTACTGGTCAGACTGGTCACATCGCCAATAACTTCACCGGTCTTGGAAATATAATAGTTGCCGACGCCGTATCCGATCGTCAGCACAATGACTAAAAATCCGCTCAAGATCCGGGCAATGGTCCGTTTTGCCACAAAGTTATACAACAGAAAAACCAGCAGGGTCACGATGGCAATGATCGCAAACACCGGCAGAGCCAGTTTCAGCGGCAGGATCTCCAGCCGGACGATCTGAACAATTAAAATGATTGCCAATACCACGGAAATCCATGATAATGCGGCAATCAAAGGGATTCTGCGTTTTTTTGTTCCATTCACATTCATAGAAATATTTAAGCATCAAAAAGAGTCCTTGTCAATTTTACGCTATAGAAAAAAGCTCCCGAAGGAGCTTTGTTTTTAACGATTGAAGAAGAAATTCGGGATCGAATCGTCACCATTGTCTTCATCTTCCACACTAGTGACGACGCCGGCATTGCCCGGGGTCTGCACTTTCGGCTGGGTAAACAAAGACTGATCGTCATTGCTGCTGCCGGATAATGCTTGGATCGGTTCGACATCGGACTTCTTCGATTTTTTCTCTTCAAAACCAGTCGCGATGACCGTAACGATGATCGAGTCGCCCAACGATTCGTTGATCGCGATACCAAAGATACAGTCTACATCGCCGCCCGCTGCATCCTGAATGACAGCGACCGCATTCTGAGCATCGAACAAGCTGACCTTGTCGCCGCCGGTAATATTGATGATCGCAGAACGAGCACCGTCGATCTGGCTTTCCAACAGCGGTGACTGGATCGCTTTCTCGGCTGCCGTAACGGCTTTGTCTTCGCCTTCGGCCATACCGATACCGATTAATGCGCGGCCTTGGTTGGCCATTACCGCACGAACATCCGCAAAATCCAGGTTGACCAGTGCCGGAACGGCGATCAAATCAGAAATCGTCTGAACCCCCTGACGCAGTACGTTATCGGCTGCCTGGAAAGCTTCCTCGATTGGTTTACGTCCGATGACATCCAGCAGATTGTCATTGCTTACGACAATATAAGAATCAACGAATTTCTTTAATTCGTCAATGCCTTCTTTGGCGTTGTTGGCACGGCGGCGTCCCTCAAATGTGAACGGACGTGTAACAACAGCGACGGTCAATGCGCCTTCTTCTTTGGAAATCTTGGCAATGAACGGAGCTGCACCGGTTCCGGTTCCGCCGCCCATGCCGGCCGTGATAAATACCATATCACTGCCTTTGACCGCTTCACGGATCTCCGCTTCAGCTTCTTCTGCGGCTTTGCGTCCGAATTCCGGATTGCCGCCGGCGCCCAGACCTTTCGTCGTATCTTTACCCAATACGATCTTATTTTCACACGGAGAGTTTTTCATGACCTGTACATCGGTGTTGCAGATATAGAACGTTACACCCTGCACACCACCTGCGACCATGCGGTTAACGGCATTCGATCCGCCGCCGCCGACTCCGAACACTTTAATGTTTGCGACTTGATTCATTTCTGGCATTTTACTTCACTCCTAATCTTCTTCTGTTAAAATAACACTTTTCAGTTTCTTCGTAAATCCGCCCTCGCCCGAACGGGAACGCTGACGAATCGAATCGATGCTTGCTTCCAATTCATTGTTGTTGGGACTGGTCTGTTCCGTGTGGCGGATCTTGTTGATATCGTCAAACGCATAGATCATTCCCAGACAGCAGACATAGGCGCCGTTGCGGGCACCGACGCTCTGCGGCAAATAAACTTCAGCATCGCTGTTGAATTGTTTCATGAACGATTTCATGACTGCGATATCGGCTCCTTTTCCGGTCAGAACGTATAATGTCTTTTTCTGCTTGATGATCGGTTCGCAGGCCTTGTTGACTTCATCGATCCACGAACGGATCTTCGGCAGACAGGTTTCCATCAATTCTTTTGAAGAAATCTCGACGCGGCGGTCTTCCTGCTGTTCAATATAGACGATCACATCGCCGGCATCTTCTTCATCGGCTGTGAAGATATTCTGCAGCAGGCGGAAACAGACGTCATCCGTCAGATCGTACTTTGTCTTGAGTTCTTCAATAAATGAATTATACCCCTTTTCCAAATTTGCACAACTCATTAATTTACCGTCCGCAAACAAGGAAAGCACACAATGGTTTGCTTCCAGGTCCAGCTGGACCACATTACGGTCTTCGCTTTTGACCTGAACAGCCGATTCCTGCGCGATCGCATAAGAATCCAGGCACAGATCCAGAATTTCCAAATTGGCTTGTTCAATGCATCGCACATAAGAATATATGGTTGTTTTATCCGCATATAACAGATCCACATCCATGTAGAAATCTTCACACTCTTCATCGATCGGCATCTTGTCGAAAACTTCATCGTTGACACGATAGCTGATCCGATTTGTGTTGACCAATTCCACATCATCCCCCAGCTTCTTTTGGATCACTTTACTGTAGCCCTGCTGGATGTGAAATAAACGAATGCTCTTGGTGCCGTCCTCAATTTGAATATGGGCACGCTGACTGGTACGTCGGACATTGACGCTCGGTATCGCCAGCAACACACGCTCGATGCGGAATCCCAAAGCCGCTTGTGCATGGTTCAGTGCATCGCGCAGCGCCTGGACCACTTTGACTTCATCGACGATCTTCTGATCGACGACCCCCTGGCAGGCGACCCGTTCGACACGCAGAACGTTGATGCGTCCTTCAAAAACTTCCAGGATCGCAAGACGAACTTCCCGGTCCGCTATTTCTACGGATGCGTACACTTTTTTTCTGCTCATTCGACTACTCCTTTTTCATTCTACCAGTAAATAATACCATAAAATCGGCACTTAGAATATATCCCGATTTATTTTTCTAAAAAAGAACTCCTTGCGGAGTTCTAAGAAAGCGTTACCGAAATTTGTGAGTTCGAATCGATGGTTTTTCCCTTCTCGACCGACTGTTCCTTCACTTTGCCATGACCGGAAATCGCAATGGAAATTCCGGACAATTCAGCGAACGTCGTAACGTCTTTCCGCGTCCAGCCTGTCATATCCGGCATCGTGATCTCATTGCCGTTGGTCATCAGGAAAATATTATCGTTGGTATTGATCGGTGTTCCGGCATCCGGATATTGATCGATGATGCTCGAACCATCGCCGATATAGACTACATTCACGCTCTTGCCGCTCATCTGTTCTTTCGCATACGATTTTGTATGGTTGACCAACGACGGCATGGAATATGTATCCCAGGAATCATCACTCGTACTGCTGGTATCGGATGTATCGTTGCTTCCGGAAATTCCTTCGGCAACCAAGGCCGCTTTCATCACTTCCTGGAACGGTTCCGCAGAATAATTCAGATAATTATCCGAAACCATGCCCCAATAGACCATGACTTTTGGGTCATCTTCCGGAGCAGCTGCCATGACACTGCTGGTATACGTATTCTCATCGTACTCACCAGTCTCCGTGTTATAGATCTGGCCGGTACCCGTCTTAGCGATCATATCCACACCGTCCATCTTGAATTTTTCACCGCTGGCACCGTCATCCAAAACATGTGACATCAAGGAACGAACTTTCTCAGCTGTGCTGGATTTGATCGGCTGACCGACGACTTTCGTACTGTATTTTTTGATCACTTTTCCTGTATCCGGATCCTCAATGGATTCCACCACATACGGACGGACCATCTTGCCGTCATTGAAGATTGCTGAATAAGCCTGTACCAGTTGAATGACTGTAATGGAACTGCCCTGTCCAAAGCCGGTCGTCAAATAGGACGTCGGCATATCCACATTTTTCGTACCCAGTACCTCATTGACATACGGAATGCCGGTTGCCTGAAACAATCCGAATTTATCAAGATATTTTGAGAATTTTTTATAGTTGACATAATTCGCCAACAGTTCACAGATCCCGACATTACTGGAATACGCCAGACCTTGATCAAATGTGATCGTACCGAAGTTGTTGCCCATGGCTTCGGAAATGCCCGGATATTCCGTTGAATAATTCACACGGGTAATTTTTTTCGTGGACGGATCATACGTATAATAGAATGTCCCGGACTGGAAGGTTTTATTTTCCGGATAGACGCCGGTATCAATAGCGGTCGCATAGGTCAATGCCTTCATGACTGATCCAGGCTCATAGGCCATCTCTGTGACATTGTCCGTAAAACTTGGAATGTTGGTATGCTTGTTCTGGTTAAATGTTGGGTAGCTTCCCCAGCCTAATATGCGGCCGGTTTCCGGTTCCATGACCACGCACCAGGCGCTGGTCGCCTTGTTGTCGGAAATCGTTTCTTTTAAGGCGCTTTCTACGGCTGCCTGGACATTGGAATTCAACGTCAGATGCACATCATAACCATCTTGTGCCTCTTTGATCACTTTGGTCGTGCCTGGCAGCACGTCACCATCGACGGTCTGCTGATACTGCACTTCCCCGTCGGTCCCGGATAGATATTTATCCAGACTTTTTTCCAGTCCCATCTGACCGACAATTTTTTGTTTATCCTCGTCATAAGAAGCAAAACCGATGAGATTGCTGGAATATGGCGTCGTCGGATAATTGCGGCTGACGGTTTCCGTAAAATGGATGCCGTCCAGATCGAGTTTTTCAATTTTCTTCATTGTTGATTTATCCAGACGCTTCGTACCGGAGCCCAATTCTGTCTGAGCCTTGCCAGATTTCTTGGCTTTCTGGATAATTTTCGTCACACTGTCCACATCGATGTCTTTGAGCACAGTTTTTAATTTTTTGGCGGTCTTCCGGGCATTTTTCACATAATCCGGATTGCCGTCGGCATCAACCGTACTGGAATCGAGATACGCAACAATGGTATATGCTTTGACTTCCTGTGCAATCACCTGTCCGTCTTCATCATAGATCGTACCGCGTTTGGCGGATACGGTCGTATCAACAATACTGTTGTGTATGCGCTCATCCAAAGCAGAATTTCCGGACCACAAGTGTGTTTTTGTGACCATGGTAAAAAGAACATTAGCTGTCACTAATGTTCCTGCGATTACCATAATTTGAATGATGCGAAGTAATTGTTTATTGCTTCTTTTTCTATTCATCCTGATCATCCGTTCTAGTCGTCAATCACATAAATGTTTTTTTGATTGTCAGTGACTTTTTCATCTAACAATCCTAACACACGGCTTTTCTCTTGTAAAATATTTACTTCCGATGTTAGTTGATCGACTTGTTCCTGCTCTTTGTTCATCTTCTTTGTCAGCGTCTGATCCTGGTTGGATAATGTAATGTTATAGGAATAGACAAAGAACTTCGTTCCGATGAAGAAAGCCGCAGCGAACACGAACAGCGTCTTTACGAATCTTTCGAATGTAAATTTCTTTTTCTTTCTTCTGATTCTTTTCTTTTTAGCGGTTTTCATATTGATCCCCTATCCTCTTAATTCCGCGCAGCTTGGCGCTGTGTGCGCGATTATTATAAGCAAGCTCCGCTTCTGAGGCCGTAATCGGCTTTTTATTTAATAGTTGGTATTCTAATTTCTCTTCCCCTAATACCGGCAGCCGGCGATCATGCTTCTGCGGCACGGCCGCACGCCGGAATGTCTGCTTTACCATGCGGTCTTCCAAGGAATGGAATGTGATCACGCACATTCGTCCGCCCGGTTTTAATCGCCGCAGTCCCTCTTGTAAAGCAATTTCAAGCTGTTTTAATTCTCCATTGACTTCGATGCGGATGGCTTGAAAACTCTGTTTGGCCGGATGCCCCTTTTTTTTCAAAACATATGCCGGTACGGCGGTTTTGATCACATCAGCCAGTTCAAGCGTTGTGTTGATCGGTTTTCGTTCCCGTTCCCGGACGATCTTGCTCGCGATCCGTCCTGCAAACGGTTCCTCCCCATAATCGTGCAGTATGCGCATCAAATCTTCTTGTGAATATTCATTCACTACGGTCCATGCATCCAATTCCTGTTCCTGATTCATTCGCATGTCCAGTCGGGCATCGTGTCGGTAGCTGAATCCACGGCTGGTGTCGTCAAACTGGGGGCTTGATACACCAAGATCCATGATGATGCCGTCCACCCGGCCGATCCCGTAGGAATCCAGGACCTCTTTCATATTGCCGAATGGCTGGTGAATACAGGTAAAATTATTGCCGATTTTCTGCAGGATCGGGCTGCTCTCCGCGATCGCTGCTTGATCCAAATCGAATGCATACAAATGACCATGCGTACATCGTTTCAGGATGGCACTGCTGTGACCGCCCCGTCCCAACGTACAATCGACGTAAAGCCCATCGTCTTTTACGTCCAACATCGTGATCGACTCTTCAAGAAGTACACTTTTATGCTCCATCAAGTGTTACCCCATAATATCGGAAAGCTGCTCAGCAACATCTTCGAAAGAATCACTTTCGATCTGTTCCATTTCTTCCCAACGAGCCTTGGCCCAAATCTCCAAATGATTAGCCATTCCGATGATCAGACACTCTTTTTCCAAACCGGCCAAAGAAATCAATGACGATGGAATAAGAATTCTTCCTTGGCTGTCCATTTCACACTCTGCTGCCTTGGATAAAACCATACGCTGATACCAGCGCGCGTTTTTATTCGTGGTGGGTAAGGCGGCCAGTTTCTGAAATACGCTCTGCCATTGCTCACTGGTGTAAACGTACAAACATCCATCCAGTCCTCGCGTAACAACAACGTGCTCACCGAGTTCTTCTCTGAACTTAGCCGGCATGATCAATCGCCCCTTACGATCGATGTTGTGACTATATTCACCCATGAACACGTGTCATCACCCCCCACTTTCTGACACAAAGTGCTACTTTGTACCACTATAATACATCATGCTTTCCTAATTTTCCACAAAATATTTAAAAAACTCGCAATTTTCCAAAACATACTACTGATTTGGTATAATCAAAAAAGAAAGAGAGAGAGAAAAATGAATTTCCTATTTTTTATTCTGGGATTATGTCCCATCATCTGGCTCATCATCGCTTTGATCGGACTGAAGATCCCGACTTTTAAAGCTGCGTTTGGTTCCCTGGTCATTTCTGCGGTCTTAGCTCTCATTGTTTGGAAACTGCCGATCGGGCAAGTAACGACAGCTGCCTTGGAAGGATTTCTAATGGCCCTCTGGCCGATCATCCTCGTCATCATCGCGGCCGTCTTTACCTATAATTTATCGTTGAAGACCGGCGGCATGGAGATCATCAAACAAATGATCGCTTCCGTATCCAACGACAAGCGCATCCTCGTCCTGCTGGTGGCATGGTGCTTCGGCGGCTTTATGGAAGGCATGGCCGGATTCGGTACCGCCATCGCCATTCCCGCAAGCATGCTGGTGGGATTGGGCTTTGATCCGCTGTTTTCCTGTCTGGTCTGCCTGATCGCCAACGGCGTGCCGACGCCGTATGGATCGATCGGTATTCCGACCGTTACGTTGGCCAATCTGGTCGGTCTGGAAAATACCGGCTTGGCTGCGATGCAGACGATCCAGCTGTTTCCATTCATTATCCTATGCCCGATCTTGATCGTGATGGTCACCGGCGGCGGCTTCAAAGCCATGAAAGGCGTCTGGGGCGTGACACTGGCTTCCGGCATCAGTTTTGCGATCCCGCAGCTGATCGTTGCCAATTTTGTCGGCGCGGAACTGGCCGTTGTGGTCGGCAGCGTCTGCTCGCTGTTGGTTACCGTATTATTGGCATCGAAAAAAGAAACCGATCCAAATTATGCGATCGTCGTACCGGCTGAAGAAAAAATAACGGCCAGCCGTGCTTTAAAAGCTTGGTCGCCGTTCTTATTTATATTTATCTTCCTGCTGCTGACATCAAAATTGGTTGCACCGATCAATACCTATCTGGCACAGTTCTCATCGACGGTCACGGTTTATTCCGGCAAGGATCCAAACACGCTGACATTCAGCTGGATCAACACACCGGGAGTCTGGATCTTCTTATCTGCGATCATCGGCGGATGCATCCAAAAAGCCAGCCTGCATGACTTCACGGAAACGCTTGGCGCCACGATCAAGCAGATGAGCGAGACCATGATCACCATGTTATGTGTATTGGGGTGCGCAAAGATCATGGGATATTCCGGAATGATCGCAGATATTGCAGCGTTCGCAATTGCGGTCACCGGCAGTTTCTATCCGTTCTTCGCGCCTTGGATCGGAGCCCTTGGTACGTTTGTCACCGGTTCGGGCACTAACTCCGGGGTACTGTTCGGAGCCGTGCAGAAGCACGCTGCAGATACCTTGAAGCTGGATCCATATTGGGTCGTCGCACTAAATTCACTGGGCGTGGCAGCCGGCAAGATGCTCTCTCCGCAAAGTATTGCGATCGCGTTGAGCAGTGTCGATGCGAAAGGACAGGATTCCAAACTGCTTTCCATGATCATGCCATATGGCATCGTATTCCTTATTATTATGAGCTTCATCGCTTATTTCGGTGCGCAGATGGTATAAAAAAAACGATGGGCAAAACCCATCGTTTTTATTCATAATCTTCTTCATCGTCGGGATCTTGTTCGCTGCCGATCAGGATCTCACGATTTTTTAATGTCAGAATATACGTGCCGTCTTTCGGATACGGATTTGCTTCTTTATCATCCGAGAGGATCTCCAGTTCACACGGATATCCTTTCTCTTCCAGTATTTCCAACAAATTGTCTTTGCCTAATTTTTTTGTGATCGCACGTCCGCATGCGCAGTTGCCGTACTGATCCAGGCATTGAAAGATCCAATCTGGTATTTTTGTTTGTGTGGCCATAGTACCTCCTGTAAGCAATTTGCATTATACAATGAAATTTTGGAAAAGAAAAGGTGAACGCATGCGCTCACCTCATCATCTAGCTTTCCAGAATGTTCTTGATATCCGGATAGTATTTATAACGGTCATCGACATACTCCAATGCGCTGTTGGCAATGGATTTCGCTTTATCACGGTCGATATCATTGAAATAAACATTTGCGTAACGGAAGTAGATATAATCTTTGATCTGGTTCTCACGCAGAATGTAGTTGTAGTTGGCATCGCCCAGGCCGTAGTCTCCGTGCTGGATATACAAATCAGCGACATCCATCATCGCCTTGTTGCCTAATTTCTTATGCAGGTTTTCGAACTGCGACAAGACTGCGTAAATGAAGTTTTCATAATACTTCACATCATCGTACTTCCATAATTTCAATACGTTGTAGGCCAGATCCATAAATTTTTCGATCATGTCTGCCGGATCGACCTTGATCACTGCGACCATATCTTCGCTGCTGCTGATATTTTTGCGCTGCGCGATCATCAGGATCCGTTTGACCAAATCAAACTGTGCATTGTATTCATCATTGTTCGCGGTACTGTCATCTTTGATCTCGTAGTTGACGTGTTCCTTGACTTCATCTGCGATCTTCACGAAATCACTGGCTTTGATATCCATCGTGCCGGCGATCCGGTTCAGCAGTACTTCGATCAATTCCGCATCATAGCCATCATCTTCAAATGTGAAGTTCTTTTTATCCAGTCCATATTTTGCGACGATGTCTTTTGCCAACGCACTCAGATCGGCATTGTCCATCAGTTCGTTGACATATTGGTCATATTCCATATCCACGCCCATGGCTTTTGCCATATCGATACAAGTTTCTAAAGTGAAGCTGTTGTACTGAGCCAGTTTTTCTTCACGAGCAGCATCTTTTTTCGGTGCAGTTTCTGCAGCCGTTTTCTTAGCTGCTGGTTTTGCTGCAGTCTTCTTTGCAGCCGGCTTTTTCGCTGCTGGCTTTTTGGCAGCCGTGGTCTTTGCGGCCGTTTTTGTTTCCGCTTTGGCAGCGGTTGTCTTTTTAGCCGTTGACTTTGTTGTTTTAGCCGTCGTTTTCTTTGCGGCCGGTTTCTTGGCTGCTGCCTTTGCCGGAGCGGTCTTTACCGCAGATTCAGTTTTGCTTTCAGCGCTTTTTTCAGCAGTCTTTTTAACCTCTGTTTTCTTCGCTGTTGTTTTAGAATCTGCTTTTTGTACTTTTTTCGTTCCGCTCTTTGCTGTTTGCTTAACTTCTTTCTTTTCAACAGGAGCCTCCGTTTTCTTCACTGTGGTTTTTTTCACTTGTTTTGTTTGTTTCTTTGCAGGCATAGAATTCATCCTCCTAATCAACCGTAAACATTATACCATAGTTTTCTATTCGTTTCTAAAACGATGAAAAGAAAGGCATAAAAAATAATTTTTTCAGTTGTTTTTAAATATTTAATCGTATAGTTTATATATTCGGAGGGATATTTATGGAACAAGATATGGATAAAAAGAAAAGGATAAAACGGATCATCGCCGTCATTGCATTAGTAGCTGCCTGCGGCATTTCCGGATTTGCGGGTGCAAAACTGGGCGGCGGAAATTCTGTGACCATCAACCAAGTGACGGGCAAGGCCAGCAACAGTATCAAATCGAGTTCAGACTATTCGGATGTTGCCAGCAAATGCGGTCCAAGCGTTGTTGAGATTTCTACCGAAGGTGTCTCCTACGGAAGCAACCTCCAGCAATATGTCGAAGAAGGTGCTGGTTCAGGGGTCATCATCAGCAGCGATGGCTATATCGTGACCAATTATCACGTCATCGAGAATGCTTCGAACATCACAGTTAAAACAACGGACGGAAACAGCTATGATGCCACCATTGTAGGAACGGATTCAGATACAGATCTCGCCGTACTGAAGATCGATGCAGACAATTTGACAGCAGCAACCTTAGGTGATTCCGACAGTCTTGAGGTCGGCGACGATGCGATCGCGATCGGCAATCCGCTGGGGATGTTAGGCGGCACCGTAACGACAGGCATCATTTCAGCCCTGAATCGTGAGATCACCATTGATGATACGACCATGACCTTGCTTCAGACAGATGCAGCCATCAACCCGGGCAACTCAGGCGGCGGCCTGTTTGATGCGGACGGCAATTTGATTGGTATCGTCAACGCAAAAGCGTCGTCTTCCGGTATCGAAGGTTTAGGTTTTGCGATCCCGATCAATGATGCGATCGCCGTTGTGAATGAATTGATCGCCAACGGCAAAGTGACCAGCCGGCCGTCGTTAGGCGCGACATTATATGACTACAGTCAGGACTCTAACTATTACTACAGCGACAGTACGGAAAGCGGTGTTTACATCGTTCAGTTAACAAAAGGCGGTGCGGCGGCCGAGGCTGGTCTGCAGGAAAATGACCGGATCGTTTCGGTGGACGGTGAAAAAGTCTCCAGCGCATCCGAAGTCAAATCAATCATTCAAAAGCATGAGATCGGTGATAAAGTGAAGATCGTCGTCGAGCGGGACGGCGAGAAAATCACGAAAACCGTCACGTTGCAGCAGTCTACAGAATAATGTCAGGACTATGTGCAGAAAATGCACATAGTCTTTTTTTGTGAATTTGGAAGCGGTTTGATTTTCTGATTGTGAATACTGATAAAATTGTCTATAATATTAATGATAGTTATACAATTCAGTAGGAGGAGAAAGAGAATCATGGCAACTGAAAAAATTTCTAAAAGAAAGATCATGCTGGTCGGTACCGGAATGGTCGGTATGAGTTTTGCTTATTCATTATTATCAGAAAAAGGTATTGATGAACTGGTATTGGTCGATGTCAATGCAGATAAAGCAAAAGGTGAAGAGCTCGATATGAGCGGCGGCCTGCTGTATGCCGATACGAAAATGAAGATCAGAGCCGGTGACTACAGTGATGCAGCGGATACAAACGTTGTTGTCCTGACGGCCGGCGCACCGCAGAACCCGGGACAGTCCCGTCTGGAACTGGTAAAGATCAATGCCGGCATCACCCAGAATGTCTGCGAATCATTGAAAGCCAACCACTTCGACGGTATCCTGCTTGTCGCAAACAACCCAGTTGATATCATGGCTTACGTGGCTTGGAAAGTCAGCGGCCTGCCGAAGAATCATGTCTTTGGTTCCGGTACCGTACTGGATACGGCCCGCCTGCGTCACGCATTGAGCGAAAAACTTGGTTTTGCCGACAGCAATATCCACGCTTATATCATGGGTGAGCATGGTGATTCCAGCTTCGTTCCTTGGATCCATTCCTACATCGGTGTCAAGAATATCCTGGAATATCTGGATGAAGAAGATATGGATCTGTCCGAACTGCAGAACATCTACATCGAAGTACGTGACAAAGCCTATAAGATCATCGAAAAGAAACGTGCGACCTACTATGGTATCGGTTTGGCGTTGAAGCGAATCGTTACTGCCATCGTCAACAACGAGCGCTGCATCCTGACCGTTTCTTCCTACCAGAACGGTGAATACGGCAAGACCGGATACTTCATCGGCACCCCGGCTGTTGTCGGATCCAACGGTGTTGAAAAGATCATCAAACTGAACCTGAATTTGAACGATCAGGCACGCTTCGATAAATCATTCGATACCTTAGCAGAAACCATCCATCAGAATTTGGATGATATGCTGAAACAATACGAATAATCATTGAAAGGACGGCAATGCCGTCCTTTTTTCATGCCATGATCTGCCATAAAACCAATAAAGCTGCACTCGCTTTTTCGGCATCCACCGAAGCATAGTTAAGCACGAACGTATGGACAGCTTCCGGCGGAACCGGGCCTGTATAGTAATCCGCTAAAGCAGAAATACGAATGCCCTGTTTTGCCGCCTGTTCACAAATTATCCGATCATCTCGATTGGTTTTCACTTTTATTAAAAAATGCAGGCCGGCTTCCTGCCGTAAAATTGTCACATTTTTCGCAAACGGCCCCGCCGCAATGGCATGGATGATCGCATCGCGCTGACGGCGGTAATCGTTGCGCATCCGCGTGATATGCCGCTCAAAATATCCTTTATTGATAAAAGCGGCTAAAGTATATTGTTCAAAATTAGAAACCGTGCAAGTATAAAAATCTAACGTATCATAAAACTGTCTGACCAATGGGCGCGGCAGGACCATGTAGCTGATGCGGATCGTGGATGAAAGCGTCTTTGTAAATGTATTCATATAAATGACTTTTTCCTGGACGTCCATGCTCTGCAAGGTCGGGATCGGCCGGCCTTTCATTCGGAACTCACTGTCATAGTCATCTTCAATAATGTAGCGGGAATCGCTTTTGGCTGCCCATCCTAACAATTCATACCGACGGGCAACCGGCATGACGATCCCGGTCGGAAAATGATGAGAAGGTGAAATGTGGACGACTTGCGCATCAGTTTTTTCCAACTGATCGACCCGGATCCCTGATTCATCCATGGGAATATGACGGCAAGTCACATGATAAGCTTGATAAACTTGTTCGATCTTTCGATAGCCAGGATCCTCGATCGCATAACTTCGATCCAGTCCCAGCAGCTGAACCAGCAGACCGTATAGATATTCTGTTCCGGCACCGATGATGATCTGCTCTGGTTCGGCCTTAAGGCCATGAAACTGCCATAAATGATCTGCGATCGCCTGCCGCAGGATCAAACTGCCGCCGGCCGGTGAATTGGACATCAGTTCACTTTGGTGCTCGGATAACTGCTGCCGCATGAAATGAGACCAGATAGAAAACGGAAAATTTTCGGACCGTGTCCGGCTCGTCACGAAATCAACGCTGTATTCTGCCGGCACGGAAACTTCATAAGTCTTCGATGGCTTTATTGGTTCAGGAACCTGCCGGCTGACATCGCAGACAAAGTATCCTTTCTTCGGCTTTGAAAAAATATACCCTTCGGTCTGCAGCTGGTTGTATGCATTTTCGATCGTGATGGTGCTGACACCTAGATTTTTCGCAAATCCTCGTTTTGACGGCAGTTTCTCTCCGGCTTTTAGTTTGCCTTGGAGAATATCGTTTCGAATACATTTATATAAGTAGTCATACAGCGGATCTGACCCTTTTTCAACAAATGAATATGTCAGCATGTTTTCTTCACCTCTTCCATCTGACCATATAAAATTGTTTCAAAATGAATATTTTCATATGTTCAGATTCAATTATAATAAAACCTGTATAAAAAGTAAACGGAGGTTTTAGAAATGGAAGAAAATCGATATGAATTAAACAAGAACCTGGCACAGATGTTAAAAGGCGGCGTGATCATGGATGTCACCACGCCGGAGCAGGCAAAAATTGCCGAAACTGCCGGTGCCTGCGCCGTGATGGCACTCGAACGCATCCCTGCCGATATCCGGGCAGCCGGAGGCGTCTCCCGAATGAGCGATCCAAAGATGATCAAAGGCATCCAGAATGCGGTTTCCATTCCGGTCATGGCCAAATGCCGGATCGGCCATTTTGTCGAAGCACAAGTCCTGGAAGCCATCGATATCGACTACATCGATGAAAGTGAAGTACTCTCTCCGGCAGATGATATCTATCATATTGATAAAACAAAATTTAAAGTTCCTTTTGTTTGTGGAGCGCGCAATTTAGGCGAAGCCCTGCGCCGGATCGCCGAAGGAGCCGCCATGATCCGGACCAAAGGCGAACCAGGTACCGGTGATGTCATTCAAGCCGTGCATCATATGCGTCAGATGAATAAAGAAATTTCCCAGCTGGTCAGTCTGCGGGAAGACGAAGTCTTTGAAGCAGCCAAACAGCTGCAAGTTCCTTATGACTTGGCGCTCTATGTTCATGAGCATGGCAAGCTGCCGGTGGTCAATTTTGCGGCCGGCGGCATCGCTACACCGGCAGATGCCGCATTGATGATGCAGCTGGGCGCGGAAGGCGTCTTCGTCGGTTCCGGGATCTTTAAATCCGGCAATCCGGCCAAACGGGCTGAAGCGATCGTACAAGCCGTGACCAATTATACGGATGCGGCCAAGATCGCAGCTTTGTCAGAAGATCTGGGTGAAGCTATGGTCGGCATCAACGAAGAAGAGATCAAGATCTTGATGGCTGAAAGAGGCCAGTAATGAAGGCTGCTGTCTTAGCGGTCCAAGGCGATTTTATTGAACACGAAAACATGCTCCGACGCCTTGGCGTTGAAACCATGGAGATCCGACAGTCGGCCGATCTTTCTGAACCATTTGATGCTTTGGTCCTGCCGGGCGGCGAAAGTACGGTGCAAGGTAAGCTGCTCAACGAGCTGGATCTGATGAAGCCGCTGCACGATAAGATCGCAGCCGGTCTGCCGACGTTGGCAACGTGCGCAGGATTAATTCTTCTGGCTGAGCACATTGAAAACGATGGGTCCTATTTGGGAACGCTGCCGGTCACCGTACGCCGCAATGCCTATGGCAGACAACTGGGCAGTTTTTATACGGAATCCCAATGGCAGGGAATCGGCAAGATTCCCATGACATTTATCCGTGCGCCGTTCATCACCGCAGCCGATCCAACCATCGTGCGGGCAACGGTCGACGATCATATCGTCGGTGTGACCTACCGAAATCAAATAGCATTGTCGTTTCATCCCGAACTCAATGATGATCTTCGCATTTATGAACAGTTTATAAAAATGGCGGATCGTAACTGATCCGCCTTTAATGTACCACTTTGGAATAAGCCGTCTTGACGCTGATCCCGGCCAGCCGGCCGATCTTGCCGGATAAAGCAGAGATTTCATCCTGCGGTGCATCCATCGCAATAGAAATAATATGAATATTTTGTTCCCGGTACGGAATTCCCATTCGGCCGATAATATACGGACCGTATTCATGAAGCAGGTTATTCAGCTGATCCACCGATTCCGTGTTCTCCACGATGATCCCCATTACTGCTATTCGTTTTTCCATCATTCCTCCTCCGGCAGACGCTCGATCCAACGATCGACATCATCATATCTGATCACTTGATCATATAAACAGATGCTTGGGCGCTTCCCTTTTAAATAGACACAATCTCTATGATAATGCCCATGGAACCAATATTTGTAATCGAGGCGCTTTTCGATGCAGTCCAGCACCTGACGGATATCGCAGTAACCGGCGCCGTAAGGTGCCATGGAAACCGAATGGCTCCGTGACATCGGATCGCGCAGATAAACATCATGAGTGATCACACCGTCGACCTTCCATCCGACCCGATCCAGATTTGCGAATGCATTTTCGACATCCGCTTTCGTAGCCATCTCGCCGCGCCACCAGCTGATATGCTCGATACGAAACATCAGATCATGCGAAAACGCTCCGCCGAACGTGAAAAAGCGTCTGCCGTCAATATCAAAGACTTCGCCGCGCTGTAAATGCACGATATTCGATCGAATGCGATGCACACGGCCGCCGTGCCAGTCCGCGGTCGGAAACTGCTCGAGCAGCTCAAAATTCTCATGATTGCCGTCCACAAAACACGTGGTCCACGGCAGCGACTCGAGCCAGTCCAGCCAAAACGAGTCACCGGAGCCGCCGTCCCAGATACAGCCGAAATCCCCGCATATGATCAGATAATCCTGATCGGTCATCGTTTTCCCGGCCGCAAAGCGGTCATCCGGATTGATTTTCGCAATATCAATTTCCCGATGTGTATCTCCTGTAATGTAAATCATAAAACACCTCTGATAAAAAAACTTGGCAGACGAATCTGCCAAGTCCGTATTATTCTACACCGATAATGAATGAATAAACTGGCTGCTGGCCTGAAACGACATTGACTTCCGCATCACTGTTTTCTTCAATATAATCCGAAATTTCCTCTGCCTGTTCCTTTGTCGCATCGGTTCCATAAATCAACGTGACCAGCTCACTGTCCTCATCAAGCATTTTATCAGCCAAATGTTTGGTGGCAGACATCATATCCGGCTCTGCGACCTCGATGGCTTTGCCGAAAATTCCCATATATTCGCCTTTTTTAATTTCCATTCCTTCATACGTTGTATCTTTGATCGCATAGGTAACTTCACCGGATTTTACCGACTCCAATCCATTGTTCATTTCCGTCAGATTGTCTTCCGGTTCTACATCCGGGTTGAACATCACACAAGCCGTCAGGCCCTGCGGAATGGTCTTGGACGGCAAGACCTGCACATCCTTATCTTCGCAGACCTGCGCTGCCTGTGATGCCGCTAAGATGATATTTGAATTGTTCGGCAAAATAAAGATATGATCGGCCGGCAGATCGTTGATCGCGGAAACGAAATCCTCCGTGCTCGGATTCATGGTCTGACCGCCGCTGATCACAATATCTGCGCGCAGGTCCTTGAACATCTTTTCAATACCTGGGCCTGGTGCTACGGTAATGATGCCGTATTTTTTATGTTCTGCCGGTACTTCGGCTTTTTCTTCCTGTTCTTTTTCCAGGATGTTGTCGTGCTGCTGCTGCATATTTTCGACCTTGATCTTCATAAAACGGCCGCGGCGGCGTCCCATCTTCAAAGCCGTATACGGCTCTAACGTATGGACATGCACTTTGACCAGATCTTCATCCTGAACGCAGACCAGTGAATTACCGATCGATGCCAGTTCGTCCCGGAAATCGCTTTCGGAGAAATTCTTGCGGCCGGTTTCGCTTAGCTGCAGGATGAATTCGGTACAGAAACCATACTCTTCTTCCTGAGATTCGACTTTTGTCTGCGCTGCTTCCGAAGCTTTTTCGGTTTCTTCTTTAACAATGGCTTTGCCCTGCATAGCTGCAAGGAAACCTTCCAAAATTGTGCATAAACCTTTTCCGCCGCTGTCGACCACGCCGACCTCAGCTAAAACCGGCAATAATTCTGGTGTTCGTTCCAACGATTCGTTGGCTTCGGTCACCATTTTCTGCATCACTGCCGTGCAGTCGGTCACTTCCTCAGTCACTGTATACGCATAAGTATAATCAGCCGCTTCCCGGACGACGGTCAGGATCGTTCCTTCCACCGGCCGCATAACAGCTTTATATGCCACACGGGATCCATTGACAAATGCATAGGCCAGCTGCATGGCATCCATTTCTTTGACCTCTTTCAATGACTGATAAAATCCGCGGAAGATCTGTGAAGTGATCACACCTGAATTTCCGCGGGCGCCCATCAGCAATCCTCTGGACAAAGTTTTGCAAATTTTCCCAATTTCGTCTGCATCTTCTTCCAATGCAGCATTGACACCGTTGGATACGGTCAGATACATATTCGTTCCCGTATCACCGTCCGGCACCGGAAACACATTCAGTGAGTCGATCTCACTGGAGTGGTTCCCCAAATTGTTCATTCCGGAGGCCAGCATCTCTTTAAACATCTTTGCATCGATCTTCTTCATACTTCAAAAGCCCCCTATTTCGATAAACGTACACCCTGCACAGTGATGTTGACGTTCAGGCAATGGATCTCCAATGTTTTTTCGATCACATACTTCACGCGCTTCTGCGCTTCCTGAACCACTTCCTGCAGACGAATGCCCTGCATGGCGATAATGTACAAATCTAAAATAATTCCATCATCCTGCTGACGTACGACTACGCCTTTGGAATAGTTTTCTCTCTTCAGCAATTCAGCCCAGCCGTCACGAACCATTTTCTGACTGGCCATACCGATCACACCGTAACATTCGGTGATCGTTCCGCCGGCTAAACTGGCAATGGCATCCAATGAAATGGAAATCGTGCCATATTCTGTCGATTTATTAATAGGCATACTCCGAACCTCCTGACAACATTTTTTATATTATACCGCATCAATAACGCTAAAACAAACTATTCAGTCACCGGCTCCAGCTGCTGGGTTTCCTCATTCCAGTAATACTGCGTACCGTCCGAATCCATATACAAACCCGTCGACTCACTATACTGCAGACCGGTTGATTCATCATAGGTCCAATCCGAAGTCGTATCCGTCGTCTGTGTTTCGTCTGTGACGGCCGAATCGGTTGTCTGGGTCTCATCCGTTGATGTTGTATCCGTTGATTCCGTGCTGCTGTCGCTTGACGAATCATCGCTGGACGAATCATCCGAACTGCTTTTCTTGGAACTGCTGCTGCTCTTTTTCTTGCTTGATAGCTCGCTGCAGTCGACCTTATCAATTGCTGAGTTTTCTTCATCCAGCAGCAGGCAGACCGACTCGCCCTGCAGTTTTGTCAGCATTGCTTGATAGTTGGCCATCATCGCCAATCCAGAGATACTGGAATAAACCACATTCCCATCGACCATGGTCATCTTGACCATATTTGAGTCAAAGGATGTTTTATAGGGCTGGATCTCCGCGATCTTTTCGATCACCTTGCGATTCAGATCTTTATTCTTTTTAAACACCTTGCAGATTTCCGAACGTTGCGAGGCACTCAGTCCGCTCAGCAGCGGAAAATGGATGATCGTCTTCTCATATTCCGCAGGCACTTCGATGGATTCGTTATCTGTCGTCAGCATATATTTTTTTCCTTTGCGGATATAGTAACCAACCACCGTTTTTTCTTTGATATGGATCGTCAGCTTCTGTCCGCTTCGTTCAATGTCAACTGATTTTACCAGCGGCATATCATAGATGCGGTTCTCCAACAAATGTGTCGGCGTTAAATAAAGCCGCGTCTTGGTACTGACACCGGCAAGATCATACACCTGGGCATCGGTCAGATAATAATTTCCTTCACAGGAAAGCACATGTACTTGAGAATCGAACGAGAAATAATAGACGAACAACGTAACCAGGACCATGACCAAAACACTTAAACGGCGTACGGAAGCCATACTGCGTTTTTTTCTTTTTCTTACCAATGCAGCTGCTCCACTTCCGTGATCAAATCAATGTCATATGTGTTTTTGGCTTTTTCCTTGATCAATGCGATCAAATTCCGGACATCTGCTGCCGTTGCTTCGTTATTCTCGTTGACGATAAAATTACAATGTTTCTCAGAAACCTGTGCGCCGCCGATGCGGAAACCGCGCAGACCCAAATTCTCGACCAATTTCCACGCCGGTATTTGTTCCGGGTTGCGGAACACACTGCCTGCGCAAGGTTTATCCAGCGGCTGCGCTGCCATACGGCGCTGCCGTCGTGAGTCCATCAGATCCCGGATCTCATCACGGTCAGCCGGCTGCAGCTGCAGCCGGGCAGCGAGGATCGTCCAGTCTTTGTGCTTTTGAAAAATCGAATGACGGTAAGCCAGTTCCAATTCTGATTTATCCATCCAGACAATTTGATTGTCCCGCATCACGAAAACATCTTTGATGATCTCCGCCATGTTTGACTTATAAGCGCCGGCGTTCATATAAACCGCCCCGCCGATCGAGCCGGGGATCCCGCTGGCAAATTCCAGCCCGGACAACGAATGTTTCATCGCTTCAGCAGCGAGATTGACGACCGAACATCCAGCCTGAGCGACCAGGATACCGCTGGGTTCGATGTAAGCTTCGTTTAAAGTTCGATCCAAATTGATGATCGCACCATGAAAGTCTTCATCGTCGCACAGCACATTGGAACCACGTCCCATCACAAAATATGGAATGTGATTTTCATTTAATATATTGACAACACATAACAAAGATGTGCAGTTTTTCGGATATATAAAATAATCCACCGTTCCGCCGATATGGAACGTGGTATGTTTTTTCATGGATTCATGTTCTTTGACACGTGCATACGTCTCTAAACGTTCTAAAACCGACATAAATCTCCCCTACCTGTTTTTATTTCGATGCATTTACCAATTGATTACATAAATCGATCATATCATACGCCGCATGCGGCTTGCCCAGCCGCTTCGCATTTTTCATCGTCAGCTGACGCTCTGTTTCATCCAGAAACAAAGCATCGATCTGTTCACGCAGCGTCTTTGCGTTCAGATCTTTCTCTTCGATCATCCGGGCCGCATGTGCCTGCACCAGGACACTGGCGTTGTAAAACTGATGATTGTTGGCGACATACGGGCTTGGGATCAAGATGGCCGGAATACCAAGTGCTGTTACTTCGGCGATCGTTGTTGCGCCCGCACGGCAGATGATGCCGCTGATCTTCTTATAGATCTTCAGCGTATCCACATACGGTGTCACAAAGATGTTGCCGGATCCGTCAAACAAATGCAGATCCTGGTCATTATCTTTACCGCATGCATACAAAAACTGCAGCGATCGGTCGGCGTCCGGCAGCGCTTCTTTCATCAGTTCATTGACACTGCTTGAACCCAGACTGCCCATCATCACTAAG
This sequence comes from Catenisphaera adipataccumulans, assembly GCF_014202755.1. Taxonomy (GTDB): domain Bacteria; phylum Bacillota_I; class Bacilli_A; order Erysipelotrichales; family Erysipelotrichaceae; genus Catenisphaera; species Catenisphaera adipataccumulans. The sequence continues at coordinate 136,139 of NZ_JACHHK010000003.1, forward strand.
ATCGTCTTCTTATCCGGATCCAGTCCGAGCGAGCGGAAATAATCCGGATCAAATTTCGATTCCTGTGCAACCGTCGCCCGCGGATTGCCCAGCAGATGGATCTTATCCTGCGGAAATACTTCGGAGCATTTCTCGTAACAAGTGACGATCGCGTCTACCTGATTCATGACCAGCTGATTGGCTTTGCCGACAATCGAATTCTGCTCATGGATCATCGTCGGAACATGCAGCGAATGCGCGGCTAAGATCACCGGCGCACTGACGTACCCGCCGAAACCGATCACGATATCCGGCTTGAATGCTTTCAAGTAATCCTTTGCCTGCCGACGGGCGCGGACCATCTGCCCGACCGCCTTTGCTTTATCAAAGACATTACCGACCAGGCCGGATGTATGCAGTGCTTTGAAGGCATAACCGGCCTTGGGCACCACGTCCGATTCCATGCGGTCATCGTTGCCGATGAATAAAATATCTACACTCGGAAAAAGCGCACGGATCTTATCCGCCAAAGCCAAGGCCGGATAAATATGTCCGCCGGTTCCGCCTGTTACTATACAAACTTTATCCATTTTTATTCCTCTAATCTGTAATTTCAATTTCATTGACCGGTTCCAGCACACCCGTCAGGATATAACGCTGATTGCTGTTGAATCCATAATCCAGGTTGCATGTCGAAAGCGTCACGAAATGACCTGTCGTCGTATCTACTTCACGATAGAACGTAGCCTGATCCTGCATGGTCTGCAGGACAGAGTCCTGTTCTGTCCCGAACTGTGTCGTGTAGTATACGGAACCGTCCGTCGTTTTCGCAAAGACCATGATATTGACACGGTAATTGCCCTGCGGCGTTGACAGATAAAAATACGGATGTTTCTTGAAGAATGATTCATCCGCGAAATTCTTCAGATCCGTAAACATGCCGCCGCCGTCGACCGAGTGGCCGTAAATCAATGAGTTGTCGTTGCCGAACTGTGCATCGGCACCAGCATCCAGGAAGATCGCACCGCGCGGATTCTCTGATCCATCGGCAGAATGCGTCAAGTAATACGAATTGTCGCTGCCCTGCACGACCGGAAAAGAAATGCCGCAGTCCGGAACATAGATCCAGGCAATAATATTCTGATTTTCCTCTTGGAGCTTCTCCCAATCAGGGTCCAGATAGCTCTTCTTATTTTTACTCGTTAAAGCACTTTTTTTGTATTTTTCTGTTTCTTGTTCAATTTCTTTTTTATCGCTGTAAATCGTGTACAAATTGTATGCACTGTAGCCAAAAACACAAATGCACACGATCAATATGACTCTCTTTATCCACTTTTTCATGACTTCATTTTACTATAAAAACATATAGTCTGCCAGTCAAGTAAAAAATTTCTGTCTGTGCAAGCCTGTGTGTTTATATTAAAATAGAATTATGCATATCCATACCTTTAAACGGATCATCGAACTGATCAACGAAGAAAGTCTGGAAGTTTTTCACAAAGAACCGCTGGTGCATACGATTTATTTGGAAACGGGCATTCAGCCGACGATCATCGAACATGCCATGAACAACCTGGAAAAAGTTGGTCTGCTGCGCTGGCCGCACCGGCAGCCCAATATCCTGCCGGCTATCCTGATCTATGCCAAATGCGGACACGGAAGCCGTCTGGAAGCCCTGGCACTGTATGAAAGCCTGCTGCTGCATTTTCAGAATTTTCTGCACCCGCATCATTTACAGATCGAACGGCTGCCGGTCTTCTGGCAGCGTCTTCTTAATAACACAGTGCTGACCGAGGATCCGGAACTGCAAAAATTAATGGAGCAGATCTACGAAGAATCGAAGCATGCGATCATCAGCGACACGCTTTGTGTGCTTTATACAAAACGGATCATGGATTTTTCGGATCAAATCGAATATAAAAACCAAAACCGCAAAATGATTTCCTTTGAACATGCAGATTTTATTCTTGAACAGCTGCCCCAGCACGGCATTCCGGAAAATCGCGATCTCAGTAAAAACCTGCAGGTCTTTTATAAAGATACGCAGATGCATGAGTTTGCGAAAACGTGCCCGATCTGCGGCATCACGCTGCCGCGGATCCTGATTGCCAGTCATATCAAACCGTTCCGTGACTGCGCACATATTTATGAAGCCGCCACTCATGAAAATGGGCTGCTGCTCTGCCGCAATCATGACTATCTTTTTGATCAAGGTTATATCTCTTTTGAGGATGACGGCACATTAATGGTCAGTCCGCAATTACCGGACAGCCGCCGGGAAAGCTATTGTCTGCATTCAATTGATGCGCGCTATATGACGGCGCATCGCCGCCAGTTCATGGCTTATCATCGGCAGCATATTTATAAAAAATGAGCAGACGGTCAATCTGCTCATTTTAATTCTGAGATGGTTTCTTCTTCGTTCATCGGCGTGCGCTGCACTTTCAGATGAGCGCCCATCTCTTTCATCTGACGGAAGGCCTCCAGGTCTGCATCGTCAACTGCTACACTGACAGCCACCTGTCGTTTTCCGGCCTGCATATGCATATTGCCGATATTCATGACATCGCAGGTGATATGATTTTGAAGCAATGTCAAAGCGTCCTGGGCATCCTTGCAGAGGATCAGCGTCGTCTTCTGCGGATCCACGGCGCCGGCTGCATCACGAAGCGTGGTATAAACCGGTTTGATCGCTTTCGGAGCAGCCAGGTTCATCAAGCTTTGATGAAAAGCATCATTGGCGACTTCATCATCGGCAACGATCAAGGCATCTGCCTGCAGCGCCTGCATCCAAAGGGACGTGATCTGACCGTGAATGAGCCGACTGTCAATACGTATCATTTTCACGTTCGGCATAAGCTACCTCCTGTGTCTCTTTTTATTCTATCATAAATCCTGCAGAACAAATCATGCGATGTGTCTATTTTGAAATGAATAAAAATATGATAATTATATATTATGCCAAATTTAGAGAAAACAGTCAGCGACTATATGTACGACAAAACCTATAACGATCCCGATGTCGCCCGGAAACGCTTGCTTCAAGCCTATAAAGCGTATGCCTTCAAACTTCGATACTTTCCGGACAAGAACCTGCCAAAATCAAGACAGTATCTCGGCCGCATCAGCATGGATCATATCATCCGTGCGTACGATCACCCAGAGCAGTCTGCCCTGACCAGTTTGTTCATGCCGAATGAAATCAATAAAGCGTTCGGCCTGCACGATCTTTGTGCTGAGCAGTTTGCCGCTTATATCGGCGGAGCCTGGTCGACAAAAGCGTATGTGGAAATTGCTGAACGGGCCGGCATTGCCGAAACGTTCTGCTCCTATCATAAGATCCTGATGGGAGCAGCCGTCCAGGGCATTCTGCCGAAACCGAAAGTCATCGTCAATACATCCTTGGCCTGCGATGCCAACAACCTGAGCTTCCGCGCTATTTCCAATTTATATGGCGTCCCGCAGTATTATGTAGATGTACCATATACGCAAAGTCCGGCAGCGGTGGAATATGTTGCCGATCAGCTGCGTAAGCTCGTGCCGTGGCTGGAAGAACATACCGGCCGCAAATTTGATGAACAAGCATTCCATGAAGCTATTCTGAATTCTAAGCACACCATTGAAAATATGCAGGAAGTACTGCGGCTGAAAAAGGACCACTACCTGCCGACCACTTTGACATGTGAACTATACGAAACGTTGGCACTGCACGGCGGTCTGGGTTCCAAAGAATCCCTGCGGTATTCTGAAAAACTTCTGCATGATTATCGTCATGCGGAAGCAAGACCGGGCAAGCGTATATTATGGATGCATACGAATCCATTTGGTCAGAACTGTGTCAAAGAACTGTTCAATGAATCGGAAAAATACCAGTTGATCGCCGGCGATATTAACTTTGATTCACTGGTGGACATGGATCCGGATCATCCGTTTGAAAGCATGGCCCGCCGTCTGGTCTATGGCATCATCAACGGACCGGTCACCAACCGCATCAACGGCGTCAGAAAAACGGCCGATGCGCTCGATATCGACGGCATCATTTGTTTCTGCCACTGGGGCTGCAAAGAAACCTGCGGCGCCAGCTCGCTGATCAAGGAACAGCTGGAACAAGCCGGTTATCCGACCTTGATCTTAAACGGTGACGGCGTTGATCCAAGCAACCGCAACGACGGTCAGACCCAGACACGGGTCGAAGCATTCCTGGAAATGCTGGAAAGGGACTGACATGATTTATTATACGTGTAAATATGCACCGGTCGAAATGATGGCTGGGTTCGGGCAGACATGTGAACGGCTGGATCCCAATCCGGCGAATTTTGAATGCGCCGACAGCTGTGCGCACCAAAATTTATGCGGGTTTGCCAAAGCGGTCATCGAAGAGATCCATCAAAAAAAGATCAAAGAACTGATCATCACAGATTGCTGCGATTCCATGCGCCGCATCAATGATGTGCTGAAAAACAGCGGCTGGCTGGATTTCCTTTATTTTCTGCCGTTGCCGCATACCGGCGGTGAAAAGTTCTTTGCCAAAGAACTGGAAAACCTCTGTGAAGCCTACAGCGAATACAGCGGCATCCCCTTTGATCTTGACAAAGCGCTGGCAGCCTTTCAGCCGCCGCAGAAAGAACCGTCCGGTCCGTACATTCGGTTTACCGGCGCACACGGCGGCCACATGCTCAAGAAACGGGTCGAGGCAACCTTCCCCGGCATCCCGATCGTCGATGATACCTGCACCGGCAACCGGGCCATGGAACGAGTCGCCGATGCCGATAATTTCTTTGAAGATTATGCAGAAATCCTGCTGCATCAGAAAGCATGCATGCGGATGTGGAATGTCCGCAATCGGACCATGCTCCATCCGCCGATCGGCACGATTTATCATACGATTAAATTCTGTGATTATTACGGATTTGAATACATGAACATGAAAGAGGATACGAAAATGCCATTATTGAAGATCGAAACCGATACCACGCCGCAGAGCAGCGGCCAGATCAAGACCCGTTTGGATGCATTTGCGGAAACAGTTACAAACAATGTGGAAGATCTGCATGTCAATATCGACCGCGATCACTTCCTGGTCGCCGGCATTGACAGCGGTTCGACCAGTACAGATGTCATCATCATGAATGAAAAACAGGCCATTCTGGCCAGCACGATCGTTCCGACCGGCGCCGGCGCGACCCGCACGGCCCGTCAGGCATTGGACCTGGCGCTGAATTCTGCACATAAGACGATCGATGATATCGATCTCGTGGTAACGACTGGATACGGCCGCGAAAATATCGCCCCCAATACGATGTCGATCACCGAAATCACCTGCCATGCCAAAGGCGCACATTATTTGGATCCCAAAGCCAAGACCGTGATCGATATCGGCGGTCAGGATTCCAAGGTCATCCGCATCGATGAAGATGGCCGCGTTGAAAACTTTGTCATGAACGATAAATGTGCAGCGGGCACCGGCCGTTTCCTGGACATGCAGGCGCGGGCTTTGGAAATTTCCTTGAAAGAGATGAGCGCACTAGGACTCGAATGGAAAAAAGATGTTACCATTTCTAGTATGTGCACCGTCTTTGCGGAAAGCGAAGTCGTCTCTCTGGTTGCCGAGAACGTCGCAACACCGGATATCATCCATGGCCTGAATAAAGCCGTTGCCTCCAAGACTGCTACCTTAGTGACGCGGGTCAAAGGTGAACCGGAATACATCATGACCGGCGGCGTCGCCCAAAACAAAGGTGTGGTCACTTGTCTGGAGGAAAAATTGGGAGCCAAGATCTTTATCTCCAGTCAGGCACAGTCGTGCGGTGCGATCGGCGCAGCCCTGCTGGGTATTGAAGCAATCCAACGATAAAAAAATCAGCGAAAAATTTTCGCTGATTATTTTTTTATAAAATTTCTATCACGTAGCCAATGGACCACGACTGGTTCGGTTCCAGCAGTTGGGTGCCTTCCCGATGATAGAAATCCACATCGACATCATCATAATCGGCATGTCCCATCCACGGTTCAATACATAAGAAATCGGACGGTGTCGGATGCGTCCATAAGGCCAGATAACGGAACCCGTCAAAATGAACACGCAGGCGGGCCTCATCCTGATGGAAAAGGGTCACATATTTTGATTTCAGATTGTCGTAAACAATCGTCGCATATCGATAAATGTCCTGGCGGTCGACTTTCCATTCATGGAACGTACGATTTTCCCAATGGCTCGGGCCGTTTCCGAAAATACACTGCCGACAGTTTTCTTCCTGCGCAAACCGCAGTGTATACTCTTCGTATGTTTCGCCTTCCCGCTGCGGAACGCGGAACGCCGGATGCAGACCGAAGCTGAACGGCATCACTTCATCCCCGGTGTTCTTGATCATATAATCGATGTGCACCGCATTTCCGTCCAGCGTATATTTCATTTCATAATGAAAATCGAACGGGTACTGTGCTTTGGTCGTTTCATCGGCATCATAAGTAAAAATGATCGCATCATCCCTTTGATTTCCTTTTAAATCCAGGTAACGGATCAGACCATGATTTTTCATCGCATACGTCCGGCCGTTGATTTCATAGCTGCCGCTGTAGGTATTGCCGACCAGCGGGAACAATGTCGGATTGCGCCCAGACCATCCTTGATCTCCTTGATATAAAATTTCGGTATTGTTTTTCTTGTCGATCAAATGACTCATCTGACCGGCGCGCTCGATGCATTCTAATTTGAGCGCATCATTTTCTAATTGATACATTATTCTACCTCACAGAATTTCTTGATTTCATGGATCCGTTCATGCGTCTCATCATATCCCAGCTGGAACCATGGTCCGAGTTTTTTCGGATCGGTCGTATAACGCGTGACGCCTAAGTCTTTATGCGGGCGCAGCACGATCGCATTGCCCTTTGCTTCTAAATCGTTGACTTTGTCCCACTGTTCCTGGTAGCGGATGTGTCGATTGCGGAAATCTTCGACGATCCGGTCATCTTTATACACTTTCTTTGCCAGTTTCAGCTGCCATTCCGGTGCCGGCTTGCGCACATAGCCCAGTTCTTTGGTGGAGATGACAATATGCTTGCGGTTGCCCTGGCGGATGCTTTGATTGATGCTGATCATATCGACCAATCCGGCATCCATGACTTTGCGGCCGCGGAACTCATATGGATGCGCCAGCAGCAGCAGCGCACAGCTCGCTTTGACCAAAGTATGATCTTCATCCAAATAGGATTTATTATAATAGCGGACCTGGTGATCGGCTAAATCATACAGTCCGAAATCCATCTGTGTTTCACTGCGCATAAACCGATCCATATCCAGCGGGGCATTGGATTCAATAAAGTTTTCCGTCTCTTCCAGTCCATATAAACTGCCTTCCGTCAGCAGCGGGCGTAAGCCAAAGACACCTTTCTGACACGGTGCCTGAATGCCGGTCAGTTCCAGCCGGTGCATTTGACGGGAAACATACGGTACAAGGATCTCACAGCCGGCTGAGATCCCGACCGCATACGGCAGGTAGATCTTTTCTTCCAAAAGACACTTCAGCACACCGGCAGAATACGCTGCCTTGGTGCCGCCGCCTTCCACGACCAGTCCAATATCTTTCCGCATGGTTACTCCCACTTCCGGATCACACCGGTTTTACGTGCGGCGTCGGCAACCGCCTGCGCCACTACATCCGAAACACCCGGCTGCAGTGCAGATACAATGATATTTGTTTCATTCAATTCATCTTCCGGCACCATCGAAGCGATCGCATAAACGGCAGCGATCTGCATTTCATAATTGATGCAGGTAGCTTCTGCTTCCAAAGCGCCTTTGAAAATGCCCGGGAATGCCAGTAAGTTGTTGATTTGGTTGGCATGATCGCTGCGGCCGGTACCGACGATCCGAGCACCTGCCGCTGATGCTTCATCCGGCTCAATCTCCGGTACTGGATTGGCCATCGGGAAGACGATCGCATCTTGATTCATCGAAGCGATCATTGCTTGGGATACGATATGACCGGCGCTGACACCGACAAATACATCGGCGCCTTTCAGCGCATCAGCCAATGTACCGGTTTTATGCTCCGGATTCAGACGGTCGATCAAGTTTCTCTGGCCGCTGGTCAGATCCATATCCGGCGTCAAAATACCGGCACGGTCCACCAGGATCACTTGACCTAGTTCCATGCGCAGGATCAAATCTGCAATGGCGCAGCCGGCCGATCCGGCCCCGTTGATCACAATGGTCGGATTGGTTTTATGCACGACGCGCAGTGCATTCACCAGCGCACTGCACACGACAATGGCCGTGCCGTGCTGATCATCATGGAAGACCGGGATATTCATCCGTTCCTGCAGCCGTTTCTCGACTTCAAAACAGCGCGGAGCCGCAATATCCTCCAGATTGATGCCGCCGAAGCTTGGCTCCAGGCGGGCAATCGTATCGACCAGTTCATCGGTATCCTGCGTCGCCAGCGCGATCGGTACAGCGTCCAATCCTGCCATGGCTTTAAACAGTACGCATTTTCCCTCCATGACCGGCATGCCGGCTTCCGGGCCGATATTGCCTAATCCTAAAATGGCCGAGCCGTCAGTCACGACGGCAACGGTGTGTTTCCGGCCGGTATATACATAACTCATCTTCGGATCGTTTTTAATTGCCAGACAAGGGGCAGCGACCCCCGGCGTATATGCAACCGATAAATCATCTTTATTTTCTATTTTCATTTTTGGGACGGTTTCCAATTTTCCGTTCCACTCTTTATGCAGGCGTAAGGCCTCTTTCGAATAATCCATAATGACCTCCCATCTCTCCATATTTTACAAAATCTGCACTAAAAAGAAAAGAAGCCGCTCAGACTTCTTTCATGATTCTAAGGACAATGCGGACCAGTTTTTCCATCTCATCGACACTGGCGTATTCATAACGGCCGTGATGATTGTAGGAGCCGGTGCCTAAATTCGGACAGATCAGGCCTTTTTCCGTCAGCATCGCCCCGTCGGTGCCGCCGCGTACCGGCGGAGAGACCGGCTGAAGTCCTTCAGCCTGAATGGCCTTTTTCGCTCTTTCAACACTGGTCAGATCGCCGTTCATAAAACGAACCATATTGTGGTATTGATCATGCATCTCCAAGGTCAGCCGGCCGTCGTATTTTTCATTCATCTGCTGCACGATCGATGTCATGGTCTTTTTACGTTCATCAAATCTTTCTGTATCGTGATCACGGATGATATAGACCAACTGTGCTTGTTCACACGTTCCTTCGATTTTCAGCAGATGGTAAAAACCTTCAAATCCTTCGGTCGTCGCAGGTGTCTCATCCGCCGGCAGCTTGCCCGTAAATTCTGCAGCGAGCAGTCCGGCATTGACCATGATGCCTTTGGCATCCCCTGGATGAATGCTTTTTCCTTTGATCGTGATCACAGCCTGTGCGGCATTGAAATTCTCATACTCGACCGCATCGATGCGGTCCCCGTCCACTGTATAAGCATAGGCAGTCGGGAACTTCTTCAAATCAAAGTGATCGGTCCCCTCCCCGATTTCTTCATCGACCGTAAAGGCCAGGAAGATCGGACCATGCGGGGACTGTTCGTCGATCAGGCGGGATGCGGCTTCCATGATGACAGCGATGCCGGCTTTGTCATCGCCGCCTAACAAGGTATTTCCGTCGGTCGTGATCAAGGTCTCACCGATGTGACCTTCGATCTGCAGCGTTTCGGTTTCGTTCAGATGGATGATCCTGCCGTCATATTGTTCAATGATCTGCGGCTGAACATCGGCTCCGCTGATTTCGGTTGCGGTATCCATATGTGCCAGAAAGCCGATCGCCGGCTTTGTTTCATCGCCGTTGATCTTCGCATAGACGATGCCGCAGGGATCCATTTCAACTTCATCGCAGCCGATCGCACGGCATTCATCGGCCAGATAGGCACCAAGCTTTTTCTGTTTGGCAGTGCTTGGTGTAGTGTGGGTCGTTTCATCCGATTGGGTATCAAAACGGATGTAATTCAAAAATCGTTCTTTTACGCTCATACCAATGCCTGTGCCAGTCCTGGAACGATTTGTTTCTTACGGGAAACAAAACCGCGGTCGGCGAATTGATCGATCGACGATGCCAGCATTTTTGACAAACTGCCAACATATAAGAACCGGCTTCCCTTTCCTTCTACATTCGTGAAAACCATCAGCGTCAGATCATTGCGATGGTTCTTATTTTTTTCTTCTTCCTCCATGAATTTGAGGAAGTCATCATGGATCGTATCCACCACGTTCAAATCATACGTGAAGACCTGACTGATGGAAATCCGATAACCGCTCAGTACGTACTCTTTCACATCGTTGTATAAAATATCTTTGAACGCACGGCCTTCGATCGTCGCTGTATTCTGGAACAAATCATCGGCCATCGCCTGGGTATCCAGACCATATTCTTCTTCCAGACGTTTTTTCAGGTTCCGGTCAATATCGGTGCAGGTCGGCGAATGAAAATTCATCGTATCGCTGATGACGCCGTAGGCGACCAGACGGGCGACAGTATCGCTCATGCGGATGCCGGCTTCCCGGTACATCATTTCTACGATGGTGCACGTGCTGCCCACGGTCATATTGCGGAATACGATCGGGCGGTCGGTTTCGATATCACCGATGCGGTGATGATCGACGATTTCCACGATCTCTCCTTGTTCAATATCATCAATGCTTTGTTTCAGTTCATTATGATCCACCAGGATCAGTTTCTTTTTTTCCGATTTCAGCAAATTATAGCGGGCCACTGATCCGACCAGCTTGTCCTGGGAAACGACCGGATAACTGGAGTGTCTTGTCTTCAGCATTTCCCGCTCGACGTCTTCGACAAATTCCGTTTGATTGAATGTGATCAATTTATCTTTCGGCGTCATGATCAGACGGACCGGAATGGCCCGGTAGATCATCTGGATGATCTTCATCGTATTATATGGTGTGTTGATGAGCGTGACGCCCTCGGATTTTGCCATTTCAATGATATAGTCGGCCGGCACATAATTTTCGGCGATCACGATGACAGCGCAGCCGCGTCCCATACTTTTGATCATTTCATCTTCATGATCGCTCAGGACCATGATCGCGCCTTCCAGATCCCGTTCCATCAGGCGTTTGTCGCTGATGCGGACATAGCCGCTGCGTTCGTTGGTGCCTTCATAAAGGATCTTGCCTTTGACGACCTTGGCCAGATTCTCCAACGGTGTCTGCTTCAGAAGATCTTTGGTGATGTTTAGATCCTGCATCTGAACTTTGGAAATATCCCCCAGCGTGGCCATGCCGATGTATTTATCTTCATCGTCGATCACATATAAGGTCTTCACACTTTTTTCCATGCACAGATCCCAGGCTGAACGAATCGTCTCACCGTCGTGGATGGTGACGGCTTCGTCGATATCGATTTCCTGCAGCGTGCATTTTGCGGATGTTAAATAAAACGGCAGATCGAGATTTAATTTATTTAATATGAATTTGGTTTCCGGATTGGCATGACCCAGACGGGCAGCTACTGCATCGACCCCCAGACGCTGTTTTAACTCTGCCAAAGCCAGCGCGGAACAGATCGAATCAGTATCCGGATTTTTATGTCCAATCACATAAATCGGTAATGACATACTACTTACCTCCGTTAATTTTTATTATAACAGAAAGCCCTTTCTTCATCTCATATAATACACAAAAAAAACAGGTACATCATGTACCTGTTGTGTGCAGTTCTTTTACTTTACTGCATCTTTCAAAGCCTTGCTGGCTTTGAATTTTACGGCTTTGGTTGCCGGAATTTCAATTTTTTCTTTGGTTGCCGGGTTGATGCCGGTGCGGGCACTGCGCTCGGTAACGGTGAACTTACCGAATCCAAATACGTCAACGGTGCCGCCGTCTTTTAATGTTCCTGCAATCGTATCAAAGATCGTCTGCACATACTGAGTAGCGTCTTTTTTCGAGCAGCCGCTTTCATCTGCGAGCTTTTCAGCTAAATCTTTCTTATTTAAAATTTCTGACACAATAACATCCTCCTTTATAAGTATTCTAATTCTAGCACCCTTTATAACTTCATGCAAGGAGTTAATATTGGAATGATCCGCTCCATCGGCAGGCCGATCACATTCGTGACAGAACCATCGACCCACTCAGCAAAATCAGTATCTTGAATGGCATAAGAACCGGCTTTATCCAAACAAGTACCTTGGGCAATATAATTTTCGATATCAAAGTCAGAAAGTTCACGGAAGTGAACTTCGGTCGTTTCGGTAAAACTTTCCTGCTTTCCGCCGACCATGATGCATACGCCTGTCTTGACCAGATGGCTTTCATCACTCAAGGCATGCAGCACCTTCCTGGCTTCTTTGATGTCTTTCGGCTTGCCCAGACGGCGTCCTTCGAACCAGACGATCGTATCGGCTGCCAGAACGCAGCAATCCGGATACAGGTCATAGACATCTTGTGCCTTGCGGCAGGCGACTTTTGCCAGTGCGTCATCAACATCCAATGTCTCATCAAAAATTTCTTCGGTTTTTGACGGGACGACCTCAAAGGTAAATCCTGCTTGTTCCAGCAGTTCTTTACGCCGCGGTGATTGTGAAGCCAAGATCAGTTTCATTTTTCTTCCTCCCAAGCAATTGGTGCTTTTCTTCTCTGGTAGTAGATACAATAACCAAATAAGACCGCAAAAACGATCAGATCCGTGATGACAATACGTGTAACTAAAGCGTTAAAGACAAATTCCGGCAGCATGTCGATCATGAAATCGACTCCCGGCGTCAGGATCCAATAGTCGTTCTGCGGAAAAAAGACATAGTGAAAATGCACCCAGAAATCATTAAAATCGGTCGCCATCCAAATTCCCAGAAAGGCCATGATCGTCACAAAGCACAGTCCTGCCTGCAGGATCCCTCTTGACAGCCATTCGCGCCAATGATCTTTACGCAAATACAAAAATGCGCACAGCGCAAAGACAAGACAGCCATTCCCCAGTTTCAATACATTCTGATACAGATTTTTCACATCGACCATATGCAGACGTTCCCGTTTATCAAAAGCTTCCTGAGATCGACCATCTTTAGTGATCGTACAGTGAATGTCCTGCCGCTCATCTTCCAGATACGCAAGCAGCACTTCGATACAGCGGTTCAGATCCTGTTCGGATACATCAAGCTGTTCAGCCAGATGATTTTGTTTATACAAGGTTTCATAAAAAGACGGACGGAGCGCCCAAAATCGGATACTGCCGATCAATATCACGAGGATGATGCTCCATCCGAACAAAAACGAGATCAGTTTTTTCATTATTCGACCGCCACCAAATCGATCTTATCGACAATATCCAGCTCGTCCATCTTGCCGATCAACGATTCGATGCTGCCGTTCAATTCCGTGATATCCAACGTCAAAGACAATGTATGAATGCCGTTGATCGGAATGGTCTGATTGATCGCGAGCACGTTTGCGTTTTCATCAGCCACCAGATTCATCACCTGTGAAAGCGAACCGCTCGCGCTGCTGATGACCATTGTGATGACGGCCTTACGCGTTTGGGAATCATCAAACGTAAACACTGCATCCTTGTATTTATAGTAAGTGCCGCGTGAGATCCCCACTTGTTTTACGGCTTCGCTGATACGTCGGACTTTCCCCGACTGCAGCAAGGTCCGGGCTTCGATCACTTTCTCCAGAACATCCGGAAGGATGTCGGTTGATACTACATAAAACTTACTCATAAACTGCTGACGCTCCTTTGCGCGCGATCTGCACCGGCCTGCACGTTATGCCGAAACGGGTCTCCACTTCGTTTTTGATGTGATCAATTTCTGCTGCCGACATCGAGACTGCCAGCATCGTGCTGCCGGAACCGGAGATCCACATCGGTACGCCGGCCGCTGTACAAAGATCATGGACCGCATCAAATTCTTTTATTAATTTTTTGCGGTATGGCTGATGCAGATAGTCGACCGCATTCTCCAATAAGATATCCTGCCGGCCGGTCTGCAGCGCCTGAACGAACATCATCGCATGGGCGACCTGCTTGCTGGCTTGCTGATGCGGGATCGATGCCGGCAGCACTTTTCGCGCTTCCTTGGTACGCACCGGATAATCCGGCACCATGGCTAATCCTTTCCAATCAGCGCATGGCAGCACCGACGTATGCAGAGTGTCTCCCTGATTGCTGATGCAGAGATTGCCGTAAACTGCCGGTGCGGCATTGTCCGGATGACCTTCCATTTCGGTTGCCAGCCGTGTGATCGTTTCCCGGTCCAGCTGTGCATGATACCAGAGGTCAGCGGCATAAATGCCGGCGACCACACACGTGGCACTGGAACCCAGGCCGCGCTGGAACGGAATGGTCGTTTCCAGTTTGACGGATAAGGTCGGCATCGGTTTGCCTAAATACTCAGCCGCATGCCGAAAGGCACGGACGATCAAATTGTGTTCGTTACGATAGGCCGGCTCCACCCCTTCAATATGGAACGTATCGGATTCTTCAAATGTAAAGAGGCTCGACCAAGTCAGCGCCAGTCCCATGCAGTCAAAGCCCACACAGCAGTTGGCACTGGTGGCCGGCACGGTCACCTTAATCATGGAACAACGTCTCCATAGCGTTTTCAACGGACTGCTTCATCTCATTCACTTCGATCACATCTTTGTGCAGGATCGGCAGGGTCGGTAATTCTGCCAGTCCTTTCGGAACAGGATCGCTCCAGACTTTGTGCAGTTCGTTCATGGCCTGCAGTTGATCATCGGCCTTTTTGCCGATGGCATCGAGCACATCGACGCTGAATTTATAAGGTGAAGCCGTTGCCAACGAGACGACCGGCCGGTCCGCTTTTTCTGCAACTCGATAGCCGATCGCTGTATGTGGATCCAAAACGACGCCATCCTTTTCATATACTTCGCGAATGACGGCTTTGGTGCCTTCATCATCAACGTATCCGCAGTCAAACCGTTCGCGGATGCGTTCTAACATCGCCTGCGGAATAGTATATTTACCTTCTGTTTTCAGCTGTTCCATGCAGGAAGCGACAAATGCATTGTCTTTGCCGCTCATATAATACAGAAGACGTTCCAGGTTGCTGGAAATCAAAATATCCATGCTTGGGGAAATCGTCTGAATGAACGGACGATTGCGGTCATAGGTGCCTGTCGTCAAAAAATCAGTCAGCACATGGTTGGCATTGCTGGCGACATAGAACTTTTTGACCGGCAGACCCATCAAATATCCATAATAACCGGCCAGAACATCACCGAAATTACCGGTCGGCACGCTGAAGGAGATCGGATCACCGACAGTGATGACATTCTGTTTGACCAGCTGTTTATAGCTTTCAAAATAGTAGACGATCTGCGGCACTAAGCGGCCGATGTTGATACTGTTGGCACTGGTGAGCATGATCTTTTCTGCTTGTGCTTTTTGATTCAGTTCCGGATCCAGGAACAGCCGTTTGACTTGGCTTTGCGCATCATCAAAATTGCCTTTGACGGCATAAACTTTGACATTGCTGCCGCGCTGGGTCGCCATCTGACGATATTGGATCTGCGAAACTTTCTGATGCGGATAGTAGACTACGATACCGATATCGTCGACATCTCTAAATCCTTCCAGCGCAGCCTTGCCGGTATCGCCGCTGGTCGCTGTCAGGATCAGCGCCTTTTGGCCGGCGGAGCGCAAAGCGACACGCATCAGCTGCGGCAGCAGGGTCAGAGCAACATCCTTGAAGGCGGAAGTCGGTCCGTGGAATAGTTCGCAGACATAAATATCGCCTACTTTGCGCAGCGGCGTGATCTCTGGTGTATCGAAATTATCGGTGTATGCCGCATCGATACATTCTTTCAGTTCTGCTTCCGTATAATCCGGGAGCAGTCTGCTTAAAATATAGAGGGCGTTTTCTTTATAAGACTGGCGGCAGATCGTATTGAGATCAAGCTGGATCTGATCCAGATCCGGCCGTACATAGAGGCCTCCGCCTTTTGAAATCCCTTCCAAAATAGCTTGTTTACTACTGATTTTTCGTTCATTATTACGAGTCGATTCATAGTATGTAGGCATCGTAAATCCTCCTTGAAAAACTCTATACCTTATGATACAATGTGCACACTGTAAAAACAAGTGTTTTTTATCGGGGCACAGCCCGTAAACACGGCAGGACAGATATGGAGAAAATATATGCTGAAAATCACAAAATTCGGAGGCAGCAGCGTCGCAAACGCTGAGCAATTTAAGAAAGTCAAAGCGATCGTGCAGTCCGATCCGGCACGGCGATATGTGGTCGTCAGTGCACCGGGCAAGCGCAATTCGTCCGACAACAAGATTACCGATTTATTGTATTTACTGGATGCCCATCGTCAGTATCACGTGGATGCCAGCAATGTCACGAAGATCATCCGCAAGCGGTTCTTGGATATCAAGACCGAGCTTGGCCTGAAACAGCCGATCGAAAAAGAACTGGATGAATTCTTTGCCAAAGTTCCGCGCATGAGCCAGGCGGAAATCGTCAGCCGCGGCGAATATTTCTGTGCCAAATTAATGGCTGAATATCTTGGTTTCCCTTTCGTGGATGCCAAAGATACGATTCGCTTTCATTCCGATAAAACCATCGATTGGGAAGCGACAACATCCCGGATCCAGGCGAAAACAACACAATATGAAAATTTTGTATTCCCGGGCTTCTACGGTACAACTGCCAATAACCAGGTCCAAGTATTCTCCCGCGGCGGCGGCGATATCACCGGATCGATCCTGGCCCGCTGTACCAATGCCGATGTTTATGAGAACTGGACCGATGTGTCCGGTTTCCTGATGGCCGATCCGAAAATCGTCAAAAATCCGGAAGCCATCACACACATCACCTATTCCGAACTGCGTGAGCTTTCTTACATGGGCGCCAGCGTCCTGCATGAGGAAGCCATCTTCCCGGTCAAGGAAGCAAACATCCCGATCCACATCCTGAATACCAACCGTCCGCAGGATACCGGAACGATCATTCAGGAACAAAGCAAGCATAAGAATCCTTATGCGATTACCGGTATTGCCGGCAAGCCTGGCTTTGCGAGCATTTATGTATATAAAAAGCATATGCCCAACGAAGTCGGCTATATCCGCAAGGCTTTATCGGTCGTAGAAGACTATAACATCAGCGTGGAGCACATCCCGAGCAGCATCGATTCATTCAGTATCGTCGTTGCGGAGCAGGATATCCGCGACTGCGAATATGAACTGCTGGCCAAGATGAAAAAAGAACTGAAGCCGGATGAACTGAAGATCACACACGATCTGGCATTGATTTCGACTGTCGGCCGAAATATGATGGATAAACCGGGCACCAGCGGCAAGCTGTTCGCAGCGTTAGGCGAAAACAATATTAATATTGTCATGATCGCCCAGGGCAGTGATGAAATCAACATCACGGTCGGTGTGAAGGTCGATGATTTCAAAAAGACAATTCGAGTCATTTATGATACATTTGTGAAAAAGGAGAATAAGTAAGATGAAAATTGCGATTGTAGGGGCGACCGGCGCTGTCGGTCAGCAGATGCTTCAGTGTTTGGAAGAACGTAATTTCGACTGTGATCTGAAGCTGCTGGCAAGTGCCCGGTCAAAAGGAAAAGTCTTTTCGTACCGCGGCAAAGATGTCGTCGTGGAAGAATTAAATGAACATAGCTTTGATGACGTTGATTACGCTCTGGGCGCGACCGAGAATGATCTGACCAAAAAATGGATGCCGTGGGCACAGAAAAACAACGTCATCGTCGTAGATAATTCCAGCGCATTCCGCCTGGATCCGGATGTGCCGCTGGTCATTCCGGAAATCAACCCGGAAGATATTGCGAAAAACCACGGCCTGATCGCCAATCCAAACTGTGCGACGATCATCGCCCTGGTCGCATTGAACGGACTGAACAAACGGTATAAGATCAAGCGCATCATCTGCTCGACCTATCAAGCCGTTTCCGGTGCCGGTGTCAAAGGCATCAAGGATCTGGAAAACCAGTCCAAAGATCCAAGCATCCCGTCACAGGCATTCCAGTATCAGATTGCGTACAACCTGATCCCGCAGATCGGCAGTTTCGATGATCTGGGCATCTCAAAAGAAGAGTGGAAGATGCAGAACGAAGGCCGTAAGATCTGGCACAACGATGATCTGCTGGTCAACTGCACCTGCGTACGCGTGCCGATCTACCGCTCGCATTCCGAATCCATCACGATCGAGTGCGAAGAGGAAGTCGATGTCAAGGAAGCACAGGAAATCGTTGCCAAGACGGAAGGCTGCGTTCTGAAGGACGATCCGAAAAATGGTATCTATCCAATGCCGCTGGATACCACCAATCAGGATCTGGTTTATGTCGGCCGCATCCGCAAGGACATCAGCGACCTGACCGGCCACAGTCTGATCGTGTTCTGCTGCGGCGATCAGATCCGCAAAGGTGCTGCAACCAATGCGGTGCAGATCTTAGAAAAATTAGTGAAGTAAAACAAAGAGGCAGATGTTCGGCTGACATCTGCCTCCTTTTTTTCTGCTCATCGATTAAAAAAGACATCGAATTTTTCGATGTCTTCTTTATGACGTATTGATGTGCCGAAGCACATTTCCCTTGATCTTTCGGGATCTTTTTTTCAGAAGATTTAGTTATCTTTTCTTAAATCTTTTTTCTTTTCTAACTCTTTTACTTTTTCTTTTTTAAACTGTTTCTTTTTTCATCAAGAACATTGTGGAAAGTGCCGCCAATACACCAATCATCCACATCATCCAACCGGTATCTGTTCCGGTCTGGACACCGCTTGATGCTGCTTGCTTTGCTTCTGTTTTTTCTGTTTTCTGTTGTTTTGTTGAATCTTCTGTCGTCGATGTTTCTGTCGATTCGCTGCTATCTTCTGTTTCCTGCGAATCCGTTGTATCTTCTGAATCTGTATCTTCTTCTGTATCAGAATCATCTTCTGTTGTTGACTGCTCTGTAACAAGATAACGGAAATTTTCAGCATTCATTACTTCATCACTGATCGACGTAAAAGTGCCACCAGTTACTGTAAATGATGAAATTCTATTAGCTACGCTATCGTAATCAACCAAATCACCATTAAATGTACCACCAGTAATTACAACACTACTAGATACAGAATCAGTTGTAGTGGTGATAATTGGTGCATCATCTGATGTAAAAGTTCCACCGGTGATAGTTAATGACCCTAAATCAGGTGATTCTCCAGTACCGTTATTTAAAATCAACGATTTTCCATCAACTGCTGAGAAAGTACCTCCAGTAATTGTGGTTTTATTCCAATTCAGCAATGCGCCTTCACCACCACCTGTAAATGTTCCTCCGGTGATGGTCAAATCACCGCCGTCATCATTTTTTAAATAACGACCGCCTTTGAATGTTCCACCGCTGATTATCAGCGTTGGTTGTGCTGAATTTACACTGGATACATAACCTGTCCGAGAGTTACCATTGCTATTATAACTATAATAGCCGTTCTCAACCAAACTGGAAATCGTGCTTCCTGTCGCAGAAATTGTTCCGCCGGTAATACTCATTGTACCATGGTTAACAATTGTGTAATACGTATTGTCATCCGTATTTGCACGAGTCACGGTTCCACTTTCAATCGTCGTTGTACCATTGTTGAATATCGCTGCATAACCATTGGATGTGTTTTCAACCGTTCCGGTCTGAGCAGTAGATGTGTCTTCCAAGGTAAAACTTGCGCCAGAATTCACTGTAATCGTATCGGTATCAGTAGAATTTGTTAATGTGAAACCATTCAAATCGAGAATCGTATTATTAACGACCGTAATACTTGCCGTAATATCATTCGTCATCTGAACGGTTCCGCCATTTGCGACTGCAGTTGCCAAACTCGTCGCATCGCCAGCTTGCGTCACACTTGTTTCTTCAGCTTGTACACCAGTTGCAAAGAAAAACATTCCGCAAAACAAGAACAATAAGCTGTATATAACCTTTTTCATGTTTATCCTCCTCTCACTATCCGCTTATTCTTCTTGGCTGTATCATATCGCACGAAAAAAGGTATTTCAAATTAATACATTCAATTGATCAGCTCTGAACAAAACATCACTATCCCAAAATGCAGAAATTATTAATGTATAAAATAAACACAAAATAAATTTAGCTACTTAAATGTAACAATTTGTTCAAAAATGAAAAAAAGGAAAAATTTGTATAAATGACCTATTTTTCCACTTTTTTGACCGACTTTTCCACCCAATAAAAAACCCTGCATGCGCTGCAGGGTCTAAAATTCTATTTTGCTTGGTATTGTCCGACAATGTAATCGATAAATTGCTGAGCGGTCCTTCCGGACAGTCCGCCGTGACGCAGTTCCCACTGATTGGCCTTGGCATGCAGCTCTTCCTGTGAAATCTGCACTTCCGGGTACCGTGCCATCAAAGTATCGACAATATGGTAGAACTCCTTCGTCGATGGTTTGAAATAACCGATCCGCACTCCGAACCGGTCGACCAGTGAAAGTTTTTCTTGGATCGTATCGCTGCGATGCAGACCGTCCGTGCTCATATCGCTGCGGTCGCTCCACGTTTCGCGGATCAAATTGCGGCGGTTGCTGGTGGCATAAATCAACATATTTTCCGGCTTCGGTTCCAGTCCGCCTTCGATGACTGCCTTTAAATACTTATATTCGGTTTCGAATTCTTCAAACGACAAGTCATCCATATACAGAATAAATCGATAATTCCGGTTTTTGATCGTCGCGATGATACGGGTCAGTTCCTTGAATTGGTGCTTATAAATTTCAATCAGGCGCAGGCCCTGATCATAGTACTGATTCAGAATAGCTTTGATACTCGTTGATTTACCGGTGCCGGCATCGCCGTACAGCAGCACATTGTTGGCGCGGCGGCCATGCACAAACGCCTCGGTATTGTCGATCAGCTGCTGCTTCTGGATCTCATAGCCAACCAAATCATCCAGCCGTACTTCACTGGTGTTGGTGATTGGGATGAGCAGTTCTTTCTCCCCTTTCTCACCGACCCGGAATGCTTTATTCAAACCGAATTTACCGACGCCGTATGCCTGATAAAAGCGTGTGATCACATCATACAGTTCATCTTCATTCTGTGTTTTTTCGATTTGTGCACTTAGTTCCTGTACTTTTTCGCTCACGCTTTTATTGTAGATTTGATCTTTCTTGCCGACGGATCGATAATTCGAAATGGTCGAAAAGCAATGAATACCTAGCTCATTTTCCAACGGGTGGAAATTGTAGTCAAACAATGCCTTGAAGATCTTAAAATCATGCTTGGCAAATTCATTGACCGAACCTTGGATCGGGCCGACTTTCTCGGAAACCAACGTAAACGGTGTTTCCGTTGTTGCCAGTAAATAAGCCAGATAGTTGTGCCATAGGTTGGTGTTGAACCCGTATGTCGTAGCCACATCCAGCAAGCGGTGCACTTGTTCATAAATATCGGAAATCAGTGCTTCGCGCTGATAGTTTCCGGAATCGAAACGGCGGGTGATCTCACCCAGTTGATATAAAATACTGTCTTCATCTAAATCACGATAGACAATGAACTGAGAAATTAAACGATACATATTTCATCTCCTTTCGTCTATTATACAATAAATAAAAATGACTGTTATAGCTCAAATATATTATAATAGTTTTGTTATATTATATATTTATAGAGATTGACGAGAAAAGGAATCATCGATATAGTCCTTACTTAAGGGGTAGCTTATGAAATTTACAGAATTAACTGAACAAGAATTTGATGCCTTCGCACAGGCATATCCGAAAAACAACTTATGGCAAAGTACCGAAATGGCACAGATGCACAAATTACGCGGGAATACGATTTATTATGTCGGCATAAAAGACAATGATACGATCACCGCCGGAGCAATGATCTCCTGCCGGCCGGTCTTCCGCCAATATTGCATGGCCAGCGCGCCGCGCGGCTTTCTGATTGATTATAAGGATCAGTCTCTGCTGACTTATTTCAACAACGAACTGGTGCGCTTCCTGAAAAAGCGGCATTGTATCCGTCTGCGCATCGATCCATATATTGGCTATGTGCAGCGCGATCTGGACGGCAATGAAGTACCAGGCGGCTGGCAGAACAAAGATGTCTATCACACATTGATCTCGCTGGGATACACCCATGAAGGGTTTACACGCGGAATTGACATGGCACAGGAACCGCGTTGGATGTATACGATCCCCTATCAGGGACAAACGGCCGATCAGCTGCTGCATTCCTTTGAGCGCAAGACCATCCGTTCGATCCAGAAAACTGAAAAATATCAGATCGAAGTCCGGGAGCTTCCTTATGAAGAACTGGATTTGTTCATGAACGTCATCAAAAGTACGGAGGAACGTCGCCACTTTACCGGCCGTGACAAAACATATTATGAAAATTTATATAAAGTTTACAGTGCACATGATCACATTAAATTCCTTTACACCGAATTGTTTGTCGACCGTTATCTGAATGATCTGGAAAACGATCTTGCGAAGCAGAAACAAATTATTGCGGACGTCAAAGCGAAACATGGCGACGCTTTATCCAAAAAAATGCGCACCAAGATCCATTTAGCTGAGGAACAAATAGATGGCTTGAATAAAAAGATCGCAGAAGCCAAGCAGCTGCAGGCAGAAAAGGGAAATGCCATCCCGCTGGCAGCGGGTGTATTTTTCACTTATGGACGGGAAACCTTGTGCCTGATGAGCGGTGTATACGAAGAATATATGAAATTTGCTTCGCCTTATGCGATGCACTGGTACATGATGAAAAAAGACATCGAAGCACATCGGGAGCGCTATAATTTGTATGGTATTTCCGGTGAATTTGGCGAACAAGCGGATGACTACGGTGTGTACTTATTTAAAAAAGGATTCAACGGCGAAGTCATCGAACTGATCGGTGTCTTTGACTATGTGCTGAATCCTTTCATGAATACGATGTATGAGAAGATGCGGCGCATCAAACATCATAACGATTAGCAGGGAAAATTCCCTGCTTTTATTTTTTTAACGATTTATACATGGAATAAGCGCCTTTGCGCAGCGGATAAATAAAGTCGCCGACCAGCTGCTCTACGACACCATTAAATCCCTTCTTGAACATATACACGCCATAATCATCGGCATCTTCTGAGAAATTGCCGCTGATACCGTAGAAATTGTAACGCGGGATGCGGTGTTCCAGCGCATAACGGATCATATACCACTGAATCGCATACGGCGCATAATATTTACGGAACTGATCATGCGTTGCACTGAACAAGTAAACAACTTCATTGTCGTAAATTGTAAACACAGCCGAGGCCATGTAAACAATTTCCCCATATTTATCCATCAGTTCCTGCGCTTCCTTGGTCTTTTTCGCATTCAGATCCAAGGCTTCCTGTGCGACCCGCTGCCTTTTCAAGAACTTCTTCGACTTCGCAACCTCGGCCAGTTTCGCATCGATTTCCGCCATTTCTTTGTCTAAACGATCTTTTTCCTGTGCCAATTTATTCAGATAATCACTCACATCCAAATAGGCTGCAACGACTTTGACATGATCGCCGTATATTTCTTTCTGCAGTTTGAAAAAGTTACGATCTCGTGTTTCAAAGTGACGGCGTTCGGCGGTCTCGGTCATCATCGTATAGAAGATATCCATCTCGTCATCTGCCAGTTCTCGGACCTGAACGCCTTCTTTGCGCGTACGGTTCACGGACCAACGTGTCTGCTGGTGCATCTCTTTGAGAAGTGTTTTTTCGTCTTTGCCGTCTAAATACAAAGAAAACATCCATTTCACTTCGCCGCCGTCGTAAGAACGGATAAATGGCTGATGTTCAAAACCGCAGGCTTCCATATTTTCGATCACATAAGAATTGTCAAAGCCGCCTTCCACCAGCTCACCATTGATGTCACGTTCTTTATACAGCACGTAAGGATCCGCCAAGATGTACAAGCCTTTCTGATTTTTTGTATACTTCACAAGCTCATCCGTAAAGAATTTCAGCAGTTCCCGATCGGAATAATCAATCAAGAAGCCGCGCTGTACATAGAAATATCGATATACTTTCATGACCGGAATCGATGAGATCAATGCGGCGCACAATATACTGCCGTTTTCTTTTACGCCCACAAATTCCGTCTTCCAATTTTCTTTTTTCTTCAAAGCTGCCGATTCCGGCGAATTTAAAAAGGTACGATTTGGATATTGTTCCCAAAAGGAACGATATTCTGCTTCAGTCAAATTTACAAACTCCATCATTTATCCCTCCGCTCGTCCCTATATTATACTAATTTTCTATGACAGTTCAAACATTCCAGTATACAATTTATGGTAGACTCCGTCCTTAGCCACCAATTCTTCGTGGCTGCCCTGTTCAACGATCCGGCCATGATCAAGGACAATGATCAGATCCGCATTGCGTACGGTGGAAAGCCGGTGCGCGATCGTAAAGACTGTCCGGCCGTTCATTAAATGATTCATTCCCTTTTCGATCAATTTCTCGGTCCGGGTATCAATGGAACTTGTCGCCTCATCCAAGATCAGGACCGGCGGATCGGCTACCGCAGCCCTGGCAATGGCCAATAACTGGCGCTGTCCGGCAGACAGATTGGCACCATCACTTTTCAGGATCGTTTGATACCCTTTCGGCATACGGCGGATAAATGAATCCGCATTGGCCAGTTTCGCCGCTGCGATGCATTCGGCATCGGTCGCGTCCAATTTGCCGTAACGAATGTTTTCCATGATCGTGCCCGTAAACAAATGTGTATCCTGCAGCACCATGGCGATCGAACGGCGCAGATCGTCTTTTTTGATCAGCCGGACATCGATGCCGTCATAGGTGATCGAACCTTGATCGACATCATAGAATCGGTTGATCAGATTGGTGATCGTGGTCTTGCCGGCACCGGTCGCACCCACGAAGGCAATTTTCTCACCGGCATGTGCATGCACATTGATCCCATGAAGGATCATTTGTTTTTTTGTATATCCAAAATAGACATCGTGCAGCTGTACATCACCGCGCAGCGGCACCAGTTCAAGGCCATTCTCACGCGGATGGGCCCATGCCCATTTTCCTGTATGTTCAGGGGTCTGCACCAATTTTCCATTTTCCTCTTTCACATTGACCAAAGTGGCCTGCCCGCTGTCCACTTCCGGTTCGATCGACATGTATTCAAAAATACGTTCTGCACCGGCTAAAGCCGAGAGCACAATGGTTCCCTGCTGGGTGAATTGGTTGATCGGCATCGCCGCCTGACGGACAAAAACCAAGTAACTGGCCAGGGAGCCAATGTCACTGGTGTGATTTAATACCATATATCCGCCGATTACTGAAACCAAGGCATAATTGACATACGACAGACTGACGACCATCGGGATCATCGACTGCGCATAGCTGACAGCCGTGCGGCTGCTTTGTTTGAGATGACGGTTCATCGTATCAAATGTTTTCTGATTGGCTTTTTCATGATTAAAGACTTTGACGACTTTCTGGCCGGTCATCATCTCTTCGATAAAGCCGTTCATCCGTCCTAATTCGTGCTGCTGATCGGAGAAATACTGCTTGCTCTTATGGCTGCTGTACCGAATATATAAAAACATAAAGAAGTAGAAGATCACCACGATCCATGTCAGACGTGCATTCAAAATGAACAAGATCACCAGTGTACCGATCATTTGGATCAGGCTCTGGATCATCATCGCAAAGGAGTTGTTCAGCGCATCGCTGATCGTATCCACATCATTGGTAAAGCACGACATCAGCTCCCCATGCGGCCGGGTATCAAACACAGATACCGGAAAACGCTGCGCCTGCCGGAAAAGATCGCGCCGGATATCCTGCACGACTTTCTGTGCACCTAATGCCATTAACTGTGTATAGCCAAACGCGGCTGCCACACCAATCGCAAAGATCAATGCCATGGTGCGGATACTGCGCAGGATCTGAGGAATGTTTCTGGTCGGAATTTCGTTGATCACCGGCCGGATCATATACGTTCCCAGCAGGTTTCCCAAGGCACTGATGGCCACAAGGATACCGATAAGCAAGAACAGAAAACGATGATTGCCCATATAGGATAGGAATTTCTTCAATGTTTCACGCAAATCATGCGGCCGCATCCGGATCACCTCGTTTCTGCGAAAGATATAAATCATGATAGATCGATGAAGACTTCAGCAATTCATCGTGTGTGCCGATATCACGGACCTTGCCGTCTTCCAGGACCAGGATCTGATCACAGGACGCAATCGAAGAAATGCGCTGGGCGATCATGATCACCGTCATCGGCAGCCGCGACAATCCATCGCGGATCCGGCGGTCTGTTTTCGTATCCACGGCACTGGTCGAATCATCCAAGATCAGGATCTTGGGCTTTTTCAATAAAGCACGGGCGATGCACAGGCGTTGTTTCTGGCCGCCTGAGAGATTGCTTCCACTTTGTGAGATCTGCGTCTGGTAGCCATCCGGCAGCCGCTGGATGAACTCATCGGCACAAGCGATGCGGCAAGCTCGGTCCAAGTCTTTCTGTTCGGCATCCGGATCGCCCCAGCGCAGGTTTTCGGCGATCGTACCGGTAAACAAGACATTGTTCTGCAGCACCATGGCCACATCATCCCGCAAAGCATTTAGATTCAGCTCTTTGACATCATAGCCGCCGACTTCTACTGCGCCCTGCGAAGCATCATAAAGACGCGGGATCAACGCGACCAGTGTGGATTTGGCACTGCCGGTCGCGCCGATGATGCCGACATTCTGTCCGCTTTTGATCGACCAATTGATATGGCTGAGAACATCTTCTTCGGCCTGCAGATCGTACTTAAAGGATACATCGTGAAAATTGACCGAACCATCTTTGAGAAATTTTCCATCTTCCGGCGAGGTCAGCGTGACTTTTTCATTGAATACTTCCTCGATCCGGTTGATACTGGCCATACTTCGGGTCAGCAGCAGGAAAACACTGGAAATCATGACCAGTGAATTCATGATCTGCAGTACATAACTCAGCAGCCCAGTCAGTTCGCCGACTTGCAGCGTACCGCCGAAGATCATCTGCATGCCGATATAGATCAATGCGACGATCGTTGTATACATCGCTGCCTGAAAAGCAGGAATGTTCAGCGTCGCCACTTTGAATGTATCACGGGAAATGTCTGCCAGCTGCGAATTCACCGTTTCGAATTTTTCCGCTTCATAATCCTGCCGTACAAAAGCTTTAACGATACGGATCGCGGTCAGATTTTCTTGTATTCGTTCGTTCACGGCATCCATTGCGGCCTGCAGCCGCGGAAATTTTGGCCGCACATTGCGCACGATCAAATAGAGCACCAAGCCCAGAAACGGCAGGATCACTAAATAGATCCAGGCCATGCGGGCATCAATTAAAAAAGCCATGACCATGCCCGTGATAAGCATGACCGGTCCGCGGACCAATGGCCGGATCGCAGAAATGAGCGCATTCTGCACCGTTGTCACATCGTTGGTCAGACGCGTGATCAGGCTGCTGCGTTCAAAGTGATCCAGGTTTTCAAACGCAAAACGCTGAATGGCCTGGTATTCTTTGCGGCGCAGAACGGCGGCAAGTTCTGATGTAAAGGATGCTGCCATCCGTGCATAAATGATGCCAAATAGCAAAGAAAGTCCCGCACATATCAACATTTGCAGCCCTTTGGCTAAAAAAATGCTTTCGTCTTGTTTCATGATGCCGTCATCGATGATCTGTGCCATCAAAAACGGAATAATGACTTCAAACATCGTTTCCAAAGCGATGAAGATCACCGCTCCGATAAAATAATTACGAATCTTTCCCTTCGGGATCCGTTTCATGACCTCACCTCTTCAATAAAAAATGGTCCGCCTTCCGGCGAACCCATTAGATTTCCCACATATCGCCGGATCGAATGGACTGTGAGATTTCATCATAAAAAAAATAAACCAACACAATCAGCACGGCGATGATACAAATGATGACGACCCTGTTAAAAAGAAGATGTCTTTTCGAATCACGCTCATCTTCCTGCGGCATCGTATCCGATAGTTCCGATTCCGACAGCCGGATCCACTTCCGTTCCGTTCCCGTTTTCCAAACCAACGAAAAACCATCCAATGTTCCGTCTGCGATCAATGCGGTCATTTCCGCTTCGCTCAACGGACCGATGGGTTTATTTTTCCGCACATAATACCATTGTTTTATTTCCTGGGACGGTTCCGGCTGTTCATTTTTTTCAATATCTTCCGTCAGCTGCACCCGGGCATCTTCACCGACGTCATTGGCGTCAAAATCCGAGGCGCTGAATTTTTCTTTTTCTGCCATAACCTCATTATACACAAATTCCCGCAATTTGGCAGATATTACATCTGTTTTTCCGCCGTCACAGACTGCGCATTTTGAATAACGTTCAAAACTTCCTGCACCGTACGGCCGGCCAGATCATTGCGGAAATCCTGATCTAATTCTGCCAGCTGCCCATCCAGCGCGCGGTGGATATTTTTTCCGACCGGACACTGCGGGCTCGGGTTTTCATGAAAATGGAACATTTCATTTTTGCCATTTGTCTCCACGGCTTCATAGACATCCAGAAATGTGATATCATCCAGCGAACGGCACAGCGTGATACCACCGGGGCCGCGCTTGACTTTGATCAGACCGGCGTCCTGCAGATTGATCATGATATTGCGGACGATCACCGGATTGCTGCCAATACTGGAAGCCAGAAAAGCACTGGTGATCTTGTAGTCTTTTTCAAAAAATTTTACGGCAGCCAGCAGATGGATGGCAATCGTAAATTTTGTCGACACTTGCATAGGACTCTTCCTCCTGCCTTCATTATACATCCGGTAAAAGAAAAAAGTCCCGCAGGACTTTTCTTCATATTCATTAACAACTCTTTATTTTCATTCAATATTCAACGTTTTACTGCTCAACCGCCGCATACTGTTGGTCATCGACTGGTTCACACCACTCATTGGGTGTATTGTCACCAGGCAGTTCAAACGCCAAATGTGAGAACCAGGAATCTTTTTTAGCACCATGCCAATGTTTAACACCGGGTGCGATATAGACACTGTCACCTGGCTTCAATGCCTGCGCCGGTTTGCCCCATTCCTGATACCAGCCTTGTCCATCTACACAAAGCAGCACCTGACCTCCGCCTTTGTCTGCATGATGAATGTGCCAGTTGTTCCGGCATCCCGGTTCAAAGGTCACATTGAAGATATTGATCCCTTCTGTTAATACAGGGTTCAAATAACTCTGTCCTGTAAAATATTGCGCAAATCCATCGTTTGGATCACCCAATCCAAACATACCGCCATGATTATTCGTTGTCATCTGCATAAACCTCCTTTGCCATCCGGAATGCCGCCCAGGCATTCGGCCATCCAGCATAGAATGCCGCATGTGTTAATATTTCTGCCATCTCTTCTGCAGTAATGCCATTGTTTTTCGCATTTAGAATATGATACTTCAACGACTGGTCCAAAATTCCTTTTGACATCAATGCCGTCACCGTGATCATACAGCGGTCGCGCGTCGACAATTGCGTTTCGCGGGACCACACTTCTCCGAACAATACATCATCATTCAATTCCGCAAATTTAGGAGCAAATTCCCCTAATGCATCGCGTCCTGCCGTTACTTTTTTCATTTTGATCCTCCTGTCGTTTTTCTTTACAATTTATTTATATCGCATTTTCTGCAAAGACGGAATTTCCGATGTGTTATAATTGTATAAACTTTATGTTCAAACAATAAGGAGGTGCTCCGATGTACAATCCCTTGCTGGATACCTTTTTGATCACGGTGGACTGCGGCAGTTTTAACGCCGCCGCCAAGAAACTCTATCTCTCCCCCACTGCCGTCATGAAACAGATCAATACGCTGGAAAATCAACTAGGCCTGTCACTGGTCCGGCGCACACGCTCGGGAATTCAGCTGACTCCAGGCGGCAAGATCATTTACCAAGGCGCTTTGTTTCTGAAAGATTATTCCGCTAAAACACTGGCAGAAGCACGCAGCGCAATGGCAGAAGCGGATCATACATTCTGCGTCGGCACATCCCTGCTCAATCCCGCCAAGCCATTCATGGACCTCTGGTATCAATACAATGCACAGTTTGCGGACTATAAACTGCATCTGGTACCATTTGAAGACAACCATGAAGGCATTCTCAGTGAGATCGGTTTACTGGGAAGGAAATTTGATTTCCTGATCGGCGTCTGTGATTCCCGTGCCTGGCTGTCCATGTGCGAGTTTCTGCAGCTTGGCTATTATCGAAAGATGATCGCGGTTTCCCGCAGTCATCCGCTGGCAAAGAAAAAAGTGGTAGAGGTTTCTGATCTGCACGGACAGACATTGATGATGGTGCCGCAAGGCGATTCCGGCACCAATGATTTCATCCGCCATGATTTATCGATCAATCATCCAGAGATCCAGATCGAGGATACTTCGCAGTACTTTGATTTATCGGTCTTTAACCGCTGTGCAGAAAGCAATAAAGTGCTGCTTACCATTGAATGCTGGAAAGATGTCCATCCGGGGCTGGTAACCATTCCGGTCAACTGGAAATACCGGATCCCCTATGGCTTGTTATATAGTGCGGATGCTCCTGAAGACGTGAAAGCATTCGTGGAAACGGTGCGGAAAAACCAGCCGGATATGGAAATATAGATCCACGTTGAAAATAAGCGCTTCGATATCTGATATCTGAAGCGCTTTTTGTATTTCATGTTTTAAATTTTGATATTTTCATTTTTCCATTATTGAATTTCCCAAAATATTTTTTTACAAAGTTTTAAGATTTTGTAAAAATATGTAAATTTTATTTGCTTATTGATTTTATTAAAATAACCCTTCTCACTATTCAATATTTATATAATAAATTTTTTTGAAATTTTCAGATGAATTTTCATTCATTTTTTCATTTTTCCAATGATCCATTTTAAAAAAAATATTTTGTGATTTATATGTACTATTCACTTTGAATTTATTATTATCCTAATTTGAATATAATATTTTATTACGGTATTATTTAAGTGGCCAATATTTTATAAACCGTTTTCTTTGGTCTCCATACAAAGAAAAATGGATAGAGAGAGGGTGAAATGGAAAAATGAAACATCGGCTTATAAAATACCTCGCCATGCTCTCAGCTGTGATCGTGATTTTTGGCTTCAGTATCGCATTCACGAGAGCAGAAGAAACAAATACGCCGGTTTCTGACACGACGGTCCAGGAGGTAACCACTGTACAAACGGATACCACCCAGGAAGCTACGGAACAGGAAACAGATGATCAAAGTACTGCTGCTAAGCAAACGCAGACAGCGGCAGATCAAGATGCGTCCACGCAGCAGGATCAGTCACAGAAAGCGGCCGTGCAGCCAAAGAAATCGAGTTCTGCACAATTATCAGCAGCGTCTAGCGGAAGTAGAGATGTAAGCTCAACGGCTGTGGATTCCATCACTATAAATGATTCTACTGAAGACAGCGAAATTTACGCTGGAGAAGATTTTTTTGTCGAAGTCGCTTTTTCAGAAAAAGACAAAGGAAATTTTAATTTCCAAAGCGGCGATACAATTAAGATCAATTGGGATGCGCCGGATGGTGTAACATGGACAGGATATACAGGAACGATTGAGTTGCATCAAGATAATGAAGACAACAAGCCAATTATGGCAACTGCTGTAGTTAACGAGACGAATGTAATAATCACATTTAACGAGAATGTCAATTCGATGCAGCAAGTAAACGGATCCGTTTATTTTACGATCAGAAACGAGGGAACACCAACCACAGATGAGAATAATACTGGTAAAATTTATACTTCAGATATGTCAAAATCTGTTGCGATCAAGAGATATACAGGCCCAACTTTCACTAGTAAAGGCGGAAATCCAGTTGAGGGTACGAATACGATTGAATGGACAATTCAGATCAACAATACTTCTCTCACTAATCTGACTGGTTCTATTACGATTACCGATGAACTTCCGAGTACTGAGACTTTTAATGAATCTCAAGGAATTGTGGCTGGGTTATTTATTAAAAATGCCCAAAATGCCCAAGGAGAAACAAAAACAGTATACACCGGATTTCCTGAAAATGATTTTAATTTTTCTTATCAACTGAATGGGAAAAAAATTATCATTACAATTCCGGAGGGATATGTTTCGAAGTTAAATAACTACTCTTATACTGATAGTGAAGGGTATAGTTACACAGGTCCGATCGGCGTCTTCTTTACTTTTTATACAACGTCGGAGGCTACAGCAGGAAAAACCGTGACAAACAACATAACTACAAGTTATCAAGTAAGCGGAGAGACAGAAAAAACAGAAGAACAAACTGGCACAGCTACAATCCCTTCCTCAGGAGGAAGCATTACTGGTGCCCCGCAAGGAACGATCTGGGTCCATAAGGTTGTCAACGGCACGACGGATCCAATTGAAGGTGTACACTTCCGCGTCTACAAAGTAACAGACGAAACTGGCAATACAGTACAAACCGGATGGTACAATAATCAGGACTATGTCGAAATTGTATCTGATTCAACCGGCTTAGCTTCGCTCGCAAATCTGGATGACGGTTATTATAAGATCGTCGAAATTTCAGATCAGCTGCCGAACTGGATCGCTTCCAGCAGTTTAAAAACTATCGTGGTTCAATTAGGCGGAACGGCCGGAACCGAAACCACCATAGAAAATGATGTCAAAACAACAGACATTACAGCCACGAAGAATTGGACGCAGAGTGATGGTCAGACAGCAGATACAAGCGATCATCCAACTGTTTACTTCAAACTGTTCAGAAGTGTAAACAATGGTACAGCAGAAGCAGTAGATGCAGAAATCAAAGCAGTTCAAACATTAAGCGGACAAAGTACAGCATCTGTCACTTGGGAAGACCTCCCGCAATATGACAATCAAGGAAATCTGTATACGTATTCTGTCATCGAAGTCGATGCCTCGGGCAATGACTTCACACCGGATGGCTATACCAAGACCGAAGACGGCCTCATCGTCACCAACATGGCAAAAACCGGAGAACGGGAAGAAAAAGATTCCCTGACGATCATCAAAGTAGATGAAAATGGAAATGAAATTGATGGTGCTGAATTCACGCTGTATGATGGCAATCAGGCTGTTTTGACCTTTAACGGCGGAACATATGTACTGACTACGGATGAACTGAAAGCTTTGTTAGGTGATGCCGATCAAAAGACTTTCACACTGAAGGAGACAAAAGCTCCGAACGGTTATCAATTATCTACAAAAGAATATCAAATCACATTGTCAAAAACCACTGCGCAAGAGTGGGAAGGCGAGGGAGCCGATCGCGCCTATGTCACGATCACGACTTATAAACTCACTTGCGGTGATGCAGAAGACAATGTGCTTCAAGTTGTGAACACACCGGATGTCCCGGCAGAAGAAAAACCAAAGACACCGGAAAGCCCGAAAGCAAAACAATCAGGCGTTCCGACCGGAACCAACAGCAATTCCTTGCTTTGGATGTTCACGATGTGTGCCGCAGCGGCTGCTGCAGTGATCTTGCTGAAAAACAGAAAGCACGGTACGGATATTCATTAATTTATTCAAACAAAAAGATGCACAGACCTTTGGCCAGGTCCCTGCATCTTTTTATTATTCGATCACGATATGAAAAACGGGATACCGAAATATCCCGCTTCAAACAGCCCTGTTCTTACTCCTGTG
Organism: Catenisphaera adipataccumulans; assembly: GCF_014202755.1. Classification (GTDB taxonomy): domain Bacteria; phylum Bacillota_I; class Bacilli_A; order Erysipelotrichales; family Erysipelotrichaceae; genus Catenisphaera; species Catenisphaera adipataccumulans. The sequence continues at coordinate 169,805 of NZ_JACHHK010000003.1, forward strand.
CATCAAAATCCGGCCGCATTTCTTCATAACGTTTCAGCTGTTCCGGGGTCGCATGGTAATACCGGATGTTTTTATCCACACCTGCAATTTCTTTCATTTCCTCGTCGGTCAATTTGAAATCAAAGATATTGAAATTATCGCGGATGTGTTCCGGATTGCGGGAACCTGGGAATACGACATGACCCGACTGCACATGCCAGCGAAGAATGATCTGTGCATTGGATTTTCCATACTTTTTCGCCAGTTTCGTAAACACCGGTTCCTGCAGCAGGCTCTTATCCCCGTGTCCCAGCGGATACCAAGCCATCAGCCCAATATGGTTCGGCTTCAGGATCTTCTTCAGCTCGGTTTCCGGATAATATGGATGGGCTTCGACCTGTACCATCTGCGGTTTGATTTCCGCATTGTCCAATACCCACTGCAATTGGTCTTCCGGGAAATTGGAAAGGCCGATGGCTTTGATCTTGCCTTCTTTGTATGCCTTCTCCAACAATTTGTATCCAGCTTTCCAGTTGCCTGCCGGCTGATGCAGGAACATCAAATCGACATAGTCGGTATCCAGACGGCGCAGAGACTTCTCGACTGCATCCTCATCTTCATAGACGCTCGGCCAAAGTTTGGTGACCAGGAAAATCTCTTCCCGCGCCACACCGCTGCGCTTGATGCCCCGGCCGACACCGCGCTCATTTAAATAGGCGTTGGCTGTATCGATCAGACGAACGCCCTCCGTCAGCGCGTGATACACTGCATCTTCTGCTTCCTGCGGGCTCATCATAAATACACCGATGCCGTCCATCGGCATTTTGATTCCGTTATTCATTGTAAAATATTCCATGTTGATTTACTTCCTTTCGCACTTTCAATATAATGCGTTTTCCTCTCGATGTACAATATCAAATCCGATACCCTGTATTCATTCCATGAATGCTTAGCGAATAAAGTTCGTGCTGATCCTTGGCTCCGGTTCCGGCTTTTTGACACCGGCCTTTTCGCCGGCCTCCAACGATTTCATCAGCCAGGCCAGGTTCTGTCCCAAGACCCGCATGATCTGCACGCCTTCTGTATCCTTCCATACATCTTCAGGCGTCTGACCGTGCACCATGTTCCAGTAGCGAGATGTGGCAATCGGCATCTGCGCATAAAACAAATACTTATTCAGCACATCCAGCGATGCGGTCGTACCGGCGCGGCGGGCCGAGACAATGGCGGCACCTGGCTTCTGCGCAAAACAGTGCAGTCTGCCGAACTGATCGGCAAAAAACGCGCGATCCATGAAGCCGGCCATCGATGCCGCAATGGAGGCAAAATGCACCGGTGCACCGAACACGAATCCATCTGCTGTCTTTGCCTTTTCTAGAAACGGATTGACCGTATCCTGTACATGACAGGCATGATGTTCCCGGCACCAGCCGCAGCCGATGCACCCTGTGACCGGCTTGTTGCCGATCCAGAAATCCTCGGTCTCGATGCCGGCTTTATTTAACTCATCACCAACCAGATGCAAAGCTGTATACGTACAGCCCTTCGGATGCGGACTGCCATTCACAAGCAATACTTTCATACTTCCTCCTTTGCCGTAAATATCTTCGGCAGTGCATGCCGCAGTTCAGCACGCATCGATGCAAAACTGTGGCTGCCATCGTTATTTTCCCAATACTCCAGATTTTCTTCGTTGAACAAGCCCGAATCATCGGCACGCAATGCATCGATCTGCGGGATCATATCCTGCTTGGTGCCGTCGTTTTCACCAACCATTGCCTGAATATGCAGATCCTCTGCCTGCAGACCGGCCTTCTGAACCCCTTGGATCACATCGGCGGTGCCATTTTTTGACCAACAGTCCCCTGCCATCGGCAGATATTCCGAAAACCAATCCGCATGATGAATGATCACTTCCCATGTCGTAACGCCGCCCATGGAATAACCGCCGAACGCGCGATGTTCCCGATCCGAATACACATTGAAGTTTGATTCGGTTTTACGAATAACTTTTTTCAATTCTCTGCGCGCAAAGAACCGGTTCAGCGGATAATCTTCACTGTAATCATCCTGCACGAAATCCCGGGACGGATAATAGGTCGGAAATACGACAGCCATCGGCGGTATTCTTCCTTGTTTGATCCAGCGGTCCAACAAAGGCTGCATCTGCTTTGCCAAGGATCCTGCATCACCGGTCGATCCATGCATCAAATACAGTACCGGCAGTTTCTCATCAGTATCCGGCAGATACACATAGGCCGTCTTATGATATGTTTTATTTTTATATTGGATCGTATAGTCAAAATGTGAAAGTGAAGAAGCAGCCTGCACCGGCCGGCCTGTCAGACCAAAGCCGATACAAAATACTGCGAAGATCTTGATCCATCTTCTCATGCGATGCATTCTGTCAGGATCGTATAAATCTCATCAGCATCCATCTGACGGGCACAGCCTTTCGTGATGATCGTCGAATCTGCAATTTTCCGCAGAAGTTCCGGATCCGTCGGATCACCAGTGCCATGACGCATATTGTTTTTCAGTTCCGTCAGCGTACACGGCAGTCCAATTTCGCGGATGAACGCCTGCAGTGCATCAATTCCTTCACTTGCTGCTTGTTCCTCCGACTTTCCTTCGGTATCAACGCCGAAGACTTCTTTGGCAAAGCGGGCAAATCGTGCCGTGTTATCTTTCAGCAAGTGGCGGTAAACCGTCGGATGAATGACCGCTAAGCCCTGACCGTGGTTACAGTCGGTATAAGCTCCAAGTTGATGTTCCAGCATATGATTCTGGAAATCGGTGATCTTTCCAATTTTCAAGATCCCGTTTTCCGCCATGGAAGCATCCCACATCAATTCCGAACGGACTTTCACATCCTTCGGATCTTTGATCATGGCCCGGATATTGCGGATCACATTGCGCATCACGGATTCATTCATTTCATCGGATACATTGATCTCAGCCGGTTTGCCGAAGTACGTTTCCATACAGTGGGACAGTGTATCAAATGCACCGGAAACTGCCTGCATCATCGGTACGGTCAATGTATACGACGGATCTAAGACCACAAAGTCGGCCATCGCCCCTAACATGCCGTTTTTCTGCAGGGTCGATTCATTCGTGATGACCGCACCGTTGTTCATTTCTGAACCGGTTCCCGAAACGGTCGTGACGGCTGCTAACGGAATGTGATCGGTCGGATAGATGTGATCGACAAATTCGGACTGCCAAAGATCTTTATCCGTTTTTGCCTGCACGGCAATGACCTTGCAGCAGTCGATCACCGATCCGCCGCCGACTGCCAGGATCAGATCGACCTGTGCATCAACAGCAAGTTTGGCGCCTTCCTGTACTTTCGCATACGTCGGATTGGGCATGATGCCTGAAAATTCTACATACTTCATATTGCGGCTGGACAAATAATCAACGATTGAATCAAAGATCCCCGTCCGCTTGATACTGCCGCCGCCGTACGCGATCATTACTGTATGGACCGTTTCCGGAATTTCGGCATCCAGCGCCGTTTTTAAAATACCTTGGCCGAAATAGACTTTCGGCATCCCCATATACTGAAATGTCTCCATGATTGGTTCCGTCCTTTCTACAATTCACTTTACAAATGAATTTGTTTCGAATATATTTTTATTTATAGAAGATCATAAACATTCATTATTCTAATAATGAATACAAAGAAAGTGAGGCCGCCGATGCTTACATACGAAGAAATGCAATATTTTGTCGCCTTTGCGCAGGACGGCACATTGACCAAAGTCGCTGAACAATTCACGATCTCCCAGCCGACGATCACACGGGCAATGAAGAAAGCCGAAGAAACCTTCGGCGTCCCGTTGTTTGACCGCACCAAGAACAGTATTTCCTTGAACGAATGCGGCAAACTTGCTGCCCGGGAACTCTCGATCCTGCTGAAGCAGACCGATGACGTGCTCTTTCGGGTGCGTGCCTATGATAAAGCGAACCGAACCATTGCGATCGGCTCAGCAGCCGCCGTGGAAATTCCCGGTCTGATCCAGGCACTGACCCGCCGTTTTCCGGAAAAATCCATCAGCACCGAGCTGAAAATGCCGGATGAGTTGATACAAGGCCTGGAACAAAACACCTATCAGCTGATCATCCTGCCCTACGTGCCGGAAAGCAACAGCTACAGCGTCCGCAAGATCGGCGAAGAACATTTAATGTTCCTGCTACCCAAATCTCATAAGTACGCCCATCGCAAATCATTATCCTTGGCGGAAATGAACGGCGAAAACTTGCTTCTGTATTCCGAAATCGGCTTCTGGGCAGATCTTGTCCGCAAAGCCATGCCGGATTCTCGTTTCCTGGTCCAAAATGAACGTTACTCCTTCAGCGAACTGATTGAAAACTCGATCCTGCCCTGCTTTGTCACTGATCTGACCAATACTCAATATAAAGATCGTGTGGCAGTGCCGATCTCGGACGAAGCGGTCAATGTGACCTATTATCTCGTTTGTAAAAAATCGATGCGGCGGGAATACGCAGCTGTTTTTGATTAAATACGGACTTTGCGCGCTGATTTCCGGTCGGTGATCATACCGCCCCATTGAAAACCATACATGGCCGCAAAGCGCGACATTGTATATTCCCCGGCCTCCAACATCCATTGTTCCGGTGCTGCTCCCTGAAACAGGAAATACAACGTCTTGCCGCGCATGCTTCCCGAAGCGACCGGACCGTAAAAACGATCCAGCACATTCCGCACGCTGCCGCAGATATTATGCCAGTAGACCGGTGAACCGATCACAACGACATCCGCCTGCTGCATTGCTTTGACGACCTCGTCAAATTGATCGCCCGGCAATGTCTGACCATATGCGTTGATCCGATAATCCGTCAAATTCAATGTTTCATACGGTGTATCTTTCAATAAAGCGTCTGCCAAGGCAGCCGTATTTCCGTTCGGGTTCGGACTGCCGTTGATAAATAATGCTTTCATAAAATCCTCCTTGATTTAGTCTTCTTCGATCGAGTCGATCCATTCTTCGACATCTTCTTCTGATACATCAGAAGCAAATCGATGGCCTTTCTGCCAATCGCCGGTACCAGCCATCTCAGCCAGGTGATCGCCGCTGTCCCCGATGCCAGATTCCGAAGACGTACAGAATGGAATCACGGTCTTACCGGAAAAGTCGTTGTTTTTCACAAAGTTATTGACCGGCCAGGCAGCATCGCCCCACCAGATCGGATAGCCAATCAGTACAACATCATACGAATCCCAGTTCTCGACCTCTGTCGTCGTCAGCTCGATATCCTGCAGGTCTTCATTTTCATGTTCCTGCACCACACGGCTGTTGTCATTGGTCCAGTCAAGATCGTCATCCGTATATGGATCGGTCGGAGTAATTTCAAAAAGATCCGCATCCAGTTCATCGGCAATCATCTGTGCCGCTGACTTTGTATTGCCCGTTGCAGAAAAATAAGCAACCAGTACCTTCGCATCTTCCGGAATTAAAGCCGATGACCGATCAGAAGAGCCAGAAGATGCTGACCCAGATGAACATCCCGTCAATAATAGAGCTGCGGTCAGTAAAGCCGCAAACCATTTTTTCCTTGTTTTCATATTGATCCTCCTTGATCTCATCCTATACGAATAGTGCTGATCCGTACAGAATCGATTCTGTAACCTGCTTTACAAATTTTGAATCGTCATTCGTTCCCAAAACGCCAAAGCATCCTCGATCCAGCCTTCTGCATTGGTATGCAGACCCAAACCAAAGCCATGCCGCCTTCCGGGATACATGTGAAATTCGGTCGGGACCCCTGATCGATCCAAACGGGCCAGGCGATCTTTCATGCCTTGCCACCAGGCGATCCCATCTCGGTCTCCGACACACGCATAGGTCGGCGCATCGTCTTTTGAAACCGTATCATATCCCGTATACTGCATGATCACGGCTGCAGCCGCCGGCAAGTCCGTGCGGCCGGTGATCTGCCGCAGGCCTTTGCGATTGCCGCCGATAGCTGCCATCCGCGCGCCGGCCGATCCGCCCCAAAGTGAATACCCGGTGCGTTTTACACCAAGCGTTTCGGCATGATCTTCAATAAAGGATAGCGCACGTCCCAGATCTTCAAACGGATGATCCGGCCGATAGATCAACGCAAACGCCGGATGGCCGTGCCGGCTGATGGTCAGCGCCTGCGGAAAACTGTCGTGCAGAGCCGCTACATACATGAACCCGCCGCCCGCATTGACCAACGCAAACTCCTTTTCAGGCTGGCCGCGAAAGAAAAACAAACCCGTATTCCTGCGGGAAGGATCCTGTCTTTGTTCCACTGCTGAATAAATCGGATAAAAAATCTGTTCACCGGCACTGGCCCGTGCCTGCAGATCATTGAGCACATCCACGGTTGTATCCGCATTGATTTCCGAATACCAAATAAATGTTCTTTCGTTCGAAATGGCAGCCAGACTTTGATCCGGATCGATCGGTCGGTCCACTGGAAACAAGAGCCGGCCAAAATCACCGAATGCCGGATCATTGATGACCTGACGGACCGTCGTTTGTCTGGTAAATTTATTCAAAGTCGGCCTCCTCACTGACTGTCTTCCAGGCGCCGATCTCGTGCAGACGATTCGTATAATAGTTCTCGGCCACGCGGACCGCATCGCTGCCCAATAAGAGATGATGCACATCAGCACCGCTCTTTGCGATTTCATAGATGATCCGGCCGCATCGCATGGGATCATCCGGCTGCTTTGCGGAACCATCGATTTCTTCCTTACGGTAACGTTTTGCCAACGGGTCATAATCGGCGATCGTATGGTGCGTGCCGCCCATGCGGGAACCATAGAACCCCGTGCGCATCGCACCCGGCTCCACGCACATGGTCCGAATTCCTAAATGCCGGACTTCCAGACCCAGTGCTTCCGTTGCTAGTTCCATCGCGCCTTTGGACGCGGAATAATACCCGTTGCCTAAAGCACCGCGCAGCGCGCCGATCGATGTCACATTGATGATCAGACCGCTGTGTGCCTGCCGCATCGAAGGCAAAAGCGCATGGATCAGATGCATCGGACCGAAAAAATTGGTCTCAAATAATTCCCGGACGGCTTCCGGTTCACTTTCTTCAATGGCTGCCCGATAACCATGACCGGCGTTGTTGACCAGCACGTCGATCGGGCCGAACTGCTGGGCGGCATCTACGGCTTCTTCAATGCTTTCCGCCCGGGACAGATCCAGCGCCAATGCCAATGCCTGCTGCGGATATTCGGTTTCAAAATGTCGCACATGTTCCGCATCCCGTGCTGTCACAACAGCACGGTCGCCGTTTTCCAGCACAGCTTGTGCGATCCCTTTTCCCAGCCCGTCTGAGCATCCAGTGATCAACCAAGTTTTCATCAGATTCCTCCTTTTCTTTGCATTATAAAGATAGGATCTTTCTATGAACAGAATCAATTCTGCACACATGTTTTCAAAATTTGAATAGAAAAAAAAGACTGACAACGTCAGTCTTTGGTAAACAATGTCGGTACCGTCCGCTCATTATATTGTGTGGATATGATGCCGCCGTCGCTCATCCTTGAGTAGACGCCCGCAAATTCTCCCGCAAAAACATAGAGACCCGTCATATTGCTGAAGGTGCGGAACGCATCGCTTTCCACCAAATCAATATTCTCCGTTTTATACGGCACAATGTATTCCTGCACGATATAGTCTGCATCGGCAGCATCGTTCAGGATCTCATTCCACTTCTCTGCCGGCACATCGATCCCGGCCCAGACCCCTTTCGAGGCAAAGCCGTCCTTCGGTTTGATGATCCACCGATCCTTTTCCTGTAGTTTTCCGATGATCTCCGGACGCAGATCGTATGTCTTCGGCAGATGGGCATCGATAAACTGCTTTTGTTTCTCAGTGAAATATTTCTGCATGACTGGGTTGACCAGCACCTTGGAAATTTCCTTGTGATGGATCAGCTGGGTCTGAAACGCACCGATCAGGCAGACATGGTCATCCTTGACCGCCTGGATAAATGGCTGGATCTCATCATAGTGTTCCATGATATCCCGCGTCACGGCCCTTCGATAAACAACATCGATGGTCCGGTGCGTATACTTTGAGATCAGTTTTCCGTCTTCATACAGCAGATCCCGCAGATCCAGCACTTCTGCCTGATAACCACGATGGGAAAACAGACTCTGATACACGTAAAGCTCATTTAAATACGCATTTTCCAAAATGTCCACAATAGCAATGGTCGGCCGTTCCGGAACGTTCGGATCCTGCTGAAAGATCGTCACAAAATCGGATGCCCAGCGTTCCATGATCTCCATGATCTCATACGAACGCGGATCCCGGGCAAATACATTGTTTTGATCCAGCAGCACGTTCAGCCGGTTGTTTTCCATCATGGCACTGGTACCATCCGTATTGAACTCGCAGACATGGAAATCTTTGGTTTCTTCATCATAGAAAATATCGATCCGACAAATGGGGATCGGCGTCTGATAGTGCGGTTCCAGCAGGATCAATTCTTCCAATTCGTTTGAAAACGGAAATAAAGCCCGTACCGCCGGATCGATCCGGTAAGCTTCTATGACCCGCGTAAAAATGGCATAAAACGTATCAACGATGGTTTGAAAATTTCGTTTGTCTTCCTGACAGAAAAATTTGGGGATGTGCAGCGTCCGGGTATAATACCGTCCGCCGGCATTCAGTTCGCTGTTTTGGATGGCCATCGTCATCTGCAGCGCACTTTTCTTACTTTCAATGGGATGTTCTTTGATATATTGAATATATTCGTCGTTAATTTCTAAACAATTCACAAAACTATTGTACGACCGGTTTATAGTAAACAGATGCTTTTACTTGATCGCAGTGCTCCTTTCCGCATAATTTTTCCATAATTGCCCAGGCAAACTCAATACTGGCAGCCGCTGACCGGCCAGTGATCAGATTGCCGTCGGTGACGGCATACGCATCGACATACGTACCGCCGAAATCCTGATTCAGTGCAGTAAAGCAAGTGTAGCGCTTACCTTTCAAAAGACCTTCCTGTCCTAAGATCGTCGGGGAAGCACAGATTGCCGCAAGAACTTTTTGATCATCTTCGGCAAAGCGATGCAGTAATTTTAATACAGCTTCATTCCGGCGAAGCGTTTCGTGCTGCGGGCCGCCCGGCAGGATCAAACAGTCGGCTTGATCAAAATCATAGGATGAAAACGGCAGGGTCGGCTGGTACGCGATCCCAAAACGTCCGACCACCGGTCCGTCCTTCACGCTGACCAGATCCACATCCACACCTGCCCGCTTCAATAAGGCTGTCGGTCCCATGGCTTCCAGCTCTTCAAATCCGTTATCGAGTAGTACAGCTGCTTTCATTCTGTTTCCTCCTTATCTGGTTTTAGTATACTCTTTAAAAAAAAGAAGGGCAATTTAACAGCCTCTGGCGTATAATAGACGAAGAAAGGAAATATTATGAAATCACTATTAAAACAAGAAAGCAAAGAAGTCATCGGTTTAGCGATCTTCTTGATCGCGGCCGGCTGTCTGCTGCTGTTTCTGGGCATGGAAACGCTGCAGTTCGTGCTCGGCATCGTAGGCTGGGTGCTGATCGTAGCAGGCATCATTCAGTTATACATTTTCTTTATCAGCCGTGTTTCCGTCAGCGCCATTCCGCTGCTGCTGGGGATCATCAGTTTGATCTTCGGTTATTTCTTCGTCCGGGAACCGCGGCAGGTCTTGAACTTTATCACGACCATTGTCGGAGTGATCTTGATCATCAACGCGGTCCTGCACATTCAGCAGTCGTTTGTCTTCAAGGACTTTGGCTTTGAAAAGTGGCCCCGCCTGTTGGTCTATCCGATCATCATGCTTGTGATCGGTATCTTCCTGGTCAGCCGTCCGGATCAATCTTTGGATCAGATCATGAAGATCTGCGGCATCCTGCTGATCGCTGAAGGAATCGTCACTCTATGGAGCCAGCGTAAGCTGCATACGTTCACGAAACAAACCGATGACAACATCTATGATGTAGACGCGGTTGAAACCGAATCAAAAGATGATTAAAAAAGTTCGGCATTGCCGAACTTTTATTGTACCTGACTTTTTAAATAGGCGAAGATGAACTCATCCAGATTGCCGTCCAGGACCGATTGGACCTGTGTTGTTTCATATCCGGTGCGCACATCTTTGACAAGATTGTATGGATGCAGCACATAGCTGCGGATCTGGCTGCCCCATTCATTGGCTGCCTGTTTGCCTTTGATCGCCGCCATCTTTTTTTCCTGCTCTTCGATCTCACGCTGATACAAGCGGGATTTCAGTACGCGCATTGCCTCTTCACGGTTCTCGTGCTGGCTGCGCCCGTTCTGGCACGTTGCCACGATTCCGGTCGGTTTATGGACGATGCGTACGGCAGAATCGGTTTTATTGATGTGCTGGCCGCCGGCACCGCTGGCCCGCTTGGTCTCGATTTCGAGATCTTCCGGTTTGATGTCAATTTCAATTTCATTGTTGAACTGCGGCATCACATCCAAAGACGCAAACGACGTATGGCGCCGTGCCCCGGCATCGAACGGACTGATGCGCACCAGCCGGTGCACGCCTTTTTCCGACTTCAGATAGCCATATGCCTTATCGCCTTCTACCAGGAAGGTCACGCTCTTGATGCCGGCTTCTTCGCCCGGCAGATAATCTAAGACCTTGACTTTAAACCCCTTCTTCTGGGCGTAGTGCGTATACATGCGGTAAAGCATGGCACACCAGTCGCATGACTCGGTGCCGCCGGCGCCCGGATGCAGTTCCAGGATGGCATTGTTCTGGTCATATTCATGGCTCAGAAGCACCTGGATCTCAAAGTCTTCAAATTTCTTTGCGGTTTCTTGATATTCTTCTTCGGCAATTTCCATCAGCTCGTCATCAAATTCTGCTTTCAGTTCATCGGCGGTTTCATCCAATGAATTCAGCCCGGCATCCAGGGCTTGATAGTCATCGATGATCTGCTTGATACTGTTGCGCTTGCGGATGACGGCTTGTGCCTTCTGCGGATCATTCCAGAAATCTTCCTTCATGGTCTGCTGATCTAAATCATCTACTTGTTTTTGTTTATCATCCAAGTCAAAGCGACTCACCCAGAGCCCTTAACTTCTCCAGGTGAGTACGAATGCCTTGTTTCAGTTCATAAACTTCCATGGCGTTCTCCTAACGTTTCTTTTTCTTTTTCTTCGCCGAACGTTTCGGTTTCCGATGATCGGCTGCCTTTTTGGCTGCCCGGCGTTTGGCCTCATCGCTTGCCGATTCCGGCTCTTCCTGACGGATGCGGACTTTCAGTAAGAAGAACGTGATCTCACGCACGATTCGTTTATTCATTTGATCGAACATGTCGAAGCCTTCTTCGACATACTGCTGCAGCGGGTTGTTCTGCGCATAAGAACGCAGATAAATGCTGCCGCGCAGTTTATCCATCATATCAATGTGCTGCACCCAGTTGCGGTCGATGTTGCGCAGCACGACGGTTTTTTCAAACGGATAGAACTGCTCTTTGACCAGTTTGATCTCCTCTTCATATCCGTTCCACATATGATCCAGACAGAAATCATGGATCTCATCATATGACTTTCCTTCCAATTCACTTGGATGAATGGCTTTCTCCTCCTGCATGCCCATCATTTCCAATGATTTGCATAAGCCGGTAATATCGATCGGTGCTTTCTTATTGTCCGTCGCATTGGCTTCCAAGGTCTGGTTCAGCGTCTGATCAAAGATGTCATGAACCGTTTCATGGATCTCCTTGCTTTCCAGGATCTTATTGCGCTGTGCATAGATGATCTCACGCTGACGGCGCAGAACATCATCATAATCCAGCAGCTGTTTACGCATATCGTAGTTATAGCCTTCGACCCGTTTCTGTGCCATCGCGATCGAACGCGTCACAGTTTTGGACTCTATTTTCTCATCACCGACTTTTTCGAACAGCTTCTTCAATTTATCGCCGCCGAAACGAACCATCAGATCGTCTTCCAGGGAAACATAGAAACGGGAGAAGCCCGGATCGCCTTGTCGGCCGCTTCGTCCGCGCAGCTGATTGTCGATACGGCGCGCTTCGTGCCGCTCACTGCCTAAGACCGCCAGCCCGCCTAAGGAACGCGATTCTTTGGTCAGCTTGATATCCGTACCACGGCCGGCCATGTTCGTGGCAATCGTCACCATTTTCGGACGTCCTGCCGTCGCCACAATTTCCGCCTCTTTGGCATGGTTCTTCGCATTCAGCAGGTTATGCGGAATGCCTTCTTTCTTCAGCATATTACTGAGCAGTTCGGATGTTTCCACCGCAATGGTTCCGACCAGTACCGGCTGGCCTTTTTCATATAAACGTTTGATTTCACGGACCAATGCGGCATATTTATCTTTCTTATATCCATACACCTCATCCGGCAGATCCTTACGGATGACCGGCTTGTTGGTCGGAATACAAATGACCTTCATGTTATAGGTGTTCAGGAACTCTTCCTCTTCGGTCTTAGCCGTACCGGTCATGCCGGCCAGCTTTTCATATAAACGGAAGAAGTTCTGATATGTGATGGTTGCCAAAGTGCTGGTTTCCTCGCGGATCTCCACACCTTCCTTGGCTTCGATGGCCTGATGCAGACCGTCGGAATACGCACGGCCCGGCATCAAACGGCCGGTAAATTGATCGACAATGATGATGCCCGGACGGCCGTCGACATCGCCGACCACGTATTCGACCTCGTTGGTCATGATGTAATTGGCACGCAGGGCCTGATTGATGTGATGGACCAATTGAGTATGATCCACATCATATAAGTTATCGATCTTAAAGTACGCTTCTGCCTTGCGCACACCTTCCTCACTCAGCATGATCTGACGGGTCTTTTCGTCGATGTCATAATCCCCGCTGATCAAATGTTTCTCATGCGTGAAGGAATCCGTTTCATACTCCGGTGCTTCCAGCGTCTTCACAAAGTTGTCGGCCTGAATATATAAATTTGCGGTATTCTTTTTGCCGCCGGAAATGATCAGCGGCGTACGGCTCTCATCGATCAAAATGGAATCGACCTCATCGACGATGGCCATATGCAGACCGCGCATGACTCGATCTTCGACGCGTGTGACCATATTGTCACGCAGGTAATCGAAACCCAGCTCGGAGTTGGTCGTATACGTGATATCGCATGCATAGGCATCACGCTTCTGACGCGGCGAAAGCTCGCGCTTGTTGACGCCGACGCTCATGCCCAGGAAGCGATAAATTTCTCCCATCCAGGCCGCATCACGTCCAGCCAGATATTCATTGACCGTAATGACGTGCACGCCTTGTCCGGCCAACGCATTTAAATAAACACACATGGTTGCGGTCAGGGTCTTACCTTCACCGGTCTTCATCTCGGCAATATCGCCGCGATGCATGGCAATGGCACCCATGACCTGTACTTTAAATGGTTTTTCGTGGATCACACGGTAGGCAGCTTCCCGTGCCGTCGCAAATGCTTCCGGCAGTAAACTGTCCAGCGACTCGCCGTTTTTGATCCGTTCACGATATTCATCCGTTTTATTTCTCAGTTCTTCATCGGTCAGCTCTTCCATCTGCGGTTCCAATTTCAGAACTTTTTTGGCCTCTTTTTCCAGTGCGGAGATCTCTCTTTGCTCCTCGGAAAATACATTCTTGATTAAACCCACTCAGTAATTCCTCCTTTATAGGTATATTACGACTTATATATATTATCACAAGTGAAAAAAAAGTTGCAGTCTTATTGAAAATTTAACCATATTTTAATATTATTAGTTCGTATGCGTTAGGAGAGGATCATATGGAGAAGAAAAGGAATACATTTTCTGGACGCCTCGCTTTCGTATTGGCTGCCGCGGGTTCAGCCGTCGGATTGGGAAATATCTGGCGCTTTCCGTACCTGGCAGCAGAATATGGCGGCGGTGTCTTTTTATTTATTTATTTGATTTTAGTAGCGACTTTCGGTTATACGATGATCATGTCCGAGTCGGCTTTGGGACGAATGACCCAGAAAAGTCCGGTCGGTGCATTCGGGCATTTTGGTTCATCGTTTGCGTATAAATTCGGCGGCTGGATCAATGCGGTCGTGCCGATGTTGATCGTACCGTATTATTCCGTCATCGGCGGCTGGGTCTCAAAATATTTGTTTGAATACATCTGCGGTCATGTCGACCAGCTGGCAACGGACACATATTTTTCGTCCTTTTTGGCAGACGGCACGAGCGTAGAATTATGGTTTGTCTTCTTTGCCCTGCTGACCATCGGCATTATCTACATGGGCGTACAGAACGGCATTGAACGGGTATCCAGCATCATGGTGCCGATCTTGGTCGTATTAGCCGTGATCGTCACCATTTATTCTGTCACTCGTCCGGGCGCATTTGCCGGTGTGAAGTATTTTCTGATCCCGAATATGAAGCACTTCACATGGATGACGGTCGTCTCGGCCATGGGACAGATGTTCTATTCCCTTTCGATCGCGATGGGTATTCTCTACACGTTCGGTTCTTACATGAAAAAAGAAGTCGATATGGAGAAAGCAACGACCCAGGTCGAATGGTTCGATACTGCGATCGCCCTGCTGGCCGGTCTGATGATCATTCCGGCCGTGTTCGCCTTTTCCGGCGGCACCCAAGCCAAATTATCAGCCGGTCCGTCGCTGATGTTTATCACGATCCCGAAAGTGTTCGCAAGCATGGGCATGGGCCAGTTCGGCGGCATCATGTTCTTCCTGCTGGTTTTCTTCGCCGCCCTTACCAGCTCCATTGCCTTGCTCGAAAGTGCGGTATCCACCCTGGAAGATGAAATGGGCTGGAGCCGGAAAAAATCCGATACCATTGCCGGGATCATTGTCATTGCGTTGGGTACGTTATCATCGCTCGGTTTCAATGTGTTAAGCAATGTCACACCGCTGGGCATGGACTTCTTGTCCTTCTTTGACTTTATCACCAATTCGATCATGATGCCGATTGGTGCCATTGCCACCTGTCTGCTGATCCTGCGCAAAGTCACGATCCAGAAAATCTACGACGAAGTGCTGCCGACTTCAAAATTCAAACGTCGGAAAGTCTATGTCTTCGTCTTGAAATACTTGGCCATTCCGTTTCTGATCATCATTCTGCTCAGTTCGGTTGCCAACGTTTTAGGCATCATTCATATGTAAAAAAGAAGCAATCAACGGATTGCTTCGGCAGCGGCCGCATTGGCCGCTTTTATTATGGGACGAAGATCACGATCTTCGGCCAGCAGTTTCAAACAGATCCCCGCATGGGTATCACCGGCTCCTGTTACATCCTTGCTTTTTATCGGTATGCTCGGCTCTTTGATCAAACAACCATCATACGCATAAGCGCCTTTATCGCCGTCGGTCACGATCACCGGCCGGCCGGTCTTTTCCCACAGGTCCTTCATAGCCTCATCGCTTGGCCGTCCGGTCATTGCCTCTGCTTCCTCGCGGTTCATATGCAGGACCGGTCTTAATGCCAGGAGGCGCTTGACGAGCGTCGGATCCAGATGCGCAACTCGCGGTCCGGGCGCAAAAAAGATCTGCGCCGAACTGTCTTCCAATACATCGACCAAGCAGGCATTCTGCTTTTCTTCCAGATCGATGCCGCAGATATAGATCCAGTCCGCTTCCAGCTTGTCAAACCATTCCGGCCGGAAATGATACTCTGCCCCATGTGCGGGTAAAAAGGTCCGCTGGCCGTCCGGTTCGATCAGACAGACACAGATCCCGTTTTCCTCTTCGACCGTTGGACTGATCAGTCCAAACGGAGCAGAAAATAGATGTTCTTTGACGAAATTCCCGAACAAGCCAGTGCCGATCGGTGAAAACAACGTACAGTCTTCAATTACGGAAGCAACATTGTAGGCGCAGCCGCCCAGCTGGATCGTCCGTTTCCGGACCGCCTGATCGCCGGCGCGCTGCGGCAGAGCGTCCACATGCAGACGCAAGTCGACGCATGTCGAACCGATGACTAAAATACTCATACGATCTTTCTTTCATACGGATCGTCGGAAATGCCCTGTTCCAGGACCTGCTTGGCCCATTCTTTCGCACAGAACAAACTGTGATCGCGGTAATTGCCGCATTCTTTTTCTTTGGTGCCCGGTACATCTTCCCATTCGACATGATCCACAAAATCCTGCAGCGATTCTTTCAGCGCCAGCGCAATTTCATGCGGCGTATGTTCGCCCCAGGTCAATAAGTGGAAGCCGGTCCGGCAGCCAAACGGGGAACAATCAATATAGCCCTCGACCTTCGGGCGCAGTTCCATTGCCAGGATATGCTCCAACGTATGCATGCCGGCAGTCGGGATCGCCTGCACATTCGGCTGGGTCAGACGGACATCAAAGTTGGAAATCACATCGCCTTTCGGTCCTTTCGACGTATCGATCAAACGGACATACGGTGCTTTGACTTTTGTGTGGTCTAAGGTAAAACTTTCAATTTCTACATGTTCTTTCATTTTAAGATCTCCTTTACTTGTTGGTAAAACGGCTGGAATGCGCCGGGGATCGCATAATCCCGGTCGATTTCTGCCGTACTTTTGTAATCTGCATCCCATTGATCGGTAAAGACCGCATAGGCATCCATGTGCCATTCAACGTGGGAAAAAATATGGGTATATGGTTTCAGCGGCAGCAGATCCTCATATTGATCCGGCAGAGCAGCATCAAATTCGTACAAGCCTGCCAGCAGACCGGTTTCCGGCCGCTTGTGCAGATGGATCCGGCGGCCGCTGATCCAGATGTATATCTTCTTCTTTACGATCTTCCGCGGTTTATTTGCCGATTTCACCGGCAGCGTTTCTGCATCCTGATAATGATACGCCTGACAGTCTTTGCGGATCGGGCATTGTTCACAGTGCGGATGTTTCGGCAGACAGATCAGCGCACCCAGTTCCATGATCGCCTGATTGTACGCACTGATCCGATCGGTGTCCGGCAGGCTTTCATCCACCTTGGCCGTGATTGCCTTCCGGCCGGCACTGGTCTTGATGTCCTGGGTCATATGAAACAGTCGGCTGAACACGCGCAGCACATTGCCGTCCACGGCACTGACCCGTTCATCAAAAGCAATCGAAGCAATGGCTCCGGCCGTATACGGACCGATGCCCGGCAGTTTGACCAATTCAGCTTTTGTGCATGGCAGCTTGCCACCGTATTCTTTCATGCAGACTTGCGCGCATTTTTTCAAATTCCGACAGCGGGAATAGTAACCCAGCCCCTGCCAAAGTTTCTGCAGCCGCTCATCGTCGATCGAAGCAAGTGTTTCGATATCCGGTATCTCTGCCAGAAAGCGGGTATAATACGGCAGCATCGCTTCGATCCGGGTCTGCTGCGCCATGATCTCACTGATCCAGATTTTATAAGGATCTTTGTCTTTGCGGAAGATCAAGTCGCGCTTATGTATGTTGTACCAATTGATCAAATCATCCTGAAACATAAATTCATGATAAAACATCCTACCGCTTCTTTTCAAGCTATGCGATAATGAAAAAAGCCCAGGAGGTGTTTTTATGAACATTACCATGATCCAAGTGCCGGTGACCCCATCGGCTGAACAAAATATTCTTTATCTGCAGTCCATGACGGATGCCTGTAAAAACTCCGACATCGTCGTACTGCCCGAAATGTGGAATGCGCCCTATGACAACGAAGCCATGAAAAAAGCCGCCGATTCGCAGGAAAAATGCATGGAAGCGATGCGCTGCTTTTCCAAGCAGACGCATACGTGGCTTGTCGGCGGTTCGATTCCTTATAAGCAAGGTTCGTCTTATTATAATATGTGTCTGATCTACAATGACGGCCAGCTGATTTCTTCATATGCTAAGATGCATCTGATGGAATTCCACGGCCGCAGCGATTACCAGGAAAAAGATCTGTTCCGCGCCGGCAGCCGGCTGTGCCTGTTCGATACGCCTTGGGGCAAGATGGGCGTCATCATCTGTTACGATATCCGTTTTCCTGAAGAAGCCCGGCTTTTGGCAATGAACGGCGCTAAGATCATCTTCGCGCCGGCCGCTTTCAATGAAAAAGTCGGCAAAGCCCATTGGCAGCCGCTGTTTCAGACCCGTGCGATGGAAAATCAGGTCTTTATGGTCGGAGTCAATCCTTCCAACTATACCTACGGCAATTATACCGCCTACGGTCATTCGATCATCACGGATCCATACGGATATGTCCTTTGCCAAATGGATGAAAAACCAGGTTCGTTATCGGCCGAGATCGACCTGCACCGGATCGATGTGATCCGGAAACGGATGCCGCTCTGGCAGATCCGCAGGGATGATGTGTATCATTTAGATGATTGAAACATTTCGATCGGCAGCGGCGTAAAACGGCTGCCGTCAAATGTCATCAGTTCCCGATATCCCGCCTGTACGATCAGGTCCAGTGCCGCATCAAAGGCGCAGTCTAACTGCCGGCGGTCATGGCAGTCGCTGTTCAAGATCAGCGGGATCCCATGTTCATGCATATACCGCATCAGATGGATATCCGGATAGGGACGCTTGCGGTATCCGCGCGCGATCGCACCAGTGTTGACTTCAAATAAACGGCCGGACAGCGCATCGATCGTATCACAGGCCAGTTTCAAATAGCGTGGATCGTCAAAAGTGATATACGATTCATCTTCGTTGTATTTTGTCAATAGATCTACATGCCCGATGATGTCGGCTTCCGGATGACGGCGCAGTTCTTGTACATTTTCATAGTATGCTTTCGCGTAAGCGAGAAAATCTCCGCCGAACCAGTCTTTTACCATCGCATCCGTACGGGATCTGCTTTCATCGACACTGCCGATCTTGTCTTCATGCCGGATAAAATGCACGCTGCCGATGATATAGTCAAAATCTTCCGGATCCTCGACCGGCTGAAACAAGTCTTCCTCAATGCCTAAATAGATGCGGATCCGGCCCGCATAGGCGCGCTGCAGTTTTCGCACCTCGGCCATATATGCCTTCTGTCCGGTTTCCGACATCGAAACATCATCGCAGAAACAATGCCCATGGCCGGAGAATCCGAGCACATCAAAACCTTTATCGATCGCAGTTTCGACCATTTCTTTCGGTGTATCTTTGCCGTCGCACCAAGTCGTGTGCGTATGCATGTTCTGTTTCATTGCAGTTCTTCCTTCCAGCGCTGCAGCCACTGCGTGCAGCCTTCGATGATATCCCGATACGTGGTATTAAAATCATCCGTATACCATGGGTCCGCCACACTGCGGTCCGAAAGCAGCGGATAAACTTTATGGTCCGGATCGTGGTGCGTGAACCAATCCAGATCGTACCGATTTTCCCGATCCATGTAGATGATATAATCAAAATGCGCATAATCCTGACGGGTCATGATACGTGCCTGCCGGTGCGTGAACGGGATCCCTTCTTCCCGCAGTTTCCGTTTGGCCGGTGGATACATATCATTGCCAATTTCTTCCCGCGTCGTTGCCGCAGAAGCAATCTCAAATTGATCCGCGATCCCTTCCCGCCTGACCATGTCTTTCAATACAAATTCACTCATCGGCGAACGACAAATATTGCCGTGACAGACAAATAATATTTTCATCTTGTTTATCCTTTCCAGTGATGTTCCTTTTAAAAAGGCTCTTTGAACATTCAAAGAGCTAAAGCAGCTGCAGTCCCAGACAGAGCATCCAAATATACATGCATGTTTTCGGGATCATCAACAGGCCGACTTTGGGATGTGTCTTTGACCAGATTGTCACCGGCAAATAACATAAGAAACTGAAAAAGATCGCGGCAGCCATCTGGTTTCCGAAAGATGTGTGCATCGTCGCAAACAGATAAATCATACAGATACCGACGATCGTAAACGGAACATTGCGGAAGAAAGACCATTTCATGTTGCCTTCCTTATGGAACCAGTTGTTCTGCGGGAACAGGCACAGCACGATGCGCAGCAGGGCCATGCTTACGATCAGGATCTGCAGTCCGAAAGGAACAATGGGAGCACCCATCATGGTACGGATCACAAACAAGATCATATAGAAGATCGTCATCGTAATGGACGAGATCATCAAGCCCAGGCCTATTGTATATTCGGTATAACTGTCTTCACCGCGCAGGCTGCGCTTGATGCGCGGCACCAGATGAAACGCATCCCCGGTGCCGAGAAATAGGGTCAGGAATGCATACAAAATAAACATCTGCCGTCCCTGCGACTGACTGATGAACAGAACAAATGCGATCAAATCAAATAATAAATAACCGATTTCAAAGACAGATTCCATGATCTGTCCGACCGAAATCTTTCTTTCTTCCTTCATAAACAAAACTTCCTTATGGATATTATACCGAATTCCAAGTAATTTTCCATAGAAATCATTATACCGCTTCCCTTGCATATCTTTTTTAAATCCTTTAGGATAAAGCTATGCCACGACTCTATCAAGACTGTGTCTATTCAGCAGAAATCAAAAAAAGCAAGTTCATCACCTATCTTCATCGAACCGACAATGAAGAAGACGCAAAAGCTTTTCTGATGATGATCAAAAAGAAACACTGGGATGCGACCCATCACTGCACGGCTTTGATCATCGGAACGACCGTCCGTTCCAACGATGACGGCGAACCGGCTCAGACCGCCGGCCATCCGATGCTTGCGGTCCTGCAGCACGAACAAATGGATCACATTCTCGCAGTCGTGGTGCGCTATTTCGGCGGCACGAAACTGGGCACCGGCGGATTGGTCCGGGCTTACAGTTCCGGTGTGCAGAATGCTCTGAAAGAGGCTATTCTCTGTGAGGTACAGAAAGTCAATGAATATGAAATCTGTTATCCATACGATCAGACTGGCAAGATCGAGTCGTTTCTGCGCCGGCGCCATTTAGAAGCCGGTGAACAAGAATACGGTGAACAAGTGACGCTGCATTTTTTCTCGCCGAATGATGAAACCGAGGCACTGTCCGCTGCCACCAACGGCCGGATCGTGCCGAAGAAATTACGGACCATTGAAAAAGAAATACCGATAGAAAGGAAATAAGCCGATGTTCTTTATTTACTTTATCAATTTTTGGCTTTACATGATCCTGATCGTGCTGATCATCGGATTTGTCCGCTTTTTGATCGGCGGACGGAACCGGCCGCACAATAGCGGACCGTATGATCATACACCGCACGAAGATCCGGAAGCACAGGCACGCCGGAAAAATGCGATCGATGCGGAATATACAGAACGGGAAGATGACGAGCATGAAGATTCATAGCGGCAGAGCCATTGACCGCCGCACTTTGGAAACGTTTCTGACCTATGCCTGTCTGCAGAAGGAATCCGATATCCAAGCCTGGATCAAGTACCGCTATGAACCGGATACAGCCTTTACAGCTTATGAAGGTGAACAGCTGATCGGCTTGATGCAGTGCAGGATGGTGCCGATGCAGTTCGGCCGTCATCGTGTGCAGGCCGCTCAGATCGTCGATGCCGCTGTTCATCCTGACTTCCGTCAGCAGGCGGTCTTCAGCCATCTGCTGGATCAGGTCATGATCTGGGCCGATGCCAATGCGCTTTGTACCCTCGTGCTGACCAATCAGCCTTTTTTATACCGATCCCATCGATTCGAGCCCTATGGCCAAACCATCACCTATTGGCTGGAAAAACCGGACCGGCCGCTTTACACATGTGAAACACGTACCAATGCGGATATTTTTTCATTATATGAATATTTTATTTCCTGTTTTGACGGCTCGGTCCGTCTTCCGAAAGAAGCATTTACACGGCAGATACATTATCAACGCGGACAGATCTTTCTTTCCCGTTATGATCATGAGATCGACGGCGCTGCATTCTGTCATGCGGATGAACATACGATCCAGATCGAACCGGCTTTCTATACCGATTCATCGGCTTTGATGAACCTCGTCGGACATGCCTTCGAACAACGGCCGGCTGTTTCTCTGACCGTCGGTGAAGACGAACGCATCGAACGGTTTCTCACCGTCAAACAAGCACGGCGAAAGGATACCTGTCTGATCCATCTGAATACGGCTTCTTTGTTTGAACCTGTTTTCAAACAGCCGATCCACCATGCCGAAGAACTGAAAACCTTATTGAAAGCGCCTGCTTGGAATTACTGGATCTGAAAAGATCTTTTTTCTATTTGATATCACTGTACTATTGTATTACTGTATTAGTACAGGAGGGGTGAATATGACTTGGAAACTTGATCCGGATCGGCCGATCTATCTGCAGATCATCGATCGGATCCAAACAGATATCGTTACAGGGGTCTACCCGCCCGGAGGGCAGCTGCCTTCGGTGCGTGCCCTGGCACTGGAAGCAGGCGTCAATCCCAACACCCTGCAGAAAGCCATGAGCGAATTAGAACGCAGCGGACTGGTCGAAAGCCATCGGACGAGCGGCCGTTTCGTCACAACGGACGAAGAGAAAATCCGCAGGCTCAAAGAATCCTTGGTAAAGCAGGAGATCCAGACACTGTTAAAAAAGCTTAAGATCTACGGATTGACCAAAGCAGAATTGATCGAATATATTGAAAGAAATGAGGAAGAACAATGAATATATTAGATTGTCATGATTTGACAAAAATTTATCCCGGCCAAACCACGGCACTGGATCATATCAATTTATCCTGCGCGGACGGAAAGATCATTGGCCTGCTCGGCCCCAACGGCAGCGGCAAAACGACACTGGTCAAATTGATCCAGGGGTTATTGACCCCGACAGAAGGTGAAGTTCTGATCGACGGAAAAAAGCCCGGGCCGGAAACAAAGGCAATGGTTTCCTATCTGCCGGATCTGATGTCTTTCGATGAATCGATGAAGATCCGTGATCTCTTTTGGCTGTATCAAGATTTCTACGCCGATTTTGACAAAAGCCGTGCGGAAGATATGATCCAAAAGCTTCAGTTGGATCCATCGGAGAAGATCAAACTGCTTTCGAAAGGAAATAAAGAAAAAGTGCAGCTGATTTTATGCATGGCCCGGAATGCCCGTCTGTATCTGCTGGATGAACCGATCGGCGGCGTCGATCCGGCCACACGTGATTTTATCCTGCACACGATTTTATCCAATTACCAACGTGACAAGGCTTCGATCCTGATTTCGACGCATCTGATTGCCGACGTGGAAAATATCCTGGATGAAGCCATCATTATCCAAAAAGGACATATTCAGCTGCATGAATCGGTCGAGACCATCCGCGAACAATATGGCTGCAGTGTCAACGAATACTTCAAGGAGGCCTTCAAATGTTACTAAAATTATTTAAATATGATATGAAATCCGTCAGTCCGGCATTATTGCTGATATTCGGCGCAACACTGATCCTATCCTATATAAGCGGAAAGATAATGTATGATTATGATCAATCATCCCTTATCCTTTTCCAGGTTTTTAATTTATTATTGTTTGGGATGTTTTTCGTTTCTTCGATCGGCATCCACGTCGTTTTGATCCGGCGTTATAATCAGCGTATGTACCTGGATCAGGCATATTTATATAACTCTCTGCCGGTAAGCAAAGATCAGCTGATGGTATCTCACATCCTGGCGTATGTGGTCTGGGACGTGCTCAGTCAAGTGATGTTAGGACTGTCACTGCTCTTTTTATCCGATATGGCCATCTACGATCAATTTATTGATCATAAAGAGGGACTCAATAGTATGCTTCTGCAGAACTTCGATATTTCACTGAACGGCTTGATTGGCTTCTCATTTGCGTTCATCATTCTGCAGGCGCTTCTCTATGCGGTCTTCTGTCATTTCACATCAGCAATTGCGAACTTCTTTCCGACCAAACGAACCATGGTGTTGGTTTTATGCTACGCGGCCGGGATCATTGTTTACTCGATTTGTTTGGTGAATGTTGGTTCCGTTTCCTCTGCGGATGATCTGAAAAACAATGTCTTATGGTTATTTTTTGTCACTGCCATATTGGTCCTGGTGATCTATTTGATCAATCGGTATTTACTGAAAAGGAAGTACAATTTAATCTAATATCCTGCAAGGCGGAAACGTCTTGCTTTTTTGCATGAAAAAAGCTCCGTATACGGAGCTTCTTATTCACGGATTTGTCCGCTGCCATAAATCAGATATTTTGTGCTGGTCATTTCCGGTAAGCCGATCGGCCCGCGGGCATGCAGCTTCTGGGTACTGATGCCGACTTCGGCACCAAAACCAAACTGGCTGCCGTCCGTAAAACGCGTAGACGCATTATGATAGACACAAGCCGAATCCAAGGCATCCATAAAATACTGAGCCGTCGCTTTATTTTCAGTGACAATGGTTTCCGAGTGCTTGGTGGAATGATCATAAATGTGCTCGATCGCTTCATCCACATCATTGACCACTTTGACGTTCAATTTATAGTCATCATATTCGGTGCTGTAGTTTTCATCCGTTGCCGTCTGTCCCGGCAGATAGTGCAGCGCGGTCTGATCGCCGTAGACCTGCACACGTTCAATTTCCGGTTTCAGTTTGGTCAGAAACTCTTCCGCTACATCCTTATGAACAAGCAGCGTCTCCATTGCGTTGCATACCGAAGGTCTCTGCAGCTTGGCATTGACCGCAATACGCACCGCCATATCCAGGTCGGCTTCCTTATCTACATAGACATGACATAAGCCGGCACCGGTTTCAATAACTGGTACTTTCGCATTCTGCACCACGTGCTGGATCAAGCCTTTGCCGCCGCGCGGAATGACCACATCTACCAGACCGATACCATTTAAAATATCATTGACTGCCTGCCGATCCGTTACCTGGACCATATTGATCACATGAGCCGGCAGCACATCCTTGATGGCTTCGTTCATCACTTCAGCCAGCGCGATATTTGAATGGATAGCTTCCTTGCCGCCTTTGAGCACGCATACATTATTTGTCTTGATACAGATGGCAGCGATATCCACCGTCACATTCGGACGCGATTCATAGATCACCGCCACTGTGCCGATCGGAATGCGGACCTGTTTAATCAGCAGACCGTTGGGACGGTGAATTTCCCGAACCACTTCCCCGATCGGATCCGGCAGAGCAGCGACATCCAAGACCCCTTGGGCAATTTCCTGCAGCCGCGCCTCACTGAGCTGCAGACGGTCGATCATGGATTCGCGCATGCCGTTGGCCCGGGCAGCCTGAATATCTTTATCATTTTCCGAAAGGATATATGACATCCGGTTCAATAAGTTGTCATGGATTTTCTTCAGCGCTTCGATCTTCGTATCCTTGTCGACCAGCTGCATCGCCCGGCACGCAAATTTTGCTTCTTTTAAAGTTTGTTCGATCATCCTTGCATCTCCTTCTTTAAGACCATGTTATTGGCATGGATCACTTCGTCATAATCTTTATAGTGTAAGACCGATTCAATTTCATTTGTCTTCAGACCTTTGATCTTGTTGATTTCTTCGCTGTTATAGTTGACGATGCCGCGGGCGATCAGCCGATCCTGGATATCGATCACGTCCACGACCGCCGACATCGAGAAGTATCCTTCGACTGAAACAACGCCGGAAGGCAGCAGACTTTTATGGCGGCGGATGGCTTTCGCACACCCGTCATCGATGACGATCCTTCCTCGCGGACGGCTCCGATACAGGATCCAGTGCTGCCGGGCGCTTAACGTACGCCCGGATTTTCCGTTAAAGAATGTACCGATCGGTTTGCCGTCCATCAGATCAAGAAAACCATTTTCCGCATCCGCATTGATGATCGCCATATCACAGCCGAATTCGTTGCAGATCTTCGCTGCCCGCAGCTTGGTCACCATCCCGCCGGTACCAACATTCGTATCGGTATCTCCGGCCATCGCGGCCACAGCCGGCGTGATCTCATCGATATCATGGATCAGTTTGGCATTCGGATTCTCGTGCGGATTTTGATTGTATAAACCGTCCACATCACTGACCAGAATGACCAGATCCGCATTGGCGACCGGGACCATCAGACTGGCCAGCGTATCGTTGTCCCCCACCTTGATTTCATCCACTGCCAAGGTATCATTTTCATTGATGATCGGGATGACATTATAATCAAACATCGCCTGCAGGGCATTGTATAAGTTGAGCAGGCGCTTCCGGTCATCAAAATCATCATGATTCAGCAGGATCTGTGCACATTGCAGATGAAAGAGGCGGAACAAATTCTCGTAGGTCTTCATCAACGACGCCTGGCCGATGGCTGCCAGCGCCTGTTTCTGAGACAGCTTATTCGGCCGGCGGCGTAATTTTAGCTCCTGTACACCGGCATTGATCGCGCCGCTGGAAACCACGGTCACTTGGATCCCGCGCCGATGTAACATCGCGATCTGACGGATAAAATTTAATATTCGTTCCGGATCGATGCGGTCATGGTCATCGCACAATGACGAAGAACCAAACTTAATGATCATACGCTTGGTATTGGAAAAATCTCTCATAAAATGTTCCTCATTTTTTTCAGTATACTCTATTCTGCGGTATTTGACAAAAGCGGAAAGACCGTCTTATAGTGAAAGCAGCAGAAAAGAGGAAAGCTATGAAATACGAACAAAAAATCAAAGAACTCGGCATTGATCTGCCGGCTGGTTCTGAACCAAAAGCCATGTACATTCCGGTCAAACAAGTCGGTAACTTATTGTTTATCTCCGGCCAGCTGCCGGCCAAAGCTGACGGCAGCCTGTTGTATGAAGGCAAACTGGGCAGCGAACTGACGCTGGAGCAAGGCCAAGAATGCGCCCGCCTTTGCATCGTCAACATGCTTGCGGCCGTAAAATTCTATTTAGGCGATCTGGACCGCGTGAAAAATGTCGTGAAAGTGCAGGCTTTTGTGGCATCGAAAACGGGATTTGACCAACAGCACCTGGTGACCAACGGCGCCAGCCAACTGTTATTTGATGTCTTCGGCGAAGCCGGCAAACATGCCCGTACCGCGGTCGGTATCAACCAGCTGCCGATGAATTCCCCGGTCGAGGTGGAAGCCATTTTCGAAGTGGAATAAAAAAGTCCCGTGTGACCGGGAACATCCTTTCCAAAAAGAGCATCACAGATGCTCTTTTTTATAAACTCATTTCAAAAGCGATATCCGCCCGCTCAAACGGAAATTTCTCCCGATCGACCGGCATTTCCTGGAAACCGAATTTTCGGTACAAATGGATCGCATGAGTACATTTGCGATTGGAGACAATGATCAAATGCGGGATTTGTTTTTCCTTGGCATAATCGATGCATGCCTTTAAACAGGCACTGCCGGCGCCGGTCCCCGTATACATGCCGCGGGCCGCAAATTTCATAATTTCCCAATCGCCGTCCTCCCGCGGTGCGATCATACATGTCGCCATCACCGCATCTTGATCATCGAGGGCGAAAAATATCTGGCCGCCGTTTTTCAGATAATGATCGATATCGTCAAACTCATTTTCATCCTGTCCCTCGATCTCAAACATGGCCGAGATCCATTCTTTATTTATATCAATAAAATCTTGTTTATATTTTTCTTCATACGGAACGATTTTCATTGTCTTCTCCCTTCTGCATCAACTGCATGATCCGACACATGGCCTGTTCCAGTTCTCTTAACTCCTCATCTGTCAAACGGCCGATGATCTGCCAGATTTCTGTATCCGAAGCCTGGATAAAGGCTTCGGCACGCTGCTTTCCTTTTTCCGTCAAATAGAGACGATACGAACGGCTGTCCTGCTGCGACTGCCGTCGTTCAATATAACCTTTCTTGACATGACGATTGATCACGCGGCTTAAATAGCTTTTATCCATATTCATCACTTTCGAAATATGAGCGGCATTACAGCCTTCCTGCTCATAGATCTCATAAATGACCCGTGCCTCCGAAGCCGAATATTCCGAACCCAGATAATGGTTTCCGAGCAGATTCATCGCCGGCAGATAAAAACGATTAAAGGCACGTACTTGATGGACAATATCACTTTTTGTCTTTGAATCCATAGATTCCTCCATTTAGTTGACTAAATCAACTATTTGTATCCTACTCTAAATAGTTGACTTTGTCAACAAAAAATGATCACGTTTCCGTGATCATTTTGTATCGATCCTTGCTTAGGAAGATGTGTTATTGCTTGTCGACGACGAGGAAGACGACGAATCGTCAGAATCGTCTTGGAGCGCTTCCAGCTCTGCTTCGGCATCATCCAATGCCTCCTGCGCCTGTTTCTTATCGCGTTCTGCCAGCTTTTCGTTCACCAATGCATCTTCTTTATCTTTCTGCGCCTGCTTCAATTCTTTTTTCAGACGCTTGATTTCTTTGGCCTGATCTTTATTTTCTTCCTGCAGTTCCGCTAATTCCTTCGCATTGGATTGCTTCTGATTATAGAAATAGTAGATCCCACAGCCAAAGCACACGATCACTGTGATAAAGACCGCGATCATGATTCGTTTTAAAGACTGCCAGAAAGTAATGCCGCCGGTTTTCTTTTCTTTCTTGGCTTTTTTCTTTTCACGTTTTAAAAAACGTTT
Organism: Catenisphaera adipataccumulans; assembly: GCF_014202755.1. Taxonomy (GTDB): domain Bacteria; phylum Bacillota_I; class Bacilli_A; order Erysipelotrichales; family Erysipelotrichaceae; genus Catenisphaera; species Catenisphaera adipataccumulans. The sequence goes on from NZ_JACHHK010000003.1 coordinate 198,227, forward strand.
GCTTTTCTTATCATTGCCTTTATTTTCCGGTGCTTTTTCTTCCGTCTTTTCTTCTTTTTCCGGTTCGGGTGCCGTTTCTTTCTCTGTTTCTTCTTCGGGATCATCGTATAGATATTCACCACAGTTGACACAGAATTTTACCTGATCATCGTTTTCGTATCCGCAGTTTTTACAGATCATACACATTCCCCTTTGCTTATGTTTTATTCTATCACCTTTTGTTCCGGGGAAAAACCGGAATTCCATTTTTTCACTGTCAATCTTGTATGAAAAAAAGCGCTATTATGCGCTTAACTATTTAAATAAAAACGAATCTGATCCAGCTGATCTAAAACATCGTTGTAGCCCAGGTAATAGAGATCACCTAGTTTTTCCATATTTCGTTCCAGACGTCCAATATCAGGATCCCGGCTCGGACAGATCACATAAACTCGTCCTTGTCGGCGAAGCTTTTCCAGCTCATTGCACTCATCATTATATCGTTCGTCCATATTTTCCAGATTCTTTTCAAACTCCGGATAATTCATATACATCGTCTTCGTGATTGAATGATTTTTCGGTTCGACTTCGTTGCGGTAATCATTCGGTCTGGTTTTCACGACAATGATCTTCTCATAACCTTCTGCCAGTGCCCACGGAAACGGAATGCACATCGAACAGCCGCCGTCCAAATAGGGCTGACCGTCTAATTCCACCATCTGCGACACATACGGCATGGATGCCGAAGCCCGGCAGGCCTGAAAAATGTCTGTGCATTTTCCTTTTTCAAAAAATGCCGGCTGCCCCGTCACACAATTGGTTGCCACGGCGACAAACCGCCGATTCGGTGCATTGAATCGGATCATATCCATCGGATGCTCTTTATCCGCCTCATGAAACATGAAATCAAACCCGATCACACCGTGATTCTGGACCATTGCCTGCGCACCGACATAACGGGAATCATGACGATACGTCAAGTTGATCCGGGCAGCGCGGCCGATCTGGCCGCAAACATAACTGGCTCCGTTCAGCGCACCGGCAGAAACGCCTACCGTTGCCCGCAGGTTGATGTCTGCCTCCATCAAGGCATCCAATACCCCTGACGTATAAACGCCGCGAAAGGCACCGCCCTCGAGCACCAGACATCCTTCTGTTATATGGTTGGTCGCAATACCGGAAGGCAGATCATCTACACCGGAAAACACGCGGTGTGTCCGGCTGATCTGCAGATCTTCCGGGATATCATGTACTTTTTCACGCAATTTCGAAACATTGGCCGCTTTGACACGCTGTTTAATTTGTGCCAGCTCGATTGAATTGATTTTCAAGACAACGCCCCCCTTCGATGACGTGCCCTTACTATAATCAAATCAATATCAGATGTCAAATTGCTTTCTCTGCAACGTGGATCTTCTTGATCTTCCACTGGCTGTCCTTGAAAATCAAAGAAAATTCCAGATTGATTGCAGTTCTGCGGCGCTCCATCAACACATGATCCGCCTGCTGGACCAAAAAGTCCAGATATTCATCATAAACTCGATTATAGGCAGACAGCAGACCTTTTTCTTCGATGATCTGCGCCAATTCCTCCTGATGTTCCTGATAATAATCGTTCCAGCACACTTCATCCAGCCAATTCATACAGCGTACAAAACGATCGTTCGTCACCTTTTCAATATCCGTCCACGCATTTTCATCAATGCTGACGACCTGCAGAACGGCATCTGCGGTCTGATCCATCACATCGATCGACTGCACTTGATAGTCCTGCATACTGGCTCGGATGTAGGCATGAAAAATCTCAACCACAAAATGTTCAAATTTTTCCTGCAGCTGTGTATCGACCGGGATGTCCTTGGCAAAATCCTTCTTCAAAAAATCGATCACATGATCGACACGGGCCGGCGCATCGGTAAAACGTGTCTCATCATCTGCATCCGCATCCAGAGTTTCCAATACACCACGAATATTCCCAGTTTGGGCTTCATCCATGTAGTGATTCAGTACTTGTTTGATTTGTTCCTCTGTTTTCATAAAACTGCCCCACTCTCTTCCGCTATAAACATAGCCTATTTTCAAAAACATTTCCACTTTTTTTCTATAAAGAACAGATATTTCACCATTCTTTTATAAGTTTAATTTATTATAGATTGTTAATGTGACATTCTTTATGTATAAAACAGAAAAAAAGCCCGATATCGGGCTAAAATGGCAGAACGACGGTCTGCGGTTTATCCACATCTTCGACCAAATAAACGGAATCATGGATGCGGACCACAGGATCACACAGCTTTAAATACGGGTCAATCGTTTGGATTTCCGAATAACCGTATGGTCCATGCCGATAGTGCATTGGAATCAGGACTCGGGGCTGCAGACGATCCGCAATATGTTTGATCCGTGCCGGCTCCAATGTATAGAATCCGCCGACCGGCATCATCATCACATCGGCATTTTTCAGTTTTGCTTCCTGCTCCGGCATCAGCGGACAGCCAATATCTCCCATGTGGACAATTTTTTTCGTCCCGTCGGATAAGATATAAATTCGATTGGTTCCGCGCTGCCGGCCGTGATTTTCGTCATGGAACGAATCAATATAGGCGATCTGCCAAGGATCTGGATGCCCTTGCCGTTTCTTGACACATTCTCTGCCGCTGTGATCGGCATGTTCGTGGCTGCACAATACTAAGTCCGCTTCTGTGCGCAGCGGCGGATATCCAGGTACAGAACCATCTTTATATGGATCGAAAACAATGATGAAGTCATCCCGGATCACTTGAAAACAGCTGTGTCCAAGCCATTTGATCTGAATCATAAAGTCACCTCCGTTGTTTTTATTATAGCATGCTCCGTTTTGACAAAAACACCGGAATCTTGTAAAATACAGGAGATAAAAGGGAGTAGTCACATGGGAAACCATGTTGATTGAATCGTCATCACGCTAATCCATTTAGCCGGTTTTCTCAGCAAGCACAAGACTTTTATCACATGTTTTCATGTGTGATAAAAGTCTTTTTCTTTTATCACCGGAAAGGAGCACATATATTATGATGTATGTCCTGTTATTGATCGGGTTCTTCTTCCTGGTCAAAGGAGCGGACTTGTTTGTCGACGGCAGCTCATCGCTTGCCGGAATATTAAAAGTTCCCAGTGTCATCATTGGACTGACCATCGTTGCCTTTGGAACCAGCGCCCCGGAAGCAGCTGTCAGTATCAGCGCCGCTGTGGCCGGTAATAATGACATTGCTTTCAGCAACGTCGTGGGGTCCAACATTTTCAACACCTTAGTCGTTGTCGGCTGCAGTGCGATCATCGCAGATTTTACGGTCAACAAAAGCATCTTAAAACGTGATATGCCGTTAAATATTATTATTTCTGCCCTGCTGATCGTGTTTGCCGCCAATCTGACCATGAGCCAATGGGAAGGCCTGATCCTGACCATCGGCATCATTCTCTATGTTATCGTGATGGTGCGTTCCGCCATCAACAACCGTGCGGAAGAAGAGCCGATCAAGCAGCTCAGTCTGCCGAAAAGTCTGGTCTTCATCGCAATTGGTTTGGCTGCGGTCATCGTCGGCGGCGATCTGGTCGTCGACAACGCCACGTTGATCGCGCGCAGCTGGGGCGTATCGGATAACTTCATCGCCCTGACCATCGTTGCGATCGGCACCTCACTGCCGGAACTGATGACCAGCGTCGTCGCTTCCCGCAAAGGACAAAGCGGGCTCGCGTTAGGCAATGCGATCGGATCAAATATTTTCAATATCTTATTCGTTCTTGGCTTCTCTTGCCTGCTGCATCCGCTGCATCTGGAAGCTGAATCCTGGATCGACAGCATCATTCTGTTGGGCGTTGCGGTCCTGATTTATCTTTTCAGCCGCACCAAAGGCAAACTTTCCCGCAAAGAAGGCATCATCATGGTTGCCGTTTATGTGGTGTATACAATTTATTTATTCATTCGATAAAAAAAGAGAACGGTCGTATGCGTTTACCGTTCCCGGGAGACTGCTTCGGCGGTCTCCTTTTCTATTATAGACCAATTCCGTCTAAAATCAATCACCCATCAAAGTAAGCATAATTGCTTTCTGCGCATGCAGGCGATTTTCTGCTTCTTCGAAGATTTCATCCGCATGGGCTTCAAAAACCTCTTCAGTGATTTCTTCGCCGCGGTGCGCCGGAAGGCAATGCAGCACCATCGCATCCGGATGTGCTTCTGCCATCAAAGCCGCGTTGACCTGATACGTTCCTTCAAACACTTGACGGCGTTTTTCTGCTTCGCCTTCTTCGCCCATGCTTGCCCAGACATCCGTCAAGATCACATCGGCATCTTTGACAGCCGTCATCGGATCATCGACACATTCGAAGCAATCGTATGCTTCCGCAAACTGCAGCACCTTCGGATCCGGCTTATATCCCTGCGGACATGCACAGGAAAAAGCCATTCCCGTTTTCAGTGCACCGACCATCAAAGAATTGCACATATTGTTGCCGTCACCAATAAAGGCCATCTTCAGTCCGGCCAGCTTGCCTTTCCGTTCACGAATGGTCTGCAGATCGGCCATGACCTGGCACGGATGCGCAAAATCTGTCAAGCCGTTGATGACCGGGATCGAACCAAATTTAGCCAGTCCTTCAACTTCTTCCTGCTCATAAGTTCGGATCATGATCCCATCCAGATAGCGGGAAAGCACACGCGCTGTATCCTGCACCGGTTCGCCGCGGCCGATCTGCATGGTCGCTGCATCCAAATGCAGCGGATAAGCCCCTAGCTGCACGGCACCAACTTCAAAAGACACGCGGGTACGGGTACTGGATTTCCGGAAAATCAGACCGATGGTTTTATTTTTTAGATACGGTCTGAAGATTCCCTGTTTGGTCTCTTGTTTCAGCTGATCAGCCAGATCCAGCATTTCGATGATCTCATCGGCCGGTGTCTCCAACAATGTTAAAAAGTGTTTCATTTACGCTTCCTCCCAATGACTCAGTACATCTTTTAAGATATTCAGTCCTTCATCGATTTCCGCTTTCGTCATCACCAACGGCGGCAGCAGACGCAGACGGTCCTTCGCCGTCAGAAACAGCGCACCTTTTTTCAGACACGCATTCACCACATCGATGCCCTTCATCTCATCAAACTGTACGCCAAGCATCATTCCCAAGCCGTCAACTTGAACCACATGCGGAAGTTTCGATAATTCACTCTTTAAATAATCGCCCTTTTCTTTCACTTCGTCAAGGAAAGCCGGCGTTAATGTATCTATGACCACATTGGCACCGGCACATACGATCGGATTGCCGCCGAATGTCGAACCATGGTCACCCGGCTGAAAGACATCTTCGCATTTTTCACCGATCAGCGCAGCACCGATCGGCAGACCGCCGCCCAGCCCTTTGGCACTGGACACCAGATCCGGCTGAATACCGAACTGCTCATACGCAAAGAATGTACCGCAGCGGCCGATACCGGTCTGTACTTCATCCACCATCAGCAGCCAGTCATTTTCTTTGCATAAATCAGCCACATCCTGAACAAATTTCGGATCCAGCGGCACGACGCCGCCTTCTCCCTGGATCATTTCCAATAAAATGGCCGCCGTATGTTCATTTGTCTTCGCTTTCACATCTTCCAGATTCGGATCGGCGTACTGAAAGCCGGTCGGCATCGGGAAGAAATCTTGATGGAACACTTCCTGACCGGTCGCCGATAAGGTCTCCATGGTCCGGCCATGGAAAGAATTATTCAAGGTACAAATTTCGGTGCGCCGGCCATGATAATGATCATTGGCATACTTGCGGGCCGCCTTGATGATGGCTTCGTTGGCCTCGGCGCCGGAATTGCCGAAAAAGACTTTTTTCATGCCGGCTCTGGTCACCAGCTTTTCGGCCAGTTCCAACATCGGTTCATTGTAGAAAAGATTGGAAGTATGCGCAATCGTGCCAGCTTGTTCCCGGACCGCCTGCACCCAGGCTTCATATTGATAGCCAAGAGAATTGACACCGATCCCGCTGGTAAAATCTATATATTTTTTCCCTTCGTCGTCATATACATAGACGCCTTTTCCGGACTGGATCAAAACCGGAAAACGCGCATACGAATGCGCGACATATTGATCATCGATTTCTTTAAAGTTCTTCATATTCATCTCCTACGATCATCGTTCCGATTCCTTCATCACTGAGCATTTCAATCAACAGCGCATGCGGAATGCGGCCGTCGATGATCACCGTTTTCTTGACACCCTGTCGGACACAATCCACACAGCACTGCACTTTCGGGATCATACCGCCGGAAATGATCCCCGCTTCCATCAGATGCTGAACATCCCGGACATGGATCTGCGGGATCAAGGAACCTTCATCCTCTGCATCTTTCAATACGCCTGGCACATTGGAAACAAAGACCATGTTTTCTGCATTCAGCGCACCGGCGATCGCACTGGCTGCCATATCCGCATTGATATTGTATACATGATTGTCATCCGTACCGATGCTGGCGACGACCGGAATATAGCCGTCATCCAGCAGTTTGAAGATCAACTGCGGGTGGATCTCGACGATATCGCCGACATACCCCAGATCCGGCGTTTCATGTTTTTTTGCTTCGATGATATTTCCGTCCATGCCGCAGATACCGACGGCTTTTGATTTCAGATCCGAGATCATCGATACCAGATTTTTATTGGTCTTTCCGGCCAGGACCATCTGCACATAGCTCATGGTCTCTTCATCGGTATAACGCAGGCCGTCGATGAATTTGGATTCCTTGCCGACCGCCTTCAGCATCGCGTTGATATCCGGTCCGCCGCCGTGCACCAGTACGATCTTGACCCCGATCTCACTCAGCAGCACGACATCTTCCATGACATTCTTTTTCAGTTGTTCATCGGTCATCGCGTTGCCGCCGTATTTGATGACCACGATCTTATTGTTGTATTTTTGAATATACGGTAAGGCCTGCGATAAAATACGGGCCTTTTCAATTGCCTGATCTTTCATGTCCGATACTCCCCGTTGATCTTTACATAATCATATGTCATATCACAGCCCCAGGCTTCCGCCTGTCCGGTACCGTCGTGCAGAACCACGGACACGGTGATCTCATCTTGTTTCAGAACCTCCAGGGCTTTGTCTTCACTGAACGGGATGCCATGACCATCCCGGCAGACTGCTACATCGCCGCCGGCACTGATCAGATCAACATCCACCTGATCGATATCCACTTTGGCATCGGCATATCCAATGGCACACAAGATCCGGCCCCAATTGGCATCCTCGCCAAAGATCGCACACTTCAGCAGGGTCGAAGAAACTACCGACATGGCGATCGCTTTTGCATCTTTCACCGATGCACCGCCCGTCACTTTGCATGTCAGCAGCTTGGTCGCACCTTCGCCGTCTTTGGCAAGCATCTTGGACAGATGCATCGCCACTTCATACAATGCCTTTTTAAATATTTGGTAATCTTCATTCTTTTCCGTGATGCATGCGTTGCCGGCCATCCCATTGGCCAATACCCCGAAGGTATCATTGGTCGAGGTATCTCCGTCGATATAGATCATATTATAGGTGTCGGCACAAACTTCATGCAGCGCTTCAGTAAGCATGGCCGCGCTGATATTCACATCCGTAGTCACGAATGAAAGCATCGTGGCCATATTGGGATGGATCATGCCGGAGCCTTTGGCCATGCCGCCCAAGGCGCAGGGTTTGCCGTCCAGTTCAAAAGTAACGGCATATTCTTTCGGATGGGTATCCGTCGTCATGATTGCCTGGGCCGCATCTGTATGTCCATCCTGATCCAAACCGGCTGTCAATTTTGCCATATTGGCGGTGATCGGTCCTAACGGCAGCGGCTGTCCGATCACGCCGGTGGATGCGATCATCATTTTTTCCGGGTCAATGTCCAGCGCGTGCGCCGCACTGTCACACATTGCTTCCGCGATCTCAATGCCGTCCGCATTGCAAGTATTGGCATTACCGCTGTTGACGACAATGGCTTGGGCCGTTCCATTCTTCAAATGAGCTTTGGTTACTTGGATCGGGGCTCCTTTTACTTTATTGGTCGTGTAAACGCAGGCAGCGGTCCCCGGCTGTTCACTGTAGATCAGTGCCAGGTCTTTCCGGGCCGGATCCTGATCGCGGATCCCGGCATGGATGCCGTTGGCCGTAAATCCTTTCGCTGCACACACTCCTTTTGCGGAACACTTCATAGTTTTTCCTTTCTAGAACGAAGGCGCGATCCCTTTCAGACCGGCATCTTCCTCAAAATGATACATGATATTCATATTCTGGATGGCCTGGCCGGCTGCGCCCTTGACCATATTATCGATACAAGAAACAACAATGAACATACCGGTATGTTCATCCATATGCAAAGAAATATCACAATAGTTTGAATACTTCACAAATTTCAGATCCGCGGTCTTGCCAAGATCCAGCACCCGCACAAATGGAGCATCCGCATAGGTATCGACATACAGCTGATGGATCTGTTCCAGATCGACTTTCTTCGTACAATGCAGATAGATGGTCGAAACGATGCCGCGGTTGATCGGCAGCAGATGCGGAACAAACGTCACCTGCACGGGTTCTTCGGCAAATCCGGACAGCGTTTGTTCAATTTCCGGGGTATGACGGTGGCAGCCGACCTTATAGGGCGCAAATGCTTCATTGGTCCGCGGAAAATGCGTTCCTTCTGTCAATTTTTTACCAGAACCGGTCACACCGGATTTGGAGTCAATGATGATCGGCATTCCCTTTGCCCAATGGTTCTTGAGCACCGGGTAACATCCCAATGCCGCAGAAGTCGGATAACATCCCGGATTACCGATGACCGAAGCTTGTTCAATTTCATCGTGATAGATCTCACTTAAACCATAGACCGCATCGGCATGTAACTTTTCATTCTGAAAAGAATGATCATACCATTGTTCATATACATCGGCATCCTTTAAACGAAAATCGGCGCCAAGATCGATAAATTTCTTTCCTTGTTGAACACAGGCTTCGGCGATCGGTTCAGAATAACCGCTTGGCAGCGCCGCAAATACACAGTCACTTTTGGCGATGACTTCATCCTGCTCAACGAACGTCAGATCGCAGACATCCTGAAATCCTGGATACAACGAAGCCAGCGTCTGGCCGGTATATTGATGCGATGAGACCGCTGTCACCTGCACGTGCGGATGCCGCAGCAGCAGACGAACGAGTTCGGCGCCGCCATATCCGCTGGCACCGATCACACCGACATGTAATTTAGACATAGTTCTTCAGCTCCTTTTTCACACTTTCAATATGCGCCTTGACCGTCTCCGGGGCCGGTCCGCCGATTGCTTTCCGTTTGGAAACACATGTTTCCAGCGCGATCGCATCATAGACATCCTCATCAAATAACTCACTGGCTTTTTGATAATCAGTCAGCGACAAAGTTTCCAACGTCAGCCCATGATCCATACAATATTTCACCAACTGACCGACCGTTGTATACGCATCCCGGAACGCCATGCCTTTTTTCGTTAAATAATCGGCACAATCCGTGGCGTTGATAAAGCCTTTGGCGGCCGCCTTGCGCATATTTTCCGGCAGCACCCGCATCGTTTCGATCATCGGCGTCATTGTGATCAGACAATGATGAACCGTTGCGGCACTGTCCATAAAAGCTTCTTTATCTTCCTGCATATCCTTATTATACGCCAGCGGCAAGCCTTTCATCATGGTCAAGAGGGTCTGCAGATTGCCGTATACCCGGCCGGTCTTGCCGCGTACCAGCTCCGCTACATCCGGATTCTTTTTCTGCGGCATGATGCTCGAGCCGGTCGCAAACGCATCGCTTAATTCGACATATTTGAATTCCCAGCTGCACCAGAGGATGATTTCTTCACACAACCGAGATAAATGCATCATGATCTGGCTGAAGGCACTGACCATTTCGATGGCAAAATCCCGATCGCTGACACCATCTAAGCTGTTTAATGTCGGTCCGTCAAAACCAAGCAGTTCAGCGGTCATTTCCCGATCGATCGGATAGGTGGTCGTCGCCAAGGCACCGCAGCCCAGCGGGCATTGGTTAGCTCGTTTCTCGGCGTCAGCCAGACGGGACAGATCCCGCTTGAACATTTCGACATACGCCATCAAATGATGGGCAAATGTGATCGGCTGTGCCCTTTGGAGATGGGTATAACCTGGCATGATGGTTTCTGTATTGGCTTCTGCCTGCTCCAGCAGGGCATTTATCAGATCGATGACGTCTGCCGATACGATCCGGCAGGATTTGATCGCATACATTTTAAAATCCACGGCGACCTGATCATTGCGGCTGCGTGCGGTGTGCAGCTTTTTGCCTGCCGGGGTCCGTTTGGTCAATTCCCCTTCGATAAACATATGAATGTCTTCTGCTTCTGGATCGATCACCAGCGCACCCGTTTCGATATCGGACTTGATCTGTTTCAGATGTTTCACAATTTCATCAGCCGATTCCTGATCGATGATGTTCTGATGCGCCAGCATCGTCACATGCGCGATGCTTCCGGCAATATCTTCATTGACCATATTTTGATCGACGGCGATGGATGAATTAAATTCATCCAGCCGGCGGTCGCTTTGTGTGTGAAATCTTGCGCCCCATAATGCCATAATTCTGCTCCTTTTTATTTCTTGTTTTTCTGATCCTGCAGCGCTTTGACCTTGATCGGCAGTCCGAACAAGTTGATGAAGCCAGCCGAATCGCTTTGATCATAGCTGTCGTCTTCACCGAAGCTGGCGATCTGCTCTGAGTACAGCGTGGTCGGCGAAGTCATGCCGGCCGGAATGATGTTGCCCTTATACAATTTCAGTTTTACATCGCCGTTGACACTTTCATTGGCTTTATTTACAAACGCATCCAACGCTTCGCGCAGCGGGGTGAACCACTGACCATTGTAGACCAGTTCACCGTATTTGACCGATACATGCTGCATAAAGTGCTGCGTTTCTTTGTCCATGGTGATCGTTTCCAGCAGCGCGTGTGCTTTATACATGATCGTGCCGCCCGGCGTTTCGTATACGCCGCGGGATTTCATGCCGACCAGTCTGTTCTCGACCATATCGATGATACCGATGCCGTTCTGGCCGCCGACTTCATTCAGCTTCAGCAGCAGCTGCTGAGCAGACATCGTTTCGCCGTTCAGCTGTGTCGGTACACCGTTTTCAAAATGCAGCGTAATATATGTCGGGGCATCCGGCGCTTTTTCCGGCGTTACGCCCAGTTCCAGGATCTTATCGTAATCCGGTTCGTTGGCCGGGTTTTCCAGATCCAGTCCTTCATGGCTTAAATGCCAGATGTTTTTATCTTTCGAGTAGTTGGTCTCCCGATTGATCTTCAGAGGAATGTGATGTGCTTCTGCATAGTCGATCTCTTCATCACGGGATTTCAGTTCCCATTCTCTCCACGGTGCGATGATCGGCATCTCCGGAGCGAATGCTTTGATCGATAACTCAAAACGTACCTGATCATTGCCTTTACCGGTGCAGCCATGACAGATCGCATCAGCGCCTTCCTTTTTCGCAATGTCCACCAGACCTTTGGCAATCAGCGGTCTTGCCATGGATGTACCCAGCAAATACACACCTTCATAAACGGCGTCTGCCTTTAAACATGGGAAGATATAATCTTCAACAAATGCATCTTTTAAATCCAGCGCATAGAACTTGCTTGCGCCCGTTTTCAGTGCTTTTTCTTCCAGACCTTCCAATTCATCTTTTTGTCCGACATCGCCGGATACCGCGATAATTTCAGGGTCGTTATAGTTTTCCTTCAGCCACTGGATCATGATCGAAGTGTCCAATCCGCCCGAATAAGCTAATACAATTTTTTTGTAATCTTTTGTGTTGTTCATGTACTTGTCCTCTTCTTTCTACGCTCGTCCAGCTAAGAAAAAAGCGCCTTTGAATAGAAATATCCAAAGACGCTGTCAACGCGGTACCACTTTAGTTGCCTCAAACAAGGCCTCTCTTCCGTAACGTGGGGAAACGTTTCAGACTACTTGATTCGCCTGAACTCTCATAGGTGCGTTTCTGCCTGCTTCCGCCCGGCGGCCTTCCACTCTGTACCGCCTCGCTGGTGACTTCATCAAGCTTACTCTCCTAGTCAACGATTTATTGATTACGCGTTTATCATAGACTCCCGCTGAAAGAATGTCAATACCTTTTTCAAAAAATGTAAATTTTTCATTCCACTGAAATCTGCAGACGGATATTCAGCGGTGCGACATTGTTCTGTATCGTTTCCAGTTCCGCCAGCCGTGCTTCATTGACTTCCGTCAGCCGGATATCCAAAAGACACAAAGACAAATCAAACGGAACCGAAGCCCGATAATCCTTATTCAGAAAATAGGCACAGGCTTCATTGATCTTTGTTTCCAGTTCATCGGCTTCCGGCCGGATCAATAAAACCAGACAATCTCTGACAAGATCCGCTTTCATGCCTTCAATCATACAAGTCCTCCCACAGCTGTTGCTGCTGCTTCGCGTATTGACGAATATCGATGCCCAGTGCCGATGACCAGATGGTTTCAGGCAGTTGTTCCTTGGCCATATGCGCCAACAGGCAGCCGTCTTTGAGGAACAGAAAGTCATCGCCGATGGTCAGCGGGGCCTCCAGATCATGGAACACCGCGATCAAAGTATGCGGGATGATCCTGCCGTTAATTTCCTCTTTTCCCTGCATCCATTCTTGAAGCAGATCCAGCCATTCGCTGCGCATCTTCAGATCCAGATGATTCATCGGTTCATCAAGCAGCAGGATCGGTGCCTCTTGGGCCAATGTCCGAGCCAGCAGCACACGCTGCAGCTGACCGCCGGATAATGTGTTCAGTGTCCGGTGCTTCAGATCTTCGATGCCCGTTTTTGCCATCACTTCCGCAACAATGCCGGTATCGCTCATATCATGGACATACCGCCCCATTCGCACGGTCTGCTCAACGGTATAGTCGAAATAAGATCGTGAAAACTGCGGCAGCATCGCAAAATACTTTGCATACTGTCGGCGTGACCAATGCGATACGGAACGATCATCAAAGAAAAGATCTCCTTCGTGCGGCAGTACCCCGCAGATCGTTTTTAAAAGTGTTGTTTTCCCGCAGCCATTGTTGCCCAAGATACAGACCGACTGTCCCAGTTCGATAGAAAAATTCAAATGATGCAGTATTTCTGTTGAGCCATATGATGTACAGATATTTTTTCCGATCAGTTTCATAAAGACCTCTTTCGAAAATAAAGCAGGGCGAAAAACGGGGCGCCGACCAAGGCCATGATCGCGCCGACCGGAATTTCCAGCGGAGCGGCCAGACAGCGGGAAAGCATATCCGCAAATGCCAGCAGGCCGCCGCCATAGACGAAAGCCATCGGCAGGACCACTCGGTGCTGCGGGCCGAAGATCCGCCGCACCACATGCGGTGCGACCAGATCAATGAATCCGATCGTCCCGGTAAAGCAGACCGAGATCGCGGTAAGCATGGTCACGGTCAAGATCAGAATGCGCTTGACTTTCGACGTCTGTACACCCATCGCCATCGCCTGCTCATCCCCGAACGTCAGCAGATCCAGCTCTCTTGTGCAGCGGGATAAAATGATACAGCCGACAATACAGACTGGAAGCATGATTTTGATGTGCTGCCAGCCGCGTGAGGAAAACGATCCCATCATCCACATATAAAGCTGACGGATATTATCGGCATACAGCACGTTGATCAATGTCATGACCGCATTGACAAAAAGAGAAAAAACGATACCGACCAGAATAATGGTCTCATTGTGCGCCGACCGGTCAAGAAGCCGTGTCAGTCCCAAGACCACGAGCACCGTCGCCAAACCGAACACAAAAGCCCCGGCCGGCAGCGCCCAGGCTGCTGAGATCGGCAGGACCATGAACAGCGCCGCACCCAGACAGGCACCGGACGAGACACCAAGCGTATATGAAGAAGCCAGCGGATTTTCCAATACAGCCTGCAGCACCGCTCCGCTGACCGAAAGCATGCCCCCGACCAGAAAAGCCACCAGCACCCGCGGCAGACGAATTTTCCAGAAAATTGTATCGGTCATCGCCGAGATCGAAGACGGCAGCGAAGCATGAAACAGATGATGACGAAGGATGGCCGCCATTTCCGTGCCGGAAATAGAAATACTGCCTGCAGCCACGGCGATTCCCGTCAGCAGCAGGCAGAATAAAATGGAAAGGATAATTTTAGTCTTCGTCGTCACCGAAGTTCGCATATTCTTCCGGATAAACATCCTTCGCCATCTCGATCATCGCATCCACGACATGTTGATTTGGGCGGCTGCTGGTATCCGTATCAATGGAATAAACTTGTTTTTTAACAATTGCTTCCACATCCTGCCAGCCGTCATCTGCCAAGATCGTACTGACCGGGTCATCCGTGTAGTCGACGTTCGTGATGATCACATCCGGATCCATCGCTACGGCTTCTTCTTCGGATACACTGATCCAGCCTTTTTGACTATGCGTCGCATTTTTTGCACCGATGGTCGTGATCATCTCATCAATATAGGTCTTTTTGCCGGCGGTATAAATGGTCGGTGAATCATCGCTTGGCAGCGACAGTTCAAACAGCACGGTCTTGCGGTCGGATTTTTTGATCGTCTTCGCGACATCTTTGATATCCTCGATCTCATCTTCCATATCATCGACAATATCTTCGGCTTCATCTTTTTCTTTCACACAGCGGCCGATGAACGTAATATCTTTTTCGATGCCCTTCAGCGATGTGCTGCTCGGAATATCCGCTACGCAAATATCCGCATCGCGGACCGCCTGGAAGGCATCATCGCCCTTGGTCGAGCTCATGCCGCTGGTAAACACAATATCCGGATCCAAAGCGACGATGGCCTCGTTGTCCGGGTTCATCATATCAAAGGACTGTACATCCGCGTTCAGCTGACTGGCGAAATCCTCTTTGGAATTGGTATCGACGGCGACGATCTTGTCAGCCAGTCCCATATCGATCAGGACCTGTGTGGTCGAAGGCGCCATCGATACGATGGTGTTGACTTCTTTTGGCAGCACGATGGTGTTGCCGCTGCGGTCCTTTACAGATTTGGCAGATGCCGGCACCATGGCCATACTGCAGCACAATACCGCTGCCAACAGAAAGCTGCATAATTTTTTGATCTTCATACATTTTACCTCACTTGTCTCTATTATACCCAATCTGCATGACAGTGACTATAAATTTTCCTTAGCGTCAGTCATAGGTAAAATCGATAAAAGCCAATGGAGATAAAATGATATACTATATCGAAAGAGGTAAAAACTATGAAAATTATCGATATATTGAATCAAGATCAAGTAACACTTTCGTTTGAAGTTTTTCCGCCGAAAAAAGCGGATACATACGATGTAGTGGAACAGGCAGCCCGCGCGATCGCGTCGCTGCATCCCGACTTCATGAGCATCACCTACGGTGCCGGCGGCGGAACGAGCCAGTATACAGCCGATCTGGCAGCCGATCTGCACGACCGCATGGGAGTTGAAGTGCTGCCGCATTTGACATGCGTTTCGTCCGACCGGGCACACGTTCATAAAATGATCAAGACCTATCAGGAAAAAGGCATTGAAAATATCATGGCGCTGCGCGGCGATCTGCCGAAAGACGGTCATCGATCCCAGGATTACACCTATGCCTACGAACTGATCCAGGATATCAAAGCGCAGGGCGATTTCTGCATCGGCGGTGCCTGCTATCCGGAAGGACATATTGAATGTGCACACAAAGCCGATGATATCCAGCATTTGAAAAACAAGGTCGAAGCCGGCTGTGATTTTTTGACCACCCAAATGTTTTTTGACAACACGATCTTTTATAACTTTCTGTACCGGATCCGCGAAGCCGGCATTCAGGTACCAGTCTTGGCCGGCATCATGCCGATCACCAATCCGCGGCAGCTGCAGCGCAGCGTACAGATGTCCGGCACCAACGTACCAGAACGCTTCCGCGCCATTGTCGATTATTTCGGAGACGATCCCAAAGCCATGGAACAAGCCGGCATCATCTACGCCAGTGAACAGATCATCGATCTGATCGCCAACGGCATTAAACACATTCATGTTTATTCCATGAACAAACCGGAAGTCGCCGCTGCCATTCAGGCCAACATTTCGGCGATGCTGCGGTCATGATCGACCGGAAAGAAACCGAGCGATACCTCGGTTATATGAAAGTCCGTCCGGACGCACAGATCGACGCCCGGATCGACGCCTGCATCGCTCAGATCGAAAAAACGATGGACTGCCGCAGCGTCAAACGCTATGAGCCCATGACGATCGAGGATGAGACCATCCGCATCGCCGATATGGAAATTCACAGCCAGAGCCTGCTGCGCAACTTGAAAGACTGTACGTCGGTCTGTCTGTTTGCGGCGACGATCGGGCCGGAAATCGATCGATTGATCCGGCGGGCCGAAATCGTCAGCATGACCGATGCAGCCATTTATCAGGCAGCCGGTGCGGCCGCCATTGAAAGCTATGTGGATCAAGTGAATCAAACCATCATCGCAGAAGCCGACGGCTATTGCCGGCCGCGGTTTTCCTGCGGATACGGAGACTTTGATCTCCATCACCAGCGGGATTTTGCCCGCCTTTTGAATTTACCGAAAACCATCGGTGTGACATTAACAGATACTTTACTGATGCAGCCCAGCAAGTCAGTCACGGCTTTGGTCGGCATCAGTCCGAAACCATCGCACTGCATCCTGCAAGGATGCGAAGCGTGCAGCCGCACTGATTGTACGTATCGACGTTAGGAGCTGAATATGAAATCATTACGATCAAGACTAGGAAAAGAATGGCTGTTCTGCGACGGCGGCACCGGCACTTCGCTGCAGGCGCTGGGCTTGGCCGGCGGCGAACTGCCCGAACGTTGGAATCAGACCCACCCGGACCGGATCCGCGCTCTTCATGAAGATTATCTGAAAGCCGGATGCGATATCATCAATACGAATACCTTCGGCTTGAATACCTTAAAATTTCCAGGTGAAGTCGAAAGCTTGACCGCTGCAGCGGTCCATTTGGCACAAGAAGCTAAAGAACGGACCGGCCGCGAGGATGCGTATATTGCGCTGGACATTGGTCCGACCGGAAAACTGCTTAAGCCTATGGGCGATCTGGATTTTGAAGAAGCCGTAGCATTGTTTGCGGAAACGATCCGGGCCGGTGCCCAGGCTGGTGCCGATCTGGTGCTGATCGAAACGATGAGCGACAGCTATGAATCCAAAGCAGCCGTCCTGGCCGCAAAAGAAAACTGCAGCCTGCCGGTGCTGATCACAAATATCTACAACGAAAATGGAAAATTGATGACCGGCGGCACGCCGGAAACCGTCGTCGCCATGCTCGAAGGCCTTGGTGTGGATGCGGTGGGCGTCAACTGCGGATTCGGTCCGCAGGAGATGATCCCGATCGTCAAACGCCTGACAGCTTGTGCTTCTGTTCCGGTCATCGTCAATCCCAATGCCGGCCTGCCGAAGCAAATCAAAGGCCGCACGGTCTATGATCTGGGCGCGGAGGATTTCGCTCAGACCATGGTCGACATTGCCAAGCTGGGCGTTCAAGTGGTCGGCGGCTGCTGCGGTACGACGCCGGACTACATCAAACGGGCCCGGGAACTGGTCTTAAAGCACGTCCCGTTCAGACCCATCGAACCAAAACATCGCGCGGTCATCTGCTCCGGCAGCCAGCTGGCAGAAATTGGGCCGAAGCCTTTATTGATCGGCGAGCGCATCAATCCAACCGGCAAAAAACGTTTGAAGCAGGCCCTGCGTGAACACGATCTGAATTATATCCTCCAACAAGGCTTGGCCCAGGAAGAGGCCGGAGCCGATGTGCTGGATGTCAACATCGGCCTGCCGGAACTGGATGAACCAGCCATGATGGCGGAAGTGACCACGGCGCTGCAAAGTGTGACGACGCTGCCGCTGCAGCTGGATTCTTCCGATCCGGAAGCACTGGAACGCGGCATGCGGCTTTACAACGGCAAACCGATGATCAACTCTGTCAACGGGAAAGCCGAATCCATGGCAGCCGTATTCCCACTGATCAAAAAATACGGCGGCGTCTGCGTCGGTCTGGCGTTGGATGAAAACGGGATCCCGGATTCAGCCGACGGCCGGATCGCCATCGCTAAAAAGATCTACGCAAAAGCAGCCGAATACGGCATTGCTCCGGAGGATATTGTGATCGACGGACTGGCCATGACGGTCTCTTCGGACAGCCGCTCGGCATTGATCACTCTGGAAACGATCCGGCGGGTGCGGGATGAGCTGCAGGGTCATTCGATCCTCGGTGTTTCAAATATTTCTTTTGGTCTGCCGCAGCGGCAGATCATCAATGCGCATTTTCTGACGCTTGCCATGCAGGACGGCCTGTCCTGTGCGATCATGAATCCGAACAATGCGGAAATGATGAAATCGGTCCGTGCCTATATGGCTTTGATGGATCTAGATGAAAATTGCCTTCAATATATTCAGGCCTACAGCGAGCAGGAAACCGCCCCGCCGGTACAGACCAAAACTGCTTATACCCTTTCGCAATGCATTCAGAAAGGGCTGGCAGAACAAGCCGCGGAAGCGACCCGCAGCAAACTGGCAACGACCGATGGACTGACACTGATCAATGAAGAAATGATCCCGGCCCTGGATCTGGTCGGAAAAGGATTTGAAAAAGGTACGATCTTCCTGCCGCAGTTATTGATGGCAGCGGAGGCCGCAAAAGCGGCCTTTGCGGTCATCAAAGAATCCATGGCCGGCCAGCCGCGCGAAACCAAGGGCAAAGTCATTCTGGCGACCGTGAAAGGAGATATTCACGATATCGGCAAGAACATCGTCAAAGTTATGTTAGAAAACTATGGCTACGAAGTCATCGATCTGGGCAAAGACGTCCCGCCGGAGACCATCGTGCAGACAGCTGTCGATCAGCAGATCAAGCTGGTCGGATTAAGTGCGCTGATGACCACGACGGTCGTCAGCATGGAAGAAACGATCAAGATGCTCCATACCGTAAAGCCTGATACCAAGGTCGTGGTCGGCGGTGCGGTGCTGACGGAAGAATATGCCGAAATGATCCATGCCGATGCCTATGCGAAAGATGCAATGGCAACTGTACGGTATGCCGACCAGGTATTCGGGGCCGACAATTGAGTCTGTCTTAGAATTGTACTATACTTGGAGGTAGAAAGAGAGCAGAACAATGAGCTTCCAATTTAATAAACAACTTCCCAAACCTCGGGAAATCAAAGCAAAATATCCGATACCAGATGAACTGGCAAAAATCAAGGCAGCCCGCGATCAAGAAATAGCGGACATTCTGACCGGCAGGTCCAATAAATTCCTGCTGATCATCGGCCCGTGTTCGGCCGACAATGAAGATGCGGTGCTCGAATACGTCACCCGTCTGATCAATGTACAGGACCGTGTCAAAGACAAGATCCTGATCATTCCGCGTGTTTATACGAACAAACCGCGGACCACGGGAATCGGCTATAAAGGCATGCTTCATCAGCCGGATCCGGAAAAAGGAGCCGATTTATTGGCCGGCATCGTTGCGATCCGCAAGATGCACATCGATGTGATCAAAAAGACAGGAATGTCGGCAGCCGATGAAATGTTATATCCGGAAAACCACTGGTATCTGAATGACGTCCTGTCATACAATGCGGTCGGTGCCCGTTCGGTCGAAGACCAGCAGCATCGTCTGGTGGCCAGCGGGGTCGAAGGCGCCTGCGGCATGAAAAATCCAACTTCCGGCGATTTTAGGGTCATGCTCAACAGCATCGTTGCCGCACAGGCCAAGCAGCAGTTTATCTACCGCGGCTGGGATGTGCGTACATCCGGAAACCCGTTAGCACATGCCATCTTACGCGGCTCCGTCAGCAAGCATGGCAAAAACATCCCGAACTATCATTATGAAGATCTGAATTTATTATGCGATATGTATCATGAATTCGATCTGAAAAATCCGGCTTGTATCGTCGACTGCAACCATAGTAATTCCGGCAAGCAGTATCTGGAACAGATCCGCATCACCCGTGAGATCTTGTACAGCCGTAAATATTCGCAGGATATCCGGTCCCTGGTCAAAGGTTTGATGATCGAAAGTTATCTGCAGCCCGGCAGCCAGAAGATCGGCGACGGTGTCTTCGGCAAGTCCATTACCGATCCGTGTCTGGGCTGGGAAGACAGCGAGGCTTTGATTTACGAAATTGCTGAAAATGTATAAAAAAAGCGTCCAAGACGCTTTTTTATTTGATTTCAGAAGGATCGGACACAATATGGGAAGCGCCGTGGGCTTGTAAAAAGGTGCGGCTGCGGAAGCCCCAAGTCACACTGATGCAGTCCATCGCACAATTGGCCGCTGTCTGAATATCAATTTCCGAATCGCCAATATAGACGCATTCGCGGCGGTCCACTTGAAGAACTTCCAGACATTTTTCCAACATATCCGGTGCCGGCTTGCGCCGGATTTCATCTTTCTGTCCCAGCGCAAAGTCAAAGACCCCCGCAAAGTGCTGTTCACACAATTTCTGTACCGCGCCATCCGGTTTATTGGAGACAACGGCTGTCCGGACGCCGGCCTGCTTCATCGTTTGGATCATCGGTACGATGCCGGCATACGGCTTGGTATGATCGCGGCAGTGCAGTTCGTAATAAGGCTGGTAGGTCACTTTTAGTTCCTGGATCAGGCCAGGATCGATCTTCGCGGAGACCGGATCATCCGGTGTGCCGACTTTGACCAATTCGCTTTTCGGCAGGCCTGCTTCATAAGCAACGGCCCGTGTCAGAGCGACCACGACACCGCTGCCGAAAAATTCTTTCGTATCATGATCTGTATAATTATGACGGCGGCCGTGTTTTTCCATGGTATAGTTCAAGGCTGTTGTCAGATCCGTCACCGTATCCAGGACCGTGCCGTCCATATCGAAGATATATGCTTTATAGTTCATTTGTGCCCCTTTCCAGGTCATTGACCATCCGGCGGTAGAAAATGGCCGCAATAACGAAGCAGATCACTTCCGTGATCGGTACGGCCAGCCATACCAGCGCCAGCTGATCGGTCATTTTTGACAAGATATAAAATGCGCTGACGATGATCACAAACTGCCGCAGAATATTCAAGATCAATGTATATTGTGCATGATCCAAAGCCTGCATCATCGTCGAACGGACAATGCAGATACCGCCGAAGATCAATGAAGCAACGCAGCAGCGCATGGCCGGCAGACCGATGGCCATCATATGATCCGAGGCGTTGAACAAGTGCAGCACACTGCCCGGATACAGTTCGAGCACAACGGTCAGAATGATCATCCAGATCAGCGCAAACACTGTTGCCAGCCGATTGGTCGTGCGGACACGGTCAATTTTATTCTGCGCCTGATTATAGGATAAGATCGGGATCATGCCATTATTCAGTCCGAACAGCGGCATGAAGCAGAAGTTCTGCAGCTTGATCCAAATACCATAGACAGCAGCGGCCGTCGTACTGTATCCTAACAAAATGATATTGACAAAGAAGGACGTCAGCGAATTCAGACCAATCGTGATCATGCTCGGCAGACCGATCTGAAAAATCTGACCGGCAATCTCATGATCGTAATGAATGTCCTTCAAACGAAAATGGACCCAGGTATTTTTTCTCATATTCATGGTAATGCCGACCAAAGCGCCGACAATTTGTCCCATAACGGTTGCCCAGGCGGCACCGGCAATTCCCAGCTGCGGAAATGGACCGATGCCGAAGATCAGCAGCGGATCAAAAACAATATTGAAGACGGCTCCCGATGCCTGTGCGATCATCGCATACATCGCATTGCCGTTTGCCACCAACATTTTCTCGAAGTACTGTCCGCTGAAGACACCGATCGATACGCACCAGCAGATCGTTAAATAGATCGTTCCTAAATTGACTATTTCCTCCACGTCCGTCTGGAATGCATAAATCGCATGAACGGCAGTCAGTCCTAAAATCAAAAAGATCAAATAGAAGATCATGTTCAGAAAGATCCCGACATGCGCCGTCCGATTTGCCTTGTCCATATTGCCCGTTCCGGCAAACCGCGGCATCAAGGCACTCATACCTACTCCCAGACCGACAGCGATCGCATTAGCAACCTGCTGCATCGGATAAGCCAAGGAAACAGCCGTCAGTGCCTGTTCCGAGATCTGGGCGACAAACATAGAATCGACGATGTTGTAGAGTGCCTGAATAAAGAAAGAAATCATCATCGGAAAAGACATGGATGCCAGCAGTTTCGGAATCGGCATGACGCCTAATTTACTTTCTTCCATTTACAGCACCTGGTACATCACGTAGATGTCGTGATCGCCTTCCTTATTGCGGTATCCGCCCGGGATCCGGCCTAAATTCACAAATCCCAGCCGTTCATACAAATGCACCGCATGTACATTTTCACATACGACCGCATTGAACTGCAGAATACTGTATCCCAGTTCTTTGGCCTGCACCAGACAGTCATTGACGAGCTGTTCACCGATATGACGGCCGCGCATTTTCTTATCCACGACGTAGGTCGCATTGGCGATATGGCCGCAGTGGCCGATATTGTTGGGATGCAGAATATACAAACCTGCAATCTTGCCGTTCTCTTCATAAACAGCGGTATACTGATCGGAAAAGAAGTGCATGGCTTCCTGTTCGCTCATGGTTTCCGTCTGCGGAATGGAATTGTTTTCCAGCACCGCATCATTCCAGATACGGGTCATATCAAAAATATCATCATCGTTAAATACTCGGATCATACGCTACCTCCCAAATACTCTTTTACTCGTTTCACGGCACCTTTGCCATCCTGCAGCCCCATAAAATATAACGCGCCCAGCTTATTGACATCGGCTTCCAAGCGCTGGATCCGCACCGGTTCACTGGGTGCGATCACGCAGATATGGCCTTCGCTTTCCAGCTGATCCATCAGATCACATGTGTCATTATAATTTTGATTGCTTTGTTTCAGGCTCTGTAAAAATTCCGGATAATGCCGATAGGTCACGTCCATGATCGCATGTCCGCGATGATCGACGGCTTTACGATAATCGCGCGGCCGGGTCCGGACCACGACCACTTTCTCGAATCCTTGATGAATCGCCCACTGCACCGGGATCTTATCCGAACAGCCGCCGTCTAAATAGCCATGACCGTCGATGTTCACCATCCGGCTGACAAACGGCATCGAAGCCGATGCCCGCACCGCTTCCAGAATATTTTTGGTTGAACTTTTTTCAAAATATTCCGGCCGGCCGGTATCACAGTTGGTCGCGACCGCATAAAACTGCCGCGCCGGATCGTTGAAACGCTGCCAGTCAAACGGTTCATATTCTTCGGCTTCTCCGTAAAACATCATATCAAAGCCTATCACACTGTGGTTCGCGTGCCGGGCCTTCAGTCCGACATATTTCGGATCGCTGCGATATTTTAGATTCAGCCGTGCGGAACGGCCGATCTGCCCGGACATATAATCCAGTCCGCTCAGGGCGCCGGCCGAGACACCAATTGTCGTTTGTAAATTGATATCCGCAAGCATCAAAGCATCCAGCACTCCTTGGGTATATAAGCCGCGGAAAGCACCGCCTTCTAATACGATGCAGCCTGGCTCGATCGTCATGCCGGCTTGTCCGGTCGGGATCTGATCCAGCGCAAAATAGGTCTTTGTCACCATTCGGCACGCTCCTTTATTTTTTCTTTGACATATTGATCGATTTCCTGATCGATCTGATGCAGCTGTTCCTTTGTTTTAGGGTTTTCGCTTGGAAAATCCAGCAGCTGTCTCAAATAGCCTTGTTCCATTACGATTTGTACACTTTTCGGGTACACCAGACCGAAAATAAAAGAAATATGTCCGGCGATCGCATCCATCGCCGTTTGTCTATGCGTTCGATCGACCGTCCGATGCTGCATCAAATCTTTCATCACCGGTTCTGAAATTGAAGACTGTTGGAAAGCTGCCATCGGCAGATCATAAATTGTTTCCACCGAGGATTCCCGGTTCACCCGCAGGATATCGATCTTGTCGGCATCCCGGATCAAATCGCAGAACAGTTGTTCCCGTTCATTCAGTTCAGGCAGTATATACACATTGTGCAGCGCAACGGCTTTTACGATCAGCGCATCCACCGGCCCCAACGCGCCGCGCAGCAGCAGCGAGGCGCCCAGCTGGGCATGATTGACAGACTGGGCATCATTAAACGTATGATAAAGCCGCAGTTGTTCAAAACGTCCGACATCGTGATACATACCAATGGTCCATGCCAGATCCCGGTCTTCCTGATTCAAGTGCAGGGAATCGCTGATGGTATCGCATAAATCCGCGACATGCATCGTATGCACAATTTTTAATTGGATCTTCGGATCCGCCGTATCGTACTTCTGGATGAAGCGGCGGAAATTTTCGTTCACTTCAGCTCTGGTCATGGCGTCATTATACCACATTTGACAACCAGTGACGGGCACACTAAAATGAAAGTATGAAACTTGCCGTATTTTTTCCCGGCATTGGTTATCATTGTGATAAACCCTTGCTTTATTATTCAAAAAAGATTGCCCGCCAAAACGGATATCAGACCGTTGATCTGCATTTAAGCGGCCTGCAGAAGACAGCAGACAAAAGTGCTGAAGCGACACGTCTTCTGATCATGGATGCTTTTAAACAGTGTGAAAGCCAGCTGGCCGGTATCCATTGGGATGAATTTGACTCCCTGCTCTTTGTCGAAAAAAGCATCGGCACAGCGGTGGGCTGGCTGTATGCCAAAAACAAGGCCCTGCCCAATGTCCGTCATATTTATTTTACACCCGTTGAGCTGTCTGCCGCATGGATCCAGCCGGAAGGCATCGTCTTCCACGGCCTGGCCGATCCGTGGGCATCCAATCAGACCGTCCAGACAGAATGTCAGAAACGGCATCTGCCGCTGTATACGATCCCGGAAGCGAACCACTCATTGGAAACCGGTGATGTGATCCGCGATCTGCGTATTCTGACTTCGGTCATGAAAACAGTCAAACAATACATTGAGTCCGAATGAATCGGACTTTTTCTTTCCCATTATTTCACATACATCTTTGATAAAAAACATATAGGTTTTTTGTATCTTGAAACTGGGCAGAAGCAATGCTCATATATTCTCTCTCTTTGTAAAAGCGGTCAGTCTCCGCTTTTATTTTTTGCGATAATTTCACATGAACCTTCGATATTTATACAATACTGGTTTCCTAATATATAGGAGACAAAGCAGATGCTTTATCATAAGAAAAACCAACCGTCCTCCTGCATACTTTTCTGTGCTATTAGCGGTTGGTTTTTTATTTTTATTTCGTACTGAACCAAGATCCATCCTGGCCGGCACATTGATCATCCCCGGAGCCGTCCACATTGCGGTTCTGGATCGTGACACGTGAATTTGGTTTGATGCTCGAAGTCACGAAGACGTTGGATCCAATGATCGAATGATTGCCGATCACCGTTTTGCCGCCTAAAACCGACGCTCCGGAATAAATCGTCACATAATCTTCAATGGTCGGATGACGCTTGACGCCATGGAGCTTTTGGCCGGCACTGGTCGACAAAGCACCCAGTGTAACGCCCTGATATACTTTCACATGATCGCCGATTTCTGTGGTCGCACCGATCACGATGCCGGTGCCATGGTCGATCATAAAATACTTACCGATCCGGGCGCCCGGATTAATATCAATTCCCGTCTGCGAATGCGCATATTCCGTCATCATGCGCGGGATCAAAGGTACTTTTAATTCAAACAATACATGAGCCATACGGTAAATCGTTACTGCCAGCAGACCTGGATAGCTCAGCACGATTTCATCCTTGCCGCTGGCTGCCGGATCCCCGTCGTACGTTGCCTGCACGTCGGTGTCAATATATGTCCGCATTTCCGGAATGCGTTCAAAAAACTGCATCGTGATGACCTTCGCCTGTCCGCGGACTTCTTCTTCGGAAGCATCCGCATATTTCTGGTCGTTGCGCAGTGCGATCCCGACCTGTTTCTGCATATTATACATGACGTCTTCGATCAATGCGGATAAAGTGTGCCGCATGTTAAAGATCTTGTAGACCTCATCCCGATAAAATCCCGGAAAAAAGATCCGCAGCAGTTTATGACAAATTTCCACGACCTTATCATGATCCGGCTGATGGAAAATGGTCATGGAGTCGATGAAACGTTTTTTATTGTAGTCGTTCATCAACAAGCTGACGATATCTTCCACCTCTTTGTATTGTACATCATTCATTATTCCCACCTCTTCTCCAATTCTAACAAATTCAGTCGGAATTGTCTTGTGAAACGGTGTCATTCCAAAATGAAATCCATGCCGACCGGATTATGATCACTATAGGCAAACTGCGTATCCCGGACAAAAGACTGTTTGACCGTAACATTATCCGAGACGATAAATCCATCGATCGTGAGCACAAAATCATCCTCGCTGTACGGCATATTCGCATTGCGGCACGTCGGCACCGGATCATCTTCATCATACGGTACTTCCAGACGAATATCCTCCGGAATGAGCTTTTTATTGACTGGTTTTGCCCAATTGTCATCCAATGCTTCGCCTTGTTTGAAAACGGAATAAGAATCCCCAAGCAAGTCCTTGTTGAAGTCGCCGCCGCCGACCACATAGTTGCCTTTCTTCACTTCTTTTTCCATATCCCCAAACAGCATTTTTAACTGTTTATCCGCCGTGTCGGCTTCTTTCGTATAAGCAGATAGATGGAAGTTGTAAACGATGAGCTCTTTGCCGTTGTCGACCGGAAAACGCTGTTTGATGTAGCACCGATCCAAATCAAAGAATTTCGAAAAGCCGGTTTCGATCGGCAGGGAACGCCTTACGGCAGACGTCGATTTGAATTTTGAAAACGTTGCGATGCCGGCTTTATTTTTGCCGTGCGGACTGGTCAGCGGATAAAACAAATACGGACTGTCGTAGTTCTGCGCATAAACATAGGATGAGCCTTCGCTCTTTTCTTTGATCAAGTCTAATTCATTGACATGGTAACTGCGCGTTCCGTCAATATCCACTTCCTGATACATCTCAAAATCTGCCTCCATGGCATGCACTTCCTTGACACTGCCGTTGATGTTCTTGATCACAGCTGTTTTTGAAAAAGCGCGGGAATATTTTCCGCCGTCCATAAAAAATGAATAATCTGCACTGTAAGCGCCGAAGCCGATATTGGCTGACGTGATCCGATACGTCTTCCCCGCCTTTGTTTCGCTCTTTCCTGGATCATGAATTTTCAGTTTCTGATTGTCTTCCACTCGATAGTACGACGCAAAAACATACACAACATAGACTGCAACAATACAGACGATCGTCAGTACGATCACGCCGATGATTTTTAATTTCTTCATCACGAATACCTCTTGTTCCATCATATCATGAATAAAGAAGCGAAAGTCATGTCAAATCCATTCGTTTTATTTCAATTGTTTTCAATATAATGAAAATAATTGCGATTTTTTTCATCTTACCGCATAATAAAGAATATAGAGTGAGGAGTGAATCAACTTATGTATAAAAATACCATCTGGATCACCGGCGCAGAAGGCCGTCTCGGAGCCGCTTTACAAAGCGTGCTCTCCCAAGATCGAAGCAATAAAGTCATTGCGACCGATCTTGATGTCGATATCACGGATCAAAAGTCCATCCAATCCTACGCGGATCTTTACCGCCCCGATGTGATCATCAACTGCGCCGCTTTATCGGATGCCAGATACTGCGAAGACCATATGGTCGATGCGTTTAAGGTAAATGCCTTAGGCGCCCGCAACCTGGCGACCGCCAGCCGCCGCATGAACGCAAAGATCATCCAATTTTCCACCGATGATGTCTTTTCCGGTTTTGAGCAGCATAAATGGATCGAATACGATATGCCGCATCCGGATACCGTCTACGGCAAATCCAAATATGCCGGCGAAACATATATCCGCGAACTGAATCCAAAGCACGTGATCGTGCGCAGTTCCTGGGTCTACGGCCACGGCAAAGATGACTATCTGCACTGGGTCCTGGACAAGGGCAGAAAAAATGAATCCTTTGAAGCCCCGGTCGACTGGATCAGTACACCGACCAGCAGCATCGAGCTGGCCAAAGTCATTCAAATTTTGATCAATACCAACGATTATGGTTTGTACCATATCACGTGTGAAGGCACATGTTCCCGTCATGAGTATGCCCGTACAATTCTTTCCATGGCAGGCTATGATCCGACCCTGGCCAAAGGCAGTTTCCTGCCGAATAACCAGCCGCGTTCGACCTTGTTGGAGAATCTGATGCTGAAAATGACGAATCTTTACGAAATGCCGCATTGGCACGATGCATTACAGTCTTACATGAATATGATCTTAAAGGAGGAACGCAATGGCTGAAAAAAGTAAAAAAATGTCCCTGACCACGAAAATTTTTATCAGCTTGCTGGTGGGTCTGGCAGTCGGTGTAATCTTTAACCTATGGGTGCCGAAAGGTTACATCCGCGATACGATCATCGTCGACGGCATCTGCTACGTGATCGGCAACGGCTTTATCCGGCTGATGCGTATGTTGGTCGTACCGCTGGTGTTCTTTTCACTGATCTGCGGTGCCGCCGCGATCGGCGATACAAAAACGCTGGGCAAGGTCGGCGGCAAGGTCATCCTGCTGTATATCTGCACCACCGCAGTAGCCGTCACCGTGGCTTTATCACTGGCTACCGTGATCAAGCCGGGCGTCGGGCTGGATATGTCTTCGATCGCAAAATCCGATGTATCGACAGCCAGCCAGACTTCGATGGTCGACACGATCTTGAATATCATTCCCGAAAACCCGTTTAACTCCCTGTCTGAAGGCACGATGCTGCAGGTCATCGTCTTTGCGCTGATCGTCGGCATCCTGCTGGCCAAGATGGGCGAACGGGCTGAACTGATTGCCAATTTCTGTACACAGTGCAACGATTTAATGATGGAAATGACCAATATGATCATGGGACTGGCTCCGCTGGGTGTCTTCTGCATGATCATGCGTACGTTTGCGAACTTAGGTTTCGATGCTTTTGTGCCGCTGCTGAAATACATCGGCAACGTCATTCTCGGACTGGGCATTCAATGTTTTGTTGTCTATATGATCATATTCTTTACCTTTACCCGTCTGAGTCCGATCAAATTTTTCCGGAAATTTTTCCCGGTCATGGCTTTTGCCTTTTCCACTTCGACATCCAATGCGACCATTCCGCTGAATATCGAAACATTGGAAGAAAAAATGGGTGTCTCCCGCCGGATCTCTTCTTTTACGATCCCGCTGGGTGCAACCATCAATATGGATGGAACCGCCATTATGCAAGGCGTTGCCGTCGTCTTTGCCGCACAGGCCTATGGGATGAATTTAGGTATCCAGGGCTATCTGACCGTTATTGCGACCGCCACACTGGCATCGATCGGTACCGCCGGCGTGCCGTCGGTCGGTTTGATCACGTTGACCATGGTCTTCTCCGCCGTCGGACTGCCGGTTGAAGCCATCACGTTGATCATGGGTGTTGACCGGATCCTGGATATGCTGCGGACCGCCGTCAATATCACCGGCGATGCTGTATGTACGTGTGTCGTTGCCTTCCAGAACGGCGATCTGAACAAGAAAGTGTTCAACGACATGAGTCTGGTGAAAAAAGATGTTTAGAAAACTCTTAGCCGGTCTGCTTTGTCTATGTTTGTTCTGCGGCTGTTCCGCTTCAACAACACAAACAAGCAAGCACGAAGAAAAAGAAAAAAAGACTTTCACCCTGCCGTCTGCTAAGATCATCGATGACATTCAGGAACGCGGTTATCTGATCGTCGGTGTAAAAACCGATGTTCCTGGACTGAGTGATTACGATGAAACAACGCAGACGTACAGCGGGGTCGAAATCGAATTGGCTTATAAAATTGCCGGGTTGATCTTTGACTGTTCCGCGAAAGAAGCCGAATCCAAAGGTTATGTCCATTTTGAGCCTGTTACGGTCGCAAATCGGGAAACCAAATTAAAGAACGGTGATATCGACTGCCTGATGGCCACTTATACCATCACAGCGAGCCGTAAGAAAAAATTTGCGCTGTCAGAAAGTTATTATAAAGACTATATCGGTTTGATGGTTCGCAAGACCGAAACAGATAATGAATCGCTGGGATCTTCCGGCATCCAAAGCCTGGCAGATCTGGACGGCAAGATCATCGGTACAGCAAAACATTCTACGGCCAGAAAGGCCACGCTGAATTATATCAATAATCATGCCTCTTTATCGATTTCACCGATCTTCATGGAATACGATTCTTATGATGAATTGAAAGAAGCGCTGGTCAGCGGAGAAATCGATGCGATGTGTGTCGATGTCAGTATTCTGGAAGGTTATGTTGATGATTCACTGACCATATTAAATGATCGGTATGCCCCGCAGGATTACGGTGCTGCCGTGCTGCCGAAAAACCGCGCATTGATCGAAGTCATCAATTATGCGATCGAAAATTAAAACAGATGTTGAAAAACATCTGTTTTTTTATTGATCTTCAAGATGTATGTCGGCTTCGGCATACAAAACAGCATGACCGCGCAGAATGGTACGCTCTCCTTCCTGCCGGCAGTAAAGTTCACCGCCGCGGGCCGAGGCCTGATAGGCCTTCAGTTCTTTTTTCTGCAGCTGATCTGCCCAATACGGAATCACATGGCAGTGGGCCCGGCCGCAGACCGGATCTTCTGCGACCCCGCATTTTGGCGCAAAAGAACGAGTCACACAGTCATATTGATCGCCCCGGGCGGTCACATTGAACGTGGTTCCATCCAGCTGCCGGATCACATCCAGATCCGGGATCACACGGCGGACTTCTGCTTCATCCTTCAGGACGCAGACCATATCTTCGCCTAGATAGGCCGCCTGCGGACAAATACCAATGGCCTGTACGATTTGATCTGTGACTTCAATCGGATGCATCGGAAAAGATGGAAGATCCATCGCAAATAGTTCTCCTTCCTGTTTGACCGTCAACACCCCGCTTTTCGTATGAAAACGGACTTCCGTTCGTTCCGGATCGAGAAAATGCAGGATCACGTAGGCAGAAGCCAGCGTCGCATGTCCGCACAGATCAATTTCCCCGCCCGGTGTAAACCAGCGCAGCTGATAGTCCTCTCCCTGCAGCAGCGCAAACGCAGTTTCTGATAAGTTGTTTTCAATGGCCATCTTCTGCATCAGATCATCGGACAGTTCATGATCCAGGATACAGATGGCAGCCGGATTGCCGCTGAACACATGCTTCGTGAACGCATCGACAATATATTGTTTCATTTTCTTCCTCCTATGCTTACTTTATTATAAAGCAGGATCGCAGTAAATTTCCGTTTCCGCCCGAATTTATGGTATATTGTTCCTATGTCAGACCACAATAAACAAAAAAAGATCGCCGTCATCAATGATTTTACCGGCTTCGGCCGCTGCTCGCTGACCGTTGAGATCCCGATCATTTCAGCGATGCACGTGCAGTGCTGTCCGATCCCGACCTCGGTCCTTTCCAATCATACCGCCTACGATCGTTATTTCCTGCAGGATATGACCGATTCGATGGAACCGTACATCGAAGAATGGAAGCTGCTGGACCTGCAGTTTTCGGGTATTGCCACCGGTTACTTAAGTTCACTGCGCCAATTTACGATCACGGAACAATTCATCGATGATTTCAAAAGGAAAGATACCATCGTGGAAGTGGACCCAGTCATGGCCGACGGCGGTCAGTTTTACGACAGTTATTCGCCGGAAATGTGCCAGGCCATGAGACATTTGCTGACCAAGGCCGACTTGATCACACCGAATCTGACCGAAGCCTGTTTCCTGACCGATACGCCGTATCATACAGGCAGCTGGCGCATCAAAGAACTGCATCAGCTGACCGAAAAACTGCACCGTTTTGGACCGGAAAAAATTGTGATCACTGGTATTCCGCAGGGACAGTTTGTCGCCAACATCTGTTCCTATGATGACATTTTTAAAGTGGTTCGTTCCCATCGGATCGGGATCTCCCGCTCCGGGACCGGCGATGTCTTCGCCAGTATATTAATTGCGGATGCCGTGCGCGGTATTGATTTTGAATCCTCCGTCCGCAAAGCAGCCCGCTTTTTGAAACGCTGTCTGATCCGTTCGGACGAATTGGGGATCCCCAAGGAAGACGGTGTCTGTTTCGAGGAATTTTTGACCAAATTAAAATAGAGCCGCAGCTCTATCCGTGAATATAGTTGGCAAAATATTCTGCATTGATCTCAGAAATTTCTTTTTTGCCGTCGATGTAGTCTTTATAGATCTGATCCGGCGATCCGCCGCCCAGCCAGCAGGATGAACAATTCTCACAGCTGGTGCCGCAGCTGTTCATACTTTCGCGGATGATCTCCATCCGCTCTTCGCGGGTCGTATCTTTGATGAGAATGCTTTTCATAGGATCATCTTCTTTCTGATTTCAGTATAAAACCATTGCCTGAAGAAATCCAATTGAAAGCATTTATAAACAAGATTATACTAATAAATAAAGGAGTCTTTAGGATGAATTATCAAGTGGATATTTTTCAAAAATTTGATCAGGGCTGGGCTCTGCTGACAGCCGGTACGCCCGATCATTTCAATACGATGACCGTCAGCTGGGGCGCCATGGGCACCATTTGGGGCAAACCGGCCGTAACCGTTTATGTCCGTCAAAGCCGGTATACATTGGAGTTTATGAATAGCTATGATACCTTTACCATCAGTTTTTTCCCGGAACAATATAAGAAAGATCTCGGCATTCTTGGCTCAAGATCGGGCCGTGACGGCGATAAGATCGCATTGACCAAACTGAAACCCAAAGCGATCGGTAATGCGGTCACTTTTGAACAGGCAGAAACGACATTGGTCTGCAAAAAGATGTACTGCCAGTTCATGGATCTGGATGCGATGCCGAAAGCTGTGCAGGAACAGTATTACAGCGATCACGATGTGCATTATCTGTTCATCGGTGAAGTGACCGATCTCATCGAGGAGGATCGCTGATGGACTATAAAATCAAAGGGGTCGGCAAAGTTCCGACATTGCGTTTTCTCGATGACCGGCTGATGGTCAACGATACGGTCTATATGTATGACCAAATCAGGGATATCAATATTTCCTATCATCCGTTTCTCGGCTCGTTCGGCGTCATCAAAGTGCTATTTACGAATGGAAAATACAAAGATGTCCCGTACAGCACATTCAGCCGCGACAGCATCCGCGAAGCCATTCAGGATTTCAAACGGATCAAAAAAAATCCGCCGAAAAAGGCACAGCCTGTTTCATCCGGACTGCCGGTCGAAGAACTGAAACAGCTTAAAGCACTGCTTGATGAAGGCATCCTGACCCAAGAGGAATTCGAGGCAAAGAAAAAACAATTGTTAAATTTATAAAGGAGACACAAAGAAGTGTCTCTTTTTTTCATAGAAAAAACCCGCCGAACGGCGGGCAGAAGTTTTAGAACAATCCAAAGCTGAACAAATAAGCAACGACAACTGCCAGCGGACCGGTGATGACACGGCTGTACAAGACCGCCGGAACACCCATCTCGATGGTTTCCGGTTCTGCTTCCGCTAAAGATAAACCGACAGGAATAAAATCGCATCCTACCTGTGCATTGATCGCAAACAAGGCCGGCAATGCATACTGGGCAGGAATATTTCCTTTGGCAATTTCAGCACCCAACAAGGTTCCGACGACCTGTGCGATGACGGCACCTGGACCCAGGATCGGGCTCAGGAACGGCAGACCGCAGATGAAGGAAATCAGGATCATGCCCGGTAATGTGGAACAAAACGGACTGATCGTGTTGGCAATGACGTTTCCTAAACCGCTGGCCTGAATGATTCCCAACAACGTGGAAGTAAAAGCCATGAACGGCAGGATGTTGCGGATGACCATGTCGATGGAATCACGGCCGGCTGCGAAGAATTTATTGACGACGTGGCCGACACCGACACCGATACGGGTCACCAGGTTTTGTTTCTGGCCTTCCTGTGCCGCAGCCACTTCTTGTTTTGCTTCTTCCTTGGTCTTCGGCTGATTGTCTGCCGAAACCGTTGCAGCAGATGCTGCTGATTCATCGGTATAAGACAAATTGGATTCTTTTACATCCGATACATAAAGATCTGGTGTGATATATTGAGCCAGCGGACCGACTGCACCGACCGGCTCAACATTGACTGTCAAAATTTTCTTTCTCGGATAGACACCGCAGCGAGCGGTGCCGCCGCAGTTCACGACCGCAACCGCGACTTGTTCATCCGGCACCGTGGTCGAGAAACCATCCACTAATTCACATCCAGTCATTTCGGCGATCTTCTTAGCGACCGGGCTGATGGTCTGTCCGGTTACACACAGGACTTTATTTCGTGTTTCTGTTGGTTCGATGATCAGCGGTCCGCCGAATCCATCTGCACCCTTGGTAATTTTGATATTTCTGTAAGCCATGTTTGTAACCTCCTAGTCATCTGCTTTGGTCAAGTGGAAATAGATCTTTTCAGTAATGACCCCACGGAACAATGCAACGATCAAACCTACGATAAAGTAACGAACAGCCAAGCCGCCTAATTCATAACCAGCCTGCTGCAGTCCTTGTGCAATACCCATGTAGACAAACAATTCACCGGCATTGGCATGCGGGAATAATCCCGTTACCGGGTGTGCAAAGGCTGCAAAAGCATCAAAATATGCGGGTTTGTATTTTTCATCCAAGAAACGTCCTAAACTGTATCCCATCGGGTTTGCCAAGAACAATAAAGCAAGCATAGGGAAGATCGTATAACGCAGCAGCGCATACTTTGTGAATTTTTGTGCGGTCCTTTCTACTTTTTCTTCTCCGACCAATTTAATGATCGAGTTCATGAACGTTAACAAGCAAACGATTTGAGGAATGATATTGGTGACCCAGCCTGTGAACGTTTCACCGCCAGTGGTAAACCATCCAATAAATCCTTGCGCAATGTTTGTGATGATATCCATATGTCTTCTCTCCTTTGATAAAAATGAGCGGCCGACTCATCGATCATTCCTTTTTGGGTCCGAATTCACCGTCATGAATCCGAAAAAGCAATGATCTGATCCAGAAACAGCATGTACATATTTCCATATATTGTTGCATATTTCCTTTACAATTTCATTATACGATAATGTAAGCGTTTGTCAAATAAAAATGAACATATTTGCATATTTAGTTGCATATGTTCATTTGCCTTAAATATTCATTTCAACAACATAAAAAAAGAGGGCCGAAGCCCTCATTAAATTTTAGTACATACCAATACTGAAGAAGTACGCAATGACAACGGCCAGCGGACCGGTGATGACACGGCTGTACAAGACGGCCGGAACACCCATCTCGATGGTATCTGGTTCTGCTTCTCCTAAAGACAGACCAACTGGAATGAAGTCGCATCCTACCTGTGCATCGATGGCAAACAAGGCCGGCAATGCATACTGAGCAGGGATGTTGCCCTTTGCGAATTCAGCACCCAACAGTGTACCAACGACCTGCGCAATGACGGCACCTGGACCCAGGATCGGGCTCAGGAACGGCAGACCGCAGATGAAGGAGATGAAGATCATGCCCGGCAATGTGGAGCAGAACGGACTGATCGTGTTGGCGATGACGTTTCCTAATCCACTTGCGGAAATGATTCCCAACAAAGTCGAAGTGAAGGCCATGAACGGCAGGATGTTGCGGATGACCATATCGATGGAATCACGGCCGGCTGCGAAGAATTTATTGACAACGTGGCCGACGCCGACACCGATACGGGTGACCAGGTTCTGTTTCTGACCTTCCTGTGCTGCAGCTACATCGGCTTTGGCCTGATCTTTGGTTTTCGGGCCGTTATCGCCTGCTGCATCGGCAGCTTCCAATTCTTCGGCAGCGGATTTTGCGGCAGAAGCATTGGTTTCATCGGTATAGCTCAAGTTCTTTTCGCTGACATCCGATACATAGATGTCTTCCGTGATATATTGTGCCAAAGGACCAACCGCACCGACTGGTTCTACATTGACCGTCATAATGTGCTTTCTTGGATAAACACCGCAGCGAGCAGTACCGCCGCAGTTTACAACTGCAACTGCAACTTGATCATCCGGAACAGTTGTTTTAAATCCGTCGACCAATTCACAACCAGTCATTTCGGCGATCTTTTTTGCGACCGGGCTGATGGTCTGTCCGGTAACGCACAATACTTTATTACGAGTTTCCGTCGGTTCAATGATCAGCGGTCCGCCGAATCCTGCTGAACCTTTCGTGATTTTAATATTTCTATATGCCATATCCATTTCCTCCCTACTTCTTAATTCCAGCTAAGTGGAAATAAATACGCTCAGTAACCAAACCACGGATCGTGATCACGATCAAACCAACGATAAAGTAACGAACTGCCAGACCGCCTAATTCATAACCGGCTTTCTGCAGACCTTGGGCAATACCCATGTAAACGAACAATTCACCGGCATTGGCATGCGGGAACAGTCCGGTGATCGGGTGGCAGAAGCTGACGCATGCATCGTAGAATGCAGGTTTATATTTCTCGTCAATGAAACGTCCGAATGTGTAAGCCATCGGGTTTGCCAAGAACATATCTGCCATCATTGGGAACAAAGAATAACGCAGAATTGCATTTTTCGTCATTTTCTTTGCGCCGCTCTCGACTTTTTCTTCACCGACCAATTTAACGATCGAGTTCATGAAAGTCATCAAACATACAACTTGCGGAATAATACCAGTGACCCAACCGGTAAAGGTTTCGCCGCCGGTGGTAAACCAGCCGATAAACCCTTGCGCAATATTAGTAATTACATCCATAATGTCTCTCCTTTTTTTTCGCAGCAGCCCAGTCGGCCGAACTGTTCTGTTGCTCTCTTGTTTTGTGCTTCGTCAAGCAGGATCCCGTCGAACCCTTTTACAAAACCAGAGTAATTAACTTTTTTTGTGATTCTTTTGAAACTAAATCAAACATTCCAATAGAAACCATGGCTTTTAAAGCGCTATGTAAACGCTTTCCTACTATATGATAACATAATTTTCCCAAATTCAATCTAAATTGTGTTGAAAATATGTATAAATCAGCGCAGCTCAACACACATTTAAACATTTGTTCAAATCATGCCTCAAAAAGAAATGGGGAGCCCAGGCTCCCCATGATCATTCAGTAATTAACCGAAGATTTTATCCTGCTCAGCACGGATCTTGTAGATCAATGTATTCGTATCGATTTCAACATCATCGTAAGTCAGCAGCTGACCTTTCTTGACGTCTTTCTTCAATACGGCATTCTTGTTGATCAAGCCAAACGGAACATAACCAGCCTTCTTAGCGTGTTCATGTGTATCAATGGATCCATAAGTCGTGTATCCGCCGATACCATCCAGTTTTTCGCCGGCTTTCATATCTTTCTTCGCAACTGTGATGACTTCGGAAACCAAACCATTCTTCGGCACGATGATCGGTTCATGATAAATAACGGCACGTCCGATCGTCAGCGGAGTCTCCAGGTTGCACAGGTGATATGGACGATACAAAGTCCACAGCGGTCCTGGACCCATCGAGTGATACTGCATCTGGTATGCGATCTCCTGGTTGTCTGTCGAAACAG
Organism: Catenisphaera adipataccumulans; assembly: GCF_014202755.1. GTDB lineage: Bacteria > Bacillota_I > Bacilli_A > Erysipelotrichales > Erysipelotrichaceae > Catenisphaera > Catenisphaera adipataccumulans. Next base: position 235,896 of record NZ_JACHHK010000003.1, read on the forward strand.
TTACGAAGACGCCCGGTGCGATACCACGTACGTACTCTACAACACCATGTTTATTCAGGATACCGCCTTTGTCTTTCAGCATGTACATATCGTTCAAGCCTTTGACATCGCAGGCAATACCATGACCGCCGATCACATCCGGTACCAAACCAGTAGCGTTGGACATTGCGGTCATTTCTACCATTGTCTTCGTACCATCTTTAAATGCGCACAGCATTCTCGGAGACATCTTACGACGAGTAGCTTCTTCTAATACAGTGTCCGGATTGCATTCGTAATCCAAACGGTTGTTTTTACCTTTACCCATAACTTCTACTGTGAAGCCCATTGCTTCTGCGAAGTCATACAGTTCCATAACAGTACCTGGTTCATCACCGGAAGTACCAGTATAGATAACGCCTGCTTCGTCGGCTTTCTTCTTCAAGTAAGGTCCAATGACGACATCGGACTCAACGTTCATCATAACGATGTGCTTGCCGGCAGCGATGGAATCCAAGGCAATGCGGGCTCCGACATCAGGAACACCGGTAACATCGACAACGACATCAATTTCCGGAACTTTCGTGACTAACGAAGAATCGTTGGTCGCAACGTATTTACCTTTGGCAATGGCATCACTTGCCGTACCCGGATCCGTTGTCTTTACGATCTGGTCTTCCGTAACACCTGCATATTCGAATGCATGAACGGCTAAATCAATGTTGATATCTGCACAGATGGCAGGTCTCTCACCTTTGATCAAAACCAGTTCCGTAACCATTCCTCGACCCATCTGGCCGGCGCCGACAACACCAACTTGGATCGGTTTTCCTGCTTCTTCCAAAGCAGCCAATTTTCTGTTCATGTTAAACATACTTGATTCTTCCTCCTATACTTTATTTTTAGCCTCGTGGCTTTCAACCATTACTCAATCTCGATCTTGCCGCCGACATAGAACTCTTCTGGTTTCATCGGCTCACCGATCAATTCGATAATACCTGGACGTTCGACTTCGTCCAGACCTTTGAACGATACCGTACAGTGGCCCAGTTCACGCAGCGTGTTGATAGCTTCCCAGCCAACATCACTGATCGTGTACTCTTTTCCGCAGATACGGAATTTGTCGCCTTTTTTCGGTTCTTCTTTCAGTTCACATTTTGTGTGCAGAAAAGAAATCTCTGCTAATTCCGGGGGTGCATCTTCATTGAAGATGATGATAAAATTCGCTGTCGGATTCAAGAAATCCATCGCGAAATCACCCCAGCCGGTAATTTCTGCCTGATACTTCATGTCTTAAACCTCCGCTTTAATTCTCTGCTGCTGAAGACTCAACCGCTTCTGTTTCGCTTTCCCCTTCTTCACTTTCCTTATTAAAACGCATTTCCAGCGCTTCTAAAGCTTGAATATAACCATGCTGGCGTTTCTGCTGCTTTTCGTCCAAGCCCCGCAGCATGTCCAGTAAACCTTCCACTGTCTGGCCTTTCAGCGTTTCGCCAAGCAGTTTCTCTTTCGGATGAAATCTGGCCAAAATCGTGGCGCCGTCCATGATCTCACAAGCGGTGATCACATGATCCCGGTCACAGGCGATGATCACAATATAACCATTGAAGAACCGTCCGCGTTTCTGACCGATCCCCAGCGATCCATATTTGTGCATCCGGTGAATGGCTTTCCGATATCCTTTGATCTGAAAAAATCCGCCGATCCCCTGCATGACCATCAAAGCCAGCGCGACCAAAAAGATAATTTTCAAATTATCATTCATCTATTCATCCTCCACAAGCGAAACAACTTTCTTCACGCAGCTGATATCCGTGATCAACACATTGATACGTTTCGATCGCAGCGCACCGAGTACCGCCCAGGCTTTTTCTTCCCCGACTGCGATGCCGATCCGATTTTCCACTTTCATCAGCTGCTCGGTCGAAAGCCCCATCACACGATCATTGAAATCGTTGTACGGCTCTTCATTGCCGTCTTTGCCGTACATCCGCAGAAGAACATCACCGACAACACCGCGTTCGGCAAACTGCTGATACTCTTCTTTGGTCACATAACCGCATTCAACGATCCGGGAACCCTTAGACGCGGTTGCGCCGATTCCCATGATGACTGCATCCAACTTCATAAATAATTTCGTGACTTCCTGAATGGTTTTTTCCTGTGACAGTCCGCGCATAACTTCGACATTGTCAAAGATCGCGGGGGAATAAAACTGTACCGCACTGCCATGAAATTTTCGTGCAAATGCGTTAGCAATTTCATTGCTGTGGTACGCTTCATCACCATGCAGCTTTGTGCCGACACCGCCCAACACTGGAACAAATGTACAATTGACTTCTTCGACGTTCAGATTGGTGCTCGCAATGTTATAGAGCGTGCTTCCCATGCTGACACCGATATAATCATTGTCATGGAAGACTCGGGAAAAATAGGACAAGGCTTCTTCTTTGACCCGCTGCAGATGATCGTATTGGTTCCCCAAATCGATTTCATCTACGATCAGCAGCTCTTTCAAGCCTAGCTTTCCTTCCAGCTTCCTTTCCAGTTCACCGTACAGGACACTGTCCGGATTGTTCAATGTGATCTGAACCACATTCCGTTCACGTCCGGCTTTCAGCAGCCGGGAAACGGTGGAACGGGAAATTCCCAGTTGGTCACAAATTTGGAATTGAGATAAACCGTCCTTGTAATACAAATAACAACATTTGTAAATCAAGCGTGGATCATCAACTACTTTTTTCACAATATGCCTGCTTTCTATTCTTGGAACCGTTTTCTTTATCCGCTTTCAGCATATCACAATTCAATTAAGAAACAATATCATATTGCTGAACAAATGTATAAATAAAGAAATTTGGATTTTCATTTGCGCAATTGAATGAATTCAATGCAATTGTATTAAAAGCGGAAAAGCGCCCGGTTTCTCATCTTGTATGACTGTTTTCAATCATTTAACATGATTGAAATCCTCCATCTAAACTTTAGCACACCCATCATGAAAAGTCACTTCATCAGGAGCAATTTTCACAAAATTTCTGTGAAAAAAATCCTTGCACATAAAGTACAAGGATCAGCTGTTATTTTCCCGTTCTTTCGTTATAGGCTTTTAATATAGCTTCGGCCCATAAACGAACTTCTTTTTTCGGATCCGGCGCTTTCAAAATACCAGAAGTTGCCCCCGTTCCGTCACAGCCTAAAGATACGATCCGGTAGCAGTCTTCCGCGCTGTGGACGCCGGAAGCCGTCATCGGCTGGACGCTTGGATCAATGTCATGAAGAGCCTTGGCAACATCCGTCGTATACGAAGCCGGTGCTGTCTTGCCTGTGCCGATCAGATCCGTCGGTTCGGCAATGATGATGTCCGGATGCAGGCAGGCAACGGCACGCGCTTCATCCATGGAATCTGCACAGGCGATCGACGTAATGCCGACTTCTTTGGCACGCTTGATCGTATTGTATAAATCCGTTAATGTTTTCGGATGTTCCGCATGATTCAGGAAAACCGCACCGGCGCCGGCCTCTTTCAAAGCCTCTGCCAGGATCTTTCCTTCGCCGCGTCCCGGACGGAGCGGATCCATGTTCTGTGCCGTAACGGTAATATACTTCGTATTTTCCTTGATCAGACGAATATCACAGTGCGGGCATGTAAAATAAATCGTAATGCCTAAATCTTTGGCAACTTGATCAGATGCCAGAGCCAGATCCAGGCTTTCTTTACCGTACAAATAGTTCTTTGGATTGACAACTAAGAATGGTCCTGTGCTCATAATTACTCTCCTAATACTGTAATGATACAGCGGCGTCCGCGCGGACGGCTGCGGTCAAAGTCTGCAAAATAAACATAGCCAGTTGAACCGACGCCCAGTTTTCCTTCGGTCACATCAAATGTTTCACTGGAACCCAGCAGCGTGGATTTTAAATGTGCATCGCCGTTCCACAAAGCGGAACGATCACCGTTCGGCAGATAATCTGCCGCATTCGGCCAAGCTTCCACGGCCTTGTAATGGGCTTCTCCCGGATAATGATAAGTATCCAGCGAATCTTGATTCGGGATGATCTTTTCCAGCACTTCGTTCAGATCTTGCTGCAGGTATTCATCGCCGTCTTCGTTAATATCGTGGCAGAACTCCTCAAAGAATACGGAGCAAGTCGTATGCGGGGAGATCACAGCGCAGATGCCGGTCTGCACACCGCTTTCTTCAATTGCCTTGCGTACTTCATCGGTAATGTTTGTATAGGTCGGGCGGCCGCCATGCGACTGCACTTTGATTACTTTTCTATAGACTGTCATTGTATATTCCTCCTAAAGCGTAACGCTTTGCGTTGCGAACAGTTCATAAACGTGTTTCAGCATATCCTGCATGCCTTTTTTCGCAGCAGTTTTGTATGTGTAATAGTCTTCCACTTCGGCTTCCTTCGGTGCCAGGGCATAAACCGATTTTGCGGAAGCAACCATGAAATCAGAATAAACGTTGATCTTGGCAATGCCTTCGGTTGCGCAGCGATGCAGATTTTCATCACCGGAAGAAGATCCGCCATGGAGGACCAGCGGCGCCGAAACAGCCGCTGCCAGCTCATGCAGACGGTCGAAATTGATCTTCGGTGTTCCTTTATACAAACCGTGCGCGGTTCCGATCGAAACGGCTAATGAATCCACACCGGTCTGTTCAACGAATTTCGTCGCCTCTTCGACCGTTGTATAAATATCATTGTCGCTTTCCACCTCGTTGCTGCCGACATGACCGATTTCCGCTTCGACCACGACACCTTTATCGTGTGCGTATTCGATCACTTTTTTGGTAATGGCAACGTTCTCTTCGAACGGTTTCATGGAACCGTCGATCATCACGGACGTAAATCCCAGATCAATGGCTTTCTTGCACATTTCAAATGATTGACCATGATCCAGATGCAGAACAACAGGGACCTTTGCCTGCTCGCCCCAGATCTTTGCCATTGTCGCCGCATCTTCAATGGTGATCAGTCGATCTAAATGACTTTCTGCCAAGCTGATGATGATCGGTAAATTCAATTCTTCAGCTGTCTCTAAATGCCATTTTAGTGAATCCATGTCAACAAAATTTGCCGAAGGGATCGCAAAGTGCTTTTCTTTGGCAATTTGAAACAATTTTTTTGATGTAACCAGCATATTCTAACCTCACTCTTCTTGCGATTTGCAACAATTTATAACTATATTTTTGTTATTATTGTTGTGCTATATCTACAATATAGCACTGTAAGCCATTTCACGCAACTTTATTTTCTTATTTTTTGTTATTATTTTGTTATTGAATCACATTTTAACAATTAATGTTATTGTTTGTTGCTATTTTTGTTAAAATGTGATATCCTGTTCAGTAAGAGGTGTAATATATGAACAAAAAAGATTTACGTATTCAGTCCGTCGTCAAAGCGCTTGCTGAAAATCCAAACCAATCAGCTGCTGAATTAGCTGCACAGTTTAATGTATCCAGCATGACGATCCGCCGGGACATGCAGTATATCGATGAGCATCATCTAATGGACTCTTACCTGCTGGCTGAGCCGTCGGAAGGCAGTTACGAATATCAAATCGAAGAAGTGAAAAATGCCGATCTAAAACGGAAGATCGCACAGGCTGCCGTTAAAACGATCAAGCCGAATGAAGTCATTGTTCTGGATTCAGGAACGACCAGCGGCATGATCGCCGCATTGATCCCTAATGATCTGCCGCTTACAGTCATTTGCTACAGCTATCATATATTATCCAAGCTTGCCAACAAGAAAAACATCCGGCTGATCATGGCCGGCGGCTACTATCACCAAAATACGCAGACCTTCGAAGCACCTGAAAGTGTGGAATTCCTGCATAAATTCCGAGCCCATAAAATGTACGTGTGTGCCTCCGGTATCCACGAATCCCTCGGTCTCACTTGTGCCGATCAGCGGGTGGCCCCATCCAAACAGGCAGGCATCGATATCTCACTGAAAAAGATCCTTGTTTCGGATTCCACAAAATTCGGACACATCAGTGCCGGTTTCTTCTCTTCCATCGATAATATGGACATGATCATCACCGACGACGGGATCACCGAAGACTGGAAATCGCTTTTAAAAGACAAAGACATCCGTGTAGAAATCGTTCAATAAAAATATCTCCGCCATAAGACGGAGATATTTTTTTGGCCGCCTGTCACATATCTTTCGGACATCCGCATTGATATGATATCGTTTCTTCATGCACCATTTCATGATTTTCCATTCTGTCCAATAAAAAAGACACCGAAGTGTCTTATTCTTGATATTCAAGCAGATAACGGGCGACCTTTTCATCCGTGATCAGCACATTGACAAAATGACCGAGCAGCGTACTTAAGATGATCTCCTTCTTTTCTTCTCCGCAGGCAGCGCCGACCCGCAGCGGAATTTTTTTCATATCCTCAGCAGAAATCCCGATCATTTTATGCTCATAGGAACAATTTACCAGTTCCCCATGTTCATCCAGAATATGACCGCTGATCTCACCGATGCCGCCCTTCCGCATAATATCTTCTCGATCCTGACGGGTGACCATCGGATCATTCATGATATTGGATGTCGGTCCGAGCGTACCGATGCCGGTCACCGCCATATCAGCCTGCCGCGTGCGTTCCAGCACTTCCTGGATACAAGGCTCATTCATCAAGATATCCCGCACTTCTGCGCTTGATGCCACGATAGGGGCCAAAAAACTGTATCCGCTGCAGTCCAGCAGCAAAGCGATCCGGTCGATCAGATAATTCGTAAACGAAAACCGGTAATGTTGGTCATTGGTCGGGTTGCGGTTGCTGGAGCCCTGCATCGGCAGGATCTCCAAGTCTTTGTACTTCTGAGAACGCAGACGCATATCCTTTTCCATGTATTCCACGGTCCGCTGCAGCGTGGTTCCGCGGCTGAACGCTAGTTTCATGCCATTATGCAAAGAACGCAGAATATAGTCGGAAGTATAATAGCCGACTTCACTTTTGATATCGGAATCGGCCCGATCATAGACAATGATCACTTCTTTCAGCCCATATTTTTTCTCGATCTGTTCTTCAATATTCAACAAGGAGTCATTCGGCCGATTGATCTTGATCTGCACATACCCTTCATCACGGGCCTTCTCCAGTGCCCGGAATATCGTCGTGCGCGAAACGTTCAGCGCCTTGCCGATTTGCTGCTGCGACATGCCGCGCTTATAGTACATCTCTACGACTTTATAGATAAAACGTTCATCTTTCATTGCTCTGCCCTCTACCTTAACTCACAAATAAACGAAATCATACCATCTTTCCAGTCCGCCTGAATGCTGCCATGATACTGCCGGCAGATTTCCTGTGCGATCGACAAACCGATCCCATACCCGCCTTGATCGATATTATGCGATTGATCCTGCCGATAGAATCGTTCAAAAAACTTGGAATAATCGACATGTTCTCCTTCTGCATAATGGTTGGATACAATCAGCCTGATACCTTTTTTCTCTTCATGCAGCGCAACATCGATCGTGCCATTATCATCACAATACTTGATCGCATTATCGATCAGAATGGTCGTCAGCTGCCGGATCTTGCCCTCGCTGCAGACCAGTTTGACATCCTGATCGATATGAGTCGTCAAAGTCTTATGTTCCTGTGATGCATTGGCCTGATACGGCTGAACGGTATCCGCAACGATCTTCGAAACATCGACTTCATGCATGCCTGTTTTATCTTCCTCTTCCTGCGAACGCGCGATCATGACAAGATTCTGAATCAGTCCATTCATCCGATCAACTTGCTTCAGGGTCGACTGCGTCCACTCATTTTCTCCGTTCATCATTTCCAGCACCTCTGTATTCGCTCGGATCACCGCCAACGGCGTTTTTAATTCATGTGATGCATTGGTGATAAATCGCTGCTGACGGCGGCTGTTTTCAATTTCCGGCTGGATCATGCGGGAACTGAATTTCTGTACCAGGAAATACGTAATGACCAGTCCGATCAAAGCGGCACCGGCGGTAATGTAGAGCAGCCGCCAACGATTGTTGATCTCAGAAACGCAGTTCAGATAAACGACTGTCGTACTGTTTCCATGTTTTTCTATTTTGTAGTAGTAGTCACCGCTGCGGCCGTATCCTGCGGCGTTATCAGCCTTCTTGATCATCCGTTTTTTCATCGTTTTGATCCAGGCACTGTCGTTGCTGTCGGTGCGGAACGATTTTAATTTTCCATCTTCATAGACCGCAATGCAGAAGCGATTAATTTCCTGCGTAGAACCGGAAAATACCTGTCCTGGATTCCTTTGACCGCTGTTATTATCTTCAAACTGATAATTTTCTACATTCACCAATAAGTCCAGCGACCGCTGGATTTTATAGCGGCTGGACGCATAGTAACTCAGATTGATCACGATGCCGATAAAAAGCATCGCGACAAAAATAGCCACCATGGAGATCCACACAAACTTGCGCCGGAGCTTTTCGATCGCGCGGCTATCCATCGCTTTCCTCCCGGATAAAAATACGTCCGCCTTCCGCTGCAATTTCAATATCGGCACCGATGGATGCCAACTTTCGCTTAAGATAAGACAAATAGAGCTTCACCGTATCTTCCTGCGCCGGTTCATCTGGCCATACTTGCTCCAACAAGTACTGGGTATTCATAAATTCATGCATCATCAACGTACGCATCAGTTCAAATTCTTTGTGGGACAGCCGAACTGAATTGGCTGCCGACAACGAATAGTCATTCGCATGCAGCGTCACGTTGCCTTTCTGCAGATCGGTCTCGCTTTCATACTGACTGCGGCGGACCATCGACCGGATCCGCGCTGCCAGTTCTTTCATCGAAAATGGTTTTGCCAGATAATCATCGGCCCCGGCATCCAGTCCGGCGACCCGGTCATCGACCTCACTTTTCGCTGTCAGCAGCAGCACCGGAGTGAGGATCGCATGCTCGCGCATCGTTTTTAAAACCGTAATGCCGTCGACCTGAGGCATCATGATATCCAGTACGACCACATCATAGCTTTCCTTCTTTAATGCATCCAATGCCTCCTGGCCATCAAATACGCTTGTAACATCATAACCCTGATACTCCAGCACGGTAGTAACGGCATGATTTAGATCTTGTGTGTCTTCCGCAAATAAAAGTTTCATGATCCCGCCTCATTTTCTTCAAATATCAAGTCCCGCAGCGTCTGCATCGAAAGGTCGGTGGAAGCCAGTTCATCGGCACAGCGCTTCAGTTCGCTGACGATCAATTCTTGATTTCCTTTATATTGCTTTTTGTATTTTAAGTGATGTTCCAACGCGGCCCACGTATCCATCGAGATCGTGCGCAGCTGAATTTCTACATAATATCCGTTATCTGCCTGCAGGATCATATGATAGCTGCGGTAGCCGTTTGGTTTGACATTTTTTATATAATCCTTCTCGGTGACAATTTTGGCGTCCTGCCACTGCGCCAAATTGTCACGAATCGTATAAACATCATCCAAAAAGGCACAGACCACCCGGATCCCGATCGCATCGTGAATTTCTTTCAATGCGCTGTCACACGTCTCAGGCAGACCTTTGCGGCGGCATTTTTCCCGCATGCTTTCTTCTGATTTGATCCGGCACAGACAGTGTTCCACCGGATCCATTCCCAATCGTTCTTTCATCTGATGCCGGCATGCATCGATACGCTCCATAAAGCGCTGCATCGTTGCCTCCATTTCCGGCAAATGATCTTCATAAATACTTTGCATGCAATTATTGTAACATATCGCTACTTTAAGAAACATGAAAGAACGCCCACAATATAAAAAAATGAGCATTTTTTGCTCATTTTGTGAGATCATTGATGATTTCAGCCGCCATAAACAATCCCATCGCCCCGGGCACGAACACGGTACTGCCTGGGACCGGTTTCCGGCTATTTGGTTCAGCAGCCGGTTTGATCGGCTTTTCTTTCGAATAAACGACTTTCAAATGTTTGATGCCGCGTTTTTTCAGTTCCCGACGCATCACTTTTGCCAGCGGATCCATTTCTGTCTGAAACAGGTCAGCTGTCTGCAGCGCATCCGGATGCACTTTGTTCCCCGCTCCCATCGCACTGATCACCGGTACCCGGCAGGCTTTGGCCTGCATGATGATATCGATCTTCGCCGTGATGGTGTCCACACAATCGACAATGTAGTCATACTGCGAAAAATCAAACGCATCATGATTATCCGGCAGATAGAAACAAGGATAGGCATGAACTTCACAAGCAGGATCGATGTCCAGGATCCGTTCTTTCATCGCTTCGACTTTCAGCCGGCCGATCGTAGAATGCAATGCTATGATCTGTCGATTCAAGTTCGAAAGTTCGACCGTATCATGATCTACCAAGTCCAGATGGCCGACACCGCTGCGGGCCAGCGCTTCGGTCACATAACCGCCGACACCGCCGATACCGAAAATCAGGATCCTGGCTTCCTGCAGCCGATGGACGGCCGTCGCTCCGTAAAGCATTTCCAGGCGGCTGAACTCAGTCATCGGCCCCTCCGACAAACGGACCGATAGCTGCCGCATCGTTGAATCCATCCATATACAATTGTTGGATGGCTTTTTTGTCTTTGGTCAGCGTCTTCATGCCGCTGATATCTTTTGGTGCAACGATCAGGACTTTTCCTTCCTGTTCCAATTCTTTGGCTCTGCGCACCTGGTCATTGTAAAGCGGACCGCGCTGTGCCAATTTACGGGCACTGGCCGGATAAGCGCGGCGGATCAATTTTGCCATGCGGGCGTCATTCTTCGAAGTTCGGACATAGTCCCGCGGCTTGGTCAGGATCAGAACAACTTTCTCGCAGCCTTCTGAAAAGGCTTTTTCGATCGGCACTGGATCTGAGATGCCGCCGTCATAAAAGAGACTGCCCATATAAGGATACGGCTGGTCGAGCACCGGTACGCAGGATGAAGCTTTCACAATGAAGTAGTCGTCTTTTTTCACATCAAAATTTGTAAAATAAACTGGTTCACCGGTGATCGCATCCGTCGTCACCGCCCGGTAAATTTGATCCGATGCGTGAAAAGCATCATAATCCAACGGAAATTCACCGTCTGTATCGGTCAAATCACCGTAAATATAGTCCAGATCCAAATACGATCCGGTCTTCAATAAATTTGACCAGCTCATATATTCTTTGCGGAATGCATATTCTTTATAAAATACCAGATTCCGTCCTTTTTGTCCGGCAATGTATGCGATGCAGTTTGCGCTGCCGGCAGAAACACCGATACAGTAATCGAAGCGGATCCCGTGTTCCAGACAATAGTCGAATACACCCGCTCCATAGGCACCGCGTAAGCCGCCGCCGACATCAATCACTCCGATCATGATCTCACTTCCTTTTCGCTGCCTCCCATTCTAACACAGAAAAAAGAGTTCCGCGTTAGGCAGAACCCTTTCAATGTGCAACTATGCGACGGCTTGAAAGGCAGTATCCAACGCATCGATCAAATCATCGATATTTTCGGTACCAATGCTCAATCGGATGGTATTCGGATAAATGCCCTGATCGGCCGCTTCGGCCTCGGTCAGCTGGGAATGTGTCGTACTGGCCGGATGGATGACCAGCGACTTGACATCCGCAACATTCGCCAGCAGCGAGAAAATCGGTAAGTTGTCGATCCAACGGCGGGCACGATCGGCATCGCCTTTGATCTCAAAGGTAAAGATCGATGCACCGCCGTTCGGGAAGTATTTCTGATACAGCTCCGGTTCTTCGATCGATGGATGATGGACCGCTTCCACTTCCGGATGGGTTTTCAAATAGTCTACGACTTTCAGCGCATTTTCAACATGACGCTCGACGCGCAGTGATAAGGTTTCCAATCCCTGGATGAACGCCCAGGCATTGACCGGCGAAATGGTTGCCCCTTGATCCCGCAGCAGGATGGCCCGAACATAGGTAACAAAGGCAGCCGGTGCAGTTGCATCATAGAAACTGATGCCATGGTAGGATGGGTTTGGTTCTGAGATCCACGGATATTTGCCGGATGCTTTCCAGTCAAATTGACCGCCCTCAACGATCACTCCGCCCAAGGTCGCGCCATGGCCGCCGATAAACTTGGTCGCACTATGGATGACCAAATCTGCGCCCCATTCAAACGGACGGACCAAATACGGCGTCGCAAACGTATTATCCACAGCCAGTGGGATCTGATGACGATGGGCAACTTTTGCCCAGGCTTCAATATCCACGATATTTCCTAACGGATTGCCCAGGGTCTCGATCCACAATCCTTTCGTCTTCTCATCGATGGCTGCTTCGACAGCGTCCAGATCATACGGATCGACGAATTTTGCGGTAATGCCGTATAAAGGCAAGGTATGCGCCAACAAGTTGTAGGTGCCGCCGTAAATGGTCTTTGCGGCAACAATGTTTTCCCCAGCTTTCGCCAGCCCCTGGATCGCATAGGTCACGGCAGCCGCACCGGAAGCCACTGCGATCGCGCCGGTGCCGCCTTCCAAAGCAGCGATACGCTTTTCGAATACATCCTGTGTCGAGTTGGTCAGACGCCCGTAAATATTGCCTGGATCAGCCAGCCCAAAACGATCGGCGGCATTCTGTGAATCTTTAAAGACATACGATGTTGTCAAATAGATCGGTACCTGGCGGGAATCCGTTACCGGATCGGCCTCTTCCTGTCCGACGTGCAAAGCAAGTGTTTCAAATTTATATTGTTTTTTTTCTGTCATGTGTTCTTCCTCCTTCATTGTTTATTCATTAAAAAGAAGTCCAACACATTCGATTGATATTTAATATTCTCAAACAAAGGGAAGTCTTCATATTTTTCTCCTTTTCCTATCAGATTACAAGGATATAATAAGTCAGACTTCCCTATTTGTATAATATAGAATTTAAATACTAGTTATAAATTTTATTTATTAAAATATTCTTTCAGACATTCAATATATTTTCGCCCGGCATCGGACAATATACTATTTTTCTTCACAATATATCCAATTTCCATTATGGCATTCGGGTTTTGAGAATCCGCTTTATATGGAATCGCGATAAAATCACTGCCGTTCAATTCCTCATCGATGATTCCCGAACATAACATATACCCATTGATCCCGACCATCAGGTTCAACGCTGTCGCCCTGTCGTTCACCTTGACCACCCGGGCATAATCGTTTTCCGACAAGATTTCTTCCGCCAAGTAATAAGCACTGTCTTTTCCTTGTTCAAAAGACAAATAAGGATAATCCTGCAGCTGTTCGAAGGTTATCTCTTTTTCCTTCCCTAACGGATGGCCTTTGTATAAATAAACATAAGCACTGCAGGAAACCAGCGGATGGAATTCCAGGCTGTCCCGGTTCAGCAGTTTCATGATATATTTTCGGTTCAAACTGCTCAGATACAGGATCCCAATCTCACTTTCTTGCTGGGCCACATCATCGATCACATCCAGTGTCCGCGTTTCCTTGATCGCAAATTCGTACTGTGCCGGATCGTATTCATTGACCGTGTTGGCAAACGCTTTGACCGCAAAAGAATAGTGTTGGCAGGAAACGCTGAATTTTCGGCGGACCGTACCTTCCGGGCTGTACTTTTCCTTAAGCAGTTCATATTGTTGGTAGATCTGACGGGCATACATGAGAAAATCACGGCCGTCAGCCGTCAGTGTCACACCACGGCTGGTGCGGTTAAAAATTGTGATGCCGGTTTCACCTTCCAGTTCTTTGATGGCACTAGTCAGCGTCGGCTGAGAAATATATAATTTTTCGGCTGCTTTATTCATGGAACCCATATCCGCAGTCGTTAATGCATAAAAAATTTGTTGGAGTGTCATATATCACCCTCCCTTTTGAATTATATAATACCTATCAAAATTGTAAAGTAAATATTTGCTTTCCCCCACGGAATAAGTCTTGTATAATAATTGCTATGTAAAGGAGGCAACAATGAACGAACAAGAAATCAAAGTCATCCTTCAAAGTCAGAAGAAATTTTTCCGTGAAGGACATACACTGTCCGTCACGTATCGTATCGATGCGCTGAACCGTTTGAAAGCTTCGATCGAAGCCCATGAAAAAGAACTTTGCGAAGCATTATACAAGGATCTCGGCAAAAGCAGCGACGAAAGCTATATGACCGAAATCGGTCAGGTGCTCAGTGAGATCAGCTATTTGCTGAAGCACATCCGCTCCTTTGCTAAAGAACATCGGGTCCGGACGCCGCTGGCCCAGTTTGCGGCCCGCAGCTTTAAAAAACCGTCTCCTTACGGTACGGTGCTGATCATGAGCCCGTGGAATTATCCATTTTTACTTTCTCTGGATCCGCTGTGTGAAGCAATTGCGGCCGGAAATACCGTTGTGCTGAAACCTAGTGCCTATGCGCCCAATGTCAGTGCAGCCATCCAATCCTTGATCGAAGAGTCCTTCCCAAGATCCTATCTGGCCGTTGTCACCGGCGGGCGACAGGAAAATACATCGCTGCTGAATCAGCAGTTTGACCTCATTTTCTTTACCGGCAGTCAGGCTGTCGGCAAAGTCGTGCTGGAACATGCAGCGCAGTATCTGACCCCGGCGGTCTTGGAACTGGGCGGCAAAAGTCCCGTCATCATCGATGAACAGGTCAATATCGACCTGGCTGCCCGGCGCATTGTGTTCGGCAAATTTTTGAACTGCGGCCAGACCTGCGTTGCTCCGGACTATGTTTTGTGCCATACCTCTGTTGTAGACACCTTCGTTCAAGCCTGCGAGCGGGAGATCATCAAACAGTTCGGCAAAGAGCCGTTATATAATGAAGACTATGGAAAAATCATCAATGAAAAGCATTTTCACCGGATCCTGAATTTGATCGATCCGGAAAAAGTTTACTTCGGCGGTCATAACGATCCATTCAATTTAAAGATCGAGCCTACCATCTTGGTCAATGTCGACGAACAAGATGCCATCATGCAGGAAGAGATCTTCGGACCGGTATTGCCGATCTTGACCTATGACGACATTCACCGCATCCCAGACTGGCTGAATGACCGTCCGCATCCGCTGGCGTTCTATGTCTTCTCGGATAATCAGGAAAACATCCATTATCTGACCGAACATTGCCAGTTCGGCGGCGGCTGCATCAACGACACGATCATCCATCTGGCTACGCCGTATCTTGGATTCGGCGGTGTCGGTGCCAGCGGCATGGGGGCTTATCACGGCAAAGTCGGCTTTGATACGTTCTCCCACACCAAATCCATTGTTGATAAGAAAACTTGGATCGATCTGCCGATGCGCTATCAGCCGTATACAAAACGGCATCGTTCCATGATCAGGAGATTCATGAAATGACGCAAGCATCTCATTCATGGAAGCATGCGCTGCTGTTGGTACTGACGGCATTGATCTGGGGCTGCGCATTCGTTGCACAAAGTGTCGGTGCGGATTACGTCGGCCCTTATACCTTTCTGGCAGCTCGTTATCTGATCGCGTTTTTGGTCCTGCTGCCGATCGCACATCATCGTGCAGATGCATCAAAACGCAGAGCTTCGATCAAAGCCGGTCTCTTCTGTGGTGTGTCATTGTTTTTGGGCTCGCTGTTTCAGCAGATCGGCATCGCATATACCACTACGGCCAAATCTGGTTTTATCACCGCCATGTATATGATCATCGTTCCCTTATTAAGTGTTTTTCTGGGCCAGCGGATCAAACCAAAGGTATGGCTTGCGGTTGCTATGTCCTGCATCGGTCTGTATCTTTTGTGCATTCACGGAACGATGTCTTTTTCCTTCGGCGATGCCATCACGTTGGTTTGTTCCCTGTTTTTTGCGCTGCACATCCTGATCATCAATCATTTTGTCAAGCAAGCTGATCCCTGGACACTGAGCGCCGTTCAGCTGTTGGTCTGCGGCGTATTGGCCGCGTTCTTCATGCCGACCGAAGCACCGACACCGCATGCTTTATATCTCGCCTTGCCGGCTGTTCTCTATGCCGGTGTGCTCAGTTCAGCTGCCGGTTATACACTGCAGACCTTCGGCCAGCAGGGATTGGATCCAGCTGTGGCCAGCTTGATCATGTGCCTGGAAAGTGTTTTCAGTGCATTGGCAGGCTGGGTCTTCCTGCATCAGACCCTGACGCCGATAGAAATTTTTGGCTGTATCTTGATGTTTTTTGCGATCGTCTGGATCCAGCTGCCGGAACCTCAAAAAAAAGCGGTCCGCTCTGTTTAAGATGTCTGCGGACATCTTTTTTTATTGTCCTTTATCGGCTTTCAGCAGCATACCTGCACATTCTCTGTCGATATAAAGTGTATCGGCATAGCCGCCGCGCAAGCATCCCAAGGTCGGCAGCATCTTTGCCGGACCGACCGATACGATGACTTTGTTCGGGATTTTTTTGATCATATCCAGCGGCACGGAAATGACGCGGGCATCTTGTTGGGCATCGACCACATGGCCGTTGATGTCCAGATAATGTGAAAATACATCGCCGACCGCATTCTGTGCCAGGCGGTCATATTCCTGCTTGGTAAAATAGCCCATCTGGTAAAGAGTTGAGTCATAGCCGATACATCCTGGTGAATAAATCGCTGTTTCACAGTTTTCAGCCATGGAAAAAATCTTCTGAATGGATGAATCCGACATGATCGCATGAGCAATTTCTTCCGAGTCGACCATGGCCGGCGCCGGAAACAAGAAGCCATCCGTATGCAGGACATTGGAAAAACGCCGGATCGTATCCGAGCCCTGCGAATCAAATAACGTACGTGAAATGCCGCCGTTCAGCTGAATGACAGCTCTGCACCGGCGCTTCGTGTTGATCAGCTGCGTGGACAGCGTGGACGTCGTCCGGCCCCAATCGACACCCACGATCGTATCATCGCGCACCATCCGGTTCAGATCTTCCGCGGCGGTCCGGCATAGATCTCTTAATAACTGTGTCCGGTTGCCGACGATATCGTTGACGATCACGGCCTTTTTTAGATGGAAACGTTTCATGATCTCCATCTCTAAATCGGACGATTCTTCGATCGGTGCGCGAATTGTGATCTGGACCAGGCCTTGGTCATGGGCCTGCTGAATTAAACGGCTGACCGTCGATTTTGACATGTGTTCCTTTTTAGCAATTTCGATCTGGCTCATGCCCAGCTCATAGTGCATCTTCGCAACGCGGAGGATCTGGTTCATTCGATATTGATTCATATAGCCCCCTGATTTTCATCATTTCTATTTCACAACATGGTTGTTTTTTTGTCAAATGTACATATGTTCATATTTATGTAATTTTGTTTATTTTTCTATTGACATCTCATTTTTTTGCTTTATATTAAAAGTGTAAAGAGGTCATGAATATGAAATATCAATCCACAATTACTGGCTGGGGCGAATTTGCCATGGACTTTTTAAATCCAACAGCCAATTTCATTATTATCTTCAACGAAGATGCACCGCCGGAACTCGCCGAAATCTCATTTCTTCACACGAAAAGTGAATTAAAAGGAGAACCAAAACCAGGCGACACCTTCCGCATCTGTGATAAAGAATACACGATCAGTGATGTCGGATGGGAAGCGTTGAACACCCTGCGCGAACTTGGCCACTGCACTGTTTCCTTCCAAGGACGGGATACGGTTCAGCGACCGGGAGTCATTGAATTGATCGGTGAGCCGATGAAACCGGAAGATTTCTATGTCGGCGGTAAGATCGAAATTGAATAAGGTTGATCGTTTCAACAGAAACTGAAGAGAAATATAGGAGGACCAAAACATGGCAATTTTAACATTTATCGGAGCCGGACAGATGGCTTCGGCATTGACTTTCCCTACATTCGAAAACGGACACGAGATCCGCTTGGTCGGTACGCCGCTGGACCGTGAGATCATCGATCAGCTGCGCAAAGATAACTACCATATCAATTTAAAACGCACGCTGCATGACGGCATCAAATATTATCAAGTAGAAGAAATGGAAGAAGCCATTCAAGGTGCAGATGTGATCCTGGGCGGTGTTTCCAGCTTCGGTGTTGACTGGTGGGCAGATGAGGTACTGCCGAAATTAAACAAAGACGTGCCGATCATCACCGTCACAAAAGGAATGATCGACCTGGAAAACGGCGATATGATCACATATCCGGATTACTGGCAAAGCAAGCCGGCCGGCAAAGAACTAAACTTCAATGCGATCGGCGGCCCATGCACCAGCTATGAATTGGCTGATCACGATGATTCCTGGGTCGCATTCTGCGGTCATGACATTGAAACACTGCGTTATTTAAAACAAATTTTCGAAACATCCTATTACCATATCAGCTTATCGACCGATGTGAAAGGCGTCGAGTTCTCCGTTGCGTTAAAGAATGCGTATGCTTTAGGCGTCACCCTGGCGGTCGGCCTGGCAGAAAAACGGGAAGGAATCGGTAAAGTGCACTATAATTCGCAGGCTGCCTTATTCGGCGAAGGCGTATGTGAAATGCGTAAACTGCTGAAATTGGCCGGAGCCGGTGCAGACAACATTGTTTACGGTGCTGGTGATTTATACGTTACCGTATTCGGCGGCCGTACCCGTAAGATCGGTACCCTTTTAGGACGCGGTCTGAGCTTTGATGAAGCCATGGCCAAACTGAAAGGGGTCACACTGGAGTCTATTGTCATCGCGACCCGTACCGCTCGTGCGGTCCGCAATCTGGCTGCCAATGGTAAGGCTGATCTGAAGGACTATCCGCTGTTGATGCACGTGGATGAGATCATCAACCAGGGCAAACCAGTCAACATTCCATGGACGGCTTTTGAAACAGAATACGTCGGTGAATGATCTTCCTCTATGCAAGGCTTCGGCCTTGCTTTTTTCATGAAAAAACTTCCGCTTCATGCGGAAGTTTGATTAGTTGCTGTCTTTGACCGGACCGTCTTTATCATAGGTCGCGGTATATAGAATATCCCCATCGTCGTTGGTAAAATTAAACGTCATCTTGACACCGGAAATATCTCCTTCATCCTCTACATCTTTAATGGCATCAATCAGCTGATCATAGTTATCTTCATCGTATAAATACGCTTCCAGCTGTTCTTTCTGCTGATCGGTCAATGATTCCATGCTTCCCATCGAAGCCGTAAAGATAATGGTGTTTTCTTTAATTTTGATCTTCATATTATTGGAATCAGCGATGTCATCGATTTCTTCCTGCAGATCTTCATCTTCTTCGACAACTTCCTCCAACGTTTTCTGATGACATGCCGTCATCGTCGTCATCACAGCCATTGCCATCATTACAGCTAAAAGAAACCGGCCGAGACCGAACTTTTTCAATTTTCTACTCTCTTTCATAACTCCTCCTCAAATTGATAAGTCTATTAAACTACTTTTATTTTATTCACTTGAAACTTGTCATGTCAATGTAAAATTTTTAAAGTATTGGTTTTGATTTTTAAAAAAATCGTTTCATAAGAAACGATTTGTCGAAATTTTCATTTATTTAAACCAATTTTTGTAAAAAAACTGTCGCCAGTCCCAGGAAAATAAAGAATCCCAGGACATCGGTCGCCGTGGTCAGAAAAATCGATGATGCGATGGCCGGATCCGCGTTCAGTTTCTTCAGCGTCAGCGGGATCAGCAGACCGAAAATGCCCGCGATCACCAGATTGCCGATCATGGCCAGTAAAACGATCAGTGACAGATAGAAATTGCCATACATAAAATAAACGATCACTGCGGTCACCAAGCCGGTCGAAGCCCCGTCGATGATCCCCAGTAAAATTTCTTTGATCAAAGCCCGGACAGCCTGTTTCGTATGCACTTCGTCATGTGACAGATCCCGCACAAGAATAGACATCGTCTGGGTGCCCGCATTGCCGCCCATACCAGAAACAATGGTCATGACGGCCGAAAGGGCAACCACTTGTTCGATCGTGCTTTGGAACATCTTGACCGTAAACGAAGCCAGAAAAGCCGTTGCCAGATTGATCATCAGCCAAGGCAGACGCATGCGAATAGACTCTCCCAAGGTCGTATCGATGCTTTCTTCTTTACTGACACCGGCCATCTGTAAGATATCTTCATCGTACTCGTCGATGATAACATCGATGATATCATCGACCGTGATGATACCGAGGATCGCACTCCGTGCATTCACGACCGGGATCGATTTCAGATCGTATTTAGCCACTAAGCTCGCTACTTCCTCCTGATCGACTTCCGGATGCACACTGATCACATCGTTGTCCGTGATCGACTGGACCGTCGCGTCCTTCGGCGCGGCCAGCAGATCACGTAGATCGACCGTCCCAACCAGCTGCCGGTGCACGTTGATGACATACAGCGTTTCAATGACTTCCGTCTTCGGACCAATTTCACGAATTTTCTGCAAAGCCTGTGAGATGCTCAAGGTTTCTTTTAACGCGATATACGCCGTGGTCATGATGCCGCCGGCGGATTCTTCCGGATACTGCAGCAGCTTCGCTATGACCCTGCGGTCATCTGCCGTCATCCGGTTCATCAGGGCTTTTTTCCGTGCAGTCGGCAGCAGTCCGATACAGTCGGCAATATCGTCCTTCTGCATATGCTCAAACAAACGGACCAGCCGGTCGTCATCGACCTGTCCGGCAATGTCTTCCCGTTCATCATCATCACATTGTTCCAGCACTTCCGCCAGATCCTCATCTGAAAGATAAGTACACATCTTCTGCAGATCTTCCGGTTCCCATTCACCGATCTCTGCCGCAATATCTGCCGGATGCACCGATTCATAATAAGCCAGAAACTTTTCTTTACTGCTCAATACTTCTTTGATATCCATACCGTTCGCCTCCTTTTTCTATTCGAAGCGAAGGTCAACCTGTGAATTTATCGACGAAGTGGTTCGTGTAAAGACGCAGATTCCTCCGCTGTCCACCGTCGATCCGGAACTGATGCTTCCATCTTTACACTTCCTTTCCGTAAAAAAACCGTGTGTCCGGCCGAACACACGGGAAAAGTCCCACTCGATTCGTTTGAGCTTTGACTTTGCGGGGCATGAAAAACTATATTAAAATGCACCTTCGGAATCGATACATCCTGTTCACCAGCGCATGGTGTTTCCACCACTCTGCGGCAATAGCCCGGATCCCCGTAGTAGCCTCACCTACCGAACAATATATCCACATTCAGTATCGTCTTTTCCGTTTCAAGATGCAAGTACTTTTAACGATATTCCATTAAAATTTCGGTATAATCCCGCCGGCCATCGATATAATCCTCAAACACATCCAGCGGATCTTTCCGATGAAAAAGTGTGCAGATCCCGCACATCTCACAATTGGACCGGCATTGATACATTTTCTGGATAAAAGATAAACGTTCTTCACGCGTAGAATGAAGATAATCAGGAGCCATATTCATCACCGTTTTCATTGTACACCAGGCAAAGAAAAAGGAAAAACGTCACGCATAACGCAAAATATTATATAATAGAAGGAGAAACTCCGTATTGTTTTGTAAAAAGGAGAAACACATGGCAAAAAAAATTACCTATCATTCATTAGAGGAAGCGAAGCAAGCTCTCCTCAAAGAAAACGGCAAAATAAAACAAAGCGACTTTATGGAAGCCATGAACGATCTGGAACTGGACGACAGTCAGATCGAAGAACTGATGAACTGGTGCACCGATCATAAAATTACTTTCTCGGATGAAGAAGCCGAAACGGAACAAAACGATATCGAGCAGCTCGAAAAAGATTTCTCTGACGGCCGCTCCTACTCATCTAATAATTCCGTCAAAGTCTATTTGCATCAGCTGGGTGAATATCCGCTGCTAAGTCCGGAAGAAGAACAAGAAATAGCCAAACGCGTCAAGGAAGGTGATCCGGAAGCCAAACAGACGCTGATCAATTCCAATCTGCGTCTGGTCGTTTCCATCGCCAAGAAATACAACGGCCGCGGTCTGTCCTTCCAGGACCTGATCCAGGAAGGAAACTTTGGTCTGATGCGCGCAGTGGATAAGTTCGACTACACCAAGGGGTATAAATTTTCGACTTATGCGACATGGTGGATCCGTCAGGCCATCACCCGCGCCATCGGCGATCAGAGCCGTACCATCCGCATCCCGATCCATATGGTCGAAACCATCGGGCGGGTCAAAAAAGCTGAACGCGATCTGATGCAGAATTTAGGCCGGGAACCGACTTATGAAGAAATCGCCGCGAAGATGCAGACGCTGACGCCGGAAAAGGTGGCCGAGATCAAACAGATCGCCCAAAGTCCGGAAAGCTTAGAAAAACCGACCGGAAAAGATGACGGTTCCTTTGTGGCTGACTTTGTGGAAGATAAAAGCACCGTACGTCCGGATGAATATTCTGATCAGCTGCAGCTGAAAACGGAAATCAAGGAAGCGCTGAAACACTTAAGCGACCGCGATGCACAGATCCTGCGCTTACGATACGGCTTAGAAGACGGCAAGACCCATACCTTGGAAGAAGTCGGAAAACAGTTCGGCATCACGCGGGAACGGGTCCGGCAGATCGAAGCAAAGGCACTGCGCCAGCTGCGCAATCCTAGAAACTGTAAAAATCTAAAAGACTTTATGTAAAAAACGAGAGAGGTCATCCTCTCTCGTTTCTTTATAAGCTGGCTGCGCCGATCATACCGGCATAGTCGCCCAGTTCGGCAACCGCCAGTTTCGGTACACTGCTGTTCGGTCCGCCGAAACAGTCACGCGCCATAATTTCTTCCAGCGGCGGAATCAAAACATCCGCATGTTCGCTGATCTTACCGCCCAAAAGCACCAGCTGCGGACGGAAAATATTTACGATGTTGACAATGCCCGTGCCGAGCATTTGTTCATATTGCTCAACGACCTCCTGCATATCAATATTTCCGTGCGTCGCTCTGCGGAAAATTTCATCCAGCGGCATGTCTTTGCCGGATGCTTCTTTGGCAGCCCGCAGCAGCGCCGGCACAGAAGCATAGGCTTCCAGACAGCCGCGCCGGCCGCATGTACACGGACGGCCGTTGACCCGCACGACCGTATGGCCGATCTCACTGCCGCCCATGATGCCGCCTTCGAACACTTCGCCGTTCAGGATCAGACCGCCGCCGACACCGTTGCCCAACGTGAACATGACGACATCGCTGTAGTCTTTGCCCGCACCGGCCACCGCTTCGCCCAAGGCAGCGCAGTCCGCATCGTTGGCAATGCGCACTGGACACGGGATCACTTTGCCCAGACGCTTGGCAAGTTCAACATTTTCCCAATGAATATTATTCGAATAGATCACAGTTCCCTTCTTGCGGTCGATCGTGCCCGGCACACCGACACCGACAACCGTGCAGCGATCCAGCGGGATCGCATTCTTTTCCAACAATGCCAGCGTATTTTGAGCGATCTCGTCGATCACATCCTCGGCAGCCCGGGAATTATCCATCGGATATTTCTCTTTTGCCAGCAGATGATCCTCATTGTCGACCAAACCGATCTGGATCTCGGCAGAACCAATATTGATACCGACACGAATCGGATCTTCCTTTTCGCGGATCGTCGTCATCAATGCTTCACAGCGGCCCTCAATTTGCCAGTTGCCGCTGTCTGCGGACAGGAAGAAACTGTCCCCTTTGGTAAACGGCAGTGTTTCCCCATGCGAACTGATCGTGCCTTCGCCGTCCATGATCAGAATGCTCAGGAAGGAATCTTCATTGATCGATCCTTGCGTCCGGCTGCGCGTTTTCCCGTCCAGAAGCAGTTTATCGACCGTAAAATAATCGCAGTCTGCCACATGCGGATACCCTACGTTTCGCTGCTCGATCGGTTTCCGGTTCGTGACATCCAGTGCCTGCCGGATATGCAGATCACGCGGTTTTCCATCTTTGCCCATACGACCGTAATCATAGATCCGGTATGTGACATTTGAGTTCTGCTGAATTTCCGCGATCAAGATTCCTTTGCCGATCGCATGTAACGTACCGGATCGAATAAAGAACGTATCGCCTTTATGGACCGGCACCGCATTCAGCACCTCAAGCAATGTATTGTCTTTGATCCGCTGTTCGAACTCTTCCTTGGAAATTTCTTTTTTGAACCCATAATAAAGGAACGAGCCCGGTTCCGCGTCAATGATATACCACATTTCCGTCTTGCCGTATTCACCTTCGTTTTTCAGCGCATACGTATTGCCCGGATGGACCTGAATGGATAAATTATCTTTCGCATCGATAAACTTCGTCAGGATCGGAAATTCACGGAACCTGCGGCAATGCGTGCCCAGCACTTCAAATCCTTCCGCATCAATGTATTCCTGTAAGGTCTTACCGGCATATTTTCCGTTGACGATGGTCGACGGTCCTGCGGGATGGCAGGATAATTCCCATGCCTCGGCAATGACCGGACCAGTGTCCTCTACACCATATTCATCGGCCAGCCGATGACCGCCCCAGATATAATCTTTGGTGGCGGGTTTTAATTTCAATAAAGCCATAGCTTTCTCCTCTTATTTCATTACCAAGCGATCTTGAATTTCCTCCAATGATGAACAAAATTCAAATTTCTGCCGATCGTGTGCTCCCACAAATTCTTTTTCAACCATGTGATCCAAAAATTTTTCCAGATCATCATAATACCCATTGATATTAAAAAACAAACACGGTCCTGTTTCGCGGTCCAGCCGCTTCAGCGACATCACCTCGCTGATTTCTTCCAGTGTCCCTGGCCCGCCGGGCAGCGCTATAAACGCATCTGCCAGTTCGATCATCTTGCTTTTGCGCTGCGGCATCGTATCTACCATGATCGTCTGGGTCATGTTCGGACAGATCTTCTCTCGATCTTTGAGAAAATACGGCATGACACCGATCACCTGGCCGCCGGCATCCAAAACCGTCCGGCTGATGATCCCCATCAGTCCGTTTGTCCCGCCGCCGTAAACCAAGGTATGTCCCGCCGCAGCGAGCCATTTCCCTAACGCTTCGGTCTGGGTCCGGTAATTTGGATCGCTGCCGAATCCCGATCCGCAGTAAACCGCAATATTCATACTATTTTCCTTCTTTCTCAAGGGCTGCCGTAAACCGAGCCGCAATATTCTGCGGCCGCGTGATCGCCGAACCGACAACGACACTGAAACAGCCCAGATCCAATACACGGCGTGCCTTTTCCGGCGTATCGATATTGCCTTCCGCGATCAATGGCACATGGATCTGTTCAAGCGCCTGCCGGATCCATTCAAAATCATTCTCTTCGATCCGATGTCCCCGGCTGGCTTCTGTATATCCGACCAGCGTCGTGCCGATATAATCAAAGCCTAGTTCATCGGCCTGCAGGATCTCTGCCGGTGTTGAACAGTCTGCCATCAACTTCTGCTGCGGATAACGGGAACGGATCGCTGCCACAAAATCCGCCAGCGATATATTCCCCGGACGCAGACGATCGGTCGCATCCAGCGCGATCACATCTGGACCAGCAGATACCAGTGCATCGATCTCTTTCATCGTCGGTGTGATGTATACCGGACTGTCCGGATATTCCGCCTTGATGATCCCGATGATCGGCAGATCGACCTGAGTACGGATCGCCTGGATATCCGCGGTCGAATTGGCCCGGATCCCGGCTGCGCCGGCTCGTCTTGCCGCCTCTGCCATGCGGGCCATGATCACAGAAGAATGTAACGGTTCTTCGGGCAGTGCCTGACAGGAAACGATCAGCTTTCCGTACACGTTTTCAAACGGGCGCTGAGCAGAAATATGAAAAGCCTGAGATGTTCCGTCCGGTGAAACCAGCTCTGCCTGAGCACTGCGGAAATAACACCGGCTGTCTTCGATCAAAAGGCGGCCTTCCATCCGAAGCTGCTGCTGCCCGCTGACTGCCAGAAGCGCTGCTTTAGGATTCGTATTAAGCCGCTGCAGCGTTTCTTTGTCGCAGCCGATCACATATAGTCTGCCATTCTCCAAATGAACGCTTCGAATAGGAAGAATGTGCGGCTGTCCTTGTTCCTGTGTTGCCAGGTATAATTCCGGGAATTGGACCAGGAATGTATAAAGGCGCTCGATCTCATTCATTTATCGATCCAATCCAGCAGCTGCCGCCTGGTCCAGTACAACGACGACATCATCGTGCTTCTGCAGTGCACTGGCTGGACAGCTTTCTGTTGCCGGACCTTCGATCATCGCCTTGACAGCGTCTGCCTTTTCAGCGCCGGATGCCACCAGCAGGATCTTCTTAGCTTTCAGGATCGAACCGATGCCCATCGAAATGGCCTGCTTCGGCACTTTATTGATATCGTGATCAAAAAACCGCGAATTGGCTTCGATCGTGCTCGGGGTCAGATCCACAATGTGTGTCGTCTGTGCAAACGGTGTCCCCGGTTCGTTGAAACCGATGTGGCCGTTTCGGCCGATACCGAGCAGCTGAAGATCGCACGTAACGGCATCCCATTGTTTTTCATAAGTGTCTGCTTCTTCCTGTGTCGAGCCGCTTGGCAGATGGGTGTTCTCTTCTTTGATATCGATATGATCAAATAAATTTTTATGCATGAATGTATAGTAAGATTCCGGATGATTTTTTGGCAGCCCGACGTATTCATCCAAATTGTATGTCGTGATGTCTTGATAGCTCGTGCCGTTTTCTTCATGATCCCTGACCATGCATTTGTACAACCCTTCCGGACTGCTTCCGGTTGCTAAACCGAGCACGGCTTTTGGATTCTTTGTGATGACATCTTTCATCACTTCAAATGCTTTTTCTGACATTTCATTATAATCTTTACAAACAATGACCCTCATAAATACCTCCGCTATTGTCCCTCATACTATAGCATACCCCCCTGCTTTTTCAAACGCTTCAGCCGGAAAAAAAGATGCCTTCCGGCATCTTCTGCTTTTATAATTCGGACTGCTGTAATTCCATGATCTCCGGAAATATTTCGAGCCGGCGGATCATGATATGTGTACGAGGATTATAATCAAAAAACATCAATAATGCCAGGTAGGTATTCCAGGACATTTTGCGTTTTCCGCCTTCGATCGCATTATAGGTCTGACGGGAAATTCCGACTGCTTCTGCCAGATCCTCCTGCGTAATATTAACGGTACTGCGCAGAACCGGCAGTTCATCTGTCAGTTTCTCAATGAAATAGTCTTTCTCTTCCGGCATAAAATGCCATGCCTGTTTCTTTCCGGCATGCTTATTGATTTTCATAATACTCTCCACCCAGCTTTAATTGCATTATTAATTATACATCATTTTATTTCAAAATAAAACTAATGTATAAGGAATTCACTATTTTATCATCAAAAAAGCACACCCGAAGGTGTGCTTTTCTTTATTTTTGATAGAAAGATTCAAAATCGTACTTATAAACACGATAGATCATATACTTGCTCAGTTTCATCTTGAACTGACGGATCAACTGGCCGTCATTCGTATACTCTCCAAAGATGCCCTGGAAGCCGGAATCCGCAATGACCGTCGAACCCGTCTCCTGCACGCTGGAAACAAAGCTGGAATATGGTACCGCAAACGAGGTTTCCAATTCATAAGTACCGGCATTTTCATCTACTTTATACCGATAATAATATGAGTTGGCTGCCGCCAGTTCTTCAGCCGACATCGCGGAAACCGTCTTGGTTTCGATACCGGAGATCTGGGTCCAGTCGTAATCCGGCTGTGTCGTGCTCTGACCATAGTTATTGTTGAAGAGGTATAAGTAATATACGCCGTCTTCATCCGTCGGTACATAAGTCACACTGTGCTGGCCGCCGGTATTACTGAAGGTGCCGACCTGTGTCAATACCTTGTCATCATAACCGCTTTCGGTCCAGAAATCTTTCTGACCGATGATGTAATCCAGATTCGGGCTCTTCGAGAACAGCTTGGAGATCTTGATGATCGACGAAGTCTCTCTTGAGGATAAGATAACGGTTCCGCTGCCTAACCATTGAATCGAGTTGACATGGATCCAATCCAGACCGTAGACGCCTTCACCGTTGACGCCGCTTTCCGGCATGGTCGTCGTCTCTTTATAATCACCGAGGATATCACCTAGATCAACAACATCCAGGATCTTGTCGGTATCCGGATCGATGCGGATGATCAAATCTTCTGCCTTACACTTGTCTACATCATCTGTCTGATACGATGCCAGCACGACAAGGTTGCCGTCATCATCGAAGCAGTAATCATGATGCAGTTCATATTTACCCGTATGGATCACTTTTTGTACCTGACCTAGATTATCAACGGCCGCAAGTGTATGCTTGCCGATGCTGTAGTACATCAAATTGCCTTTGAATAAGATCCGATGCGAACGATAACCAAGGATCGGCACTTCGCCGCGGATCGTGCCGCTATTATCGTAGTAGTACATGAAATCCTGTCCGTCGCTGTCATTGCCCAGGATCGTATACAAACCATTGCTCAACGCTTGTGTGGACGTTCCGTCGGTGGTTGCTAAAGTTGTTTCTTCCGAGCCGAGCAGTTTGCCCATTTTATACGTAACTTTTTCGGTTTTTGTATTGCCGTTGGCATCGGTCATCGTAAATGTGATCGTATTCTTTGTATTTGGCACCAGACCGATGACAGTAAATTCATGCGTCTTGGTCCGTTTGGATTCAGCCTGCGAAGAGTAATCTTCATAGCCTTCTGCCGATACAGTATATGAAGTCTTCACGGCTTTATCGGTCTTGAAATAAACATAGAGCGATAATGTATTGGTGCCGTATGGATTATGAATGATCAACATATTTGATTCGTCATAATCATCCTGGCTCTTTAGGTCTTCGATATTGTCGTGGATCTTTTCAGAATACTCCGTGGTATAAATTTCTTCCACTTTATCAGCCAGTTTGTCCGCACTTAAATGATTGTCCGTCGAATTGTTATCTTGTACGTCCTTGTCTTCCGATACGGTGATCGTATCCGCAAAGGTCTCTTCCTGCTGCTGACAGCCTGTTCCTGCCGCCAGCATCGCCGCTGTACATAATGCAGCCAGCCATTTTTTGCACTTCATATTTACCTCCTGTCAAATCACACTTTTTTTTATTATAGTATGCGAAGCTTTATTTTTGCTTAAAATATTTTTTACTTGTTTTTTTCTGATTTCGGGTTACGCTGAAAGTATGGAACGATTGATCAGTCTGTTGATCGGTTATTTGTTCGGCTGTTTTTTGACCGCCGAGCTGGTAGCCCGCATCTATGCCCATACTTCTGCCTTTTCCCTGGGCGGTACCAATAATCCTGGCATGGCCAACGTCATGCACCAGCTGGGACTGGTCCCAGGCCTTCTTGTACTGGCCGGAGACTTATTAAAATGTATCCTGGCCATGGCGATCGTGCAGACGTTGTTTGCCCCGCACA
The DNA here is from genome assembly GCF_014202755.1 of Catenisphaera adipataccumulans. Lineage (GTDB taxonomy): Bacteria > Bacillota_I > Bacilli_A > Erysipelotrichales > Erysipelotrichaceae > Catenisphaera > Catenisphaera adipataccumulans. The sequence continues at coordinate 265,133 of NZ_JACHHK010000003.1, forward strand.
TCTGTGTACTATATGTGGGACTAGGCTGTACGCTCGGTCATGATTTTCCGTTCTGGACCAAAGGAAAAGGCGGCAAAGGGGTTGCCGTGACCTGCATTGCAGTCTTTTTATTCGAACATTTTTGGGGCGGTGCAGCGGTGCTGACCGGAGCGGCCATCGTATTGCTGACTAAATATTTATGTATCGGCGGCGTCGCGATCCCGGCCTTGTGCATCGTGCCGTTTTGGTTAAAATACGGCACGGAAACCGGCTTGATCATGATCTTTCTGACCCTGCTGATGCTGCAGCGGCACTACTCCCGGATCAAAGGGATCTTTACCGGTGAAACCGAAAAAACAGATCTCATAAAAAAAATAAGAGGTCATTGACCTCTTACCAATAATAACGAACCTCCATTTCGGTCTCACCGCGGACTTCAGGAATTTCCCGCGCTGAGATCTTCGTGATCTGAATATTGCGGAAGCTCTCCAGCTCATGAACGACCCGGTCAATATTCTGACGGGTCCCCTGCAGCTCAGCGGTCACCGTGCCGTCGGCATCATTGCGCACCCAGCCGGTCACATGGTTTTCCTGCGCAAACCGCCGAAGCATCCAGCGAAATCCAACGCCCTGGACCGTACCATAAAAGTGCATATATTTGCGCATCCTGATCATCCTTTCAAAAAATGGGTGCGTTTATGCCGCACCCATGACCAATTCCTGACGAACACCTTTGTTCAAATATGAAATATTTAAAAACTCCGCACAGGCACATACCTTATCCATCAGACATACCGCAATTGCCTCACGGTATTTTGGCGGGATCGGAGTCAGCGGGAACATGTGACGATGAATGATATTCGCCTCGATCTTACCAATCTCAAAATCCTGGCTGGCCCGTTTCAGCGCGATGCCCGGATGACGGAATCCGTGCCATTTGTGGTAGTCTTCTTTGACATGCCAATCATAGAGAAAATAATCATGAAGCAAAGCTCCTCTTACCAATGCATCCTCATCGAAATCAATATGAAGACGTTTCAGCAGCCAATAACTGGAATATGCAACGCCTAAGGAATGATCATAAACCGTCGTACCGTTGTGCTGTGTGAAGGTTTTCTCCATCTGCATACCTTCCGACGTCAAAATATCTTTACTCTTTTCGATAAATTCTTTTTGTGTTTCCGTTAAGGATCCCATCTGTAAAATATTCCTTCCTTCTTATTTCAGAAGTAGCATACACAAACGATTTCAAAATTTCAAGATGAATGCCCGAAAATTTATGAAAAATTTAGAAGTTTGCCGCTGCGGCGGGCATGAACATAAACGACCGTCAAGATGGCAGCCGTCACCGCCCAGCTCAGCGGATACACCGACATCAGCGTACCATAGTCGTGCGAACGCGCAAAGACCGTCAGCACCCATGCGATCCGCACTCCGCAGACCCCAAGAACCGTTACGACCGCCGGTTCCAGTGAACGTCCGTACCCGCGCATCGCACCGGACAGGACTTCCATGATCACATCCAGCAGCTCGCCGCCGACCAAATACTGCAGCCGGATATACCCGTACTGCACAACGACGGGATCTTCGTTGAACAATCCCAGCAGCGGTTTGCCGAATGTCAGTAAGATGAACATGATGCCCAGCGTTGCTGCAAGGTCCTGCAATAAAGCCAGTTTGGTCGCCCAGCGGCAGCGGTCCAGTTTGCCGGCACCCAAATTCTGCGATACAAATGTCGTACATGCCTGGCCGAATGAATTAATAATATAGTAGGCAATGATCTCAATATTAAATGCGGCACTGCTGGCCGCCATGATATCCGCTCCAAGCGAATTGATCGCACTTTGGATCGTGACATTGCTGACGGCAAAGACCATGCCTTGTATGCCGGCCGGTACGCCGATCCGAAAGATCTCAGCCGCCTGTGTGCCGTGGATCCGGATCTCACGCAGACGGACACGGGTCCAGTCTTCCTGATGACAAAGCAAGGTCAGCAGCAGGCCCGAGCTTACGCAGTTGGCGATTACCGTTGCCCAGGCCACACCGTCAACAGAATGATGGAAGACGACCACAAAAATCAAATTTAGAATTACGTTGATCACACCAGAAATCACCAAACAAATCAGCGGCGTACGCGTATTTCCCTGACTGCGGAAGATCCCGGATTCAAAGTTATACAGCAGGATCACCGGCAGACCGAGAAAATAAATGCGCAGATACAACACCGAAAGCGGCATGACCGAAGCCGGTACACTGAGCAGACGTAAAAATGGCACGGCCAGCGCTTCTCCGACCGCCATTAAGGTCAGTCCCGAAACCAAAGCAATCGCAATGGCGGTGTGCACCGCATCATGCACCTTTTCTTCATTCTGCTCACCGGTATACCGCGCGATCACGACGATCGCGCCCAGCGAGATACCGACAAACAAGTTCACCAGCAGACCGATGACCGGCGTATTGCTGCCGACCGCGGCCATGGCTTCCTTGCCGACAAAACGGCCGATCACCACAACATCCGCCGCATTGAATAATTGCTGGAGGATACCGGTCAAGGCCAGCGGCAGCGCAAACCGAAAGATCTTATCGCCCAGGCTGCCTTGGGTCAAATTGCTTTCATTCGTGTTCATTTTCTCTCTCCATCCGTTTTAATTCCGGCAGGACCGTTACCAACATGGTGATGAAACAAGCCAGGCCGCCGATGATATTTGAAATAGGTTCCGCCATAAAGACACCATCGGTTGCTGGTTCAACCACGGTAGGCAGCCATATGGTCAGCGGAATGACAATGACCGCTTTTCGAAGCAAGGAAAAAAAGATCGCTTTTTTCCGCTTATTGAGCGCTTTGAACGTGGTCTGGCCCGTATATTGGAAGACCATGAACACAAACGCATAGAAATACAAATGCAGACAGCGCACGGCTGCTTGTTCAATGGCCCGGTCATCACTGAAGATCCGGATAAAGAACGACGGAAACCGTTCGATCAAGCCTGTCACGATCAATGCATAGGCAAACCCGATCAGAAACATGATCTTCATCGCACTTCGAATGCGCTGCGGATGGCGGGCACCGTAATTAAAGCTGATAAACGGGCTGGTGCCCTCCATGATGGCCAGGATCGGCACCTCCAACATCTGCCGGACACTGGAAACAATGGTCATGATCGAGATATAAAGTTCTCCGCCGGTCGACGCCAGCACATTGTTACAGACGATGTTGACCAAACTGTTGGTGATCTGCATCACGAATGCGGAAGAACCAAGCATGAGGATATCTTTGATATAAGCACGGGTACAAGTAAATGAAAGCGGGAAAAGCGAACGATCGCTGCGCAGAAAACGCAGCACAAACAGAGCCGATACCGCTTGTGAAATCACCGTTGCCGCAGCCGCCCCGCGGATCCCCATGCCGAATACGAAAATAAACACAGGATCCAGTACAATATTCAGTACCGCACCGATGATGACTGTCGTCATGCCGACCGACGGAAATCCCTGCGCATTGATGAACGGGTTCATGCCGGTGGCGATCATAGAAAAAACGGTCCCCAGCGCATAGATCCGCAGATACTGCAGACAATAGCCGATCGTTGCCTTTCCGGCGCCGAATGCTTCCATCATCGGCCGCGCGAACAATTCGATCCCGACGATCAGAATCAAACCGGTCACCACCTCTAACCAGAACGAGGTATTCATCAGCTCGGCTGCTTTCTTTTCGTTCTGCCGGCCGCGTTCAATCGCAAACAGCGGTGAGCCGCCCATACCATAAAGATTTGTAAAAGCTGTGATCAAGATCACGACCGGAAAGCACAGCCCGACTGCGCCCAATGCGGTCGTGCCGATCTCAGGGATACGGCCAATATAGACCCGGTCGACGATATTGTAGAGCAGATTCAGCGACTGAGCCACAAACATCGGCAGCGTCAGACGAAGAATGGTTTTGGTGATGCTGCCGTTTTCATAATCCATCGGTTTCATAACATTTAGTATATGCCAAATAAAAAGGAAAGTGAACTTCACTTTCCTAAAGAATACCGGTTTTTTTTAAAACATCACTGACTTCTTCCACAGGGATGATTTCCAAGTTGTTCTTCACTTCATCCGCCACATCTTTTAAGTCTTCCACATTTTCTTTCGGAATGAAGACCGTTGAGATGCCGGCACGGGAAGCCGCCATCAGTTTTTCCGGCAGACCGCCGATCGGCATGACAACACCGCGCAGTGAAACTTCACCAGTCATCGCATACTTCGGATCCACTGCCTTGCCGGTAACCAACGAGGCCAACGCCGTCGTTAAGGTAATACCAGCGCTTGGGCCGTCTTTTTTGATCGAACCTTCCGGCACATGGATATGGATATCGTTTTCCTCAAAGTATTTTGCCTGCTCCGGGAACATCGATTTCACTAATGTGATGGCGATCTGGGCGGATTCTTTCATGACATCGCCCAGTTGTCCGGTGATGATCAGTTTACCGCTGCCTTTGGTCATCATCGTTTCGATGAATAAGATCTCGCCGCCGGCCATGGTCCATGCCAGACCGGTCACGATGCCTGGTTTCTTTTTTGCCAGCACATGTTCGTGATGGATCGGCTTCATATCCAGATAATCGTGCACTTCGTCCGGCTGCACGACGATCTTTTCATGATTGCCTTCGACGATCCGCACCGCCGCGAACCGGCATAAGGTGTCCAGCCGTTTTTTCAGACCGCGCACGCCGCCTTCCATCGTATAATCCGAAATGATCGTCTTGATCGTTTCATCCGGGACTTCCAGATCATCGGCCGTGATGCCGGCGGCTTCCATGGCTTTCGGCAGTAAGTGACGGCGGGCAATTTCAAATTTCTCCGTTGCGCTGTAACCATTGAACTGGATCACTTCCATCCGGTTCAGCAGCGGTTCCGGAATGGTATCCAGGGTATTGGCCGTGCAGATGAACAGAACATCGCTTAAATCATACGGTACATTCATATAATGATCCGTAAAGGTGCTGTTTTGTTCCGGATCCAGCACCTCCAACAAGGCGCTTGCGGGATCGCCGTTGTAGGATGCGGACAATTTATCGACCTCATCCAGGACCATGACCGGATTCGAGACACCGCTCTTGTGAATGCCGTCCATGATCCGGCCCGGCATAGCACCAATATACGTCCGACGATGGCCGCGGATATCTGCTTCGTCGCGCACACCGCCTAAGCTGACACGCACATATTTACGGTGCAGCGCCTTGGCGATGCTTTGGCCGATACTGGTCTTGCCGGTGCCTGGTGCCCCGACGAAACAAAGAATGGAACCCTTCTGGTCATGGTTCAGATCCATGACCGCAATCTGCTGAAGAATGCGCTCCTTGACCTTCTTCAAGCCAAAATGATCTTCATCAAGCACCTTGCGCGCCTGCTCCAGATCCACCGGCTGATAGGTTTCATGTTTCCAAGACAAGCTGGTCACAAAATCCAGGTAATCATACAATGTACCGTATTCCGGCGAGTTGTTGCCTTCCTGTTTCAAACGATTCAGCACTTTTTCGGCTTCCTTGCGTGCTGTTTCGTTCATATCGGATTCCTGCATCTTGATTTCCATCTTCCGCACTTCGGTGACGTTTTCCGGATGCATTTCGTCCAGTTCCTTCTGCAGATATTCCATCTGTTTCTTGATGGCCTGCTCCCGATAGGCCTTCTGGTTGTCTTCTTCCTGCGCCGTGGCCGCTTCGTTGGTGACCTTGGTGATCTCCAAGAACTCATAAAGCATGGTTTCAATCATTTCGGTCTGTTTTTTGACACTGTCTTCGGCAACGACCGCGTACTTTTCGGCCGCCGTATTGTTCAGCCACGAAGACATGGCGACAATGATCTCATTCAAGGAATGCCACTGATTGATATAGTTTCGGGAAATGGTTCCCCATTTAAAATTGGAGACAAAATCGATCAAGGCGCCTTTCATGGCTTCAAGCTTGTTGTTGGCTTCATCCACTTCAAGATCATTGATGTCCGCCCGTTTCGCGATCGTCAGTTCGATCGGCCGGTCATTGGTGACCGTCAGCAGGTCGACATTGACCCGATCGGTGGTACGGATGACAAGGTAGTTGTTTTCGTTGATTTCAGTGATATACCCGGAAACACCGATCGGATAAAAACTGTTTTCATCATAATCGTCCCGGTCTTGTTTTTCTTTCGCAAATAAGAAAACGACTTTCTTATTCAGCTCCGGTTCGCGTTTCGATAATTCGGTGAAGTTATCACTTTTCATATACACATTCGCGCCCGGCAGGATAATCGCATCATAAATAGGTACTACGATCATAGGTACACCTCCTTGTAGCAGTCGTGTGATGAGAGTGCTAATCTCAAGTAATCGTATTATACACCCTCTACCGGTAAAATCAAGTCTGATGTTTCCGCATGTAAAATTGAATGGTATAATGGCTATATTAACAAAGGAAGGTATGCTGAAGATGGATAAAATTCAAATGAAAACGCCGTTGGTCGAAATGGACGGCGACGAAATGACACGTGTGTTATGGAAAATGATCAAAGAAGAACTGATCCTGCCTTTTGTGGATCTGAAAACCGAATACTATGACTTAGGCCTGCCGCATCGTGACGAAACCAATGATCAAGTTACGATCGACGCCGCCAATGCCAACCGCAAGTACGGGGTATCGGTCAAATGTGCGACCATCACGCCGAATGCCCAGCGGATGGAAGAATATCATCTGCACAAGATGTGGAAAAGTCCGAACGGCACGATCCGTGCCATCATGGACGGTACTGTTTTCCGGGCGCCGATCATGATCGATCCGATCCATCCGGTAGTCAAAAACTGGAAACAACCCATCGTCATCGCCCGTCATGCCTATGGGGATGTCTACCGGAATACGGAAATGGTCATCGACCGGCCGGGCAAAGCGGAACTGGTCTTCACGGATCAAGACGGTCATCGTACGGCGCAGACGATCTTTGATTTTGACAGCGCCGGGGTCCTGCAGGGCCAGTACAACCGCCAGGACAGTATTGAATCGTTTGCGCGTTCCTGCTTCAACTATGCGCTGGATGCCAAAAAAGACCTTTGGTTCGGTGCCAAAGATACGATCTCAAAACAATATGACGGCAAATTCAAAGAAATTTTCCAGCGGATCTACGATGAAGAATACAAGGAACGCTTCGAAGCGGCCGGCATTACCTATTTCTATAGTCTGATCGACGACATCGTCGCACGGATCATCCGCAGCGAAGGCGGTATGATCTGGGCCTGCAAAAACTATGACGGCGACGTGATGAGCGATATGGTTTCGACCGCTTTCGGTTCGCTGGCCATGATGACCAGTGTCTTGGTCACCCCGGACGGCAATTATGAATACGAAGCTGCCCATGGTACAGTGACCCGTCACTATTATCGCTATTTAAAAGGAGAACAAACTTCCACCAATCCGATGGCAACGATCTTTGCCTGGACCGGCGCGCTGCGCAAACGCGGTGAAAAAGACGGTCTCAACGATTTGGTCACCTTTGCCGACAAGCTGGAGCAGGCCTGCCTGGATACTTTGAACGAAGGCACCATGACCAAAGACCTCTGCCACTTGGCTGAAGGCATTGAACCAAAGGAAGTCAATACTGCTGAATTCATTCAAGCGATCCGCAGCCATCTTGAGGCTTCGTTATGATCCTTCAGAGCAAGCGCATCTGGGCTGTCAATACATGGATCAAAGCCCAGATCACGATCGAAAACGGCAGGATCGAACGCATTGATGCATACAATGCCCGGACCCCGGACATGGATTACGAAAATAAACGGATCATTCCGGGCTTGATCGATATCCATACGCACGGCGCCTACGGATTCGACACCAATGATGCGAAGCCGGACGGACTGCGCCACTGGGCAAAGAACGTAGTAAAAGAAGGCGTCACCGCCTTTTGCCCGACGACCATCACCCAAAGTGAATCGGTATTGACCAATGCGGTCGCCAATGTCGCTGCGGTTGCTGGATCCGGGTATGAGGGCGCTGAGATCTTAGGCATCCATTTTGAAGGACCCTATCTGGATCAAACATACAAAGGTGCCCAGCCGGAGGAATACTGCGTACCGGCAGATGTGGAACAATTCAAACGCTATCAGGCGGCTGCCAAAGGCATGATCCGGATCATCACCATGGCATGTGAACACGATACTGATTTTGCTCTGACGCGTTATTGTGTCCAGCACGGCGTTGCCGTCAGCCAGGGCCATTCTGGTGCCTCTTATGAACAGGCATGTGCGGCGATCGCCAACGGCGCTTCCGGTATGACCCATGTTTTCAACGGCATGGCGCCGTTTCATCATCGGCAGCCCGGTCTGGTCGGTGCCGCCTTTCGCTTCCGTAACGTTTACAGTGAAGTGATCGGCGATGCCCGGCACAGCACGCCGGCTGCCCTCTATAATTTCTTTCAGGCCAAAGGAGCTGATTCCGGCATCCTGATCACGGATTCCCTACGGGTCAAAGGCCTGCCGGCCGGAACCAAAGCGCTGTTCGGCGGACATTGGATCGAATTGTACGAGGACGGCAGCGCCCATCTGGTCGAAGCCGGCAACTTGGCTGGTTCGACCCTGCGGATGAACGATGGACTTCGCATCCTGACAGAAGAAGCGCAGGTGCCTTGGCAAAGTGCCATCAACGCCTGCACGATCAATCCGGCACGCTACCTGCATATCGACGGCCGCAAGGGATCGATCCAAGCCGGAAAGGATGCCGATCTGGTCGTATTAAATGATGATTATTCGGTGCTGTGCACCTATGTAAAAGGACAGGAGATTTAATTTCCTGTCCTTTATAATAATGCTAATTCATTTTGTGCGTCTTCCGCTGCTTTTACCCGGCCTTTGGCATGGGTGATGATGCCGTTTTCATCGATCAGGTACGTCGTGCGGATCACGCCCATGGTCTTGCGGCCATACATGTTTTTCTCTTTCCACACATCGTACATCTGCAGGACATCTTTGTTTTCGTCCGAAAGCAGCAGGAACGGCAGATCGTATTTTTGTTCAAATTTTTTATGTGAAGCCGATGAATCCTTGCTTACGCCGATCACGACTGCGTTCTTTTCACGAAAGTGCGGATACAATTCCGCATAAGCGCAGGCCTGCTTGGTGCAGCCGGCCGTCATATCTTTCGGATAAAAATAAAGCACGACTTTCTGTCCGCGATAGTCCGATAAAGAATGCTCCTGCCCGTCTTGATCCGGCAAGGTGAAATCCGGAGCGGGCGTGCCGATTTCTAACATAGGTATTCCTCCTTTGTACCCATTCTACAAAAGATGATAGAATAATGCCATGGAAATACATTCGTTTCAGCCGGCGGACCGTTTGGCCGTGCGCCGATTATATGAAGCTGCCTTCCCGGCTGCCGAGCGGCTTCCATTTGAAGATCTTGTACGCTGGGGCCAGCAGGAAGATTATCTGTTTGATTGTGCCTATGAAAAGGTTTTCTGCGGCTTTTATTTTGTGCGTCTCTATAAAAATATATTATATCTGTACTACATTGCCACCATACCGAATGCCCGCGGACAAGGGCTTGGCGGACAGATGCTCGATCAGCTGCAGATGCGCTATCCCGGCCGGCAGATCATCGTAGAAATTGAATGGCCGGATACGCCGATGCATATTCGGCGCCGGCAATTTTATCTGCGCCACGGGTTTCACAGTACACGCATGTGCATTCACGGTGACAGCTGGAAGTTTGAATTATTGTGTACCAACGGCCCCTTCGATGACAAATCTTATCTAAAACTCGTTAAAAGCTTTAATGAACCATCGTTCGATCCCCACCTGGAATCTTTTTAGAACATTTGACGCGCCAGCCGCAGCGCATTGCGATAATAGATTTTTTCGATCTCATCGTCAGGCATGCCGGCTTTTTTGAGTGCCTCTGCTAATTTCCCGATTTGTGATGCATCTTCGATCTCCCGCTGACAATCAATTCCGTCAAAATCCGTACCCAAAGCAAGGCAGTCGATCCCAGCCAAATTCCGGATATACAAAATCTGCCGAACAATGGCTTCTATCCGGCTCGGTCCGTTTTCGATCGTCTGCTGTTCAAGAAAATCGCCGCAGAAGTTGATGCCGATCAACCCGCCGCGCTGGGCGATGCTCCGGATCATTTCATCGCTCAAGTTCCTCGCTGCCGGACAAAGCGCCCGCGCATTGGAATGGGATGCAACGATCGGTCCCCTAGAATAATGCATCACATCCCAGAAACCCGCATCGCTTAAATGCGACACATCGATCAGAATACCAAGCTCTTCCATGGTCCGGACATATTCGATCCCAAAATCTGTCAAACCGTGCTGCTCATCAATGACCTGTTTGACACTGCGGTGAAAATCCGATGCCTGACCGATCATACGCTGCGGATAACCAATTTCATTGGGATAATTCCAAGTCAGCGCGATCATGCGTACGCCCATCTGGTACCAGTTTTGCAGCATCCCTAAATCGTGATCGACGACCCCGCCGTCTTCCAGCGTCAGCACGGCAGAAATTTTGCCGGCTGCTGCATTTTGTTTTATATCCGCATAGGTCCGAGCCTGTGCGATCTCATCGTCATGTTCTGCCATCATTTGACAGAAACGGTCATAAAGTGCAAGCGCATGATGCTTCGGATCCTGCGTTTTTGAACGATCGGTAAACAACGCAAAATTCTGGACCAGATAGTCCCCTTGGTGAAGTTTCTTCAAATCAACCGCAAAAGAATTTGAGGCAAACGATTCCTGCGGATGCAGATACAATTCTGAGATCGTATCACAATGCAGATCAATGACTTTCATACGGATGTTCCGCTAGTTCTTTCAGCCAGACCAGACAGCCGTCTTCATCCACGGAAGGCAGGATGCGGTCCGCCGCGGCTTTACAAGCAGCACTGCCGTTTTCCAGCGTCACACCATAGGCCGCTTTTTTTATACACGACACATCCCCGTCGGTATCGCCGATCGCTGTGCAGTGCTGCCATTCGATCCCAGTTTTCGCAAACAGCTCGTCCAAGATCTTCATTTTATCCACACCGGCAGGAATAATGTCGATGATCCGCGGCACGCTGTAGACGGCGTTTAAACCAATTGCGGCCAGTTCCGTTTTTAGTTTGGGAAACAATACGGCTAGTTTTTCCGGATCCCCAGAATAACAGCCTTTCCAGATCGGACTGTCTGTATATTTTTCATAATGATCGGTGATGATATAATCGGCATCGCAGTTGTGATGATCCATACGGTACCCGCCGGTCAGATCGGATGCGATCATCCAGCTGCCGACATTCAAACAGGGCACGATGCCGCAGGCTTTGCCGATTTCCCATACCTGCCGTCCTTGCTCAAGCGTTAAATGATAGCCAATGAACGTTTCCCCGGTTTTGAGTTCTACGACCTGCGTCCCATTGTTGGAGACCGCGTATCCGCCGTAGGTGTCCATCTTCAGCTGATAGGCCAGCGGCAGGACGCCGGCACTTTCCCGGGCCGAATTTAATATAAAAGTATAACCTGCTTTTTCCGCTGCAAGCAATGCATCCCGGACCTGCGGGGAAACATAAAGTCCGCCGCCGATCGGCATGAGCGAACCATCAATATCTAATATCACAGTATTTAATTTCATTTTTCACCTCAAAGAAAAACCGCGTATATCCGCGGCTTTCAATCAATCTTCCCTTCGATCAGCTGATTCAGCCAGACCAGACAGCCGTCTTCATCCACCGAAGGCACCACAAAATCTGCTGCTTCCTTACAAAAGGCACTGCCGTTGGCCGGCGTTACGCCGTAAGCCGCTTTGCGGATGCACTCCGCATCGCCGTCGGTATCGCCGATCGCTGTACAACTCTGCCATCCGATCCCAATTTTTTCAAACAGTTCATCCAATGCCCGCATCTTACTGACACCGTGCTGAAAGACATCGACCGTCGAAGGAATACTTTGGATCGCATCCAGGCCGAGGGCCGCCAGATCTTTTTTCAAATTTGGGAAAGCCTTTGTCAATGCTTCCGGTTCCCCCGAAACGCAGCCTTTCCAGACCGTATCGGTCATAAATTTTTGATAACGCGGTGTTACGACAAAGTCGGTTCCGCCATTGCCGAAATCGATACCGTAGCCTTCTGTCCAATCGCGCACGATCATAAATTCTTCGGTGCCGATGCATGGGACAAAATCATAGGATAAAGCAATCTGCCACAACCGTTCTGCTTTTTGATCCGGAATCGGATATTGAAGAAACTGCTCACCTGTTTTCATATCCGTGCCCAATGCGCCGCTGAAGGAAATCACATAGCCGCCATATTTTTCCATTTCCAGCTGATGAGCCAGCGGCAGCACGCCCTGGCTTTCCCGCGCCGAATTAATAATGAATGTATAACCTTTTTTCTCCACTTCGATCAAAGCGTTTTTTACACTTTCTTTAACGTGGATCCCGCCGCCGATCGGCATCAGCGAACCATCAATATCCAATATTACCGTATTTAAATTCATTTTTTCACCTCAAGAAAAGTATACCATATTTGTTTCTATTCAAAGATATTCGAATTTCAGCTGTTGTGTGTCATTGTTTCATTAAAAAAGAGCTGCTTTGCAGCTCTTTGATCAGTCGTCTAAATGCGGTCCGGCTTTGACCAGTTCTTTGCCGGCGGCATTGTTTTCGTATTTTTTGAAGTTCTTGATGAAACGTCCGGCCAGATCTTCTGCCTTCTTGTTCCATTCTTCCGCATCCGCATAAGTATCACGCGGATCCAGGATGCCGCTGTCAACGCCCGGCAGTTCTGTCGGCACTTCAAAGTTGAAGTACGGGATCATCTTGGTCGGCGCTTTATTGACCGATCCGTTCAGGATCGCATCGATGATACCGCGGGTATCTTTGATCGAGATACGCTTGCCGCTGCCGTTCCAGCCCGTATTCACTAAGTAAGCTTTGGCGCCGGACTGCTCCATGCGTTTTACCAATTCTTCCGCATACTTGGTCGGATGCAGTTCCAGGAATGCCTGACCGAAGCAAGCCGAGAAAGTCGGGGTCGGCTCCGTGATTCCACGTTCTGTACCGGCTAATTTTGCGGTGAATCCGCTTAAGAAGTAATACTTCGTCTGTTCCGGTGTCAGGATCGATACCGGCGGCAGGACACCAAAGGCATCGGCGGACAGGAAGATCACATTCTTCGCAGCCGGTCCGTGCGAGATCGGTTTTACGATCTTTTCAATATGATCAATTGGATAGGAAACACGCGTATTCTCAGTCACAGACTTGTCGGCAAAATCAATCTTGCCGTCCTTGTCAACGGTTACGTTTTCCAGCAGTGCATTGCGTTTGATCGCGTTGTAAATATCCGGTTCAGATTCTTTATCCAGATTGATGACTTTTGCGTAGCATCCGCCTTCGAAGTTGAAGACGCCGTTGTCATCCCAGCCGTGCTCATCATCACCGATCAGCAGGCGCTTCGGATCGGTCGACAGTGTTGTCTTACCAGTGCCGGACAGACCAAAGAAGATGGCTGTATTTTTACCTTCCATATCCGTGTTGGCCGAGCAGTGCATCGCCGCAATACCTTTTAACGGCAGATAGTAGTTCATCATCGAGAACATACCTTTCTTCATTTCACCGCCGTACCACGTATTGATGATGACCTGCTCATGACTGGTGATATTGAACACAACGGCTGTTTCTGAGTTCAGTCCTAATTCTTTGTAATTTTTTACAACTGCCTTGGAGGCGTTGTAGCAGACGAAATCCGGCTCAAAGTTCTTCAGTTCTTCTTCAGTCGGCTTGATGAACATGTTGCGGATGAAATGTGCCTGCCATGCGACTTCCACGATAAAGCGGACAGCCATGCGGGTATCTTTGTTTGCGCCGCAGAATGCATCGACCACAAACAAACGTTTGTTGGACAATTCTTTCTGTGCGATCTTCTTGACTGCTTCCCAAGCTTCTTTTGATGCCGGATGGTTGTCGTTCGGATATTCATCCGAAGTCCACCAGACCGTATCTTTTGAATTTTCATCCATCACGATAAATTTATCCTTCGGAGAACGGCCTGTGTAGATGCCGGTCATGACATCGACCGCACCCAGTTCAGTTACAGTACCTTTTTCATAACCGGTCAGTCCCGGTTTGGTTTCTTCTTCAAATAATGTTTCATACGACGGGTTGTAAACGATCTCGGCCGTACCGGTAATTCCGTACTTTGTCAAATCAATGGTTCCCATTTTTAACCTCCTGCAGGCGCAAGCGCCTATAAAATTCCACTTTTCATTATATATGAAACCGTTTGTAATGTCACGTTGAAACCTGTAATTTGTTTCAGCCGACTGAAACAAAAACACATCGTCAATGACGATGTGTTTTCCGTTCCCGGATCAGACATTTTGGTCCGCTGCCGATCAAATCACGGCGTCCGGCTTTGATCAAGGCTTCATGAACTAAATCATAATTGCGCGGATTACGATATTGGATCAACGCCCGCTGCATGGCTTTTTCATGTGGATTTTTTGCCACATAGACTTTCTTCATGGTCACCGGATCGTATCCGGTGTAATACATACAAGTTGATACCGTTCCTGGTGTTGGATAAAAATCCTGCACTTGTTCCGGTGAAAGGTGATGATCCCGCAGATATTCGGCCAGCGCGACGGCATCCTGCAGCGTACTGCCCGGATGACTGGGCATCAAATACGGCACCAAGTATTGGTCCATGCTCAGTTCTTTATTGATCTGTTCAAATTTTTTCACAAAGCGGTCATAGACCTGCACCGGCGGTTTGCCCATTTCCCGCAGGACCGCGTCGCTGATATGTTCCGGTGCGACACGCAGCTGGCCGCTGACATGATAGCGGCACAGATCCCGGAGAAACGAATCATCTGGATCAGCCAACAGGTAGTCAAAACGGATACCGGAACGGACAAAAACTTTTTTGACCCCTGGCAGCTGACGAAGCTCTTCAAGCAAGGCGGCATAATCGGAATGGTCAACTTCCAAATTCGGACATGGCTTTGGAAACAGACACTGCCGGTTTTTGCATGCCCCGGCCGTCAGTTGTTTCTGACACGCCGGTCTGCGGAATTGCGCGGTCGGTCCGCCGACATCATGAATGTACCCTTTGAAATCCGGTTCCGCGATCATCTGCTTTGCTTCTTTCAAGATCGACGCATGACTGCGGGCCTGCACGATACGGCCTTGATGAAAAGTCAAGGCACAGAAACTGCAGCCGCCGAAGCAGCCCCGGTTCGAAGTCAAAGAAAACTTGATTTCTTTCAAAGCGGGGATCCCGCCTTGTTTTTCATACATTGGATGGTAAGTCCGCATATATGGCAGATCGTAAACATCATCCATTTCTATTTCAGTCAGCGGCATCGCCGGCGGATTCTGCACCACGAACATCTTGCCGTCATATGCCTCATACAGCCGCTTTGCCTGGAACGGATCCGTATTTTCATACTGAATGCCAAAGCTCTTCGCGTACATTTTTTTATTGTTTTTAATTTCTTCAAAGTCGGGCAGCCGGATCGCATCGTAGATCTCATCTTCCTTGCGTGTCTTATAGACGGTGCCGTTGATGAACGTGATGTCCTGCACGGCCAGGCCGCTGTCCAGCGCATCTGCAATTTCAACGATACTGTGTTCCCCCATGCCGTAGGAAATCAGATCGGCTCCCGCATCCAGTAAGATCGACCGGCGCACCGAGTCCGACCAATAATCATAGTGGCCCAAGCGGCGCAGGCTGGCTTCCAGACCGCCGATGATCAGCGGCGTATGCTTATACGTGCGGCGGATCAAGTTGCAGTAGACGGTCGTTGCCCGGTCCGGACGATAACCAATCTTGCCGCCCGGACTGTATGCATCCTGACGGCGGCGTTTTTTCGCAACAGTATAGTGATTGACCATGGAATCCATGTTGCCGGAAGAAACCAAGAAGGCCAGCCGCGGTTCGCCGAACACATCGATGCTCGCCGGATCGCGCCAATCCGGCTGGCAGATCATACCGATGCGGTAGCCATGTGCTTCCAGCACGCGGGTGATGATGGCAGCACCGAAGCTGGAATGATCCACATAGGCGTCCCCGCTCACATAGACAAAATCCACCTGATCCCAGCCGCGGGCCTTCATTTCTTCATATGTTACTGGTAAAAAAGGCATCGTTTCTCCTTATATGCTCATATAGATGGCAGAGACCATCAATAGCTGAGCGGCATAATACGTAAAGTGATTCAGCCAAAGCATCCCAAATCCCGTTTTATGTCTGCCAAAATAAATATGGCTGAGCAGCAAGTCAGAAACCAGGAACAACAGGCCGCCTAAAAACAGCCGATTCATCTGCGGATCCTGCAATTGAGCAGCGCCCGCGCCGAATAATCCCATAAACATCGTCGAAAACAACGCAATGCCGTAAAGAACCGAGATCGGCCGGAACTTGCCGTAATGGATCTGCAGACGGTCACCGCTGAAAACGACCGCAAAGCTGGCAATGATGGCCAATATGATCGGCAGGACCGGCGCAATTCCCAGTTCTACGACCATCGCTGTACAATAGAAAACATGCCCGATCAAAAACGCGATGAATCCGGCGTACAAATACGTATCGTCATCATGCGTGTACGACCATTTCAAACCAAGCCAGATGTCCCCAAGCAGTCCGAAGATCAGCCCCGTCAACATCAATAATGAAAATAAATAAGGTTTTTCATACGTGGCCATGATGCCCGAAAGCACAAAGCCCATGGAAGCCGACGCCTTCCACAGTAAAGATGAAACCATTTTCCGACGATTGCGCTGCACCACAAATCCGTTCATCAAAATGAACACGATCAGCGCAAAGATCCGTTCTTCACTCATTGAACGAACCCGAACGGCGCTTCATCGGATACAAACCGGGATAACGGATACGCAGTCTGTAAAGCGACGTTTTCCTCTTCTAATATACGGCGTGCTTCCTGTCGGTCAGCCAGCACGATCTCAATCTCTTCGCTTGGTTCCGCAAATGCATCGGAAATTGTTCCCGATGCATAGCCATAGACCATCGCATTGGTCTCGTCGGTCATGCCCACGCTGGTAAAACGCGGTTTCTCATACAGCGGATCGACATCCAGCAGTTTCAGCTCTAAGCCCGTTTCTTCTTTCATTTCCCGGACCGCCGCTTCGTGCAGTGTTTCGCCTTCTTCCACCAAGCCGGCCGGAAATTCATAGACTGCGCCGTCGATCGGATATCGATATTGTTTGACCAGTACCACCTGATCGTTGTAGATACTGTAGATGACCACCGCATCGGCGGCTGAATAATCGTGGGTGACCGCTTTCAGCTGCTCTTTTGACCGGGCACGGGTCGCCACCATATAATGGGATTCATGTCCTTTCGTATTGATCCCGTCAAATTCATACAAATTGACGAAATGTTCATCTGTTTTCTTTTGAATCGAAAATATTTTTGCCATTTGTCGTCCTCCAAAAAAAATGCCCTTTCGGGCACTTTGTTATTTGTTTTCCGGAATGATCATAACCGGACACTTCGCATATTTTACGACATAAGTCGTGACCGAACCGATCGTATCGAACCAGTTCTCTTTTGTCGACTTTGTCATCACAATGATATCCGCTTTGTTTTCTTTCGCGTAATCACAAATTTCTTTGCCCGGATCGCCAAACAGTGCTTCAAACGAAACCTGATATCCTTTTTCTTTCAAAACACCACAGTTTCGCTTCAACGTTGTGATCATGTACTGCGCAGCCGAATTGTACTCCTGCTGATAACGCAGTTCATCCATCGAATCTGCCACCATCACGATCACAATTTCTACTTCTTCCGTCGAATATGTATTCATGACCCAAGTGGCTGTCTGTAAACTACGTTTCGTTCCGTCAATCGGTAAAATCAACTTCTTCATAAACGTTCTCCTTAAGAATCACTTCTTATTTATCAATTATAAAATTAAGTGAATTATTCGTCAACTGCCGGCAGCCGACCGTACAGCTTGCTTAATTGATACATGCTGTCCGCCAATTCATCCGACAGAAAGTTTGGTTCCAGCCGCCACTGCCAGTTGCCCTGCGAAGTTCCCGGCTGATTGATGCGTGCTTCCTCGCCCTTGACCAAATAATCCTGCAGCGGCACAATGATCGTATCCGCCACCGAACGGTACGCTTCGCGGATGAAATCCCACACAAAACCACCGGTATTCGTATTTTCTGAATGGATGTAACGCCGCACATAATCCCGGTCGTGATCGTTGATCGTTTCGATCCACTCTGCGGCCGTCGGATTGTCATGGTTGCCCGTATAGACCACGCAGTTGCGAATATGTTTATACGGCAGATAGAAACTGTCTTCATTCCAGCCGGTAAACGCATACTGTAAGATCATCATGCCCGGCAGTCCGGGCTCCTTCAGCAGTTTGGCATTCGTCTTCGTGATGGTACCCAGATCTTCTGCGATCATCGGTACATCGCCCAAGGTATCCTGTAATTCGGTAAAAAATTTCATGCGCGGACCGGCCATCCATTTTCCTTCTTCGGCTGATTCGGCATCGGCCGGAATCTGGTAATAATCCGAAAAACCATTCATTTTAAACGATTCCGGATGCGCCCAGACATCGGCACTGTCCAATCCCATATAAAACGGCAGATCCCCGATGATACGGATGCCGTTTTCCTTCGCATAAGCACGCAGCTTTGTCCATTGTTTCTGAAACATATACTGCAGGAACGAATAGAAATCAATTTGCTCTTTGTATTCCGTTTCAATTTTTTTCATGGCGGCCGGCGTACGTTTCTTATACGCCGCCGGCCAATCCTGCCAGCTCTTGCCTTCTTCCAGATTTTTCAGCGTCATGAACCGCGCATAATCTTTGAGCCAGTATGCTTCTTTATTGACAAACTTCCGATAATCCGCATCCGGTTTGAATCGCGCAAATGCCTGCTTGAGCATCGGATAGCGATAATTGTACAGTGCGCCGTAATCGATTTTATGAATATCGTCACCGAATGAATAGGCTTCTGCTTCTTCCTTGGTCAGCAGTCCTTCTTCGATCAAGCCGTCCGGAGAAATAAAATACGGGTTGCCCGCAAAAGAAGAAACCGGTTGATACGGCGAATCGCCGAATCCCGTCGGCCCTAACGGCAAGATCTCCCAATATGTTTGGCCAGCTTTTTTCAGGAAATCAATAAAATCATAGGCTTCCTGTGAAAAGCATCCGATCCCATAGGCGGACGGTAATGAAAATATCGGAAATAATACTCCGCTTCCTCTCATGTAAAAACTCCCTTTCTGCGTATCGGATCCAAAAAACAGAGAATCCTGGCCGCTATAAATATATATTTCATTATCCTACATTTTCAGGCAAAAGAAAAGGCCTGCTCTGCAGGTCAGTCTTTTTCCAGATCAGGGTATGGGATCAATTTCTGCGGTACATCCGGATGCGGACCAAGCATCTTTTCCATCCACACCATATCGTACCAGCGGCCGAATTTATACCCGCACTTGTGGAACAATCCGACCCACTGATACCCGAGATGCGCATGGAAATCCACACTGTTATGATTCAGATATTCATCTTCCTCTTCCACATAACCAATGCACGCATTGATATTGATCACGCCCATTTTCTTTAATAAGCTTTCCATTTCGTTATACAAGGCTTTGCCGATACCACCGTGCCGGGCATTCCAATCAATATAAATCGACATTTCTGCCGACCAATCATATGCTTCCCGGCCGACAAACGGTCCGGCATACGCATAGCCGATCACCCGGCCTTCTTTCTCAGCGATCAAATACGGATATTTTTTCAATACGGCTGCCATACGGCGGGCCATCTCATCGGCATCCGGTGCTTCATATTCAAAAGAGATAGCGGTTTTCTCCACATACGGACGATAAATTTCTGCGATCCGCGGCGCATCGGCCGCCCGTGCTGTTCTGATCTTCATTGCGTTCCCTCCAATTTTTTTCATTATCCTACAAAACCATCCAATTGAAAAGACGTTATACAAGTCCTTCACGGATCCCGCCGATGTTTTTGACAAACCGGAATCCTTTTGCTTTTAAAATTCGGCAGGCAAGGCCTGCCCGCGATCCGGTCGCACAGTAAACATACAGCGGGGTATCCAGCGGTGCCTGAAACTTTTTGATCGCCGAAAGCGGCACCGACAGGCTTTCTTCAATATGGCCTGTTTCGTATTCTTCTCTTGAACGGACATCCAATAATAATCCGCCTGATTGTTTCCATTCCTCAATATCTGTCTTTTTCATACGATCAAATTGATGCAGCCGAGCACAAATCCGATCAAGGCGCCCAATCGGATGATCAACGTCAGCTCTTTGTTCATGGCCATCAGCACCAGATCCTCCACTTGTTTCACACTCATTACGTTGATCTTTTCTTCTACCATACCCGATACATGAAAGGTTTCCAATACCGTCGGCAGATAACGATCGACCGCCTGCCGATAATACATATGGATCCGTTCATTGATCCGGTCTTCATCCAAGCCGCCGTCGGTCATCAGCTCGTGCAGCGACTGATGACGTAAAGCAGAAACTTGATCATGAACGGCCTGTTCGATATAATCCGGACCTTCTTCTGCAACGAATTTTTCCACTTCATCGGCCATCATGCCGGCCATCGAATCGCCGAAACCATCCGAAAGCAGACGGCCCACAAAAGATCCTTTGGTTTTTTCTGCGATCATCTTAGATGCTTTCTTCTGGACCATACCATGAATATCTGCTTCGTTCACGGTCTGTTCGATCCGTCCGGCAATCAGCTTTTCCCACGGCTGCGTATCAGCCGGCATCCAGTCGCTCAATGGCTGCTGCAGCGCCTGTCGAATTTTATCGGTGATCAATTTCTCCAATGGGCTGTCAATGAGCTGACTGCGCACATCTTCAACAGACATCAATTGTTCCGATACGATCGCGCCAGCCGCTTTGGCGATCCGCGCTTTGCCTTTCGGCACCGCCCCGGGCGTAAACGGCAGCCGGAAACCAAACAGCCGGATCTCCCGACGCGGATAAAACAACATCTTGACCGCAATATAATTGGTGCAGTAACCAATCAAGGCACCGATCAGCGGTCCGGTCCACATTTGTAAATTCATGCAATTCCTCCGTTTTCGGCTGACGCCGACATGTTTTGATGCCGAACCAACTCGGCATAATATCCATTTTGTTTCATCAATTCAGCATGTGTGCCTTGTTCCTCGATCTTGCCGTCACGGATCGCGATGATCCAGTCCGCATCGGTAACGGTCGATAATCGATGGGCGATCACGAACGTCGTCCGGCCGGCAGAAACCGTACGGATCGCATTTTGTATCTTCCGTTCCGTCAGTGTATCAATGGAAGCCGTCGCTTCATCCAGGATCAGGATCTGCGGATCAGCCAGCAGCGCCCGGGTAAGCGACAGCAGCTGTTTCTGACCGGTAGACAGACTGTCGCCGCCTTCCCCGATCTCATGGTCAAGACCTTCCGGAAACTGACGGACAATATCGTCTGCCGCCATCAAGTGCAGTGCTTTTTCAATTTGGCGGTCATCCGCCTGTTCATTGCCATACTTCAAGTTCTCCCGGATCGTTCCTGAAAACAACTGCGGTGTCTGCAGCACATAACCAATATGGGCATGCAGCCACGACTGACTGCGCTTTCGGACATCTCTGCCGTCGATCAGGATACGGCCCTGCTGCGGTTCGTAAAATCGGCAAACCAGATTGACCAACGTTGATTTTCCGGCACCCGTTTCCCCGACAATGCCAACGGTGCTGCCCTGCGGCACATGGAGCGAGAAATGTTCCAGAACATTTTCTGTTCCGTCCGGATAACGGAAAGTCACATCTTCAAAGGACACATCGCCGTTCAAAGGTTCCCAGTTGTTACGTTTCTGGACAAAAACTGTGCCGTATTTTTCAATTACAGCCGGCGTATCTTTGACTTCCGGCTGCTGTGCCAGCAGTTCACTTAAACGATCAATGTTGACGCGGATGCCGATCCACGACGCAATGGTATCCATGATATTCTGGATCGGAGAAAGAAGGCCGATCGCATAGGACATGAATACCGCCAGCGTACCGATGCGCAAAGCTCCCGAAGCGGTCAAATATCCACCCTGCTGAAGGACGATAGCCAGCGCACAGGAGGACATCATCGTCACGACCGCGGTCAGCAGCGCGGCATAATGCGTCGTTTTGATCGATGTCTGATACATCCGGCTGGTCGTATCCTGAAACCGACGAAACATTTTTTGTTCCACATGGTTGATCTGAATACTTTGCATACCCGACAATCCTTCATTGAACCGGTCAGTGATTTCCGCATTGATCTCACGGACCTTTCGGTTATAGCCGGTCAGCTTTTTTTGAAAGCTGTAAATGATCACGACCGCGATCGGAATGATCAGTGCCACGAAGAAGGCCAGCTGCCGGTGGATCGTAAACATGACCGCAAATACGCAGATAACATACGATACGTTCCAGACCAGATCCATCAGACGCCACGCAAACATTTCACCGATCTTGCCCGTATCGCTCATGACCCGGGCATGGATCGATCCGACATTGTGCTGGTTAAAATACGTAAAGGACAAGGTCTGCAGATGATGAAAAGCCGTATCGCGCAGATCGCAGTCCAGGCACATCTCGATGCGTCCGCATTGAAACAAACAATAATAATTGTCCAGTTCCTGCAGGATCATCAAGCCAATATACGCACCAATGAACATCGGCATCGTATCCAGCGTCTGTCCGGCAATAAAATGATCCAGCGCGTAGCTGGTAAACAGCGGATAAAACGAATCCGCTACGCTGCTCAGGGTTCCGAGCACGACCATCAGAATCAATGTGCGCCGGTAAGGAATCAAAAAATGACGGATCTTTTTCATTGCTTCTCCTCCCCGCGCATCTGCAGCGCCGCACTTTTCGCATAAAGACCGCCTTGCCGGATCAATTCTTCATGCGTTCCCTGCTCCACGATCCGGCCATGATCCAAAACATAGATCCGGTCAGCATGCATCAAGGTGGCCACCCGATGCGAAATGTAGATCCGGGTCGCGCTTTGTGGTTCTGCACGCAGACGTCTGCGGATGGCTTCATCCGTTTCGGCATCCAGCGCCGAAAAAGAGTCATCGAAAATCATGATCGGCGTCCGACGAATAAGCATCTGCGCAATGGCTGTCCGTTGTTTCTGACCGCCGGACAGCGTGATTCCCCTTTGACCTACATAAGTTTCATAACCTTGCGGAAAGGTTTCCACCGTATGTGTCAGACCAGCCATCGCTGTCACATGATCTATTGCACTGGTCTGATCAGCTGCCAGCAGGATATTGTCTTTCAGCGTGCCGGAAAACAAATAGGGCTCCTGACTGACGATGCCGACATGATCACGCAGCCAGCTGCGTTCAATCTCCGACAACGGTGTGCCGCCGATCGTGATCGTACCTCGATCTGGTTCATAGAACCGATCCAGAAGCATGGCCAATGTAGACTTGCCCGAACCGGTCGCCCCGAAAATTCCGATCGTCGCACCGGCAGGGATCACCATGGACACATCTTCCAGTACCATTTGTTTCCGATAAGCAAATGATACATGGTTGAAAGAAATCGTCTGGTTCATATTCGGTTTCGCAGTGCCGGTTTCTGGTTCGGTCGGCGCTTCCATGATCTCACGCAGACGGCCCAAAGAAATACCGGCCTTGCTTAATTCTGCAATGATCCGTCCCAAGCCGCGCACCGGCATTGCCAGCAGGGCATTATAAGAAATGAATGCGGTAAATTCACCGGCAGTCAGTGATCCGTTGACGCAGAAAATGATACCAGCACTCATGACGATCAGATCCCGCAGCGTCGCGATCACATTGCCCGAGACCCAGAAGGATGCCATGATCTTCATCAAATGGACCCACAGATTGGTATAACCATGATTCTGTTTTTTGAATCGCTCTTGTTCATACGCTTCTTTGCCGAAAGCCCGCACCACCCGAACACCGGTCAGGTTCTCCTGGACAATGGCTGATAATTTGCCTTCCTCCCGGTCGACAGTCTCAAATGACTCGCCGATCCGACGGTGAAAATAAATTGAACCGCCGACCATCACCGGAATATAGGCTGCGGCGATCAGCGCCAGCACCGGATGAATGGAAATCATAAAATACAACGAGAAAGCGATCATCAGTAATATCTGGAACAACTTCGTCATCTGCTCCGAAACAAACACTTTGATCGTTTCCACATCCGAAGTACAACGCTGCAGCAAATCGCCGCTGCGATGCGCAGAACGCCAGGCGGCAGTTGTCCGGGTCAGGTGTTCAAACAGCAGATCGCGCATCCGCCGGGTCAGTGCTTCGGCCCCCTTGGCATTCAGATACTGAAACGCATAACGAAAGGCTGCGGCCGCCATTGCCATCACGACTACCAAAGCAGCCATGGCAGAATAGTTTTTCGCAACGGACAGGCTGCGGATATACCGCATCAGCCCGGAAGAGGCCGATGCTGGTGTGCCGACCAGCGCATCGACAAAATACTGTATAATTTTTGGATTGATCAGATCGAAAAAAGCCACGAAGCAGGCACAGATCATACCGGCAATAAAAAAGCGCTTTGAGCCAGACAGAAAACGGATCATCAAATGTCGATTTTTGATTCGTTCATTTTGTTTATCCATAGCTTATACCATATCACAAAATGATCCGCAGATTCTATAATTATGATATTCTATTCGTATGAAACAAATCACGATCGGTCTGGTCGCCCATGTGGATGCAGGGAAAACGACCACCATTGAAAGTATATTATACGAAGCCGGGGCCATTCGTCATTTCGGCCGGGTGGATCATCAGGACGCCTTTTTAGACTACAATGAACAAGAGCGCAGCCGCGGCATCACGATCTACGCCAAAGAAGCCCGCTTTACCTGGCACGATGCCGAAGTCTGCCTGATCGATACCCCGGGTCATATTGATTTCTCCAGTGAAATGGAACGTACGCTTCAAGTACTGGATGCGGCCATTCTGATCATCAACGGACAGGACGGCGTCCAAAGCCATACCCGTACGATCTGGGACTGTCTGCAGCACTACCACATTCCAACCTATGTGTTCGTCAATAAAATGGACATTTCCTATCAAACACCCGCCCAGCTGATGGCCGATCTGCAGAAAGAATGCAGCGAAAACTGCATTCACTGGAATCAGGAAGACACATGGGAAAACTGTGCCACCATCAACGATGAAATGTTGGAGGCATTCGTTGAAAACGGGACCATTGATGAACCGTCCATCCGTCAAGCTATCCGCAGCCGGGAATTGTTTCCGGTTTGTTTCGGCAGTGCCTTAAAACGCGAAGGCATCAAAGAACTGATCGACCTGGCCGTCCGTTACACTGAACCGCCGGCGGCCAAAGAAACATTTGGAGCCAAAGTATTTCTGGTGACCGAGGATGAACAAGGCCATCCGCTGACTCATATCAAGATGACCGGCGGCACCCTGAAAGTCAAAGAAACGATCGATGAACAGAAAGTCGATCAGATCCGGCTGTATCATGGCACTTCCTATACCGCCGTCGAAGCAGTACAGGCAGGGATGATCTGTGCATTAAAAGGTTTAAAAGATACCTATCCAGGACAAGGATTAGGCAGTGAACCGGACAGCGAGGCCCCGGTTCTGCAGGCGTACATGAGCTACCAAATGATGCTTCCGGAAACGGTCGATCCGCTGCAGATGATGAACGTGCTCGAACCGATCGCCAGAGAAGATCCCCAGCTGCAGATCGAATACGATGAACGCCGCCATCAGATTTCGGTCCGCATCATGGGTGAGATGCAGATGCAGGTGCTGCAGAAAACGATCGCCGATCAATGCGGGGTGACCGTTGGTTTTCAAGCCGGTAAAGTCGTGCTGAAAGAAACCATTGCCGAGCCTGTATACGGCGTCGGTCATTTCGAGCCGCTGCGTCATTATGCCGAGGTGCTGCTGAAGATCGAGCCGCTGCCGCGCGGAGCCGGCATCAAGGTGGACAACCGCTGCCCGATGGAACACCTGGCATACAATTGGCAAAGCGCAATTGTACGCCAGTTAACGGAACGCACACAAATTGGTGTACTGACCGGCAGTGCGCTGACCGATGTGAAATTCACGCTGCTTGGCGGCAAGGCCAATGTCAAGCATACCTCCGGCGGCGATTTCCGGCAGGCAACAAGCCGTGCGGTACGGCAGGGATTGATGAAAGCACAGAATATTCTGCTTGAGCCGTACTATCAGTTTACGATCACTGTGCCGAATGCCGTATTAAGCAATGTGCTCTATGATCTGGATCAACGCGGCGCACAGGTGGACGTTGCCCAAAGCGACAGCCAAATGATCATTACCGGCACCGGTCCGGTCCGTCAGCTGGCCAATTATCAAATGCGTCTGACTGCCATCACCAAAGGCCAAGGCACATTTACCTGCACCCTGGCCGGTTACGAAGAAAGTCCGGATGCCGAAGCATTGATCCAAGCGGCGGAATATGATCCGGAAAGCGACCGCCGTCATCCAACTGGTTCGGTGTTCTGTACCCATGGATCCTCGTTTTCTGTACCGTATGATGAAGTCGAGAATTACATGCACCTGCAATGGGACCATTCAACATCGTCCGGTTCTTATCATGCCGTGCGTTATACGATCAGCGAAGAAGAAGCCAAACGCGTATTCAGCCAGGTCTCCGGCCGTAACCGCAGTGAAAAAAAGATAGACCGCCGGCCAAAGAAAAAAATCGATCTGGAGGCCCAGCCGATCCGTTCACAAACCGTCAAACCGACCTGTATCGTGGTCGACGGCTACAATCAGATTTTTTCCTGGGACAGCTTGAGAGAACTGGCCCGCAAAGATTATGATGCCGCCAGAGACCGTCTGATCCAGGTATTGGTGGATTATCAGGCCTTTCATAATTACCGGATGATCCTTGTATTTGATGCCTATCGGGTGCCGGGCAGCCAGCCGCACGATCAGACCTTGGAAAATACGACCATCGTTTATACCCGCCATGGCCAGACAGCCGACAGTTATATCGAAAAAATCGTCGGCGATCTGCAGAAGGAATACAACGTGATCGTGGCCAGTTCCGACGGCTTGATCCAAAACTCGATCCTGGCGCAGGGAGCCCGACGCATGTCCAGCCGGGAACTGGAACACCAGGCACTGCGGGTCAGTGAACAGGCCAAAGCGTATATAAAATAACGATCGGATATTCATCCGATCGTTTATTCGTTATAGATCAATGCCATGAACACAAGATCCTCATCATATGGATTGGATAAGCCGTGGCTCTGTCCCGGTTCAATGATGCAGCAGTCGCCCGGGCCGACTTTATGCACCGTGCCGTCGGCATCCGTAAAATCACCGTGCCCCGATAAGATGTAATACGGTTCGGTATTGTGAACATGAGTGTGAACGCCGATGCCGGCTTTAGGCGGCATCACTACGCGCGCATACATCGTACCGTGGCCGTACAGCTCTTCTGTTTCCAAAATGTGATAGAACGTCAGTTCGCCGGGGCCGCCTTTCAAGTTCTTTTTAATTTCTTTTCTCTCTTTACGAATCATCTGCTTGTTTCCTTTCTGCTTCGACCTGACGGTCGATATCCATCTGTCCTCTGCGGATCATCTGCCGCATCAGGACCACCATCAGCATCATGATGACCGTTGCGGCAATGATGTCGATCGGCATAGCTGCCGCGGCATCGATCCCCAACGCATCGACGATACCGGTAATGACAAAGAAAAATGAAGCACAAAGCTCATATAAATCAACGGTGTTCATCGTTTGATGCAGCCAGTCCCGGCGCAGAGGTCTCATCTGGCTGCGCAGCCACAAATCGAACAACTGGATCAGCGTAAAAACAAAAACTGCCATGATCATGGCTTGATAATATAAATAAGCCCGCAGCTGGAACGCTGAATATAAGATCACTCCATACATTGCCAGCGCAAGGATCAGCAGATTCCAGCCGATCCGGATAGCGGCCGCCCGCTGACGGTCATGGCTGCCGCGGCGCAGCCTGAGCAAGGCCAGCCGGCAGATACACATCGCGGTATATTCGCAGCCGATCGCGGCGACCCAGATATAATGGTGATGCAGCCCGATATACAAAAATAAAATGGCCAGGATCGGTTCACCGAAGACCCGCAGTACGGCATATAACACTCTTCGGTTCTGACGGTAACGCAGCCCGGCAATTGCTTTGCGCTCGTTCAAAAAACGATACGTAAACTTATGTGCGACTTCGATGACCGTAACAACCGCAAACAGGGCCCAATAAATAAAAACAATGTTACGGACCCATGTTTGTGTTGTCACCATCAGCGCAATCGCACCGATGATTGCCAGACACGTCAGGATCAGATACCCTTGTACGATTTTTATCATACTATAATCATACCATATTCTGCGCGGTTCTTTCCACAGCCCTAATAATCAAGAGCCCTGCGCATCTGATACCATACGGCACCGCCGTGCATCGATAAATCGGTGACTCCTTCATCGATAAATCCAAAACGTGCATAGTACGGGATCATATGCTCTTTGCATGTCAAAACAATGCCGGACCGATGCTGCTTCCGGCAGTCTTCGATGACCGCATTCAGGACCGCTGTCGCATAGCCTTGATTCCGGTATTCCGGCAGCGTGTTGACGCCGAAGATCATTTGCCAGTGGCCTTTTTCATTATGCATTTCGGCATGTTCATACATCGCATCCGTCAAATTCAGATAGTCGGTCACGAAACCGTCCGCAAAACTGACAATGCCCTGTTTTTCCGCCGCCAGCCAAAAATGATTGCCATAGTACTGCACCCGATGAGCGATCTCAGCAGCGCTGGCTGCTTCCGCTTCCGGAAAACAACGTGATTCAATTTGAGCCAGCTGCCATATGTCTCTTTCTGTCGCATGTCTGATGTTCATACTTTTATTGTACACAAAATTAAAAATTATTGAACAAAAAAAATGATCCTTTCGGATCATTTTAACGACTGAAAATACCCTTCTTGGTAGGCCACCAAGCCGGGGATGATCGATTTAATGGAAATATTGGTCGTGTTGACCATCAAATCACACGTCAGTGGATTGCCCCATTCCCGATCGCCGATCAAGTCACGGTAATGTGAGCGATTGCGGTCAGTGGCTTTGATGAATTTCTTGTATTCCCAATCCGTTCGTTCATGCCCGTGATCGCGCCTGCGGCAGCGTTCGATGCGCGCCGCCATTTCGGCATACACAAAAATCCGCAGTGGGTGGTAATCCGCAAGAATGACATCGGCAGCCCGGCCGACGATCACACAATCGGATTTCTCTGCCAGTTCTTTGATGATTTCATTCTGCTGCGCCATGATGTTGTTTTGATAACGGATCGGCTCCAGAGAAAATGAATTTGAGTAAGTGATCGGGTAATAGAAAGAGATCCGCTTTTCGGAAATCCCCTCCAGATATTCTTCCGCCAGTCCGCTCTTTTGTGCCAATGCTTCCACGATTTCCTTATCGTAGTACGCAATATCCAGTGCTTCCGCCAGGCGTTTGCCCAGTTCGCGGCCGCCGCTGCCTAACTCGCGGCTAATGGTAATGATCCGATTCATAAGACCTCCGTAACACGTAATATTAATACAAGCATTGTAACACAATTATAGAAAAAAATACCGCCGATTTTACAGCGGTATTTCATCAATGAATATCTTTGCCTTTAAACTGCAGCCGGGCCAGTGCTCTGGCCATCGCTGCCTGCGAAAGTTTGTATTCCTCGATCGACTGTTTCTGACGCAGACGTTCCCGCGCCCGGTCATACGCTTCCCGCGCCCGGCGGCGGTCCAGCTGCTCCTGCGTCTCACAGGTATCTACGGTCACTTTGGCACTGTTCTCTGAAAACATGACCGTACCCAGCCCGCAGACAACTTCCAGTTCCGAATCATCCGGTTTCCGGATCCGCAGCTCCCCAGGCAATACGGCACTGATCACGGCCGCATGGTCGGCCAGATACTGTGTGCTGCCATTGGGTGTCTGTACGGTCAGACAGACGGCTTGATCATCGTAAAAGACATGATCGCTGGCCAGGACCTTCAAATCAAATGGTTTCATGGTCATGCTTCGGTCTTCGCTTTCTTCAGGACATCATCGATCGTGCCGACATTGAAGAATGCCGTCTCCGGATATTCATCCATTTCACCGTTCAAGATTGCCGCAAATCCCTTGACCGTTTCATCCACCGGTACATACGTTCCCGGAATACCGGTAAATTGTTCAGCGACATGGAACGGCTGCGCCATAAAGTTACGGATCCGGCGCGCCCGGGCAACGATCTTCTGATCCTCTTCAGACAGCTCATCCATACCTAAGATAGCGATGATATCCTGCAGCTCTTTGTATTTCTGCAGATACTGCAGCACTTTCTGTGCGGTCTCATAGTGTTCTTCGCCGACGATGTTCGGATCCAGGATCCGGGAATTGGACTCCAGCGGATCGACTGCCGGATAAATGCCCTGCTCGACGATCTTCCGCGACAGCACCGTGGTCGCATCCAAGTGCTCGAAAGTGGTTGCCGGCGCCGGGTCGGTCAAGTCATCGGCCGGCACATAGACTGCCTGTACCGAGGTGATCGAACCATTCTTGGTCGAGGCGATCCGTTCCTGCAGCTGGCCCATTTCATTGGCCAGGGTCGGCTGATAACCGACTGCCGAAGGCATCCGGCCCAGCAGAGAGGATACCTCACTGCCTGCCTGCACAAAACGGAAGATGTTATCGAAGAACAGCAGCACATCTTTATGTTCCTGATCACGGAAATATTCCGCCATTGTCAGGCCCGTTTCTGCGACCCGCATCCGGGCGCCCGGGCTTTCATTCATCTGACCGAAAACCAGTGCGGTATTGTTTATGACACCGGATTCGGTCATTTCGCTCCATAAATCATTTCCTTCCCGGCTTCGTTCGCCGACACCGGTAAAAATCGAATAGCCGTCGTGTTCTGCGGAAATGTTGCGGATCAGTTCCTGGATCAGCACCGTTTTACCGACACCGGCACCGCCGAACAGGCCGACTTTTCCGCCTTTGGCATAAGGCGCCATCAGGTCGATGACTTTGATACCGGTCTCTAACATTTCCCGTACCGGCGACTGATCGGCAAAAACCGGCGGCTTGCGGTGGATCTCCCACTCTTCAGCATCTGTGATCGGATCTTTGCCGTCGATCGTATCTCCTAATACATTAAACAAACGGCCCAGGTTTTGTTCACCGACCGGCACCTCGATACCGATGCCTTTGGACAAGACCGGCATATCTTTTTGTAAACCTTCGCTGGCCGAAAGCATAATGCAGCGTACGGTATCGTTGCCGACATGTTCGACAACTTCCATGACGGCTTTCTTGCCGTGGTTGTCGACCTGAAGTGCCGTTTTAATGTACGGCAGCGGTTTTTCGTCAAACCGCACATCGACGACCGGCCCCATAACTTGAGTGATTCTTCCGACTTGTATCATTCCGCGAGGCTCCTTTCTTTCTTTTTCTTTTTTGCCAGTTGCTGCTTACGAGCTTTTTCGCCCGCAGCGACTTCCGTGATCTCCTGCGTGATCTTCGCCTGGCGGACACGGTTGTACTGCAGCGAAAGCTGCGCGATCAATTCCTGGCCGTTTTTATTTGCCGCATCCATTGCCTGCATCCTGGCATAGTGCTCGGAACAATAGGACTGGACCAGGGCACTGAAGATATAACCGGATAAGAAATCCGGCACGGCAATATCCAACAGATCGTGCGGGCTTGGCTCAAGCGTGAAATTTTCTTCGTATTTCCCTTTTTCTTGCTGCGCAATGACGACTTCTTTATTCAGCCGGTACAGCGGCAGCAGCTGCATGACGTCTGATGTATAAACGGTACCGGCTTTCATAGCCGTGTACACCAGATATACCTCATCGACTTCCCCATTTTCAAACAGATCCAGCATCCGGCCTGCAATATGGCGGGCGCGCGGAATACTTGGATCCTGAGCAGTATATTGGAAATGCTCATCAATATTGACATGACGATGCATGAAATACTGACGGCCGACTTCACCGGCCACGTACAGGCGCGGATCCTCGCAGCCCTGCATGATCGTTTCCGTCATCTTGATGACATTGTGGTTATACGAACCGGCCAAGCCTTTATCCGCGGTCACACAAATGATCGCACGGCGGGCATGACTGGCATCGGTAAATTCACGGTCATCCAGATACGGGTGTTCAAATTCATCCGGCAGGTTTTGAAGAACTTTGCTTAAGACGGTCTGACTGGCATCGAAATACGGACGGTTGTCCGCCAGTGATTTCTTGGCCTTATTGATTTTTGTGGATGAAATCATG
Organism: Catenisphaera adipataccumulans; assembly: GCF_014202755.1. Lineage (GTDB taxonomy): Bacteria > Bacillota_I > Bacilli_A > Erysipelotrichales > Erysipelotrichaceae > Catenisphaera > Catenisphaera adipataccumulans. The sequence continues at coordinate 297,429 of NZ_JACHHK010000003.1, forward strand.
TACATCGCATTCGTGATCTTCATCGTACTTTTGATACTGTTGATGCGATCCCTGATTTCCCGCAAGGCAGCCATCTTACGCTTGGCTCTCCTTAAAGCCGTCTGCCGTCTGTAAAATTTCTTCTTTCAATTCTGGTTCCAGACGTCCGGTCCGCCGGTATTGATCCAGCAGATCTTCGTGTTCCTCATGGAACCATGCGACCATCTTCATCATATACGGACGGACTTCCTTGACCGGCAGTTCCTCCAGTGAAGGATGGTTGGCCAAGATCAACATCAATACTTCATCAACCTGCGATACGGGATGATTCTGCGGCTGTTTCAGCAGTTCCATCAATACCGCACCATGTGACAGCAGTTTTTCCGTCGACTCATCCAGATCGGATGAAAACTGCGTAAATTCTTTCATTTCACGATAACGGGCCAGATCGATCCGCAAGGAACCGGAGGCGGTCTTCATCGCTTTGGTCTGAGCAGCACCGCCGACACGGGAAACCGACAAGCCGACATTGACGGCCGGCCGCTGTCCTTCAAAAAACAAGTCACTTTCCAAAAAGATCTGACCGTCGGTAATGGAAATTACGTTGGTCGGAATATAGGCGCTGACATCACCGTCCTGGGTTTCAATGATCGGCAGAGCTGTGATCGATCCGCCGCCGACCAGACGGCTGCTGCGCTCCAATAAACGCGAATGTAAATAGAAGACATCGCCCGGATAAGCTTCCCGGCCCGGACTGCGGCCCAGCAGCAGCGACAGCGTTCGATAAGCCACCGCATGCTTGCTTAAATCATCGTAAACGATCAAGACATCTTTGCCTTGGCGCATGAAATATTCCGCCAGCGATGTGGCCGAATACGGCGCGATATACTGCAGCGAAGCCGGATCGGCAGCTGTAGAATTGACAACGATCGTATAATCCAGCGCACCGGCTGCCCGTAAGACATTGACAATATTCGCTACGGTACTTGCCTTCTGTGCGATCGAAACATAGATACAAATACAGTTTTGATCCTTCTGGTTCAAAATAGTATCAATGGCAATACTTGTTTTGCCGGTCTGACGGTCACCGATGATCAGCTCACGCTGACCGCGGCCGATCGGGAACATTGAATCAATGGCCAGGATACCGGTTGCCAGCGGTTCGGCCACCGGCTTGCGGGCAATGATGCTTGGCGCCGGTTCTTCGATCGGACGGTACCCGTCGGCATGTATATCCCCGCGGGCATCGATCGGGTTGCCTAACGCATCCACGACCCGGCCCAGGAATTCTTCACCGACCGGCATGCCGGCTTTCTTACCGGTACCGGAAACACGGGTCCCTTCGCCGATGGTGCCTTCGGTATCAAATAAGATCACACCGATCTCATCTTCGCCAATATTCTGCACCATGCCTTTGGTGCCGTTTTCAAAGACCACGACTTCGCCGTACATCACATGATCCAAGCCGCGGATCAACGCAATGCCGTCGCCGACTTCTTCCACCTCGCCGACTTCATTGTGTTTCGCTTCAGCATGAAACCGGTCGATGGCTTCTTTCAGGATAGAGACCAGACTGCCGTCTTCTTCGGCTTTGATCGCATCCGCTTTGGCCTGATCGATCGCATCGACCAGCTGTTCCTGACGGCCGCGGATGCTCCAGTCGAATTCATCACTGCCGACGGTCAGAATGAAACCGCCCTTCACGGATGAATCGATTTCGACATCCAGATCAACATCCTGCGTATGGTATTTTTTTTGAACAAATTGCTTCAGTTGTTCTTCCTGTTCCTCGGTAGGACGAGTAACGCACCGGAGAACGGCGCGCAGACTGTTCGATGTTTCACTCATCGTCTCACCTTCCTATTCATCCATTTCTTTCAGGAATTTATCGTATAATTCTTGATCGCTTTTTTCGTTGGAAATCTTCAACGAAGCATCTTCGATCATCGTGCTGATTTCTTCCTTCGCTTTCTGTTTTTCCTCCATGATCACCAGCTTCGTATCATGACGAGCTTCTTCCAGAATTTCATCCGACTGCTTCTTCGCATCCGCGATGATGGAATCGTAAACTTCGTTCGCCTCACGTTTTGCCTTCCGCACGGCTTCTTTGCGGTTTTGTTCAATTTCGGCCAAACGGGCGTCCGCTTCTTTGTTTTTCGATTGAGCTTCTTCCGTTTTTGTTTTGATATCTTGATAAGTAGCGTCGATTTCTGCGTTCCTTTGGGCAATGACTTTCCGTATGGGTTTAAACAGGAACTTCATCATCAACCAATATAAGACCAGCAGGTTGATGATCGTGCAGATCAGATTGAAGACATCAAAATGCAGCAGATCTACATTTACTGTATCCATTAATCTGTCCTCTATTTACCTAAAATAAAGATAATCAGAAGACCCAGAACGAATCCATAAATGGCGGTTGCTTCCGCCAATGCACTACCCAATAATAAGTTTCTCATGATCTTGCCGTCAGCTTCCGGCTGCTGCGCGATCGCCTTCACTGCGGAGCTGGTCGCAATACCGATACCAATACCGGCGCCAACACAAGCCAGTGCGGCAATACCTACACCCAATGCTGTTGAACTCATATACATTTCCTCCTCTATTCCGTTGCATCTGCAATATACAACGATGTCAAAAATACAAATACGTACGCTTGAATCAAGCCGTCGAATATATCAAAATATAAACTGAAGATTGCAGGGATAATCGCCGGGCAGACCAGCTTGATCATTTCCATGATGACAAAGGCTCCCAACACGTTTCCGAACAATCGCATACATAATGACAGCGGCCGAATGAACACTTCCAGAATATTGATCGGTGTAACGATGGCGATCGGCTGTGCAAAACTCTTCAGCCAGCCTTTGACACCGCGCGCATGCACACCGGCAGCCTCGATCAATACGATGCTCATGATGGCCAGACCGGCCGTAACATTGATATCTTTCGTCGGCGGTTTGAGGCCGATGATCCCGATCAAATTGGCAAAGCCGAGAAACAGCAGCACCGTAGCAATATATCCGCTGTACTGTTTTCCTTTTGCCCCCAACATGCCTTCCGTCAGTGCGTCCAATTTCGTTACGATCACTTCTGCCGCCGCCTGACGACGACTCGGATGCTGTACAGATAAACCATGTCCAAGCCATGCCGCAATCAAAACCATGATCAACATGATGATCCATGTCACGACGACGGATTCAAATATTTTAAAATGAAAAATCGTAAATACCGTCTCGACATTTAATTGACTGACCAGGTCTTGAACAAACTCTTCCACATCCCCACTTCCTTTCCAATAAAAAAACAAAAAAGCGCCAAAAAAAGTTTCCTTTCTTTCCCCGGCACCATTGTCTTTTCTTATGTAATATATTCTTTTTTTATCTACATTTCAAGCTATTTTTATCATAAAAAAAGCCGGATCAGCTATGATCCAGTTTCGTTTCCCGATTCTGCTGCCGCTGACGGCTGAGATACCAGTTACTGGAAGCCGTCCAAACGTTTTTCGTCCAGTTGGAAAACCAGATGCATGAAAACAAATACACGAAGATCGCGATCCGGTTGCCGAACACCGGCACAAGCAGGTGATAGACCGGCAGATCCATATTGATGGCCGGATTCATATTAAACAAATTGATGCCATGATATGGATAAATGATCGCATTCAGCACACCGGCAATCAGGCAGCACGTCAGATAGACCCAGGTGGCCTTGGTGAAATCCTGCGACGGCCGGATCGTCTGCATCCAGATATGGCCGCAGCGCCAGCCCAGATAAATCTGGAAAATATGCCACGAATACGTGTGCGCAATCAGCTGCCACGCAGTATAATGCAGCCCTGTCCCCCCCAGCAGACCGGCGCATCCGCTGACCATCCCGTAGGTCATCATATACCGCAGGATGATGCTTCGATGCTTTTCATTGAGCCAGGGCATGGCCGCCATAAAATACATCGGCAGACTGCACATTTGAAACGGAAAGTGCCACCATGAATAATGACCGCTGATGTATGTTAAAAACAACTGTTTCCAAATCTCGAAACCGATCATGATCAATCCGCAAATTTGTAAGAAACGTACATCCTTCCTTTGCATACCAACATCCTTCCTTTGCATACCAACATAATAAGAAAAAAAATGTCATATTTCAACATACAAAAGCAGGTCATTTGTTGAGTATTTACTCCTTTTGGAAGGATAAATACGCATGATAGGAGCGGTCGCTGCGCCCCTGACAATGCAGATAGCCGCTGTTCATCTCCAGCATCTCTGCTTCATCCCAAGCCGGGACCGACGGCATCTTCAGCCTTTGAAACGGAATGCCCTTCTCCCAGACGATCCGGCGCAGATACGCATCGACCGCGTCCTGGACCGAGATCCCCAGCGGCTCTAAGACATTCGCAGCCGAATGGATCAACGCCGCCGGGACCTCGATACGGCAGGTTTCCATAAGCTCACCTCCGAGCGTTATATACGGTCCGTTGGTGCTTTTGAACAAAATTCCTCACGGGCCGCCGCAACCTGCCGGATATGATCTTCGTCCGTCTGACAGCACCCGCCGACCGCTTTGGCACCGGCTTTCATCCAGATCAGCGCATAATCTTTGAATCGAAGCGCCTGCTTCGCGCCGTACCACTTTTTGGTCAGCGGATCATATTGTTCCCCGCTGTTTGGATATACACTGATCGGCAGCGAGGTTGAGGTTTTCAGTTCTTTGATCAAGGATTCAATATATTTGGGATGTGTGCAGTTGACACCGATCATCCGTAAATGTGGATGTCCTGATGATAGTTCGGCGGCACAATCGGCGATCAAATCGCCTTCATTGATATGTTTTCCGTCCGCGCAGGAAAAACTGATCGCATAATCGGCACCAAGCTGCTCCGCGAGTTCTGCTTCGATCAGCGCTTCCTGCAGCGACGGCTGGGTTTCGATCATCAATACATCCGCACCTGCCTGCCAGAGCAGTTCCATGCGGCGGGCATGAAAGTCCCGGAGGACTTCATCGCTGACGCCATAATGACCGCGGTATTCCGAACCGTCTGCCAGATATGCTCCGTAAGGACCGACAGCGCCCAGGCAGACGGGATAAGCACGCCCGGCAGCCTTGCCCTCCTGCTGCCACCACTCTTCCCGGGCTTCCCGAAAAATAGTGACCGCAGATCGGATCAGCGCTTCCGCTTCTTGTTGGGAGTACCCGCGCTCGATCAGCCGCGGCAGACTGGCCTGATAGCTGTCGGTGATGCCGCAGTCTGCACCAGCCTGAAAATATTGGATATGAACTTGCTTGACCAGGTCCGGCCGGTCGGCCAGTACCTTTGCGGTCCATAAGGTATCGTTTAAATCACAGCCCAGATGTTCCAGACCGGTCGCCATGGAACCATCAATGACCATGACCTGATTCTGCTTTAGTATGGATTCAATCGTGGTGCGTTTCATAACTTGTCTCATCCTTTCCATAAATGACCGGCGCCGGGTGTTCGCCGCGGTCCAATGCCGGTATATATCGATCCCAGAAATCATGGAACAAGCGCATGATTTCTTTTCTCTGCGTATAAATAAAGATCAACGTGATAATAATATAAATGGCCGAAAGAATATCCGTCATCGCCCATAAAGAGTCCGCCTGGATGTTGTAAAAGAGCACGCATGGGATCATATAGTAGACCATGTAGATCCGCGTCGCAATACGGTTGGACCGCGTATCACCGAAGGCGTAATTCACCGATTTTTCACAGCTGTAATACATACCGATGATCGTGGTCCACGCAAAGACGACGATCGCGAGCGACAAGAACCAACCGCCAGCCTGGCCATAGGCCGTTTCAAACGCGACCGTCGTCAGTTCAGCACTGCTCACGTTCGGAAAATCCACATACACATTTGTCAGTAAAATAGACAGTGCCGTTACCGTGCAGACAACGATCGTGTCCAGGAAGACTTCGCCCCATCCCCAGCACGACTGCCGCACCGGGTGATCAGTCTTCGCACTGGCGTGTGCAATGATGCCGTAGCCGGTGCCCGCATCGTTGGAGTAAAGACCGCGGGCCACGCCATAACGGATGGCATCGCGGACGGTCGCGCCCGCAAAACCGCCGATGCCCGCCATCGGTGTAAAAGCTGACTTAAAAATCAGCGCAATCGTTGCCGGCAGGATATCCAAATGCATGATCAGGATCCCCAAACCACCTAAAATATAGACAAAAGCCATGAACGGCACGACCTTTTCCATCACGGACGAGATCCGGTGCAGACCGCCGAAGATCGTCACAAAACAAGTCACACCTAAAACAATGACACTGATCAGCGGATCGATCTGCAGTCCCTCTTGTAAAGAACTGGTCACCGCCTGTGTCTGGACACAGCACGTCCAGGGGCCGAGGATAAAACAAGCCGCCGCCAGCACCACCGCACCGCGTTTCCAGCCTAATGCGTTGCGCATCACAAACGAACGATCACACATATACTCATCGACAGACTTATTGTATTTGACCCGATAACGCTGGCCTAGGATGATCTCACAGGCCTTGGTGGACATGCCGAACAGACCGGAGATCCACATCCAGAAGATCGCCCCCGGGCCGCCGGACACAATGGCGGTCGCCACCCCGCCGATGTTGCCGACACCGATCGTATTGGCCATCGCGGTACAGGCGGCCGCAAAGCCGGAAACGGTACCCGTACCTTCACCGGGCTTGAACATCTTGCCAAAAGTATTGCGGTAGTTAAAGCGAATATTGCGGAAATTGTAGCGGAACCCGAATCGGATCGAAAGGTAGATGCCTGTGCCGATCAGGGCAATGGTCATCGGCGTTCCCCATAAAAAATCCGAAATCTGTGTCAGAATTTTCAAAAGCATAATTTCTCCCTCGTTTCAGTTCATAATTATAACATGCTATAATGAGTCCATGGAATTACCGAAAAGTTATATCCGGCAAATGGAAAATCTATTGCCGGACGAATATGATCGTTATTTTTCATCCCTGCAGGACCCCTCTTATACGGCCATCCGCGTGAATACGTTAAAGATCTCGGTCGAAGAATTCTGCCGTCGTTCACCGTTTGCGCTGAAGCCGGTCCCCTGGACCGCTGACGGTTTTTATGTCGATCCGGATGCACGCCCGGCCAAACATCCGTACTATGCTGCCGGCCTGTATTACATTCAGGAACCCTCGGCCATGCTTCCGGCCCAGCTGCTCCCCGTTAAAAAAGGCGATCATGTGCTGGATACTTGTGCTGCCCCGGGCGGCAAGAGCACGGAACTGGCCTGCAAGCTGCGGGGAACCGGACTGCTGGCAGCCAATGATATCAGCACTTCACGCTGCCAAAGCCTGCTGAAAAATCTGGAATCCTTCGGGACGCGCGATGCGATCATCTGCAGCGAGGATACCAGCCAACTGAAAAAACGATTTCCAAAACAGTTCGATGCGATCTTGGTCGATGCTCCCTGCAGCGGACAAGGCATGTTCCGTAAGGAACACCATCTCATTGACAGTTATCGACAAAAAGGGCCGGCATACTACGCGCCGATCCAGAAACAGATCCTCGATGATGCCGCTGATATGCTGCAGCCGGGCGGCCATCTGGTCTATTCGACCTGTACCTTTGCCCCGGAAGAAAACGAAGAGGTCATCCGTCATGTATTAAAGACGCATCCGGACCTAAAGCTGCTGCCGATCCCGATGACCGAAGGCTTTGTCGGCGGGATCGATATGCCGGAAGCAGTCCGGCTCTATCCACACCGGATCCAGGGAGAAGGTCATTTTGCCGCCTTGCTTCAGAATGCAGGCCAGCCTAAGTCCCATCAGCAGACCGTCAAAAGCGGACCTATCGATGCGGCTGCCCAAGAATTTCTGCGCCGCGTAGATCTGCCGGATCGATATTTTCAAAAGGGCGATAAAATCTTGTGGATGGCAGACCGTCTGCCGGAGCAGAAAGGCTGGCGGGTCTTACGTTCCGGGCTGCTGGCTAGTACGATCAAACGCGGCCGCTTTGAACCGGCACAGGCTCTGGCGCTCGCCTTGAAACCGGAACAATTCGATCAAACGGTTTCTTTTTCGCTTGATGACGAACGGGTCCTTCGTTACCTGCGCGGCGAAACCGTAATGGCTGATACGAAACAAAACGGCTGGACCTTAGTGTGCGTGGAAAATTTCCCGCTGGGTTTTGCGAAAGCTGAATCCGGACGGTTAAAAAATAAGCTTGAAAAAAGCCGGCGTTGGCAATAGCCTAACCGGCTTTTTGAATAGGCACAGGACTGCGTTTTTCAATAAATTTGTGCAGTTGTTCTTTTTGATAATCGTTCAAATCAACTGTTAAAAACGGGATCGTGCCGTCATCAAATGAAAAGATCATCAAATGTTCCGTTTCATCGACAGCTTTTATATCCATATAGCTGCATTTCATAAATGTGCCGCCGATGCGATAATGGATCACTTCCGCAAGACGCACCTGTACTTCAACCTCCTCGCTGCCGTATTCTTTCCGGTAGGTCTTCCGCAGCTGAGAGGCTGAATGACGACGCAGCAAAAACTGTCCGTCCAAATAAAGCATCAGCCCAATGGCCGCGGTCCATACCGCATAAAACAAGCCATTGCCGAAAACCAGGATCACAATGGCGGCTGCCCATGTCAGCAGTGCAGCGATCTTTAGAAAGCGTTCGGTTTTCTTCATCGTTGCGGCAACATACTCATCGATCAGTTCCCTGGTCAGCTTATACTTACATGTAAAATCTCTCTGTGCCATTTACACGCTTCCTTTCAAGACAACATCATCGCGGGTCACCTGCTGATTCAGCATCGGCTTTTCAAAATGAAACCGTTTTTCTTTCCAAAGCAGGATACTGATGGTCATATTATAAATTTTATCCATCTTCGACGTATCGAAAGAAACAATCACATCACCGGCTTTGACCGTATCGCCTACTTTGACGTGGGCGGTCATGCCTCTGCCCTGCAGCTCGACCGTATCGATCCCGACATGGACCAAGATTTCCAAGTCTTCTTCCGTCCGGATGCAGAACGCATGGCACGTCGGATACAGAAGGATGATCGTGCCTGCGCACGGGGCGCATACCTGCTGTTCATACGGTACGATCGCGACACCGTCCCCTAGATTTTTGGCCGCAATGACCTCATCCTGAACATCTGTCACATCGATACAATTCCCTTTACATGGGGAATAAAGCAGAACCGAATGCGGTTCTTTCCGATGCAGCCAATCAAACATATACAATTTCTCCTCACATTCCTATAAGATGATATGACGGTTCCCACAAACTGTCAATTCTCTTGAAACCGATCAAGATCCAGCTGTTTGATCACATGTGCCGGGTTGCCGGCCACGACGGCTCCATCCGGTACATCCTTGGTCACCACCGATCCGGCACCGACGATCGCATGCCGGCCGATTTCCACACCGGGCAGGATGACCGCATTAGCACCGATCCATGCACCTTTGCGGATGATGACCGGTTTACATAATAAAATCTGCCGATCATAGAAATCATGGTTGTTCGAAAGGATCGAGACATTGGCCGCTATTTGGACGTCATCTTCGATCGTTATGGTGCCGCGGGCCATAAACAACGCATTTGCGTTGATGAATACATGAGAACCGATGCAAAGTCGATCAAATGCTGCACCGGCAAACGGCGCAATAATGGTACTGCCTTCGCCCAGGCGGCTGCCCAGCAGCTCTTTGAGCAATGCCGCATATTCTGGCCGGGTCGGCTTCGTCTGCGTCAGACGGAAGACAAGGTCCGCATCATGGGCTGCCTGCTGCCGTTCTTTTTCTGTCGCTTTTCGCATATCATACTTTATTTCTTCACATTCCATGTCGTTCCTCCAACAGAAAAGGAAGAAAGCTATTTGGCTTTCTTCCCGATGGAAAACAGATTCTTGGTGCCGCGCTTCAGGACATCGAAGAAACTCAAGGAGCGGACCATACGGTCAGCGGGGACATAGTTTCGAATAGCACGGAGCATTTTCTTGTTGTCGCGTGCAGAAAACGTGTAGTTGCCGTTTTCTTTGGTCATGATCACGAAGCGGGAGATCTTCCGGCCGCCAAATAAGACGGAGGCGGCGATCAGGTCGATCTCGCTCCACGGAATTTGGACATAATCTTGTACGTTGCGATCATTATAGTATTCGAATGCTTTATCGCCGACCATCGCTTTGCCCACAGAAGTCAGTCCATACAAGGATGACGTCGGCATGGTCAGATCCACTTTGGTATTCTGCGACTGCACAGGCATATCAACACCTCTGTTTCTTTATCTTACAATAATCCGATCACACGACCGACGATACCTACACCAAAAAGGCACAGGATGATGACGATCGGAGATACTTCCTTTTTCAGCAAGTGGCAGATATACAGCGTCAGCAGTAAAGCAGCCAAACCTGGGATCAGTGAATCCAGGTTCTCCTGCAGAGTCGTGACCTTGACCTGATTCAAGGCACTGCTGCCGATGGAATCATACATCGTCAATGCTTCTTTGATGCCTTTGGTACCTTTCGGCAGGTTGCTCCAATCAATATAAGCACCTTCCGACTGCGTTACACGGGATACCACCGGTGTAAAACTGATGCTTACCCAACGCTGAACCAGGGCACCGATGATGAACATACCTAAGATACTTGCACCTTCGGTTACTTTTCCCAGCAGACCGCCGGACAAGTCTTTGGCAATATCGGTTCCGACTTTGTAGCCGAACTCCTGCGTGTACCACAAGAAAGCCACACGGATCACGTTCCATGCGATAAAGAAGATCAACGGTCCGGCGATGCTTCCGCTCATTGCCATAGAAGCACCCAGGGCGCCTAAGATCGGACGGATCGTGAACCAGAATACCGGGTCACCGACACCGGCCAACGGACCCATCATACCGACTTTTACACCTTGGATCGCCTGATCATCGACCGGAGCACCGTTGGCACGCTCTTCTTCCAGTGCCAAGGTAACACCGATGACCGGTGCAGATACATACGGGTGTGTGTTATAGAATTCCAAGTGACGCTTCAAAGCTGCTGCCTGGTCTTCTTTATTGGTGTACAACTTTTTGATGGCCGGGATCATCGCGAAGCACCAGCCACCATTCTGCATACGCTCATAGTTCCAGGATCCCTGAAGGAACTGATGACGGCGCATGACGGCCTTACGGTCTTGTTTTGTTAAGGTAATTTTTTCTGCCATGTTTCATTCCTCCTTCATCCTAGTAATCATTCAAGATATCACCCAACGGATCGCCGGTACCGGTATTTCCGGAACCGCCGCTGTTTTTCGCATTATCTTTCAAGCCTAAGTACAACAGCGCCAGTACGACACCGATCGCGCCCAAAGCGATCAGGGTCAGTTCCTGCAGCGTTGCGAAGACAAAACCTAAAGCGAAGAACGGCCAAGTTTCCTTGGTTGCCATCATGTTGATGATCATCGCATAACCAACAGCAGCGACCATACCGCCGCCAACCGACATACCGCCGGTCAGCCAGTCCGGCATCGCATTCAAGGCATTGGTTACGACCGAAGCCGGAACCAGGCACAATGCCATGGCCGGGATCGCAATACGCAGACCCTGCATCAGGATGGCAATGATCTGCCAACGGTCGATAGCTGCGAAGTTTGCCTTTTCTGCCGCTGCATCCATCGCGTGCACAATCGGGATGGCGATCGTACGGCAGACCATCGTTAAGAACAGACCTGCAACGCTCAGCGGCACAGCTACGGCAATGGATGTATTGATGGCATTGCTGACATCAACATCACCGCCGCTCAAACCTTTTACCATGATGATCGCACTGGCAACAGCGGCCAATGCAGCATCCGGTGCTACGGCAGCACCGATATTTGCCCAGCCCAGGGCAATCATTTGCAGCGAACCACCTAAGATGATTCCTTCTCTTAAGTGTCCGGTTACTAATCCGATCAACGTACATGCGACCAGCGGCTGGTGGAATTCGAACTCATCCAAAATTCCTTCCATGCCGGCCAGCATAGATACGATAAAGACCAGAATAAGTGTAATTGCTGACATTCTTATTCCTCCTATTTACATGCCGAGCTCTTTTTTAGCTTTCTTCAGCAGATCGTCAATATTTTCTTTGCTGTCGCTCGGTACTTTGCGGACATCAAAGGTGATGCCCTTAGCTTTTAATTCTTCTAATGTCTTTACATCATCCGGTCCCATGGCGATGGCGTTGTTGACAACGACTTTACCCTGTGAATGGGCCATTGAACCTAAGTTGACGGTCTTGATGTCGACGCCGCCTTCTACCGCTTTCAGTAAATCCTGCGGTGTCTCAAACAAAAGCATGGCTTTCGTTGCACCAAAACGGACATCTTTGGAAACGTCGATCATTTTCTGGATCGGAACAACGTGCGCTTTTACGCCCGGAGGCGCTGCCTGTTCGATCATGCTTTTACGCAGATCGTCTTTGGCGACCGCGTCGGATACAACGATGATACGATCCGGCTGTACGGCTTTTGTCCATGTGGTCGCAACCTGTCCGTGCAGCAGGCGGGTATCCACACGTGCCAATCCGATCTTGATGTGTCCGTCTCCCAGAACCGTTCCCGGCGGGATGGCGCCCTGCATCTGCGGTGCAGCTCCCGCATTGGCTTTTTCTTCTTTCTTCGGTTCCAAAGAACCTGGCTGCGGTTTGATACCTTCTCTTGCCGATTCGATAATATGCGTGGCAATACTGTGTGCCGTCGCATCTTCCTGCATTCTTGCTGCATAAGCTTCCAGCAGCATCGGCAGATTCAAACCGGTAACGATTGCCCAAGTGTCTTCGTGTCCGTCAATGTATCCGTTGGCTTGGTTGAACGGTGTTCCGCCCCATAAGTCGATCAGGAACAAAACTTGTTCCGGATCATCAAAGGACGCAACCGCATCTTCCATTTTTTTGCGGATATCATCCGGACCTTCACTTGGCATTAAAGTCACAGCAGCGACATTCGGCTGATTGCCGAAGATCATTTCGCCGGACTGTTTGATTCCTTCGGCGAATTTTCCGTGACTTCCGATGATAATTCCTACCATTATTTTTTCTTCCTTTCTCCTCGAGCATCCAAGCAAGTCAAAATAAAAGCCAGCACGGCGGCCATACTTTAACTTACTTATTGTTCGTTATTATCTTAACATCTTTTATTTTGAATTGGAAACGATTTCACTATATTATTTCTGAATTCTCGACATTTTTTCACATAATTTAGCTTATATTTTTCTTCTTTTTTCACATTCATCTCATTATTTCGGATAATTTTATCTGATTTTTTCGTTTTTTTGAACAGATATTGAACTTCATGTTGGATAACGGATTTTCTCATTTTACTTGTCTGCCGCTTCTTCATTTTTTCCCTTATAATAGAAATGAGGTGATCAAATAATGCTCCAAAATATCCTGAAAAAGAAAAACTGCCGGGTGCTGGATCATGTGGAAAACTGGCAGGACGCCGTTCACGCGGCATTAGCACCGCTGCTGGCAGAGGGCGCCTGTGATGAACGATACGAACAAGCCGTCTTCGACAACACTGAAAAATACGGTGCCTACTATGTACTGACCGATGACATGGCACTGATCCATGCATCCAATGAAGCCGATGTATACGATACCCAGATGGCAGTCACTATTTTAAAGAAGCCTGTCCAGTTCACAACGGACGGTCCAGGTATCCGGATCCTGATCGCGTTATGCGCCAAAGACAATTCATCCCACATGGAAGGCATGATGGCCGTAGCAACGATCTTCGGCGATGACGGCAATGTCGGGCCGCTTTTAGAAGCAAAAGACAGCGAATCAATTTATAATGTTTTCATGCAGGCGGCAGAAAAAAATGCGTAACCATGACGGTTTACGCATTTTCTTTTTCCAGTTCTTCCAGGATCTTTGTGCCTGAGCTTGTGCCGATCCGGGTCGCGCCGGCATCGATCATTGCTTTGCATGTCTTCCAGTCTCGGATCCCGCCGCTGGCTTTGACCTCGACCGCATCACCGACCGTATCCTTCATCAAACGAACCGCTCCGACGGTTGCCCCGCCAGTGCCGAATCCAGTACTCGTCTTGACGAAATCCGGCCGCACATCCACGGCGATCTTGCAGACCCACTGAATTTCCGATGGTTCCAGATAACATGTTTCCAGGATCACTTTGATTTTCTTGCCGGCATTGTGCACGATCGTCGTCAAGGTGCGCATTTCGTTTTCGATATACGCATGATCCTGCATCTTCACACGGCCGATATCCAGTACATAATCCACTTCATCGGCGCCCTTTGCGATGGCATCCATCACTTCATACTTTTTCGCATCCAGACCGCCTTGTCCCAGCGGGAAAGCAACGACACTGGTCACATGTACGCCGGTTCCCTTTAACTGTTCATGACAGAACGGCGTCCAGGCACTGCTGACGGCAACGCTGGCGGTATGCATGGCTTTGGCCTCATCACACAGTTTTTGTAAAATATCCTGCGTTGCGAATGCTTTCAAATACGTGTGATCGATCATATGTGCTACGGTTTGTGTTTTCATCCTTATTCTCCTTTTAAAATCTTATGAATTGTTTGATACATCGTTTCTTTATCTTTGCATCGTTCCAGGGCTGCAATATTGTCTTTCTTTGAAAAGACACGCAGAATATCGTTCATCACATGAATGTGCTTGATCTGGTCTTCCGCGCTCAGGCCTAAGATGATCCGTGCTTCCATGCCGTTTTCAAACGGTACCGGATGGCGGAACAGCGTGATTGCCACATCGACTTGTTTCACCCCATTGTCGATGCCGGAGTGTGCCAATACCACTTCATTGGCAATGAACATCTGATGATGGTTTTCCTGCGCCTGTACTACCGATTCAATGTACTGCCGGGTGATCGCATCGTTCATCAGCAGCGGGCGCAGCGCGCGGCGCAGGGCATCTTTCCTGTTGCAAGGTTCGTCGACGATCTGCAGATGGGTCGGTGTCAGAAAATGCAGCAGGCCCAGACCGTAATCACGGATCGGCGGCTGGCTCATCTGACCGTTGGAGAAAGCCGTGCGCAGATCCTTCTCTAGATCCGGCATTTTCGCTTCATCCACATATCGGCTGACGATCTTTAAGATCGTATCCATCTGGATCTGCGTGCTTGGTTCCAGTTCCATGCACTTGCGCAGAATGCTGACCCGGTCTTGTTCCGACAAGATCGGATGCACCAGCAGAAAATCTTTCTCACCGGGCAGATCGACCGTAGAAATGACAACATCATAATTATGATCCGGCCGGTATTGATTCAAGGAAATATTCTTGATCTCGGTCGCCTGCGGCACCATACTGCGGACTTCATTTTTCAGCATATTGCCGGCTCCGATGCCGTTGGGACAGATGATCAAGATCCGGTACGAATGTTTCGAGGACTCCAGCGGCGTCATGAAAGCGCCGAAATGAAGGGCAATGTACGCCACTTCTGTATCGTTGATCGTCATGCCCATTTCCGCTTCCACATTTTCCACCGCACGCTTGGTCAAATCAAACAATTCCCCATATTCCTTTTTGATCGTCTCCAACATCGGGTTGCCCCACTGCACGCCGTATCGGATCCGATAGAGCGAAGATTTTAAATGCGTCGCGATCGCGTTGATCAACTCCTCTTTGTCGTCAAATTCCACACCGGAAAGGGTTTCAAACGATTTTACCATGCTGCGGGCATATTCATAGGCCTTGGATTCGTCCTGCTTCAGGACATGCAGCGGCACTACCTGCAGACGGGAGCCTAACAGGTGCAGTGAAATATAAATTGTTTCCTGATCGGATAACGACGGAAAATATTTTCGGACCAACTGATATTCTTTCGTGCTGATAATTTCTTTGCGGTCCATATCCGAGAAATCGATCACATCGCTGCGGTACTCGATCGTGGACAAAAACGTTGCTAAGCCCGGCAGAACACCGCTGACGTATTCACAGTCCAGCTCTTCTTCGATCTTCTTGAAATTCGAGAGCGCTCTTTGAATACGCTGGTTCTGACTTTCAGAAAAGATCAAGGTCGAGAAATATTTCCAGACCTGCGGATAATAATAGAAGAACATCGCCCGCTTGCGGATCGGATCGCCGAAGATCCGATAACCAGTCTTGATCCGGTATTCCAATGTCAGCTGATTGGTTTCGACAACATCGGCCACCAGTTTCAAGTCTTTGACGATCGTATTCCGGCTGACATCGCACGTTTCCATAAAATCCTCAATATATAAATTCCGGCTGCGGATCACGATCATACATAAAATGATGCTCCGTCTTTCTTCCGGCGTATAGGAAACCTGTTTGTCGGCGCCGCGTTCAAACAGACTCTTGCGGATCATGGCTGCCTGATCCGCATGAATGGCAATGCCTTTGCCGCGTTTCTGTTCCAAGGCGGACAGCGAACGGGATCTCAGCCAGTCATCGATTTTATTGATGTCATAGTAAATGCTGCGCCGGCTGACATCCAACTGTTCAGATAAGTCGCCGATCTGCACATAACCATTCGCATTGACCAGGATCTTCAGGATTTCCTGACAGCGCCGGTCTAAATCAAATGTAATCGGCATACGTCCCTCCTATTCCTGCATGATTTTTTTGATTTTTCGATAATACGGTGTTCCTTTTAAATTCTTGCGGGCCTGCTGCAGTACCTTGAGGCCTTCCTGCTTCCGGCCGGCGTTCAGCAGCTGCACCCCTTCCAGATACTGCAGGAGACCTTTTTTAGAGCCTGTCGTTTCTTCCTCCTGCAGCAGACGCTCAATATACTCAATGTCTTCGCTTTTCTTTTCGATCAATACGCGGTATAAGACTTGATCAAATTCAAATTCATCAACGTTCTTCGTTGATTTCAACGTATCGAGCAGTTCTTTGCACATCGGCTGATCTTCGCGGTCAAGAAAATAATAGTATACCGCATCGGCAATGGCCGTCTTCTTTTTCGCTGAGACCGTGCTGTTCAGGATCTTATGCGTGTATTCCTTCACTTCTGCTTTCCGGTCCAGACCTAGATACAGCCGGATCAGATTTTTATTTTGTTCGTATTCGCCGAACAATGTACGGTACCGGCGGGATTTCAAAGTTTTTTCGGCTTCATCGTATTGCTCCGCTTCCATCGCCTTGGTGAAATGGTTCCATGTAAAGGAACGCAGCGCAAAGGGAATGGCCGCAGCGATCAATACAACTATGATCAGCAGTAAGACAATCATCGTTTTCCTCCTAACAATATTAAAATAGCATCTTTTGCCGACAGTCCGATACCAATTCCTTTCATTTTATTGTGCAATATGTGAAACCAGGCATTGCACAATTGCACATTGAAGACGAAATCAATTGGTCTGGATTTGTATGTGCTTCCTTTGCATAATGAAAGTACGAAAGGAGATCGCTATGATCGATACGATTTTAAAAGAGAAACATTGTGTGATCAAAGATTCCGTCCGTGACTGGAAAGAAGCCATTCACGTCGCTCTGGAGCCTTTGATCCAAGACGGATGCTGCACGGAAGAGTATGAAAAAGCCGTCTTCAAGAATACGGAGGAATACGGTGCTTACTACGTATTGACGGATGACATGGCTTTGATCCATGCTTCCAATGAAGCCGGGGTCAATGACACCCAGCTGGCCGTGACTGTATTGAAAAAACCGGTGCACTTCACCGAGGACGGACCCGATGTACGGATCTTGATCGCCCTTTGTGCCAAAGACAGCACTTCTCATATGGAGGGCATGATGGCCATTGCCAACATTTTTGGTGATGACGGCAATGTACAGCCGATCCTCGATGCGAAGTCCGGAAAAGAAATTTATGATGTGTTTCTCAACGCATCGGAATCATAGCGAGTCCAGAGGAGGAGAAATAGTATATGAGTTTTATCATCAACATTTTGTCGACTCCGGCAATGCTGGTCGGTATCCTGGCCTGCATCGGTTTGATCCTGCAGAGAAAACCGGTCGAAGAAGTCGTCAAAGGAACGGTTAAATGTATTGTCGGATTCCTGGTCCTGAGCGCCGGATCAAGTTTCCTGCAGTCCGGATCTCTGCTGGCATTTGGAGACGTGTTCAACTATGCATTCAATATGCAGGGTGTCGTACCAAACAACGAAGCCGTCGTTTCGCTGGCATTGAATGATTTCGGCCGTGACACGGCTTACATCATGGCCTTGGGCATGATCCTGAACATCGTATTGGCTCGTTTCTCGAGATTGAAATACATCTTCCTGACCGGCCATCATACCTTGTACATGTCCTGCATGCTCGCCGTTATCCTGAGCGTCGGCGGACTGAAAGGCGGCGCACTTTGGATCGCCGGTGCGTGCTTGTTAGCGTTCATTTCGGCAGCCAGCCCGGCTTACTTGGAGCCGACCATGAAAAAAGTCGTTGAAACCGATGAATTGGCATTGGGTCACTTCGGCGGTGCTGGTTATTGGTTCTCTGCACAGTGTGCAAAATTATTCAAAAACAGTGCGGATCAGTCGACCGAAGACATCAACTTCCCGCAGCGTCTGACATTCCTGCGTGATACGACGGTTTCCATCGGTCTGACCATGGTCGTCTTCTTCCTGATCGTTACTGGTATTGCGGTATCGAAAGGAATCTTAGCTGCGGATCCGGATGTGATCCTGAAATCCTATCCGAACTTAGGCGGTTTATTGAACGTCGATGCCGAAACGCAGACGAACTGGGCTGTATGGGCCATTACTTGCGGTTTGAGTTTCTCCGGCGGTGTTTACATTATCTTAAGCGGTGTTCGTCTGATCGTCAGCGAGATCGTTCCGGCTTTCCGTGGTATCGCCGAAAAACTGGTTCCGGGTGCTGTACCGGCCATCGACTGCCCGGTCGTTTACCCGTATGCTCCGAATGCCGTATTGATCGGATTCTTGGTATCCTTTGTCGGCGGTATCGTCGGTCTGTTCGTTCTGGTTCTGTGGAACCAAGCAATCAGTCCGGTCGCATTGATCCTGCCAGGTGTCGTTCCGCATTTCTTCTGCGGTGCAACGGCTGGTGTCTTCGGTAATGCCGAAGGCGGTATGAAAGGATGCATCTTCGGTGCGTTCATGCATGGTCTGCTGATCACATTCCTGCCGGCGATCTGTATGCCGGTCATGGGTGCTCTGAACGTTGCGAACTGTACGTTCTCGGATGCCGACTTCTCCTGGATGGGCATCGTATTCGGAAACCTCGCACAGGTTGTGACCGGAAATGGATTATTGATCATTTGTCTGCTAGTATTCTTCGCACCAATCGTATACAATTATGTTGCACCAAAGCCGAAAAAAGCGGCTGAATAATCAGAAAAGAGGGACATTCAAATGGCAACAATTAAAAAAATCATGTGCTGCTGCGGTTCCGGGCTGGGAAGCTCGATGATGGTTCAGATGAACATTGAAAAAGCTTTGAAGAATCTGGGAATCGAAGGCGTCACAGCGGAACATACTTCACTTTCTGAAGTCACTCCTAAGAGTGCCGACTTGTTCGTTGTCGGAAAAGATATTGCTCCGCAGTTGGCTTCCTATCCGCGCGTTGTTGTTCTGGACAAGATCATGTCCATGAAAGAGCTGACCGCCAAATTAGAGCAGGCTTTTGCCAAGACGGAAGACGAATTCCATATTCAATAATCAGTCAGCAGGTCCGACCGGCCTGCTTTCTGTGCATTGTGCATTATGAAAGAAATTCATACAATTGTCTGCTGCTGCAGTTCCGGTCTAGGAAGCTCGATGATGGTACAGATGAATGTCGAGCGGGTCCTGCAGACTTTGCAGCGGACCGACATTCAAGTCGTTCACTTATCGCTTTCAGATGTCGGAATTTGGTCAGCGCAGCGAAATTCTGTTTTGTTTGTGGTCGGTACGGATATTGCTCCGGCATTGTCGCAAGTACCGAAAATGGTGGTCATGAAAGAGCTCATCAACTACGATGAGCTCGAAGACAAACTGAGCCGTGCGCTTAGTTGTGAAAAAGATTCCTTTCGAATCGAATAAGGCCTTTGATAAGGCCTTTTTTTGCGCAGAAAGTTGAATTGTCCTGGTCTGGTTTTACATCCTTTTTCTGCAAATAATATAGGTAAGAAAAAGGAGA
Organism: Catenisphaera adipataccumulans; assembly: GCF_014202755.1. Taxonomy (GTDB): domain Bacteria; phylum Bacillota_I; class Bacilli_A; order Erysipelotrichales; family Erysipelotrichaceae; genus Catenisphaera; species Catenisphaera adipataccumulans. The sequence goes on from NZ_JACHHK010000003.1 coordinate 317,474, forward strand.
TCAATATGGAACAGGAAACAAACAAACAACTGCATGTTCTGGCTGCCAAGATCCGGCGGGATATCCTTGCCATGCTTCTGCACCGCGGCTACGGACATTTGGGCGGCTCACTTTCTTTGGTTGAATACATGAGCGTCCTTTATGGAAAACAACTGCACTATGATCCGAAAGATCCGCAGAAAGAAGACCGGGACCGGGTCGTCTTATCAAAAGGTCATGCCGGTCCGGTATGGTATTCGGCATTAGCCGAGTCCGGTTTCTTTGACCGCGATGTGCTCTATACATTAAATGACGGCGGTACGATCCTGCCTTCTCACCCGGATCGTCTCAAGACCCCCGGTGTTGATATGACCACAGGCTCACTGGGGCAGGGCACAAGTTCTGCGGCCGGCATTGCGATGGGTCTGAAGATGAGATGCTCCGATCGGTACACCTATTTGATCGTCGGCGACGGCGAACTGAACGAAGGCCAGTGCTGGGAAGCCTTCCAATTCATCGCCAACTACAAGCTCGACCACTGTATCGTAGCCATAGATGACAATAAACGTCAGCTGGACGGTTATACAAAAGACATCATGTACCCATTTTCTTATGCCGACAAAATGAAAGCTTTCGGCTTCAACGTCATCGTGGTCAAAGGCGATGACATGGAAGCCATCGATGCGGCCATCGACCAGGCAAAAGCGACCGTCGGACAGCCGACCTGCCTCGTGCTGGATACGGTCAAAGGACAGGGCGTGCCGTACTTTGAAGAAATGAGATCCAATCATTCCGTCAAATTCAATAACGATGCCAATATCAACGCAGCCAAAGAAGCGATCGCCCAATTGGATGCCTATATCGCAAAGGAGGAATCGAAATGACCTATACCTTAACTGAAGACCGCACAAAAAAAGGCAGCGAACTGCGCACGGTCATCATGACTGCCATTCAGGATATGATGGAAACCAATGAAAATATCGTGATGCTTGAAGCGGATCTCGGCGGTGCCAGTAAATCGACCATCGTCCAGGAATCGCATCCAGACCGCTATATCCAGTGCGGTATTTCAGAAGCGAACATGGTCGGGGTGGCTGCCGGCTTATCGACGGTCGGTTTCATTCCCTACCTGCATACCTTTGCGCCGTTTTTTACCCGCCGCGCCCTCGATCAGATTTATCTGTCCGGTGCCTATGCGCACAATACATTAAACATCTACGGCTCGGATCCGGGCTTTACGGTAGCGGCCAACGGCGGCACCCATACTTCCTTCGGTGATGCGGCTTGCATGCGCGAGATCCCGGATGTCGTGATCGTCGATCCGTGCGATGCCGTTCAGATGGACTGGTGTGTCCGTCAGTTTGCCACGATGAAAGGCGTCCATTATTTCCGCGGCAACCGCAAAGCTGTACGCAATGTCTACGAACCAGGCTCGACATTTGAATTGGGCAAGGCCAACGTTCTACGTCCGGGCAGCGATGTGCTGATCGTTGCGATGGGACAGCTGGTCAGCGAAGCCTTAGATGCAGCTGAGCAGCTGGACAAAGAAGGAATTTCTGCAGAAGTCGTGGATATGTTCACGCTGAAACCATTCGATGCGGAATGTATCCTGCGTGAAAGTGCCGGTAAAAAAGCGGTCGTCACATTTGAGAATCATTCGATCTACGGCGGATTGGGTTCCGCCGCGGCAGAAGTCATGGCTCAGCACAACGTCGGTATTCCGCTGAAGATCCACGGCGTCAACGACTGCTTCGGACAGGTCGGTACGGCGGATTATCTGCAGAAGGTCTTCGGCCTGCGGGCAGAGGATCTCATGAATAGTGTCCGTGAGGTATTAAAATAGTCTTCTCTCTTTGACCGCTCCGGCGGTCTTTTTGCATAAAAAAATGCGTGATCTTCACGCATCTGTTCATTAAAAGAACATTCCCAACGCATCGCCGAACAGCAGACCGACCAAGATCCCGGTCGTATAGCTTTCGAAATAATTGTATTTAGCGCCAAAGTAGCCGGCAATGACGCCAAGCACACAGCCGACGACAATATGCGATACTTTCTTCTTTTTCGCATTCGACAATAAAATAAAAGAGATACCGATCAAGATCCACGGCAGCGCTCCGATCCAAAAGTCTTTCATAGATTTCCTCCGATATGAGCATTATACACTTTTCCGGACAAAATCAAAATATGAGTGTGGTATACTTTTGCCATGAACTCAATTATATTTTTTGATCTGGACGGTACATTGACAGAATCCGGTCTCGGCATCACCCGCTGTGTGCAGTATGCCTTGGAAAAACTCGGCCGGCCGGAGCCTAGTTTAGAGAAGCTGCGCGTTTTTATCGGACCGCCGCTGATCGACATGTTCCAAAAATACGCCCATTTGAATGAAGCCGATGCCAAGCGCGGTGTACACTATTACCGCGAGCGCTACAACACCATCGGCATCTTTGAAAATCAACTTTATCCGGGGATCCGGGAACTGCTTCAGGCACTGGATGAGGCCGGCTGTATATTGGCGATCACATCAGCAAAACCCGAACCCTATGTCCGGCAGATTGCCGATTATTTTACGATCACACCATATTTCGATGAAATCGTAGGCAGTACGATGCAGGAAACCCGCACCAAGAAACCGGAAGTGATCGTCGAAGCGATGCGCCGTCTGCATCTGTCCGATCCGGAAGCTGTCACAATGGTCGGTGACCGGGCCGATGATATCCAGGGAGCCAAGACGGTCGGGACCCGATCGGTCGGCGTATTATATGGTTACGGCACACCAGCTGAGCTTCATGAAGCGGACGCTCTGGTGATGACCCCTGCCGATTTAAAGCAATTCCTGCTTGAAAAGAATCTGAAAGACGACTAATATGGAATCCGCAAAGGAGTCCTATGAAAAAATTTGCTTCAGAAATTGACATGTTACATGGGCCGCTGGCCGGCAAGCTAGTTCAGTTTGCGATCCCGCTGGCCCTGACCAATATCCTGCAGCAGTTATTTAATTCTGCCGATCTGGCTGTGATCGGTCAGTTTGAAAATGCTGCAGCCATGGCAGCAGTCGGCAGCAATGCCTCTGTGATCAACTTACTGGTCAGCTTATTCAGCGGTCTGGCTTTAGGAGCCAATGTCGTCATCGCGATGCTCATCGGTCAGGACCGCACGGAAAAAATCAATGAAGCTGTCCATACGGCAATCACTGTTGCGTTAGTCAGCGGCTGGATCGTCTGCGGCCTGGGGGAAGTGCTCGCACCGTACATCCTGCGCTGGATGCAGACGCCGCCGGAAGTCCGGCAGCTGGCCGTTCTCTATCTGCGCATCTTCTTTGTGGGGATCCCTTTTTTATTGACTTACGACTGCGGCGCTTCCGTCCTGCGTGCCAAAGGAGATTCCGCCCGCCCATTGTTCGTGCTCTTGATTTCCGGAACGATCAATGTCGTGCTGAACATCTTCTTTGTCGCAGTCTGTCATTTAAGCGTGGCCGGTGTCGCCATCGCGACCGTGACCGCAAATTTGGTCAGCGCGGTCATTGTGCTGTATTTTCTCATGCATGAGCAGGAGGCATTCCGTTTTTCTTTCCGGAAGCTAGGGATCCGCGGGAATTATCTGCGGCGGATCATTGCAATCGGCGCCCCTGCCGGACTGCAGGGCATGGTCTTTTCGCTTTCCAATGTGGTCATCCAGTCGGGCATCAACAGTTTCGGTTCTGCCTGCATTGCCGGCAATACGGCAGCCCAGAACTTTGAATTCATGTGCTATTTTCTGATCTTTGGCTTTGCGCAAGCAGCCACGACCTTTACCAGCCAGAACTTTGCGGCCGGCAATATGGATCGCTGCCGGAAGATCTACCGGCTTTCTCTGCTGCTTGGATGCGGTTTCACGTTCCTTTTAAGTCTGTTTTTCTACTGCGGCAAAGAAACGCTGATCCGGTTTTTCACCAACGATCCCGCTGTCATTTCTTATGCTTATATCCGTTTAGCCTACATCAGCAATTTTGAGCTGCTGACGGGTACATATGAGATCCCAGGCGGCTGTATGCGCGGTATGGGACGTTCACTGACACCGGCATTGATCACGATGATCTGCTGCTGCGCCTTGCGGCTGGTCTGGATCGCGACCTACTTTCAGGCTCATCATTCCATAGAAACGCTGCTGCTCATCTATGTCCTTTCCTGGATCGTGGCTGGCGTGATCATGCATCTTGCGTATTTTCATTTTCGAAGATCAGAATTTTATCATCTTTCTGTCTGATTTGGTTCCGTTTCAGAACCATTTTTCATAATATGTATACCAGCTTAATATTTTTTCATGCAGGAAAGCACTATATATGTTAAAATTATATTATTAAGACTCTAATATATTGAAAGGGATGATCAAGTCAATGATCGAATTTAAGCATGTTGTTAAGTCTTACGGCGATAAAGTGATCCTCCATGATTTAAACTTTACCATCGAAGACGGTCAATTCGTTTGTCTGATCGGCAAGTCCGGATGCGGAAAAACCACAACCTTAAAATCCATCAACCAGCTGATCCCCATTGACAGCGGAAAGATCCTGATTGACGGCAACGATGTCAGCCAGGCCAATAAGGCCGAGCTGCGCCGGCATATCGGTTATGTCATCCAGCAGATCGGTCTGTTCCCAAATATGACCGTTGCCGAAAATATTCAAGTCGTACCGCGTCTACTGAAATATGATGACCAACAGTGTCAGGAAATCACGGATCGGATGCTCGGTCTGGTGCATATGGAATCCTATGCCGATGCCTATCCTTCCGAGTTGTCCGGCGGTCAGCAGCAGCGGATCGGTGTCCTGCGGGCCCTGGCTGCCAATCCCCCGATCGTTTTGATGGACGAACCGTTCGGTGCGCTGGATCCGCTGACCCGCGATGATCTGCAGGATGAGATCAAAAACATCCAGCAGCAGCTGAATAAAACCATCGTCTTTGTCACACATGATATGAACGAAGCGCTGAAACTGGCAGACGTGATCATTTTCATGGACCAGGGACAAATCGTACAGATGGGAACCCCGGAAGAATTTCTGCGCAATCCGGCCAACGATCTGGTCCGGGAATTTCTGGGGAAACACATTGTTGATCAAACGACCCCGACCAAGGTCGAAGATTTTATGCGGACCAATCCGATTACGGTCAAGCGCACCCGCGGTATTCATGAGTGTGCGGAATTGATGGCACGCCGCTCCATTGACTCGCTGATCGTTGTTGATAATCAAAAACATTATATTGGTACGGTCACGGTTGCGGATATCATGCATTATGGCCGCACCGTTCAGACCATTGAACCGCTGATCCAAAACACCGCGCGGACGGTACAAATCGGTGAGGATGCCAAGGACAGTTTCGAGTACCTGCTTTCAACCAACGCCGATTATGTGATCGTTTTACACCCGGATCAAACCATTGCGGGCATCATCACGAAAACCAGTGTTGCCCAGTCCGTGGCGAAAAATCTGTGGGGTGAAGAAGAATGAGCGCGCTCTGGAGCACCTATGGGGATATGCTGCTGGCGGCCATTCGTACGCATTTGTACTATGTGGTCATCTCCGTCGCGATCGGTTTTGTGATCGGTGCCCTTCTGGGCATTTTGCTTTCCCGTGTGCCGCAGATCTCTAAAATCGTGATGCCGATCTTATCGGTCTTCCAAACCATTCCAGGTCTGGCTTTTATCGGTATCATGTATATGTGGATCGGCATGCGCCCGCTGACGGTCATCATCGCCCTTGCCACGTATGCGATCTTCCCGGTCTTAAAAAATACCTATACTGGCATCCTGGAGGTGCCGGATCAATATGTCGAGGCCGCCCGCGGCTGCGGCATGACCCGCTTTCAGATCCTTTGGAAAGTTGAGCTGCCTTTGGCATCTGCTTCCATTTATGCCGGTCTGCGGATGTCGACCATTTATACCGTTTCCTGGGCCGTGCTGGCAGCCATGATCGGTTTAGGCGGCTTGGGTGACTTCATTTATCAAGGCACCACATCAAATAATAATACGTTGATCCTGCTCGGAGCGATCCCAGCTGCGATCCTGGCACTGCTGCTTGGTGCGCTGATCGACTGGTTCCAGCGCCGGCATACACCGCGCGGCATGCGTAAGGAGGTACGCCGATGAATTGGTCAGTCATAGTCGATCATTTATTCATTGTTCTGACGGCTTCGGTGTTATCGGTCGTCATCGGGATCCCGCTGGGCATCATTGCTTATCTATTCCCAAAATCCCGCAGCATCATCCTGCATTTGGTCGATATTTTCCAGACCATCCCGGCATTGGCCCTTCTGGGCATGATCATGGTGCTGATCGGTGCCGGTAAGACAACCGTCATCATCGGTATCCTGCTCTATTCCCTGCTGCCGATCGTGCGCAATACGTATCTGGGTTTATCAGAAATTGAACCAGGGATCCGGGAAGCGGCACGCGGCGTAGGCATGACCCGGATGGAGCGGATCACCAAAGTCGAGTTCCCGCTGGCTTTCCCGTCGATCTTCACCGGCATCCGGCTGGCTTTGATCAATGCGATCGGTACTGCGGTCTTTGCGGCATATGTCGGCGGCGGCGGTATCGGCGGCATCATGAATCAGGCGATCCGGACCCGCAATATGACCGACCTGCTGCAGGCGACCGGTGCTTTGATGGTCATGGCCGTCGTGCTGGATCTGATCATGAGTTTCTGCGAAAACCGGGTCCGGCAGTCACATAACAGCACCCGTCGGATCTTAGCTTCACTGGCTGTGTTGGTTGGTTTGTGTTTCGTGACCATACCAGGTGAAATGAGCGTCATGGGTTCTTCGGAAGGATTGGTCATGTATGACGGTGATTATACAGAGGTGCGGATCATGGACCGCATCGCCAAAGAGATGATCGAAGATCAGACCGATCTGACCGTAACGATCAAGGATCAAATGACCCAGGTCAACCAATATAAATCACTGATCGGCGATGATCACACATGCGATATGATGCTTTCCTATGACGGTACGCTGCTGACCACGTTCCTGCATAAGGACCCGACCGATGTGCCGGAAGGCGAAACCTTGTACCATTATGCCAACCGCATCGCCAACAAGCGCAATGATATTTCTCTGGTCGGCAAGCTGGGCTTTAATAACACGTATGCGATCGCGGTCACGCAGGCGGTCGCTGATAAATATAACTTGAAGACTATTTCCGATCTGGCAGCTGTATCGGATCAGCTGACTTTCGGTGCGGAACACGATTTCTTCACCGAGGAAGGCAGCATGAAATATGAACCGTTCTGCGAATTTTACGGCATGCATTTTAAAGAAGCAAAATCGGTCGACGTCAGTTTAAAATACGATGCGATCGAGGACGGCGAATTTGAAGTCACGGAAGTCTTTGCGACTGATGGTCTGAACTTGAAGGCCAACCTGGTGATCCTCGAGGATGACCAGCACTTCTTCCCGGAATACAACGGTTCCTTCCTGATCCGCAACGATGTCTACGAACGGTTCAAAGACGAGGCACCGAACTTAAAGAGCGTCCTCAAACAGCTCGACGGACAGATTTCTACCGAAGACATGGAACAGATGACGTATCAAGTCGATGTCAAAGGCAAAGATGTCGATGAGGTCGCACATCAATTCCTTGTCGATAACGATCTATTAAAAAACTGAGGATCACTCCTCAGTTTTTTTCAGCACACAAAGCAAGTGTTCACTTTCTACATCATAGTAAAGCCGGCACTTCGTTTCATATACTTTGACAATATCGGCATATTGATCGCTGCCGACCCATTCTTTCAAATGATTGACACAGCCATCCAGCGCTTCCGGATGATACGCCAATGTATGATCGTTTTCAAACACAGCCGTATAAAGGATTTCCGCCTCCACCAGATCCTGGAAAATGTGACTGCCGAAAGACAGTTCGGGATTATAACCGACATTGGAGACCGCGATCTCGCAGACCGCGCTGAATTCACTGATATCCGCAAAAGCAGTCGGCACGCCCAATTCCGGCGATGATGTTCCGACCCGTCCGGGCACCATGAGCATCATCTTTCTGCCCTGCCCGCGGTATTTCCAGTTAATGGCCCCGATGCATTTAGCAATCTCGGACTTTTCTGCATACGGCATCTCATAGTACGCTTTGGCATCCACAGCCACGATCGTATCCAGATCCATGGTGCGGGACAGACCCATCGAGGCACCCTTGCTTTCCAGCAGAACGGTTTCGTCCGATGCCGGCGCCGGAATGATGACCTTTCCGGTGTCTTCATAAACTTGCAGCGGGCGGCACTGCAGCAAGTTGATGACATATTCTCCGCTCTCGGCCAAGTTGATCGTAAATTCCGTGTCGACCGGATACTGGTAGACAGACTGGATGTCCGCAAGCATCTGTTTCATATCGGTCATCAAGGCTCGGTTTTTCACCAAACCATGACACGATATGAAACGCACCTGCCGTCTCATTCCCAATTCCCTTAGATTCCGTTCGGCTTCCGTATCATGTTCGAGCAGCTGATTCTGCAGATAGAACGGCAGCTTGTTTTCAATATTTCGCTGACTGACCGATGCCAGACATTTCTCCGTCTTATTGATGGCGGCCACTTTACGCTGAGAATAACGATGGCGTTCCGCTACTGTCGTATAAGCTGTCGCTTCCGGCTGATCCAGATTGACCAGCCGCGGATAAGAGCCTTCCGTGCGGTCGACCGCGCCGGTGCCCAGTCCCATGACCAATCGAAGCATACCAGCTGATGGATCCTGGTTTTTTAAAAACCGATACGGACTGTAGGAATAGCCGACACCCGCCGCGCACGGCATATAATATTCTTCATAATGGGAGCCGGAGACCCTTTGGATCAATAAAGCCATCTGTTCGTCCCGCTGATCCAGACCACGACGTTTACGATAATCCAGAGCGGATAAGCTCATCGTGCTGGCATAGACCGTACGGATGGCTTGTTCCAGTTCGTGCAGGCGCTCGGTCATCGTGCCGGCATTCGCGCAGAAGACGGATTCATACTTGCCCGCAAAGGCATTGCCGAATCCATCCTCTAAAATACTGCTGGAGCGCACGATGATCGGATCGCGGCCATAGTATTCCAGTAAGCGCACAAACCGCTGTTCCATTTCCGGCGCAAAGGAACCAGATGACAGGCGGTCGGCAAAATCATCTGCCAGCGCAAAGTATTCCTGCTGCTGCCGCTGCCGGATGCGCAGATCCCAAAAATTATTATCGACAATATACGAATAGTACACGTCAGAACCAATATAATACGAATCATGCGGTTCCAGACGGGCATACAGATCCGGATCATTGTTTTCGATGATCTTCCGGGCCAGCAGCAGGCCGGCAGCCTTGCCGCCGATCATGCCGGTGCCGATCATATGGTCGCGCACATCGAAAAAGTCTTCCGGTGTAAACTGGCTTTGGATCATGGCACGCATTTTTTTATCGCGGCTCATCATGATCTTACACATTTCTGAACATGCTTCGTCAATATTTTTACCGGCGGCATAATCCTGTTTGGCATCGTCGAAAAACCGGTCCCAGGCATCTTTATTTTGTTCCACAGCGCGGGACTGGCTGCGGTTCATGATCGTATAGAACCGGGAAGCCTGCACGCCGTCGAGGATCGGACGGAAGGTCTGCCGTTCCGGAATGAAAATGTGCGGCAGGAACATGGTGTCGGAATATCGGTTCCAGACTTTCTCCGGCCGGACATAAACATGATCCGCATCCGAATACACATCCAGAAACAGCTGGGTCGTATCGCGAATCTTGGCGATGGCCCGGAAAGAATGTTTGCCGCGGATCAACGGAAAGAAGGCGACGGTGTTCAGACTGAACAAATACGGACAAGTTACCTTAAAGAAGTTGCCCATCATCAAGTCCGTGGACCAGGCGGTCTGCAGCTCAGAAAGGCAGTCGAATACATAAAAAGCGTCCCATCCTTCCTGTTCAATGATATTGTGGATCTTGACCGTAAAGGATTCAAAATGGTGGGTCAGTTCGATCGGTACGATCTTTACACCAGGCTGCGGATCAACCAGCGGCGGATGACTGGCAAAACGAAAATATATGATATTCCGTCTGTCCTTCACAGCCTGCCGGATATACGCATCGGTAAAAAGACGGAACTCCCGTAGATCGGAGACCTGCCACACGACATTATCTCCCAGGCGAATATGGTCAAGACAGGCATCCATCTCAGGAATGCCGGAACAAATCGGATCAAAAGCAGCCATAGAAACACCTCCTGTTTGTTTCTATTTTAGCAGATAACGCGGCGGTACGCATTCGGTCAGCCAAGTTCCGCCAGTGCAGTGATAAAACACATAACCGTCTTTCTGCATAGCTTGGGCATCAATGGTGTAGACAAAAGGTTTCCCATGACGGGCACCGACCTGGATCGCTGTTTTGACATCGGCCGATAAATGCACATAAAGGCGCTGCATCGGCAGCAGGCCTTCCTGTTCGATCGACGGCACAAAACGTTCGGCAGTGCCATGATATAAATAGGCCGGCGGATCCGCCGGTTCAAGATCCAGATCGACCGGGATCGAATGGCCGTATACAGCCCGGATCTTCGTGCGGTCTTCATTAAAGGCATATCGCTGCTTCTCATCTTCCGCAACGATTTTTTCCAATGTGCGGCGATCCAGCGGCCGGCTCTTATTGACACCGCGGATCAGTGCATCCACATCCGCCCAGCCGTGTTCATCAACGACGATCCCGATGATTTCCGGATGATGGCGCAGGATCAAAGAAATGAATTTACTCGTAGATTTGTTTGACATACATCCATTATACAAAAAAAACAACATCGGGAGTTATCTCCCCATGCTTCCTACTGTATGCATCAAATTTTCCGCATCGGTTTCCGGCATCGTGTCCCATCCGCATTGATCTTCGGCATGTTCCGTGATGGCGCTTAACACAAAGATCATCAACAGAACGGACCCAACGGTGAGCACGGTCTTCTTGATCACTGCCCAGAGTTTCTTCATTCCTCTCTTCCTTTCTTTGTCTTCATTACACAACGATTTTATCGATGAAACATCAAGAACTTGTAAAAGATACGTAAAAAAAGCACATCCTATGATGCGCTCTTACTGAAAGCCTTTATTGTTCGTATCAGATCATCAATCTCGGCCAGGATTTTTTCGATCCTTTTTGCGGCAAGTTCTCCGCTGCCGTTCAACTGAATGTGATTGCGCTTTCGATCAAACAAAGGTACACCGAATACTTCTTCGGCTTTCTGCATCGCACGAGAAACAGACGGCTGTGAAATATGGAATCCCCGTGCCACGCCGCTGAGTGTTCCAATTCTGGAAAACGCCACAAGATACTGCATTTCTTCATAAGTCAGCATCGAACCCCTCCTTTTTATCAAATTTTCATCTTTGATTTTATGTATTTATTATAAAACGTAAACTTTGTTTGTAAATGAGGAATTTTGAAAGCTTGATTTCGTTTTTATAATAGTGAGCCGGATGTATTAAAGTTGAAATAATCATTTCTTTGCGATAAATTGTAGAAAAAGAAAGGAAACCCTGCCATGACGCGAAATTTACAAGAAAGTGTAAATAAAACGACAGAAGACTATTTGGAAGCAATTTTAATGATCCAGGAAAGACAAGGTTATGTGCGCTCGGTTGACGTAGCCGCACAATTGGGGGTTTCCAAACCCAGCGTGACGTACACGACCAAACGGCTGAAAGAACAGGATTATTTAAAAAATGATCAGGGCGGCATGCTTGTGCTGACCGAAAAAGGGATGGCGGTTGCCGATGCGACGTATACACGTCATAAAAAATTATCTGAATTTTTCATTCGTTTAGGCGTCAAACCGGAAACGGCTTTAAAAGATGCCTGCAAGATCGAACACGATCTCAGCGATGAGACCTTCGATGCGATCTGCCGGCATGCGGAAAATAATAAAAAATAAACACGGGAAACCGTGTTTTTTATGTGCAGTGGCGGAAATCCGGGTCGGTCAGGATCCGCGCGAAGATCAATCCCAGCGGAATACACAACAGGATGATGACCGCAGTCATCAGACTGGACATCGCTTCATCGATCGACTGTGTTCCCAGACCATAGAATCCACGATACAAATAGAGCCCAGGCACCATGATGACGATCGAAGGCACCGTGACCGCGATCCGCGGATACCCGTATCGATTATGCAGCGCATAGGCCAGCAAGCCGGCCGTCATGGCTCCGATAAAGGCGCCCAGTGCTGCCGGGCAGTCCGCATAATTGACCAGGACCAGACGCAAAGTATTGCTGAGGGAGCCAATGATGGCAGCCAGTGCACAAAGCCGCATCGGACTGTTGAACATCATCGAGAATCCGAAGACCCCGCCGAAACTGAACACCAGCCAAAGCATCACTTTCCACTGCGGTGCGATCGTCATCGGCAGAAAACTGCCCGGTTCCAGTCCCAGAAAGTACGCCATGATCCAGCCGGTAATGCAGGCGACCGTCACCGTCATGATAAAGAATGACATTCGCTCTAACCCCGAATGCATATCCGATTTGGCGAAATCAAAGCCGCTGGTAATAAACGGAAAGCCCGGAATAATAAACAACATCGAACAAATATAACCAATTTCATGCTGCGTCGATAGATCAAAAACATGCTCCAGGCACCGCAGACTTAATGTATAACACAGGCAGGCAATCGAAACTGAAACCATGATGCACAAAAACTGTGTCAGCTTACGGCGCTGCATATGTGCCCGGATGTCGTTGCCGATGCCGGCGCCGATCAGGGCCCCGAACATTTCTGCCGGGCCGCCGCCTAATAAAAAGGTAAAGGAAGCACAGGCCACAGCGGAAGCCAGTCCCAGCTGCAGCGGAGAATACAATCCCGGCATCTGATCAATGGCATCCAGCGTTTCATGGATCTGAACACTGTTGGCCTGCAGATAACGGCTGCTGAATTGTTCGACAAACTGTGTTAAAGCATGCAGCTTATTGGTGTTGACACCGTTATTGGTCAGGCTCAGGGTCTGTGAAAAACACTGTTGGTCATCAAAACAGGTATAATTCAGGGTCGTAAAACCGATCTCCATCGTACAGGTCACATCCAGCGCTTTGGCCAGCATGTTCATTGCGCGGCGGACACGCCAAGCTGCTGTACCGCAGGACAAAAGCATCAATCCGACCCGGCCGATCAGGATGGATTTTTCTTCCAGATTGGCTTCGGAAATTGGTGTATTTTTAAATTTTTTGGCATAATTGTGCCATTGAATGACCATATGGTTGCGTTCGATCGTGGTGTTCATGATTTTCCTTCCTTCTGCGGCCATTATAAACTGACCCATATAAAAAGACAAACCAGATTTCATCCAAAAGGAGTACAATAAATATAAAGAACAATCCCGATCTTGGAGGTGAATGATATGTTATATGAGGGTGAGTTTCAGTCTGTAAACAAGAGGGACAACGTACAGTATTGGCTTTATGTGCCGGCCGCACAGCCAAAAGGTGTCATTCAGCTGGTGCACGGTTTCGGCGAACATGCCCGCCGTTATCTGCTCATGATCGCCGCTTATGTGAAAGCCGGCTACATCGTAGCCGCCGATGATCATGTCGGTCACGGCAAGACCGCCATCGTCAATAATAGCTGGGGCGACTGGGGCGATGCCGGATTTGAGACCATGGTCAACGATGAATATGAATTGATGAAGATCGCGAAAGCAAAATTCCCGGATGTGCCATATTATATGTTCGGACACAGTATGGGATCGGTCATCACGCGGGAATTCATCGCCCGTTACGGCAATGAACTGAAAGCCGCTGCCCTGTGCGGCACGTGCGGTTCTTTCCCGACCAAGGAAGCCGAGGCAATGTTGGAAAAAGACGTTGCCGAAGGCAAAGGCAAGGAAACCGATGTACAGGCTGCCGGTACAGCCATGGGCTGGATGGGCGAACGCTGCGGTGAAATCAAGCTTGGCAACGAGTGGATCTGCCATGATCACGACGTTCAGGTCGATCATGCCAATGATCCGTTTGATGCGTTCACCCGGCCGACGACGAATCAGTCGCTGCTGTATTTCATGCAGATGATCGATGATGTCACTGGCGTTCAGTGGGCCAAAAAAGTGCCGAAAGCCCTGCCGCTTTACAGCATCGCCGGCGATCAGGATCCGTTCGGCAACTACGGCCAGGGCGTCTATGAAGTCAGCAACTGGCTTTATGATACCGGTCATCAGATCACGACCAAAGTCTATTCGGGCTATCGTCATGAGATCCACAACTACAAAGATATCCAGGATGAAGTTGTCGACGGCATCATTCAGTTCTTTGAACAGGCATGACGCAAGGAGCACCGCGGTGCTCCTTTTTAGTTGACATTTATAGGTTTTTTCACTATAAATGAATCATGAGGAGAGTCATATGAATTTATCCGTTATTACTGATCAAGTCGATCAAGATATCGAAAAGGCCCTGCCGCTGATCCAGGCACATGGTTATTCTTATGTGGAACTGCATAACGTGTTCGGCAAAACGATCGAGACGATCGATAAAGATGAATGTGCCTGTCTGAAAACACTGCTTCAAAAGTATCAATTAAAAGTTTCCTGCATCGCTTCGACGGTGTTTTTTCTCTGCCCGCTTTATCCAAACGACGTGGTATCTTCGTTTGATCCGACATTCAAGGCAGTCACCGGAAATCTGGATACGCATTTATCGTACTTGCTGAAAGCCTGCCGGATCGCGAAAACACTGGATTGTGATGTCGTGCGCGTCTTCCCGTTTCGATTCCCGGACAACCGCCGGCCGCCTTACGGCACCGTCGAGGACGTCAGCCAGATCTTACGGGCAATGAGCCGGGCGCTGCAGATCGCGCAGGCCGAGGATGTGACCCTGGTGCTGGAAAACTGTCCGCATTCGCATTTGCCGAAAGGCTTCATGACGGCGGAAATTGTTCAATTCATCAACAACCCTCATTTACAGCTGCTTTGGGATCCGGGCAATTCTTATCGGGCGATCCGGGAGAACCTGCCGCAGCCGGAGATCCGCTCGATCTACGATGAATGGGATGCGATCAAGTCTTATGTCCGGCATGTCCATATCAAGGATTATCATTATGATCCGCATTTTGAAAAGCCCTATCGCCATGTGCCGCTGGGGCAAGGCGATCTCAATTACAAAGTTTTAATGAATAAGATGCGTGATTTTCCCTACTGTGTATCGCTGGAAGCCGAAGTCGATCAGGCCGGTACGCTGGCATCGATGCAGGTGCTGAAAACACTTTGGGAGGCAGATCGATGAAATGGTTTCGTACCGCTCTGACCGGCATCTTATGCATATTGTTTACGGTATGCATCTTGCCGGTCTCAGCCGCTGAACCGGTCAAATTAGAAGACCCGGTCTGGTACTATGATCACCAATCGTATACATTGTATTACGGATTTTCATTAAAGAACGAGATGAAAAATAAGGCAGAACGGAACGTCGGTTATCGCGTGAAAGCAGTGGATGAAGCCGGCAATGAAGTTGCGTCCGTCAACGGGACGATCAAACGTATCGAGAAAAACGGCGACCGTGTTTACTATGCGGCACAAATTTCCTGTACCGGACAGCCCGCGCAGGTCAAGATCCGCACCGATGGGGCAAAGCCTGTATCTTCAGCGAATCGAAAGAAAACGAAACAAATGTATCCGGTGCACAATGTGAAAGAAACCGTCGATACGCAATATGCGTTGGTTTCCGGCTTTAATAATATCATCGTCACCGGAACGATCGAAAACAAGACCGATCAAGCGCTGCAGGATGCGCGGATCGTGGCAGTATTTAAAAAAGATGGTAAGATCGTAGACATGATTTATGACAAGGTCGAATCAGTGGACGCGCACAGCACATTGGATATTACCCTGACACAATACCGGTCCGTGGCCGAGCATGACAGTGTGAAATGTTATATTACGCAATAAAAAGATGCGGATTTCCCGCATCTTTTTCTATGATTTAGTTTTAGGAGAGATGAATCATTTTAGTCATCAATTTGGATGACTGTGCCGACTTTAATGTCCGGCATTGGTTTTGCTTCAACATACAGCGTACCGGCTAATTCCGGATTGGTCTGTCCGTCGAAACGGATCGTGCAGTGGCCTAATCCGCTCAAGGTCAGCGGAACTTCGCTGCCGACTGCGGTGATCTTATATTCCTGATCATCGAACTTCAGTGTCTGGCCTGGCTGAATCGTGCCGTTAATTGGAGTAACATCGACGGAGTAACAATAGTCTTTTAATTCGTCCGGCGCACTGTCGCCGAAAATGATCAGGAAATTCGCACCCTCGAATTCGGAAATGCCCGATCCGATAGCTTTTACTTTGTTTTGATAAATCATGTGTACCTCCTCATTTGTTTCCTCCCGACACGATGTGCGGAGGAGAAAATATGTTCTTTACTTATTATTAATATAAACCAAAGCTTGCGAAGTAAGCAATCAGAACTCGGATCCATCCAGTCAGGAAACGTGAATACATGACCGAAAGGACGCCGACTTCAATGGTCTCCGGCTCAGCTTCTGCCAGTCCCAAACCAACTGGGATAAAGTCGCAGGCACCCTGGCAGTTGATAGCGAACAAGGCAGGCAGTGCCAGCTGCGGAGCGATGTTGCCTTTACCAATTTCAGCACCAATCAAGGTTCCGACGATCTGTGCGATTACAGCACCAGGTCCTAATAAGGCAGACAGACCTGGGATGGAGCAGATCACACCTAAGGCAACCAATCCAACGATATTTCCAGCCAACGGTGTCAGTAAGTGAGCAAATGCATCACCGAATCCGGATCCGTTGATGATACCGATCAAGAGGGAAACAAAACCCATGAACGGCAGCAATGTGACGATGCAGGTTTGAATGGCGTCACGGCCGGCTTGATAGAATGTATTGACAACTTTGCCGACGCCCAGACCTAAGCTGGTCATGAAGGATTTCTTTTCCTGTGCAGCCAATGTTTCGGAAACTTTCTGATCTGCATTGAATTTCGGTGCATCGGATTTCGCTGGTTCCGATTCAGCGGTCTTAGCAGCCTCGGCAGCTTCGCTTTCGTCCGCTAAGGAAATTTGTTTTGAGGTAACGGCCGATACATAGATATCTTCGGTGATATACTGTGCCATCGGACCGGATTTACCTGTCGGCATGACGTTGACCGTCGGGATGCCCTTTTTCGGGTAGATGCCGCAGCGCAGCGTACCGCCGCAGTCGATGATGACCATGGCGATCTGCTCTTCCGGTGCAGATCCGTGGAAACCGTCGACCGGGGTCATACCGCTCAGTTCAACGATTTTATCCAAACATTCCGGTGCAGTTCCGCCGCCGGTAATGTACATGACAATGTGTTTTTCTTCCGTCGGCGTAATGATCAGCGGTCCGCCGAATCCGGAAGGTCCTCGTTCAATTTTAATGGCTCTATATTCAGGCATACTTTATTTCTCCTCCATCATATTATTCTTTAAAATCGCGGCTCAATTTAATGTGCTGCTGCTTTTCAACATATCGCGTCGTAAACTCTGTTGACCATCCGGAAATGAAGTTGGCAACCAGGCCGACTAACAAATAACGGACAGCTAACGGTGTCGTATCCAGTCCCAGCTGCGATACACCATTGGCAATACCTAACCAAACGAACAGTTCCGATGCGTTGATGTGCGGGAACAAACCGTTGTTGGTGTGGCAATGGTACGTTGCCGAAGCGTAGAACGCCGGCTTGTAGAATTCCGGCATGAATTTTCCCATCGACAGGGCTACCGGGTTTCCTAACATAAATGCGGAAATAAACGGCAGGACTGCGTAGCGCAGAACTGGATTCTTGGTGCAGGAACGGGCAATTTTATTGACCGAATCCTGGCCAGCCAAAGCGATGATCGCATTCATCAGGATCAACAGCATCAATACAGTTGGAATGATACCAGTGACCCAGCTTACAAATTGTTCACCACCGAGGGTGAAAAGGTTCATAAACCCTTTCGCTATATTAACAATGACATCCATAATGTAACCTTTCTATGCTCTTTCTGACGAGCTTCTGTTGACAGCACGGCCTACCGCATTTTCGACCTTGCGGACCGGTGACGGAACATCCTGCAGCTCTTCGCCGTTCATAAATTTCCGGTACGTCAGAGCACCGTCGGCAATGGCCTTGCGTAAATTACGATGTCCTTTCGGACCGTCGTCTTCCGTCAAGTCTCCGACATAACGGCCTTCAAATCCCGGCATATCTTTGACGCGGGCCAGGAAGGTCGTTCCTTCGATCTTCTTGCTTTGGACGATCGTGCCGTCTTCATCAATCTGGAACATCACGATCGCACCGGCATGGAAGCCGCCGGATTTTCGTCCGACCACGACTTTGCCTTGTTTTCGTAACTTGACAAATTCGTTGTTGAAATTTTTCATCTGATAACTGCTTAATACAAACTGCAGAATAAATGCAGCGGCCAGAACTAACGCAAATGCAATCATATTGTTCCTCCTTAGTTTCTTTTATATAAAACCCTTAATAAGTTCGGGTATGAGTCTGCCGAAATGATCCGATCCATCAATTCTGGATCGTTGAGGATCGCCAATATTTCATCGTAGATCCGAATCAATAAATCATCCTCTGTATTTTCTTCCGGCAGTGCCAACAAGAATATGAGCTGTATATCCATATTTTGATATTTAACTGGCTCCGGCAGAACGCCGATCGCCAGCAGCAGGTGTTCTCCTGTTAAATTAAATGTATGCGGAATAGCGGCTTTATTTCCCAGCACCATCGTGCCCTGCGCTTCACGCTCTGCTAAACGTTCCTCGAAATCCTCATCCAAGTATCCTTTCTGCTGCAAGGACTGAATCATCGTATGCATCGCTTCTTCGTAGGTTTTATCCTCCAGAACGAAGAAGAAGTCCTCTTTCAGGATCGAAGTCATCACAAACCAGTTATCATCGATGAGTTCGTTTCCCTGCGGCTGCAGATAACGGATCTTGGCTATGCGATTTCGCAGTTCGTTTTCATTGAACACTTCCCGGATCCGGATGACCGGCACCTGACACCGGAACGGCAGATCCGTCGTGCTGAGCACGAGATCGTATGTATTTAGTACGCTTGGCCTCATATCGTCATCCGTGAACAGATCGACGACCGTCGAACTGTCGATGATCTTACGAAGCTGGGCGTAAACCAGACGAGCCGTCACTTTGCCCGATGCGCTGACGATCGCAATACGCTGCTCTTTTTCATCGTTGTCGCTTAAGAAAACGCTGAAATAAGACGTCAGATAGCCAAGTTCCTCGTTGTTGACCTTGACGTGATAGCGGCGTTCGATGATGCCGGCGGCAATATCGGCCATCTTACTGGCAATCGGATATTTCTGCCGGACCGCATCGGCCATCATATTTTCAATACGCACGTTGTATTTCAGACGATTGATCATGAACATCAAATGATACATGAATTCTTCTGTGTAATCGTCTAGATTGACATCCAGATCAAACTGCATCTCGATCGCGTCGATGATTTCCTTGAGCAGCGGCCGCATGGTTTCATCCAATTCAAACTGCTGCATCTTTTCAGTATCATCCGGTGTGCGCATGCCGATGATCGGCAGGAAAACAAAGATCTTTTCTTCCAGCGGGAATTCTACATGCATCATGTTGCCCAGCCGGTTGATCAGATGATCGATGAATTCAAATTCCTTACGGGATGTCAAGTTATAGAATGTCTCCGGCAGCCGCCCGATGTAATGACCGGTCATGAATCGGTCGAGCATCAAGGTCAGATAGCTGTTGAACAGTTCTTCCACTTTCCAGTCCAGATCTTTTTGGGAAAAGCAACTTTCCACAATATCCAGAATGTCATCATCCTGCGGATATTCGCGGTAGATTTCATCGTAATTGTTTTCCATCACATAACGGCGGATATCAAGTTCCGATCCTTGAAGCATCAAGCCCTTGCTGGTCTTGCCGATGATCGACAGGTTGTAAGGCTCGATCTCGGTCCGCAGCCGGTTCAGATCTTTGACCATCGTGCTGCGTCCAATGTTCATTTCGTAAGCTAAGTCATCGGTGAGCAGCGGGTTGAACGCCCGCATCAGCTTGCCGAAAATGTAATCCCGGCGATGTTTCGCTGAATTCATGGAATCATCTTCCGTCACGATATGTGAGAATGCGGTCTGAAATTGAACGGGATCAAAGATCCGCAGACTGCATCGGCCTTGATCCACTTCGATGACGCCACTGTCTTCCAACATTTCATTTAATGTTTTAATATCATTGCGGACCGTCCGGGTACTGACACCCAGCTGGTCTGCCAACAGATATATATCAGTGACAGAAGACTTCCTCATCAAAATCAGAATGTTTGCGATCCGGTTTTCACCGAAAATATTTACCATCTTCTGTCATCTCCTTCTTGTCTATCCGCGGGATTTACCGCCTGAAATATTGATCGTCGTACCAGTGATGTAGCTTGCACGATCCGACACAAGGAATGCACACAGATTGCCGACTTCATCCAGTTTGCCGTCCCGTCCTAACGGAATGACTTTACTGTAATCGGTCGATAATTCTTCCGGCTTGACACCGCGCGTATAAGCCAGCGCTTCATTGTAAGCCGGTGTACGCAATCCGGTCGCTTCCATGATGCCCGGAGCAACGGCTACCACTCGTACATTGTATTTTCCTAATTCCTTTGCCCAGCTGCGTGTGAAACTGTCGCAGGCACCTTTGGTCGCCGAATAAGCCGACTGGCCTTGGCTGCCTTCCTTGCCCGATTCACTGGACATATTCAAGATCACGCCATGTCCCTGTTTCACAAACTCGCGGGCAGCTGCCTGTGCACATAGGAACAAACCTTTGACATTGACAGCGAACATCTTATCAAGCGTTTTTACATCCAGTTCGTATTCCGGACGCTCGCCTTTGACATCCACCAACAAACGCGGCAAGTTGATTCCGGCATTGTTGACCAATGCATCAACATGTCCGAATTTTTCTTTGACAGCGCTCATCATTTCATTGACGCTGTCCGGATCCGTAACATTGCACTTTACACAGTACGCACCTTCGAGATCGTCTCCGGTCTCTACGTTCAGATCCACAACGGCAACATCTGCACCCGCTGCCAGCAGCGTTTCAACAACATGCTTTCCAATGCCGGAAGCCCCGCCGGTCACGATAACAGTTTTACCATCTAAACCTAACCATTCAGTCATCTTTCTTCCTCCTGACTTTTTACACCCTTAGTCTACAAAGGAAGTTGTTTTTCTTTAATTTCATGTTTTTCGAGCCGGTTGAAAACGCTTTCGACGGGCTTTTTCACACGCCGTGAAATTTTATAGATTAACGATACAGAATTATCATAACACGATTTCAACCTGAAATAAGACGGATGTCATCTGCTTTTTTTACATATATATTTATGGATCGAAGCAGCGGCTTTTTTGCCGGCGCCCATGGCACTGATGACCGTGGCTGCACCGGTGACCGCATCCCCGCCGGCATAGATGCCTTCTCTTGTCGTCTGTTCGTTTTCATCCACGACCAGGCAGCCGCGCCGGTTGGTCTCCAGTCCTTCCGTCGTGGAACGGATCAGCGGGTTCGGGCTCGTTCCGATGGCCATGATCATGCAGTCGGCATCGATCACGAATTCACTGCCTTCGATCGGCATCGGACGCCGACGGCCGGATTCATCCGGTTCGCCCAGTTCCATCCGGATGCACTTGACCTGTTTGACCCAGCCGTTCTCATCCCCGATCACTTCTACCGGGTTATTCAGCAGGTCAAAGACGATGCCTTCCTCCTTGGCATGTTCGACTTCTTCTTTCCGGGCCGGCAGTTCTTCCATGCTCCGGCGGTACACGATATGCACCTCTGCGCCCAGTCTTCGCGCACAGCGGGCCGCATCCATGGCAACGTTGCCGCCGCCCACTACGACGCATTTCTTCGGATGGTAGATCGGTGTATCCGATCCTTCTTTATACGCTTTCATCAGATTGATCCGGGTCAGGAACTCATTCACGGAGAACACACCTTTCAGGTTCTCGCCCGGCAGGTTCATGAAGCGCGGCAGACCGGCTCCGGGACCGATGAACACGGCTTCATACCCTTCATCCATGATCGCATCGATCGAATCGGTGCGTCCGACCACGAAGTTCGTGATGATCTTGACGCCCATCTCTTTCAGATGATTAATTTCATTCTGTACGATCTCTTTCGGCAGACGGAACTGCGGAATGCCGTACATTAATACACCGCCGGCTTCGTGCAGCGCTTCAAAGATCGTGACCTCATAGCCTTTCTTGGCCAGATCGCCGGCCGCGGTCAGTCCGGACGGACCGGCGCCGACAACGGC